>DATAWI010000020.1:0-74007 GCA_036267295.1 Acidobacteriaceae bacterium | reverse complement strand
CAGCCAACTCCGCCGACAATGGTCGCGCGTAATGAATCCGGGGCCATCCGTAAGTCCTAATGAGGATCGGTCTGGCGATCTTCAACGCGGTCGCAGAATCCGGCACACGCACGGTGTTCGCCTGGGGTATCCCCTGTGTTGATGTGCCAAGCGCAACGATCAATAGCAATATGTGAATGGCGCGCTTCATGAGCAGATTTTACGCCGTGCCGGTCCCGGGGCGGATTGTCCGCCAACCGGAAGTTTCGACCTTGATTCGCACCGACTTACCGCCCCGCCCGCACCGTTATTTCCGGTTTGCCGGTCCTGCGCCAACGACGACCATCAACCTACGCAAAATGACAATGCGCTTCGCCCTCACTTCCAACTGGCCGGCGACATCACCGCCGCCGTATTCCCCCATCTCCTAAACTCATAGTTGACAACCCACCGCCTTCCGGCCTAATCTCCTATCACATTAGGAGAACGACCCGTGGAGAAGGACAAGCCCAGGCCCAAACCCCGCGCCCTCACCCGCCTCGAGCTGCGCATCATGCAGGTCATCTGGCGATGCGGCGCAAGCACCGTCAGCTCCGTGCAATCCGAGCTGGACCCGCCCCTGGCCTACACCACCGTGCAGACCGTCCTCAATATCCTCGAGCGCAAAGGCCGACTCAAGCGCGAATTGCAGGGCCGCGCCTACCTCTACAGCGCCCGCGTCACCCAGGATCGCGCCCTCGGCCAGGGCGTCCGCGACCTGGTCGATCGCATGTTTGGCGGCTCCAGCGAAGAACTGGTGATGAGCCTGCTCAAAAGCCGGCAGATCGACGCGAAAAAGCTCTCCGAGCTTTCCCAGCGCTTCAGCCGCGACGGGCGCGACGACGAGGTCAAGCCATGACTACCCTCGCATCGTGGATGCTTTCCTATCTGGCCAACGCGCTCTGGCAGGTGCCGCTGCTCTTCGCCGCCGGCTGGATCGCCGCGCGCCTCGTCCGTCCGTCCGGCCCCGCTGCCGAGCATCGCATCTGGGTCGCAGTCCTCGTCCTCCAAAGCGCGCTCCCCGCCGCCTCCGTCGCTTCCTGGCAATGGGTGCGCGCGGTCCTGCCGTGGCCCGGCCGCCTCCATCCCGGCGATGGCGTCGTCTCGGTGGTCATGGGTCCCGGCAGCACCCTCGGCAATCTGCCTTTGCCTCGATTCTCGCTCGCTGCCATGGCCGCCGCCTATGGACTCGCCTGTCTCTTTTTCCTCGCGCGATTCCTGTGGCGCTGCGCCGGCCTGCGCGCCCTCCGCCGCGACGCAGTTGCTCTGCCGGAGACCGCGGCCGCCGCCCTCTGCTGCGTCCGCTGCACCCATCGGCTCGGTTTGCAGGGCGTCTCCGTGGCGTCGTCGACACGCGTTTTCTCGCCCGTCGTCCTCGGCTTCCGCCGCCCGGTCATTCTGCTGCCCGCCGCCATGCTGCCCCGCCTCACGAACCCGGATCTCGAAGCCGTCCTCGCCCACGAGTGCGCGCATCTGCTCCGCAACGACTTTCTCAGCAACCTGCTCCTCGAGGCGCTCACCCTCCCCATCACCGGTCACCCGCTGCTCTGGGCCGCGCGCAACCGCCTCACCGAAACCCGCGAGATGGTGTGCGATCATCTGGCCTCCACCGGCAGCGGACGCCAACAGTACGCGCAATCCCTTCTGCGGCTGGCCTCCGTCCTCATCGAGCGGACGCCCGTCAATACCTGCCACGCCATCGGAATCTTCGATGCCCACACCTTTGAGAGGAGACTCATGCGACTGAACCAAAAACCAATCGACCTGGGAGGCGCAAGGCGCGCCGTTCTCGTCCTGGCGTGCGCCGGGCTGGGCCTCGCCGCCTGCGCCTCAGCCTTCGCCCTCCGCGTTCACGTCAACACCTTCGCCCTTGCGGCGTTCGACAGCCACCAGCCCCCGAATTCGGTGCACGTCGCGGCCGGCATTATGGCTGGCCAGCGAATCAGCGGCGAGAATCCTGTCTATCCGCAGGAAGCCAAGGACCAGCACGTGCAGGGAACCGTCGTGCTGGGCGCCACCATCGGCAAAGACGGCACGGTCGTGGAATTGCACGTCGTCTCCGGCCCGCCCACGCTGCAGAAATCGTCAACGGACGCCGTGAAGACCTGGCTCTACAAGCCCTACCTGCTCAACGGCGACCCGGTGGCCGTGGAAACGACCATCAACGTGATCTATTCGCTGAAGAAGTGAGCCAAAACGGCGTGGGGACGGCGCAGCCCGCCGTCCCCCGCGCATCTCAGCCCCGGCTCGCCGCCTTTTAGCCTTCGCCCGCCGAAGCCCGACTCCGAAACTTCTCCACCACCTCCACATACGCCCGCGCCATCGCCGTCACCGTCTCCGGCCGCCCCTCCTCAATGGCCTGCGGATTCACCAGATCCGTCCCCACCCCCAGCGCCTTCGCCCCCGCCTGCAAAAAGTCCGCCGCCGTCCCCAGCGTTACCCCGCCCGTCGGAATCAGCCGCAACTCCGGAAACGGCGCCAGCAGCGACTTCAGATAGCTCGCCCCGCCCATTGCCGAGCAGGGAAACACCTTTACGTAATCCGCGCCCGCGCGCCACGCGGTAATCACCTCCGTCGGTGTCAGCGCCCCCGGAATCGACACCTTCCCCATCTCCCGCGTCACCCCCACCACCTCAGGATGAAAGCTCGGGCTCACCACAAACTCCGCGCCCGCCTCAATCGTCGCCGCCGCCTGCTCCGCGGTCGTCACCGTGCCCGACCCCAGCAGCAGCCGGTCGCCGTACTCCGCCTTCAGCGCGCCCAGCAACTCCACCGCCCCCGGCACGGTCATCGTTACTTCCATCACGGTAATGCCGCCTGCCACCAGCGCCTGCACCAGCGCGTGACCCTCCCGCTCGGTCCGCGCCCGCAACACGGGCATGATCCCGGACCGCTCCAGCCGCTCCCGGATCGTCATCGCGCCCTCCCGTTCAGGCCGCATCGACCGCTCCCGCCATGGTGTTTATGAAAGAGTCAATCCCACTACCAAAAGTCTTTATTTTCAACGAAACCTTCACCTCCAGGGTCCCTTTTCCCTACCAGTCCTAACGCATAATTCTCACCGATTCCCCCGCCATCACCCGCTCCACTTCGGCCAGCGTCGCCATGCTGGTGTCGCCCGGAGTGGTCATCGCCAGCGCCCCATGCGCCACCCCGCACTGCACCGCCCACTCCACCGGCTGGCCCGTCAGCAGCCCATAGATCAGCCCCGACGCAAACGAATCCCCGCCCCCCACCCGGTCCAAAATCTCAACCTCCCGCTGCGGCACCAGGACCACCGCGTCCCCGCACAACGCCATCGCCCCCCAGGCATTCCGCGTCGCCGAATGAGCCGTCCGCAGCGTGGTCCCCACCAGCCTCAGGTTGGGATAAGCCGCCGCCACCGCCCGCAGCATCTGCTCATAGCTGGCCACCGGCAGCTCGCCAAAGTCCTCCCCCACCCCCGCCACCGACACCCCCAGCATCGCGGAGAAGTCTTCCTCATTCCCCAGCAGCACATCCACCTTCCGCACCAGCTCCCGATTCACCTCCTGCGCCTTCGCTTTCCCGCCAATGCTCTTCCACAGCGAGTCGCGATAGTTCAGGTCATAAGAGATCGGCGTCCCATGCCGCCGCGCCGCATCCATCGCCTCCGCCGCCACCAGCGGAGTCGTCTCCGACAGCGCCGCAAAGATCCCGCCCGTGTGGAACCAACGCGTCCCCTGCACTCCGAAGACAGCGTCCCAATCCCAGGCGCTCGGCTTCGCCGCCGCGATCGCCGTGTGCCCGCGGTCCGAACAGCCCGCCGCCGCCCGCACGCCAAATCCCCGCTCGGTAAAGTTCAGCCCGTTGCGCACCGCCCGCCCCACGCCGTCATACGGAACCCAGCGCACCAGCTTCAGATCCACGCCGCCCTGCAGCATCAGATCCTCGACCAGTCGCCCCACGGGATTGTCCGCCAGCGCCGTCGCCACCGCCGTCCGCAGCCCAAAGCACCGCCGCAGCCCGCGCGCCACGTTGTACTCGCCGCCGCCCTCCCACACCGCGAACTGCCGCGTCGTCGCCACCCGCCCATCGCCGGGATCGAGCCGCAGCATCACCTCGCCCAGGCTCACGCAATCCCACCGGGCCGCGCCTTCCTTCAGTCCAATCGCTTCCATCCCATCCATTCTCCCCGCACCGGCCGCAGCCCGTCCCGTTTTCCGAGACAACGTGCATGGTCTGCGCCCTGTGCTCTAAGCTCGGCGCTCTGTATTATGGCTGCTTGCGGCCACCACCGCCGGAGCCTTCCCGTCTATGAATGTCGGAGTGTTTACCCCGCTGCTCTCCCAGCTTCCTCTTCCCGCCGTCCTCGACAAACTCGGCAAGCTCAACATCCACACCGTCGAGCTGGGTACCGGCAACTATCCCGGCGACGCGCACTGCAAGCTCTCCATGATCGACGATCCCGGCGCCCTCGCTGAATTCCAAAAGCTCCTCGCCGACCATGGGGTCTCCATCAGTGCCCTGAGTTGCCACGGCAACGCGCTCCATCCCAACCAGACCCGCGCCGCCCGCGACGCCGACGTCAGCCGCAAAACCATCCTCCTCGCCGAGAAACTCGGCATCCCCACCGTCGTCGACTTCTCTGGCTGCCCCGGCGACTCGCCCACTGCGTCGCAGCCCAACTGGGTCACCTGCCCCTGGCCCCCCGACTACCTCGACGTCCTCCAGTGGCAATGGGACGCGGTCGTCGCGCCCTACTGGACTGAGCACGGCCACTTCGCCGCCAACCACGGCGTCCGCATCGCCATCGAGATGCATCCCGGCTTCGTCGTCTACAGCCCGGAGACCATGCTGCGCCTGCGCGAACTCGCCGGCCCCTCGGTCGGCGCCAACTTCGACCCCAGCCATCTCTTCTGGCAGAACATCGACCCCATCGCCGCGGTCCGCATCCTCGGTGACGCCATCTTCCACGTCCACGCAAAAGATACGCAGCTCTACTCGGCGAATCTCCCCCTCACCGGCGTCCTCGACACCAAACCCTACACGGACGAGCGCCGCCGTGGCTGGATCTTCCGCACCGTCGGCTACGGCCACGGCGCCGAATGGTGGAAAGAATTCGTCTCCACGCTGCGCATGTACGGCTACGACGGCGTGCTCTCCATCGAACACGAAGACTCGCTGATGTCCGCCGAGGAGGGCCTGACCAAAGCCGCGTCATTCCTCAACGATTTAGTCATCCGCGAGCGGCCGGGAGCGGCGTGGTGGGTATAGCTTTCCGGCGCCTGATGGCCCCGGCGTGATGTCAATTGAAGGGAGTATGCTCGCAAACCGCAGGCGATTGTTCGGGACCAAGCTCATCGCTGCCTTTTTCCTTCTGAAAACTGGAGCGCTCTGCGCCGCTCTGTTGGTGGCCCATTTGCATCCTGAAAGTCGGCCAGCGGTGGTTAGGTTCACGGTCCAGCTAGCGCCGCTGCTTCAATCGATGCCATCGGCGATGGCGCTGCGGGCGGTGCCGCTGTTCGTTGCTCTCGGATCCGCCATCGTACTGGGCGTTTGGTTTCAGCAAGGGTGGGCTTGGGTGCTGCTCCTTTGCGATTGTGGATTTCCCCTGCTCAATCTTGCTCAGTTCCTTACGTTCGGTTGGGCGCTTTATCCGAAGTGGCTTTCGCTTCTCCCCTCGTCGCCCTATTTTGCGATTGATACCGTGAGCAGCATTTTTATCGTTTACTACTTGCTTCAGCCAGAAGTGAGGCGTGCCTTCGCATACGATCCGTAACGATGGAATCGTGAACGCAGCCTTCGCGACGGCATATTAATATGCAGATTCGATCATTTGGTGAGGTTCTCCAGGCATGACCACTCCCATTCGCACCGCCATCGTCGGCACCGGCTTCATGGGCCGCGTCCATCTCGAAGCCCTGCGCCGCGTCGAGCACGTGGAAGTCGCCGCCATTGTCGGCCGCAACCCCATCGCCGCCCGCCAACTCGGCTCCGCCTGGGATATCCCGCGTCTCAACCTCGACGCCGTCCTCGCCGACCCCTCCATCGCGGCCGTCCACCTCTGCACGCCCAATGCGGCGCATTTCCCCATGGCGAAGCAGGCGCTGCTGGCCGGCAAGCATGTCCTCTGCGAGAAGCCCCTTGCTACCTCCGCTGCCGAAGCGCAGGAGTTGGTCACTCTCGCCGCCCAGCGCAATGTACGCAACGGTGTCTGTCACAATCTCCGCTACTATCCCATGGTCCAGCAGATGCGCGCCCTCCGCGAATCCGGCGCGCTCGGCGAAATCTTTGTCGTCCAGGGAACCTACTCCCAGGACTGGCTCCTCTACGACACCGACTGGAACTGGCGCGTTACCTCGAGAGACGGCGGACCCTCCCGCTGCATGGCCGACATCGGCTCCCACTGGTTCGATATGGCCGAGCATCTCACCGGCCTGCGCGTTTCCTCGCTTTGCGCCGATCTGCAAACCTTTCACGAAACGCGCAAACAGCCGCGCGGCCCCGTCGAGACCTTCGCCAACAAGCTCGCCTCCGAATCCGACACCATCGAAACCCCCGTCGACACCGAAGACATGGGCGCGGTCATCTTCCGCATGGGCCACGCCCGCGGCGCCATGACCGCCAGCCAGGTCTCCGCCGGCCGCAAAAACCGCCTCAGCATCGAGATTTACGGCAGCAAAGCCGGCATCGCCTGGGACCAGGAGCGTCCCGACGAGCTTTGGGTGGGCCGTCGCGACAGCCCCAACCGCATCACCATCAAAGACCCGTCGCTGCTCGAGCCGACCGCGCGCACCTTCGCCGATCTCCCCGGCGGCCACAGCGAAGGCTACGACGATACCTTCAAGCAGGTCTTCCGCCGCTTCTACGCCTCCATCGCCGACCCCACCGCGCTGCGCGACTATCCGCAATTCGCCGACGGCCTGCGTCAGCTCGTGATCCTCGAAGCCGAGCTGGCCAGCGCCATCGGCCACCTCTGGGTGAATCTCAATCCTCCGGACGGCCCCCAGCAATGAGCAGTCCCCGCCCTACCTCGAAAGGAACGAGCCCTTGCTGATTCTCGCCGCTGTTGTCGCCATCTTCGTCTACGGCATGATGGCCGCCATGCTCGGCACTATCCTCCCCGAGCTCTCCAGCCGCTTCCAACTCACGCCGCGGCAGAACGGCACCATCGCCTTTGCCCAGGCCATTGGCCTCATGCTCGCCTCGCTCGCCGTCGGCCCGCTCCTCGACGACTTCGGCAAGAAGGCCGGCCTCGTCCTCGGCCTCGCCCTCATCGTCATCGCCCTCTTTGCTCTGCCGCGCTCTCAGGGATTTCGCAGCGTCGTTTTTCTGCTCTTCCTGCTGGGCATGGGGGGCGGCATCGTCGTCACCGGAGCCAACGCGCTCACCAGCGATGTCGGCGAGGCCCATCGCGCCGTCGCGCTCAATCTCGTCAATCTTTTCTTTGGACTCGGCGGCCTCGCGACACCCTTCATCTCCGCCAACCTCTTCAAGCGCGACTGGGTCCGCCTCTGCTACACCATCGCCGCTCTCACCGTGGTCGCGCTCGTCGTACAGGCGGTCGCGCAGATGCCGCCGCCGACCGGAGCTGGCCGTTTCATCTTCTCGAATGCCGGACCCGTCCTCGGCCGCCCCCTGCTCTTTATGCTGGGCTTTTTTCTGTTTCTTTATGTCGGCTGCGAAGTCGGCGTCTGGAACTGGCTCGTCCGTCACCTCATTGCGCAGGGCGTGCCGGAATCGCGCGCCCTCAACATCCTCTCGCTCGGCTTCGCGCTCGGCATGCTCATCGGACGCGTCGCCGTCGCGCCCATCCTGATCCATGTCTCCGCCCTGGAGGTCACGCTTGCTGCATCCATTGCCATGGCCGTGACGACGTTCCTGATGCTGCGCGTGCACAAGCCGCTCGCCGCAGCGCTTCTGGTCTTTCTCGCCGGAGTCTCCATGGCGCCGGTCTTTCCCACCACGCTGGCCATCACCGCCAACGCCTTTCCCGCGATGACCGGCACGGCGCTTGGCATCGTCATCACCTTCGGATGGGCTGGCCTGGCGGTCAGCTCTCGCGTCATCGGCAGCATCGCCGGCGGCGACCCTCTCCGCCTGCGCAAAGCTCTGCTGGTCATTCCTGCATCGGCCGTCATCATGATTGGCCTCAACCTGGCCATCCTGTTCGCCGTGCGCTAGCTGTTGAGACTGCCCGTCTAGATGACCGGCTTGCGGTCGATGGTGCGCGCGGTCAGCACAACGCCGGTTTCGCGGGTGTGCAGGGTGATGGGGAAGGCGAGCACGTTCCACACCCAGCGTTCCCCTTTGCTCGGGAGGTTGAGTACGCCGCGGAAGGTGCGGTCGATGTAGGTCTCGCGCGTTTCGGCCACGGTGCGCAGAATGTCGGCCCAGTCGACGGCAAGCTCCGGCATCTCCTCGAACATGTTGCGGCCGGGGAACCAGTCGCGGGGCTTCTCGAGGACGCGGGCACAGGTCTCGTTGACGTATTGCCAGGTGCCCTCGCCATCGAGGATCTCGAGGACGACGTCGTCGCCCATGGCCATGTTGATGCGCGAATAGAAGAAGTCTCGGGCGTCGACGACGACGGGTTTGCCGCGGCGCTTGGCTTCAAAGGAGCGCAGCGCTGTGACCAGGTCATCGATGGAACTGTAGCCCTTCAGCAGATGCATATCTTCGACGCCGCCGAAGCGCCGCTCGAGTGTGGCCGAGAGGATGATGATGGGCACCTGGGGACGCCGCGCGCGCAGATCGGACGCCACATCCGTGCCGAATTTGCCGGCACCCAGGTGGTAATCGAGGACGGCGATGTCGATCTCATCCAGCAGCCGCTCAGCTTCTTCGATGGAGCTGGCAGTTTCGGTCACATAGCCGTACTTGCGCAGGATCGTCGAACGGAGCAGCAGGTTATCCGGGTGATCGTCGAGCAACAGCACGCGGATGGGCGTAGTCGGCGGCGGCGGAACCAGCGAGAGCGAGCTTTCCTGATCGTTCGTAGTCATGGACCTGGATTTAGATGCGGAATTTCAAAGTTACGCCGCCGACAGGAAGACGATCCGCGACCTTTTTACTCTACTCCTGACGTTTTACTTTGCGCTGAAGTTCCCGAATGACCTCCGGGAGGCGGCTGAAGAGAGCTGTGGCGCGGAGCCATTGCTTGTGATTGAAGCCCGGCGATCCGGCGATCATCGAGCCCGGCGGAATGTCGCCATGGAGCCCGGCCTGGGCGATGGCGATGACGCCGTCGCCGATGTTGCAGTGGCCGGCAACGCCGACCTGGCCGGCGAGGATGACGTTCTTCCCGACGTGCGTCGAGCCGGCGAGGCCCACCTGGGCGCAGAGCAGCGTGTTTTCGCCCACCGACGAGCCGTGTCCCACCTGGACGAGGTTATCGATTTTGACGCCGTCGCCGATGTGCGTGGCGCCGACGCTGGCGCGATCGATGGATGAATTGGTCTGCACCTCGACGCGATTGCCGAGGATGGTGGGCCCGGACTGCGGAATCTTGTGCCAGCGGCCGGCCTCATCTTTGGCGAAGCCGAAGCCGTCTGAGCCAACCACAGCGCCGTTCTGCAGGAGAACGTCGTCGCCCAGTTGGCAATGCTCCCGCACCACTGCGTGGGCGTGGGCAAAGAACCGGTGGCCGATGCGGACGCCGGGATAGATGACGACGTGCGGCAGGATCACCGCGTCGTCGCCGATGACGACGTTTTCGCCGATGACCGCGCAGGCGCCGATGTGGGGGTTGGTCCCGATGGTGGCGCTGGGGTGGATGACGGCGGTCGTATGGATTCCCTGGGGCCATGCAGGGGGCTGGTAGAAGACCTCGACCGCGCGCGCGAAGCCGAGGTAGGGATTCTTCATGCGGAGCGTGGCCGCCGGGATGTCGGGAAATTCAGGCTCAACCAGAACGGCAGCCGCGTGGGTAGTCCTGGCCAGGGCGGCGTATTGCGGGTTGGCGACGAAGGTCACCTGGCCGGGGCCGGCTTCCTCGATGCCGGCGACGCCGGTGATCTCGAGATCGGGGTCGCCGCGCAGTTCGGCCTGGAGGACGCGGGCCAGTTCGGCAATTCGCATGGGGTGATTGTAAATCTCCGCTTTCGAGGCGGTTAAACGGTTGTGTGCTCACCAGGAGCATTTTGCCATCGTCCAACCCTGTGGCATCATCATAGACAGCAGGTGTTGGCTCCCGCTGACTCCAATTCATTGAGAAATGTCTTCCAATCCGCATCCGGCGGCCGAAAAGGCCTGCGCATGCTCGGCCTCGGCCTGGTGATGCTGGGGCTGTGCGTCTTCGCATGGGGACTGCGCTACAAGCTGTCGCTGTACGATGCGCCGCACTCGATGTCCACCACCATGCCCGCTGCGAAACTGCTCGCGGGCAAGGATCGCAGCTGGGTTTCCGCGATTGAAATTCGCCGGGTAACCAACCCCGAGGCTCCCCTCGCGCTCACAACGCTGGCTCTGTCTTTCTTTGTCCTGATGGGCGCACGGTTATTCCCCGGCTTCACCGGCTGGGCTCCCGGTCATGTGCCTGTTCGGATTGTGTCCGGACCGGCCGCGTGCGCGGCCCACTTCATTCGCCCTCCGCCACGCGTCCGCTGACCCTCCCCTGAAGTTGCATCGCTGTTGTCGAGTGCGCCGCCTGCCTGGCGCGACCTCGATGCGGCTGCAATTTCTCCTGCGGCTGATCGCCGCAAAGGTCACTGGGCCCAATGGCCACTGCCAACAATTCGAAAGAAACAGGTGATTCCCGGATATGCGCAAGCGTTTATGGGTGCTCATCGCCGCTGCTGCGGTTGCCCTCGTCGCCGTCCTCGTCCTCACGTTCGACCATCGCCATTCCGGTACGGTCGAAGCGGCGCCCGGGCCTCCGGCTGCCCAGGTGGCTCTTGTCCAGCGCGGCACGATCGATCAGGTGCTGACACTGGCCGGTCAGTTCCAGCCCTATCAGGTCGTCGATGTGCACCCCAAGGTGTCGGGGTTCATTCGCCACATCTACGTGGACATCGGCGACCGCGTGCATCAGGGCGAGACGCTGGCAGTTCTGGAGGTTCCTGAACTCCAGGCACAGCTCGCGGGGACCGTCTCGGAAGTGGCGCGCAGCAAGGACGAGATCCAGCGCGCCCAGCACGAGGTGCAGCGGGCCGAGTCGACCTACGCTGCTCTGCATGCGGACTATCAGCGGCTGCTGCAGACCTCGCAAGCGCAGCCGGGACTGGTAGCGCAGCAGGAACTGGATGACGCGCAGGCGAAAGATTTGTCGGCGCAGGCGGAGGTCGACGGAGCCAAAGCCGCGCAGGACGCGGCCAGCAAGGGATTGGACGTCTCTCGCGCCGACAACCAGCGGGTGAGTGCGATTGAGGGCTACACCAATGTCGTGGCCCCGCTCGATGGCGTGATCGTCTGGCGGTATGCGGACACCGGAGCGCTGATCCAATCGGGCGTGAGCTCGAACAACCAGGATCTTCCGATCGTGAAGCTGGCGCAGAGCGGGGTGATGCGCCTGCGGCTGCCGGTTCCGGAGAGCTACGTCCGCTACGTGCACATGGGCGACCACGTGAAGGTGAGGGTGGACGCTCTGGGGCGGTCGTTCCAGGGCGAAGTGGTCCGGTTTACGCGCGAGCTGAATTTCGAGACGCGCACCATGGAGACCGAGGTGGACGTGCCCAACCAGGATCTGGCCATCGATTCCGGCATGTACGCCAATGTGCTGATGGGGCTGAATCACGCGGACAACGTGCTGACGGTACCGGTGAGCGCGATCGTGCTGCAGGGCCAGCAAAACCAGGTGTCCGTGCTGGACAGCGGCAACCGCGTGCAGGTGAGGGATGTGGATGTGGGAATTCGGGGCAATCAGCTGGCCGAAATCAAGAGCGGTCTGCAAGTAGGGGATCGCGTCGTTCTCGCCGCCCAGGCGAAGTATCCGGAGGGGGAACAGGTGACCCCCGTGGTTGCGTCTACTCCCGCTTCGGAGACAGCGCCGCAATCCGGTGGCGTGATTGACATGAGCGGCGATGCCAGCGCGGCCAGCGACGGAGGCCAATAGTCCATGCCGAAGTTTGCGCTTCGCTATCCGTTTTTCATCCTCATGCTGTGCCTGATGGTGGCGCTGGTGGGGATGGTCAACACCTTCTCGATGCCGGTCGATTTGTTTCCGGATATCGACATGCCCGTGGTGGTGGTGGCCACGTTCTACAACGGTATGCCGCCGGAGCAGATCGAGGCGGACATCACCAACACCTTCGAGCGGTTCTTCACGCTCGCGGCGAACGTGGATCACAGCGAGTCGCGCTCGCTGACCGGCGTGAGCCTGATCAAGATTTACTTTAAGCCGGGTACCGATCCGAACGCGGCGCTCAGCAACGTGGCCAATCTGGCCATGGCCGATCTGCGGCGTCTTCCTCCGGGAACGCTGCCGCCGGTGGTGCTGGGGCTGACCGCGTCCACGCAGCCCGTGTGCCTGGTCACGCTCGAGGGCAAAGGGCTGAACGAGACACAGCTCAAGGATCTGGCGCAGTTTCAGGTGCGCAACCAGATTTCGAATGTGCAGGGAGCATCGGTGCCGCAGCCGTATGGCGGGACCTATCGACAGATTCAGGTGTACGTCGATCCGCTGAAGATGGAGGCGAGAAATCTCAGCCTCAACGACGTGGTGCAGTCAGTGGACAGCTCGAACCTGATCCTGCCCGCGGGTGATGTCCGCATCGGCGACAAGGATTTCAACATTTACGCCAACAGCCAGTTCCCGTCGGCGCAGTCGATGAACCAGATGCCGCTGAAATCGGTGGGGAACGGCTCGGTGCTGGTGGCCGATATCGGCCATGCCGTGGACGCGGGCGCCCTGCAGTACAACATTGTGCGCATCGACGGGCAGCGGTCGGTCTACGTGCCGGTCTTCAAGCAGGGCGGCAAGAGCAACACCATCACCATCGTGAACGGCATGAAGTCCGCGATCCGGCGTTTGGTGGATATTCCGGCCTCGCTGAAAACGGCCGTGGTCTTCGATCAATCAGTCTTCGTGAAGCAGGCGCTGATGAACGTGGGCAAGGAGGGCGGCATTGGCCTGGTGCTGACCGGCCTGATGATCCTGCTGTTCCTGGGAAGCCCACGCGCGACAATTGCGGTCCTGCTGGCGGTCCCGTTGTCGGCGCTGGCCTGCCTGCTGATGACAAACATGCTGGGAGGGTCAATCAACACGATGATCCTCGGCGGACTGGCGCTGGCGTTCTCGCGGCTGATCGACAACGGCGTGGTGGTGCTCGAAAACATCTTTCGCTATATGGAAATGGGCGAGCCGCCGAGCATCTCGGCCGAGAAAGGCGGCACGGAAGTATCGCTGGCGGTGCTGGCGGCGACGGTGACGACATCGATTGTGTTTCTGCCGGTGGCGGCGCTCTCCGGAGTGAGTAAGTATCTCTTCACGCCGCTGGCTCTGGGCGTGGTGCTGTCGATGTTTGCGTCGTACGCCTTCGCCATGACGGTGGTGCCGCTGTTCTGCTCACTCTTCATCAAATCGCATGGCGGGCACGGCGAGGGCGAAGAACACAAGCCGCAGCGGCGCTTCGGCTTCAAGCCGGTGGTCGACAAGTTCAACCACTACTTCCAGCAAATGGTGCGCTGGTACGAGCGGCTGGTGCGGCGTTCGCTGGTGCGTCCGGGAATGACGATTGGGGGTGTCCTGGGCGCAGTGGCGCTGGTGCTGGTGGCGTTTTTCCCGTTCATGGGGCGCGCCTATTTCCCGCGCACCGATCCCGGGCAGTTCGTCATCAACGTGCGCATGCCCAGCGGCACGCGGCTTGAGGTGAGCGACCAGTACATCGCCAAAGTGGAAGACATTATTCGCCATACGGTGCATCCGGCAGACCTGGGCATGATCGTCTCCAACATCGGCGTCTATCCCGACCTCTCGGCGATCTTCACTTCGAACGCTTCGATGGATACGGCGTTTGTGCAGACCAGCCTCAAGGAGGGCCACAGCATCGGCAGCTACGCATACATGCAGCGGGTTCACGAGGAGCTTTCGCGCCAGATGCCGGAGCTGACGACGTACTTCCAGGCCGGCGGCCTCATCGACGGCGTGATCAACCAGGGACTGCCGGCGCCGATCGACGTGCAGATCAGCTCCAACAACATGACCGGCGCTTACGATCTGGCCGGGCAACTGGCGGCGAAGATCAGAACCTTCCCCAGCGTCAGCTCGACCTACATTCCGCAGGACGTCAACTACCCCGGCATCCAGCTCAACATCGACCGCGAGAAGGCCAGCCTGATCGGGCTGTCGGCCAAGGACGTGGTCGACAACGTGATCACGGCGATGACGTCCGACGGCATGGTGGCGCCGAGCTACTGGATCGATCCGAAGAGCGGCAACAACTACATGGTCACGGTGCAGTATGCGAACAACTGGATCAACCACATGACGATGCAGGATTTCCAGAACATCCCGTTACGGGGAGTGCATCCGCCGGGGTTTAGTCCCGTCGATGAGGCCCACGGAGCGGGGGAAAACGCGGCTGACCTGTATACGGGCGATCACCGGTCCGGCTATACGCCGCTCGGTTCGGTGGCGAATATCCGGCTCATCAACACGCCGACGGAAGTCGATCATTACCAAATCCGCCGCGTGATCGACATCTACGTGTCCACCAAAGCGGAGGCGCTGGGGGTGATCGGCAAGCGCATCAACCAGCTGGTGGCGAACACGAAGACCGACCGCAACACGCGGATCACCGTGCATGGCGCCGTCGTCAACATGAACGAGGCCTTCGAGAACTTCGGCTTCGGGCTCATCGTCGCCGTAGCGCTGGTCTACCTGGTGCTGATGGCGCAGTTCACGTCGTTCGTCGATCCCTTCATCATCCTGATGGCCATTCCGCCGGGAATCGCGGGCGTGGTGCTGATTTTGGTGCTGACCGGCAGCACGCTGAACATCATGTCGCTGATGGGGACGATCATGATGACCGGCATCGTGGTGTCGAACAGCATTTTGATCGTCGACTTCTCGAACATTCTGCATGGGCAGGGGCTGCCGCTGCTGGAAGCCACGGTGGAATCGTGCAAGATGCGGCTGCGTCCCATTCTGATGACGTCGCTGGCGACGCTGCTGGGCATGATTCCCATGGCCATCGGCGCGGAGGCGGGCAGCGAGCAGTATGCTCCGCTGGCTCGCGCCATCATCGGCGGCCTCGGAGTCTCGGTGGTGGTCACGATGTTCCTGGTGCCCGCCGTCTACCTCGCGATTCATGGACGGCAGGAAATGAGAATGGCCGAGCGGGAGGGATCGCAGGCATGAGACTTACTTTGTCGATGATCGCCGCTGCGGTCTTCTGCTGCGGAACGCTGGCGGCTCAGGGTGTGCTGCCTCCGTCGCCTACGCCGCATGTTGTCGCGGTTGAGCAGACAGCGCATCTGGAGGGCTCTGGCGGTTTGCCGGCGGCGTTCCAGACTCAGGCGCAGCCCACGCCGCCGGCGGCAGGGCAACTGGTTGACCTCACGCTCGCCCAGGCCGAGCAGACGGCCATCCGCAACAATCCGAGGGTGACGGTGGGTAAGTTGCTCGCGCTGGCGCAACACCAGATGACGCTGGAAACCCGGTCGACCGAATTGCCGACGGCCACCGGCGCCATTACCGCCGTTCAGGCTGAGGAGGCGAGCCGCATCGGAGCCGGGTCTCTTACCTCGTCGCGCATGCTGCAGCACGCCGGGGCGGGCGTCAACGTGACGCAGCTCATTTACGACTTCGGACACACGCATAACCTGGTTCTGTCGCGGAAGCTGGATGAGAAGGCCGCGGATGCGAACGCGATGGCCACGACGGAAGAGATTGTGCTGGCCACCGATCAGGCGTTCTACGATGCGCTGACCGCGCAGGCCGAACTGGACGTGGCCCGCGACACGGTCTCCGCTCGCCAAACCACCGACAACCAAGTGGGCGAGATGACCCGCAACAAGCTCAAGTCGACGCTGGATCTGAGTTTCGCCGACGTCGATCTGTCGCAGGCAAAGCTGCTCCAACTGGATGCTCAGAACAATGCCGACGCGAGCATGGCGGTGCTGGACGCGGTGCTGGGACTTGATCGCGAGGCGGCGTATCGACTGGTGGAGGACCCGGCAGCGCCGCAGCCGCCTCCGCTGGCGGTCGAGCCACTGGTTCAGACCGCGTTACAGCAGCGTCCCGACTTGCAGGCGCTCAGCTATGACACGCGGTCGGCGCAGAAATTTGCGCGCGCGCAGTGGGATCAGCTTCTGCCAACGGTCTCTGCTGCGGGAACCGCCGGGATCATTCCCGTCCATCCCGGCTCGTACTACATCACCAACTGGTGGGGCGCGGTCGGGGGCAATGTCGAGGTCCCGGTCTTCAACGGCTTTCTCTATGTGTCGCAGGCGCGGGAGGCAAAGTATCGCGCGCAGGCTGCGGCCGAGAACAACCGCGATCTGCGGGACACGATTGTCCGCGACGTCCGCACTTCCTGGCTGCAGGCGAACAACAGTTGGCAGCGCATGACGGTGACGGCGCAACTGGTGAAGGAAGCCAATCTGGCGATGGACCTGGCGCAGACCCGCTACAAGCTGGGGCTGAGCTCCATCGTGGAGCTCAGCCAGGCGCAACTGCAGCAGACCAGCGCGCAGATTCAGGACACCAGCGCGCGCTATCAATACCGGCTTTCGCTAGCCACGCTGAACTACGAGATGGGCGTTACCCCTTAGAAACAGCGAGGGATCGATCAGGCGCAGCAACACCGGGCGGTGATACACTTCAGCGTTCTGGGCATAAGGTGTCGCCATGCGTTCCGATGCGGCCAATATCGCACGGGCCCTGGAGAACGATGAGTTCTTCCCCGTCTTCCAGCCGCTGGTGGAGCTGAAGACAGGACAACTCACGGGCGTGGAGCTTCTTGCGCGCTGGCAACACCCCGTGTCGGGAGTGATTGCGCCGGACGTCTTCATCCCACAGGTAGAGATCAGCGGGTTGAGCAACCGGTTGACGCAAAAGCTCCTGGAGAGTGCGTTCGCCTCTGTGCCGCTGGTGGCCAGCGGCCTGGTTCTGAGCGTGAACCTCTCGGCCCTGCAATTGCAGGATGCGGACCTTCCCTCTCTCATCGCTGCCTGCGCCGAACGCGGCGCGTTTCCGCCCGACCGGCTCACCATCGAGGTGACCGAGAGCGCATTGCTCGACGACCTGGCGCGCGCCAAAGACGTGGCTCGCCGGCTGAAAGACCTGGGATGCAGCCTCGCTCTGGACGATTTCGGCACCGGTTATTCCAGCCTGCGGCACCTGCAGGCGCTGCCCTTCGACAAGTTGAAAGTCGATCGCAGCTTCGTGCGCTCGATGACGGCGGCCCGCGAAAGCCGCAAGATCGTCGCCGCAGTCGTGGGCCTGGGGCAGAGCCTGGGACTGATGACCATCGCGGAGGGCGTGGAAACGCAGGCTCAGGCCAACATGCTGCTGTGGCTGGGGTGCGACCTGGGACAGGGCTGGCTGTACGGCAAGCCCGCGCCGGCAGGGGAGATCCCGCGCATGCTTTCCGGTGTGCCGCAGACCTTTGCATCCTTCCTGCCCGCGCATATCGAGGGAAGTTCCGTCATGACGGCTGACCTGCCGCCTGCTCAGCGCCTTGCGCAACTGCAGGCGATTTATGACGGCGCCCCGGTGGGGTTGTGTTTTCTCGACCGCAATCTGCGCTACCTCAGCCTCAATCGCAGGCTGGCGGTCATGAACGGGTCACCGGTGACCGCGCATCTGGGAAAGACCGTCGGCGAAGTGATTCCGCGCATGTTTCCGATGGTGGAGCCGCTGATTCGACGGGCACTCGCGGGCGAGCCCATCTCCGGCGTAGAGATGCAGAAGCCGATGCCCGACGACAGCGGACAAGCTGAAACGGTTCTGCTCTCGTACCAACCGGCACGTGACGAGGCGGGCGAGATTGTCGGAGTTTCGATGGCCGTAATGGACGTTTCCGAGCGCAAGCGAGCCGAGCAGGCTCTGCGCGAAAGCGAAAGCCATTATCGGCACATGATGCAGCTTAATCCGCATGTCCCCTGGGTGCTGGACGCGCAGGGAGCGGTGATTGAAGCCAGCTCGCGATGGGAATCGGTCACCGGGCAAACGATGGACAGAGCCCTCGGTGATGGATGGGTGCAGATGCTGCATCCGGACGACGTCGAGTCTACCCTGGAGGCGATTCGGCATTCGCTGCGAACAGGGCATGCAATCGATGTGAACTACCGCGTCCGAACGCCGGAAGGACAGTGGAAGTGGATGCGGTCGCGCGGATCGCCGCGTTTCGATGGCGCCGGGAAGATCGTTTCAATCTACGGCGTCGTTGAAGAGGTCCATGAGCAGCGGCAGATTGGTAACGAGTTAAAAACGTGCCAGGCGGAACTGGAAGCCGTGCTGGAGCTCGTTCCCATGGGGTTGATCGTCGCCAACGCGGCGGAAGCTACCATTCACGCGGTGAACCCGGCGGCGAAACGGCTGCTGGGGGATGCGTTCTTCCCGGGGCAGTACCTCCTCGAGCATAACTGGGAGGGCCCGTCCGATGCCCCCGGCCGGCCTCTGACGCGTCACGAGAATCTGCTGGCGCGGGCCATCCTCGGCGGCGAGGCGGTCGAATCCCTCCCCCTGGACTACCGAAGTGCGGACGGGACGCTGGCTCAGCTTGTGCTTGCCGGGAAGCCTGTTTTCGCGGAGGGTGGGCAGTTGGTGGGCGCACTGATGATCGTTCTGGAGCGCGCGTCAGCGAAAGAAGCTGTTGCAATCATCTGAGAGTCTGCGCGCCGCAAACGAAGTGAACGCGGGGTCCCGTGCGGCCTTCTACGGGGCTCCGGAGCCGACCGATCGGCTTTCCGTCTGATAGTTGCGGGCGCCCGCCGTCGATTCGGACGGGAACTGCTCGTTCACGCGCATCTCGACGATGTTGCCCTGCATTTCCGGCGTGGCGCTGACGATATCCGTGTCGGTGCGAATGACCGTGAGATAGGGGCTGTTCTGCGAGGTTACGTAGACCTTGCCGATGGGATAGTTGTAGATCGACGCGATGGCGTGCGGGTTCGCCGTGAGAGCGATGGTCTTCTCAACGGTATAGCTGGTAAGGCTGACGACGGAGACGCTGCCCGGCGTGCCGGCGGTAAGGTCGCCCTGGTTGGCGACATAAACGCGGCTGCCATCCTGCAGAACCGAAACCTCCACGGGATGCAGTCCGACAGGCACTGTGGCGAGAACTGTGCCGAAGGTGCTGGTGTCGTTCTGATACTGATCGAGGCTCACATCGATAATGCTGATGGTGTTGGAGTCGTAGTTCGAGGTCACCAGCAACTGGCCAGGACGGTAGTAGTCCGCGTAGACCGGGCCGGCTCCAACCGGGATCGACGGGTGCGCCGAGTCGATGGCGTTCAGTTCGGAGTTGATGACCGACACCGTGCCGCTGCCGCGGTTCATGATGAAAGTGCGCTGCTCATCGGGTGTCTGGAAGCCGAAGACCGGGCAAATGCCAAGCGGCAGACGGGCAGACAGCGTATTCGTCGAGGTCTCGATGGCGTCGGCCTCGCCTTTGACGGTAACCGAGGACGGTACGGCGCAGTCGCCCCACGCGGGTTGTGCTCCGCCGCCGGAATTGCCCTGGCTGATGGCGTAGACGCGCTCGCCCGTGCTGTAACCGGCGAAGTTAACCACCGCGGGCGCCACCGGGATCTCCTGCTTCAGGCCCTCGGGCGAGCCCGTCATCTGCGCGATGCAGTTGGTGACGAGGCAGGTTGGTCCGTGGAGACCGGGCTCCGTGACGTAGAGGTTGCTGTTGGCGAAGATGGTGTTGGTCGGCGACGAGCCCGGCAGCAGCGTGCTGTTCTGCACGAACTTGGTCAGCAACGAGGTCGAGGTCGCCTGAGCGGTCGTGAGCGTCCCGTCGCAGTTGGGAGCGTAAACATTGGCTCCGCCCGCTTCCAGCGAGAAGGTGAGGGGGCCGTTGCCGCCGTTGGCCTGAATGGCGATCGAATCGCCGGAGAAGTCGACCAGCGTGAAAATGCTGGGGGTCGAGTAGGCGCCATTGGCGCAGGGGCCGGCGATGGGATCGAATCCAGGCTGGGACATGACGACCACGGCCGCGGACGGGAGCGACGCCGGTCCGGTCGGCTGAATGGGCGTGATGACGGGCCGGTATTGATTGCCGCAGCCCACGGCGAGGGCGAGCACTCCGCCGAGAACGACGGTTGCCACCGCAAAACCCGTTGTCTGACCGTGAAATACGCTGCCGGACGCTCTTTCTGACCGGTTTGAATGGGCGCCAAAGCCGACCCGAAGGCGCTCCAGCCATGCCAAGCTACGCACTCGCAATACTCTGACTCCTCGACGCGGGACGCATCTCTGTCCCGGTACAAACTGGTTGCTGGTAGAAAGATGATTGTACTGTACGCGACGGGCATTGCGCCCGATGCGGAATAGACGCGATGAGCAGGGGAAACGTCGACAATGCGCGTGGGGCGGCGGGGCTGCGCTGGCAGTCGCAGCTGATTCTGCTGGCCATTGTGCCGGTGACGGCGACGTGGCTGGTGCTGGCGGCCGGGCCGTTGTGGGCGGCACGCGATCCCGTGCTGGGTCAGGCGGCGGCCATCAGCATTGCGTTTGCGGCGCTGGTCTATCGGCTGCGCGCGGCGACAGCGGGCGCGGCCATCACCGGGGGGGTGTTCACGGCGGCGTTGTACCTGCAGAGGCCGGGGTGGCGGACCTCGTTGTGGCCGCTGCTGGCGCTGTTTCTGCTGACTTTTGCCGCCACGCGGTTTGGGTGCCGGCGCAAAGAGGCGCTGGGCACGGCGGAAGGGAAGCGGGGGCGGACGGCGTCGCAGGTGGCGGCGAACCTGGGCGTTGCCGCGCTGGCGGGGATTCCGCAACTGATGGAGGGGGCGGGGGTGTTTGTGGGGGAGCGGGCCCTGGTGGTGGCGATGATGGCCGCGATGGCGGAGGCTACCGCGGACACCGTGTCGTCCGAACTGGGGCAGGTGCTGGGTGGGGAGCCGCGGATGATCACCAGCCTGCGGCGGGCGCCGGTGGGGACCGACGGCGGCATCACGCTGATCGGGACGGTGGCGGGCTGCGGCAGCGCGGCGGCTGTGGTGGCGGTGGGGGCTGTGGCGCTGCCGCTCACGGTGCGGGAGGGCCTGATCGCGCTGGGTGCGGCGGTCGCGGGGCTGCTGTTCGACAGCCTGCTGGGGGCGGTTCCGGAGCGGCGGGGATGGCTCAACAACGATGCGGTCAACACCCTGTCGACGCTGGCGGCGGCGGTGCTGGCGGCGGTGGCGATGCGCAGCTAAGGGACGGAATACGTTACCAAAGCGCGGGGGGTTGAACCCCGACTTTTGTTGACAACACAAGGGTTGCCAGGTGGGGTTGGCTTATTGAATACGGTTAACGTAGGAGTTACCCAAACACTCCCGATAGCGAGCGGCTCAGTCGATGCTCAGGCGGTGCTGGAGCTGCTCCAGGCTGACTCCCTTGGTCTCGGGGAAGACGAAGAGCACCACAAAGAACTGCGCCACCATCATGGCGGAAAAGAAGGCAAACGGGGCGGCGTGGGAATGCGTTGCGACCCAGGGGAAGAAGCCGGAGATGAGGGCGTTCATGACCCAGTGGGAGGAGCTGCCGAGGCTCTGGCCCTTGGAGCGGACGCGGGTGGGGAAGATTTCGCTGATGTAGACCCAGATGACGGCGCCCTGGGAGATCGAGAAGAAGAAGATGAAGCCGACCAGCAGCCAGACCAGGTCCTGCTGGTGGCTGTGCAGGTTGAAAATGGCGGCGACGCCGGCGAGGCAGATGGCCGTTCCCACGGATCCGATAAGGAGGAGCGATTTGCGGCCAATTTTGTCGATGACGGACATGGCGAGGAGGGTAGCGCAAAAGTTCATGGCGCCGAGCAGGACGGATTGGCGGAGTCCGGAGAGGCTGGTGAAGCCTCCGTACTGAAAGATTTGCGGGGCGTAATAGAGGATGGCGTTGATGCCGGCGAGCTGGTTGAACATGCCGATGGAGATGGCGAGGAAAATGGGCAGCCGGAATTTGCGCTGGAAGAGGGGCTCGGCATGGGAGAGGCGTTCGACGTGGATGGAGTCGACGATCTCTTTGAGCTCGGCTTCGGAGTTGGGGGTTCCGATGAGCTCAAGGACGGCGCGGGCGTCGGCGATGCGGTTCTGGGTGACCAGCCAGCGGGAGCTTTGGGGAACGCCGATGAGGAAGAGGGCAAAGACGAGGGCGGGGATGACGGCGATGGCGAACTGCCAGCGCCAGGCGTCCGCGCCGCCGATGAAGCCGGCGACGAGGTAGTTGGAGGCGTAGGCGAGGAGGATGCCGCCGACGATGTTGATCTGGAAGAGACCGACGAGGCGGCCGCGCAGGCGGGCGGGCGCGAGTTCGGCGAGATAGACGGGGCAGAGGACGGAGGAACCGCCGATGCCGAGGCCGCCGATGAGGCGGAAGACGAGCAGGGCGGGCCAGTTCCACGCGAGCGCGCAGCCGGCAGCGGAGACCAGGTAGAGCAGGGCCATGATGCGGAGGGCCTGGCGGGCGCCGATTCTCTGGCCGAGGGGGCCGGCGCCGATGGCGCCAAAGACGGTTCCAACGAGGGCGATGGCGACGGTGAAGCCAAGAGCTCCGGGGCTGAGGTGAAAGACCTCGGTAAGCTGCTGGTTGGTTCCGGAGATGACGATGGTGTCGAAGCCGAAGAGGAGGCCGCCGAGTGCGCCGACGAGGGTGCTGCGGAGGAGGATCGCGTTTAGTCGCATGGCCGGATACGCACGGAGTGGTAAGGATACCATTCGGGGGCGGGGAGGCGCGGGGTGGTGGTTGGTCGAGCTTCGATCTTGGGTGCGGGGTCGGTGTTGGGCTGGGCTTGGTTTGGAGTCAACCTATTCAGGCATAGACAGCCTGAAGAGGCCGCGGGACACCCGCGGTTTGCGTGAGCCGCCTGACCTGAAGCGCAGGCCGCGGTGCGATTGTCGAGCCGCTTATTTACGGCGGGGCGACTTTACGGCCAGTGGATCGCTGCACCGCGCTGCCGTTGCCGGTGCCAAACCTCTGAGATCCAGGTCACACGGAACTCGATGAGCAGATTGGCTGGTCGTCGCCCGCTGTGATCGGGATTGGTAAAGTTAAGCCGACTTATGAGGACTTATGGACGTCTGAACATGGACGCGATATCGTTCGGTATGTGATGCGAAAGCTCAGGAGGATCCGCGTGAGAACGCCAAATTGCGCGCTGACGATAGCTGCTCTTACCTGCACTGCCGGTTTTATCATGAATGCGCAGACTCCAAAATCCAATGATCTTCAACAGATCGCAGAACGCGCGTATGTCTATGCGTACCCTCTTGTGCTGCTGCAAGAGACGATGCGGCAGGTGCCGACGAATCGCCTGATACACGTTTCTGCGTTCCCCGATGCGAGCTTTCGGATGATCGTTCGGCCCAATGCCGATACGCTCTATAGCAATGCCTGGATCGACGTATCGAAAGAACCGATGTTGCTGCGTGTTCCTGACGCGGAGGGCCGCTTTTATCTGCTGCAGTTCATGGATGCGTGGACAGAGACCTTTGCCGATCCCGGAAAGCGCACGACAGGGACCGCAGAAGGGTGGTTCGCGCTGGCCGGGCCGGGATGGCAGGGCCAGCTTCCTCCAAATGTCGTACGACTCGATGCGCCCACAAATCAAGTGTGGTTGCTGGGCCGTACTCAAACGAACGGCGCTGGAGACTATGACAACGTTCACGCTTTTCAGCGCGGCATGCGGCTTGTGCCCTTGAGCGAGTATCCCGGCAAGGACGAACCGCCGCATCCGCCGGTTGTGAGGCCGGCTCCAACAGGGCCAACCGCACCGGAGCGGGTGAAAGCGATGGATGCTCTGGAGTTCTTCACCGCATTCGCGAAGGCGTTGAAAGCAAATCCTCCACACAAGGCCGACGCGCCGATGGTGCATCAACTTGCGCGCATCGGAATAGTGCCTGGGCAGGATTTCGACGCGTCGAAGCTTACCCCGGAACAGATCGCAGCCTTGAACGAAGGTATGCGCGAAGCGGCGGCAAAGATTGAATCCTTCGTGACGACAGGCGCTGCTCACAAGCCGGGATGGAACTCGTTTCGAGGCGAGCTGGGACGCTACGGCACAAACTACTCCGCTCGCGCGATCACAGCGCGTGTGGCGGTGGGCGCAAATCCGCCAGAGGATGCCGTTTATATCAGCGATTCGACGGACGCTGACGGTGCGCCGTTGAATGGCTCAATGCGTTATCGCGTGCATTTCGCATCGGGCCAGTTGCCGCCCGTGCAAGCGTTCTGGTCGGTGACTGCCTACGACAAGGAGGGCTATTTCATAGCTAATACGATCAACCGCTACGCAATCGGCGACCGTGACCCATTGACGTTCAACCCTGACGGATCACTCGATCTCTATATACAGGGTCAAAATCCGGGACGGGAACATGAGTCGAACTGGTTGCCCTCCGGAGAGGGCGTTTTCAATCTGACGATGCGTCTGTACTGGCCCAAAGCCGCCATCCTCAACGGGGCCTGGCAACCTCCATCTGTTGAACAAGCGCGTTGAGCCGGTGGCTTTCGATAACGATAAACGCCGTTCTCGTCAGTTGGAGTTCTCAACTGATGCCAAATGTTCACGCGCCCATCGAGCAGGAGCAACCGCTCCACCCCCTGAGCCATCGATGAAACATGGTCCGGCGCCCTGGGTTGGTGTCGAGAAGAAGCAACCGCAGATCCTTCGTCGCTCCGCTCCTCTGGAGGACAGCGCGGGAGATTGTCCTTTTGTGCGATCAGGCTGCGGGTTGGGAGCCGGAGTCCGGTTCCGGCCGCGCAGTGGTGTCGGCCGGCGAGGTTGCGGGCGTTTGCGGCGCGCGGCGCGTCAGATTCCGCAAACGCATGAGCAACTGGAGCGGGTGGAGAGGCTTGTCGAGGAGGTCGAAGTCGAAACCACGGCGGCTGGCTTCCGAGACCAGATCGACGGCGCCGGTTTGTCCGGAAAAGAGGAAGATGCGGCAGTCGAGACCGGCGCGGCGCAGGGCGATGGCCAGTTCGATGCCGGACATGCCGGGCATCATGACGTCGGTAATGAGGACGTCGGGAGGGGCGCCGAGCGCGCGGACCAGCGCCTGGCTGGAGTTGTGAAAGGGAGTGGCGCGGAATCCGTTGCGGTTGAGGATGGTGGCGAGGGTTTCCGCGATGATCCACTCATCGTCGACGATGTACACGCGCGGGCTTTCCGGTTCGGCAGAAGAAAGCGGCATATCCAGGCTCCGGGTTCCGGGACCTGTCAACGGTCCCTGGACGCGAAACGAACGAACGGGAGAATCGGGCACGCACTGGCCTGATCGAATTGCGGCTGCGTTGGCATCGATGAAGGGACGATGAATTTGGTTGTCTGGGAAGAGGAACCGGGGGCGGCGCGTGCAGGACCGGGGATGGCGGCCGGGTATGCGGAGGGCAGGAACGGGCCGCGGCGGGGGCAACTCGCGTGGGGGCGAAGTACGTCTTTCCATAGAACGCTCTGGTATTCTGGGTGAACAGGGTCGGTGGTCGCGATCCTTTTTTCATGGCAGGGAATTGGGCTGCCAACGCACTACTTTTCTTCTAAGCACTTGATTCAGAACGGCCGATAAGGGAATGGAAGGGCGGCTATTCAGGGAAGCGATTACGTTCGTACTCGCCTCCCCGGTTAGGTCATTGACGCCCCGGGGGACCGCTGATACGGTTCATACGAATACCGATTCAGGACCATGGCAGCGGTAGAACGTTTGGAATGAGGAGTATTCCGGAAGTATCGGGATCAAAAGGATTTTGCGCAGACGCTACTACATTATTTTTGTTGCGCGTGAGAAGGATGGACCTCTCCGCAAGATTCCGATTCCCCTCCACTATGCGGGCGTGTTTGTGGCGGCCGCGGTGGTGGGCGCGTTCACGCTGACCGGGATGGCCGGGTCGTATACGCGGATGCTGCTGAAGACGGCGAGCTTTAATCAGGTGCGGTCGCAGCAGGCAGCGCTGCGCCGCGACTACAAGAATCTGGAAGTGGTGGCGCACGAGAAGGACATCCAGGCTGCCTCCCTGGGCTCGCTGGCCAGCGAAGTGAGCGCTCTGTATGGGCTGCGGCAGAATCACCTGAACAAGGCGGCCAGTGCGGCGGCTGCTCCGGATAATCCGGATGGCACGGCGACCTTTACCGAGCAGGCGTACACGCAGTCGGTCGACCAGTTCACGCTGTTGCGGACGGATGCGCTGACGGGCCGCATTCACGGTTTCGATTCCGCGGCGAATCCAGCGGCGGTTGCCGACTGGGCCAGCATCGTGGGCGCGCCGTCTCTTTGGCCGGTGATCGGGCCGATTACCAGCTCATTTGGCGAGCGCGAAGATCCGTTTAACGGGGAAGGCGCGTTCCACTCGGGCGTGGATATCTCGTCCACCTTTGGATCGCCGGTGCATGCCGCGGCCGATGGCGTGGTGAATACGGCTTCGATGGCCAGCGGCTATGGCCGCGAAATCATCATCGACCACGGCAATGGCATCGAGACGCTGTACGGACATCTTTCCGGATTTGCCGTCACGGCCGGAGAGCAGGTTCGGCAGGGCCAGGTGATTGGGTATGTGGGCATGAGCGGACGGAGCACGGGGCCGCATCTGCATTACGAGGTCCGCATCCACAACACGCCGGTGAATCCGCATCGCTATTTGCGGGAGACGATGGGACAGCTGGCTTCGGCCGATGGGCTGTACGATTCGCCGAAGATCGGCAACTAAGACTTCATTCTGACTTCATTCCTCTGACATCGCCACGAGTTTGGCGACGGTGTTGATGTTGCGCATGGTGACGGAGACGCTGCGCAGCGGCAGCCGGAATCGCGACCGGCCCATTCCTTCCGGATAAAAGACATAAATGACGCGCGTGCCGACGACGGCCTGTTCGCCGCCGGGCGTGACCATGCCTTTGAGCGGGTCGGCGGGCATGGCTGCGCCGAGGAAGGCGACGAGGACTTTGGAGCCGTCCTCGTGGGGGAAGGGATTGGCGTCGAGGACGGCGCGCATTTCGGCGGGGGTGCGGACCATGACGGCGACGGGCTTCGGCATCTTCGCGGCGAGAGCCTTCTCGAGCTTCTTCTGGACGGCGGCTTCGCCGAGCTTGCTGGTGAAGAGGGCGTTGCCGCTGTTGATCCACGTGCGGGTGTTGAGGAAGCCGCAGTCGCCGCAGAGGGCGGCGAGATCTTTCATGGCGAGCTGATTGGCTCCGACGACGTTGATGCCGCGGAGAAGCGCGATGTAGTGCGGCATGGGATTTCGCTCCAGCTAT
This sequence comes from Acidobacteriaceae bacterium, assembly GCA_036267295.1. Classification (GTDB taxonomy): domain Bacteria; phylum Acidobacteriota; class Terriglobia; order Terriglobales; family Acidobacteriaceae; genus Palsa-343. The sequence goes on along the minus strand of DATAWI010000020.1, from coordinate 46,693 downwards.
TTTTTGAAGGGCTGCTGATCGGTGATGGCGGGGCGATCGTCGGGCTGCGCCTGCAGTTGCTGGGCGGTGGCTTCGACATCGCGGAAGAAGCGCAGGAAATTTTCGCCGAGGATCTTGCGGCAATCTTCGGCAGAGTAGCCGCGGGCCATGAGGGCGGCGGTGATCTTTGGCAGGTCGGCGGCGGAGTCGAGGCCTTCAGGGGAAGCGGGGATGCCGTCGAAGTCCGAGCCGAGGCCGACGTGGTCGATGCCGGCGACTTTGGCGATGTGGTCGATGTGATCGATGAGCATGCTGAGTGGCGGGCGGGGAATCTTGGCGGCCCACTGTTTGTCCATGGCATCGGTCATGGCGTAGGTGATGGGGGTGCCGGCGGCTTTCCACTGCGCGATCTGCGCGTTTTCGGCGGCCTGGCGTTCGGGGGCCTGCGCGGTCCAGGCGTTGCGCCAGGCGTCGCTGACGAATCCTGCATAGAAGTTGACCTGGATGACGCCGCCGTGGCTGGCGGGGCCGCCGCTGCGGGCGACGGCGCGGAGCATGTCGTCGGTCATGTTGCGGGGCGAGGCGGTGAGGGCGCGGGCGGAGGAATGCGAAGCGAAGACCGGCGCGCGCGAGGTGATGACGGTGCGGTAGAAAGTGCGGTCGGAGACGTGGGAGATGTCGACCATCATGCCGAGGCGGTTCATCTCGTAGACGACGTCTTTGCCGAAGTCGGTGAGGCCGTCCTGGGTGTGGTGGACGCTGGGGTCGTCGATGTCGCCGGAGGAGTCGGCCCAGTCGGTGGAGTTCGACCAGGTGAGGGTCATGTAGCGGACGCCGAGGCGGTAGTAGTCGCGCAGGAGGGGGAGCGAGTCCTCGATGGAGTGGCCGCCCTCGATGCCGAGGAGCGCGGCGAGTTTGTGCTCGCGGTGGGCGCGGAGGATGTCGTCGGGGGAGCAGGCGAGCATCATTTTGTCGGGGGTGCGTGCGGCCTGTTGATCGACGGCGTCGATGAGTTCGAGGGTGCGGCGTGCGGCGTGGTCAGGGTAGAGGCGCGGGTCGACCCAGATGGAGAAGAACTCGGCGCCGAGGTTGCCGGCTTTGGCGGAGGCGAAGTTCAGGTAGCCGCTGTTGAGAGGCTGGGCGAGATCGAAGTGGTCGTCGAGCATGCGCTGCGGCGTGTCGGCGTGGGTGTCGATGACGAGGGCGGAGGCGTGGACGGCGGCGGGGGATTGGGCGGATTTGGGGGGCATGGGGCTGGGGTGATGCGGGGACGCGGTTTGGGCGCAGAGCGGCGAGAGGAGGAAGGCGAACGCGAAGAGTCGCAGGAGACGCATGGATGAGGATGTCCGGTAAAGGGGGATTGTAGCAAGGGGTGCGATCGTTCCGTCAGGAGGGAGTGACGCGGATGCCCAACCTCTCCGCTTCGCGCCCGAGTCGCGCATCGAGGGTCCAAAGCGAGGTGCCGGGGGTGACCAGGCACGAGGCGAGGAGATGGGCGTCGGTCAATCCGATGCCTTTGGACCAGAGGGCGCGAGCTTCGATCATGCGACGGACATCGCGCAAATCGACGAGCGGCAGCATCGGCATGCTGTCCAGCCTGGCGAGCGTGAGTTCCCGGTCGTGAAGCGAGCCGAGCGCCAGCTCGGCGACGACGGCGGGATGCATGCCGATCTGCCTGGTTTCGAGCAGTCTGCGCAGAGAGGGCATCGGAGCGCGAAAGAATGCTATCCAAACGCTGACATCGGCGAGGATCACAGATCATCCACTCTTAAACGACGCACATCTTCCAGGTCCGGCATGGTTCCCTCGAGCGCGGCGAGGCTGCGGGAAGCTTCTCTTTCAATGAGCGCTCTGAGCGCCTCGCGAAGCAATGCCGTGCGCTCCGACAGGCCGCTATAGGCCTGGGCGCGGCGGAGGAGGTCGTCGTCGAGGGAGACAGTGGCACGCATGCGTCTATTTTATCACCGTTCTGGTGATAAAACGGGTGAGAGGTGACGCTGAGAGGAACGGAGGAGTGCCCTGCGGCCCGCGCTACTTCTCCAGTTCCCAAGTCGACACCGGGGGGATGGTGGTGACGACGGTTTGCCGTTCTTTCCACGCGCCGAAGAGGTAGTCGCGATTCATCATGGCGATGACTTCGAGTGGAATCTCTTTGGGGCAGACGCCGGTGCATTCGCCGATGTTGGTGCAGCTGCCGAAGCCTTCTTCGAAGGCCTGCGCGACCATGCGCACGGCGCGGCGGTCCTGCTCGGGTTTGCCCTGGGGCAGGATGCCGAGGTGGGCGATCTTGGCGCCGGTGAAGAGGGCTGCTGAGCCGTTGGGACAGGCCGCGACGCAGGCTCCGCAGCCGATGCAGGCGGCGGCATCCATGGCGCGGTCAGCGATTTCTTTGCCCACGGGGATGGCGTTGCCATCGGGCGCGTTGCCGGTGGAGACGGAAACGTAGCCGCCGGACTGGATGATGCGGTCGAAGGCGCGGCGATCGACAACCAGGTCCTTGATGAACGGGAAGGAGGCGGAGCGCCACGGCTCGAGGACCAGCTCGTCGCCATCTTTGAAGTGACGCATGGTGAGCTGGCAGACCGTGGTGGCGGGCTGCGGGCCGTGGGCGATGCCGCTGATCATGAATCCGCAGGAGCCGCAGATGCCTTCGCGGCAATCGTGCTCGAAGGCGATGGGCTCTTCGTTGCGTTCGATGAGCGACTCGTTGAGGACGTCGAGACATTCGAGCATCGACATTTCCGGGCTCACGTCATTCATCGGATAGGTGACGAACTTGCCTTTGGTCGCCGGGTTTTTCTGCCGCCAGATGGTCAACTTGAGTTTCATAATTACCTTTTGCCGTTAAGAGAAAGTGATGAGCCCAACTACGGTTTCGAATTCACCATCGGCTGTCATCCATTCAGAGCAGCCCGAATCGATTGCTCAGTGATCCCCGGTATCGTCGGAAACGGAAATCTCTTATGCAAGGTGGAGACCTCCGGAGTACTGAATTTTGGATTGCCCCATAGTTTCCGCCAGTGTTCACTTTCGCGGCCGAAGCCAGAGCCTTGGTAGACTTCTTTCTCCCAAGTCTCTGCGTGATCTTCAGTCGCCAAGCAGTCCCTGTCGCCGCGCCACCCGCTGGTGGTCAGGTAATATTCGACGAAATATTTATCGTGAGACACGAAAAGCCCTTCCGGATGAGATAACTACACCCCTTGATGCCGGTCTAAGTGCCCGAAAAGCCAACTATGGCTGAACTCTCACATCTTCGCCAGCTAGAAAAAAGGCCCGAGATCTGGATAGTGCTCGTCCCGACTGCTCCATTCTTTCCAGCGATGGACACGGTTCGCGACGGCCTCTGCGATGAAGCTGATCGGGCCATTCGGCTTCCCCATTTCCCCATAGATCAGCCAGTTGATCGTATCTTCGTCGCAATGTCCTGTAAGCAGTCGGCGAATTATGGCTTCTCGACGTTCTCGCTTTTCGCGTTTGTCGGCCCAATTGAAAAGGATGAGTTTGCCGACCAGCCTTATCCAGAAGCAGCCTAGCAGCCCTGCGATCAAAAATCCCGCGATCTCTCCTGCGGTGTTCACGCACGGCCTCCGTCTGGCTTTAACCCTAGATCGAACCGACCTCCGTAGCAATCGTCATTATTTGTAGCTCCTCTGGCTGGGATGGACGTAGGCGAAGTCGAGCGGCTCTTTGTTGAGGATGGGCGCGCTGCCGGGGCCGCCGTAGCCCCAGGCGGCGACGTAGCTGAAATGTTCGTCGTCGCGCTGGGCTTCGCCGTCGGGGGTTTGATACTCCTCGCGGAAGTGGCCGCCGCACGATTCGTTGCGCTCGAGCGCGTCGATGCAGAGCAGCTCGCCGAGTTCGAGGAAGTCCGCGACGCGGGCGGCTTTTTCGAGGGACTGGTTGAGGTCGTCGCCGGAGCCGGGAACGTTGACGTTCTGCCAGAATTCCTCGCGCAGCGCGCGAATTTTGCCGATGGCCTCTTGCAGGCCGGCAGCGTTGCGGGCCATGCCGCAGTCGTCCCACATGATCTTGCCGAGTTCGCGATGGAAGGAGTCGACGGTGCGCTTGCCCTGGATGGCGAGCAGTTTGGCGACTTCGTTTCGCGTGGACGCGAGGGTGGCCTGGACTTCAGGATGCGCGGCGGTGACGGCTGCGCGCTTGGTGGAGGCGAGATAGTTCCCGACGGTGTAGGGGATGATGAAGTAGCCGTCGGAGAGCCCCTGCATGAGCGCGCTGGCGCCGAGGCGGTTGGCGCCGTGGTCGGAGAAGTTGGCTTCGCCGAGAACGAAGAGGCCGGGGATGGTGCTCTGCAACTGGTAATCGACCCAGAGGCCGCCCATGGTGTAGTGGATGGCCGGATAGATGCGCATCGGGACCTTGTAGGGGTCCTCGTCGGTGATGCGCTGGTACATGTCGAAGAGGTTGCCGTAGCGCTCCTTGATGGTGTCGACGCCGAGCCGCTTGATCGCGTCGCTGAAATCGAGGTAGACGCCGAGGCCGGTTTCGCCGACGCCGCGGCCTTCGTCGCAGACGGCTTTGGCGTTGCGGGAGGCGACGTCGCGGGGAACGAGGTTGCCGAAGGCGGGATACTTGCGCTCGAGGTAGTAATCGCGTTCTTCTTCGGGGATCTGGTCGGGCTTGCGCTTGTCGCCCTTCTGCTTCGGCACCCAGATGCGGCCGTCGTTGCGCAGCGACTCCGACATGAGCGTGAGCTTCGACTGATAATCGCCGGAGACGGGAATGCAGGTGGGGTGAATCTGCGTGAAGCAGGGGTTGGCGAAGAGCGCGCCGCGCCGGTGGGCACGCCAGATGGCGGTGGCGTTCGATCCCTTGGCGTTGGTGGAGAGGTAGTAGACGTTGCCGTAGCCGCCGGTGGCGAGAATGACCGCGTCGGCGATGTGCACGTCAAGCTGGCCGGTGATGAGGTTGCGGGCGACGATGCCGCGGGCCTGGCCGTCGATGACGATCAGGTCGAGCATCTCGGTGCGGGGAATCATGGTGACCTGGCCGAGATCGACCTGGCGTTCGAGGGCCTGGTACGCGCCGAGGAGAAGCTGCTGGCCGGTTTGGCCGCGTGCGTAGAAGGTACGGGAGACCTGCGCGCCGCCGAAGGAGCGGTTCTCCAGCGATCCGCCGTATTCGCGAGCAAAGGGAACGCCCTGGGCCGCGCACTGGTCGATGATGTGGACGCTGTTTTGTGCGAGGCGATAGACGTTGGCTTCGCGAGCGCGAAAGTCGCCGCCCTTCACCGTGTCATAGAAGAGGCGGAAGATGCTGTCGCCGTCGTTCTGATAATTCTTGGCGGCATTGATGCCGCCCTGGGCGGCGATGGAGTGCGCGCGGCGCGGCGAATCCTGAAAGCAGAAGCACTTGACGTTGTAGCCCAGCTCGCCGAGGGTGGCGGAGGCGGAAGCGCCCGCGAGTCCCGAGCCGACGACGATGAGGTTATGACGGCGCTTGTTGGCCGGGTTGACCAGCTTCATTTCAAAGCGGGCTGAGTCCCATGCCTGCTCGACGGGACCGGAAGGGATGCGCGCGTCCAGCTTGCTTGTGTCGGTCATCGCACCACCCCCAGAAGAACAGATACAGGAATGGAGATGTAGCCCGCTGTGATGAGGATCGCAATCCAGAGGGCGGCTTGTTGCAGGAGCGGCGTATGGCGCGGGTGATGCACGCCCAGGGACTGGAACATGCTCCAGATGCCGTGGCGCAGATGGAAGCCGAGCAGGATCATGGAGAAGATGTACCAGGCGGAGACCCACCACACGCTGAAGCCGGTGACCACGTTGTAGTAAATGTCGGTGTCGCTGAACTCGGGCGCGCCGGGGTGCAGGGTGCCGGCGGTGAACTCCAGCAGGTGGAAGATCACGAAGGCGAGAAGGATGGGGCCGCTCCAGTACATGGTGCGGTCGGCGTAGTTGGAGGCGACGGACTTCTTGACCTTGTAGCCGACGGGCCGCGCTTTGCGATTGCGGAGCGCGAGCTGCACGGTGGCGACGATGTGCAGGACCACGCAGAGGAGGAGGGTGCCGCGGACGATCCAGAGCAACTCGCCGAGGCTTTTGAGGAAATGGCCGTAGGCGTTGATGCGGTCGGGGCCGTCGAAGATCTGGAGATTGCCGAGCAAATGGCCGACGACGAAGAGGAAGAGGATCGCTCCGGTGACGGCCATGACGACTTTTTTGCCGTTGGTGGATTGCCAGAAGCTCGGCGCCCGGTTCGATTGCGAGCCAGCCAGGGTGGTGCTCATTGCGGCTGCCTGTTCAGAATGATCACGTGGGACGTTCCTTGTCTGCTCCGAGATGATAGGGCGAATCTCTATTATCCGTGCGGGAGAAAAGCAGCGTCAAATGGGCGGCCCGTCCGGGCGGAGGCGCCTTCGGCGCAGAAAGGACCATGGGACGCATGCCAGGGCAGTTTGCTAAGTGAGCCGATGTTTTCGTCTCTGCAACCAACCGGCCAGCGAACATACCATTGTTGCGATCGCACACGAGAAAAACGACGCAAAAAGGCAGGCGGTGATCTCGTCGGCGCACATCACGCGGCCGTGGAGGACGACTGCAATCCAACTAATCGCCGATATGGCGGCGCACACTAACGCAGCGCGGAACCATGGCATGGTCGAGAGTTTACCCCCGCGTTGGGTAGCCGTCGCCATCGTGAATGCGGTGGCAATTCGAAGGTCTTGCCGTTTGGGCAGGTTAAGCACTTTCGTGCAGGCGGCAGGTGATGCGGGCGATTTGGAGTTCTTCCTGGGCGGGCATGACGCGGACTTTTGCGCACTGCGCGGGGTCGCCGCTGGTGAGGCCGAGGAAGTCGAGTCCCTGGCAGATGCGGTTGCGCATGGAGGCATCGTGTTCGCCGATGCCGCCGGTGAAGACGAGCAGGTCGAGTCCGCCGAGCTCGGCTGCGTAGGCACCGATCATTTTGCGGGCTCCGTGAGCGAAGACGTCGAGGGCGAGTTGCGCTTTCGCGTCGCCCTTTTCGGCGCACTGCTCGATGAGGCGCATATCCGACTCGCCGCCGGAGAGCGCGCCGAGGCCGGAATCGTGATTGAGCAGCGATTCGAGGGCGTCGGCGGAAAGCTGCTCAGTGCGCATGAGGAAGAGGACGACGCCGGGATCGAAGTCGCCGCTGCGGGTGGCCATGGGGATGCCGCCGACGGGGGTCATGCCCATGCTGGTGTCGATGGAGACGCCTTTCCGCAGGGCGACGAGGCTGGCGCCGGAGCCGAGATGCGCGCCGACGACGCGCTCCGGGATTGCCGGGGCGAGACGGGCGACCATCGACTCGTAGGAGAGGCCGTGGAAGCCGAAGCGCTCGACGCCGAGATCGTAGAGGCGCTCGGGGAGCGGGAAGTGGCGGGAGCGCTCCGGCATGGTGCGGTGGAAGGCAGTATCGAAGCAGGCATACTGCGGGATGCCGGGCAGCAGCTTTTCCGTTTCGCGCAGCAGCTTGAGCGCAGCGGGGATGTGGATGGGCGCGAACTGCGTGGCGGCCTCGAGCGTGCGCAGCAGGGCTGGCGTGATGAGTTGATGCTCGCGCAGGTGCGGTCCGCCGTGGACCATGCGATGGCCGACGGCGTCGGGCTTCTGTCCGGCATGGTGCGCGATGGCGTCGAGGATTTCGCGCATGGCCTCGCCCTGGGAGGCGAGCTTGTAGGCTTCGTCGACGAGGGTTTTCCCGGCGGCATCGGTGATCTGCAGTCGTCCGTTGGGATGGCCGATGCCGCTGGCGCCTCCAGCGAGGACGAGCGCGGGATCGCAGCTTTGCTGCGGGGTGCGGTAGAGGCCGAACTTCAGCGACGAGGAGCCGCTGTTGACGGCGAGGATGAGATTCGAGTCGGTTGCCAACTTCTCCCTCAGGGGCTGAAGCCCGGTTCATCTTAGGGCATTTTCGGCACGACCAAGGTCAAGCCCTGACACAAGACCGTCCGCTCGTTGCATTTTTCCGCTTGCTGTTGAGGGACGCCCTGAGACAGGACTCAGAAGGGCCACTTCCAGTTGCGGATCTCCGGCTTGTCGATGCCCCAGGTGTGCGCGTAGGCGATGCTGTCGGTGATCTGATCGCGCAGCCAGTCCTGGGTGTGCGAGCCGATGTTGCCGAGTTTCGGCACGCGATCGATGACGTCGATGGCCAGGTTGAAGCGGCTGACGTTGTTGATGATGGCCAGCTCCAGCGGCGTGTTGATGTTGCCCTTCTCCTTGTAGCCGCGCACGTGGATGTTGTCGTGATTGGCGCGGCGGTAGGTGAGGCGATGGATGAGCAGCGGGTAGCCGTGGAAGTTGAAGATGACGGGCTTGTCGCGGGTGAAGAGCGAATCGAACTCGGCGTCGGAGAGGCCGTGCGGGTGCTCCGACTCGGGCTGGAGGCGGAAGAGATCGACGACGTTGACGAAGCGCACTTTCAAGTCAGGGAAGTGCTCGCGCAGGATGGCGGCGGCGGCGAGGGTTTCCATGGTGGCGATGTCGCCGGCGCAGGCGAGGACGACGTCGGGATCGGCGCCGTCGTCGGTGCTCGCCCAGTCCCAGATGCCGATGCCTTTGGTGCAGTGGCGGATGGCATCGTCCATACCCAGGTAGTTCAGATGCGGTTGCTTGTCGGCAACGATGACGTTGACGTATTCGCTGGAGCGGAGGCAGTGGTCGGCGACAGAGAGCAGGCAGTTGGCGTCGGGCGGCAGATAGATGCGCACCACGCTGGCGCTTTTGTTGGCGACCACGTCGAGGAAGCCGGGATCCTGATGTGAGAAGCCGTTGTGATCCTGCCGCCAGACGACAGAGGTAATGAGCAGGTTGATGGAAGAGACGGCGGCCCGCCAGCGCAGCTCGGTTTTCGATTTCTCCAGCCACTTGGCGTGCTGGTTGAACATGGAATCGATGACGTGCACGAAGGCTTCGTAGGTAGAGAAGAAGCCATGGCGGCCGGTGAGGACGTAGCCCTCGAACCATCCTTCAAGGGTGTGCTCGCTGAGCATTTCCATCACGCGGCCGTTGGGGGCGATGTCGGTGCCGTCGGCGTCGTCGGGAATGATTTCTTCCATCCAGGTTTTGGGGCTGGCCTCGTAAATGGCCTGCAGACGGTTGGACGCGGTTTCGTCGGGGCCGAAGACGCGGAAGCTGGTCATGTTGTTGCGCATGACGTCGCGCAGAAACTGCGCGAGAATTTCGGTGGGCCCGATATAAGTGGTGGCGGGCTTGTCCACTTTGACCGCGTAGTCGCGAAAGTCGGGCATGTGGAGGGGCTGGCGGAGCTTGCCTCCGTTGGCGTGCGGATTGGCGGACATGCGGCGATCGCCCTGAGGCGCGAGCGCCAGCAATTCGGGCATGGGGCGTCCTGATTCATCGAAGAGCTCTTCTGGCTTGTAGCTGTGCAGCCACTCTTCGAGCAGGGCGAGGTGCTTTGGGTTCTCGATGACGTCGAGGATGGGCACCTGATGCGCGCGCCAGAAGCCTTCCACCTTGTGGCCGTCGACGGCTTTAGGGCCGGTCCAGCCTTTGGGGGTGCGCAGGACGATCATGGGCCAGCGCGGCCATCCGGCCGTGCCGCCGGTGCGCTTGCCGTTTTGGCGGGCGTCGTGCTGGATAGCGCGAATCTCGGCGAGACACTTCTCGAGCGTTGCGGCCATCACGCCGTGGAGGATCTGCGGATCGTCGCCTTCGACGAAATGCGGCGTCCAGCCATAGCCGCGCAGCAGCCATTCCAGCTCCTCGTGGGGAATGCGCGCCAGCAGGGTGGGGTTGGCGATTTTGTATCCGTTCAAATGCAGGACGGGCAGGACCGCGCCGTCGCGCACGGGATTGAGGAATTTGTTGCTGTGCCAGGAGGTGGCGAGCGGTCCGGTCTCGGCTTCGCCGTCGCCGATGACGCAATTGACGATCAGGTCGGGATTGTCGAAGGCCGCGCCAAAGGCGTGCGAGAGGCTGTAGCCGAGCTCGCCGCCTTCGTGGATAGAGCCGGGCGTCTCCGGCGTGCAGTGGCTGCCGATGCCGCCGGGGAAGGAAAACTGGCGGAAAAACTTTTGCATACCGGGCAAGTCCTGGCTTTTTTCGGGATAAATCTCGGAGTAGGTGCCTTCCATCCATGCATTGGAGAGCGTGGCGGGCGCGCCGTGGCCGGGGCCGGCAATGTAGATCATGTTGAGGTCGTGCTTGCGGATGAGCCGGTTGAGGTGCACCCAGAGAAAGGTCTGGCCGGGGTCGGAGCCCCAGTGGCCCAGCAGGCGCTGCTTGATGTGTTCCTTTTTGAGGGTCTCGCGCAGCAGGGGATTGTCGTGCAGGTAGATCATCCCGGCGCAGAGGTAATTGCAGGCGCGCCAGTAGGCGTCGATGGTGCGGAGCTCTTCCGCACTGAGAATTTCCGCAGGAGCTGTCAGGGAGGCGGTCATGAGGACCTCGATTCGTTATGAAAAGGGTTGGCGTATGAACTGAGGATTAGATGCTGCGCGCCGGCCGCAGGGGCCAAACGGGCTGCTGCCAGACTCCGCCGCGAGCGTTGCAGACAGATGAATGAGTACGACTGGTCAGGATACAGCCTGGGCGGGGCGGATTCCGGCGATCTCGAGTTCAAGGCCACCAAATTCCGGGTGGTCGTTGTGGCGCACGGTGAAAGCGAGGTCGATGAGGGAGTCGGGGCCGAGGTTCATGGCGGTGACCTGGTCGGCGAGGTTCCAACCAACGGCGGAGAAGTTGGTCTGCTGGGAAACGCGCAGGCGGACGTGCTTTTCCTTCATGATGCGGGGCGGCGCGAGGACGCGCACGCTGCGGGCGACGAAGATGGGCTCGGGATTGCCCATGCCGAAGGGCTCCAGACGGCGCAGCCAGGAATGCAGCTCGGGCGTGACCTGATCGAGAGGCAGCTCCGCCTGGCACTCGAGGGTGACGCCGAGGGCTTCTTCGGGGAGATGCAGCGTTGCCCAGGCGGCGAGGCGGTCGCGGAGTTCGGCGACGCGTTCGGAGGGCAGAGAGAAGCCGACGGCGTGGGCGTGTCCGCCGAAGCGGGTGAAGAGATCGTGGCAGCTCTCGATGGCCTCAAGCAGGTGAAAGCCTGCGATGGAGCGGCCGGAGCCGTAGGCCTCGCCGTTTTCGCGCGTGACCACGAGAGCGGGCTTGCCGGTCTGGTCGACGATGCGCGAGGCGAGGATGCCGATGACGCCGCGATGCCAGCCGTCGCCATCCATGACGATGCAGCGGGAGGTTTGGAAGCTCGGCTCGGCGAGGCGCGTAGTGATTTGCGCGAGGATGGCGGCTTCGGCGGCGCGGCGCTCCAGGTTGAGGCGTTCAAGCTTGGCGGCGAGATCGCCGGCGCGGGCGGCATCGCGGGTGGTGAAGAGCTCGACGATTTCGCTGGCGATATCCATGCGGCCGGCGGCGTTGATGCGCGGCGCGAGGCGGAAGGCGACGTCGATCGGGGTGAGCGGACGAGCGGCGGGGTCGAGTTGCGCTTCTTTCATGAGCGCGCGGAGGCCGAGACCGACGGGGCGGCGCAACTCCGCGAGACCGAGAGCGACGAAGACGCGATTTTCTCCCAGCAGCGGGACGGCGTCGGCGATGGTGGCTATGGCCAGCAGCTTGAGGAAGGACGGCAGGATTTTCTGCCGCGCGCGGCCCCTGTCCCACGCTTCCAGCAACGCCTGGGAAAGCTTGAATGCGACGCCCGCGCCGCAGAGGTGGGGACAGGCGTAGCCACATTCGGGCTGATTGGGATTGAGCACCGCAAGCGCGCGGGGCACGCCCATCTCGACTTCGGGGAGATGGTGATCGGTGACGATGAGGTCGAGGCCGAACTCCGCGGCGGCATCGGCTGCGGCGAAGGCGCGGATGCCGGTGTCGACGCTGATGACGAGGCGGACGCCTTCGCGGGCGGCGGTTTCGAGAATCTCGCGCTGCATGCCGTAGCCTTCGCGCAGGCGGTGCGGGATGTGGAAGCGAACCGTGCCGCCGAGCATCTCGATGGCGGTTTTCAGCAGGACGGTGGCGGTGGTGCCGTCGACGTCGTAGTCGCCGTAGATGAGGATCGGCTCGTGGGCCGTGACGGCGCGCTGAATGCGCTCGACGGCGCGATCCATGCCGAGCATGGAGAAGGGATCGAGGAGCTGATCGAGGGAGGGCTCGAGAAAATGCGCGGCGCCGGCGGCGGTGCGGATGTCGCGGGCCAGCAGCAATTCCGCAACGAGGAGAGGAACGTTGGCGGCGTGGGCGAGGGCGGCTGCTTCTTCCGGGTGGGACTCTGCGAACTGCCAGCGCGCAGGGCGTTTGGCGGGAGGAGCGACGGGCCGGATCGCCGCTTCAGGCGTGCTCACGGCTCTTCGTCTTCGTCCTCGTCCTCAAAGACGATGTCGCCGAGGTCGTCGATGGAATCGATCAGCTGCTGATAGCGCTCGTACCACTCGGTCGAGGTTTCGCAGAGGAACATGATGCCCTGATGGGGGAAGCCGAGCTGGACGTGGCCGATTTTACCGATGTGCTTCACCAGACTCTGGACTTCGTCCATCTCCGGCGATCCTGTGCCGATGTCGAGGTTGAAATCCGGGTCCTGGGCTTCCTCGATGAGCATCTCGACGTCTTCTTTTTCGAGGACGGCTTCGCTCATGGTGATGAACGTCGCGCCCGCGGCCTTCGCGGTCTCGACGAAGTCTTTCCAGCGGTCCGGATTCTCCTCGTCGTCCCAGAGGATGGAAGGGATGTCGTCGTCCGCGTGGGCGGGGATGCGCCGAATGCCATGGCCCGCGATGAAGGCCACCATGTCGTCCTTGGTCGATGCCAGGTTGTCGGAATGCATGGAGAGTGGGTTCATGGCGTAACAGCCAGTGTATCTGAAGCGGGGCGCGGACCTGGGCGAATTCCGGGGCGAAGCGCCGGGGGATGAGGGCGCGTCAGTCTGCGCCCTGGTACTTCACGCTGCAGCCGTAGGGGCGGGTGTAGCTGACGGCGACCGGTTGGCCGGCCAGCGATTCGGCGAGCGCCGCCGAGACATAGTTCTTCGCGCCCTGGACGTCGGCGAGTTCGGTGGTGTGGCGATCGTCGATGGCGCCGGAATAGATCAGCTTGCCCGAGGGATCGATGACGTACATGTCGGGCGTGGTCTTCGCTGCGTATTCGTGCCCGATGCCGCCGCTGGGATCGAGCAGGACCGCGGTGGGCGCGGCGTGCACCTGCTGGAGATACGCGTTCTCTTCGGAGGCGGTTTTGTAGCCGTCGTTGCCCGGGGCGGAGGAAAGAACGGTGAGCCAGATGACGCCTTTGGAGGTCCATTCTTTCTGCAACGACTGCATGTTGCCGCTGGCGTAGTGCTTTTTGGTAAAGGGGCAGTCGCTGTTGGTCCACTCCAGGACGACGTATTTGCCGCGGTATTCGGAGAGCTTGTGGGTCTGGCCGTGGGAGTCGGTTCCGGTGAAGTTGGGTGCGGGATCGCCGACGCGCTGCGCGGGTGCGGACAGGGTGCAGACGAGCATGGCGGCGGAGAAAACGGCGAGAGACAGACGGTGCATGGGGAACACCCTCCTGCTGATGGATTAGTTGGTTGGACGCGACAAACTGGCCGATTGTTGATGACTGGCGGCCAAAGAATTGAGGGCGTCGATCACAACGGATTTGGTGAGGACTTCGGGCAGCACGTGCGGCGCGGCGCTGGGGTCGGCGGGATAGATGGCGTAGGTGGGAACGCCGCTGCGGCCGAGCGCGGCGAGCGCCTGGGTGATGTCCGCGTCCTGATTGGTCCAGTCGGCGCGGACGAGTGCGACGCCGCTGGCCTGCAGCTGCTGCTTGACCGCGTCGCTGTCGAGGATGACGCGCTCGTTGACCTGGCAGCTAAGGCACCAACTGGCGGTGAAGTCGACGAAGACGGCGCGGCCCTGGGCGCGCTGTTTGGCGACGTAGTCGGGGGAGTAGGGCTGCCAGGCGCCTGGGGCGTCGGCATTGACGGCCAGGGCGACGGTGGACGTGTGCTGTTCGCCAAAGGTATTGACCGCCCAGACCTGCACCGCGATGGCGACGATTAACACCGCAGCCGCTGCGATCGCCGCGGACGATTTCCCGGGCCAGCGGCCCAGCACCCATCCGGCGACGGCGAGCAGCAGGAACGCGCCGAGCAGACCGATGAGGGCGTTGGTACCGGCGATCTGCGTGAAGACCCAGACCAGCCAAATGACGGTGGCGAAGATGGGGACAGCGACGGCCTGCTTCAGAATCTCCATCCACGCGCCGGGTTTGGGCAGGATGCGCGCCCACGCGGGGAAGTATGCGAGCGCGAGATAGGGCAGGGCGAGGCCGAGTCCCAATGCGGTGAAGATGGCAAAGCTGACGAAGGCGGAGTGCGCGAGGGCGTAGCCGATGGCCGCTCCCATGAACGGAGCGGTGCAGGGCGTGGCGACGACCATGGCGAGCACGCCGGTGAAGAAGCTGCCGGTGTAGCCGTGCTTTTGCGCGAGCGAGCCGCCGGCGCTGGTGAGCGAGAGGCCGATTTCAAATTGTCCCGCGAGCGCGAGGCCAAGGAAGAAGAGCAACATGGCCATCGCGGCGAGGAAGATGGGGGACTGGAACTGGAATCCCCAGCCGAGCTGGCGGCCGGCGGCACGCAAGGCGAGCAGGACCGCGACGACGGACAAGAACGAGACGAGGATGCCGAGCGTGTAGACCCAGCCGTGAGCGCGGAGCTGGGCCCGCTCCTGCTGCGACGACTGCACCAGCGACAATCCCTTGATGAAGAGCACGGGGAAGACGCAGGGCATGAGGTTGAGCAGGATACCGCCGAGGAAGGCGAAGCCGACGGCGCTCGCTAGTCCACTCAAGCCAACGGCGGGACTGGATGGGAACCCCTTGGCAGTCGTGAGGGCCGCGGGCGTGGCGTGGATGACCCAGGCCGATCCGTCGGCCAGCTCGACGACGCCGTTGAGTTGCCGCGGCGGGGACTGGAGGTTTTGATCTTTGGTCAGCGCGAGTTGCACGCCGTTGCTTTGAGGAGTGGCGGGCTGGGGCGCGGCGTTGGCGACGATGGTTTCGTCCAGCGGGAAGAATTGCGCGGAGCGCTCCTTCGTGCCGGTTTGAACATCGAGGGTGAAGCCTTTGGCGGTTGACTGAAAGTGCACGGAGTCGCTTGCGGGCAGCGGCTTGGGAACCAGCGCTGAGAACCTCTGGATCAGCTGCTGATCCTGTGCATTCGCCGGGAGCGAGGGCCGCGGTGGGACAGCCTGCCTCCAAAGAACCAGATCCGCTTTGCCCGGAATGCAAACCTCGCGGCACACCAACCACGTGACATGCGCACTCAATCCCAGGAGAGGCGCTTCAAGGTTGGCATCCTTCGCCACTTCCATGGGGATGGGGAAGACGACTTCGTCTTCGTAGCCGAAGTCCATGAGTGGACCGAGGGGCAGGCGTTTCGGTGCAGGGAATTGCAGTGGGCCGGCGGTGACTCCGGCGGGCAAGGTCCAACGGATCGATGGCGGCTCGCCGGAATCGCCGGCGTTGGTCCAGTAGACGTGCCAGCCGTCTTCCATCTTGAAATCAAGGCCGGCGGTGAAGTTCTGGTTGGGCCAGAGCTGTGCGGGAGGAACGAGCAGGCGCACGGTCAGATGCTGCGCCGTCACGCCTGCGTGCGCGTCGGACTGCGCCCGCGCCGGGAGGACAGGGAGGGCCAGGAGCATGACAAGAACTGGGGCAAGACGCAGGCGCATGGAAGGCACTACCAGCCATTGTAGGACGGAGAGCGGGGCGGCTTGTCATCTCGTTGTGACATATCCGCAGGCGTTTATAGGACAATGGAGGAGACGCAGCAATCGAAAGGTACCCCCTTGAGCAGCTCAACTTCGACGCCGGCGGAAACGAGCGCCTCCCCCGCGGTCCGCGAAATCAAGATCGCGCACAGTCCCGATTCCGATGACGCCTTCATGTTCTACGGCTTGGCCACGAACAAGGTGCGGGTGGCGGGCTACAAGTTCTCCCACGTGCTGTGCGATATCGAGACGCTGAACCAGCGGGCGATCAAAGAGGCGTTTTACGACGTGACGGCGATCTCGTTCCACGCCTATCCGTACATGCAGGAGAACTACGCGCTGATGGCGTGCGGGGGGTCGGTGGGGGAAGGGTACGGCCCCATGATTGTCTCGACCAAACCGTACACGCTCGAGGAGATTCGCAAGATCAAGGTGGCCGTGCCGGGCACGCTGACCACGGCGTATCTCGCGCTGAAGCTGTTTGCGCCGGAGATCGAGACGGCGGTGGTGCCGTTCGACCAGATCATTCCCCAGGTGCTGGCGGGGAATTTCCAGGCGGGGTTGATCATTCACGAGGGACAGCTCACGTGGTCGCGCAGCGGGCTGCACAAGGTGCTGGACCTGGGCGAATGGTGGCGCGAGCAGACGAAGCTTCCTTTGCCGCTGGGCGGGAACGCGATCCGGCGGTCGCTGGGGGAACCGGCGCAGCAAAAGGTGACCCAGGCCCTGCGGGACAGCATCCAGCACGGGCTCGATCATCGCGATGAAGCGCTGGCCTACGCCATGCAGTTTGCGCGCGATCTGGATACCAGCCTGGCCGACAAGTTCGTTGGCATGTACGTGAACGAGCGCACGCTGAACTACGGCGACGATGGCCGCGAGGCGATTCGCAAGCTGCTGGCGATGGGGCACGAGCGCGGGGTGATTCCCCATGCCGCTCAGGTCGATTTCATCGATTAGCGAGGAACGGCGACGATGGCGCCGGGGACCGCGCTTCGATGCGCGGCCAGCCTCAATACGAAGACACAGGATTTTCCTGCGGCGTGGCCGTGGGCATGGGATGCTCGGCCGGGGGCGGCGCTGACGGGATTTCGCGCATCGCAGGCGGCGGCGCAGAGGGAATTTCATGCTCGGCGGGCGGCTGCGCGGCGGGGATGAGCGCGGGAATGCCGGCGGCGCGGGGGATCGATTCCGCGGAGAGCACGCGGCCGGTGTTGTTCAGGGCGATGCTCCACACCTCGTAATGATCGGGCGCATCAATGTCGGTGAAGCGCAGGACATTGGCCTGGCCGGTGAGGGAAATCTGAAAAGTCGGTTTGGGTCCGAGAAGGCGTTTGGTGTCGACGCCCGGGCGCAGCGGAACGCGGGGATCGGCGCCGGCGACGGCTGCGTAGCACATCGCGAACCGCAGCCAGTCCCCCTGCGGGTTCATGGCGGCGTGCGCGACCTCAGCGGGAACCGCGCGGTTGAAGGCGGCGATGGTCCGGGAGGCTTCGGCGGCGGAGCGATAGGGGGTCGCACTGCCGTAGCGGACGGGCACGGCAAGGACGTGACCCTGCCGGCGAGGCACGAGCACGGTGAGCATCGAGGCAGCGCCGCGGCGAGGCTGATTGCGGTAATGCAGGACGACGTAGCCGGGCATCGCCGGGCAGAGAA
Source organism: Acidobacteriaceae bacterium (assembly GCA_036267295.1). Taxonomy (GTDB): domain Bacteria; phylum Acidobacteriota; class Terriglobia; order Terriglobales; family Acidobacteriaceae; genus Palsa-343. The sequence continues at coordinate 29,349 of DATAWI010000020.1, read as the reverse complement.
TCTGGTCGAAGCTCCATGCGCCGGAGCGGAGGTCGTAGCCGAACATGGCGGCCTCGCCGGAGATGCGGGATTGTGCCTCCTGGACCAGGGAGGCATCGGCAGGGTCCATCTGGCCGGGAGCGCGGTGGCCGAGGCTGGTGTAGATCTCGTGGCCGTTCACCGAATCGTTGGGGTCCAGGGCGCCCTGCGCCTGCGCGGCCGCGGTGAGCAGAAGGAGAGCGGCGGCGGCAAGACTGTGTCTGAAAAATCGCATTTGAGTCACACTTTAGCAGCAAAAAGGGCAGCCCGCACAGGCTGCCCTTTTGGTTGAGAAAGGCCGTATCCGGAGCTATCTGGCCGGAGAGTGATGGACCGGACGATGGGGCACCGGCTTCTTTTCGGGGGCCGGCGGTTCGCCGTCCTTCATGACGATCATTGGCGGGTTTTGCGTATAGGAATCGAAGGTGGCGACGTAGCTGATTTTGGCGCCGGCGGTGGGGACTTCCTTCAGCGGGGACTTGAGGTTGATGGTGAAGTCCGCCTTGTTGGATTGCTGTGCGTCCTGGGTGACGGCGAGCTGGACGGAGTCGGCCGTAGCGGAGACGACCACGCCGGGCACCTGCGCGGTGACGCCGTTCATGATGCTCCAGATGAGCTGCTGGTCGGCGGTGTCCCCATTAGCGAGAATGAACTCCTCGTCGGAGAGGCCGAGGCTCTTCTTCAGGCTGTCGGTGCAGGCAGCGGGGAAGGAGGCAGCCGGAGTCGCCGCATCCGGCGCAGGAGCAGCGGCGGGCGCGGGAGCGGCGGCGGGTGCGGCGCCAGCAGGCGGAGGAGCGGGAGTCACGTCGGTGCATCCGGTGGTGCTCACGATCGCCGTGTGGGCCAGTTCAGCCGGTGAGGGCGGGGGCGGAGCGGGGGTCGGACTGTAGGAGGACGGCGGGAAGACGTTGGCCGGCTGCGCGGCGAGTTGCTGAATGTCGGAGAAGCCGTCGGGCTTCGCCTGGCAGGACGCGTTGTTCTGCGCGCAGTGGAACTTCTTGTACCAGTACTCGGCGGCGCTCTCGATTTGCGCCTGATAGGGCGGCTTGGCGAACTGAGCAGCGCGCACGAGGAACCAGATGGCGCTCTTGAGATCCTGGGGCGACTGCTGCAGGTAGGCCTGCCCTAAGTAGTAGGTGTCCAGCAACCCGGGGACCATGGTGGTCTGCGCCGGATTCTTATAGGACTGCAGCTCTTTGGTATAGGCGTCGATGGCGCCCTTGTAGTCCTTCTTCGCCTCGTCGTCGGCGCCGATGGCGCTGTAGAAGATGGGGGTGGCGGTATCTTTCACCTGGTCGTAATCGGCCTGAGTCATGCAGGAATCTTTGGGAGCGTTGAGGCCCTTTTGCGCGTCGGAAGCGGCCTGATCGAGCTGCGCGGCATTGCCGTTGGACTGCTGGTGCTCCAGATAGACGACGAAGGTGAGGGCGCGCAGATTATTGGGGTCGGCCTGGAGGAGACGCTTGGCGGCGTCCAGGGTTTTCTCCGCGCTGATGGATTGATAGGCGCCCATCAGATCCTGGAGCAGCGCGACTTTCGCGACGCTGTTGGGATACTGCTGGAGGAACGCTTCAATCGCCTGGGCCTTGGCTGCCGGAGTGGACTGGCTCGTGGCGTTCGCGTAGGCGTTGTATTCGGCTGGTTCTTTAATGGTGATGCCGCCGCAATTGGCAGGCGCCCCGGCGGCGGCCTGGCCTGCGGCAGACTGAGGAAATGCCAGCGAACAAACAGCCATGGCCGAGCAAACGCCGAACACCATGACCGAGGCGGAAACGAGCTTCTTCATTCAACGCTCCTGGGAGACATACGTGATTCAAACCAAAGCTATGACGCTGCTGGGGCGTCGCCTGCGTGGCAGAGAGGTGTTCGTCTATGCCACGGTGCGGAAACAGACTTCCGGCTACGTCGCCCAGCAATTGATGCGTGATTATAAAAACCATTTGCGCGCGCTGACAAGTGAACGCCTGCAGCGGCGGGAACCCGATTGAGTGGGATGCGGTGATTGCGGTCTGCGTTGACCACCCACGTAGAGGTCAGATTACACGAGGTATGAGTGGTTGGGCCGGGAAAAACGTGGCGGCGGCCGCGGAGCGGAGCGGCGGCGCCGTCATTTGGACGACTGAATGAGGCGGATGCGCGTGGTGAAGGCCCGGCCCAGCGGTTGCAGGAAGGTGAGGTATTGCGGGGAATCAACATTATTGTTCACCACGTAAGGGTCCTGCGCATCGGTGCTGTTTTCAAAGACACCGCGCAGGCCGAAATATTTCCCACCAAAATGGAAGCGCCATTCGAGGCCGGGGCTGAAGTTCACGTAATCCGGAAAATAATGCGATCCCGCCGCGCCGGCAATCTGCTGGTTGGCATTGACCGAGTCGATGGGGAAGCCGGAGTGGACGTCGAGGGTGTACACGAAGTCCCAGTTCTTATGGACGGTCGGCAGCCACGGGGCCCAGGCCGGGAGCCAACCCCAGCTGAGAAAGCGATTGGGCACATTCCAGGCGAGGGGACCGGGCTGCTGCGGCCCGAGCAGAGAGAGGGTCGGAATGTAGTCCAGCGCGGTATTGGTGGTGGCCGACGAATGCGTGAAGGATGCGAACAGGGTGTACCAGGTCCCGAACGAGCGGCGCGCTTCCACTTCGATGGAGTGGTAATGATCGCGGCGGGCGTTGGTCAGGAGATACGTTCCCCACAGCGCGCCTGAATTGTTTTGATGGGCATAGACGAACTCGCTGGACTCGTGCCGCTGCATGAAGTTCCCGCCCAGATAGACCCTGGCGGGAAGCTTCTGCTCGGCGCCCACGCTCCAGTTGAGGGCGTGCGCCTCGCGCAGCTTTCCCTGATTCGCGACGAACTGGGTTTCTTCTGCCGGGCCGGTGGGCGTGGCTCCATCGGCGGCGTAATAGGTGTCGTATCGGGTGCCGGCGAGAGCGCGCGACAAAAACTCGAGCTGGGTGTGCTCGTAATATTCGCCGACGCCGGCGCTGAGCCTGGTGCTGCCTTCGAGGCCGGGCGGGGAATAATTGAGCGCGAGACGCGGTGAATAGAGCGGGCGGCGCACGATTTCGTCCCAGTCGAAGCGCAGGCCGGGTTCGATGAGGAAGCCGCGGCCGGGCGTCCAGCGATCTTCAACATACGAGCCGAGTTCCAGGTTGTGGCGGACAAAAGGCGCGAAAGCGGGAAACGTGCTGCGCCGCAGGAGGGTGCCATCCTCACGCAGATAATTCACCGGCGCGAGTGAGAGATTTTCGTCGTAGCGAACGGTGTCGAGGTTCACGCCGGCGCGGATCTGGTGGCTCCCGGCGAGGCGGCGCGAAGGGAAATAGACGTTCTCGTAGCCTTCTATCCGCCGCGAGTGGCTGGTGGAGGTTTCGAAATAGCTGCCGGACGGCAACTCCGGCGTGACGGTGTAGGGAGACGCGCCGTGCGGCTCAAAACCATCGCGAAACTCCACTTCGCCTAGTCCGGTGTCGAGGACGATGCCGTTGCGGAAGCTCTGCTGGTCGCGGACATAAGGCAGCCATGCCGCGATGTCGAGGTTGTCGGTGCTTGGCTGGGGCGTCAGCGCGGAAATGCCATCGTAGGGCGAGTGGAAATCGTTGAACAGGAGAGCGCCGCTGAGGCTGTTGGCGTGGCCCAGGTTGGTTTGCGCTTTGAGCAGATTGCTGCCGCGGATGAGGTGATCGGTGTCGGCGTTGGCGGGAAGACCCGGAACGAAAATGTCGTCGTACTCGAATTCGAATCCTTCGAAGAACCACGCGCGATCGCGCTTGAGGGGACCGGAGACGGTGATGCGCGGCTCGAAGGTATCGAAGCGAATGCCGTTTTCGTTGCGAAGCGAGGGTATGAAGTTCGTGGCGTCGTAGCGGAACTTGTTGTCGCCCATTCCGGTGGTAAAGGCCAGCACGCCGGCGGTGCTGCGGCCATATTCCACGGGGTAGCGCGTGGTTTCCGTGTCGATGGAGCGGACGGCGTCGGTGCTGATGCGCAGGTCGAGGCTGCCATAAAGGGGCGAGCGAATGTCGAATCCATCGAGCGTGTCGAGGGTCATCCAGGTTTCGCCGCCGGCGACGTGGACCTGGCCGGTGGAATCCTGAACGATGCCCGGCGTAAACGGCAGCAGATTGCGGATGTCGCGATTGGTGGGAAAGGGCACGTTGACGATTTCGGGGACGTTGAGGGAACTGCGGTCGGAGATTTGCTGGGTGTCGATGCCCTGCGAGGAGGCGGTGACGTTGACTTCCTGCTGCACCATCTGCTCGTGGGTGAGGACGATGCGCACGGTCCCTTGTCCGGCGGCGAGGCCGCGGACCGCGGTCTCGTAAAAACCTGGCTTATCCGCGCGCAGGCTGAAGGCTCCTGGCTCGCGGGGAATCCAGGCGCAGCGGCCAAGATAATCGGTGGCGATGTGGACCGGCGGCTGGCCGGGTTGGTCGATGGAGATTTGCGCCTCGGGAATCGCAAGGCCGTCCTCATCGACAACGGTGACAACGATCGAAGGGGCGTGGGCAGACGCGCCTGCAGGCGCCCGATCCTGCACGGGTTGCCCGTTCGCGACGGCGGCGATCAGGAAAAGCAGCAGCACGGCCATCCGGCAGATCTCATGCTCTGAACGCGGCATCGGCTTCATTCCGGGAGTGATCGTAGGATGCACTCGCGAGGCGCTGATGAGCAAACAGCCGCCTGCGCAGGAACGCGGGAATCCGAACCGGTCCGGCGGAACCGGCTGCCTGCGATGGCGGAACCATGCCGGGTACCGGCGGCTGGAATATTGCTTGCCTCGGCCGCATCGGTCGGACTACGGTAGAGGCGTATCCCCTCTTGCTCTGGCGCGCAGGATCGCCCATGGAAGGGGTCAAGAATCGGCACCGGATGCACGGCATGCCCAATAGTTGGGTTTAGTACGCCTTATCCACAAGATGTTGGGGTGCCCCGGTTGACCCCGCGGGAAAGCGGACGCTAAAGTTTTCCATGATGGTCTTGTCTCTACGCGACCGCCCGGCCTCGTTCAGGAGTTACTCCGCATGCTGAAGCTGAAGAAAATTCACATTCTTGGCTTTAAATCGTTTGCCGATCGGACGGAAGTCACGGTTCCGGGGCAGGGAATCGCCATCATTGTGGGGCCGAATGGCTGCGGCAAGTCGAACATTTTAGACGCTGTTAGCTGGGTACTCGGCGAGCAGAGCGCCAAGAGCCTGCGCGGCGGCAAGATGGAGGACGTGATCTTTGCCGGCACGCGCGAGCGCAAGCCGCTGGGCATGTCGGAGGTTTCGCTAACGCTGGTGGATCCCGACGCTTATGAAGGCGGCCCGCTGCTCCTCGATCCGGAAGTGGTGGTGGACGAGAACGGTCCGGACTGGGACGAGGAGAAACTGCGCACCGAGCGGGCCGCGGAGGCGGAAGAGATCATCGCGGATTCGCAGCCGGGGCAGGTTCTGGAAGGCGAGGGCGCGACGGAGGTTCCGCCCGCGGATGCGGGGGTGGAGGGCGCGGTGCCGGCGGTGGTGCTGAAGATTCGCCGGCGCAAGTTCAACCGGACTCCGCAAAAGGGCGAGATCGTCATCACGCGGCGGCTTTTCCGGACGGGCGACAGCGAGTATTTGCTGAACGGCAAGCTCTGCCGGTTGCGGGATATTCAGGACATCTTTATGGGCACGGGCCTCGGCCCGGAGTCGTACGCGATCATCGGGCAGGAGCGCATCGGGCAGTTGTTGAGCTCGCGTCCGCACGATCGGCGCGCCATCATCGAGGAAGCCGCGGGGATTACGCGCTTCAAGACGAAGAAGCGGCTGGCGGAATTGCGGCTGGAGCAGGCGAAACAGAACCTGGCGCGGGTGAACGACATCTTCGAGGAAGTGACGCGACAGATGGGGTCGCTGAAGCGGCAGGCGGCGAAAGCCGAGCGCTACGCGAAGCTGCGCGACGAAATGCGCGAGAAGCTGAAAGTGGTTCTGGCGAGCAGGATCGCGCAGATGGATGCACAGCGTGCGGCACTGGAAGCGGAAATTGCAGCGCTGACCGAGCGCATCGATGCGGGTGCGGATCGGGTGGCCGCTCTTGAAGCCGAGCACGCGGCGCTGGTGACGCGAGGCTACCTGCTGGAAGACGCGGCGAAGGATGGGGAGACGCGCGCGAATCAGCGGGCTGTGGAGATTGAGCGTGCCGATGCGCGGCACCATGCGAACGAGGAGCGGATCGCGGAGCTGGAAGCGCGCAAGTCGGCGGCGCAGGCCGAGCTGGAGCAAGCGGGCGCGCATCTGGAAAGCATGGGAGCGGAGCGCGACACGCAGCGGACGTTCCTGGAGACGGCTGCGTCGGAAGCGGCGGAGTTCCGCGAGAAAACGCGGCTGAAGCAGGAAGCGATGCGCGAGGCGGTCGGCGCGGTGTCAGCCGCTGAGCAACAGTCGGAGGCCGGGCGTCGCCTGGCCGCGCAACTGCTGTCGCAACTGGGGCAGACACGCAGTCAGATCAGCCAGGGCGAAGAGGCGTTTGCCTCGCTCGAACGCGAAGCGGAGCGGCTGACCATCGAAATGGGGTCGGCACGCCGCGACCTGGAAGCCTTGGGCGCCGAGCGCGGACAGGTTTCGATCGCCTTTGAGTCGGTTTCTGACACGCTGCGGCGGGTCGAGGCGGAAATCGCCTCGCTGCGCAGCGACATGGATGCGCGGCGCGAGGAAGAAGCCGGTGCGCGGCGGCACGCCGATCAGTTGCGCGCGGAACACGCCACGCTGACCGGGCGCCGGAATTCTCTCGAGTCGCTGATTCGCGAGCACAGCTATTCGACTGACACGGTGCGCAAACTCTTCCAGGCGAATTCGCTGGGCGGGGGACTGGCGCCGGTCGGGACGCTGGCCGATTTTCTCGAAGTGAACGGGGAATACGAAAGCGTCGTCGACGAGTTTTTGCGCGACGAGCTGAATTACATCGTCGTCAAGAGCTGGGACTCGGCGCACGAAGGCGTGCGGTTGCTACAGGCCGGCGTCGATGGCCGCGCGACGTTCCTGGTGCATCCGGACGACTCGCAGGCGAAATTCTCGTTCGCCGCCGACGACACGCCGACGCGGCACAACTCGGCGCAGCCGATCGTACCGCTGCGCAACTGCATTCGCGTGCTCAACGGGTTTGGGCGCTCGCTGGAAGCGATTCTGCCCAAGCTGCGGGAGGGCTTTGTTGCGCCCGATTCCGAGACGGCGCGCTCGCTGGCGCTGGAGAATCCCAGCGCGTTTTTCCTCGCGCCGACGGGCGAGTGCTTCCACAACGTCACGGTGACGGGCGGCAAGCCGGGAGCCGAGGGGCCGCTGGCTCTGAAGCGGGAACTGCGCGATGCCCAGCAAAAGCTGGGCGCGGTGGAGCGCGAACTGGGCCAGGCGGAGACACGGGCCGCGTCGCTGGCGAAGACGCTGGCTGAACTCACGCGGTCGCTCGATGTGAAATCCGAAGAGCGCCGCGTGGCGGAACGCGAGAGCGCCAACCAGAGCGCCGCGCTGCGGCAGATGGAAATGGAAGTGCAGCGTCTCGAACGCCGGTTGCAGGAGTGGACGCTGCAAAGCGAGCGCAATCGCGATGCACGCGGAGCCAGGCAGACTTTTCTCGAAGCGCGCCGCGAGGAAGCTGTTCGCTTTGACGCGGAGCATCAGGCGGCGGAGTCGGCGATTGAGGAGATTCAGCGCGCGGTGGCCGAACTGCGCGCGGCCCGCGATCTGGCGCAGCAGGAAGCGGCCCAGCTATCCGCGCAACTGGCGGGCCTCGAAGAGCGGCGGCGCGGAGCAGAAGCCGCGTTTGCGCGCATCGATCGCATGTACCGCGATCTCGAAAATCGCGTGGCGCAGATTCGCCAGCAACTGGCGTCTGCGGGCGCCGAGCAGGAGCAGCGCGCGACCGAAAACGAAGCACTGGTGTCGACGCGGCAGCAACTGGCCGAAGCGCGCGAGACGGCGCAACGCGACGCAACCCAGGCACATCAGCAAATTGCCACGTTGCGGGCCGAGATGACCGCGATGGAGCACGACCTGAAGGTGCTGCGCGCTGAAATTGATGCCCAGCGCGATGCGCGCAGCACATCCGGCAGCCAGGCGGCAACGCTGGCGGCGGATCTGCGCCACGCGGAAGAGACCTGCGTCGCCGATCTGGGCATCGAGGCGTCGGTATTGCGCGAAGACGAGGGCCTGGCGCGCATCGAGGGCGAGGCGTTGGTGGTCGAGGACGCGGCCTGCCGCGAGATGAAGCAGAAGCTCGAAGGCATGGGCCCAGTGAACATGATGGCGCTGGAGGAATACAACGAGACGGCGCAGCGCCACGAATTCCTGGAGACGCAGCGCAAAGATTTGCTGGATTCGATCGACAACACCCAGGCCACGATCAGGGAGATCGACGAGATTTCGCGGACGAAGTTCAACGAAGCTTTTGTCCGGATCAACGAGAACTTCAGCACGACGTTTGCGAAGCTCTTCAGCGGGGGCCAGGCGTTCATGCGGCTGACTGACGAGGAGAATGTCGCCGACAGCGGCATCGACATCGTGGCGCAACCGCCGGGCAAGAAGCTGCAAAACGTGCTGCTGCTCTCGGGCGGCGAGAAGGCGCTGACGGCGCTTTCCCTGCTGATCGGCATCTTCGTCTTCCAGCCCAGCCCGTTCTGCGTGCTGGACGAAGTGGATGCGCCGCTGGACGAAACCAACGTGGGCCGGCTGGCGGATATGCTGCGCGGCATGGCGGAGGAGACGCAGTTCGTCCTGGTGACGCACTCCAAGCGAATGATGGTCGCGGCCGACATGATTTACGGCGTGACCATGCAGGAGCCGGGCGTGTCGAAGGTGGTGAGCGTCCGTCTGGGCGGGGTGGAGCGTCCGCACGGGCGAGCGGCGCTGGCGACGGCCTGATCGAAGCAGGGGCGCCCTGCAAACGCAAAACCTAGCGGCGGATTTCGCGGCCTCGCGGCTCGCCGATGAATCCACCGTGGTCGTAGATGAGCTCGCCGCGCAAATAGGTCGCCGTCACGGTGCCAAACAGACGTTCGCCCTCGTAGGCCGAGAGCGCGTGGCGTGTGTGGAGCTGATCTTTGGTCACGATCCACTCATCCTCCGGATCGAAAACGACCAGGTCGGCGTCGAATTCCTTCGCGATTTTGCCCTTGCGCCCATGCACGCCCGCCAGTTCCGCGGGATTCGCCGCCATCCAGACCGCCAGGTCGGCCAAAGTAAAGCCGCGGCGCCGCATCCCGCTCCAGACCACCGGCAGAGCGACGGAGACGCCGGCGATGCCGCCCCAGGCTTCGGCGAAGTTGCCCTGCTTCATTTCCGGGGGGCACGGCGAGTGATCGGTGGCGATCAGGTCGATGTCGCCTTCGCGCAGAGCTTCCCACAGCAGTTCCCGATTGCCGGCGCTGCGGATGGGCGGCGCGCACTTGTGCAGGACGCTGTTGTCGGGAATTTCGCGGCCGTCGAAGTAGAGATAGTGGGGGCAGGTTTCCGCGGTTACGTGGATCTGACGCGAGCGCGCCTCGCGCAGATGCTCCACGGCGTAGGCCGTTGCCAGGTGCACGATGTGCAGCCAGACGCCGAATTCCCGCGCCAGCGCGATAGCGCGGCGAATGGCGACAACTTCCGCCTCATCGGGCCGCGAGCGCAGCCAGGTTTCGTGACGGCGCCAATCGGAGCCCGCGTGTTGCCGCGCGGCACGGGCGAGGGTGTCGGGGTCCTCGGCGTGCACCAGCAGCGGCAAGCCGGTGCGCGCGATATGCGGAAGCGCGCGCCGCAGCTCCGCTTCGTCCACGCGCGAGAAGCCTTCAATCCCCGGCTCCGCGAGAAAGCACTTGAAGCCGCGCACGCCGGCGGCTGCCAGGGGCTCAAGATCTTCGATGTTGTTGCCGGAGAGGCCGCCCCACGCGGCCCAATCCACCATGCATTTGCCCTGAGCGGCGGCGCGCTTGGCCTCCAGCGCGGCGACGGTCGTGGTGGCGGGCAGACAGTTCAGGGGCATATCGACGAGCGTGGTGTAGCCGGCGGCAGCGGCGGCGCGCGTGGCGGTGGTAAAGCCCTCCCACTCGGTGCGGCCGGGCTGGTTGATGTGAATGTGCGTATCGACCAGGCCGGGCAGCAAGGCCCCCGGGCAACGGGTGACGCGATAGTTGGCCGGAATCGCGCCCACATCGCAGACCCCCGCGATTTGACCGTCCTGCACCAGGACCGCACCGCGGCGCTCACCTTCCGGCGTTACGATGCGATCCGAGACGAAGGCCTCAGCCATTCCTGCATCCTCTTCCTTTTGTCTGTGCGCTGATACAGTACATTTTGGACCAGGTGAACCTATGAGCGATACACATTCCGCGTCCCACCCAACATTAACTTCTGAGCAGGTCGTCGAATTAACGAAGAAACTGAATTACGGCACCTGGCGCATCCAGAAGACGTGGAATCCGCTGCACATTGCTGACGCCGAAGGATGCTACTTCACCGATGGCAAAGGCAAGCGGTATCTCGATCTGTCGTCGCAGTTGATGTGCGTCAACCTCGGGCACAAGAATCCCGCGGTGATTGCGTCGATTGCCGCGCAGGCGGAGGCGCTGGCCTATGCCTCGCCGGCCTACGCCACCGACGCGCGCGCGGAACTGAGCCAGAAGCTGCTGGAAGTGCTGCCGGCGGAACTGACGAAGTTTTTCTTCACCACATCGGGCACCGATGCCAACGAAGCGGCGTTCAAGATCGCGCGCATGGTCACGGGCAAGACGAAGATTATCGCGCGCTACCGGTCGTATCACGGCTCGACGATGGCCTCAATCGCGGCGACCGGCGATCCGCGGCGGTGGGCGATGGAGCCAGGCGGCAAAGGACATGGGTTTGTGTTCGCGCCGGAGGTGAATTGTTACAAATGTCCGATTCGGCATTCGTATCCGGAGTGCGGCATCGCCTGTGCTGAGTATTTGGAGCACATGATCCGCAACGAGAGCGACGTGGCGGCGGTGATCGTGGAGCCGGTGGTCGGCACGAATGGCGTGCTGGTGCCGCCTCCCGAATATATGCCGATGCTGCGCGAGATCTGCACGCGCCACAAAGTGCTGCTGATTGCCGATGAGGTGATGAGCGGATGGGGGCGCACCGGCGCGTGGTTTGCCGTGGATAACTGGGGCGTGCAGCCGGACATTCTGGTCACCGCCAAGGGCATTACGTCCGCGTATGTTCCGCTCGGACTGTGCGCCACGACCGAGGAGATCGCCTCCTACTTCGACGACCGCTATTTTTCGCATGGGCACACGTATGAGGCACATCCCATCACGCTGAAGCCGGCGGTGGCGACCATCAACGAGATGCAGCGGCTCGACCTGGTGAATCGCGCGCGCACGATGGGCGAGTATCTTGGACCGAAGCTGCGCGCTCTGAAAGACAAGCACCCGTCGATCGGGGATGTGCGCGGCCTGGGGCTCTTCTGGGCGCTCGATCTGGTGAAGAATCGCGAGACGAAGGAGCCCTTCAACACCATGGCGCAGAAGGTGGACGGCACGCCGCTGGTGGTGGACAAAGTGGCCGGGGAGATGCTGAAGCGGGGGATCGCCGTGCAGTCGTGGGTGAGCCACATGGTGATTGCGCCGCCGCTGATTGTGGAGAAGGTGGATCTGGATTTCGCGGTGGAAGCGCTCGACGCTTCGCTGGCGATTGCGGACGCGGCGATCGCGGGATAGCCGGCGAGAAGGTCGCGGATCGCTATGCGATACTGAGGAAGTCCAGCCCTGGCCGGGATGGCGGAACTGGCAGACGCAGCGGACTCAAAATCCGCCGAGGGCAACCTCGTGGGGGTTCGACCCCCCCTCCCGGCACCATAAAAAAGCTCGAAGTCGAATTGGCCTCTCGAAATAGGAGAGGCCAAAATCGTTTGGTGGCTGTTTCGATGGCTGTTCTCCATCCGAAGCGAATCGTGGCCTAATGGTCCCTTGGGAATGGGCGTAAATGGGTGTGTTTTTGGGGCATTCAAATTGGGTGTAATTGGGTGTATGATTGGGTGCGATGATCCGCACAAACGCCCTTTCGATCACTCCCGATATCCTGAATCTGGTCGCGGAACTGGACGAGTTCAAGGGCGCGTGGCAGGCTCTTGGAACCCTCGCTCCGGAGCGCCTCTCCGCATTGCGGCGCGTCGCCACCATCGAAAGCATCGGCTCATCGACCCGCATTGAAGGCAGCAAACTCTCCGACCGTGAAGTGGAGCGGCTGCTTTCCAATCTGGAGATCCAATCGTTCACGACGCGCGACGAGCAGGAAGTCGCGGGTTATGCCGAAACCATGGAAGTCGTTTTTCGGTCCTGGGCCGAGATCGCCCTCACCGAAAACCACATCCGGCAACTGCATCGCGACCTGCTCCAACACAGCGAAAAGGACGCGCATCATCGCGGCAACTACAAGACCCAGCCGAATCATGTTGCAGCATTCGATGAGGCCGGAAAACAGGTCGGAATCGTCTTCGAAACGGCCACTCCGTTTGATACCCCACAGAGGATGTCTGAACTCGTCGGCTGGAGTTCTGACGCATTCTCATCGCGGCAATTGCACCCTCTTTTGGTCACCGCGATCTTCACAGTTGTCCTTCTTGAAATCCATCCGTTCCAGGACGGCAACGGCCGACTGAGCCGCATCCTGACGACTCTCCTGCTGCTCCGCGCGGGCTATTCTTATGTTCCGTACAGCTCACTTGAAAGCGTGATCGAGCAGAGCAAGGAAGGCTATTACCTCGCGCTCCGCCAGACCCAGGTGACGATCCGAACGGATGCCCCCAACTGGCAGCCGTGGGTGATGTTTTTCCTCCCCGCATTGCAGCAACAGATGAAGCGGCTGGCGAAGAAGGTTGAACGGGAAAAGATCGTTCTTGCTGCTATGCCGGAGCTGTCATTACGCATCATCGAACACGCCCTCGAGCATGGAAGAGTCACCATCAGCGACATCGTAAGGCTGACCGGCGTGAGCAGAAATACGCTGAAGCAGCACTTCCGCCAGTTGGTTGCTCAGGGCCATCTCGCTCTGCACGGAAACGGGCGCGGCGCATGGTATTCGCTCTCCTGACTGCGCGCGTCCGCAAGGCGGATGCGTCGTCGACACGTTATCGGGCACGGTTGATATCGCGCGGGTGACCGGAGGCGACCCGACGAGAACCGCGCGGCAGCAGCACTCTCGACGTGGGCGGTTGCGGCGTTCTGCCCTCCATGCACCTGCGCTCGATGCTCGACGGGCGCGTACGCGGGCGCATGAGCCAATTACTTTGGGTCGCAACGGATGCCCCTCCCGGACCGCGGAGGCGGGAGACCTTGCTATCGTTTGGAGTGAGGGGACCGATGCGGACATTTGCATTTTGCAGCAGGCGAACATTTTGCAGCGGGCGAGCAGGGGAGTCCGTTCTACGGGCTTGCGCGGCAATCGTTACTGTGGTCCTGTGCGCCACGGCGGCGCAGGCGCAGTCGGCGTTCACCGTACCGGCGAGCGCGCTGGTGCAGCCGGCGGCGCTCCATCATGAACTGGAGGCCAGCCCGCATGGCAGCCTCGTCCTGCAGGTGGGCTCGCGCATGCTCTTCGACGAGGATCACATTCCCGGCGCAGTCTACGCGGGTCCCGCGTCCACTCCGGAGGGCATCGAGGCGTTGCGTGCGCGTGTGACCCCCCTGGCGCGCAGCCGCGCGATTGTCCTTTACTGTGGCTGCTGTCCGTGGGATCACTGCCCCAACATCGCCCCGGCGTGGAGTCTGCTGCGTGGGATGGGCTTTACGCATGTGCGCGTTTTGTTCATCGCGCACAACTTTGGGACCGACTGGGTCAGCAAGGGATATGGCGTCGAGCGATCGCAATAGGCCGCTGCCGCGGCGCATTCTGGGGCTGGCAGTCGCGGCGAGCCTGCTTTTCGCGGGCGTGTCCGGTTCGGCTCGAGCCCAGACGGCTGAATCCATGCTCAATCGTCCGGCGCCGGTCTTCGTGCGCTCGGGCCCGGGCGGCGCTCGCGTCGATCTGGCCCAGGATCGAGGCAGGGTGGTGCTGCTGAATTTCTGGGCGACGTGGTGCGCGCCCTGCCGCACGGAGATGCCGCGTTTTGCCGCATGGCAGAAAGAGTATGGCCCGCGCGGTCTGAGGGTTGTCGGCGTCTCCATCGACGACAGCGAACCACCCGTGCGCGCCTTCCTTGAAAAGCTGCCCGTCGATTATCCCGTGGTGATGGGCGATCGCGCCCTGGCGGAACAATATGGCGGGGTGCTCGGCGTGCCGGTAACCTTTCTGATCGACCGGCGGGGCATCATCCGCGGCCGGTTTGAGGGAGAGACCGATCTGCGGGCGCTGGAAACACGGATGCGGCGTCTGCTTGATTCCGGCAGCCCGTAAGGTGCGAGCGCCGGCCAGGGCCGCCGGCGATCCAGCGGCGGGGTGAACAAAACCAGGCCGCGCGGGTGTCCATCCCCGGACACTTCGCTGCGTTTTCGGACATTGCGGTTGCCGATTCGGCGCGCAAACCCCGGAAAATCCCGCGTTCGCGCCCTTTGCCGCTCCCTGCGCCGACGGCGATAAAATTGCAATCCTGACCCACAATCGGAGCGCGCAGATGGGCACATTCTCGCAGGACATTCGCTATGCATTACGGCAACTGAGGAAGTCTCCGGCTTTCGCGCTGACTGCGATCGTGACGCTGGGGCTGGGGATTGGCGTCAACGCCGCCATGTTTTCCGTGGTCGAGCAGGTTCTGCTGCGCTCGCTGCCGTATGCCCACGAGTCGCGTCTGGTCGCGCTCGAAAACACGGACAACGGCCACGTCAGCCGATCCAGCACCTTCTCGCTGCCCGACCTGCACGATTATGTCGCGCGCAGCCATTCGCTCGAAGGCATTGCCTGGTACACGATGCAGTTGCCGACGCTGGGCGGCACGGAGAATCCGCAACTGGTGCCGCAACTGGTCACCAGCCCAAACCTGTTTGCGGTGCTGGGGATTCATCCCCAGATGGGGCGGGGCTTTACGGCCGACGATGCGAAGCCGGACCGCAATCATGTCCTGATTCTGAGCAACTCGGTGTGGAAGAAGTTTTACCAGGGCGACCCGTCGATCATTGGGCGCGTCATTCCCATCAACGGTGATCCCTACACCGTCATCGGCGTGATGCCTGCGGGCATTTTCTTTCCCATGGGTGCGGGCGATGAGACGTTCAGTCCCCTGAACGGGGAAGACAAAAGCATGGAGGGTCGCGGCGACCGCGCCCTGGAGCCCATCGCGCTGTTGCGTCCCGGCATCACCCTCGAGCAGGCGCAGTCGGAGCTGAACGGAATTCACACTCAGCTGCTGCACGATTATCCCAAGGACGAGCTGAGTAATCCGGTGCAGCTGACGAATTATCACGACTCCATCACGCGCGGCACGCGGCCGGCGCTGTTTGCGCTCGACTGGGCTGTGCTCGCGGTGTGGCTGATCGCCTGCGCCAATGTGGCGGGGCTGATGCTGACCCGCACCAATGGCCGGCGGCGCGAGATTGCGATCCGCGGCGCGCTGGGCGCTCAGCGTGGACGCATTGCGCGGCAATTCCTGACGGAGAGCTTGCTGTTGAGCGCGGCGGGGGCGGCGGCGGGTCTGGGCATTGCGTTTGCCGCTTTGAGCCTGCTGAAGAAATATCTCGCGGACACGGTCCTGTATGGCGGCGATATTCATGTGAATGGGGCCGTCTTTGCGTTCCTGATTCTCGCCTCGTGCATTTCAGCGCTGTTGTTCGGACTGGCTCCGGCGTGGCACGCCTCCAGCGTTCCTGCGCAGGAGGGTCTGCGCGAGGGAAGCGCCGCGGCGGGAACCAGCAAACGGCAGGCGCTGTGGCGCGACGGGCTGGTCGTCACGGAAATTACCCTGACGCTGGCGCTGCTGATCGCGGCTGGATTGATGATGCGGACGCTGATGTCGCTGCGCCATACGGATCTGGGATTTGCCACCGAGAATGTCGTCACCGGCTCGATGTTTCTGCCGACGCATGGGCCGTGGTGGGTGGCGGCGGCTGATCCGAAGACGGCGCCGAACATGGTCCACACCTTCTTCGATCCCCTGGCGCAAAAGCTGCAGCAGATGCCGGGGATTGAGGCTGTGGGGTTTACCACGGTGCGTCCGCTGAGCACGAATCTGAATTTCGACTCGACGCTGAACGTGAAGGGGCATCCTGCGGTTCCGAAGGCGCAGGAGCCGGACGCGCAGGTGCGCGCTGCAACCTCGGGATACTTTTCGGCGATGGGCATGCGTCTGCTCGCAGGCCGGCTCTTCAGCGATGAAGACACGCCCGAAACGCCGATCAAGCTGGTCGTGAATCAGGCTCTGGCGAAGAAGGTGTTTCCGCGCGAGAACCCGCTGGGGCAGCAGATTGAGATTGGCGACGATGGGCCGCGGCAGTGGGGCACTATTGTGGGCGTGGTCGAAGACGCGCGGCAGCGCACGCTGGGCGAGGCGGCGACTCCGGAGATGTCGCTCGACCTTGAGCAGATTACGCCGGCGGATGCGATGTACTCCATTTTCGTGACGTTCCACACCGATGTTGTGGTGCGCGGACGCATGGTGCCAGGCATGGTGGAGGACACGATTCGCCGCGATGTGCACGCGCTGCGGCCGGAGATTGCCATCGACAAGCTGGAGCCGATGCAGCAGATCGTCGATGACTCGCTGGGCAATCAGACGCTGGCGGCGCGCCTGCTGGGCATCTTCGGACTGGCCGCGCTGCTGATCGCGGTGGCGGGGATTTATGGGCTGCTGGCGTATTCCGTGAGCCAGCGCACGCGGGAGCTGGGTGTGCGCATTGCGCTGGGCGCGGCGCGCGAAGACATTCTGTGGCTCATCCTGCGACACGCGCTGGTGCTGCTGGGCGTGGGGTCGGCGGTCGGCCTGGCGGTGGCATGGGGCGCCAGCGGGGTGATGCGGTCGTTCCTCTACGGCGCTGTGGGATACGACGCCGTTACCGTGGTGCTGGTCGTCGTGACACTGGGCGCGTGTGGGTTGCTGGCCAGTTATCTACCGGCGCAGCGCGCTGCCGGCATCGATCCCGTCGAGGCATTGCGGTCGGAATAAGCAGAGCGCGGGATCCATCCGTTGTTCGCATGTGGAGGAGGTCATCATGGTCTCGCTGGCACAGAATCTTCGCTATGCCCTGCGGCAATGGCGCAGAAGCCCGGTCTTCGCGATCGTCGCCATCATCACACTGGCGCTGGGGATTGGCGCGAATACCGCCATCTTTCTGCTGACCTACTCGATTATCCTGCGGAGCCTGCCCGTGCCCGATCCGGGGCAGTTGATTCGCTACAGCTTCCGCAAGGGCGACAGCGACATTGGGCTGTCGTACCTGCAATACCAGGGGCTGGAGAAGCGGCAGAGCGTGGCTTCCGGCGTCTTTGCCTGGGACAGCAGTGAGGCTTCGCTGCGGCGCAACGGCCAACCGGAGAATATCCCGATTGCGCTCACGACAGGCTCGATGTTTCGCGTGCTGGAGCTGCATCCCGCGCTGGGACGGGCGTTCGATCCGCAGGCCGGCGAACCGGGCGGCACGGACCCACGCGAGGCGCTGCTTTCCTACGACTACTGGAAGAGCGCGTTCCACGGCGATCCGGCGGCGATTGGGCAGACACTGAACCTGGGCGGCGCCAGCGTGGCGATCGTCGGCGTTCTCCCCGAGGGTTTTACGGGGGTGCAAAGCGAGCGTGCCATCGACATGGTGCTGCCGCTGAGCTTCGAGCGCGTGCTGCAGCCGAAGTCGCCCATGATCGACATGGAGGGCGCATTCTGGCTGACGGTGATGGGACGGCTGCGTCCGGGGGACAACCTGCGCCAGGCTGAGGCGAATCTGGCGGCGATCCGAAATCAGGTGAACGAGGTCGCGGATCCGACGCACACCTTTCTCGCGAAAGGCGGCTTCTTCTCGAGCTATACGCTGGGCGTGGAATCGGGGCGCGCCGGGCGTTCGGGGCTGCGCTGGAAATACGCGAAGCCGCTGATCGCTCTCGAAGGGCTGTGCGGGCTGATGATGCTGCTGTGCGGCGTCAACGTCGCGCTGCTGGTGCTTTCGCGGGTGAGCGGGCGGCTGCATGAATTCGCCATGCGGGCGGCCCTGGGCGCGGCGCGCCGCCAGTTGCTGGCGCAGGTGCTGACGGAGACGCTGCTGCTGGGCGTGGCCGGGCTGGTGTTGGGCAGCGCGCTGGGGTGGGATCTGGCGCGCGTGCTGGTGGGCATGATCTCCGATCCGGGATCTCCGCCGGCGCTGGAACTGCATGCGGGCGTGCTGGTGGCTGGGTTTGCAGCGGTCGTGAGCATCGGCGCCGCGCTGCTGGCCGGTCTGTGGCCTGCGTGGCGCGCCGCGCATACCGCGCCGGCCGTCGACCTGAAGCAAATCAGCAGCGCGCGGACCGCGGCGCGGCTGGGGCGGTGGATTATCCCCGCGCAGGTGGCGCTGGGCGTGGTACTGCTGAACGCCGCGTTGCTGCTGGCCAGCACTTTCGTGACGTATTTGCGGGAGCATTCCGGATTTCAGGCGGACAACGTGGTTCTGGCCGCGCTCGATCTGGGAGGCACAACCGGGCCGGATGCGCAGCAGGCCGCGCGCGCTGTCGAATTTCTGCATCGCGTGCAGGCGCAGCCCGGGGTTCAGTATGCCGCGCTGATGTCGATGGCGCCGATCAGCAGCGGTTTCTCGGTGGGCAACTACTACGCGCGCGATTCTGCCGGACACCTGCTGGTCGATCCGCAGGTTTGGCCGGAGTCCGTCTCAGCTCAGTATTTCTCGACCATGGGCACGCGCATTGTGGAGGGGCGAGCCTTCACGGCTGCCGATGCCTCGGGGGACCGCACCTGCATTGTGAGCGCGGGCGCCGCGGCGTTCTTCTTTCCTGGGCAATCGCCGCTGGGTCGGTATCTGAACTCCGGCGACGGAACGGAAAAGGCCGCGGACCGCCAATCGTGCCGCGTTGTGGGCGTGGCGGAAGATGCGCGCTTCAGCAGTTTGCTCGAACCGGCTCCGGTCACGGCGTATTTCCCCATGGAGCGGCAGCCTGCATCCAGCTTCACGTACGCCACCATCGGCGTGCGCGGGGCGTCTCCGGCGATGGCGGCGGAGGCGATCCGGCGCGTGCATCGCGAGGTCTTTCCCGATGTGCCGTTGCCGCGCAGTTGGCGATTCGGGGAGGCCGTTGAATTCGACCTGAGCCGGCAGCGCCTGCTCTCCAGCGTGTCGGGCGGATTTGCGGCGCTGGCTTTGGCGCTGGTCGCCATCGGGCTGTATGGAATTCTTTCGCGGACGGTGGTGGAGCGGCGGCGGGAGATCGGCATTCGGATGGCTCTGGGCGCGCGACGCCAGGAGATCGTCTCGAACCTGGCGCGCCGGGCAGCGGTGCGCATTGCGATTGGGGTGGTGGTTGGGGCAGGGCTGGCGGCGATGGCCGGCGCGCTGCTGCGTTCTCTGCTCTACGGAGTCACGCCGGGGAGTCCGCTCATCGCCGGCGCTACGCTGATTCTGCTGCTGGCGGTCCTGGCTTTGGCGTTCGTTTTTCCGGCGGCGCGCGCGGCGTCGATCGACCCGATGGAGGCGATCCGCGACGAGTAACGGGAGCTTTTCGGGCCGCAAACCCGGCCTGACCCGGGGGGACCGCGCGCCTGCACCCTGCGCTGGGGCTGTCACATCTAATGCGGGTGGCTCTTCCGGTTTCCATCCTTGATCTGGTCAGCATGCGGCCCGGCGAAGCGCCGGGTTCGGCGATTGCGCTCTCCGTTGAGTTGGCGCAGCATGCGGAGCGGTGGGGCTACCGGCGCTTCTGGCTGGCGGAGCACCACTCGATTGCCGGCCTGGCTTGCTCGGCAACCGCCGTCCTGATCGGACACGTTGCCTCGGCGACGAAGACCATCCGCGTGGGCAGCGGCGGTGTGATGCTGCCTAACCACGCTCCGCTGGTGGTGGCGGAGCAGTTCGGCACGCTGGCTGCGCTGTATCCTGGGCGCATCGACCTCGGTCTGGGACGCGCTCCCGGCGGCGACGGCGCCACGCTGCGGGCTCTGCGCCGCGAACTGCGCCAGACGGGCGACGAGTTTCCTGAATTGCTGGAAGAACTGCGGAACTATCTTGGTCCCGAGCAGCCGTTCCAGAGAGTCAAGGCATATCCGGGGCAGAATTCGGATTTGCCCATTACGCTGCTGGGGTCGAGCGACTACTCCGCGCAACTGGCGGCCCGGCTGGGTCTTCCGTTTGCCTTCGCCGCGCACTTTGCGCCCGACGGGCTCTATCAGGCGGCGCGGCTGTATCTGACGCAGTTCCGCCCCAGCGAGGCGCTGGCGCAGCCATGGCTGATGCTGGGCGTGCCGGTGATGGTGGCCGAGACGGACGCGGCGGCGCAGCGGCTCTTCACCACGCCGCAGCAGAGATTCCTGCGGCTGATCCGTTCGCAGCCGGTTGAGCTGCTGCCGCCGGTGGATCGCATCGACTGGGCGGATTGGGAGCAGGCTGCGGTGGAGAGCAAATTAGAGGCGGCGATTGTGGGATCGAACGCGACGGTGCAGGCGGGGCTGGAAGCGCTTCTGGCCCGCACGGGCGCGCACGAGATCATCGCGGTCACCGATACGTACGATCGCGCGGATCGGCTGGAATCGTGCAGGCGATTGGCAGAGGTTGCTGCGGCGATCGAGGCCCGCGCGCCGACGGCCGTCTGAAGGACACGCAGTTGTGAGGAAGGGAATGGAGCTGCGGGAGAAATCCTGGGGCGTTGGAGAGAGAAACGCGCAGTCGCGGGGTCAGACCTGCGTCGGCCGAGCCTTGGATTTAAGCCTGCGAGAGAGGAGCGACCTGCGTCCTGGCCCGCTGCGCGGCCACCTGGCCGGCATGCATCCGCAAAGTCGCAAATGCTGCCCGGCACACACCATAGGCCATCAATACGCCAAAAGCCAGCGACGCTAACGTCGCGCAAATCAACATCAAGGTGTTCACTGCGTCCAGCATTCCAGCAAAATCTCCGATTCGATTCCAGGGGTACTCCGGTTCTTCGGACCCTGTTTTCTTTTAAAAGTCGCTGCGGTTTGTCCCGCAACCCCTACGATGTCATTGTTAGCAGAAAAGGAAGCTCGTTGACCCCCGTTTCTGTTGCCGAATAAGATACCGAAAGGATTCCATTCCGATTTGAGCCGGAGCATTCCCGTTTTGCAACTTCTTTTGTGCAAAACACCTTCGGATTTCTCCGGGATGTAACGCTATAGTAACTCCCCCCGATCCCATGGCCATTACCCACATCACCGTGCGCGGCGCCCGGCAGCACAATCTGCGCGACATCGGCGTGCAAATTCCGCGCAACACGCTCACGGTCGTCACTGGCCTGTCGGGATCCGGCAAATCTTCGCTTGCCTTTGACACCATTTATGCCGAGGGCCAGCGGCGCTACGTGGAGACGCTGTCGGCGTACGCGCGCCAGTTCCTCGACCAGATCGAGCGGCCGGATGTGGATTCCATCGAGGGCCTGAGCCCGGCCATCTCCATCGAGCAAAAGACTACCAGCCGCAGTCCGCGCTCGACTGTGGGCACGATCACAGAGATCTACGACTATCTGCGGCTGCTGTACGCCTCGGTGGGCGTGCCGCATTGCCCGAACTGCGGGCGGCAGATCTCGCGCCAGTCTGCCGAGCAGATTGTCGAGCGCATTCTGGCCTTGTCGCAGGGAGAGCGCGTCACCATCTACGCCCCGGTGGTGCGCGGCCGCAAGGGCGAATTCAAGGACCTGCTGGACAAACTCGACCAGCAGGGCTTTCGCGCGCGCGTCGACGGAGAGATTCGCGATCTGGCTGAGCCGCTGAATCTGGAGAAGCGCAAGAACCACACCATCGAGGCGGTCGTTTATCGGGCGGTGCTGAAGCCAGGCATCGAGAAGACGCTGGCCGCGTCGGTGGAAAAGGCGCTGCAAATGGCGAACGAGCTCGTGCTGGTCGCCACCCAGGGCAGCGAGCAGCTTTACTCCTCGTCAATGGCCTGCCCCGACTGCGGGCTCGACGTACCCAAACTCGAGCCGCGCAGCTTTTCGTTTAACAGCACCTACGGTGCGTGTCCGGAGTGCCACGGCCTCGGCAACATCTACGATTTCGATCCCGCCAAGGTGATCACGGACTGGAGCAAGCCGCTGCTCGACGGCGCGCTCGGGCCGGGATCGGCGTCGCAGTATTTGCTGCGCCTGATCGGGATCGCGGCGCAGCGCTACAAAATCGACCTGAAGCAGCCGTTCGAGCAGTTGCCGCAAAAGCAGCAGGACCTGCTGCTGCAGGGGCCGCCCTCGGCCGAGGCGCCGCGCACCGGCTTCCACGGCATCCTGGCGTATCTGCGCGACTCGCTCGAGGAGGCGCGCTCCGACGGCTATCGCGAGTGGATGATGCAGTACATGTCGGCCTCGGAATGTCCGGTGTGCCACGGGCAGCGTCTGCGGCCGGAGTCGCTGGCGGTGAAGATCGACGGCATGTCGATTGCCGAGTTCACGGCGCTGCCCATGGCTCGCTCGCTGGACCGCGCGCGGCACATCTCGTTCAGCGCGCGCGAAGCGCTGATTGCCGAACGACTGCGCAAGGAGATTGTGGAGCGGCTGCAGTTTCTGAACGCCGTTGGGCTCAGCTATCTCTCGCTCGATCGCAACGCAGCGACACTTTCCGGCGGAGAAGGGCAGCGCATCCGGCTGGCCACGCAGATCGGCTCGCGCCTGCGCGGTGTGCTCTACGTTCTGGATGAGCCGAGCATCGGCCTGCACCAGCGCGACAACATGCGCCTGATCGATGCGCTCGAATCGTTGCGCGACCTGGGCAACACGGTACTGGTCGTCGAGCACGACGAAGAGACCATTCGCCACGCGGACTATGTTCTCGACCTTGGCCCCGGCGCGGGACGCCTGGGCGGGAACGTGGTGGCCGAAGGACCACCTGCCGCCATCATGGCTGAGCCGGCCTCGCTCACCGGGCGCTATCTGGCGGGCGAGATTTCCACGCTGCAGCGGCTGGTTCCGCGTGCGCTCACCGGCAAGTGGATCACGGTGGAGGGGGCGCGCAGCCACAATCTCCAGGACCTGACCGTCAAGTTCCCCGTTGGCGTCATGACCGTGGTGACCGGTGTTTCCGGATCGGGCAAAAGCACGCTGGTGAACGACATTCTGTATCGCGCGCTGGCGCAGCAACTGTATGGTTCGCGCGAAGCGCCCGGCGTGCATACGCGCATCAAGGGCTTCGAGCAGCTCGACAAGGCCATCCGCATCGATCAGTCGCCGATTGGCCGGACGCCGCGATCGAACCCGGCCACGTATACCGGCGTCTTCACCGCCATCCGCGATCTGTTTGCGATGCTGCCGGAGTCGCGGGAGCGCGGCTACAAAGCGGGACGCTTCTCCTTCAACGTGCAGGGTGGCCGCTGCGAAGCCTGCCAGGGTGACGGACAGCGCCGGATCGAAATGAACTTCCTGCCGGATGTCTACGTGGAGTGCGAAGTATGTAACGGCCGCCGTTACAATCAGGAGACGCTGGCGGTCAAATTCAACGGGTATTCGATCGCCGACATTCTGGAGCTGACGATCGAAGACGCGCTGCCGGTGCTGGCCGATATCCCGCAGGCGCGGCAAAAACTCGAAACGCTGGTGGACGTCGGCCTCGGCTACATTCACCTGGGCCAGGCAGCGACCACGCTCAGCGGAGGCGAAGCGCAGCGGATGAAGCTGGCGCGCGAGCTATCCAAACGGCAGACGGGCCGGACGCTGTATCTGCTGGATGAGCCGACCACCGGACTGCACTTCGACGATGTGCGCAAGCTGCTCGAAGTGCTCCACCGGCTGACGGATCTGGGCAACACGGTTATCATCATCGAACATAATCTCGACGTCATCCGGAACGCGGACTGGATTATCGATCTCGGCCCGGAAGGCGGCGAGGGCGGTGGACGCATCGTAGCGGAAGGCCCGCCGGAGCAGGTGGCCGGAGTCGCCGGATCGTACACCGGGCAGTTTCTGCGACGCTATTACGATGGAAGCGCGGGCAGCGTGGCCGCTCCGGCGGTTCTGGTGAACAAGGAAAAGCCCGGACGGGGCAAGCCGGCCAGAAAAGGGAAGAAAGAGACGATTCAATGACCGACGATCCGCCGATCAGTCCCGAGATCTCCGCAACTGCCCCCCCCGAAGCCGAAGCCGCAGGATCGCTGGCGGAGACGCCGGGCGAAGAGTACCCATCCGCCCAGGACGTTTCCGCGCGAACCGGGTCCGGGCAGATCGGGTCCGGGCAGGTCGAGCCTGGGCAGATCGAGCCTGGGCAGATCGAGCCTGGGCCGACCTATGACTGGCCGGCGCCGCAGGAGCCTTTGGCTCAGATGCAGCCGCTGGCGCCGCCTCCCCCGCCACCGCTCATTCCGCACATGGGCAACTTCGGCGTCTTCCTGGTACTGCTGATCGTTTCGCTGTTCGTGGCGGTCATCGGCATCGTCGTCGTTCTGCATTTTGCGCTGCCGCACGAGGCCGCCAATAAGCTCATCGCCAACCTGACGCAGAACATTCTCGTCGCCATGTCGATGCAGGGGGTTTGGTACGGATGCCTGTGGGGCCTGACCGCTCTGGTTCTCGGGCTATGGTGGAAGACGGTTGCGGGTGTCGGCTTTTTGCAGGGGATTCAGTGGAACGCCGGCGTCGCGAAGCGGCGCTTCTTCCTGCTGGCCGGAGCAGGCCTCGCCACCGGACTGCTGGTCACGCTGGCCGGCAATTTCGTTCCCATGCCCAAAGCGCCGCCGATTCTTGAGGACCTGACGAAATCTCCGCTGGGCGCTTGGGCTCTGATGATTTTCGGCGTCACGCTCGCGCCGCTGACGGAAGAACTGGCCTTTCGTGGCTTGCTGCTGCCTGGCCTCATCAACGTCTTTCGCTGGCTTCAGCGCAAGGGGTCCATCGGCGAGGAGACAGTGCGGACCATCGGTATTCCGCTGTCGATCGTCCTCACCTCGCTGCCGTTTGCCTTCATGCACGCGCAGCAGGTTTCGTTTTCCTGGGGACCGGTGCTGCTCATCGGCTGCGTCAGCATTATTCTCTGCATCGTGCGGCTGAGGACCAAGTCGCTGGCCTCGAGCATCCTGGTGCACTCGTTCTACAACCTCACCCTCTTTACCGGCCTCCTGATCCAGACGGATGGATTTCGGCATCTTGAGAAACTTAAGGGCTGAAATTCCGTCTTTCTCGGAAACATGTCCACGCAGACCCGCCTTCTCCGTCTCGACGCCTTCCCACGCAGCCAGGACTGCGGCCTGCTGGCGCTGCGCCTCATTGTTCCCACATCGCTTTTCATCAAGCACGGCATCGAGAAGCTCTTCACCTTCTCCGCGATGGCGCAACATTTTCCTGATCCCCTGCACATCGGCGTGGTGCCCAGCCTCATCATCGCCATGATCGCGGACGGCATTTGCATGCCGCTGCTTGTCCTGGGCCTGGCGACACGCTGGGCGGCGCTCTGGTCCTTCTGCAATCTGTTCGTCGCCTGGGCGTTCGTTCATCATTTCCAGTTCGCGGGACACGGCGGCGATCACGGCGAGCTGATCGTCGTCTATATGGGCGTGATGCTGACGCTGTTCCTCGCTGGTCCCGGCAAGTATTCGGTGGACGCGCGGCTTTCGTAGGGCGGGGAAAGCGGGGCACCTTTGTACTCTGTTCGCGGGGTCCTGGCGGACGTACGCTATGGGCATGAACGACATTGGCCGGCTCTTCCAGGCGTTTGTGGCGCCCGCGATCTTCTTTTCCGCGACCGCGCTGTTTATCCTCTCGATCAACGTGCGATTGATGGGGATCGTGAGCCGCCTGCGCCAGTATGTGCGCGCGCGGCATGAGGCGCTGAAGAACGGCCACGCGGCGGAAGCCGAGGCCTGCCGGACGCAGATCGAGTCGATGGAGCAGCGCGCGGAGATGATCCGGCGGACGTTTCTGCTGAGCCTGGTCGCGCTGGTGGGAACGCTGCTGTCGTGCCTGCTGCTGGGGCTTGGGCTCTATTGGAGGCCAGCGGCCCTGGCGGCTTCGGCGGTCTTTGTGGCGGCCATGGTCGCGCTGCTGGGCGGCGTCCTCTACTACATTCGCGAAGTGACGGTGGCTTTGATCTCAGTGCGGCAGGAGGCGGTGGACGAGCGGTTCGCGTCGCTCGACTCGACTTCTGAGCCGCACGGCAACAGCCTCTTCTGACGAGCGTTGGCACAGCGGGATAACCGCGCCCCGGAATTTGCTCTTGCGCCGAAGGCGCGCCCGCCTGGACGGCCAGTCCCGCGTGCGCCTGGACGGCCAGTCCCGCCTGCGCCTGGACGGCCAGTCCCGGCCAGTCCCGCCTGTTATTCTCGTTTCGAACGATGGCCGCCTCTGCAGTCCCGCGCTCTTCTGCCGTCCGCACCGCGGGCATAGCGCTGTTTCTGCTGACCAGTCTCAACCTCTTCAACTTCATCGACCGCTATGTGCTGCCCGGCGTTCAGCCGCTGATCGAGCACGATTTTCACATCAACGACGCGCAGACCGGGACGCTGACCTCGGCGTTCTTCCTCACCTACATGCTGATCGCGCCGCTCACGGGATGGCTGGGGGATCGGCTGCCGCGCAAGCCGCTGATTGTCGCCGGCGCGCTCATCTGGTCCGCGGCCACGTTGCTGACGGCGACCGTCCACAGTTATGAGACGCTACTGATTCGGCACGCGGCCGTCGGCATCGGCGAAGCGACGTTTTCCATTTTTGCGCCCGCGCTGCTCGCAGATTTCTATCCAGAGGAGCAGCGCAACCGCGTCCTCAGCATCTTCTACATCACCATTCCGGTGGGCGGCGCGCTTGGCTACCTGCTGGGCGGAGAGCTGGGTGGACGCTATGGCTGGCGCATGCCGTTTTACATCGCCGCTGCGCCGGGAGTGGTGATCGCGCTGGCCTTCTGGCTGTTCGTCCGCGAGCCCGTGCGCGGAGCCTCGGACACACTGAAGGCCACAGCGGGGCGCACCAGCTTTCTCGGCCTCTTCACCAACGCGTCGTTTCTCACGGCCACATTGGGCATGGCCATGTGGACCTTCGCGGTCGGCGGCATCTCCACCTGGCTGCCCACGTTCTTCAGTCGCATGGCGGGCTACACGCTGGCGGGAGCGGATCGCGCGGCGGGCGAAATTACCGTGGTCGATGGCCTGCTGGCGACCATAGCCGGTGGATGGCTCGCGCAAATCTGGCTGCGCCGCAACCATCGCGCGCTCTACCTGGTGTCGGCGTGGAGCGCTCTGCTCGCCATTCCGTTTGCCGCGCTGGTATTTTTTGGACCGCCGCGGTACATGCTGCCGGCCGCGTGGATTGCGGAGTTCTGGATCTTCTTCAACACTGGGCCGCTGAACACGGCCATCGTGAACTCGGTGTCCGCGCCCATTCGCGCGACGGCCATTTCGGTCAATCTGTTTCTGATCCACCTGCTCGGCGATTTTCCTTCGCCGCATTTGATCGGGTGGATCTCCGACCGGCACGGCCTGCGCGTGGGGCTGGGGGCGACCGTGATCTCGCTGGCGTTCTCGGGCGCGATTCTGCTGGGCGGGGCGCGGTTTGCGCCGCGGTTGCCGGATCTTGAGCGCCCGGAGACGGCAGCGCACGTTTGACCGGAAAGTTGTTCCGCGCCCCGCCGTAACCCTTGCTCTGTGAACGCCGTGCGCGGTTCCGGTAAACTGGAGATGAGGTTCCCCATGCCCGAAATCCAGCGCAGGAAGACCGTCACGGTCAAAATCGGCCCGGTCCGCGTCGGCTCCGATGCCCCGTTGGTCGTGCAGTCGATGACCAATACCGACACCGCCGATGCCGCATCGACCATCCAGCAGGTGGCCGAGCTGGTCGAAGCCGGTTCTGAGCTGGTCCGCGTCACGGTCAACAACGACGACGCCGCGAAAGCCGTTCCGCATATCGTCGAGGGCCTGGCCAAGCGGGACATCACCGTTCCCATCATCGGCGACTTCCATTACAACGGGCACCAGCTTCTCAGGAAGTATCCCGCCTGCGCGCAGGCGTTGGCCAAGTACCGGATCAATCCCGGCAACGTGTCCATCGGACGCAGGGACGACGATAATTTCCGCACCATGATCGAGTGCGCGGTCGAGAATCAGAAGCCGGTACGCATCGGCGTGAACTGGGGCTCGCTGGACCAGGCGCTGCTGACGCGCCTGATGGACGAGAACTCCAAACTGCCCAATCCTGCGCCGGCCCGCGATGTAATGCTCGAAGCCATGTGCCGCAGCGGACTCGACTCCGCTGCCGCCGCCGAGCGCTACGGCCTGCGCCACGATCAGATCATCATCAGCGGCAAGGTCTCGGGCGTGCGCGATCTGATGGATGTTTACACGATGCTGGCGGCGCGCTGCGACTATCCACTGCATCTCGGCCTGACCGAGGCGGGGATGGGCATGAAGGGCATCGTTGCCTCGACGGCCGGGCTGGCTCCGCTGCTGCTTGCGGGCATTGGCGACACCATCCGTGTGTCGCTTACGCCCAAGCCCGGCTCCAGCCGGACCGAGGAAGTGTTAACCGCGCAGCAGATTCTGCAGTCGCTCGGCATTCGCAGCTTTACGCCGCAGGTCACGGCGTGTCCCGGCTGCGGACGCACCACCAGCACCTTCTTCCAGGAACTGGCCCAGCAAATCCAGGACTACCTCCGCACCTCCATGCCCGCCTGGCGCGCACAGTATCCCGGCGTCGAGGAGCTGAAGCTCGCCGTCATGGGTTGCGTCGTCAACGGCCCCGGCGAGTCGAAGCACGCCAACATCGGCATCAGCCTCCCCGGCACCTTCGAGGAGCCGAAAGCCCCCGTCTACGTAGATGGCCGCCTCATGACCACCCTCCGCGGCGACACCATAGTCCAGGACTTCCAGAAAATCTTGGATGATTATGTGAAATCCCACTACGGCAGCAGGGAACTGGAGACGACGGCGGTCTAGCCCCAGGCCGAATATCCGCCCACCAACCTGGGTGCCCCACCCTTGTCCGCAGGACAGGGTGGGTAACCACGAACCCAACCCAGGGCCTCGTATCAAAGCAAAACACCTGGGTGCCCCACATCTGCCCGGTTTTGGCAGATGTGGGAGAGCACGAACCCCGCCCCGCAACCAAAGAATTCTTGTGTCAGGGCGCCGCCAATCACTGATCACTCACACCTGATCACTGACCACTGCCCCTCAGCTCCGCCACAATCTCCGCCGCCGCCTTCCGCGCCTCATCCTCCCGGTCCGGCGGAAACGAAATCGCCCCCACCCGCGCGTGTCCCCCGCCGCCATACCGCTCGCAAATCGTCGCCAGATTCACCATCTCTTCCGGCTTCGCCTTCGTCCACGGATTCGACCCCACCGACACCTTCGTC
>DATAWI010000019.1:0-24349 GCA_036267295.1 Acidobacteriaceae bacterium | reverse complement strand
AGCCGGTGCGCATCGGCGTCAACTGGGGTTCGCTCGATCAAGCGTTGCTGACCCGCATGATGGACGCGAACGCCAAGCTGGCGGAGCCGCTCGATGCGCGCGACGTGATGATGGAGGCGATGATCGTAAGCGCGATTGAGTCCGCACGTTTGGCCGAAAGTTACGGCCTGCCCCACGATCGCATCATCCTCAGCGCGAAAGTAAGCGGCGTTCGCGATTTGATCGACGTTTATGAAATGATTGCAGGCCGGTCCGATTGTCCCCTGCATTTGGGTCTTACCGAAGCGGGCATGAGCATGAAAGGCATCGTCGCTTCCACTGCCGGGCTCGCTCCGCTGCTTCTGCGCGGCATCGGGGACACCATCCGGGTTTCCCTGACGCCCAAGCCCAACGGCGACCGTACAGAAGAAGTGCAGGTTGCGCAGCAGATACTGCAATCGCTCAACATCCGCAGCTTTACGCCGCAAGTTACGGCATGCCCTGGATGCGGCCGCACCACCAGCACCTTCTTCCAGGAACTGGCGCAGCAAATTCAGGACTACCTCCGCACCAGCATGCCCGCGTGGCGCGAGCAGTATCCCGGCGTCGAAGAGTTGAAGCTGGCGGTGATGGGGTGCGTGGTCAATGGACCCGGCGAGTCGAAGCACGCCAACATCGGCATCTCGCTGCCGGGCACCTTCGAGGAGCCGGTGGCCCCGGTCTACGTCGATGGCCGGCTGATGACCACGCTGCGCGGCGACACCATCGTTCAGGACTTCCAGAAAATCCTCGACGAGTATGTGCGGTCCCACTACGGCAGCCGTGAGCTGGAAACAGCGGCGGTCTGACGGGACGGAGCCTGCCCGTGAGAGGCTGACGCTTGATCTTCTGACGCTCGATACACTCTGAGACAGATGACCCTCGCTCTGCTGCCCGCAACAGAAGCCGACCTTCCTGCCATCGTTCGTCTGATGAACGCCGCCTATCGCGGGAAAGAGTCGGAAGAGGGCTGGAGCACCGAGGGCGGCATCATCACCGGCGATCGCGCGACCGTGTCCCTGCTGCAGGAGGAGATCGCCGATGGCGCGATCTATCTGCTGGTGAAGGAAGAGGGCGTGCTGCGGGGCTGTGTGAGCCTGCAGGCGGCGTCGGCGGAGAAGTGGTATCTGGGCGCGCTCACCGTGTCCCCGGCGCAGCAGAAGGGCGGCTTTGGCCGTGCGTTGCTGGCGGCTGCCGAGCAGTACGCCGCAGAACGTGGAGCCCGCACCATCGAGATGACGGTGGTTCATCTGCGCGACGCTCTGATTGCCTGGTACGAGCGGCGAGGCTACCGGCTGACGGGCGAAACACGGCCATTTCCTTACGGCGACCCGCGCTTTGGAACGCCCACGCGGGACGATCTGACGTTTGTCGTGCTCGAAAAACATCTGCGCGCCGCAGATACCGTTTAAGAGCAAACTCGCCTGCGGTTCAGGGTGGCTTCCTCACCCTCGCAACTGTGGTTATGGCGTAAGTCGTCCGGTTGCGCTATCAAAATCGTAGGGACGGCGAGACGGCTTGCGGATCCTCGGCGTCCAACGCCAGCAAAGCAGGAGAGGCAATGAATCGGAAGAACAGTATCTTTGTCCGGAGTCACGCAGCCACCATAGCCCTGGTCGTATGTGGGGTGGTTAGCTGCGGGGCGGCCTCAGCGCAAACCCCCAAGACCCAGTATCCGAAGATGGCCCCGATCCAGGAGTACATGATGGAGCGGAGCGCGGAGATCGCGATGGCGCGCACGGCTGCGCCGGTTTCGATTTCCGGCGACGCCGCTGTGTGGGTTCTGACCAGCCACGGTTACGAATCCGCGGTGAAGGGCACGAACGGCTTTGTCTGTGTCGTCGAGCGCTCCTGGTCGGCAGATACCGACGACCCTGTCTTCTGGAATCCAAAAATTCGCGGGCCCGTGTGCCTGAATGCCGTCTCCGCCAAAACGCAAATTCCAATTCTGCTGCTGCGAACGAAGCTGATCCTGGCCTCGCCCTCGAAGGATCATCTACTGGAGGGCCTCAAAGCCGCCTTTGCGAAGAATGAACTGCGCGAGCCAGACAACGGGTCGATGTGCTTCATGATGTCGAGCCAGGGGTACCTGGGCGATGGAGTCGGCCACTGGCATCCGCACCTGATGTACTTCACGCCGCTCGCTGATCCGGAATCGTGGGGAGCCAATCTGAAGGGTTCGCCGGTCCTCGGCGCCAGGGACGCTCCGGACCACCTCACCATCTACTATGTTCCGATTGGGCGCTGGTCGGATGGTACGGTCGCGCCGCCGATGTAATCGCGGAGACGCCGCCGAGAGCTGTTCGCTCGCTTATTTGCCTGCGCTCTGCACCATGCCGCCGCCTTCGCGGCTTGTCCCGAGCGGCAGCGGAATCTCCATCGTCCCGATGCGATCGGTGTGGACGTCGCGGACGGCGACGCGCAGCCACGCCGCGGTGGTCGGCACGTCAAAGGTTTGCTGCGCGCGGAACAACGCCTGCTGCGCCGGAGTGGCTCCCTGGGCGGGCACGCGCGCCGCATTCTGCGAGATGCCGTTCAGCATGTGTCCCAGGCTGTCATAGGCGCAGGCGGCAAATTCCAGCACCTGGTTGCCGTGCGTTTGCGCCGCGTGGTCGAGGACGACGTAGTCGATCGTGTAGGCCTGCAGCGGAATCGGCGGCGGCATCTTCACCGGCTTATTGCTCTTCCTCACCACGAAGTAGGCAGGCTGCTCGATCAGGTTGGCCATCTGCTCCGGCGTCGCCATTTTTGCCGGGTCCGCGTGGAACTGCGCGCGGAAAACAATGTCGTGGTCGATGGGCGCGCCGTGCTCCATGTAGGCGAACAGGGAATCGCCGGGCAGGTGCGCCACCGGGTGATTATCGAGCGCCACTGCCGCGGCGGTTCTCTTCTCGGCATTCGTCATGGGCGCGTCCGGATCCTCGGCGTAGTAATACTGCCGATAGGCCAGGTGATACCCGCTGCGGTCGAGATTCACGCGAATATTCCGGACTTTGGCGTCCATCCTGGCGTTCGACGGCGCATAGGTGATCTCGTAGTAGCTGCTGCCGTTGATGGTGGCGTCTTTCATCGCCCCCGCGAAATCGTTGGTGTTGAAGTAGGCATGCCCGCCCGTCACCGCGGCAATGTGGTCAGCGGCGGTGTCGATGCCGTCCATCTCTGGTTTGAGACCGCCTACGTCGACCGGATACACCGAGACCTGCGCCGCGTTGAGCGCGTCAATCGCCTTGCGCATGATCTCCTGATCCCAGGTGTTGCCCATGGTGGTGGGAGCGGTTCCGCTGAAGCCCTGCGCCTGCATGGGCGCGTTGGAAGCGGGCGCCATCTGGCCACCCGTCCCCGTGGCCGTAGCGATGGTCGCCTGCACGGCGAACATGGGCACCGTGGTGGGAAACTCGGACGACAGCCAGATGAGGTTCTTCCGCCCCGGCAATCCCTCAAGATAATGTCCGACAAACGCCATCACTTCGTAAGGAAGATCGGTGTCGGCGGCTCCATAGTTCGCGCTCATGAGGAAATTGAGCGGGATCGCGCCGTCTTTGCGGTGCGTGTCGAAGGCCTGCAGCAACTGGTTGGGATCGGTGGTGAATCCCTGCACCAGGTGGAAATCCCGGGCGAGCAGAAACAGGCAGAAGCGGGTGCCCGCCGGCTTGCTGGCCAGAAAGTCCGCAAGCTGCCTGCGCGCGCGAATCTGATCGTCCTCAACATCGTTGTGCGCCATGTGGACGGCGTCGTAGACGATCACATTCAGCGGCCCGACTTCGGGCGTCTGCTGCACGTTGACGTAGGTATTGGGCGGCAGCGACGGCAGTTTCGGCGCGACAAAGTTTGCGGGCGGCTCAAAATTAAACTCTTCGAACGATTTGATCCCCTGCTGCTTGTCGTCTTCGCGGATGGAGAAATCGTGGGCCGTCAGACCATGCACGGCATTATTTTTGGAATCCGTGACCACCACGTCCAGCACCACCCGCCGCACTGTGACGGGAATGGTGTAGGGCTTGTTGTCTGTCGGGTGGGCCACCATGGAGCCATGGCCTCGCTGCGCCTGTGCGGCCGGATTGCCGGCGATCAAAGCGGCCAGGGGGAGCAGGAACAGGGTGCAGGAGACGCAGCGCTGATGCATGGAGAGAGGGAACCTCGCTTCGCGGGAGAACTATCGCCATTGTAAGGGGCGGTGCGAACTCAACCCTTCCGGACATGGCTATCCTCTATACGGCTTTAACCCCTGTGGGGACGCAAAGTTCCCGGCGTCCTCAGGGCTTTACTGGTTTGCGGCGGGCGGCGTGCCGGTGCTGGCGGTTTGTGGCGCGGCGGTGGTTCCTGCCGCAAGCGGCAGCGGAATCTCCAGGGTGCCAATGCGGTTGGTGGCCATATCGTGCACCGCGACGCGCAGCCAGGCTGCGGTGACGGGCACATCCAGCGTCTGGTCGGCGCGGAAGAACGGCGTACCGCCTGGTTTCGCGGAGTCGCTCGCCTCCTTGTTGGCCTTTTGCGAGATCCCGTTCACCATCTTGCCGTCGGCATCGTAGGCCGTGGCCGCAAACTCCAGTTGCATTTGGCCGTTCAGCGACGCGACCATGCGATCGGGCACCAGATAGTCGATGGTGTAGGTCTGGACCGCCAGTCCCTTCGGCACCTTCGACGGTTTCCCCGGGACGGAATACGCCGGTTGCTGGCCCAGGGCATCCAGTTGCCCCTGGGTCGCGGCGGCCTTCGGTCCCGCCTGGAACTGCGCGCGGAAGATGATCTCGTGATCCTGGGGTGCGCCGTGCTGCATGTAGGCGTACATCGTGTCGCCCGGCTTGTGCGCGGCCTGCGTATCCGTTATGGCCGCCAGCTTCTTTTCTTCTTTGGTGACCGGTGTGTCCGGCGGATCGGCAAAGTAATACCGCCGGTAGTCGAGGTGGTAGCCCCGTTTGGCCAGTTCCACGCGAATTTTGCGCAGCCGCTGGTCGTATTGCGCGTCAGTGGGCGCATAGCTGATCTCGTAGTAGCTGCCCCCGTCGGCCGACGCCTGCGACATCGCATCCACCAGATCGTTGGAGTTGTAGTAGGCCTTGCCGCCCGTGACGAGAGCAATGTGATCGGCGAGATCGTCCACGCCGTTCAGTTCGGGTTTCGCGCCCGCCACGTCCACCGGATACACCGCGACATCCGACTCATTCAGCGAATCGATTGCGTCGCGCAGCAGCTTCTGGCTGTAGGCGTCGGCCCCGGTCACCTGGTCGGAGCCACTGAAGCCCTGATTTGCGGAAGCCGGGGAGGTTCCCGGAAACGTGCCGGCGCCCGAGCCCGTATAGACCCCTCCAGTATCGACGGGGGGAGCGCCAATCGCGCCGCCGCCCCCCTGACCACCGCCCGTCATTTCCGCGTCGGCGATTTGCCGGGTGATTCCAAACAACGGCACATCTTTGGGGAAGGACGACGACATCCAGATCAGCACCTTGCGTCCCGGCAACCCCTCGAGATATCGCCCGACAAACGACATCACCTCGTAGGGCATGTCGGGATCATCCGCGCCCAGGTTGGCGCCCATCAGCGAGACGAGGGGGATGTAATTTCCATCGCCGCGTCCTTTGTCGAAGGCCTTGAGCAGCAGGTTGGGATCGGTCGTGAACCCCTGCAGGAGCCGCAATTCCTGCCCCAGCAGGAACAGGCAATACCGCGTCCCCGCCGGCTTCTTTGCCAGAAACTGGGCCAGTTGTTTGCGGGCGTCGGTCTGGTCGATCGTCTGCATGTGGACGACGTCGTACACGATGACGTAGAGGGGGCCGCGCTCGTCCTCGGTTTGCACATTCAGATAGGTGTTGGGCGGCATGGGAGGCAGTTTGGGCGCCGTAAACGGCGGTGTTGCCGCCATGTTGAATTCTTCAAAGCTCGAGATCGGCTGCACCCTGTTGTCTTCCAGCAGCGCGAAGTCCTTGCGCGTCAATCCGTGAACCGGATGATGATTGGCGTCGGTGACCACCACGTCCAGCACCACGCTGCGCACGGTCACGCCGATGGTGTAGGGAGTCTCCGCCTGGGGAGGCGCGGCGGGAGCAGGGGCCGCGCTTTGCGCGCAGCATGCGACCGCGGCCGCGGCGCAACAGCCAAGGGGCATAACGACATCGACCATACGGCGCAGCAGCATAATGACCTCCGGGCAGGAACGTGGGCCATCCCAGGCTACCAATCCTGACCCATCACTTGTATCTGGGTGGAATCCCAACTTATATACGAAAACAACATCTTCGGGGACCCAGGAAACTCCGGGAAAAGATTACTCCCGATCCAGAACCATTTCTATGGCAATCTCTCGCGGTTAAGGCTGCGGGGCGCAGTTAGGTTCTTGGCGCAAACCCCCCGTACGAAGGTGGGATAGGGAGCCGCGCCGGGCGCTGCTAGACTTCTGTGCGGATAGCTCCGCCGAACGATGCCTGTTCCCGCCCAGATTTCGGCTCCCGCGCGTGCACGGTCCCGCTCGACCTGGGGCCCGGCGCTGGTGGCGTCGCTGCTGTATGCGGCCATCAGCCTGCTGGTTTTGGTCGTGTCCTACAGAACCTCGGACCACCACTTCATCTACGCGCTCGACGACACCTATATTGGCATGGCGATGGCGAAAAACCTGGCTCTGCATGCGGTGTGGGGTGTGACGCCTTTCGGCTTCAGCTCATCGGACTCCTCGCTCGTGTTTCCCATCCTGCTGGCCGTGCTGTACCGCGTGGGCGGGGTCAATGTTGGCGCGCCGCTGGTCCTCTCGTGGATCTTCGGACTGGCTTCGATCTTCGCTGCGCAACGGATCCTTGCACGATTTCTCGACCGCAAGGGCCAGACCCTCGTGCTGCTCCTGCTGGTCGTCTTCGCGCCTCTTTTTACCATCGGCGTTATCGGGATGGAGCACTCGCTGCACCTGTTCCTGACTCTCGTATTTCTCGGCTATTTTCTGCGTGCGCCCGGAGAGGCTGAAAGCCGTTCGCGCCTGTGGGCCATGGCGGCTGTGGCTGGGTTGATGGTTTCCGCCCGCTATGAAGGCCTCTTCTTCGTCGCGCCGGCGGTCTGCGTGCTGGCGCTCGAACGCCGCTGGAAACCGGCGTTCGCGATTGCGCTGGGCGCGGCTGTGCCGGTCTGCCTCTATGCCGCCTTTTCCATCGCGCATGGGGGCTACTGGCTGCCCAATTCGGTCGCCCTCAAAGGCGTGACCGGCGATCACCCGTCGATCTCGCACGCCGTATCGAATCTGATCGCCCGGCTCAGAGATAACTTTGACGAAGGGCCGCAGATGTTCCTGGTCCTCGCCGCGGTTGGCGCGGCAGGCGCCGCCTTGTTGCGACGGAATCGTCGAGCGGCCACTCCGCTGCTGCTGGTGCTCGCCGCGGGGCTGCTCCACATCTGCCTGGCGCAGGTGGGCATGTATTACCGCTACGACGCCTACCTCTTCGGCGCAGCGACCATCGCGGTTGCCTGCGCCTTACCGGCATTAAGAGAAGCCGTCGCCAAACCAATCTTTGCCGCCACATATTTTCTGGCATTGTTTGCGGGGGGCGCGCTTCTGCTGCTGAGTGTGTCGCAGCTCCATATGCTGCCACTGGTCGCGCGGAACATTTACCTGCGCCAGTGGCAAATGGGCCGATTCGTGCAGAGATATTTTCCCACCGCCACCATCGCCGCCAACGACATCGGCGCAATCAATTATTTAAGTAGCATCCACTGTTACGATCTGGTCGGCCTTGCGAATCAGGAGATCTTCTTCGCTCGGCGCTCCGGCCGCTACACCACAGATTTTCTGCGCTCCGATGCCGCCGCCAACCATGTGCAGATCGCCATCGCCTACGATCGGTGGTTTGGCGATCCGCCGGGCGTGCCGGTGGGCGGGCCGCCGCTGCCGTCGAACTGGATTCGCGTGGCGCACTGGCAGATCGACGACCCGTCGATCATCGGCGATCATGTGGTGAGCTTTTACGCCATCGATCTGGATCACGTTCAGAGTCTGCGCACGGCCCTCGTGCAATTCGCCGGCGAACTGCCCGCGCCTGTCCATCTGGAGATGCACTGAGGCGCGTCGCGCCGGAACCCCCAGGCACGCATTTCAAAATGTCAAAAAGTCTGGTGGCGGCGGGTAGGATCGAACTACCGACCTTGGGGTTATGAATCCCACGCTCTAACCATCTGAGCTACGCCGCCGGTTGGGAAGGGGCAATCTTCATCATACGAACGGGTGCGGGGGACGGTCAAACCCGCCCGCAGCGCATGCGTGGCAAATCGTTTTAGGCGGGCACGGACCGCGATGTAAGCCTGTACATGCCTGGGCAGCGGGGGTACACTGCCTGCGGCATACCTTGCCCAAATTCTGAAAGAACAGAGCCATCATGACTCGAAGGTTTTCTGCAGCAGGTCTGGTTCTCCTGTCGCTGCTGGCTGCCGGCAGCGCGCTCGCGCAAAAACAAATTGTGCTGGATCGCCGCGACGCCACCGTCACGCTGGAGCCCTACGCGCCGAACATCGTGCACATCACCATGAGCCTGAAAAAGGACGCCGCCCTGGCGCCACCGGGCTACGGCATCTCCGCGCAGCCGTCGGATACAGGCTGGACCTACGAGCACACCGACGCGATGGACACCTATCACTCGGCGAATCTCACGGTGAAGATGCCCGTCCCGCATTATGGGCCGCGCAATACGAAGTACACCTGCGACACTTGCCAGTATTTCAGCGGGTCGACGCCCTGGATTCCGCTCACCATCACCGATGCAGACGGCAAGACGCTGCTGAGCCTGCAGGGATGGTCGATGTCCGTGCCCAACCACAAGGACGGCAACGCGCAGGTGCTGGCCGATATGAGCCCCTCGATCGACTGGGAGAGCTTTGACGCGCGGCCCAAAGACGCAGCGTATTTCCAGGTGGGCGCCAGTTTTCACGCGCCCGACGACGAGCATTACTACGGTCTGGGCGAGAACCAACAGGGCTATTTCGATCACCGCAATCACCAGATCCAGTGCTGGAACGACTACACCGCCGCGGCCGCTCCCACCTTCTGCGTGCCCTTCCTGGTCACCAACAAGCACTACGCCGTTCTTTGGGATAACCCCTCGAAGACGACCATTGATGCCGGATTCAACGAGCAGACCAGCTGGACGTCCCAGGTGGGCGACCGCGTTTCGTTTTTCGTGATCAACGGCAAGACGACCGACGAACTCTACTCCGGCTACAGCCTGCTGACCGGCAGCACCCCGATGCTGCCCAAGGCCGCCTATGGATACATCCAGTGCAAGCAGCGCTACTCAAGCCAGGACGAAGTGATGGCCGTGGCCAACGGCTATCGCGAGCGCCAT
The DNA here is from genome assembly GCA_036267295.1 of Acidobacteriaceae bacterium. GTDB lineage: Bacteria > Acidobacteriota > Terriglobia > Terriglobales > Acidobacteriaceae > Palsa-343. The sequence goes on along the minus strand of DATAWI010000019.1, from coordinate 15,020 downwards.
CTGCCGCTCGACATCATTGTGGTCGACTGGTTCTACTACACCAACATGGGCCAGATGGACTTCGATGCACGCGCGTGGCCCGATCCGGCGGCGATGAACCAGAAGCTGCACCAGATGGGCATCCAGACGATGATCAGCGTGTGGCCGCGCTTCGTGCCCACCGACCGCTATTACTCCGAGATTGCCGAAAATGGCTGGTTCGAGCATCTGGCCGACGGCACGCCCACCAACGGGCTGCCCTACGACAAGGCCGGATCGGATATCGACACCACGAACCCCGACGCGGCGAAGTGGTACTGGAACACCATCAAAGAAAACATCCTCAGCAAGGGATTCAACTATCTGTGGGCCGATGAGACGGAGCCGGATCTGCCTCCGAACGGCAGCTACTACCACATTGGGCCGGGGACCGAGTATTTCAACGTCTATCCGCTCTTTCACACCGGCGCGCTCTACGATGGCTACCGCGCCAGCGGCGATCTGCGCGGCCTGATCCTTTCGCGCGACGGCTATCTCGGCGTGCAGCACAACAGCGCCATCGTCTGGTCGTCGGACATCTTTCCCACCTGGGATACACTCAAGCGCCAGGTGCCTACCGGCCTCGACGTCGCTGCTTCCGGGCTGAATTACTGGAGCAACGACACCGGCGGCTGGCAGTATCTGCCGGGCGAGCACCACCCCGATCATCCGCCGCTGCTCGATCCCGCCACCGCGCGCGACAATGTGGGCGGGTACGACGACTATCCCGAGCTCTACACCCGCTGGTTTGAATACGCGTCGTTCCTGCCCATCTTTCGCACGCATGGCAGCCGGAAGGCCAACGAGGTCTGGTCGTATGGCAAGCCGGCGGAGCCGATTCTGGAGCAGTATCTGAAACTCCGCTACGAACTGATGCCGTACATCTACTCGCTCGGCTACTTCACCCACAAAACGGGTGCGCCCTATATGCGGGCGCTGTTTATGGATTTCCCGGACGATCCGAAGGTGTCGGAAATCGGCGACGAATATATGTTCGGGCCGGCGTTCCTGGTAGCGCCGGTGACCGACCAGGGGGCGACGACGAAGGACGTCTATTTGCCCGCCGGATCCGACTGGTACAACTACTGGACGCACAAGCGCTTCGCGGGCGGCCAGACGGTCACCGTGGATGCGCCGATCGACAAGCTGCCACTGTTTGTGCGGGCGGGATCGATCATTCCGCTGGGGAGCGCGGTCGACAGTACCGAAGACAAGCAGACCATCACGAAGGTGCAGGTGTGGCCGGGCGCGAATGCCGAGTTCAACCTGTATCAGGACGACGGGAAGACCTACGCCTATGAGAAGGGCGACTTCCAGCTGACCCACCTGCACTGGGACGAAGCCGCGCACAAGCTGAGCCACAGCGGCACGGATGCCTGGACCGGTCCCGACAGCCAGGAGGTCGAGGTGATTCGGTAGCGCCGTTGCAAGGGCCGCGGCGTTCGTCGCGGCCCTGCTCGGTTCAATTCGCGAATTTGTTGATCAGGGTGATCGCCACGACGACTACCACGATTGTCGAAACGAGTCCCGTAATTGCCATCGCTCCCAGAGTCATAACGTCTCCCTGTCCCGCCTATCGGCGCAACCCGGCAAAAGGTGACGAGCCGCGCACTGCAGGACGGTCCAGGATAGAGCCTTACGGATTCCGGCTCAGTGATGCCGGTCACGAGAGATAATCCGAAGTATCGAAATCGGGAAAGTTTTGCGTTGTGCAAGGAGTCGTCGTGATCGTTCGCCTGTCTCGCTTCACTCGGGTTTTTGCCTGCTGGGCCGCCATTCTGCCGTGCGTGCTCGGCGGTTCTGTCTGCGGGGCGCAGGGGAAGCATCACCCAGCCGCCGCGCCTGCCGAGAGCGGCGCCACGGCGCTGATGATCAGCGATATCCACTTCGATCCGTTTCACGATCCCGGCAAAGCGCGCCAGTTGGCGCACACGCCGGTGGCGCAGTGGGAATCCGTTTTTAAGTCGCCGGCCTCGCCCGATCAGCCGGAGGCCTTTGCCAATCTACAGAAGCAATGCGGCGCACGCGGTGTCGATACGCCCTTTCCGCTGCTGGTGGCCAGCGTGCAGGCGATGCACGAGCGCCAGCCCGATCCGGACTTCATCACCATCACCGGGGACCTGATGGCGCACGGCTTTGCGTGCCGGTACAAAGCGCTGCTGCCGGACGCGAGCCCGCAGGAGTACACGGATTTCGCAGCCAACACGATTCAGTTCGTCATGGACCAACTACGCGGCGCGTTTTCCGGCGTGCCCATCTACACCTCGCTGGGCAACAACGACAGCGACTGCGGCGACTACCAACTCGACACGCACAGCGCGTTCCTGGCGCGCACCGGCGCGACGCTGGCTGACGCGCTGCCTCCGGGGGAACGGCGGCACGCGCAGGCGGAGTTTGCCACCGGCGGCTACTACAGCGTGAACATGGCTCCGCCGCTGCTCGACGCGCGCGTGATTGTGCTCAACGATGTGTTTTGGTCGCCCAAATACAAAAACTGCTCGGGAACCCATGACCCATCCGCAGGCGCTGCGGAAATGGCGTGGCTTGGCCAAACCCTCGCGCAGGCGCACGAGAACGGGCAAAACGTCTGGGTGATGGGACATATCCCGCCCGGCGTCAACGTGTACGCAACCATGAAGAAGCTGAGCGACGTTTGCGGCAGCGGCACCGCCGAAATGTTCATGGATTCCGACAAGTTGGACAGCCTGCTGACGCAGTATGCAGACATCGTGCGGCTCGGCCTCTTCGCGCACACGCACATGGACGAGGTGCGTCTGCTGACGCCGGAGGGCGGCGGCGCCGCGGGCGCGATTCCGGTGAAGCTGGTGCCGTCCATCTCGCCGGTCGACGGCAACAATCCCTCGTTTACCCTCGCGAAGGTTGATCCGCCGACGGCGACGCTCAAGGATTTCGATGTCTTCGTCGCGTCGAATCAGACAGGCATTGGGACCACCTGGTCTGAGGACTACGATTTTGACCGCAGCTATGGCGCGCAAGCGTTTTCCGCGGCGGCTGTCAACGATCTGATCGCGCAGTTCCGGAAGGACCCCAAAGCGCAGGCGGGCACAAGCCAGCAGTACATCAGGAGCTACTTCAAGGGCGATGCGGCGCAGGAATTGACTCCCTTCTGGGCGCAGTATGCCTGCTCGCTCGCAAACACGACGGCGGCCAGTTACAAGGGCTGCGTTTGCGGGGCGGGGAAATGATCGCCTAGAACGCCAGCAGCGCGACGCCCACGCAGACAAACACCGCCGCGGTCCAGCGGCGATGGTCCACATTCTCGTGCAGAAAGATTTTCGCCGCGAGCGCGTTGCTGACAAACGTGAGCGAAGTCGCCGCTGGGCCAATCAGGCTCAGGTCGCGATGGCTGAGCCCAAAGAGCAGGGCAAAGAAGCTGAGCGCCAGACACACCACGCCGAGGCCGAAGCGTCCGTTCGAAACGACGGCTCTGGCCGCGCCCAAAAGCCCGCTTTGGGCGCGCACCAGGTCGAGGTCGCCGATCTGGCGCATCGCGGAAGCAGTGAGGATGTCGCCAGCGGTCGCGGTGATGACGATGGCCGCGATCATGCCTACGGTGCCGAAGATGCCGCTCATCGCTCGACCTCCTGAGGCGGGGGCTCGGCCAAAGCTTCGCTCACACCCCGTGGCTGCGCGGGAGGATTGTGCGTCCACGAAGGCCCCTGTGTGACGAATCCCACGCCCGCCGTGATGCACAACACGCCCAGCCAGCGCCACGGCGACACGCGTTCGTGCAGCCAGAAGTGCGCGAGGATGGTCATGATGACGTAGCCCATCGACGTGGCCGGCAGAACGTAGGTCAGGTCGGCAAAGGAGAGCGCGGTCAGGTACGTAGCGAAGAATCCGATGAGGACGACAATGCCGATGGCAACCCAGGGCGAGAAGATGGCGTGAATCAGCCCCACGGGATGCGCCAGAGAGACCGGCGGCAGCGACTTCATGCCGCGCGCAAGGAAGGTGTCGCCGAATGCGGCGGTGAGCGTGACGGCAACGAGAACTAAGTAGCGGCGAAAGGTCATCGAGAAGCTAAAAAAAGTCAGCTAAAAAGCGGTCAGCGAAGGGCCGGTCAGCGCAGGGCCGGTCAGCGAAAATCATCCGCATGAAAATCGAAAGCCGCCGAAGTTGCCCCGGCGGCTTTACGAGAAAAACCATGCGTCACGCCCCGGCGTTGGCGGGCGCTGCTTCCTTCTGCGCTTTCGAGGCGCGCACCAGCTTGTTCCGCTCGGAGCGCAGCTTCAGGAACGACCTCGACTCGATGTAGAGCCGCTTCAGGTCGCGGTTCGCAATGGCCTTGCTCACTACGCGCCACGCCGCCTTCGGCCTGAAGAAGTACTCGTCGTAAAACTTGTGCACCATCTCCAGCACGTACTCGGCCGGCAAGCCCGGATACTCGATGTGCGCCAGTTGGTGGCCGCCTTCGTCGTTCATTTTGTTGTTGGTGATGAACCCGTTCTCGCGCGCGTACTCGTAGAACTCCGTGCCCGGGAAGGCGTGCGCGACCGAAACCTGAATCGTCTCGACGTCCAGCTGCTTGGCAAAGTTGATGGTGTTGCGGATCGACTCCTTCGTCTCGCCCGGCAGCCCGAGGATGAAGTCGCCGTGAATCGTCAGGCCGAGCTTGTGGCAGTCGCGGGCAAAGTCGCGCGCCCGCTCAATCGTTGCGCCCTTCTTGATGTTCTTCAGGATCTGCGGATCGCCCGACTCAAAGCCGACGATCAGCAGACGGCAGCCGGCTTCGCGCATCGCCTTCAGGGTCTCGTAGTCGGTGGTCACGCGCGAGGTCGACGACCACGTGATCCCCAGCGGCTTCAGCTTCGCGCACAGTTCCACCGTCCGCGCTTTCTGAATGTTGAACGTGTCGTCGTCGAAAAAGAACTCTTTTACATTCGGCCAAAGCGCCTTGGCGTGCGCCATTTCCGCGGCCACATCGTCGGTGGAGCGCTTGCGCCACGCGTGCCCGCTGGTGGTCTGCGGCCACAGGCAGAAGGTGCACTGCGCCGGGCATCCGCGGGTCGAGTACAGCGCCACATACGGATGCAGCAGGAAGGGCACGTTGTACTTCGTCACGTCCAGATCGCGCTTGTAGATGTCGGTAACCCAGGGCAGCGCGTCCAGATTCTCGATCTGCGGCCGGTCGGGGTTGTGCACCACCTGACCGTTCTTCCGGTAGCTGATGGCCAGAATCTCGTCGAGCGGCTTGCCGTTGGCGTACTCCACCACGGAGTAGTCGAACTCGCGCCGGCACACAAAATCAATCGCCGGGCACTCGGCCAGCGCGCGGTCGGGATCCGTGGTGACCGGCGGTCCCACAAAGGTGATTTTGATCTTCGGGTAGGCGTCCTTGATCTTCTCCGCCCACTGCTGGTCGCCGGTCCACCCTACCGTGCTGGTGAAAAGGACGAGAAATTCATAGTCCTTGAGGATCGCCAGCACCTGGGGCCATGACACATGGTGCGGGTTGGCATCCAGCAGCCGCGACCCCTCCAGCATGCCCGCCGGATAGGCCAGCCACACCGGGTACCAGTAGGACTCGATTTCGCGAGTCGCAGGCCAGCGCGAGCTGGCGCCGCCGTCGAAATTTTCAAACGACGGAGGGTTGAGAAATAAAGTCTTCAGGGGCATATAGGTCTCTCCTTAGTTTACCGGAAAGGCAGGGGCAGCGGGGGGTGATCGGCGCCGCCGGGATACCCCTGGGGGGCCCTCGGGGAAAGCGCTGATTCCGGAGGAAATGCCGGGACTTGCCGTCAGGGAAGGGATGAGCGGATCCAGTCGTCGATTTGCCCGGTCATGCGCAGCAGGTTCAGTTGCACCTTGATGAGCGAAAAATTGGTGTCCAGCAGATCTTCGTAGCGCTCGCGCTCCTCAATGTGGGCCTTCTGCGCCTCGATCGGAGAGACAGGCTGCGCGCTGCCGGATCCCGATCCGCTGGTCATTTCCGCATCGACCGTCCGTAGCTGTTCCTGCGCCAGTTCGGACTGAATCCGGGCAACGCGCTGCTCGGCGCCCAACTCGAGGATGGTGCGCCGGGCGAGGAGCGTCTGCTCGCTCAGGGTGTTGCGGGACTGGTCCGCCTGGGCCTCGGCAGCAACCGCCTCCGCGCCGGATTCGCGGGCCTTCGCGCGCCGGGTGGCGTCAAACAGCGGGAACGTGATCTGCACCCCGGCGCCAAAGTTGTTGTAAACGAAGTTCTGGAAGTACTGGCTGTAATTGTTGAACTGCGCGAAGCGGCTGTACTGGCCGCCGAAGATCAGGGTCGGCCGGTAATTCTGGCGTGAATCGCCAAACGCCGTAAAGTATTTTGCCTTCGCGTTGGCATAGGCAGCGGAGATGCCGGGCGCATTCTGCGCGACGCCGGGGGCCGGGTCGGAGGTGAAGCTGGGCGGCGGGGGAATGCTGCTGCTGACCGTGGTCAGGTCGCCAGTGGGCAGGCTGGTGAGGTGGGCGATCTTCTGCCGCATCTCGTCGGCGTCGTCCTGGAGATGAATGCGCTTTTCGTCCACCCGGGCCTCAGTGAGTTCAGCCTGCAGTTCGCTGACGCGCGGATCGACCCCGGCCTGCACCCGGTCCTGCTCCATGGAAACGAGGCTCCCGGCGTACGACTTCTCCTCGTCGAGGGCGGCAATCTCGGCCAGGTCGTGATCGAGTTCCACGTAGCTGAGGGAAACATCGAGGGCCACCTGCTGCTCGGCGTCTTTCAGGTTCAGGCTGGCTGCATTAAGGGCGGATCGTGCGGCTCGGATGTAATCGGGCTGTGAAAAGGAGAGCACCATGGAGGAGGAGTTGAGGCTGAAGAGCGAGGGATAACCCAGCGGGAACCCATAGAAGTAGCCGGGGCTGCCGCCGGCAACGAGGTTGGGGACGTAGGCGTCCCGCGACTCCTGGACGGCAGCGGTGGCGTGCTGCACGTTCGCCTGGGCTGCCCGCACCGCGGGGCTGGACTTGACGGCGAGGTCGACGGCGGTGGGAAGGGAAATCTGCGCGAAGGAAGCCAGTGGCAGCAGCAGGACGGGCAGCGCGAGGCAGCCGGCCGCGCGGGCTCGAATGGATCGGGCAGCCCTTCCCACGGCCTATCGGCCTTCCGCCGCGGAGCCGGCGCGGGCTGGGATGCGGTAGCCGGAGGCGGCGGCATGCGCCTCGGCAATCTGCTCCTCAGCGCCGGCCGCATCGCCTTGGTCCGCGAGCAGTCGAGCGAGCTTTGCGCGCACAGCAAACGATGGTGAATCTTCACTTTGCACGTGAGAGTTCAAGTATTGCTGGAGCCATTGAATCGCCACCTGCGGCTCTAGTTGCGCCCGGGTCAGGTTCGCCGCGCCGTCCACCAGCGCAGGTCCGTGTCGCCGCTCCAGCGACGCGCCGGTATGGACCGCTGCGAGCATGTCGCTCATGCGGCCGCGGCGGCGGTAGAAGGACGCCAGGTCCATCCAGCCATCGGCAGGATTGGCTGAGTGCGGGATCGCCGCCTTGAGGTCGTTCTCCGCGGAGCCATAGTCCTTTTTCGATTCGGCAATGCGCGCCAGCAAGTCCAGAGCGCCCGCGGGATTGACGGCCTGGAGTTGCGGCACGAGGGCCTGGGCACGGCCGAGGCCGCCGCCGACAATGGCGGGGGCGCTCACATCGTATTCGCCCAGATCGGCGAGGGCTGCCGCGTTGCGGGGATCCAGTTGAACCGCCTGCTGGAACTGGGCGGCGACCCGGCGGGCGAGCTTGAATGCCGTCACCAGCATGACGCGCTCCGCCTTCTGGCCATAAGCGCGGCCCAGCCAGAGGTGAAAATTACTGTTGGCGGGAGAATACTGGACAGCGGCTTCACAGTCGGCGATGGCCTGGTCCCACTGCTCTTCCTGATAGAAAACGCGGCAGCGCAGATTGTGCGCCTCGGCGTCCTGCGCATCCTGAGAAATTGCGAAATTCAGTCTCTGCAGGGCATCGTCCGCGTGCCCGAAGATCAGGTCGTTATGCACCGGATCGGCGGACACCGACGGCATGGCCCACAAGGCGGCGGAGAGCAGAAAGACGGCTCCGCTGATGATGATGGTTCTGCGCAAGAAAACTCCCCTCACTGGACAATTTTGACTGGCACGCCGTCGCTGAGCGGCTGGCCATTGGTCGTGGTCGTGGCCACGCGATCCCCGGACTGGAGACCGCCGACGATCTGCACATCGACCAGATTCAGCTTCCCGACAGTCACCGGAACGCGATGCAGCGTGTCGCCCGCGACCTTGTAAACCCAGGTCGAGCCCTGCTCGATGTGCAATGCGTCGCGTGGAACGGTTAATACATTGGATTCGCTGGCCACCGTGATGGTCACACGCACATTGGTGTCGGGCAGAAGCGCGCCGTCGGCTTCATCGACCGAAACCAGCGCCTCGCCCACATTGCGTGTTGCGTTGTACGTGATGATCGACGACGGCAGGCGGACGATATGGCCATGCCAGACCTCGTTGGGGCGCGCATCCCACACAATGGTCGCGGGCTGGCCGACGGCCAGATTGCCGATTTCCGGCTCATCAAAGTACGCCAGCACCTGGAGCTTCGACAGGTCGGCCATCGAGAGCAGCCGGTCGCCCTGCTGCACGTAGTCATAGCGCGCGACGGGCAGGGAATAGACGGTCCCGGCAAACGGCGCGTGCACAATCGCCTGGGAGAGCGCGTTTTCGGTGGCGTCGTAGCCAGCCTGCGCATCAGCCAGATTGGCTTTGGCATGCGCCAGATCGCCGGCGTCATATCGCTGGGACTGGCGCTGCTGCAGCACCTGAATCGAGCTGTTGTCAGCCGCCAGGCGCTCCTGCGCCGCACTCACCTCGCTGGGCGAGGCCGCACCGGTGGAGGCCAGCTTTTGCAGGGCGTCCAGGTCTTTTTGAGCCTGATCTCGGTCGATGGTGGCCTTTTGCAGCTCGCCGGTCAGGGAGAGCCGTTCTTCCTGGGTTCCGCCATGCTGGGCGGCCTGCCACGCGGCCTGAGCGCCCCTGAGGGCAGCGAGGGCGGTTGCGGCCCGGGAACGGGCTTCTGTGTCATCCATGGCCAGCAGCAGTTGACCAGATGTAACTGTTTGCCCTGCATGCACATAGAGCTGCCGGATGACACCGCCATAGGGCGCATGCGCCTGAAAGTCCGCCTGCGGTTCCACCTTTCCATTGCTGGCCACGGTGCTGGTGAGATTTTTGACCACCGCGGCAGAGACACGAATGGGCAGCGAGCTCCGCGTGAGCAGGTGGACCGCATAGAAAAGCAGGATGAGCGCGACCGCGGAGATGACCCAGATACGCGCCGTGTTGGACCTTGCCCGACTGACCATTATCACCAGGACCGTTTGTCAGTATATAGGACTCGCCGGGGCGTTCTTAGGCTTCGGAAAATGTGAAACTTGCGCGACGGTAACCACCGTGTCACGGGGGGCGCGGGCCTGTCCGGCCGAGCCGAAAGAAGCAATCCGCAGCCTCGAAATCGGACGGCGCGGACAGGCTTTAAAATTGGAGTATGCCTAAAACTCCCCGCTACACCGACGATCATGCCAAAGCCGGGCTGGATTTTGCCTTTCCCGCCATTGAAACCTGGCCCAACCAGTTTCCCGGCTACGAGATCGTGATCGACGACCCGGAGTTTACGTCCGTCTGCCCCAAAACCGGCCTGCCGGACTTTGGCGTCATCACGCTGCGTTATATGCCGCGGGAGCGGTGCCTGGAGCTGAAATCCTGGAAGGAGTACCTGTTTTGCTACCGGAACCTGGGGATTTTCCAGGAAAACGTGGTGAACCAGGTCCTCGAAGACGTGGTGAAGGCGTGCGACCCGGTCTGGGCGGGCGTAAAGGGCGATTTTCGGCCCCGTGGCGGGATTTCCACCACCATTGAAGCGCGCTGGCCGCGTCCCGCGGTCTCCTGAAACCGGGCGAATCCCGAAAATCCGGAGCGGCCGCTACTGCGGGGGCTGCTGTTGTTGTTGCTGCTGCTGCATGCGCATTTGCTGCAACTCCTGCAACATCTGCTGCGGCGTTCTGGGCGATCCGTTGGGGTTCTGCTGATTCATGGGCATCGCCGGCTGGCGGGGAGGCGGCATGGGCGCTTCTTCCATGGGCTGATTCACATTGACCGGCTGGTTGTCTTCCTGATCCTCGTCCTGCTGGGCGACGTTGACCGGCTGCCGCGCGGAGACGGGCGTATTGCTGCGCGAGGATAGAATCAGCTGGCGCGGGGCTCCGTCGTCGGTCGAGCCGACCATCAGCACGTTGTACCCGGCGTCTTCGAGCAGCGAGGAGAGAATGTCGCGGGGAGTGCCGGGCCCATAGGTGCCGAAGATGCGCGTGTCCTTTTCGAGGCCGTCAATCGACATGCCGGTGGATTTCCCAAGCTGGTGAAGGATTTCATTCAGGCTCGAGTTCTCCGCGGCAACGGAGAGCATTCCGGCGGCCAACGTCACCTGGGCGGGCTGCGCCGGCTTGTCCAGCAGCGAGGGCGCCGTCAGAGGGACGGACGGTTCAGGCGCGGCCGTTGGCGGCACAGCGGGGGTGGCAGGTGCGGGCGCAGCAGAATTGAGCGCCGCGGCTGCCGGACGTTGATTCTGGGCAGGATTTTGCGGAGTACTTTGCCAGGCCGGCGGCATATTCATGCGGCGTCCGTTGGGCAGCGTGCCGGGAGCCTGCATCACCTGCGCGACGCAGGTGGATGCGATCGCGGCGGTGGCCAGCGCGGGAAGGCATCGCGATAGGAATGGGGCGCGCATCGCAGTCATTTGGGGCGGCCGGACGGGGGTGCCCGGAGTTCATCCGCTCCTGTGTACTAGACTAGCAGTGATTCGGTTTCGCTCACCAATCGCGCCAGGGCCTCGTAGCCGGAAGGGAAGACATTGATGCGCCGCCGATATGGAATCGGATTTGCGTGGAAGATGGGCTCGATTCTTCCCTGGGCGCTGGCCATTCCGGCCTTTGGCGTCACCTGCACCACCCAGTCGCTGATGATCGGCGCCCAGCGCAGCGGGCTGCAACTGGCCGCGATGGCCGTAGCCGGCAATGTGCAGTCCGGCAACACCGCCGGAGTGAAGGCCCAGACGATCGCCTCAGTGGCTGCGCAGTTCGACGGGATTGCGAATTCGATAGAGGCTGTCACTCCTTCGCTGCAGCATGCGACGCTGACGGTGGATGGAATGTATTTGCTGGACGCGACCGACTTCACGTCCGCCGGCGATGCGGAGTTCTTTTGCGGGCTGCCGGCTTCATCCTTGACCGTAGAAATCAGCATTCCCAGGCTGCCTCCCGGCAAATACGCGCTGGCGGTCGTCCACGCCACCGGGGTGAAAAACCCGCAGGCGTTGTCGATGGTGCTGGCGAACGATCCGGCGGGCAGTTCCACCTGGAAGCTGGCGGGATTCTTCACCCGCCCCATGACCATGGGCGGACACGACGGACTGTGGTTCTGGCAGCACGCCCGGGAGTACGCAGCGAAAAAGCAATTGTGGGACGCCTACTTCTACTACCAGACAGCGCTGTTTCTCTCGGACCCCGTCGATTTTCTCTCCAGCCCGAACCTGCAGAAACTGCGGAAAGAAGCCGAGCAGGCGCAGCCGGATGGACTCCCGGGCGTCAACCCCATGCACCTGGTTGCCGGCAGCCAGACATTCAACGTCACCGCACTGCGAACGGACGAGCTTTCCGATCAACTGGACCTGGTGGTGACCTACCAGGCGACGCCGAGCCAGGATCCGGTGGCGGCGCGCGCTCAGGTGACGGCGGTGATGCGCGCCATGCTGGCGGAGCATCCCGAGTTGACCACCGCTTTTCACGGACTTTGGGTGTATGCCAGGACGCCTGACAATCAGCACCCCTTTGCACTGGAATTGCCGATGGACCAAATTCAAAATTCCGGTACCCCCGCCGGACAACACAGTTAGCGCACAGCTAATCAAGAGAAACAGACAGGGTGAGCCTTGGATATGAGCAGTCGAATCGAAAAACCACTCAGCGCTGCGATTGAGCAACGGCGGGCAACGCCAAGTTTCGATGGGTCGGCCATGCCGGAAGCCGATTTGAAGACCATCCTGGAAGCGGGCCTGAGCGCGCCGAGCGGCTACAACCTGCAGCCGTGGCGATTCGTCGTGGTGCGGACGCCGGAACAGAGGCGTCGTCTGCGCGGCGCGGCCTTCAACCAAGCGAAAGTGGAAGAGGCGTCGGCCGTCATCGTAGCCTGCGGCGATACCGACGGATGGCGGAGCGATCTCGAGGAGATGATCCGCATGGGACGCGAGGCCGGCATGACGGAGAATTATGCCGAACAGGCGCGCGCCAACATTCCGGAATACTTGGGCAATCATCCCAACCTGACCGCGTGGCTCAATCGGCACGTCATGATCGCCGTGACCACGATGCTGTGGACCGCGGAAACGCTGGGCTACGACACCGCTCCCATGGAAGGCTACGAGGCGGAAAAAGTGAGTGAGGTGCTGCGCCTGCCCCTCAGCTATGAAGTCGTGGCGCTGCTGGCCATCGGCCATCTGCGCGGGCCGGACAAGTTCAACGGCAGTCGCTTCAGCATGCAGCGCACGGTCTTCGACGGCGAGTACGGCAAGCCGATGAAGCTGTGATGTCCGGCGAACGGGACGGAACAACGGCGTGAGGCGCGAATATCCCGAGGCTCCGATTGCCGGCGTGGGCGCGGTGATCGTCGGCGTGGATGCCGCCCGGGGCCCGCAGGTGCTGCTGATCCGGCGCGGGCAGGAGCCGCTCAAGGGCGAATGGTCGCTGCCCGGCGGCGCTGTGGAACTGGGCGAGACGCTCGAAGAGGCCATCCGCCGCGAAGTGCTGGAAGAAACCGGCCTGGCGGTCGAAGTCGTGGAGATCGTCCAGGCCTTCGATCGCATCTCCCGTGATGCGGCTGGACGTGTTCGCTATCACTATGTGCTGGTCGATTTTCTGTGCCGCGTGATCGGCGGCGCGGACTTGCGCTTGCCGGTGGTCTGCGCGACCGATGCGCAGGAAGCTCGCTGGGCCGGCGATGGCGAGTTGGGCGGCCTCACGCCGCTGACCGTCGAAGTGATCCGCAAGGCGTGGCGGATGGCCTTCGGCGCATCTGAGGTTCAGGAGACCTGAGGTCGGAATGGCGACGGTTTCAGCCCCGCTCCAGAAGCAGCGACGCATGGCGCGGCGGATCTTCGCCTGGTTCCTGATGATCTTCCTTCCGCTGCTGGCGGCGCTGATCGTCTTTGCCCTGGCTCGGCCTCTGGATTTGCTCATTGCGGCGGTGCAGGTGCGTCTGCTCGTAGCCGGCATTCGCAGCGACTACCTCGAAATCCCCTATGGCAACGTGGGGCAGGTGCGCATCCATTATTACGTGGGTGGCTCGGGGTCGCCGGTGGTGCTGGTGCACGGCCTCGGCGGACGCGCGGAGGACTGGGTCAACCTGATGACGCAACTGGTGCGCGATCATCACCGCGTCTACGCTCTCGACCTGCCGGGCTACGGACGATCGGACTGGCCGCAGAATGCGCAATATTCAGTCCCCGAACTGGCGGGTGCGGTCGAAAGCTTCATGGACCAGCAGCATCTGGCGCGCACCGATCTCGGCGGCTGGTCGATGGGCGGATGGCTCGCCATGCGCGTGGCCCTCGATCAACCGCAGCGCATCCGGCGTCTGATGATCTTCGACAGCGCGGGAGTGACCTGGGATATGCGCTGGAACACAAGCCTGTTCGAGCCGGATACCCCGGAGAAGTTGCAGAAGCTCGACGAGCTGCTGATGCCCACGCCGCCGCCCCACGTTCCGGGATTTGTGCAGCGGGCGATCTTTCGCTATGTCGCCAAACACGGCTGGGTGGTCCGGCGCAATATGGATTCCATGCTGACGCGGCGCGATCTGCTCGACGGCGAGCTGGGCGCGCTGCGGATGCCCATGCTGATCGTGTGGGGCAAGCAGGACTACGTGATTCCCGCGTCGGTCGGCGACGAGATTCACCAGCAGGTGCCGCAGTCGGAACTTGAGATCTTCGATGGCTGCGGGCATCTCGGCCCGGAGATGTGCGCCAGCAGGATTGGGCCGGTGATGCGGGGATTTCTCGATGAGCCGGCCCCGGCGGCGGGTCGCCGTGCGGAGATTCCACAGTGAACGCTAGTCTCCTGTTTCCGAAATAACTTGACGGATAAGGTAATCCAGTGCATCCTGGGATAGATGCCCGGTCCCAGTGTTGTGCCCTTGGCGCTGTCGGAAGCTGAGAAGAAGCAACTCTTACGAATTAGCCGTCACCGCAGTACGCCGCGCGGAGTCCTGCTGCGGGTTCAGATCGTGCAGGCTGCCGCGGACGGTGCTGCCAACCGTGCCATCGCTCGTGACCTGTCAACCTCTGTGCCCACGGTGCTGCTGTGGCGTAAGCGATATGAAGCCGAAGGCGTGGTGGGTCTGCTGGAAGACAAGCCGCGCAGTGGTCGGCCGAAGCAGATCACCTCCGAACAGGAGGCTGCCATTGTGGAAGCCACGCTGAAAACCACGCCCCGAGATGCAACGCAGTGGAGTGTGCGGACCATGGCCGAGGCGCAGAGGGTTAGCCCTGCTACGGTGTACCGGGTATGGATCAAGCACAAGCTACAGCCCCACCGGGTAGAGAGCTTTAAGTTCAGCAGCGATCCTGATTTCGCCCTGAAGGTCAGGGACATTGTCGGGCTGTATCTGAACCCGCCGGACAAGGCACTGGTGCTCAGCGTGGACGAGAAGAGCCAGATTCAGGCCCTGGACCGCACCCAGCCCATTCTTCCTTTGCGGCCCGGTTTGCCCGCGCGCCAGACGCATGATTATCAACGTCACGGAACCACCACTCTGTTTGCCGCGCTCGATGTACTCCAGGGAACAGTCATCGCCGAGTGTCAGCCGCGCCATCGCCATCAGGAGTTCCTGCGCTTCCTTGAGCGCATCGACCGAACAGTAGACCCGGCGCTGGAGATTCATATGGTTCTGGACAACTACGGAACGCACAAGCATCCCGAAGTGAAGAGGTGGCTGGCGGTAAGG
>DATAWI010000018.1:0-158930 GCA_036267295.1 Acidobacteriaceae bacterium | reverse complement strand
AAAAGTGCGGTCTCTTGCAGCAACGCAAAGATATCGAACTTCTCTTCCACTTCATAGCGCATTTGCATCGGTGAATTCCTTTCGTCTTCACCGGCAACAAACCAACTCTACGCCTGTGGGCGAGTCAAGTCAATTATTGCCTGAGTAAGTGACTTGTTTCCCACACTTACACAATCGCGATCCGCTAAGTGACTTAGATTCCACACTTACACAAAAGGAGGGGGAGGGGGGCGGGTCCGGCGCCAAGCCCTGTTCTACAATCCCCTCAACCCATGCGACCCTCTCGCCGCCGCCTCAGCCGCGTCCTGCCTGCGTTCCTTTTGCCACTCGGCCTGCTCATCGCCGCGCTGCCCGCCCGCGCCCAGGACGCCGCCCCCGACGACGCCAAACCGTCCTCGCTCGACTACCGGACCGAGCAACCCGTCCGCGCCCCCCACGCCATGGTCGTCACCGTCCATCACTGCGCCACCGACGCCGGCCTCGAGATTCTGAGGGAAGGCGGCAACGCCGTCGACGCCGCCGTTGCCGTGGGATTCGCCCTCGCCGTCGTCCATCCCTATGCGGGCAACATCGGCGGCGGCGGATTCATGCTCATCCACCTGCACACCGGCAAAGACGTCTTCATCGACTACCGCGAGAAAGCGCCGCTCGCCGCCACCGCCAACATGTACCTCGACGCGCAGGGCAAGATCATTCCCGACGCCAGCATCGTCGGCTATCGCGCCATCGGCGTACCCGGTTCCGCTGCCGGCCTCGTCCACGCCGAACAGCACTACGGGCGCCTCACCCTGAAGCAGGTGATGGCGCCGGCCATTCGCCTCGCAGCCGACGGCTTCGTGCTCACCGCCGAGGAAGCGGGCGAATTGCACGACAACATCCTCACCGGCTTTCCCGCTTCAAAACGCATCTTCCAGCGGGACGGCAATTTCTACCAGGGCGGCGAAACCTTCCGCCAGCCGGAACTCGCCGGGACGCTGCGTCACATCGCCGCCGATCCCGCCGACTTTTATCACGGCGCGATGGCGCGCCAGATCGCCGCCGCGATTCGCGCTGGCGGCGGCCTCATCACCGCTGAAGATCTCGCCCGTTACACCGTGAAGGAGCGCGTGCCCGTCATCGGCACCTATCACGGCTACACCATCGTCAGCGCGCCTCCGCCTTCATCCGGCGGCATCGCGCTCATCGAGATGCTCAACATCCTCGACGGCTACAGCCTCACGCCGCTCGGCGACCGCACCGCTTCCGAAATGCACCTCATCATCGAGGCCTTCCGTCGTTCCTACATGGACCGCTCCAACTATCTCGGCGATCCCGACTACGTGAAGATCCCGGTCGATGCGCTCCTCAGCGAAGGCTATGCCGCGGCCTGGCGTGTCAGCATCGTTCCCGGTAAAGCCACGCCATCCGCAAGCCTGCAGCGCCCCGCCGGATTTTTACCGCCGCCGCCAACCATGGCCGATGTCCGCAAGGAACCGGTCGACACCACGCATTACTCCGTCGTGGACGCCGATGGCGATGCGGTTTCCGTCACCACCACGCTCAACGGAGGCTTCGGCTCCGGCGTTACTGTTCCTGGTCTCGGCTTTCTGCTCAACGACGAGATGGACGACTTCGCGTCGAAACAAGGTGTGCCCAACATGTTCGGCCTCATTCAGGGACCGGCCAACGCCATCGCGCCCGGCAAGCGCCCGCTCTCCAGCATGACGCCGACCATCGTCCTCAAAGGCGGCAAGGTCGCCATGGTTCTCGGCTCGCCGGGCGGCGGACGCATCATCACCACGGTGGCGAACATCTTTCTCAGCGTCGCCGATGAAGGCCTCAACGTACAGCAGGCCGTCGATGCCCCGCGCTTCCATCACCAGTACTTGCCGGACACGGTTTACCTGGAACCAGGCTTCTCGTCCGTAACTCTCGAAGCCCTGCACTCCGAAGGCTACACGCTGAAGGTCGGCGGCCACTGGAGCGACGGCGAATGTATTGCCGTCGACCCGGCAACCGGCATGCTCGAAGCCGGCCAGGATCATCGCCAGCACTACGGCAAAGCTGCGGGCTATTGAACTTCGGGTTCGCCTCGCCTTTACATCGCTGGTTTATCTTTCCGGAATAGCGCAAAATTCCTGATGGAATTCCTCGGAGACGTCATGCCTGAAGCAAGTTGCGACATCGGCCTCATCGGACTCGCCGTTATGGGTCAGAACCTCGTCCTCAATATGAACGATCACGGCTTTAAAGTCGCCGTCTTCAACCGCACAGTCTCCAAAGTCGACGACTTCCTCGCCAACGAAGCCAAAGGCACGCAGGTTGTCGGCGCGCACTCGATCCAGGAGTTCGTCGCGCTGCTCAAATCGCCGCGGCGCGTAATGCTGATGGTCAAGGCCGGCGACACCGTCGATCAGATGATCGATCACCTCCTGCCTTTCCTTTCGCCCGGCGACATCGTCATCGACGGCGGCAATTCCCTCTTCACCGATTCCAACCGCCGCACCAAAGATCTCGCCGCCAAGGGCATTCTCTTCATCGGGACCGGCGTTTCGGGAGGCGAAGAAGGCGCGCGCTTCGGCCCGTCCATCATGCCGGGCGGCAATCCCGAAGCCTGGCCGCACGTGAAAGCCATCTTCCAGGGAATCGCCGCCAAAGTCGACGACGGCACGCCCTGCTGCGACTGGGTCGGCGACGCCGGCGCTGGCCATTTCGTCAAAATGGTCCACAACGGCATCGAGTACGGCGACATGCAGCTGATCTGCGAAGCCTACGACCTGCTGAAACACGCCCTCAACGTCACGCCCGACGAGCTCAGCGCCATCTTCGCCGACTGGAATAAAGGCGAGCTCGACAGTTACCTCATCGAGATCTCCTCGCAAATCTTCGCGAAAAAGGACGAAGACGGCACGCCGATTGTCGACAAGATCCTCGACACCGCCGGCCAGAAAGGCACCGGCAAGTGGACCGTGATGAGCGCCCTCGATCTCGGCATGCCCGTCACGCTCATCGGCGAATCGGTCTTAGCCCGTTGTCTCTCCGCGATCAAGGAAGAACGCGTCGACGCTTCGAAAGTCCTGCAAGGCCCAACCGGCCAGGCTGCGACCGCTGACCGCGCCGACTTTATCGAGAACGTGCGCCGCGCACTCTACTGTTCCAAGATCATCAGCTACGCGCAGGGTTACATGCTGCTGCGCGAAGCCGCGAAGGAATACGGATGGCGCGTGAACATGGGCGGCATCGCGCTCATGTGGCGCGGCGGCTGCATCATTCGCAGCCGCTTCCTCGGCAAAATCAAGGAAGCCTACGACAAGCAGCCCGATTTGCACAACCTGCTCTTCGACAGCTTCTTCTCCGGCGTCCTCAACGAGTATCAGTCGTCATGGCGCAAAGCCGTGGTGAAGGCCATCGCTCTCGGCGTTCCCGCACCCGCGTTCTCCACGGCTCTGGCCTTCTACGACGGCTACCGCACCGCGCGCCTGCCCGCCAACCTGCTCCAGGCGCAGCGCGATTTCTTCGGCGCGCACACCTACGAGCGTGTCGACCAGCCGCGCGGGGAGTTCTTCCACACCAACTGGACCGGCCGCGGCGGCCGCGTCTCTTCCACGACCTACAACGTTTAGCCCTGGTGCGGCTATTCTGCCTTGGACTCAAAGTCGGCGAGAATTCTCGCCGGCTGCGGTAGCATTTCCCGCTTCCTGGCGTCTCTATAGGAAACATACCGAGGAACTTCCGATGATCGGATTCATCAGGCTCGTGGCGATGGCAGCCTTCTTTTTCACCGCCGGCGCAATCGCTCCTGCGCAATCGCAGCCATCACCAGCACCGCTGGCCGCGCCCAGCCAGCCGGCTCAAGCCTCTTCCAATCCCGTTCCGTCGAAGTTGCCGGAATTCGCCGTCGCTTCCATCAAACCCGACAAATCCGGCACGATGGGCGTGCGCCTCATGTTCGGCCCCGACGGTTTCACCGGAACCAACATCCCTCTCAAGCTGCTCATCCGCGAGGCCTACGGCGTCAACGATGACCAGATCTCCGGCGCTCCCGACTGGACCGACACCACCCGCTTCGATATCGATGCCAAGGTCGACAGCGCGGACGTGGCTGCCATGAAGGACCTCACCTTCGATCAGCGCAAGCAGATGGTCGCTGCTCTGCTGGTCGATCGCTTCGCGCTCAAAATCCACACGGAGACAAAGGATTTGCCCGTCTACGCATTGGTCATCGGCAAGGGTGGATCGAAGCTGCACGCAGCCAAGCCAGGCGACACGTACCCGAATGGCCTGAAAGGGCCGGACGGCGAGCACGGCGGTGCCGGCATGATCATGTTCAACGCCAGCGGCCAGTTGACAGCACAGGGAGTGCCCCTCAGCAATCTCCTCCGCATCCTCTCGCAACAAACCGGCCGCACCGTCGTCGATAAAACGGGGCTGACCGGCAATTTCGATTTCACCCTCCAGTTACCGCCCATGCACGGTCCCATGGCCATGCCGCACGCGCCCGGCGACAAACCGCCGGGAGCCGATGAAGGCGCCGATGACAACACGGGTCCGTCGATCTTCACCGCGGTGGAGGATCAATTGGGTCTGAAGCTGGAATCGCAGAAAGCGCCGCTGCCGCTGATCGTGATCGATCACGTTGAGCAGCCGTCCGAGAATTAATCGATCGATTTTCCCGGGGGATTGCGAGCTAATGGCGGCTCCTTGCGTCCTGTAACTACGATTTGTCCGGAGTTATCCGATGTTCCCGCTCCTCGGGCTCTCGAAGGTCCGCCGCGAAGGACCATTTCGGCGCAGCAGCGCGTGGGCCTGCGGCGATCGAGTCGCTCCGGCCAAATGCGACCTCGCATTCGTCTTCGGACTCGCGATCCTGATCGCCGTCCCGGCGGCCCACGCACAACTCGTCCAACTGGATTCCGGCGAACCGCTCCCATCCTTCGAGGTTGCCGCCATCCGACCGAACAATTCCGCCAGCGGACGCGAACAAATCTGGCATAACGACAATTCTTACCGCGTCGAAAACCTATCCCTGCGAGAACTGATCCGCAACGCTTGGGGAGCCACATCCAATTCTCAGCTTATCGGCGGTCCCGACGCTCTCCTCGCGCAGCATTTCGATCTCGACGCAAAGATCAGCGACGCGGACACTGCGCGCCTCAGCAAGCTGCCGCGCGCCGAGTCGAACCGGCAAGTCGATCTCATGATGCAGGACCTGCTGACCGACCGGTTGAACCTCAAAGTGCATATCGAGACCCGCAGCCTGCCGGTCTTTGTGCTTGCTGCAGCCAAATCGGGAGTGAAATTCCACGCCTCCGTTCCGGTTCAGTCCGCAATTGCCGGCAAGCCGCCCGAAATGCATACCAGCTTCACCCTGCGCATGGATAAGAATGGCGCTGATATGGTGGTAACCAATCGCACGCTGGATACGCTGACAAAGATGCTCGCCACGCAGTCAGAGACGGAGGGCCGACCGGTTGTCGACAAAACGGGACTATCCGGCACATTCGATTTCAGCCTGAAGTGGACTCCGGAATACATGAGCGCCAGCATCAAGGTCGCGGACAATCTAGCCATTTCCTCCGCGGACACTGCGTCGGGTTCGAGCCTGTTCACCGCCCTGCAGGACCAGTTGGGGCTCAAGCTCGAATCGGAAAAGGCGCCCACCGAAGTTATCGTGATCGATCATGTTGAGCCGCCATCGGCAAATTAGGAGAGGGATGCCCGAAACGGTCCGCATGCACAGAAAGTTGGTGATGCGGATCCTCTGCGCCCTGCTGTGCCTGGCCGCAGCGATGCCGGCGATGGCCTCAGGCTATAAAGGGCAAGTTACCCTCAACGGTCTGCCAGTTCCTGGCGCCACTGTCAGTGTTACGCAGGGGAAAACGGGCTTCGCGACCATTACCGACGCCCAGGGAAACTACTCGTTTCCCGATCTTCCCGACGGCCGGTGGACCCTGCAGATCGAGATGACCGGCTTCGCGACAATCCATCAACCGATCACGGTAACCGCCGGCGCGGCCACTCTCCCCGTCGAACTCAAGCTCCTTGCGCCCGGCGAACTCAAGGCCGATCTCGAATCTTCCTCGTCTCCGCCCCCTTCTGCGCCCGTACCCGTTCCGGAGGCCAAAGGCCAGTCCGCTGCGCCTGCCAACGCCCCAGCGCCGGAGCCCGACGACCAGCAACGCGAGCGCTCCGCGGATGGCCTGCTCGTCAACGGCAGCGTGAACAATGCAGGGTCGTCCCCCTTCGCCATGTCCCCGGTCTTCGGCAACAATCGCAGCTCGCGCGGCTTATACTACGGCGGCATCGGAGCCATCCTCAGCGACTCCGCACTCGATGCGCGTCCCTTTTCCATCACCGGCCTCGCCACCCCAAAGCCGGAATTCGCCGATTTCACCGGCACCTTCAATTTTGGCGGCCCGCTCAAAGTGCGTCACCTGATCCAGGACGACCCGCGGTTCTTTGTCGGCTATCAGTGGACCCGCAATCACAGCGACTCCACGCAGTCCACCTTCGTGCCCACCCCGTTGGAACGCGCGGGCGATTTCTCTCAGGCCGTGAACGCAGAAGGCCAGCCCATCGAGATTTACGATCCGTCTACCGGGCTGCCGTTCAAGGACAACGCCATTCCTGCCGGCCTGATCAGCGATCAGGCCAAAGCGCTGCTGAGCTTCTACCCGTTGCCCAACCTCAGCGCCGGAACCCTGTACAACTACCAGGTCCCGCTCGTCGGTGACTCGCATCAGGACGCGCTCCAGGCCCGCGTCGACCAGAGCATCGGCTTCCGCAATCAGATCAACGGGCGATTTGGTCTGCAGAGCACGCGCGGTTCCAGCCCCAACATCTTCAACTTCGTGGACACCACCGACGGGCTCGGCGTGAATACCAGCGTGCAGGGTTCCCATCGCTTCGGCCAGCGATTGTTCCTGTATCCTGGCTACGCCTACAGCCGCATGCGCACCCGCGTGACGCCCTGGTTCGAGAACCGCGAGAATGTTTCCGGCCTTGCGGGCATCACCGGCAACGATCAGGATCCTGCCAACTGGGGACCTCCGGCGCTGAGCTTCTCCAGCGGCATTGCAGGGCTCTCCGATGGCAACAGCGCCGACACCCGCAGCCAGACGAACAATCCCTCCCTTTCCCTGCTCTGGATTCACGGCCGCCATAACGTCACCATCGGCAGCGACTACCGCCGCGAGGAATTCAACTACCTCTCGCAGCAGAATCCGCGCGGAGCCTTCGTCTTCACCGGCGCGGCCACCGCGGCGGGCGGCAGCACCGTCTCCGGCAGCGGTTCGGATTTCGCTGACTTTCTCCTCGGCATTCCCGACACCAGTGCCATTGCCTACGGCAACGCCGACAAATATTTCCGCGAAAATGTCTACGCCGAATATGTGACGGACGACTGGCGTATCCGCCCCGAATTCACGCTCAACGCCGGACTCCGCTGGGAATACGGCGCGCCCATCACAGAATTGTTGGGCCGCCTCGTGAACCTCGATGTCGCCTCCCAGTTCTCCGCCGTTGCGCCCGTACTGGGCACAGATCCCGTCGGATCCCTTACCGGCCAGCACTTTCCTCCCGCACTCATGCGTCCCGACCGCAGCGGGATTGAGCCGCGCATCGGCGCTGCCTGGCGGCCCATTGGCGGCTCATCGCTGGTCATCCGCGCCGGCTACGGGATCTACGACAACACCGCGGTCTATCCCGGCATTGTCACCCAAATGGCGCAGCAGGCGCCGCTCTCGCGCAGCCTCAGCGTCGAGAACAGCGCCGCCTGCCCGCTCACCCTGGCCAGTGGATTCAATACCTGCCCCACCACCACGCCTGACACCTTTGCCGCCGATCCCAACTTCCGCATTGGCTACGCGCAGAACTGGCAACTCAGCGTGCAGCGCGACCTGCCGGGTTCTCTGCAGATCAACGTCACCTATCTCGGCACTTCGGGCTCACACGGCATGCAGGAGTTCCTGCCCAATACCTACCCCGTGGGCGCAGCGAATCCGTGCCCATCCTGCCCACTCGGATTCACGTACCTCACCTCGGGCGGCAATCTGTCGCGCGAGGCAGGCCGCGTGCAGTTGCGGCGACGCCTGCACAGCGGGCTCGCCGCATCGATCCAGTACACGTGGGCCAAGTCGATCGATGACGATTCTTCCGTCGGCGGCGGAGGATCGGTCGCCTCGCAGAGTGCGGCGCCCTCCGGCGAATTCGCCTCATCCCCGGCAGCGAACGCCACCGCCAGCACCGCACAAAACTGGCGCGATCTGGCTGCGGAACGCGGCCTGTCCTCCTTCGATCAGCGCAATCTGCTTACCGCAACGGCTCAATACACCAGCGGCATGGGACTCAAAGGCGGCACGCTCCTCAGCGGATGGCGCGGCGCGCTGGTCAAGGAATGGACCTTCCTCACCGACATCACCGCCGGCAGTGGATTGCCGGAGACCCCAATGTATCTCGAAGCGGTTCCTGAAACCGGCGTCACAGGAACGATCCGGCCTGATCGCACCGGAGCGCCTCTGTACAAGAGCCCAGCAGGATACTTCCTCAACCAGGCCGCCTATACCGCGCCTGCGCCCGGCCAGTGGGGCAATGCCGGACGCGACTCGATCACCGGCCCCGATCAGTTCAGCTTCAACGCCTCCATGGCGCGAACTTTTCGTCTCAGCGACAAACTCAATCTCGATGCCCGCGTTGACTCGACCAACGCCATCAACCACGTCAACTACTCGGCGTGGAATACGGCAGTGACCAGCCCGCAATTCGGTTTGCCCGCCTCAGCCAACGGCATGCGCAGCCTCCAAACTACGTTCCGGGTGAGGTTCTAGGATGAAGCGCGGGATTCTCGCTCTCACCCTCAGCGCGTCGCTCGCGGCCCTCGGGCAGCAGATTGGCCAGAACACGCCATCAGGCGCAAGTTTAGTACCGACGCTCTCCGTCAGTTCGCAACTGGTGATCGAAACCGTTTCCGTAAAAGACAAGAGCGGCAACCCCGTCAACGGTCTCACCGCCAAAGACTTCACGCTGACCGAAGACGGCGCTCCGCAAAAGATTCAATTCTGCGAGCATCAGGATCTGCCCGCCGAAGGCCCGGTCATCCCGGCCTCGCTGCCGCCCGTGTCCGATCTCAAGGTCTACTACCACCTCTCGTCGACGCAGATTGCGCCCGAACCGCGCGGCAGCACGCTCTACAAAAATCGCCGCCTGCTGGCGCTCTACTTCGACATGACCGCGCTGCCTCCCGCCGATCAGGTCCGCTCGCTCACCGCGGCGCAGAGCTTCATCCACGCGCAGATGGAGCCCGACGACCTCGTCGCCGTCCTTCGTTACTCCGGCGGAGGCATCGATGTTCTTCAGGATTTCACCGCCGATCGCACGCGCCTGCTCAGCATTCTGGAAACGATGATCGTTGGCGAAGGTCAGGCGTTCGCTGAAGCTGCTGACGACGCCAGTTCGTCCGACACCGGCGCGGCCTTCGGTCAGGATGACAGCGAGTTCAACATCTTCAACACCGACCGCCAGCTGGCCGCCCTGCAGACCGCGGCAAAGATGCTGGGGGAATTGAGCGAGAAGAAGTCCCTTGTCTACTTCGCCAGCGGTCTGCGCCTGAATGGCCTCGACAATCAGGCGCAACTGCACGCCACCATCAACGACGCGATCCGCTCGGGCGTTTCCTTCTGGCCGATCGATGCGCGCGGCCTCGTCGCCGAAGCTCCGCTGGGCGATGCGACCCAGGGGTCCCAGGGCAATGCAGGCATGTATTCCGGCACCGCTGCCCTCGCCATGATGTCCGGCTTCCAGCAGTCGCAGGACACGCTCTACACGCTCGCGTCCGACACTGGCGGCAAGGCTTTGCTGGACTACAACGATCTCACCCGCGGCATCCGGCAGGCGGAACAGTCCGTCTCCAGCTACTACATTCTCGGCTACTACACCACCAACTCCGCGCAGGATGGCAAGTTCCGCCGCATCCACATCACGTTCCCGTCCAATCCCGACGCTGTCCTTGACTACCGTCAGGGCTACTACGCCGGCAAGGTCTTCGCCAAATTCAACGCGGCCGACAAGGAACGCCAGCTCGAAGACGCCCTCATGCTCAACGATCCCGTCACCGAGTTGACCATCGCCATGGAGATCGATTACTTCCAGCTCAACCGCGCTGAGTATTTTGTGCCCATCATCGTCAAGATTCCCGGGCGTGAACTCGCGCTCGCCCGTAAGCGCGGCGCCCAGCACACCCTGATCGACTTCATTGGCGAGATTAAGGACGATTACGGCGGCATGACCGTCACCAATCTCCGCGACAAAGTCGACATCAAGCTGAGCGACGAAAGCGCGGAGCAACTGGCGAAGCGCCCGATCGAATACGACACGGGGTTCACGCTCCTGCCGGGCAAGTACACCATCAAGTTTCTGGCGCGCGATGACGAAACCGGGAGGATCGGGACCTACCAGGCGACCTTTGTCATTCCCAATCTGAACAAGGAGGTGCAGCGGCTGCCGATCAGTTCCGTGGTCCTCAGCAGCCAGCGCGTTGATCTGAAAAACGCCATCTACAACGCCGAGAAGGCGAAGCAGATGCAGACGGAACAGACCGTCAATCCCCTGGTGCACGACGGAGCGAAGCTCATCCCCAGCGTCACCCGCGTCTTTACGCGCGATCAGAACCTCTTCGTGTATCTGCAGGCCTACGAGCAGGGCGCGCCGCAGACCCAGCCGCTCCTCGCCTATGTCACCTTTTATCGCGGACCGAAGAAGTCTTTTGAGACGCGGCCGGTGAAGCTCACGACGGGCTGGGACAACCACGTGAAGACCATGCCCCTCGCCTTCACCATTCCCCTCGGCGGCCTGGAACCTGGAAGCTACGATTGTCAGGTGACGGTGCTGAATCCAACCGGCGGCAAAGCCGCCTTCTGGCAGGCGCCGGTCATGGTCCTTCCGTAACGGACAGGCAGGATTTTCCGGTCAGCGCCCGTCGCGCAGCCGCGTTGCCAGGCGATCCGGCAAGCCGGCACGCACGATGCGCTCCTGGGCTTCCCGTACGTTGTACGGCACGCGATACCAGGTGAGCATCATCTGCGCATCGTCGTAGAGCGCGAAAGCCGCGCGCCAGTCGCCGTCGCGCGGTTGACCCACAGAACCGGGATTCAGCAGAAACCGAGCTTCGGCACGCAGCGGCACTTCAAACTCTTCCGCCTCGTTGTGGGTTCGGTACTGCGGGCTCAGCCGAAACCACTCCTCCCCGTTCGTCGCGAAACCGCCCTGGATGTGCGTATGGCCAAAGAAGGTCAGGCGCGTGTTGGTTTCATGCAGCGAAGGCCAGGCGTCGCGCACCGTCACAATGTACTCGTCTTCATCGATCGGCGATCCGTGGACGCAACTCACCTGCGGTCCATCCGGCATCACCGGCCCGGCCGCCAGTTGGCGCAGCCATTCCCGATGGTCGCCAGTCAGTACGCATTCGGTCCACCGCGCTGCCCGCTGCGCAATCGGATTGAAATCCTCGATGCCGCCCAGCCCGCTGCACGCTCGGTCGTGATTGCCGCGGACAAAAACGGTGCCCATCCGGCGCGACTCGTCGATGACCTCATTCGGATTCGCGCCATAACCCACCAGGTCGCCCAGATTCCACACCACGTCATGGGATGGAGCCGCCGCCAGCACGGCTTCCAGTGCCTCCAGGTTGGCGTGGATATCGGAAAGGATGAGTGCGCGCATGAAAGATGAGGGCCGTTTATCACTCTACATCACGATTGGATGAACCCAGCGCTCAAGACGTTGATTCAGGCCGAATCCGCGCCCAGTGGCCCGGCGCAAGTTCCCGCAAAGGGACCGGAGCGGCCGTTCGGTCGTCCGTAGATTGCGATCGGGACGGAAGGGTTGCCAAAGGCTGGCGCAGGTCGGTGCTCATCGTGGGCACGGCTCCCAGCAGGCTGCTCGTATAGGGGTGCAAAGGTCGCCGGAACAGCTCTCCACACGGGGCTTCCTCGACCACCAGTCCATGGCGCATCACCGCCACCCGGTCGGCAACCGCGGAGACGACCGCGAGATCATGGGAGATAAAGAGCATCGCCAGACCAAATCGCTGGCGCAAATCACCCAGAAGCCCGAGAATCTGCGCCTGCACGGTCACGTCCAGCGCAGTGATCGGCTCATCCGCGATCAGAAGCCGCGGCCGGTTGACGATGGCCATCGCAATCAGGATGCGCTGCCGCTGGCCCCCGGAAAACTGGTGCGGATAATCGCCGTACCGCGGGGCCGGATTCGGCAAAGCGACGGCCGTCATCGCTTCCAGCACGCGCTCGCGAATCTCTCGCCCGGACAGGCCGCGATGATGGGCGCGCACCGCCTCGGCAATCTGCTCGCCAACCGGCATCACCGGATTGAGCGCGGTCATCGGCTCCTGAAAGATCATGCCGATGTCGCGCCCGCGCAGACGCCGTATGGCTTCGGGAGCGAGAGCCACTAAATCGCGCCCATCGAACTCGATCCCGCCCTCGATGGTGGCTGAGTCGCCCAGCAACCCCAAAATCGCCAGGGCGGTCGCGGATTTCCCCGAGCCGGATTCCCCTACCAGCCCCAACGATTCACCGGCGGCGACGGCGAGCGACAGCCCTCGCACCGCGTGCGTTTCGCCGAAACGAATGTTCAGGTTTTCAATCGTCAACAGCGCCACAAGCGCCATCGTACAGGAGCGCAGGCCGCATCCAGGCCACGGCTCAACCGCGGGTCTGAACTACGCTTTTTTCTTCTTCCGCTTCACTTCGGGTGCGGCGGGTTGCTCATGGGGTACAGCCGCTTCCACGGCCGCCGCCTCATCCTCCACACGGAATGAACGGGGCAACTCCGACGCGCTGAACTCGATGCCGTTTTGCGCCATTTGCCGGGCAGCACGCGCCAACTGGTCGCGCTTCAGCGTAATGCGGCGTGCCGCCGCGTCGCGGTCTGCGTCGTTGGCAAAAGCTTCGAAGCGCAGCAGGTGCGCGAGCTTGCGATCGAACAGGTCGATCTCTGAGTGAAGGGTCTTCAACTGATATTTGTCCTGCGCGAGTTCTGGCATTGTCGCTCCAGCGGCGGTTAGCCGCAGTTCAGATGCGAGGAGAGACTTCCTCGCCGAGGACCAGTCCGGTTCTGAGGCGAAGAAGAAAGAGGGGCTGAATCCCAGCCCCTCTCGCTCACAGCTTGCCGCGTCTTACAGAACCTGAACGTTCTCAGCCTGCCAGCCCTTCGGTCCCTTCACTACGTTAAACTGGACCGCCTGGCCTTCCTGGAGCGAACGGAAGCCGTTGCTCTGAATTGCCGAGAAGTGCACGAATACGTCTTCGCCGCTGGTCCGGCTGAGGAATCCGAAGCCCTTGGCGTCGTTAAACCATTTCACTGTTCCCTGTTCCATATCTGTTCCTTTGAATCGAGTAGATGTATCGCTGAACTCAATGTGGATTTATGCGAGTCAAGCGACAGAGCAGAACAGGCAAGAAAACCAGGTCGGATTCGACGATCAGGTACCAGTATAGCATCAGTCATCAGCCGGTCGGGGACCGCGGCGTGTACTTCTCTGAGTCGATGGCCGGACCGGCGCGCGATTAAGCTGGGAGAAGCGGCGAGAACCGCGTATGCTCAAGGGAAAGGGGCAGCTGATCTGCTTCCTTTGAGATCTTTAGCCCGCCCTCGATATCTCCGATTCCGCCTGGCTTCTTTCGCGCCCGGTATCGGTGTCTTTCGCCAGGTTTACCCGCTTCGGGAGCCCGGATCGAGCCCGGCTTACGCCGTAAACGTGCCAAAACCGGGAAACGAGGAATTTATGCGGTCAGAACTGGTGTACTCCGCGGGGCTCCAAATCGAGAACCGCTTTCTGCTTGCCACCACCGTCATGCGGGCAGTGCGTAAATTACACATCAATTCCACCCGCACCGAAGACACGACCAACACGGTGCTCGGCGAGGTCGCACAGGGCCGCTTCACCGAAGTGAAAATGCCGGAAATCACGCCGCCCCCGGCGATCGAAGCGCTGGCGATCACGTCCGCGGCCTAAGCCTGACCGGCTTCCCTCTCCACGCTGCCTGACCGCAACGCAGCCCCGGCGAACGTCAGGGATACCTCCACAATGAGATTCGAGTCCCCAGTTTCTCCTCCGGATATCACAAACAAAAAAGGAGCGGCCAACGCCGCTCCTTTTTTGTTTGCCTGAAACCGAACTACTTCTTCGGGGGCGCGATCGAGTCCTTGGCCGACTTCGCGACGCGGAATTTCACGACGGTCTTCGCCTTGATCTTGATCTGTTCGCCGGTCTGCGGATTGCGGCCCATGCGCGCCTTCCGTTCTGCCTTCACCAGGCGGCCGAGGCCCGGAATGACAAACACGCCGTTCTTCTTCGTCTCTTTGATCGCGGTTTCCGCGAGCAGATCGAGAAATGCTGCCGACTGTTTATTCGTGAGTTCCAGTTTCTCCGCCAGTTGCCGAACCAGCGCGGTCTTCGTCATTGTTGTTGCCATCGAGTGTTCCTCCTTGATGTTGCCTGTTTCAGGTCGCCCGAGGGCGCGCCTGCGTCGGATCTCCCGAATTCCTGGGTGCCTCAATCTGCGCAAAAGCCAGTATTGACGCGGGTCCGGAAGAACCTGCCGCCGTTTACCTTGCGGCTTTCAGAAGCGATTGTCAATGCCAAAACATGGGTTTCCACAGGATTTTTGCGGTTTTTCCTGGTATTTCTCTGGAAAACCCCGAAAAAAGGCCATTTTTACAGGAAACCCTGCACCGGGAGCGGCCCAAACCGCTGGATTCGCGGGTCGAACGATGGATTGGCCTCGCGCCAGCCTTCGCTATTCCACGCCCTGAACAGGAGCCGCAATGCCTCCGGGGACAAAGTGTAGACCCGCGCCGGCGGCGCGTAAAGCTGATTCACCTGCGCGGCAAGCTATGGATCAGAACCCGCCGCGGCCGCTCGGGTTGCGCCAGCGGCGCGTTGAGAAATTCCACCAGCGGCGTCGCCAGCCGAAAGCGCCGTTCCACCTGGGCTGCGAGATCCGCCCGCAACGCTTCTTCCCCGGGAAGGTGCATGGTCA
Organism: Acidobacteriaceae bacterium; assembly: GCA_036267295.1. Taxonomy (GTDB): domain Bacteria; phylum Acidobacteriota; class Terriglobia; order Terriglobales; family Acidobacteriaceae; genus Palsa-343. Next base: position 143,895 of record DATAWI010000018.1, on the reverse strand, counting down.
CGCCCCACTGCCGCCACTTGATCCACTCCATCGCCGGATGCTCGCTGGGAAACCCCTTGGGCGGCCGCGACAGCGCCAAAGGATCGTGCACCATGAAAGCGCGCAGCAGTCCGCGATCTTCAATCAGCCGCTTCCACTCTGCATGGTCTTCGAGCAGTTTGCGGCGAATCGCCAGGGTTTGCTCCTTCTCCGGCATGAACGTTCCCGCGGCGATCACGAACTCCGTGGCGCTCACGTGCAGGTAATACCCGGCCCCCGAAGTCTTCTCCATCCCCTGGCGCGACCACCACGCGCCGAGATGTGTTTTGTAGGGCGTCTTGTCGGCGGAGAAGCGTGTGTCGCGGTAAATCCGAAACAGGCATTTGGCGGCGGGACGAACATGCTGAGGAGCATACGCCGCCATCCCCTCCGTCACCCGCTCGATCAGCGCCAGCATGGGCGCTTTCACCGCGCGCTCGAAGATCTCCCGCCGCTCTTCAAACCACTCGCGCCGGTTGTTCCGCTTCAGCCCACGAAAAAATCGCAGCGTCTCTTCGCTGAAATATGGCTCGTTCCTCATCCGCCCATTTTAATCAGGCCGGCGCGACCTCGCCCCAAACGCGAATCGTGTTGCCGAAGAGCCGTGCACCCGCCAGACTGGAAGATATGCGTCCTGTTTTTCTAATTGGTCTGGCACTGGCGGTCGTCGCCGCTCCAGCCGCGGTGTCCACCGCTCAGCCGGCGGTGGCCGCACACCCGCGGCTCACGCCACGGCAGGCCCGGCAGATGGCCTCTCTCGTCGCCCGCCACGATCAGATTGACCTGCGCGACTCCCACATCGAGATCAACAGCATGGATCTCGGATCGGAATTCTTCCCCGGCTATTTCAGCTTCATTGTGATCCGCGAAAGCAGCACACCCGGGCCGGATGAAACCCTGCGCCGCTACGCCGTGAATCGCCAGACCGGCGACGTTTGGGAGATGACCTTGTGCACGCACTACGACTTTCCTCAATTGACGCGCATGCGGCGTGCATTCGCCCTCCCGGCAACTGCCGCCGATCTCGTCGCGCAAAGCAAGCAACTCGGCTGTGCGGCAGCAAAACCCGCTCCCGCCTCCTGAGCCAATCGTCTTATCCAGCGACCCCGGGCGACCCAATCTGCCGGATCACTCTCCACGAGTAATGAAAGCCGGAGAAAATCGTCAGCGCCACGGTTGCTGAAAGCGACCACTGCCGCAGGGACACGACCCAGGCGGGGTGCCAGAATTCGCAGAGCAGCACCGAGGCAAGAGCCAAAATTTGCGCGACGGTGTTGGCCTTCCCGAAGATGCTCGGCTTGAAATTGCGAATCGAGGTCGTCGCATGCATAACCGCGGCCACCATCAGGATTCCGAGATCCCGCGCAAAAACCAGAACCGTAACCCGCAACGAGATGAGTCCGCTGTGATGCAGCACCAGAAACAGCGTGCTCAGCAGCAGTTTGTCCACCACGGGATCAAGGTATTGCCCCAGCAGGGTGCGCTGATGCAACACGCGGGCCAGCAGGCCATCGAGCGCGTCGGTCACACCGGCAAACACAAACAGCCCGAAGGCGACCGGAAAGCGGCCATCGAGCACCGCCAGTACCAAAAACGGCACGATGCACAGACGGAGAATGGTGAGCAGATTGGGAGTCGCCCGAAGATCGTTCATTGGATCACAGGTCTTGGCCGGCCTCGGGAGGGAGTGGACGGATTCACAGACCTTTCATACTAAAACAGACCCGTCCAAATTGCGCCCCTTCAACAAACCCCGGCGCTGGTTCCTGCCGTTCCCCCGTTGGTTCCGATCGCATTTTCGCGGCGTCTCGCCCTGTTATTATGGAACTCGTAGGCCTGCCCCGTAGGCGCGTAGCTCAGTTGGTTAGAGCGCTACCTTGACACGGTAGAGGTCAGGAGTTCGAGTCTCCTCGTGCCTACCATTCCTCAATCTCCCGGAGTGACCATTCTGGCGGAGTCGAAGAACCCGCAAGGGTCGGGAAAAAGGCAAAAATCAAAATAAACTGACCTGGTCCCGAATTTTCATCCATGTATGCACTGGAGATTTTCGGTTAACCGTTGCCCGCCAGCCTGTCCGTGGAGGCTCACCACATGGCCGTTCCGCGTCGGCCGGCCCGGTTGGAGCGCGGACCCGCTCGAAGTCGACCCACAGCCCATCCACGATGAGAGCCCGGCTAAGCCGAACCCTGATCCTGGTTTATGGCTGGCCTCCTGCACGCTGGTAGTGCAGGTACAGATGATCAGCGCTTTGCTTCACGCTCCGCACTTGAAACCAGGGAGCACGTTCCGGCATAAACGCCGTTCCCTGCACCAGTGCCGGTCGCATTGTGTCCGACGCCCGGCCGGCGATTTGCGGCGACAGGGTGAGAAAGAGTTCGTCTACCGCGTCTGCTGCCATAAATTGTCCGAAGAGTGTGGGCCCTCCTTCGTGGAGCAGTCTTCCTACCCCGTACTGCGTGTGCAGCAAGTGCAGCATCGCCAGCGGGTCAAGCTTTCCGTCCCTGGCATCCAGAGCGTGAATCTGAACGGAAGGCAATTTTGTTGCGCCTGCCCTCTCGAGTTCATCCCGCCCTGCCGCGGTCGTCATCACGACCGTGCGCGCTCCTCGAGTTTGGAATATTGCTCTCGTCAACTCCAGTTCCCCGCTGCCGCTCACGATTACGAGGAGCGGAACTTCCGGTTTGTGCAGGACGTTGACCCTGTAGTCCGTGTACAAAGACTTTGCGTCGGGGTAGGTGTATTCAGGAACCCACAGGCTTTGTGGGCCTGCATCCTGGACGGTTCGAGCGCCGACGATAATGGCGTCGGCAGAAGCTCGCAACAGGCCCATGATGAAGCGGTCAGCGGGGTCGGACCCACTGATGGTTGAGCCGCCAGCCTTACCCTTGATGGCGTAGCTGACGACGCCGTCAAGCGTGGAAACAAAATTTGCGAGTACGAAGGGCCGCTCAGCCGGTGATGGGCCGAAGGGCAGATTGCCATCGTACAGATCTCTCAAGCCTCGCGGCAGCGCCGGCGCCGACCGGCCCTGATCGCGATCGACGAGGGTCCGTATGAGTTCCATTTGCTTCCCCTTCAGTGCGAGGACCCGAAAACCGGCGCGCCAGGTCAATCATGAACCGGGAGGAGCAGATCGACGATGATTCCCCGCTAACCAGTACGCCAGAAAACGACTGGCGGAACCCATTGGACAAAGGTATTCGCCGTACCAACGTCCAGGGGCGCTCTGTTTTTGAATTGTTGCACGCTCGCGGTATGCGGGGTGCGCCACGCGGGAGCAGGATCGTCCCGGGCTCACAGGAGTTCGATGAGAGGTGCTGCATGAAAATTAGTCCTGCCGCCGGCAAACCGGCTGACCCTTCCATTCTGGTGAATGTCGCGAAGCTCATCACGGACTACTACGAACTACGTCCCGATCCGGGCGACCCGCGGCAGCGAGCCGTGTTTGGCACCTCGGCAGTACTTGATCCAGAGCGACAAAACCGACCATATCGCGATGCCCAAAGGCACAGCCCTCACGTGGATACCAGCGCGCGGTCACGGGAGCAAACCGGTTTAGCTCAACGAGACTTTCAGAGAAACAGCGATTCCGCTGTATCTGCCCGGTGCATACAGACGGGCGACTCGGTCTCTCGCTTTTCTCCGATATCGATCACGGCCTACCTTGGCCGCTGACTCTTCCTGGAAAACACCCACCCTCGGTTTGGCACAAGTATCAAATCCGAGCGGCTACCAGACGTTTGCGACCTCACGGCTTTCTGCCGGCCCCTTCCTCGCTATGCCGATCTCTGGTCTCGGCAGCCTTAGCGGCCGCCTCGAACCGATGCCGGTTGGGGTGAACGCCGAGTTGGTGCCAGTTGGTCTCGGAAAGCTTCACGCCGTAATAATCAGCTGCCTTTTCGATGTTGGCAAACGCCAACTCCCGATCCGCATCGGACACATCCAGCACCTGGTCGAACCGGGCAACTGCATTGCGCACGTGCTGCGCGTCCGTCATCGGCTCCTTATGCTGCTTCGGAAAGGCAAACACGGTCTCAGGAAGATTGCTTCGTGTTGCGGGCTCCCCGGTTTCCTCGAAGGGCTCCCACGTTGGTTCGATGGTTGACATGCTTCACCTCAGCGATTGATTTCTCACGCAGCACTTGTTGCGATCCGCGTTCCATTAAACAATCTCAGCCGTGAACCGACGACCTCCGCCACGGAATCGATCACAGGATCCAGAATCTTGTACGGGGCGACTTCGTTGGGCTGTGCAGCCAGACTCGCTTCCAAAGATCGCCTCCATGCCACCCGCAGTTCGGTACTCACATGGACAATGTTGATCCCGGCGGCGATTGCTTTCCGAAAGTCGTCATCATCGGTTCCCGACCCGCCGTGCAGCGTCAGAAAAACCCGAGTCGCTTTCTTGATTTCCGCAATTCTCTCTATGTCCAGGCGCTTCTTCGCCGTGCCCTGCACCATGTTCTCAGCCATTCCGTGCATGTTGCCAACGGCCGGCGCGAGGGCGTCGATTCCGGTCAACTGGACAAATTGACTCGCCTCTTCTGGGGTGGTGAGTCCCCTGGAGTCGCTATGCGCAAGCTCATGTATCTCAGAGCCCGTCCCTATATCGCCTATCTCTCCCTCGGCGAGGATTGCAGGATTGATCGCCTTAATCGCCTCCACGGCTTCCTTCGTGCTCGCGGCATTCTGTTCGAAGGGAAGCTCAGAGAAGTCGATGACCACCTCGTCAAAGCCGGCTTTCGCTGCCTCCACTGCCCTCACCAGGGAATGTGTGTGGTCCGCGTTGAGAAAAATTGGCACATCGAATTCTTTACGCAGGCTGTCCACGAGGACCGCCAGCGGTCGAGTGCCAAAGAAATCCCGCTCGCCCTCCGAGGCACCCACCAGGACCGGAACCCCGACTTGGCCCGCGGCTGCGAGAACCGCTTTCAATAAGACGATATCCGAAACGTTGAAGTGGCCGAGGGCTGCACCCTTTGTTTCCAGGCGGTTCAAGACATCGCGCAGCGTTTCCACATCCTGCTCCTTCTCGCAACCGCTCCCGGCTCATCTCCTGTTTTCGGCATGCCCTGCTCGGAATCTATGCCGCCTTTGCCACGGCCATGTAATCCAGAAGGGCCTGGGCGGTCGAGATCGACGACGCCGGATTCTGTCCCGTGATGAGGCGGCCATCCGTGATGGCAAAGGGTTGCCAGTCGGCCTTCTTCTCAAAGATGGCGCCCAGCCGCAACAGTTCGTCCTCCACGAGGAAGGGCACAACGTGCGTGAGCTTCATCTCTTCTTCCTCGCCATTCGTGAAGCCGGTTACATGCTTTCCCTTCACTAGCGGCTCGCCGTTGTACATGACATGGCGAAGCACCCCAGGAGAGTGACAGACCAGCGCAATTGGCTTTCCGGAGTTGTAGAACGATTCGAGCAGCGCAATGGACACCGGATCTTCTGCGAGATCCCACATGGGGCCGTGCCCACCCGGATAGAAAACCGTGTCGAAGTCCTCGGCTTTCACATCTGCCAGCCGCACGCTGTTGGCGAACGTCTTCTGCGCCTCCGCATCCTTCTTGAAACGGACCTGCGCCGGCGTCTGATTTTCGGGGCGATCGCTCTTTGGATCGATCGGGGGTTGCCCTCCCCTGGGTGAGGCGACGGTCAACTGGACGCCGGCGTCCCTGAAAACAAAGTAGGGCGCTGCACCCTCTTCCAGCCAGAATCCGGTTTTGAGGCCTGTATCCCCGAGCTGGTCATTAGAGGTAAGCACCATCAGGATTTTCATGTTGTATCTCCTCAATCATCGCTGGATCTTTTCGTTGAGCCGCTTCCGTTCGATCACACCACAGAGAGGAAATCTCAACAATTGGACGAAAGTATCGCCGATACCTTCGCATGAGTGCATGACCAAGCCAACACCAAAGTCCAATTGCGCTCGATGGAGTTGTGGCGCACTTTTTTATTGTTCCTGGTCGGGCGCAGAGCTTGCAGTACGGATCGAATCGCGATGCGCAACACACAATCTAAATTGAATCAGAAGGAGATGACAGATGAGCACCACGTCACAGCCGAATCAAAACTCAGTCGTTGCCGTATTCAGCAAGCACTCGGGAGCAGAAACTGCCATCAAGGAACTGAAAGATGGCGGGTATGACATCACAAAGCTGGCCGTCATCGGTCGCGACTATCAATCGGAAGAGGATGTCGTCGGCTTCTATAACGCCGGCGACAGGATGAAGTACTGGGGCAAATGGGGCGCATTCTGGGGTGGGCTGTGGAGTCTGCTCTTCGGCGCAGCGTTCCTGGTTATCCCCGGCGTCGGGCCGATTGTTGCCGCCGGCTCGATTGTCGGCGCGATTGCCTCGGTCCTGGAGGGAGCCGTCGTCGTAGGCGGCCTCAGTGCTCTGGGGGCAGGGCTCTACAGCCTCGGCATCCCCAAAAACAGCGTCGTGCAGTACGAGGCCTCGATCAAGGCGGGCAAATTCGTTCTTGTTGCGCATGGAACGGCCGCGGAAGTAACGAACGCACGCAATCTGTTGAAGACTTCAGGCGCGGATCAACTCGAGAGCTATCTGGCCCCGGCCGAAGTGGCGCGCGTCGCGTGAACCTCAATTTCGCGCCGGGATAGCGCGCCGGCCTGATCCATGGGCTGGCGGGACGCATGGGCGTAACGAGATTTGTGCTGGGGAAGTTGTGTGAAGCCCCCGCCCGCTACGCCCATCGCGCGGTCGAGAGCGCGCCTTCTCAGCCTCTGATGGTGCACATCGGCAATTTCGGGGGACGCTACGCGCTGACACCGCTTGCGAAAACAGCTTGCCGGCGCCGCAAGCACGGCGAATGCGCGCCGCCGCAATGAGGAAACGTGTCCTCTCGGCCAAAACTCCGGGTCGCAGGATTAAGTTTCGTCGCTGGTTGAGGTTGCGTCTCCTGGTTGGCTGGTCCATTGTGCGAGCTTGCTCTGCGCAGCATTGCGCGCACTCGTCGGCGAGGTTGCAAAGTGTATACTTGGACCTCTGCGGGACCTCTCAGGAAAGTTGAGGAGTTCACATCGCATGGGATCAAGCACCGGGCCCAGCCCCGACAACGCGATCCTCGATACCTCGGATGGGCGCCCATATCCCCTTGGCCCCCGCTCTCAACCGCCCAACATATCCACCTCAATGGGTCCCTTTCGAATTAGATCGGGCATCCTCGGCTCAACCTCTTGCGATGCACGATATTCATATCGGAGGAAAAGGCCATGAAGAACGCCTCCGCGCCAATTTCCCTCGCCGGCTCGCAACTCGGCGAAACGCGTCACGTTTGCGCGTTTTTCAACAACGACGAGGAAGAATATCGCATCCTGCTTCCGTTCATTAGGGACGGATTGAGGTCCGGCGACAAGGCCGTTCACGTCCTGAACCCGGCGCAACACCAGGATCATCTGCAACGCCTGACTGCCGCTGGCATTGACCCGGCGGTTGCGCAGCAGAACGGGCAACTCGAGCTTCGGACCAACACCGAGGTCTACCTTCCGGATGGCCGCTTCGATCAGGATCGGATGCTGGAGGTGTTTGAGCAACTCGCCAGCGGAAACGCCCCAGGTGGATTTCCTCTCAGTCGCATTTGTTGTCGTATGGACTGGGCGGTCGAAGATCGAAGTCATGTCGACGACGTGATTGAATTCGAGTCGCGGGTAAACGAAGTGTGGCTGCACCACGACGACGCGGTCATCTGCACTTATCATCTCGGGAAATTTGGCGGTGACGCGGTGATCGACATCATGCGAACGCATCCGATGGTCATCATCGGCGGCATCCTTCAGCAGAATCCTTTCTTTGTGCCACCGGACGAATTCCTGCGAGAATTTCGCCAACGTCGGGCGCAGCGAAGCAGCGCGCCCGCGACGGCTTGAGATATGGATGGGCAGCCCGAACAACGCGCAGACGAGATTAAACGCCTTCAGCGCTGCATGAATGACCTGATTAGCGTCATCGCTCTTCCCGCCATGTGGAGCGGCGGTGAGCCCTCTCGGATTGTTGATAGTTTGCTTGACGCGCTCCTGGGCATGCTCCAGCTGGATCTGGTGTATGTGCGGTTGAGCGAGGCCGCTGGACGGTTGCCGATGGAGACGGTTCGGTTCGCTCGATCCCAAAAACAGAGTGTCCCGCCGCACGAGATCGGCGGCTTACTCAGTCAGTGGTTAGACGCCGACCTCCAGGAATGGCCTTCGCGAATGCGGAACCCTTCGGGAGACGGCGAGATTTCGATCGTGCCTTTGAGACTGGGGCTGCAGGGCGAAATCGGCGTGGTTGTTGCAGGATCGGAGCGAGCGGATTTTCCGCTGCAAACCGAGAGATTGGTTCTGAATGTAGCAGCGAATCAGGCGGCAATGGGGCTCCAGCAGGCGAGGCTGCTGCACGAACAGAAGCGAGTCGCGAGCGAGCTCGATCAACGCGTCGCGCAGCGAACTACAGAGCTTGCCGTAGCGAACGAAGAACTGCGCAAGGAGATTGCCGAACGCACGCGCGCCGAGGAGGATCTGAGAAGCAGCGAAGAAAAACATCGTGTGATTCTTGAAGCCGCCAACGACGCGGTGCTCAGCATGGATGAGAAGGGCGCGATCGTCCTTGCCAATCCAGCCACACAGTCAATGTTTGGCTATGACCCTGTCGACCTGGTCGGAAAACCTCTCACCATCCTCATGCCCGCAACCATGCGCAAACTGCATGAGGCTGGATACCAGCGATACCTGGCGACTGGCGAGAGACATCTCAACTGGCACGGAGTGGAAGTCACCGGTTTGCACAAGGACGGCCGGGAATTTCCCGCAGAAGTGTCGTTCGGAGAGATGACGCGTGGCGGCCACAGGGTTTTCATCGGCCTCATCCGCGATATCAGTAAAAGAAAGCAGGCCGAGGATAAGCTGCGCGCGAGCGAGCGCGGCCTGCAGGTGACACAAGCAGAGCTTGCGCGCGTTTCCCGAGTCACAACCATGGGCGAACTGGCGGCTTCGATAGCCCATGAGGTCAATCAACCACTGACTGCAGTTGTGAACAACGGTAGCGCGTGTCTGAGACTTCTCGCCAATCGCAATCTTGAATCCGACGTTTTGCGTCGAGCCCTCGAAGGGATTGTTGCCGATGGTACTCGGGCCAGCGCCGTGTTGGCTCGGATCCGCGCATTCATCAGGAAGGAACCTGCCGAAAAGAACGAATTGGATATGAACGAGCTGATTCAGGAGGTCCTGATCCTGGCGCGCCGTGAGCTCGATGCACATCAAATCTCCCTCGACCAGCAATTAACGACGGATCTCCCATTCGTCCTGGCCGATCGCGTTCAGTTGCAGCAGGTCCTGCTGAACCTGGTCATGAACGGCATCGAGGCCATGGCCGCGGTAACCAGCCGGCCCCGGTTCCTCGGCGTGCAATCCCGGATCGACGAATCTGGCGATGTACTCGTTGCGCTGAGCGATTCCGGCGCCGGCTTTGGCTCAGAAGCGGATCGGGTCTTCGCTCCTTTCTTTACAACGAAAGCAAACGGCATGGGAATGGGTCTGTCGATCAGCCGCTCGCTGGTTGAAACCCATGGCGGTCGACTCTGGGCTAAGCCCAACTCTCCCTATGGCGCCGTGTTTTCGTTCACGTTGCCGGCAGCGGGCGGAAGCCCCTCATGACGGATACTCCGGTGGTCTTTGTCGTCGATGACGATTCCTCAGTGCGCTCTTCCCTGAAGTTTCTCCTGAGCACCGTGGGTCTGGAAGTTGAAAGCTTCGACTCCGCGGACAGCTTCCTGCGGAACAAGCCTCCCGATGCGCCGAGCTGCCTTGTGCTGGACGTCAGGATGCCGGGATTGAGCGGACTCGATTTTCAACGCGAGCTCCTGGCGAGAAAGATTCGCATACCGATCGTCTTTCTCACCGGTCATGGCGACATTCCGATGAGCGTTCGCGCTATGAAGGCGGGAGCTGTCGAATTTCTCACCAAGCCGTTCCGCGACCAGGATCTGCTGGACGCTGTGCGCATTGGACTCGAGCGCGATCGTGTCAGGCGCGAACACGAAAAAGAGGTAATGATCCTGCAACGCCGCTTCGATTCATTGACCGCCCGCGAGCAGGAGGTAATCTCCATGGTCGTCGCCGGAATGCTCAATAAGCAGATCGCCGACCAACTGGGGACGGCTGAGAGCACGGTGAAGGTCCAGCGCAGCCGGGCCATGGAGAAGATGAACGCGCAAACTCTTGTCGAACTGGTCAGAATGATCGAGAAGCTTAAAGGACCTCCGGAAAAACGCCGATAAACCAAAGCTTATTCGCGTACTCCTGTTTGAGGCACTCGGTATCCCAACATCCAATAGATTCTCCGCTCGTTCGGGAATACCTTTGCCTCATCGGGGAGTTCGCATGAACAAGGGCCTGATCTCGGTAGTTGACGACGATGAATCCGTCCGCAGGACGACCACGTTTCTCATCGAATCTTTCGGTTTTCGCTCGGCAGCATTTGCATCTGCAGAAGCTTTCCTGGGGTCCGGCCAGTTGCAGGACACTTCCTGTCTGATCGCTGACGTTCAGATGCCGGGTATGACTGGATTGCGGCTCCAGAGCGAGTTGGCCGCCACAGGCCACAATATTCCTGTCATCTTCATCACGGCGTTTGACAACAGAGATTCGCGCCAGCAGGCAATGCATGCCGGCGCCGTGGCATTTCTGGGCAAGCCTTTTAACGACCAGGAACTGCTCGAGTGCATTCGCTTAGCCCTGGCGGAGGGGCTCGAGGCCAGAACTGATTTGATCGTCGTGGTTGACGACGATGAGTCCATTCGCAGAACGACAACACTCCTGATTGAGTCGTTCGGTCTTCGAGCGGCAGCATTCGACTCTGCTGAGAGCTTCCTGCAGTCAGGCCAGCAGCACACCACGTCATGCCTCATCCTGGACGTCCGGATGCCCAGCATGGGCGGATTGCAGCTGCAAAGCGAACTGGCCGCCACGGGTCGCAGTATTCCTGTCATTTTCATCACGGCTTACGACGACAAAGAATCGCGTGGGCGAGCGACACAAGCCGGTGCCGTCGCCTTCTTAAGCAAACCCTTTAGCGACGAACAATTACTCCAGAGTATTCGGTCGGCTTTAGGCCGCCACACAGGCAGTACCACGTCCATGTGACCGGGAAGCAATGAAGGTGAACACACATCAGGTATTGCACCTGCAGGTTGCGCCCGGTTCATGGCCCACAAGAAGGGTGGAGTCGGTCATGGAAAAGTTCAGCAGCACAGAGTCGATTGCGCCGGCTTGTGCAGAACGTAGACTTGAGCGGATCATAGGCACCAGCCCGGCTCTGAAAGCAGCCCTCGCGGAGGTAGAGCGCGTGGCGCCCACAAATGCCACCGTGCTGGTGCTTGGAGAGACGGGTACCGGCAAGGAGCTGATCGCCCACGCCATTCACGATCTCAGCCCACGCTGCGACCGCCCCTTCGTCAAGCTGGATTGCGCGGCAATTCCTTTCGATCTTTTGGAGAGCGAGCTCTTTGGGCATGAGATCGGTGCTTTCCCCTGGGCTGTCGCGCAGAGAATAGGCCGATTCGAAATGGCTGATGGCGGAACACTGTTCCTGGATGAAATCGGCGATCTTCCGCTCGCGTTGCAGCCCAAGCTGCTGAGGATCCTGCAGGAGCAGGAATTCGAACGCCCGGGCAGCAGCAGAACGCTTCGCGTCAACGTCCGGCTGGTTGCCGCAACCCATCGAGATCTCCTCGGCATGATCAGGCGCGGAGAATTTCGCAGCGATCTCTATTATCGCCTGAGCGGGTTTCCTCTCCTGCTGTCACCGTTGCGAGAGCGCCGCCAGGATATCTCCTTGTTGGTCTCGCATTTTGTAGAGTTGTTTGCAAGTCGCATTGGCAAACGGATTCACCACATACCCGAGGAAACGCTGCATGCCTTCGCCGCGCATTCCTGGCCTGGGAACGTGCGCGAGCTCCAGAACCTGATCGAACGTGCCGTAATCCTGTCAAATGACGGAGTGCTCCCCAATCTCCTGGCTGCTTCGAACAGGAATTCGGTGACCGCAACTCATCAGCGGAGTGGGGTCGATGATTCTCACAAAGCCGCGATCCACCCCAATTGCAGAGTGAGCTCAGACCTCTTACCCACATCGGAAGAGCATTCGGTTTGCGCTGCACCCGTGCCTGGCCACGGGTTGCGATCTTCAGATGCACCGGCCGACCTGCCCACCGTCTTCATTGTCGACGGCGACGTCGCTGTGCGCGAATCCGTGGAACTCCTGATTCGCCACGTTGGCTGGCAGCCGGTTGCCTTTGCATTCGCCCATGAATTCCTCGACAGGCCGCGACCGTTGCTTCCCAACTGCCTGGTGATTGACGTCTCACTTCAGGACCTCAACGGACTGGACCTGCAAAAGAGGTTCGCCGTTGAGCGCAGCGAAACGCCGATTATCTTCATTGCCGGCGAAGGTGATGTGCCTACATCGGTTCGAGCCATGAAGGCCGGTGCCGTTGAATTCCTGATCAAGCCTTTTAGCGATGAAGCCCTTCTGGACGCGATCCGGGAGGCCCTCAAACGTAGCTCTGTCGCCCTTGGCCGCGAAGCGGAGATGCGCTCCATCCGCGATCGCTATGCGTCGCTGAGCCACCGTGAACGGCAGGTCATGGCTCTGGTGCTGTCTGGACTCCTCAACAAGCAGGTAGGCGCGGAACTCGGCATCAGTGAGATCACGGTCAAGGCCCACCGAGGCCGAGTGATGCAAAAGATGGGAGCTAAGTCTGTCATTGACCTGGTGAAAATGACCGCGAGGCTCCGTTCGGACCGGGCCTTCTTCGGTTCCGGTCCGTTCAGGTCACCGTCGGCTTCCCCTGCGATGGCCTCCCCTCTGGCAGCACGATGAACGTCTCTCCTTTCCCTGGCAGTACTCCGCTCTTTGCGTCAGGCAGAGGGTCATTACCGCTTCTGCCCGCGAAGTCGCGCGCGGCGTCCTGATCCGCGATCTGCCTCGCGCACGTATTCGCATACGCCGCTCCGGCCAGTTGACCAATCGTATGAGCAGTCGCTCGCATTCCGCCGATCTTCTGCGAAATCGCACCCCATGTTGTCCCCTCATTCGGGCCGCTGATACGAAGGTATGGGCGACACCATCGTCTAATGGACTCGCCTTCCCACTTCAGGCCTAATGAGATGGTTGTGCAGGAGATTTCCCCCATGGCTGCCAGCGCGACTGCCGCTTCCACCGCCGCAACCACCCGCCACAGCACCTGAAAATCAATCGTCGATAGGTGACGGAGAGACGATGACGAGCGGAGCGCCGTCACGACCACAATGACCAGCGACTTAGGAGACGTTATGGTTCCCCAACAGCGACAGAATCCTCCTGCCCGCACCTCTCGCAACGACGCCGAGGCGATGCTGGGCTTGTCCAGTGCTCTTGCTGCCGGATGTCAGCGGCAAAAGTGGCAGCAGGAACAGGAAAAGGAGTGGGAATGCCATTTGAGGAACCTGCGGCAGTGTCTATGCGAACTTCTCATCAGGAATCAGCAGCTCAGAGAATCACTGATGTCAGCAAGCAACCACCAAGTCCGCGAGGGCGCCGATGAATACGATCAGAACCTCTCAGGAAATTGATCATGGCCGCCGTCGCTTCCTGGGCGCCGCCGCGATGACGGTCGTCTCAGCCAACTTCGGCATGGCCGGCCCCGCCGAGGCGCAATCCAGCACGGATCAGGCGGTCGTCGCGCATGTCTCGCCGCCCACATCGTTCGGCCCCCTGAAGCAGATACCTGCGGGCCTGCTGAGTGTCGGCTACGCGGAAGCCGGCCTCTCCGATGGTCCGCCGTGATCCTTCTGCACGGCTGGCCCTACGACATCTACAGCTTCGTCGATGTCGCGCCTCTGCTGGCGTCGCACGGCTACCGGGTGATCGTCCCCTACCTGCGTGGATTTGGGACGACGACCTTCCTCTCCCGGGATACGATGCGCAACGCCCAGCAATCGGTTCTTGCGATCGACATCGTCGCTCTCCTGGATGCACTCAGGATCGACCGAGCCATCGCCGCCGGCTTTGACTGGGGTGCGCGTACCGCGGACATCATGGAGGCGTTATGGCCGGAACGCTGCAAAGGTCTGGTGTCCGTCAGCGGTTACCTGGTTGGCAGCCCTGCAGCCAACCAGGCCCCGCTGCCGCCGAGGGCGGAACTCGCCTGGTGGTATCAGTTCTACTTCGCCACGGACCGCGGCCGTGCGGGCTACGACAAATATCGACACGACTTTGCGCTGCTCATTTGGCAGCTCGCATCGCCGAAGTGGAACTTCGACGATGCCACCTTCGATCGCTCCGCTGCGTCCCTTGAGAATGCCGACCACGTCGACATCGTGATCCATAACTACCGCTGGCGCATCGGTGTCGCGAAGGGCGAGTCGCAATACGACGAATTGGAGAAGCGGCTCGCTGCCGGCCCGGCGATTACCGTACCGGCAATCACCATGGAAGGCGATTCCAACGGCGCGCCGCATCCTCCGGATGCCACCTATCGCCGGAACTTCTCGGGCAAGTATGAATACCGCCTAATCACCGGTGGCGTCGGACACAACCTGCCTCAGGAAGCGCCCCATGCGTTTGCCCAGCCTGTGATCGATGTCGACGCGCTCTGACCCCGTTGTCCATGCACTGAAGGAGGGAGTAACTAATGCCTCGAGACGCCGGCGATATCGTCATTGCGGATGGCAACGAGTATCTAGTGGGGATAGTTTCGGCGATATTCAGAGAGTGTGATTACTCGGCTAGAATGGCTGGCTCCTGGTGGCCTCGAAGCATGAGTCGCGGGAAGAAATGAAACGCCCGACATGCTGCTGACATTACAGAAATTGCCCATCTTGCCTCTTCCGTGTTCAGAGGGCAATCCTTCCCGACGATACGGAGATAGATCCGTCCCCAGCCTTCGACTTCAGTTCCCTTTCGAGATCTTGATTCACAACACCGTTCCGAATCGCAAAGGAGAGATTCCATGTCGCATCATTACTCCGGTCCCGACTACGGGTTCCCTCACGGGGATGCCCGGCTTGACCTTACCGACCTTTACGCCTTCCCCAGCCCCGGAAGAGGCGGCAGGACAATCTTTGTCATAAACGTGCATCCGTCCGTCGGTGTCAACCCGTCCGGGCCGACGACCGCGGAAGCCTTTCCGCCCAACGCGATCTATGAGCTCAAGATCGACACCAACGGCGACGCCGTCGCCGGCCTGGCCTACCGCGTGCGCTTCTCGTCCACCACGGACGGCTCGCAGACCGCCGCCCTCTATCGTGTCGCGGGCGAGCAGGCCGCTGGAACCGGGGACGGCGGCCATTTGAACGTCGAGGGAGTTCCAGTTTCAGCCGGCCTCGAGGCGCACGGGGGAGGAGCCGACGACTACCGCCTCTTCGCCGGCTGGCGCAGCGATCCCTTCTTCTTCGACAGGCAGGGTGCCCTGAACAACCTCCAGTTCACCGGCGATGATTTTTTCGCGAACGGAGATGTCTGCAGCATTGTGCTCGAAGTGCCCGACTCCGCGCTCGGCTCCAATCCCATTGGCGTCTGGCATCGCACCGTAGACGGCGCCAGCGGCCAGTGGGTCCAGGCTGATCGAGGGGCCGGTCCCTCGCAGTCCGTCTTTCTTACGGGAGACCACAAGGCTGAGTACCTCGCCGGAGAGCCCGTGGATGACGCCCGCTTCATCCCCATTTTTGCTCACTCCCTCGAACACATCGGCGGATACGCGCCAGAGGAGGCAACGCGCGTCGCAGGATCCCTCCTGCCTGATATCCTTGGTTACCATCCCGGCCGCCCGGCGTCCTTTCCTGACAATGGCCGCGCCCTCACCGACGACGCGCTGGATGTCTTTCTCTCCATCATCACGAATGGCACAATCACCACCGACAACGTCGGACCCCACAAGGACCTGCTCTCCGCATTCCCCTTCCTGGGACCGCCCCACGAGGATTGGTCTGTGCACCGGGTTACCGCACAGGTCTACTCGCGCAGCCAGCGCCGACAGGTTACTGCAGCTTAGCTGCCCATGTGACCTGGGCCTGACGGAAGGTTTGTTTGCTCATCCCAGGCGGAGGGCGTCTTCGCTGCTGATACGAAGGTATTGGCAACACCATCGTCCAATTGTGCCGCACATCTTGTTCTGTCGTAATGGAACCTGACGCAACGAAGTCGCGCGCATTTCCGGCAATGAATGAGGGGCGAACGGGTGACCTCGATTGTCGGCTTCAATCGACCCGGTTTCCGAGACTAACAAGCTCAGAGGAGAATACGATGGCAGCTACGACCATACCTGTGAAACCCGTACAGACGAATGAACCGGCAAAGCCCGCACAGCTTCGCCTCGCGCGGCGCTCGCCTGCCTACTGGCGCGTTACCATCGATAACCCGCCCATCAACGTCATGGGTCCGGAGATGGTGCGGGAGTTTCAGGGAGTTATCGATGCTATCGAGGCCGACGAGGATGTCAGAATTGTGGTCTTCGACAGCGCAGTCGACGGCTTCTTCCTGAATCACTCTGATTTCACATCGAAGATCGAGGATCTGACCTCCATGCCGGACGGTCCAACCGGCTTGCCGCCCTGGCCTGACTTTCTCGTGCGCCTGACCCGCGCGCCCGTCGCATCCATCGCGCTCATCCGCGGCCGGGCTACGGGTAATGGCAGCGAGATCACGCTCGCCTGCGACATGAGTTTCGCCAGCCGCGAGAAGACCATCATTTCACAGTGGGAAGTGGGAGTGGGCATGGTTGCCGGCGGCGGTCCGATGGCTCGGCTGCCCCGTCTCATCGGCCGCAACCGCGCTCTCGAGGTGCTCCTGAGTTCGGAAGACATCAGGGGAGAGCAGGCCGAGGCCTACGGCTATGTGAACCGCGCCCTGCCCGACGCCGATCTGGACGCGTTCGTGGAAGCGCTCGCGACCCGGATCGCCAGGTTCGACAAGTGGGCGATCGCCAACACCAAGCGCCTCGTCAACACCAGTCTGCCGCCGGAGGTTGAGCTGGGCGCCGGGTGGGACGCCTGCATCGCCTCACTCGGTCGGCCCGCCGCTCAGCAAGGGATCAAAGCCCTGATGTCGCGTGGCTTCCACAAGCCGGGAGACGTCGAAAATCGGCTCGGCTATTACCTCGGCCAATTTGGTCGCTGAGCCGGGCTCCTCATCTCAACCACGCGGCAGCGGGCGAATGCCTCACGCAAGTGGCCGCCACGGGGTCGCGTGGACGGTAACAGCTCAGCGCTTCGCTAAGTCGTGATCAGCGTGGTCGGCGGATAAGTAGGTGTGGCATAGCATATTGTTACAGCAATTCCGCTCGATGGAGGCACAAGAGATGGATTGGAAACGGCTGGCCGAGTTTGCGCTGCTGGGTAACATTAGCGCCGAACAATATGCCATCTTGCTGGTGCGCCTTTCGATCGGGCTGTTCTTCGCCATTTCCGGGGCCAGAAAATTGTTCGTCTCCGGCGGCACGCAGCTCATGTACGACACGCTTCTCATGGCCAGGGTCCCGTTCCCTCGCCTGATGACTTATTTCGTGTCAAGTATCGAGTTCGTTGGCGGACTCCTGGTGGCCGTGGGCTTCCTTTCGACCGTGGCCTGCCTCGCTCTATTGGTCGATATGGTTATCGCCATTCTGACCAGCAAACTCACTGCCATGCCAAAAGGGCTCTCGCCCCTGAAGTGGCTCGACGATTTCTTCTACCTGCCGGAAGCCCTGTACGTGCTGTTCTTCTTCTGGCTGATCTGCTCGGGCCCGGGAGAATTCAGCGTCGATTACTGGCTCGCCGGCAAATTGCTGGGCTAATCGTTCGATCAGACGGCCTGTCGCTGGATATACCCGGGAAACGAATGTCGCTCCGCCCGTCGCTACGCACCTTGGCCCGGCGCAGCCCGGGCGGCAGCCCACCCGCTCCCATCTCGAGATCCGAATTACCGGCTCTTCGAGGGCCGGTTGATGACCGCGGCGCCCGCCTCGCTGACGACCTCGTCCTGGGAATCCGTGCCCCCTGAACAGCCAATCGAGCCGATAATGGCTCCCTGCTCGATAAGTGGAATGCCGCCGCGAGACGCAATGACTCCATCGAAGGCGAGCAGATAGTTCAGGTGCATCAGCTGGATGCCGTCCTCGAAGACCTTCGTCGGACGCCGGAAGGTCACAGCGGCTCGAGCCTTGTGTTCCGCAATCTGAATCGACGCCAGCATCGCGCCGTCCATCCGCAGGAAGGCAACCAGGTTCCCACCGGAATCGGCGACGGCGACGTTCATCTTCCAGTTCCGCTTCTTCGCCTCTGCTACAGCGGCATGAATAACCGCCTCTGCCCGGCCGAGAGTTATCGAAGGCCCGTAGGGCACGTCGAAGGGCATCTCGTTCGGGATGACGTCCAGCGGATTCGACGGTGCGGGCGCTGTTGCAGGGGCAATGGCTGTGTTGCTGCTCGACATACGATTTCTCCGTAGGGTTGGCAAGCCGTTTCCAAATATCTCTCAAGCATGCGCGGTCGCCGTTTGAGCGGCCCCGCGAACTGCGTTCACCTCGAGCAGAACGGCTCGTCATGCGCCAACGCCGCCAAAGTGATGACCCATCACAGCAGGGTCGCGGCCGGGAAACAATTGGACGATGGTATCGGCGATACTTTCGTATCGCGATGTGCAAAATCGCGGGCCGGCGCCTGCCCGCTGACAGACCTATACTTTCGTCTCAACCGATACGATCGTCCAGTTGTTCTGTTTTCAGACTTCTGGCCAAATCGTGGGGCAGAGGATCGGAGCGTTCATAGACACAATGAAACACCCTTGCAGATCTGCCCTAAGCCTCCTGGCGATCACCATGATGGCCACGACATTTTCAACTGCCGGTCTTGCTCAGGAAAAGGAGCGTTCCGTGGAAAACCCAATCGCCTATCGCACCGTGAAGGTGGATGGACTGTCGATCTTTTACCGCGAGGCAGGGCCAAAGGACGCGCCGACTCTTCTCCTGCTCCACGGTCTTCCTTCATCGTCGCGGATGTTCGATCCCCTGTTGACTCGGCTTGCGGACAGCTACCACATGATCGCGCCGGACTATCCGGGGTTTGGGCACAGCGACTGGCCCGACGCGAGCCGATTCGCGTACACATTCGATCACCTTGCCGCCGTGATGAACGACTTCGTGCAGGCTCTCGGATTGACCCATTACACGCTCTACATGCAGGATTACGGCGGTCCGGTCGGGTTTCGCATGGTCCTGGCGCACCCGGAGCGAGTCCAGGCTCTCATCGTCCAGGACGCGGTGGCGCACAACGAAGGCCTGGGCGTGAACTGGGTCACGCGCCGGGCGTTCTGGGCCGACCGCGCCGCGCATGAAGAGGCGCTGCGCACGAATCTGCTGTCGCTGGCCGCGACGAAAACGCGCCATTTGGGAGACGATCCCAACATCGACTCGTACGATCCGGACCTTTGGACGGACGAATACCGCTTCCTGAATTCACGAGGTCAGGATCGGATCCAGGTTGATCTTTTTTACGATTACCGCACGAATGTCCCTGCCTATCCGACGTGGCAGGCATGGATGCAGAAGAACCAGCCGAGACTGCTGGTGCTTTGGGGCAGACATGATCCTTCGTTCGATCCCGGCGAGCCGGAGCGTTACCGCAAGGACGTTCCGCACGCACAGGTCCATATGCTCGAGGCCGGGCATTTTGCTCTCGACACGAAGGCGGACACAATCGCGGAGTTAGTCCGAGAGTTCATGAAGGAGCAGGAAGGTGCCAAATGAGTCGAGATGCGCCGCGTTCAGCAATCGGTAGGCCTCGAGGTGAGGCCCAGCCGTCTACAGAGCGATCGAAATGCGGAGACTCTCCGCCGACTGGCATTCGCTCACGTGAGTCGTGAATTGCTGAACCGATACCTTTGTATTGATCGATACGTTCGTCCGATAGACTCAGGCGCCGCGCCTCTGGCCTAATCGGTCCTGCTATCGATCGAAACAATGATGAGCCACCAACCACCATCGCTCACGTTGACCGGGTTTAGAAAGTTTTTTGTGAAGGAGAGCACACGATGATCGACTCCACAACGAAATCGTTGGCGCAGGAACAGCAGGACCAAAAGCGTGAAACGCGCTCCGTGGCAAAACACGTCAAGGCCTCTGCCATGATTGCAGCCACGGTGCTGCTGGCCGCCATTGGCGGCGCAATTCTTTACGCGCATGGCCAGGACAGCGACAAGTACTCCCTGGTATCGCCGGGCGGAATCGCCTTCTCCGACTTCAGAGGATATGAGGACTGGTCCGTGGCGTCTTCCGCCCGCACCACAGAGGTGCTGAAGGTGATCGTCGCGAATCGGGCGATGATCAAGGCATACAAGGCCGGCGTTCCGGGAAATGACCAGCGTTTTCCCGAGGGCTCCATGATCGTGAAGCTCCAGTGGAAGCCGAAGAAGAGCACGGAAGCGACTTTCGATGTGGATGTGCCCGACTATTTTGAGCAGGCCTTCGTGATGGAGAAAAACAGCAGGAGATTTCCGACGACCGGCGGGTGGGGATACGCGGTGTTCAACTACGACGCCGTATCGCACAAGTTCACTGCCGATCCCAAGTCCCCCGCAAACTGCGGAAACACCTGCCATGTGGCCGTGAAGGCGAAGGACTACATCTTCCACCCGTACGAGACGCGTTGAACCCGGCCGGACATTCAGGACCCTGGCAAAAAGGTCCCGGTCTAAGGCATAATTTTCGGCGCGGATAAACGGAATACACTCCGAGCTGAGGATGAGAGATGAAAGCAATTGTTGTCCACCAATACGGCGGCCCCGACGTGCTCAGGTTCGAAGACTACCCTGACCCGGTTCCGGGTCCGGGCGAGGTCCTGATCAAGGTCGCTGCCGCGAGCGTGAATCCGATCGACTGCAAGCGACGTGCTGGATTAACGACAGATTTTTACCCCCTGACGTTCCCCGGGCTTATAGGAATCGATGTCGCCGGCACGGCGGTCGGGCTTGGGCCGGGAGTGACAGACTTTGCCGTCGGCGACCCGGTGTTCGCTATGGCGGACAATACGTACGCCGAACTTTGTGTCGTGAAAGCCGAGGTTCTGGCGAAAGTTCCCAGGGGGCTCGATTTGATTCAGGCGGCTGCGTTGCCGCTGGTCACGGTGACTGGCAACCAGCTCCTCTCTGCAACCGGAGTGACGGCGGGTCAGACAGTTCTCGTCGTTGGAGCTGCGGGAAATGTCGGGCGTTCGGCGGCATTCACGGCGAAGACGCGCGGCGCGACGGTGATCGCAGGCGTGTTGAAGAGGCAGACCGATGCCGCGAAAACGGCCGGCGCCGATCAGATCGTCGCGACCGACGACGACACTGCCATTGCGAATCTTCCTCCGCTCGATGCGGTGGCGGACGCGGTCGGAGGCAGAACCGCCCAGAAGCTGATCGCCAGGGTCAAGCCCGGAGGGGTCTACGCATCGGTTGTCGGGGCGCCGCAGAATGCCGCCGAGTACCCATCAATAAAGGTGGTGACCGTCTTCTCGCATTTCGACAGAAAAACGCTCGAGTTCATGGCGGAGGCCGTGCGCGATGGCAAGCTGGCGATCCCGATCGGCCAGAAATTGCCGCTCAGCGAAGCCGCCGAGGCGCAAACTCTGGTAGAAAAGGGCAGCGCCGGGAAGATCTTGTTGATCCCATGACTTTCGGCAATGCGTGGCGAAGAGAGGAAAATTCGAAATGATCGAAGCCCATCGCGGAATTAACGCCGCTTCGAAGCCAAGCGGTCACGGATGTGTGGAATGCCTGGCGTCGCCGAAGGGTTGGTGGTTCCATCTCCGCCGGTGCGCGGAGTGCGGGCACATCGGTTGCTGCGACAGCTCTCCCAGCCAGCATGCGTCGAGCCATGCGGCGGCAACCGGGCATCCGATCATTGCCAGCTTCGAACCGGGCGAGGATTGGTTCTACGATTACGAGACTCAGGGGATGATCGAGGGCGCGGAGTTACATCCGCCGCATGCGCATCCCCAAAACCAACCAGTCCCTGGACCGGCTGGAAGGGTTCCCGCCAACTGGGAATCGCTGCTGCACTAGTCGCCGTCGACCCGTTTTTATGTGTGGGAGCATCTCGCCCTCAACGGTCATTAGCTCTCGCATTGAAAGGAGCACCCAATGGACGGCACGAATGGACTGCAAGAGACAGCGAGCGTGGTTGCGCCTTTCGCTTCGAGCACGCTAAGCGTGAACGTCTTTACCGCCCCAGGAAAGGTTATGGTCGGCGAGCGGACAAAGCCCTTCGGCGAACCGCTCGGCTTTGACCCCATCACGTCGACTCTGATCTTCGGCGAGTTCGATGCGGTGCTGGTAGACGCGATGGGAACGGTGGCCGATGCCGAGGCTCTCGCGGATTGGGTTGCTCTGCACAACCGCAACCTGGAGACCATCTATATAACGCACGCCCACTTCGACCACTTCTATGGTCTCAGCATTCTCCTCGACCGTTTCCCCGGCGCGCGGGCGATCACAACGCCCAGTGCGTTGAGCGCCATGCAGATGTCTTTCACCCCCACAGTGGAGCGGTTAGCCCGCCGGCTCTTTCCTGGTCAGGTGCCCACGAAGTTGGTTGCCCCCGAGCCCTGGGAGCACGACACCTTCACCCTTGAGGGCCACGAATTGCGCATCATTGAGCAGGGCCGCACCGATAGTCCCGATTCGACGTCTCTCCACGTTCCATCACTCGGCCTGATCGTCGCCGGCGACGTTGTGTACAACCAGTGCCGCATCTACGTTGGCGACACTACCCCCGAGAGCCGAAAGAACTGGATCGCCGCGCTGGACCGCCTGGCGGCGCTGAACCCGTCGATGGTTGTCGCCGGACACAAGAAGCCTGGCGCGCCCGACTCTCCCACGACAATCGACGACACTAAACGTTACCTGCAGGACTTCGATCGGCTGCAGAAAACGGCGGCCTCCGACCGGGAACTGTTCGATCAGATGACGGAGCTTTACCCGCACTGGGTCGCCAATCAGTCGTGGTTGATGTTCGGATTCCCGTCACCATAACCCCCACGCACAAGGAACGCGATAGCTTTACCCAATTGTTTCGCCTTTCGTCTTCAGGCTTAATCGGTAACAGGTTGGATTTCAGAAGAACCGGAATAAGCGGTTGAACACCGTATCGAAAGGAATCATCAATGGCCACCGTACAAGTCGAACAGAAGAGTTATGAAATGCCCCCGCGGGAAGGCATCAGCGTCGCACATTTTCTCACCGTTGCCGACATCGACCGATCGGCTCGCTTCTACGAAACGGTCTTCGGCGCTCGCGTCCTCAGCCTCGGCGACGGCAACGCCCCTGGGTATCTTCAGCTCGCAAATATCTGGATGATTATGAACGTCGGGGGCGGCCCAACTCCCGACAAGCCAACGGTAACGCTCAGCGTTCCCGATCCAAATCACATCAACAGCTTTATGAACATCCGCGTTGCGGATATTCACGCGTGCTATGAATTATGGAGAAGTCGAGGCGCCGAATTCATCACCGAGCCGATCCCCAAGTACGGCGAGATCCGCTGCTACATTCGCGATCCCGACGGCTATATCATCGAGATCGGACAGAGCACCGACCTCACCTACGGTTAGTGCGCGGCCGCACCAGGCCTGCCTTGGCATGCGATTCCCGTTTACGCTCAGACAGCCGCTTGCGCCCCGGCGGTCATCTCATGTGCAGTCGGGCAGGGGCACGCTTGGGAATGAATCCCGGTTCGGGACGAACGCGGCCTGCCTGCCGCGAAGGATGCAGCGGACGCTTGCGCGGAACGCCCGGCCGCTGATCGCCGCGCAGGAGTCAGCGAGTAAGTTCTTATCCTCATATGCCGATTGAAGGAGCCTAACCATGCGTTCCGATATTGTGCCGGGAGCCCGTTTTCCCGACTACGAGTTACCCGATCAGACAAGCAAGCCGCGCAAGCTCAGCGAGCTGCAGGGCGACGACCCTCTCGTCCTTACTCTCGCGCGCGGCCACTACTGTCCGAAGGAGCACCAGCAGCATCTGGACCTTGCCGCTAATTTTCCGAAGTTCGCCGTGTCGTACACGCAGATTGCCACGATTTCAACGGATGACCACCACACCCTTCTGGATTTTCGGGCATCGCTTGGAGCCCAGTGGACCTTCCTCTCCGACCCTGAACGCGTCGTGCAGAAGGACCTCGACATCCAGGAGTACACCGACCCGGAGCACAATCCGATGATCCCGCACACGCTCGTGCTCAAGCCGGGCCTTGTGGTCTACCGTATCTACAACGGCTACTGGTTTTGGGGTCGTCCATCCATCGCCGACCTGTGGCAGGACCTGCGCGCGGTCACCAGTGAAATTCGCCCCGACTGGGATCTGAGCAAGCCTGGACTCCGTGAGGCGTGGAACGCCGGCGACTTCTCAAGTTTCCATGGATGGAACAAGCGCGCCGGGTCGGGAGCGCCCTCACTCGGAGGGAAGAAGTAGCAAGTCGTCGTCGCGCGTTCTCTGCCGTCCGGCTACGGTGCGTGTCAGGATGCAGGAGGCTTGTTGGGTGGGTCGAGAGCCACGGCAGATTCTGCGGTCAGATAGAGGAAGGTAAAGGTCTCCTGCAGATAGAGTCGAACACGCTTCTCGGTGTGGCTGAGGTAGCCGATGGACGCGTCCTGGCCGAGATGAAGATCGAAGTCACCGCCGCGGGTCGTCACGATGAAGGCGCCGTCAATTGCGGGTGCCCAGATGATTTTTCCTTCGACCAGACGCTTGACGTGTTCGAGCACCGGATAGCCGTAATCGCTGGTCTCGGCGAGTTCGGTATAAGCATCCGCGCTCAGCAAAATGGAATAGGGGCCGTTGACACCGACCAGCCGCAACTGGCTCAAGGCCTGCGCAAACGCCTCCGGATACTCGCGGACGTCAGCGGGAAGAGGTTTCCTGGGATTACTGGTGCCCTGGCGGACTCCGACGATCCCTGCGGCGCCATAACCTTCAAAAATGGCGCGGTCTTCAACGAAGGCGAGCTTGCGCGCAGCATCCTTGGCGGGTTGCCAATCGGAGTCGTTCGCGCCTCGTTCGACGTCATCCACCATCTGACGATCGAGCTCGAACGGAACGCGGAGCTCAACAACGGCTTTCGCTTCGCGCTGGTGAGCGGCCACACCGTCTCCGGGAGCCTCGATCGCGCGCTGATGACCTGTGCCGACGGCAGACAACGCGCTTCCCGCAGGGCCGCTCACATCCGCAATGCGGCGACCGGCAAGATACCTCTTCATCGTGCGTGATGTTTCTTCTTCGATCTGAGCCCACGCGGCCTCAGAAATCGGAGCCAGCTCGCGATACAGGTTATTCATGGCAATCTTCTCCTTTCAGGGAACCTAATCCGAGGGAACCATCCTTGTTTGCCGCGGAGGGGGCGCCGGGTTCATCCGGCGCCGATATCGACGCACACTCCTGCACAGAACTCGCAGGCGATGCGGGCTGGTCAGGGGCAATACTGTCGAGAAATGTCGAGGTGGGGATGAAGAACAAATTTCCCGTGACCGCGGTGCTGAAGTCGAGGATGCGATCATAGTTACCCGGCGGCCGCCCAACAAACATGTTTTCCAGCATTTGCTCGATCGTGCGAGGCGAGCGGCTGTAGCCGATGAAGTAAGTGCCGAACTCGCCGCGCCCAGGGCTTCCGAAGGGCATATTGTCCCGCAGAATCTTGATCTCCTTGCCGTTTTCCTCGATGACGGTGAGGGCATTGTGCGCGCATGTGGGTTTAACGGAGTCGTCCAGCTCGATGTCAGAGACTTTTGTCCGCCCGATGATTCTTTCCTGAGCCTCAGTAGAGAGATGGTTCCAGCCTTCGAGATTGTGCAGGTACTTTTGCACGATCAGGTAGCTTCCGCCTGCGAAAGCCGGATCCTCACCGCCAATGAAAACAGCACCGGCCGCCACGTCGCCCGTGGGGTTTTCGGTGCCATCCACAAAGCCCAGTACATCGCGTTCGTCGAAGTAACGAAAGCCGTGCACTTCATCTGTCGTACTGACCGCGCCGTTGAGGCGAGCCATAATGTGCGTGGCGAGTTCAAAACATAGATCCATCCGCTGGGCGCGAATGTGAAAGATCAGGTCACCCGCAGTCGAGACAGCATGGCGCGGCCCCGAGCGAATTTCGCGAAAGGAATGGAGCTCGGCCGGACGGGGCGAGCCAAAGAGCCGGTCCCACGCTTCAGAACCGAACCCCATGATGCAGGACAAGGCGCCATCGAGCACTCGAAATCCGACGGCCCTCACCAGCGCCGAGAGATCGGCGCAGAGAGAAAGTACCGTTGCGCGATCTTCGGCCCCGGGGTCAATCCCAACCACGAGAATAATCGCCACCTTGGTGAGCGGAGAAGAGACCACTTGCGCAAGGGATGCGACCGCCGACTCCTGCGCTGTAGGGGGGCTCGATGTCATTGCGCTTGCTTCCTGCCGGAACAAATTGTCGCCAAAAGAACTATATCCCGACTCCAGGAAACCAAATCGGCGCACGCCATGATTTTGACATCACAGATGGATGCTCCGAGGGGTGGAACCCTTCTTCCATGCGGCTCTCGGGCCATAGCGGTGTTCTCCTTCGGTCCATTAAAGCTCCGCCAGAGCTCCATGCACCATGCTCACGACGATAGCCCCCTCGCCAACCGCCGAGGCCACCCGCTTGACGCTTCCGGCGCGCACGTCACCTACAGCGAAGACTCCCGGCAGACTGCTCTCGAACATCTGAGGTGGGCGGGAAAGAGCCCACAAGGGGCTCTGGCCCGGCTCGACAGCCGGCTGCAGATCGCGCCCGGTCAGGATGAAGCCCTTCTCATCAACGGCGACAGAGCCGCGCAGCCAGTTGGTGTTCGGTGAGGCGCCGGCCATGATGAAAAGGTGATGCGCCGGGACCCAACGCGCCTGCCCGTTCAGCTTGTTGACCCACCTCACTTCTTCCAGATCGCTCTCTCCCCCGAGACCGGTCAGTTCGCAGTTACAGAGCAGCTCGATGGACGGATTTCCAGAAATGCGCGCGATGAGATATCGCGACATTGACTCAGCCAGATTCGGCGATCGCACGAGCATATACACCTTCCGTGCGTTCTGCGAGAGAAAGACCGCAGCCTGACCAGCTGAGTTGCCGCCGCCCACGACGATCACCTCTTCGCCCTCGCATAACTGAGCCTCAAGATAGGTGGCTCCGTAATGAACTCCGCGATCTGCAAAACGGTCCAGGTCGGCGACCGCGGGTTTGTTGTAACAGGCGCCTGTCGCAATGACGATCGTTCGTGCCGTGTATACAGTCCCATCCTCCATCGCAAGTTGGTAGGGCTGACGTTGGCCCCTGAGCTCCACAATCGCTCGCGCCAACGCCATCGTCGCTCCAAATTTCTGGGCCTGCCTGCTGGCCCGCGCGGCGAGTTCCTGACCGGAGACCCCGGTCGGAAATCCCAGATAATTCTCAATCATTGAGCTGGCGCCCGCTTGCCCTCCGGGGGCATGGCTTTCAATCAGAAGAGCATCGATTCCCTCCGAGGCTGCATAAACCGCTGCTGCCAGACCCGCCGGACCCGCGCCCACGATCACCAGATCGTGCAGCGCGCTCTTGTCGATATTGTCGTTAAGTCCGAGGCAATCCGCTAACTGCGAGGTGGTCGGATTGCGTAACACCATCGTTCCGTTGCCGATTACGATCGGTATTTCGGAGACACTGATCGAAAAGTGGTCAAGAAGGTCTCGGGAAGTTTCATCCTCATCCAGATCGACATAAGTGTATGGATAACCATTTCTGCTCAGAAAGTCCCGCAGGCGCAGCGTCTCCGCAGAATGTCGCGAGCCGATCACAACCACATTGCCCAAATGCTGGTTCACGAGCATAAGTCTGCGCAATATAAAGGCACGCAACACAATCTCACTCAGACTCTCATCACGTGCGACCAGACTTCGGAGTTCGTCAGGCCGAAGCTCCAGCACTTCCCCGCCCTGCGTAACTCGCGCCTGCACGATGGTTCGCTGTCCCGGGATCGAGCCAGCCTCACCGGTAAACATTCCTGCGGCTAACTTCGCAATTGGCCGCTCGCCGCGGATACCTGGCTGAACCACCTCCAGGCTCGCTGACAGGAGGACGAAGCACGCCACTCCCAGTTCTCCGGGCCGATACAGGATCTCGCCGGCCTCCACCTGCCGCACCTTTC
Organism: Acidobacteriaceae bacterium; assembly: GCA_036267295.1. Taxonomy (GTDB): domain Bacteria; phylum Acidobacteriota; class Terriglobia; order Terriglobales; family Acidobacteriaceae; genus Palsa-343. The sequence continues at coordinate 115,712 of DATAWI010000018.1, read as the reverse complement.
CGTACGCCCGTGCGCGGTCGATCTGGGCCTCGGTAAGGACCGGCCAGGTTTCGGTCTCCGCGTTGAGACCGCTCAGACTTGGCGATGAGGACATGACGATCCCATGGCTCCCGAACTGCGCTGATGTTTATCGAACATACCGCGTGCCGCCGTTTTCCGCGAAGGCAATGTGCATCTGCGAAAGAAACTCTGTAGCTTCCCTGGCAGACTTGTCACTTCGGCTGAAGCAGCGACAGCAGGACCACGGCCTCGTTGTGCGACTCATCCTTCGCTCCATACAGCAGGGTCACCGGTCCCTGAGCTGCCTTTTCTCTCAGAATAGCAAGTTGGTCGGTCTTCGACTTCAGCTCTTGACGATAACGGCGCTGAAACTCGGCCCACTTGTGCGGATCGTGACTGAACCACTTGCGCAGTTCCGTGCTTGGCGCTATGTCTTTGAGCCAGAGATCCACGCGTGCTCTCTCCTTTGAAAGGCCCCGTGGCCACAGCCTGTCGACCAGGATGCGCGTCCCGTCCGCGCGGCCGGGTTCTTCGTAGACTCGCTTGATGCCCAATCTCAACACACGCAACCCTCCCGACCGAAGTGGACTCCGGTGCGGCCATCACAACAGAATCGCGGCGAGGAAACCATTGGACGATGGTATCGGCCATACTTTCGTGTCGGCGATATCAACCCATCGGCGTTGGACCGAGGCGCACACCCTGCCTTCGCAAGTTCATTCAAATCCCCCGCGCCAGCTGGCTTCTTTGCCATCGCCCCTCACGCGAGCGGGTGCGCGCTGGAGAACGGGCGATACGAAGGTATCGCCGATACCTTCGTCCTATTGTTTCGACTCCATGATGCGAGCGTAATCGTAGCCACGCGAGAGACGACTGGGCGGGTTGACATCGAGATCGTCGCTGAGAGCAATTATGGACCAGGTAAAAGCTAGCCACGAAGCCACTGAGCAGGAGAAGGGCGCCGGAAGTGCAGCGAAGGAAGGCGCGCCTCGTCCGCACCAGCCTGGCGAAACAGTTTTTCGATCGATCCTCTCCGAAGACATCGACTGGAAGCCGTTCCCTGCGTTTCCGCCCTCGGTCCGTCTGGCCGTAGTTGTGGGCACGCCTTCGGCGCCCGGCCCTTATACGATCAGAGTCAAAGTGCCGCACGGCGTTAAGCTGATGCCGCACAAGCACCCGGAGGATCGAATCTACACCGTCATATCGGGGGTGTTCTATATCGGATTGGGCGATGTATTTGATCCCGACAAGCTGGAGGCCTACCCGCCCGGCGCTGTGATCGTGCTGCCGGGCAACACATCGCATTTTCATTGGGCAAAATCCAGTGAATACATCTCCCAGGTAACGGCGATTGGGCCCCTCGGTATCGAGTACGTCAGATCCAGGGACGATCCGCGCAACGAGACCCCCTGACTCGCCAACTGACTCGCCGCCTGCACTTTGGTTGCGCTCAATGCTGCTGCAGATTTCGTCGTCGTTTTCGGTGGCTGCCGGGGGGCGGTTTGCGCGAGACCGCTGGCTCTGGCTGGACGGGGTACTCGGAACTACGCTCCGCCCGGAGTTCTCCAGGAGATTCAATCACCGGCAATTGGGACAGCCCCTCTTCAACCTGGCGAGTTCCAGCGGTTCGGCAGCATGATGACTGCGGCGAGCAGCAGCGTCTCCCCAGGTTGAGCGCCCGGTGAGTTCGCGGAGTATCGAAGGCACTCGCGGTTGGCGCAGGGTCCTCGTCGGGATCCCCGCCGCCCGCGCTTAGGGAGCCGCGTTGACGGTCAGTGTCACGCTGGCCGTCACCATCTTGTTGTTCATCGTATCGTCCGGGGTGAACCTGACCGAAAGTGTGTGGGTTCCCGCAATTGGTTTCCATCCGATCGGCTGCGAGTAGGCAAATGTGCCCGGCACGTTGGCGGCAGCATCTTCCTGCGTCGCGCTGACCGCCGTGCCGTAGAGGATCGGAGCGGGCGTCGCCCAGACGATGACCGGTTTTGCCTGGTTAACCATCAGTGTCACGCTGGCGGAAGCGGCGGCGTAGTCATTGGTATCCGTTGGGGCGAAGGTTACCGCCAGGGTTTGCGCTCCGGCGGTGAGCACCGTTCCCCGCGCCGGCGCATAACTGAAAACTCCAGGCACGTTCGCTGTCGCATCCAGCTGTTGCGCTGCGAGCGCCGTGCCATAGGTAATTGCAGTTGGCGTGGTCCATTTCACAGTCGGCGTCGCCTGGACCACCGTCAGGGTCACCGTCGTCGTCACCTTCACGTAGTCGGTGGTATCGGAAGGCGTGAAGTAGGCGGCGAGGCTGTGCGTTCCCGCAGTTGGCTTCCACCCGATCTGCTGCGAATAGGTAAACGTCCCGGCGACGTCGGCCGTGGCGTTCTCCTGGATCGCGCTCACCGGTGTCCCATAGGTGATCGGAGCCGGCGTCGCCCACGCGATAACCGGCGTCCCTCTGGTTACAGTGAGCATCACGCTGGCGGTTGCCGTGGAGTAGTCCGTCGAGTCAGTCGGCACACAGGACACGCCCAGGGTCTGTTTGCCCAGCGACAGAAGGGTGCCCGCCGCCGGAGTGTAGGTGCACACCGCGGGAACGCTGACGGTCGCGTCCAGTTGCGTGGAACTCAACGCCGTGCCATAGCCGATCGAGGCGGGCGCGGGCCAGGTGATCAACGGCATCGCCTGGTTCACTGTCAGCGTCACCGTAGCGACGGCGGTCTTGTAATCCGTCGAATCGGTCGGCGCAAAAGTGACCGAGATGGTATGCGTGCCCGCCTTCGGCTTCCATCCCATCGGCTGCGAATAGGAGAACGTTCCCGGTACATTTGCTGTAGCGTCTTCCTGCGCAGCGCTGACCAGGGTGCCATACACAATCGGTGCGGGATTCGGCCAGGGGATCTCCGGCGCGGCCTTATTCACCGTCAGCGCCACGCTGGCAGTCGCGGTGGTGTAGTCCACGGTGTCAGTGGGAGTGAACGAAACCGACAGTGTCTGCGTGCCCGCGGTCAGCACAGCTCCGGCCCCAGGATTGTAAGCAAACGTCCCGGCGGTTTTCGACGTCGCGTTCAGTTGGGTCGCGCTCAGTGCCGTGCCGTAGGTGATCGCGGCCGGCTTGGGCCACGTAATCATCGGCGTCGCCTGCGTGACTGTCAGCGTTCCATTCACAAAACCGAATGTGTAATTAGCAGCCGACAGTGTGCCCTGCGCCGCCGTGATGGGAAACGATCCCACCGTCGAGGCACTCGTCGCCGTCGTGCTCAATGCAGCCGCACCGCTCACCACGCTCTGCGTGTCCCCGTTCACGAAGCCTGTAAAGGTGTCCGTCAACGTGGGATTCGCCACCCCATACGCTCGGCTCGCGCTTACCGCTCTCACTGTGAGCACATCTTTGTTGACGAGCAGCGTCACTGTAGTCGTCACCGCCGCATAGTCAGTGGCGTCCGTCGGAGTGAATGTTACTGAGAGTGTCTGCGCTCCGGCCGCCGGAACCGTTCCCGACGCGGGCGTGTAGACAAAGCTGCCCGCGACGCTCGCCGTGGCGTCCAGTTGGGTTCCGCTCAGGGCTGTTCCATAGGCGACCGCCGAAGGGGTCGGCCAAGTGACGGTTGGGGTTACCTGGTTCACGATCAGGGTGACGGTCGCCTTCACCGTCTTGTAGTTGGTGGCATCCGTCGGAGTGAACGTCACGGTGATGCTGCGCGTTCCTGCTTTCGGCTTCCACCCCACCGGCTCGTTGTAGGAGAACGTTCCGGCAACGTTCGCTGTCGCATCCTCCTGGGTCGCGCTCACCAGGGTCCCATAGGTAATGGGCGCGGGGGGCGGCCAGGTGATGATCGGGGCCGCCTGGTTCACCGTCAGCGTCACGCTGTCCATGGCGGTCAAATAGTCGGTGGAGTCGGTCGGCGTGAAGGTGGCCGCAAGAGTCTGGCTTCCGGCTGTGAGCACAGTCCCGGCCGTCGGCGTATAGGCGAATGTGCCTGCCACACTAGCCGTCGCGTTCAACTGATTTGGGCCCAGCGCTGTGCCGTAAGTGATGGCCGCCGGCGTGGCCCAGGTAATCTTAGGCGTGATGCGCGTGATGGTGAACGTCAGCCCCGGTGCGGACGTTCCCCCTCCCGGCGCAGCGTTGAAAACCGTTACCGTGGCACTCCCGGCGGACAAGATGTCGGAAGCCGGAACCGTGGCCTGCAATTCCTGACCGCTCACGAAGGTGGTCGCCAGGCTGTAACCGTTCCACTGGACGGAGGAACCCCGGACAAAGTTCGTGCCGTTCACCGTCAGCGTGAAGTCCGGGCCCTGCTCGGCCACATTCGTTGGAGAGATGGAACTGACCGTGGGCACCGGATTATTCACCGTGAAGTCGACGGCGTTGGATGTGCCGCCGCCCGGGCCGGGCGTATAGACCGTCACCGGAAAGACTCCAGCAGTCGCAACGTCGGCAGCGGGCACTTGCGCTGTTATCTGTCCGGTACTCACAAAGGTAGTGGACAGATCGCTGCCCGCCCACTGCACAACCGAAGTCGAATACTGGTTGACGAAGTTGGAGCCGTTCACCCTCAGCGTGAAGCCGCTGCCGGGGGCGAGGGTTTTGAGCGGCGAAATCGACGCAATCACCGGCGCCGGCACGGGACAGGTGCCGAAGCATTGAGAAACCAGGCTGATATTGCCCGTGTTCGTGTCGCTGCAGTCGCCCACCAGCAGCGTATAGGTGCCATTTTGCGAAAGGGAGACGGAATTCAGCGAAACACTCGTACCGCCACAGCCGAAGGGGTTGCCGCTGTAGTTCGAGGTCAGCAGGGAACCATTAGGGTTGTAGAGCCGGACCTTGGGGACGAATTTGCTCCCCGAGGTGGTGCCGCTCACCGTGAGGTCGATCGTATTTCCCGAAGTGCCCGGAAACGTGTAGGTCGTGCTTTGCGCCGTAGCGCCGACCGTCCCGGTCTGCACCTGACCCCACAGCACCGGAGACGCACCGGTTGGATTGTTGATGCGCTGCGTGTAAAGCGCATAGTTGCCCGTGTTTGTCGTATCGCAGTCGTAGACGTACAGGTAATACGTCCCCGTTGAGGGCAGCGTAATCGTATTCATCTCCAGACCGCCGCCGCCGCAGCCAAACGGATTTCCGCTATAGTTCGAGGCCAGCACTGCCCCCGCGGACGTGTACAGAGCGCTCGCCGGAACGAGGCTTCCATTCGTGGTGACCAGCGTGAAATCGAAGACGTCCCCCTGATTGCCGTTCAGCGTGTAGGCCTCACTCACCAGCGGCTCGCCCACCAGACCGGTTACCGTCTGGCCAATCGGCAGGGTCACCGTCCCCGTCGGATTGCTCACCCGCTGGGCGAACATCGAATAGTCGCCGCTGTTCGTAGTATCGCAGTCGGAGACCAGTAAGATATACGTCCCCGTGGTGGCCGCAGTCACCCCGTTCAGGCTCACCTCGCTGCCGCCGCAGCCGTATGGATTTCCGGCGAAATTCGAAGCAACCAGCGCTCCCCCCGGATTGTAGAGACGCATCATCGGGATCAGGGCGCCACTGGTCGTGTCCACGATGATGTTGAACACGTCGTTGGCGTTGGCAGCCAGCGTGTAGGTATTGTTCTGCGTCTCCGTATCGATGGACCCGGTCTGCACCTGATCCAGCATCAGCGCCACCACCGTGCCGCCGGGAGCGTTGGTGCGCTGCGCGTAGATCTCATAGTCTCCGTTGTTGACGTTGTTGCAATCGTTCACAAGCAGCGTATATGTGCCCGTCGTCGGAATCTGGACGGTATTCAGCTGCACGTCGGTGCCGCCACAGCCGAATGGATTGCCGGCAAAGTTGGAAGTGAGGGGCGTCCCATTGGGGTTATAGATCCGCATCGCCGGGACCATCGCTCCGCTCGTAGTGTTCAGCGTCAGGTCGATCTCGTCGTTCGCGTTGGCGGTGAAGGTGTAGGTGTCGGTATCCGTCGCCCCACTGATCGCTCCGGTCTCTTCGGAACCGAACGGAACGGAGAGAAGCGTGCCCCCGGGGTTGTTCGTTCGCTGGAGATAGATCGAGAAACTCCCGCCATTCACGCCGTTACAGTCGGTCACCCAAACACCATACGTCTCCGTCGCGGGAAGTTGAATCGTGTTCATCCCGACCTGCGTGCCACCACACCCAAAGGGATTTCCGGCGTAGTTGGAGGCGATCACGGTTCCGGAAGAGTTGTACAACTGGATCTCGGGAACGAGGCTGCCACTGGTGGCTACCACCAGGAAATTCATCAGATCCCCGGTGTTCCCACTGAACGAGAACTTTGTCGGCAGCGCGACGCCCGACGACGCCGTGACGCTTCCGGTCGTGACCTGGCCAAACGGCAAATTGGTGGCGCCCACAACCGGAAGGCAGGGGAATAAAAGGCTGCAAACGGCTGCAACACGGTACAACATCCTGGATTTCATACGAGGTCCCTCTTCAGAGCGGGTCGCTCTCGGTGCCGGCTGTATTTTCAGAAAAAGGCTGATGGATCATCAGCATCGGCGTGCGGTCCTGGTGCCTGCAAGAGAAGTGAAGGGACATGAAGGGGCATATGGGGGCATTTGCGCCTCATCAATTTTCCGTTCGCCCGGCCGCTGCGGCGATATACTGGGTTCCTTCCATCCGGTCCAACCCCCTGGTGCCAGACGCGATAGAGTCGTCGAAAATTGGCATGAATACCCTTCTACCAGGTCGACCCACCCTTCAGCAGTCCGGCCGCAAATTAGCCTCCTGGAAAGCGATCGCCGAGTATTTCGACTGCGATGTGCGCACCGCGAAGCGCTGGGAGCACGAACGCGGCCTTCCCGTTCATCGCGTTCCAGGCGGGAAACGCAGCGGGGTGTACGCCTGGTCCTCCGAACTCGATTCCTGGTTGCGCTCGGGCGAACAGGATGCGCACCAGCCACCCGGCGAAGTGACATCAGCGCCAGGGGGAAGCCGGTACCCTCTTCTGGTGGCCGTCGAACACTCCATGGCAGTCGGGAACGAAGGAGTGCTGACGCCTTCCCCGGGGCTGCCGGGCGAAAGTCTCCCTCCCCGCCACCGGTTTGGGTGGGCCGCGCTGTGCGCGCTGACCTTCCTCGGGATCGCTACAGCTCTATATCTCCATAAAAGCCTGAACCCTCCCGCTCCGGAATCTCTCGGATCCGGTCTTCCGGCGACCGAACCGCAGCACGTTCCTGCCCCCGGTGCTGAGGATCTTTACCTGCGAGGACGCTACTACTGGAATCTGCGTACCGCCGACAGTCTCTCGCGGGCCATCGATGCGTATACCAAGGCGATTCAAAAAGACCCTTCCTACGCCGAAGCGTATGCCGGGCTGGCCGAAAGCTACGAGCTGTTGCCCCAGTTTGCCCACGCCAACCTGGCCGATGCCTTCGCTCACGCCGAAGCGGCAGCCGACCAGGCCATCAGGCTCGATCCCAGCCTGGCCGCCGCCCATCGGGCAAAAGGGTTTGCCCTGTTCTTCTGGGATTGGAATATCGAACAATCCGACTCCGAATTCCGCCGCGCCCTCGCCCTCGATCCAAACACTGCGGAAACTCACCACTGGTATGCCAGTACCCTGCTCAACCGGCTGGAAGGCGACGCATCCCTGAAGCAGATCGACGAAGCGCTCCGGCTCAACCCCACCTCCGCTGCCATTTCCACCGATGCTGCCCTGATCCATGCGGATTTCGGCGATGACCTGAGCGCAAGCCTCAATCGCCTGCGAGAGCTTGAGCAGACCCAGCCGGCCCTGCTGACCCCAAGTTATTTCCTCGGCGCGATCGATTTTGCGCAGGGGAACGATCCGGCGTACCTTGCCGAGCTTCGCCACATTGCCTCCATCACCCGGAATCCGGACGATGTCGCTCTCGCCGATGCAGCCTCACGCGGTTGGACTCATGGCGGAAAGTCCGGAATGCTGCAGGAATTGATCGGCGTTCAGAAATCGGCATTTCAGCGCGGAGCGGAAACCGGCTTCGTTCTCGGCCAATACTACGTGCTGCTGGGACGCCCGCGAGAGGGACTTCCGTATTTTCGCGCCGCCCTGGATCACCATTTCATTCTGTTGATGACGATGCAGGATTGCGACTGGGCGAAGACCCTGTCAACCGATCCCGGCTACGCTGCCCTGTTCACAAACATCCGCGAGCGCATGCACGGCGGCGCAACGGCGCACCCCCGCGAAGTTCCGTTGACGTTTCGCTTGCCTCTGCCGCTTCACGCATCGATTCGTGCCGCGAATTGATCTGTGTTGAGCCGTGCCTGTCCCGCGAGCGTGACGAAACATCCTGAGAAAGCCGCTCCGGCGCTCTGCGATAAGATCCGATTCCCACCCGCCCGGAACAGTCGCTCGGAATCGCAAAACTTCAATCGATCCTCAGCAAAATGGCTCCGCAGTCAATCACCGGTTCCGGCCACTGACGGGTTGGCGGCGAAGCACCACGAACGCCATCCACACCTTTTGTCGAGCTCGCGGCGCCACAAAAGACACCGGAATCCGCGGCCAAACCGATTTTGTTTTGTGTTACAACAATATCCGTAATCTCTGGCGTCTGGAGCCCAAAGCCCCCAGCGCCAACCAGTGATCGGTTCATTCCCGTGGTCTCCCCCCAGCGGCGACCTGAAGGATATCTATGCTGCCCGAACAATGGGAAACCTTTAAGCGCGCCGCCCGCCGCGAAAAGCTGGACAAGATCCCCATGGCGCTCATCGTCGACAGCCCCTGGATTCCCGGCTACCTCGGCATCCAGCACCTCGACTACTTTCTCGACCCCGAGCTCTGGTTTCAGTCCAACCTGAAAATCATGCAGGAATTCCCCAACATCATCTTCATCCCGTCGTGGTGGATGGAGTACGGGATGGCCGCCGAGCCTTCAATCCTCGGCGCCAAAATTAAATTCTGGCAGGACAACACGCCCAGCGAATACCACACGCTGTATCACCTCGAAGACATCGACCAGTTCCCCGACTATGAAGTCGAAGCCGATGGTTTCGCCGGACTCACCCTGCACCGCATCAAAATGGCCCGCCAGCGCATCCTCGACGCCGGATACATCCTGCCCATGGTCACCTCGCGCGGCCCGCTTTGCACGGCCGGCTTCGTGCGCGGCACCACGAACTTCATGATCGACCTGGTCGAGAATCCCGAAGGCGCGCACAAACTCATCGATCTCTGCACCCGCGTCATCATCGACTGGCTCAAAGCCCAGCACAAAGTCATGGGCGATGCCGTCGAGAGCATCTTCATCCTCGACGACATCGTCGGCTTCATCAACGAGGACCACTACCTCGAATTCGCCCACCCCTATCTCAAGCGCATCTGCGATGCCTTCCCCAAAGACTGGGTCAAGGTCTACCACAACGACGCCGAAGTGGACGCCTGCCTCGATCACCTGCCCGACACCGGCTTCAACGTCCTCAACTGGGGCAAGCAGCGGCACATCACGGAAGTGAAGCGGCGCGTCGGCGACCGGATGTGCCTGATGGGCAACGTCAATCCGCTGGAAGTCGCCGTGCGCGGCACACCCGAAGAAGTGAAGGATGAAACCCTCGAGGTGCTCGAAGGCTCCGCCGGCGAGGGCATCATCCTCTCCGTCGGCGGAGGCACCAGCCCCGGCATGCCGCGCGAAAACATTCTCGCCATGCTCGAAGCCCTCGATGAATTCAACACGAAGCGCGCCGCCACCCTGGCCGCCGCTCGCTGAGGACCCATGCCCGACTACGCCCTGATGAATCAATATCTCTACGAGGGCAACGCCGACCAGGTGGGGAAGCTCACGGAAGCGGCTCTGGCGGAGGGCCGCTCGCCACAGGAAGTCCTCAACGAAGGACTCATCGCCGGCATGAGCGTCGTCGGCGAAGACTTTAAGCACAACGTCCTCTACGTCCCGGAGGTCCTCATCGCCGCGCGTGCCATGAAAGCCGGAATGGCCGTCCTGAAGCCATTGCTCACCTCGAAAGATTCGACTACGAGGCCCAAAGGCGTTCTCCTCATGGGTACAGTCCGCGGTGACCTGCACGACATCGGAAAAAACCTGGTGGGCATGATGGCCGAAGGCGCCGGGTTTGAGCTGCACGACATCGGCGTCGATCAGAGCGTCGAGAAATTCATGGCCGCCGCCGACAAATGCAATCCGACCATCATCGGCATGAGCGCCCTGCTCACCACAACCATGATGTACATGAAGACGGTCATCGACGGATTTCAGGCCGCAGGCCGTACGAATATCAAGATGGCCATTGGAGGCGCGCCCATCAGCCAGATGTTCGCCGACGAGATTGGCGCCGATGGATACGGAGCCAACGCCTCAGCCGCCGTCGATCTCTTCCTGCGGCTCGCCGCTCAGGGGTGACCGTGGCCACCTACAAGATCCTTTACTGGCAGGAAATCCCCACGCAGATCAGGGCCGAAGACGATTCCGACGACGTGAACCTGATGCTTGACCCGCGCTTCATGGCGCAGGTCGATCTGCTGGCCGCCAAGCTCGGCCTCCAGGCCGCCGACGACTACCTCGCGCAGTGGAGGTGGTCCGAGGAAGCCGACCGCGACGGATCCGCCCAGGAAGTCGCCGAGGCTGTTAAGTCCGAACTCGAAGCGAAAGGATTCCCGAATATCCGCGCATGACCGCGACCCTCGCCATCAACGGCCAATCGATCAAGGCAACTCCGGGCCTCACGCTATTCGACCACGCCGAAGCATTGAGCATTGATGTCCCCACTTCCTGCCGCAAGCAGGGCAAGTGTCGCGAATGCATGCTGGAGATCGTCGAGGGCATGTCAGCGCTCTCGCCAATGACCGAACCGGAGCGCCATCTCAAAGGCAACTTCCGCCTCGCCTGCCAATCTTCCGTTGTCGCCGCTGAAGGCCATGTCCGCTGCCACACCATGCGCCGCGGCACCATGCGGATCGAACGCCACGCATTCGGCTTGCCCCTCACCCACACGCCTTTCCACCTCGATCCCGCCGTTACCCGCGACGGCGACCGCATCCTCATCGACCGCGTCGAAGTCGACCGCTCCACCGGCCCTATCCACGGCCTCGCCATCGACCTCGGGACCACCACCGTCGTCCTCCGCCTTCTCGATCTCGAATCCGGCGAGCTCATCGCCGACACTTCCTTCGAAAACCCGCAGCGCTTCGCCGGCTCCGAAGTCATGTCACGCATCGCCTACGACACCGATCACCCCGGGCGCCTGCTGCTCCGTACCCTCGCCGGCTACCTGACCCACGCGATCGAGAAATTCCCCGTCAACCCCCGCTCCATCTATGAGGTGGTCGTCGTCGGCAACTCCACCATGCGTGACCTGTTTTTCCGCCAGAGCGTCCACTCCATCGGCCAGTCCCCATACCGATCCATCACCGAAATCGAACTCGCCGAAGGCCGCCGCGTGACCACAAGCCTCACGCAAACCGGGCTCCGCAGCCTGCTGCCCATCCACCCCAAAGCCCGCGTCTACGGCGCGCCCATCATCAGCGGACACGTCGGCGCGGATGCCGCTGCAGCCATGCTCGCCGTCGATCTCGCGCACGAAGATCGCCTCGCCGCCATCATGGACATCGGCACCAACACCGAGTTGATCGTTGGCAACCGCCATCGCATCCTCGCTGCGTCCTGTCCCGCCGGCCCAGCCTTCGAGGGAGGAGCCATTGCCTGCGGCATGCCCGCGCTCGACGGCGCCATCGAAGAAGTCCGTATCGACGACGAGGGCGCATGCCATCTGCGCGTCATTGGCGACGTCACACCCGCCGGTATCTGCGGCTCGGGATTGATTGACACGTTGAGCGAACTTCTCCGCACCGGCCGCATGAACGAACTGGGTCGCTTCGAAGACGGCCCGCAACGGATCGTCCTCCACCAAGGCGAATCGCCCGACAACGAAATCTACCTCCTCGAGAGCGACGTCAACGAGTTGGCGCAGGCCAAGGGCGCGAATGTCGCCGGCCTGCAGGTTGTCTTTTCCAGCTATGGTATCGACTGCGACGACCTTTCCCTCTTCTACCTCGCCGGAGGCTTCGGCCGTCACCTCAACGTCGAAGCCTCCCAGCGCATCGGCCTCGTCCCGAGCATCGATCCCGCAAAGATCGTCCAGGCCGGCAACACCGCCATCGAAGGCGCGACGATTGCCCTGCTCTCCCGCACCAAACGCCAGGAACTCGAAGACCTCGTCCGCCGCGTCGAGCACTGCCGTCTCGAGACCCACCCCGCCTTCTTCGATTTCTTCGTCGACGGCTGTCAGTTCAAACCCCTGAAGTGCAAACCGACAGAGACGATCCCATGCGGCCAGTAGCCGAATCGCTGGAGCTCTCAAGTACGTGCCTCGCCGGCACACGGCCCGCCGTCGACGTGCAGCTCGACGAATACATCCGTCTCCTCGGCTATCCTCGCGGCCACGTCCTCGCAGGCCGCGCGCTTGAGCTTGCCGATCAGGCCCGCTCCTGGTACGCCGAACACGGCCGCCCCTGGTTCTACGCACGGCAGGCCGAGTCGCTCGATCTAAACGGAGATGCAATTTGTATCGACGGCGCGCCGTTTTCCGGCACGCGTCTGCAGGCCTCACTGCGGCAGGCTGAAGCCCATAGCGTCATCCTGGTAGCCGTGGGCGCCGGACCCGAAGCCGAAGAGCAAGCAGCCCGCCTCTGGACCGACGAAAAACCCGATGAGTATTTCTTCCTCGAGATGTACGCCTCGGCCGTCGTCGAGAACCTCACCACCCTCACCGGCGCCCGTCTCTGCGGCTGGGCCGAGAGCCATGAGATGGCGGTGCTTCCCCATGACAGCCCGGGCTACTCTGAGTGGGATGTCGCCGAGCAGCCGCAGCTCCTCCAACTGATCCAGAGCACCCGCCACGCACCCTTTCCCTCGCATGTCGACGTCCTCGACTCCGGCATGCTGCGCCCCCGCAAGACCCAGCTCGCCGTCTTTGGACTCACTCGTCACGCCCACCAACTGCGCCGCCTCACCGACCTCATCCCCTGCGAACGCTGCTCCTTCGGACCCTGCCAGTACCGGCGTGTGCCCTATCGTCGTGCTCCACGTCCCGCTGGAGAGCAATTCCCTGCCCGTCCGCCCGTCCTCGATTCGGACGCCGCCTACACCGTCAACCGCAAAGCTCTCGACCGGTGGGCAAGCGAGCGCCTTTCGCTCCGGGAAAATCCCGACGGCTCGCTCGACGCCGTTTTCCGCTACGACGGCACCACCTGCACCAACATGGGCCGTCCGCTGGCCTTCGACTACACAGTCAGGCTCGGCCCGCGCGACGCGGGTTACCCTGTCCGCGAGCAGCACTGTGCCCCCGCTCCCAACGGCTCCGGGCACACCCACATGTGCCAATATCTGGAGGATCCCGACCGCCTGATGTCTGCGATCGACACCGAGAAGCCCCTCGCCGGCGAACACCTCAACGCCATCCTCGCCTGGAAACGCGAGCCCTCCGCCGCCGGATGCTTCTGCGAATCCGCCAGCCGCAACCACAAATGGGGTCTCGTCCTCGAAACCCTCCACTACGCTTTGGTACAAAGAGAAGGCGCCCAGGACACCGACCTGACATGAAAAAGCTGCTGCACGAAATCATCCGCGATCGCCCTCTGCTCTGCGACGGCGCCATGGGCACCCAGCTCATGCTCGCCGGCCTCGAACAGGGCAATTGCGGCGAAGCGTGGAACCTCACCCACCCCGACCGCGTCCTCGCCATCCAGCGCCGCTACGCCGACGCCGGTTCCGACTGCATCCTCACCAACACCTTCGGCGGCTCGCGCATCATGCTCACGCGCCACGGCGAAGGCCAGCACGTCGCGGCCATCAACCAAGCCGGGGTCGAGATCACCCGCCAGGCCTTCGGCGACCGCGCCGGTTACGTCATCGGCGATATGGGGCCCTTCGGTGGCCTGCTCGAGCCCTATGGCGACTTCACCGAAGCGCAGGTCCGCTCTGCCTTTGAAGAACAAGCCGTGGCTCTCGTCGCGGCCGGGGCCGACGCCATCATCATCGAAACCCAAACCTCGCTCGAAGAACTGCTCCTCGGGATCCAGGCTGCGCAAACCGCCGGAGCCCCCTGCATCATTGGTTCCATGGCCTACGACGTCACCCTCGACGGCTCGACCTTCCGCACTATGATGGGCGTCGATCCGGAGCGCGCCGCCGAATTCATGGAAGAGCACGGCGCGCACATCGTCGCCCTCAACTGCGGAACCCGGATGGATATGGATCGCGCCCTCACCGCGGTCCATCGCTACCACGCCGCTACTACCCTGCCGGTCATGGTCCAGCCCAACGCCGGCCAGCCCAAACTTGTCCAGATGAAAGTCATCTACGACGAAACGCCCGATCAAATGGTCAAAGGCCTGCTGCCTATCCTCGAAGCCGGCGCCAACATCATCGGTGCCTGCTGTGGCAGCACACCCGACCACATCCGCGCCTTCCGCATGACTATGGACCCCTGGCTCGAGGCCAAAGGCATCGCGCTCCGCGGAGCCTCCGCATGAAAATCAGACTCTGCGATCTCAATCCCGCCGCCCTCGAGAAGCTCCCACAGCTCACCGACGACAAATCCGGCATCGGCGTTCACTATATCGATGCATACATCAAACCGATGAATGCGAAGCTGGAGGACGGTACCCCGGTCAAGTGCAAGCGCCGCGGCCTCAAAATCATCCTCTCCGCCGGCCCGAAAAAAGGCGAAGGCCTCATGCGCCGCCTCGACGTCAGCCCCGACCCCGTCCGTATGCTCGACGCGGCTCTCCAGGAAGCGGCTCGCAACGCCGGCATCGAGCTTACGGTCGAGGAGCGAGCTCTCTTTATCGCCCTGTAACCGTCGCCCATCCGGATTTCGCCCTTTAGCCTGCGCGTCCCGAACCGGTTCGTCCTCCATCCGCGAGACAAAATCCGGCGGGACAGCGCCTCCCGGCAGACCAAAACCGGCCCCTCCTGGACGACTCAAAAACTGTGGTTACCTTCCCGGTCAACTCCCCCGAAAGTGGAATACTAACTCGCGCTCCTGAGCCTATAATTCCGCACAGACTCGCAGCCCAGAAGCCTGAGAGCCACCCCCGCTCTTCAGTATTCCTGAGGACGGTGACTTCTTATGCATGTAAGGACTACCTTGCCGATTCGTGTGCCTTCCCGCCCTGCCTCTGCTGGCATTGGCCTATTACTCCTGTCCTCCTTGTTTGCCTTTACTGGCTGCATGTCGAAGTCCCTCACCGGCCTGATCATCCAGCCGACTGTGGGCACGGTCATCGTTGGGACGGGCGCAACCGAGCAATATCATGCCATCGGCGTCTACACCGAATCGGGTCACGCCACCACAACCGAGGACATCACCAGCCAGGTCACCTGGTCCTCCACTGTGCCGCTGGTCGCTACGATTTCCGCGACCACCGGTCTGGCGACCGGCGTCCAGGGCGGAACCGCAGTCATCAGTGCAACGGCCCATGGGGGCTTTGGTCCGGTTACGGCCACCTCTGACATCACTGTGGCCGGCGCGACCGGTGGAACCGGCGGGACCGGAACCACCACCAGAAGCCTCACCCTCGTCACCGTAATCCCCAACAATCAGACGATCGCTGCCGCCGGCGAAACTGCGCAGTATCTTGCAATCGGCACCTATAGCGCGGCGCCAACTTCTGAAAACCTGACCAGTCTGGTCACCTGGCAGTCCAGCGACAGCAGCGTAGCCCAGGTGTCCTCCACCGGTCTGGTCACCGGAACCGGCATCGGCACCGCCACCATTACCGCCTTGGCGACCGGTCCGGACGGTTCAGTCGTTTCCGGTTTCGGTACCGTCACAGTCGCCGCCGCCCAGCCCACGCGCGCTCTGACCGCCCTCGATGTCACTCCCGGTACGCAGGACATTACCTCGACCGGGCAGACCGCACAACTCCTCGCCATCGGGGTCTACAACACCTCGCCGGTTACGGTGAATATGACGAACCAGGTCCAGTGGCAATCCAGCGATGCACAGGTTGCCACCGTCGCCTCGACCGGCCTCGTGACCGGCGTTGGGCCGGGATCCGCCACCATCACCGCTCTCGCCACCGCTCCTGACGGCAGCATCCTGGCGGCCACCGCGGCCATTCAGGTATCCACCGGCTCCTCGGGCAGGATTCTCACTTCGCTTTCGGTTACGCCAACCGCGCAGACCGTCGGTGAAGTGGGAGAAACGGCACAGTTCCTCGCCATTGGAACTTACAGCGCGGCCCCGCTCACCGCCGACCTTACCGATCAGGTTAACTGGATTTCCAGTGACACCGACGTAGCCACCATCAGCTCTTCCGGCCTCGCGACGACCATCGGTATCGGCACCACTTCGATCACGGCCATCACCACCCTGCCCGACACCAGCGTGATCTCGGCCACCGGTGTGCTGACCTGGCCGCCGAATCAGGTCGATACCGGCAGCCCGACCACGCCCACTCTCACCGTGCTCAACCTCGGTGGCGGCGGCGGCACCGTCCAGGGTCCCGGCAACATCAGCTGCACATCCACGGCCGGAGCCGCCAGCCCCACCAGCACCTGCACCGGAACTTTCACTCTGAACCAAACGGTGACCCTGATCGCCACCCACGATGCCAACTCGGTGTTCGACGGATGGTCGAGTAACTGTACCCCGGTCACCGGTTCCCCGAACCAGTGCACCATCACCCTCGGTAACAACGCCAACGTTGCTGCCATCTTCGACCCGCAATAGCAGGAGACTTCCAGGGTTCCAGAGCGCCCGCCAACCAGCGGGCGCTTTGTATTTTGAGGAGACCGGAGCGCCCATCAGGATCCCAGGCGCGCCTTCTGCCGGGATGGAGCCGCCATGCTCACGACGGGGTCGGCATCGCCCCGCTATTGCTTAGGTTTATAGTCGCCGTTGGCAACTCGCGCCGCGGTTTGCTGTGCCGTCGGGAGCTGCGAAACATCCCACCCGCCGCCCAGAGCCTGCACCAGCTCCACCGCCGAAATCATCTGCGACACCTGCAGCACATTAAGCCCCTGCTGATTGCTCAGCAGCGTCGTTTGCGCCGTCACAACGTCGACGTACGGGTCCACGCCGAGGTTGTAACGTTGAACCTCGAGATCCAGAAACTGCTGCGACGACTTGACAGCACCCTGCTGCTCGAGGATCTGCTGCGAATAGATGCGCGTCGCGACCAGTGCATCCTCTACCTGCTGAAAGGCAGTCAGCGTCGTCTGGCGGTAACTCGCGAGGTCGGCGTTGTAGGTAGCCTCGTACTGGTGCAGCTCGGCACGGTACAGACCGCCATCGAAGATCACCTGCGATGCGGAAGGACCGACCGACCACGTTCGGCTCGCCCAGTCAAACAGGTGCTTCAGGGTCGAGGCCTCGAAGCCGGCCCCGGCAGATATCGTAACCTGCGGAAAGAAAGCTCCATACCCAATCCCAATGGTCGCGTTGGCCTCGGCAAGCGTTCGCTCCGCCGCCGCCACATCGGGCCGCCGCTCTACCAGTTGTGATGGCACGCCCGTGGGAATTGCCGGAGGCGCATAGACCATCGGCTTCACCGGAATCGAGAAATCGGTTGGAACCTTGCCGATGAGTACGGCGATCGCATGTTCGTATTGTGCGCGCAAAAGCCCAACATTCGTGGCCGCCGCCTGCGCAGCCTGCAGCGTCGCACGCGACTCAACGACCGAAATGTAGTCGCCGGTTCCTGCATCGTATGCGCCCTGGTTGGCGTCCAGAGCCTTCTGATCGGCGGCGACTGTTTGATTCACGATCTGCTGCAGCATGTCCTGGCCGCGAATCTCAAAGTAATACTCGGCCAGCGAGGCCTGCTCGGTCAGCTTTTCCAGTTCCAGATCGGCCGCGCTCACCTGGGCGGCATATTCTTCCGTCCGCACCTCATTGCGAATCTTTCCCCACAAATCAGGGGTCCACGAAGCTTCCAGCGGCGCCGACCACTGCGTGCTGGTGTGCCCCGGATTCGCCGTGGAAGAACTGCCCAGATTCGAAGAACTCCTCGATCGGCCCCATCCGGGATTTGCGGTGATCGTCGGCCAATATTGTGAGCGCGCCTCAGCAATCAGAGCACGCGCCTCCATATATTGCTGGAAGTATTGCTTGATCGTCTGATTATCGATGTTCAGCTGATCCTCGAGCGTGTTCAGCTCAGGCTCATGGAAAACTTCCCACCAGTTCCCGCGCAGCATGGCGTCGCCTGGACTGGACACCTTCCAGCCGGGCTGATCGTGAAAGTTGACCGTGGACTCCTTGTAGTTGGCTGCGGTGATCGGCGGCGGCGCCGGGGCGTGATACTTCGGTCCCACCGTGCAGCCGGCTAGGCCCGCCAGCGCAAGGCTCAGGGCGCCAATCCCCGAATTGCGGCGATTCATCCCGCTCATGACGTTGCTCCTTCCACATTCCCGCGGAAGGTGTCGTGCGATTTGCCCATCACCCACAGCCGCAGCCGATCCAGCGCGAGATACACCACCGGGGTCGTGTACAGCGTAATCAACTGGCTCAGCAGCAGACCTCCCACAATGGTTATCCCCAGCGGCCGGCGGAGTTCGGAACCCATTCCTGTACCGAACGCAAGAGGTAAGGCGCCACAGATGGCCGCCATCGTGGTCATCAGAATAGGACGGAAGCGCAACATGCAGGCCTCAAAGATGGCGTCGTAAGTGTTCTTCTGCTCCTCGCGTTCCGCCATCAGCGCGAAATCAATCATCATAATTGCGTTCTTCTTGACGATCCCAATCAGCAGGATGATGCCAATAATGGAAATCACGTTGAGGTCGATGTGAAAGAGCATCAGCGCCAGCATGGCGCCGATGCTCGCCGAGGGCAGCGTGGTCAGGATCGTGAGCGGGTGCACCCAGCTCTCGTACAGAATTCCCAGCACGATGTAGACCGCCAGCACCGCCGTGAGCACCAGATACTTTTCCGTGGCCAGGGAATCCTGATAAGCCTGCGCGGTCCCCGCAAAGGACCCTCTCACTGTGGTGGGCATCCCGAGGCGCGACTCCATCTGGCTCACTTCGCGCGTGGCATCGCTGAGCGACATCCCGCTGGAAAGATTGAAGGAAACCGTGACCGACGGGAAAAGTCCCGTGTGGCTCACCTGCAGCGGCGTGGTCGTCGTGCTTGCCCGTGTCACCGTGGCCAGCGGGGAAATCGTGTTGATCCCCGCCGACGAGCCCGAGGTCGACGTGCCACCCGTGCGAAACCAGATATCCTTGAGCCCCTCCGGTGACTCCCAGTACTTCGGCGCTACTTCCATCACCACGTAATACTGGTTGAGCTGCGTGTAAATCACCGATACTTCCGACTGGCCGAATGCGCTGTACAGCGCGCTGTCCAGCGACTGCGGTGTCTGGCCAAGACGTGCCGCGGTCACCCGGTCGTAGGTCAGCATCTCGTCGAGGCCCCCGTTTTGCTGGTCCGTATTCACGTCCTGCAGGCCGGGCAGCTTGCGCATCTCGGCCAGCAAAATCGGCCCCCAGTGCGCCAGATCCGGAATATTGTCCGACTGAATCGTGTATTGATACAGCGCGCTGCTCGATCGTCCGCCGATACGCAGATCCTGCACCGGCTGCAGAAACGCCGATGCCACCGGCATGCTGTTGATCTTGGGACGCAACTCGTTAATCACCTGCATGGCGCTGTCTTTCCGCTCACCCGGGCCGCTGCCCAGGGGTTTCAACGCGACATAGATGAACCCGCCATTGCTGGAGCCGTTCCCGCCGGTGTAGGCGTTGGCATGCGCCACAGCCGGGTTCGACTTAATCACCTGCATCAGCTTCTGCACCGAGTAGTTCATGAACGAGAACGATGCGTCCTGGGGCCCCTGCACTCCGCCGACCACGGCGCCCGTATCCTGCTGCGGAAAAAACCCTTTCGGAATGCGAATGATCACCACTACGTTGAGCGCAATCGTCAGAATGAGGACCAGAATAATCAGCACCGGATTATCCAGAGCCCAGGCAAGCGACACCCGATACCCTGCCAGCAATCCGCTGAACAGCTTCTCGCTCGTCCGGTAAAACCAGTTATGTCGCTCGTCCTCCTGGCGCTGCTTCAGCAGGTGCGCGCACATGGTCGGCGTTGTAGTCAGCGAGACCACCATCGAAACGATGATCGCCACCGACAGAGTGACTGCAAATTCCCTGAAGAGGCGCCCGATAATGCCGCCCATCATCAGAATAGGAATAAATACCGCGATGAGCGACATGCTGATGGAGAAGACGGTGAAGCCGATCTCCCGCGCTCCCACCAGAGCTGCGTTGAACGCCGGCATCCCGCTTTCCAGGTGACGCGTGATGTTCTCCATCACCACGATGGCATCGTCCACGACAAAACCCGTGGCAATCGTCAGGGCCATCAGCGACAGATTGTCGACACTGTACCCCAGCAGATACATCACGCTGAAGGTCCCGATCAGCGAGACCGGAACGGCAACAATGGGAATCAGTGTGGCCCGCGGGCTGCGCAGGAAAATGAAGACCACGAGCACCACCAGGCAAACGGAGCCCGCCAGCGTCTTCTCTACGTTGTTGACCGAAGCCCGGATCGTGGTGGTGCGGTCCAGCACAATGGTGGTCTTGATGCCCTGCGGCAGAACCGCTTCAAGAAACGGCAACTGCGCCCGAATGTTGTCGACCGTCTGAATGATGTTGGCGCCAGGCTGCCGGAAGATGATCACGAAGACCGCGCGAACGCCGTCCATGTATCCAGCGGTGCGGAGGTTTTGCGTGGAGTCGTAGACGCTGGCCACGTCGGCCAGGCGCACGGCCGCTCCGTGGTTATAACCGACGATCAGCGGAGCATACTGATTGGCGCGAGAGATTTGATCGTTCGTGATAATGTCCGCTGTCATCGCGCCGTTCGATAGCTGCCCCCGCGGCTCATGCGAATTCTGCAGGCTCAGCACCGACTGCACGCTGCCCAGCGTGAGCCCGAAGCTCTCCAGCTTGGTGGGGTCCACTTCCACGCGCACCGACGGCGTCGCACCACCGCCCACAAACACCTGCCCGACGCCGTTGATCTGCGAGAGCTTTTGCTCGAGGACCGTCGACGCCAGATCGTAGGTCTTCGTCACGTCGTATTTATCCGATGTAATCCCGAGGATCATGATCGGAGCATCGGACGGATTCGATTTGTAATACGAAGGATTGCTGGGAAGGTTGGCGGGCAAATAGGTCCGGGCCGCGTTGATCGCGGCCTGCACGTCGTTCGCCGCGCCATCGATATTGCGGCTGAGGTCGAACTGCAGTGTGATCTGCGTGCTGCCGAGCGAACTCGACGAGGTCATCTCGGTAATGCCCGCTACGTGGCCGAGCTGGCGCTCCAGCGGGGTTGCCACCGAGGCCGCCATGGTCTGAGCGCTGGCTCCCGGCAGGCTGGCGCGCACGTTGATCGTGGGGAAATCCACCTGCGGCAGCGGGGCCACCGGCAACACCACAAACGCAATGCTGCCGGCGATCGCCACCGCAATCGTCAACAGCGTGGTGCCGACGGGTCGCCGGATGAAGGTCCACGAGAAGCTCACAGCGTCGCGCCCTCCGCACCGGAGAATCCCGACCCTGCCGCATGGGTCGGCTCCTGCGATGGGCGTCTGCCCGTGATGCGCTGGCCGAGGTTATCGAAGAAAATGTAGATCACCGGCGTCGTATACAGCGTCAGGATCTGGCTCAGCAACAGCCCCCCCACCATGGCAATGCCCAGCGGACGGCGCAACTCCGACCCCAGCCCCCGGCCCAGCGCCAGCGGCAATCCGCCCAGCAGCGCGGCCATCGTGGTCATCATGATGGGGCGAAACCGCAGCAGGCAGGCCTCGAACACCGCGTCGGTCGCGCTCTTCCCGTGCTCCCGCTCCCCTTCAAGAGCGAAGTCCACGATCATAATGCCGTTCTTCTTGACGATGCCGATCAGCAGGATGATGCCGATAATGGCCACCACGCTCAGGTCCTGACGAAACAGCATCAGCGAAAGCAATGCCCCTACGCCCGCCGAGGGCAGCGTGGAGAGAATCGTCACCGGATGAATGAAGCTCTCGTACAGCACACCGAGAACGATATACACGGTGACCAGCGCAGCCAGAATCAGCAAGGCCTCATTCGACAGCGAGTTTTTGAAGGAGGCCGCCGTTCCCTGAAATCCGGCCTGCAGGCTGTCGGGAAAGTGCAGATTCGCCGCAGCCTTGTCGATATCCGAGATCGCCGTCCCCAGCGAAGCGTTGGGCGCCAGATTAAACGACACCGTCACCGAAGGAAACTGTCCCTGGTGATTGATGGAAAGCGCTTCGGTCGTCGTCGCCTCATGCGTGAAGGCGCTCAGGGGCACAGCATTTGCGCCGGTCGACGCAGTCGATGCGTTCGCCGTCGTCCCCGCCACCGTTCCCCCCGCAATCGACGATGTCCCCTGGGTGCTGGTCGTCCCCGCGAGCACAGAGGCGGGCGCCGTCAGAACGCCGGATCCCGGCGTGTATTTCGTCGAACTGGTCAGCGCGCTCGATCCCGCCGACGACGATGCTGACGACGAGAACGAAGTCGAAGCTCCCGCGCCGCTGGCGCCGCTCGATGCGCTGCTCTGAATGTAAAGATCCCCAAGGTTGCCCGGGTTCTGCTGCCACTGCGGCGCTGTCTCCAGCACCACATGGTATTGATTGAGCTGCGTGTAGAGCGTGCTGATTTGCCGCTGCCCGTAGGCGTCGTACAGTGTGTTGTCGATAGTCGTCGGAGCGATGCCGAGCCGCGATGCCGTCACGCGATCGATCATCAGCGAAACGGCGCGCCCGTTGGTCTGCTGGTCCGTCGCCACGTCTTCCAGCTCCGGCAGCTTGTTCAGCGCGGCAACGAATTTGTTGCTCCACTCGTTCAGTTCGCCGGTGTCGGGATCTTCAAGCGTGTACTGGTATTGCGTGCGGCTCACTCGGTCATCCACCGTGATGTCCTGCACCGGCTGCATGTACAGGTGCACGCCCGATACCTGCTGCAGGTTGTTTTGCAGACGCCGAATCACATCCGACGCGCTGATGCGGACCGGGCTGCGCTGCTCGAGCGGCTTCAGGTTAATGGAAATGCGTCCGCTGTTCAGCGTCGTATTGACCCCATCCGCGCCGATAAAAGACGAAAGACTCTCAACCGCAGGATCCTCCAGGATAATGCGATCGATTGCCTGCTGCTTTTCCGACATCGCCGTAAACGAAATGGCTTCCGGCGCCTGGGTGATGCCCTGGATCACCCCTGTGTCCTGCACCGGGAAAAATCCCTTGGGAATGACAATGTACAGAAAAATCGTCAGAACGAGGGTCGCCAGCGCCACGATCAGCGTGATTCCCTGGTACCGCAGCACCACCTTCAGCGTTCGCCCATAAAAGGCGATCATGCGGTTGAAGACGTCTTCTGATGCGCGGTAAAAGCGAGTCTGCTGTCGCTCCGGGTCGTGCCGCAGAATGCGCGAGCACATCATCGGCGTCAGCGTCAGCGAAACGATCGCCGAGATCACAATCGTAACCGCCAGCGTCACGGCGAACTCGCGAAACAGCCTGCCCACCACATCCCCCATAAACAGCAGCGGGATGAGCACCGCGATCAGCGACACCGTGAGCGAAATGATGGTGAACCCGATTTGGCTCGCGCCGGTCAGCGCCGCCTGCATCGGCGACATCCCCTCTTCGAGAAAACGTGAGATGTTCTCGATCATCACAATGGCGTCATCCACCACGAAACCGGTAGAGATGGTCAGCGCCATCAGCGAGAGATTGTCGAGGCTGTACCCCAGCATGTACATCGCCGCAAACGTTCCCACCAGCGATAGCGGAACCGCAACGCTGGGAATGACAGTGGCGGACAAGTTGCGCAGGAAGAGAAAGATGACCAGCACCACCAGGCCGATGGTGAGCATCAGCTCGAACTCGACGTCGTTGACCGATGCCTCGATACTCGTCGTCATGTCGGTCAGTGTCGTGACGCGAATCGAAGCCGGCAGGTCCGCTTCCAGCTGCGGCAGAATCTTGCGAATGCTGTTGACGACCGTGATGGTATTGGCGCCCGGCTGCCGCTGGATATTGAGGATGATGGCCGGCGTCTTGTCCATCCACGCCGCTTGCTTGGAGTTCTCGACGCCGTTGACGACGTTCGCCACATTCCGCACAAAGACGGGCGCGCCGTTGCGATACGCGACCACCACGTCGTTGTACTGGCTGGCTTCCGTGATCTGGTCGTTCGAATCGATCTGGTAGTCCTGGCGCGCCCCGTCGAAGTTCCCCTTCGCGGAGTTCACGCTCGATTCCACCAGCGCGGTGCGCAAGTCCTCCATATTCAGCCCGTACGACGACAACGCGACCGGGTTCGCCTGGATGCGCACCGCCGGCTTCTGGCCGCCGCTGATGCTCACCAGCCCTACGCCGTTGAGCTGAGAGATCTTGGGCGCCAGCCTCGTGTCGACCAGGTCCTCGACCTGCGAAAGCGGCATCTCCTTCGACGTGATGGCCAGCGTCAATACCGGCGCATCCGCGGGATTCGTCTTGTTGTAAACCGGAGGCGCCGGCAGGTCGGACGGCAAATACGTTTGCCCGCCATTGATGGCCGACTGCACCTCTTCTTCAGCGACGTCGATCGAGAGAGACAGGTTGAATTGCAGAACGATGACCGAGACCCCGCCCGCGCTCGTGGACGTCATCTGGCTCAGCCCCTGCATTTCCCCGAACTGCCGTTCCAGCGGCGCCGTGATCGTGGTCGCGGTTACGTCGGGGCTGGCGCCGGGATAGAACGTCAGGACCTGGATCGTCGGGTAATCCACCTCGGGCAGCGCGGAGATCGGCAGCCGAAAGTAGGCAACCGCACCCACCAGCAGAATGGCGAACATCAGCAGCGAAGTCGCGACCGGTCGCAGAATAAATGGGCGAGACGGACTCACGGGGCACTGCTCTCGCCGCTGATGGTGGTCGGCGCAACCGGCAGTCCCTGCTTCGACAAGTTGACGTCTGCGTTGTTCTGCAGCTTCTCAAAGCTGCTGTCGGCCACCATGTCGCCGGGCTGGATACCCTGCACCGCCGTCATCCCCCGATCGGTCACGCCGGTTTTCACGTTCTGCATCACCACGTGATACACCGGCTCCTTGCTGCTCTGCTTGCTTTCACCGCCCGCACCCGGCTTGGCGGCCGGACCGGTCGGCGCGCCCTCACTCGGCGCTCCTCCCCCGGATTGCCCGCCGGCCTTTCCACCCGCTGGCGCGCCCGCCGGCTTCGGCCCCGGTCCCGGCTTGATCAGGTACACGAACGCCACATCGCCGTTATGCTGCACCGCCGACGAGGGCACCAGAATCTGATTCTGCAGGGTCGTGACCAGCAGGCGAGTGTTCACAAACTGATTCGCAAACAGTGACCCATCGGAGTTTGCGAACGACGCCCGCAATTTCACCGTCCCCGTCGTCGTATCGATCAGGTTGTCGATGGTCATCAGCTTCCCGGTAGCGAGTTGCTTGGTATTCTCGCGGTCCCACGCTTCGACGGAGAGCGCTTTGCCGTGGTGCATCTGCGCTACAACCTGGGGCAGATTGTCCTCAGCCAGCGTAAAGATCACGGTGATCGGCTGCACCTGGGTCACCACCACCAGCGTCGTCGTGGAGTTGGCGGTCACCAAATTCCCAGGGTCCACCAGCCTCAGCCCTACGCGCCCCGTGATAGGCGACGTGATGTGGCAATAGCCAACCTGCACCTGGTCGTACTCCACCGTCCCCTGGTCGTTCTTGACTGTCCCCTGATCCTGCAAAACCAACTTCTGCTGGTCCTCCAGCGTTTGCCGCGGGATCGCATTCTTCGCCCAGGCTTCCTGATAGCGCGCCAGATCCATCTGCGCTTCGGCCAGCAGGTTCTGATCGCGCTCCAGCGCGCCCTGCGCCTCGGTGAGTTGCGCCTCATAGGGACGCGGATCGATATCGACCAGCGGATCTCCCTTATGAACGGCCTGGCCCTCCGTGTAATGCACTTCCGTGATGACGCCGGTTACCTGCGCCGTAATCGAATCCATATAGACCGGAGTTACGGTCCCGATGGCGTTGAGATAGACACCGAGGATACCGGTCGTCGCCGTCGCGGGGACAATCGGGACCGGGCCGGTCATCATATGCCGTCCCCCGCCGGTCGCTGCCTGCTGCGTCTTCTGCTGTTCTGTGAAGACCCAGTAAAACAGGAGCCCAAAAAGAAGCAGCACCACGATCCAGATCCACCAATGCCGGCGTTTTCGCGGTGGTTCCGACGCCGACGCGGGCAGTTGGCGGGTCGGCGGAGAGACAGTCGAAGCAGAGGGTTCTGAATTCATCTTTTCTTTTCTTGTGTCCGTCAAAAGGTTGTTCAGTCTGGAGTAATCCCGGAAGGGAAAAACGCGATCGGCCCAAAAACAGGGGAGAATCGAACACCGAAGTCCACCCGGAGTTTATCACCGGAGCCTGCCCACCCAGGCTAAAACGCTCGTTGCAAATGACATCCGGCCCGGCCTCTTTCCATCGCAGTCGTCCAGCCCGCCACTGCCCGAGGCAATGAACTAAGGGACGAATGAAACCGCCAAATGGTCGCATCCATCCGCATGCTTTGATGGCTGTTCCGGCTGCCCCTGGTTTTCTCCGGATAATTGCCGCCCAGCCACGATTCAGAGTGGATTCCCCACCCCGGACCTGGCCCAAGGCGTTCTATCGCGAAGAACTTCTGCCCAATACGGGCGGGTTTCTGACGAACATGCATCTCACCTCGTGCGCCGATCTCGGCCTCCATCGGACTCCTCCGCGCCGGCTCCGTCTTCAGTAATGACGCTTCCCCGGCCGCGACTTCCCTTCCCCCGCATAAACCTGCTGGCGGGAACAACTTGCCTGCCCCGGAACCGCATCCTAGGGACTACTTTGGCGTGGTTGAGACCTGTCCACCCGCGACCTCCTCGCCCGACTCTGGGCGCCAACTGACAAACTGACGGACCATGAGCGGCGACAACAATACCGGTACGCACAACGCATGGGGTGATCGAGTCCGGGCACTGAAGAACGTGCCGCTGGTGCTGAAGATTCTCTGGGACGCCGGACGCTCCATCGTCACCTGGGGCCTGGTGCTGCGCGTCATCGTGCCCGTCGTTCAACTCGGCATCGGCATCGTCGCCGCCAAAATTGTCACCGGCGTCGCCAATGCCCTCGAGCGCCAGCCTCAGTTCCCTCACTTCTGGTGGTGGGTGGAAGGTGAAGTGGTTCTGGCCCTGGTCACCGGCATCCTGAGCCGCTGCATCGACTACACCGATCAGATTCTCGCCGACCGCTATACCAACCATGTCAGCGTCCAGGTGATGCACCAGGCCGCGCAGCTCGATCTCACAACTTACGAAGATCCCGCTTTCTACGACCGTCTGGAACGGGCGCGCGTGCAGGCCACCGACCGCCTGGCGATGATCCAGCAAATGGGCCGGCTCTTTCAGCAGATCATCCTCACCCTCATATGGAGCGGTGTCCTCGTCTACCGCTCGCCCCTGATGATTCTTCCTTTGGTCGCCGGCGTCATCCCTTCCTTCATCGGAGAAACGCACTTCGCGTTCCTTGGCTATGAAAAGAACTTCCGCCAGACGCCCCGCAAACGCATCATGGACTACCTCCGCCAGGTCGGCGGCAGCAAGGAAGCGGCCAAGGAACTCAAACTCTTCAACCTGAGCGACTACCTCACCAACCGCTTCCGGGTGCTCTCGCAGGAAATCTACGAAGAGAACGTCGACCTGGCCAATCGCAAGATGCTGTGGGGCGGCTTGCTTTCGCTGGTCAGCACCGTCGGCTACTACAGCGCCTACGTTTTCGCCATCTTCGAAGCCATCTCCGGACGCTACCCGACGATCGGCGTCTTTACGCTCATCACGGTCGCGATCCAGCAGGCGCAGTCCAACTTCCAGCAGGCGTTTTCGACGGCTTCCGGAATCGCCGACCAGGCGCTCTTCCTCACCGATCTCATCGCCTTCTTCGAAATCAAGCCGACGGTGCAGAACAAGCCGAATGCCCTGCCTGCGCCGCGGCCCATTCGCAAAGGCTTCGAGTTCCGCGACGTCTCGTTCGCCTACCCGGGCACGGAACGCATGGTCCTGAAGAACTTCAACTTTGCCATCGAGCCGGGCGAGCGCATCGCCCTCATCGGCGAAAACGGCCAGGGCAAGACGACCGTCGTCAAGTTGATCACCCGGCTCTACGACCCCACCCACGGCCAGATCCTGCTCGACGGCGTCGACCTGCGCGATTACTCGATCGAAGACCTGCATCGTGAAATGGGGGTCATCTTTCAGGACTTCATGCGCTACGAAATGACGGCGCGGGAAAACATCGGGATCGGCCATGTGGAAGTGCCGCACACCGAGGCGGAGATCGAGGCGGCGGCGCACAAGAGCCTTGCCGCCGACGTGGTAAAGAAATTGGCCGGCGGCTATGACCAGATGCTGGGACGCCGCTTCGTCAGCGGTGTCGATCTCTCCGGCGGCGAATGGCAGCGCATCGCCCTGGCCCGCGCCTACCTGCGCGACGCGCAACTGCTCATTCTCGACGAGCCGACCGCGGCTCTCGACGCAAAGAGCGAGCTCGAGGTTTTCGAACGGTTCGCCGAGCTGACCGCGGGCAAGATGGCGCTGCTCATCTCGCACCGCTTCTCCACCGTGCGCATGGCGGATCGCATCGTCGTGCTGGCGGGCGGGCGGCTGGTGGAAGAAGGCACGCACCGGCAATTGATGGCCCTGGGTGGCCGCTATGCGGAGATGTTCGAGATGCAGGCAGCAAGTTACCGATAGACGGGAGCACGGATGACGGAACAGGTGGCCATGATCGACGAGCAGCGAATGCGGGATGCCGGACTCTCACCCGAAGCGCTGCGGAACGCTGCGCGCGAAGACGCGCATCGCTGGACCAGCGCGCCTGCCTCGCGCGACCTGGATGGATTCGCCACCCGAATGGACGCCGCCCGTCAGGTCCTCTACCAGTTGTCGGCGGAACTGGACGAGCTCCCGGCAAAGGGCTGGCCCGGCCCTGAACCTCTCCTCGAAATCCGCGAGAATCCGCGCATGATGCAATCAGCCCTGGCCGAGTTGCGGTCCGTGCGGAAGAAGCTGCGCCGCCTGCCACGCGCTCTCACCGGACACCAGGAACAGCCGCGAACCGCCGCCGTTGCGGCTGCGTACCTCCAGGCCGCCCACTCCGTCTGGAACGCCGACGCCCTCCGCATCTACCTGGCAGAACTCCAGCGCACCGAGCCGCTGCTGCTTGAAGAGCTGTGGGTCCTGCCGGTCATGCTGCGCTTTGTCCTGATGGAGCAAATCCTCGAGCAGGCGCAGACCCGCTATGCGTCACTTTCGCTCAGCAGCGGCTCACCCGCTTTTGAAGGACCAGGTTCGGACGCGGCCTTTGCCCAATTGTTGACCACCCGCATCCTCTCCCTCCGCGAAATCGCCTATGTCGACTGGTATTTCGTGATGGAGCCGCTGGTCGTCTTCGACGCCATCCTCCGCGAAGATCCCGCGCTGTCGTATCCGAAGATGGATTTTGACAGCCGCGAAGTCTATCGCAAGCAGGTCGCGCGCATTGCCCGCTACGCCGACTGCTCGGAGACCGAAGTCGCCCAGGCGGCGATTGACCTCGCCCGGATCGCAACGCAGCAGCCCGTTGGCGATGGACGCGTCTATTTGCGGCGCGCCCACGTTGGCTACTATCTCGTCGATAAGGGATTCGAAGAGCTCAAGCCCGGCATCGGTTATCACCCCCGCTTCGTCGATCGCGCGCGCCAATGGGTGCGCCGCAACGCGGACGACGTCTTCATTGGCGGAATTGAAGTCCTCACCGTCATCCTCATCGCCGCTGTCCTTTTGCCGCTCATTCCTAATTACTCCATCCTCGGCGGCCTCACCGTCGCGTTTCTGATGCTGCTCATTCCGGCGACCCAGGGCGCTGTCGACCTCGTCAACAACGCCGTTTCGTCCCTCTATCAGCCCGTGCCCCTCGCCAAGCTCGACTTCAGCGAAGGCATCCCGCCGGAATACACCACCATGGTGGTCGTGCCCACCCTGCTGCTCAATGAGCAGCAGCTCCGCGAAATGGTGCAGGAACTGGAGGTGCGCTGCCTCGCCAACCCCGATCCGAATCTCCACTTCGCGCTGCTGACCGATCTGCCCGATTCTGTCAGCCGGCCTCGCGAGAACGACCGCGATCCGCTGGTGGATCTGGCCATCCGTCTCATCGACGACCTGAATGCGCGTTACGCCGGCCAGCCCAAATACGGGCGCTTCGTTTTGCTGCACCGCCATCGCATCTTCAACGCGCGCCAGGGCGTGTGGATGGGCTGGGAGCGCAAGCGCGGCAAATTGCTGGACCTGAACAAGCTGCTCAAAGGCCAGTTTGACGCATTTCCGGTCAAGGCCGGCGAGATCAGCGTCCTGCGGCGCGTCGTCTACATCATCACTCTGGATTCCGACACGCAACTGCCGCGCGGCACCGCGCACTCCATGATTGGCGCTATGGCGCATCCGCTCAACCGCGCCATCATCGACCCCAAATATCGCATCGTGCGCGAGGGCTACGGCATCCTGCAGCCGCGCGTCGGCGTCAGCGTCAGCTCCGCCGCCCAGTCGCGCATGGCGTCAATCTATTCCGGACAGACCGGCTTCGATATCTACACGCGCGCCATCAGCGATGTGTACCAGGACCTCTACGGAGAAGGCAGCTTCACCGGCAAAGGCATCTACGAAGTCTCCACGCTCCATGCTGTGCTCGAGCGGCGCTTTCCCCGCAATTCTCTCCTCAGCCACGACCTGATCGAGGGCGCCTACGCTCGTGCAGGCCTGGTCACCGACGTCGAGGTCATCGACGACTATCCCTCCCACTACAGCGCCTACACGCGGCGCAAGCACCGCTGGGTGCGTGGCGACTGGCAAATCGCCCAGTGGATGTTTGTGCGCGTCCCGGACGAATCCGGCAAATTCGTCCGCAACCCCATCACGACCATCTCGCGATGGAAGATTCTCGACAACCTGCGCCGCTCGCTGGTGGAACCGGCCACGATGGTCCTGCTCGTCGCTGGGTGGCTCGGCCTGCCGGGTGGCGCGCTGTACTGGACGCTGGTTACTCTCTTCCTCCTGTTCGTTCCTCCCATCGTGCAGTTGGTGTTTGGTCTGGGTCGCGCCGCCGCCAGCGAGCAGGAAGGCGCGGCGCGCGAAGTCGTGATCGGATTCCAGCAGTCGCTGGCCACCACCCTGCTCACCCTGACATTCCTCCCCCACCAAACGATGATGGCCATCGACGCCATCGTCCGCGCGCTGGTGCGGCGCTTTGTCACCGGCCAACGTCTGCTGGAGTGGGAAACCGCGGCCGAAGCCGAATCATCCGAGCGGCGCATCTCGACCGTCGATCGCTACCTGAGTTTCACCCCGCTGCTGGCAGCGGCGCTGGCCCTGGTCGTCGCTCTCGCGCATCCCGTGTCGCTGCTGGTGGCTGCTCCCATTCTGGTTCTGTGGGGATTCGAGCGCGACGTGACCGCGTGGCTCAACAAGCCGCCGCGCGAGCCACAACACGAACTGCGCCGCGAAGACGATCTCTTCCTGCGCGAATATGCGTTGAAGGTTTGGCGCTTCTTCTACGAATTCGGCGGCGAACGGCACAACTACCTGATCCCGGACAATGTCGAAGAGGATGGACTGTTCGAAGCGGCCCGCGTTTCGCCCACCAATCTCGGACTGCTGTTCAACGCGCGCCAGGCGGCCTGCGAATTCGGCTTCCTCACCGCCCCGGAATACGCCGATCTGATGCAGCGCAGCTACGCAACCATCGCAAAACTGCCGCTGTATCGCGGACATCTCTACAACTGGTACACCACCGACACCCTCGAGCCGCTGCCGCCGATTACTGTGTCCTCGGTCGACAGCGGCAATTTCGTCGCCTCGCTCTACACAGTGAGCACCGGGACGCTGTCGCTGCTCAAGCGCCCGTTGCTCGAACCGCGACTCTTTTCCGGACTCGATGCCCATCTGCGCCTCCTGCAATCCCTCGAAGATTTGCCGCGGGATCGCGCCGCTCTCCGCTTGCCGAGCGCCCCCGACGATGTTGCTGCGTGGCTCCAGTGGATTTTTTCGCCGGAGACGCAGGCGCTCTTCGCCGACGTTCCGTCGTACACACAGCCCTCGCTCGACGAAGCGCTCTGGTGGCGCAACGAGACAAACGCGCGCATTACCGCCATCGCCACGCTGGTGCGCGAATATCTTCCGTGGCTGCATCCGGATTACTCTGCACTCAACGGCGTTATCTTCGAGGACGCGCCCGGCGACGCCGCCCTGCATGCCATTGCGCACGACGGCAAGCGCCCCTTTTCCTCACCTTCCCTGGAAGCCGCATCGGATTTTGCCGCCGCCATGGAGCGCCGCCTGACCCGGCCGCATCTGATGCCCAAATCGGCCGAGACCTCCGCGCTCATGGGCCGGCTGCGTTCCGAACTGGCGGCTGCGCGCCAACGGCTCGGGCAACTCGTCGACAGCCTGCACGCCGTTTCCAATGAAGCCGCGCGCCTCGCCGACAACACCGAGTTCGCCTTTCTCGTCAACAAGGATCGCCTCCTGCTCTCCATCGGCTACGAACTGGCCACCAACAAAGTGCACTGGGCCTGCTACGACATGCTCGCATCGGAAGCGCGCATCGCCACCTACATCGCCGTGGCGCGTGGCGAACTTTCGCAACAGGGCTGGTTCAAGATGTCGCGCGTGCATGCCCAGGCCTTCGGCAAATCCGTCCTCCTTTCGTGGACGGGCACCATGTTCGAGTACCTGATGCCCGCGCTCTGGATGCGCAGCTATCCCGACACCCTGCTTTCGAACTCCATCCGCGGCGCCGTGGAGATTCAGCGCGCCTACGGCCGCTCCCAGGGCATTCCCTGGGGCATCTCCGAATCGGGCTTCGCCGCCAGAAACGAAGAGGGCCACTACCACTACCAGGCCTTCGGCATCCCGCAGATCGCGCTCAAGTGGGACGCCACCGCCGGCCCGGTGGTCTCGCCCTACTCGACCTTCCTCGCGCTGACCGTCGATCCCCCGGTGGCAATCGAAAATCTGCGGCGCATGGCCAACCAGGGCTGGACCGGCGCCTGGGGTTTCTACGAAGCGATCGACTTCACCAAAGGGCGCAACCATCCGGAAGCGGTGCGCGAGTGGATGGCGCACCACCAGGGCATGTGCATGATGGGGCTGCTGAACCTCCTGAACGACAACATCGTGCAGCGCTGGTTCTACGACAACACGCAGATGCGCGCCGTCGAATTGCTGCTGCACGAAAAGCCGATGCGCGAAGCAGCGATGAAGAGCGGCGTATCCGCTCCCAGGCGTCGGGTCGCCCGCAGGAAAGCCGCCTAGACCGGCGCCCGTCCGGTCCACGCTCGGGCGGAAATCTTTCCGTTTTCTCGTCGCCGCGGGTGTGCTGAATATTTCCAGTGCCCGTCTCCCTGCAGCAGCAGGCGCAACTCCGATGCGTCTATACTGGCCGTTGCAAAGTCGTAACGGGGTGAATGGATGCTGTTGTCGCGTCGGAAATTCCTGGGTGGCCTTGCGGTCTCATCCGCAGCGATTCCCCTCTCTGCTGTGGCTGGCGCAGTTGCTCCCCGCGGTATGCCGGATGCCGCCAGCGGGTCGGCGGCCTCTTTCGCCGCCGCGCCGAAGACAGCTGCCTCGATGGCAAATTGTCCCTTCCGGCTGGCGGTCATCAACGACGAGATCTCGCAGGACTTCGACCACGCCTGCTCCGTGGCCGCCCATGATTTTGGGCTGCACTGGATCGAGCTGCGCGGCATGTGGAAGAGGAACATCACCGATCTGAACGCGCAGGAGATTGCCGAGTCGCAGCGCATCCTGAAGAAGTACGAACTGCGCGTCACCGACATCGCCAGTCCGCTGTTCAAGGTGGACTGGCCTGGCGCGCCCCCGAAAGATGGCCTGAAGCGCGACCAGTTCAACGCGCACGAGACGTTTGCGCAGCAGGACGCTCTCCTCGAGCGCTGCATCGAGCTAACCCGGCAATTCGCAACGGACCGGGTGCGGTGCTTCGACTTCTGGCGACTCCAGGACGTGACGCCCTATCGGGAAGCCATCAACGAGAAACTGCGTCAGGCTGCAGAGCGATGTGCGCGTGCGAACGTGATCCTGCTGCTCGAAAACGAGATGGACTGCAACACCGGAACCGGGCAGGAAGCGGCGGCAACGCTCGCGGCCGTCCCCAACAAAAACTTCATGCTGAACTGGGATCCCGGCAACGCGGGGACGTTCCCAGGAGCGCTGCCCTTTCCCCGGGGCTGGGACCTCCTGCCGCACAGCCGCATCGGCCACTGCCACGCCAAAAACGTCAAGCGAGACGACCCAGCGGGCGCCAACCCGCCCTCCGGCCGGCCGATGCCCGCCAAGTCGGAGTGGGAACCCGTGGGCACCGGCGTAGTCGACTGGGTTGGCCAACTGAAGGCGCTGCACGCAACGGGGTACCACTACGCGGTGAGCCTCGAGACGCATTGGCGGGGAGCGGGAACGCCGGAGGCCTCGACGCGGGTCAGCATGGGCGATTTGAAGAAGTGTTTGGCGGAAGCGGGGGTGGCTTGCTGATGATCACGCGAAGAGAGTTTGGCAAGACGGCGGCGTTGGGCGTGGCGGGCATGGCGGTGGCGTCCACGGCGAGGAGCTACGCGCAGATTGCGGGCGCGAATGAGCGAGTGCGGTTCGCCACCATCGGCCTGAATGGGCGGGCCTACGCTCATCTCTCGTCGCTGCACGCCAATGCGGAGACGGCGCGGATGGTAGCGTGCGCCGACGTGGAGAGCAACATCCTGGCGAAGTTTTCCGCCGAGGCGCAGAAGGAACTCGGCTATCCCGTCGAAACCGCGCGCGATTTCCGCCGCCTGCTCGAGCGCAAAGACATCGACGCGATCTCGATTGCGACGCCCGATCACTGGCACACGCCGATGGCGATTCTGGGCCTCGAGGCGGGCAAACACGTCTACGTCGAAAAGCCCTGCAGCCACAATCCCGCGGAAGGCGCGCTGCTGCTGGCGGCGGTGCGCAAGTACGGGAAGCAGGTGCAGATGGGGACGCAGCAGCGGTCGTCGCCGCACACCATCGAGATCGTCGCGCGCATTCACGCGGGCGAGATCGGCAAAGCCTACTACGCGAAAGCGTGGTACGCGAACACGCGGAAGTCGATTGGCCATGGCAAGCTTGCGGCTGTTCCGGCGACGCTCGACTGGGATTTGTGGCAGGGGCCGGCGCCGCGGACGCCGTATCGCGACAACGTGCAGCCCTACAACTGGCACTGGTTCCGCGTGTGGGGCACGGGCGAGACGCTCAACAACGGGACGCATGAAGTGGACGTGTGCCGCTGGGCGCTGGGCGCCGACTATCCCGAAAAGGTGACGGCGCAGGGCGGCCGCTACGCGTTCAACGACGACTGGCAGTTCTACGACACGCTGGTGACCGAGTTCACCTATCCCGACGCGATGCTTTCGTGGGAGAGCCGTAGTTGCAGCGGGATGAAGCTCTACAATCGCGATCGCGGATCGACGATTCTGGGCACCACCGGAACAGTTCTTGTCGATCGCGACGGGTATGAGATTTACGACCTGGGCGGACACAAGACCAGCGAGTTCCGCGTGCAGGGCGAGAAGACCTCGTCGGCCGATCTGGTGGGGCGCGATTCGATGACCGATGCGCATTTTGCCAACTTCATCGCAGCCATCATGAAGGGCGAGAAATTGCACGCTCCGATCGAAATCGGCAACGTCGCCGTAACCATGCTGCAGCTATCGAACATTGCGTGGGAAGTTGGGCGCGAGTTGCATCTCGATCCGACAGCGGGCGGCAAGATCGTCAACGATGCAGAAGCGATGCAAGGCTGGGGCCGGACGTACGAGAAGGGCTGGGAGCCGAAAATCTAGCTTTTCGGTTTGAACATG
This sequence comes from Acidobacteriaceae bacterium, assembly GCA_036267295.1. Lineage (GTDB taxonomy): Bacteria > Acidobacteriota > Terriglobia > Terriglobales > Acidobacteriaceae > Palsa-343. The sequence continues at coordinate 79,818 of DATAWI010000018.1, read as the reverse complement.
CAGAATTCAGGGGGAATCGTGGCGACTGTAGGCGGAGTGAGCCGGAGAAAATTTGTGGCTGCAGCCGGAATGGCTGGCGTCGCCGCGATGATGTCCCACAAGGGCATGAGCGAAGGCGCGACGGGCAATCCCGCACCCGCGAGCGGGGCGCCCTCGCCGATCCGGCTCGGCATGGCGAGCTATACGTTTCGGGACTTCACCCGCGCGCAAATGATCGGCTTCATGAAGGACCTGCAGCTTTCCGCATTGAATGCCAAGGACGTGAAAGATCATCTGCCCATGGAAGCGGCGGCTGAGGCGCAGGCGCTGGCGGCCTACGCGGCGGCGGGGATTCGCCTGCATGCGGCCGGCGTGGTGTCGCTGGCCATCGATACGGATGAAGACATGCGTCCGAAATTCGAATACGTGAAGCGCGCGGGACTGCGGGTGATGGTGGCGGGCGATCCTACGCCGGCTGCGCTGCCGCGCGTGGAGAAATTTGCGAAGGAGTACGACATGCGGGTGGCGATCCATAACCACGGGCCGGAGGATAAGCTGTGGCCTTCGCCCCTGACCGTGCTGCAAGCGGTGAAGGGCATGGATGCGCGACTGGGGTGCTGCATCGACGTGGGACACGCGGCGCGCGCGGGAACCGATCTGGTGGAGGCCGTGCATGCGGTTGGGCCGCGCCTGTTCAACATGCATATGAAAGATCTGACGGACTTCCACGATAAGGGAAGCCAGGTCGCGGTGGGCGACGGGAAGATGCCGGTGCGGGGAATCTTCGAGGCCCTGATCGCGATCCGGTATGCGGGGTCTGTCGATCTGGAGTATGAAGTGCACGAGGACGATCCGATGCCGGGCGTGACCAAGAGCTTCGCGTACATGCGGGGCGTGCTGGCTGGGATGGGCTACGCGACGGCGTGAGGCTCGACCGTCAGGCTGCGGGCGCCTCAGGAACGCGGGCCCCGTATCCCCACGGAATGGAGACGGGGGCCCGGAACCTTGTCGAACGGCTAGCTCAGGTCGGTGAACATGCGCGCGGCGTTGGGCGGCAAATCGCGCGTGCCCATCGCGGCGAGGGTCGCCGGATCGTGCGCGCGCAGGGCGGCTGCGGTAGGTCCGCTCATCACCTGTTTAAACGCGGTCTGGAACTGGTCCATGTCGCTCCGCGTGCCCACGGTGATGCGAACATGCGTCGGCCACACAGGCCACACGCGCCCAATGTAAACATTGTGCTGGGCCATGGCCGCCATGACTTCGCGGCCCGGACGCCCGGTGTCGATCATGAAGCAGTTGGTCTGCGACGGAATGAACTTGTAGTTGTTCGCTGTGAGCCACTCAAAGACGCTGCTGCGGATGTCGGTGTTGATCTTGCGGCGCTGGGGAACGAGGTCCGGCGTCTCAAGGCTGCTCGTCGCCGCCGCAACGGCGAGAATGGGCATGGAATTCATGCCGTAGGTCTGGATTTTCGCCAGCAGGTCGGGGCGTCCGATGGCGAGGCCGCAGCGCAGGCCGGCCATGCCGTAGACCTTGGAAAAGGTGCGGAGGACGATCAGATCCTTGTCGGCTTTGACCAGATCGAGCGACGGCGTGCCATCGGAAAAATGAATGTAGGCTTCGTCGATCAGGAGGATGGAGCCCTTCGGCTTGTTGGCCAGCGCGTATTCAATGTCGGCGCGGCTGGTGATGGTCCCGGTGGGGTTGTTGGGATTGCAGATGTAGAGGACGCCCGCATGGTCGTCGGCAGCGACCATGGCCCGCACGTCGTGCGAATAGTCGGCGGCCAGCGGAACTTTGACGATCTTCGCGCCGCTGTATTTTGCAGCGTACATGCCGGCTTCGTAACCGGGATCGGCGGTGACGTAGCTGTGCTCCGGTGAGGTGAAGGCAAGCACAGTGTAGTGGAGGGGCTCGCTCGATCCGGCATAGGCCAGCACGTATTCCGGCTTCAGGCCTTCCTGCGCGCTGAAGGTCTGAATCAGCTTGTCCGTCAGGTCCTGGTCGTAGCGGCCGGCTTCGGGCAGCAGGCTGGACATGGTGGCGCAGGCTCCGCTGCACGGACCGAGAGGATTCTCATTGGCATCGATGCGCACCGCGCCCGGAGGAATCACGCGCGCCACGCGGCGGCGCTGCGCGTGCGCCAGTTGCGGCTCGGTGAGAATGGGCACAGCGGCCACGGCGGTGGCGGCTGCGGCCATGCGGAAGAACGAGCGGCGGGAGAGATCGGTGATCATGTGCGCCTCCTGGATGGGTGGGGCCCGGTGCTTCCCTGCTGGCGTGCGTAAAGCTTATTTCCCGAGCGCCGCTCGCATGGTGCTCCCGCCGTGGCTTTTCACCGCGACGACTTCAATCTCGATCAGCGCGGCCGGAAGCGCAAGCGCGGCCACCTGCATGGCGCTGCGCGCCGGCTTGTTGGGTTGATCCTTTGTACCAAAGAACTGGGAATATCCGGCCATAAATCCCGCGAAATCCATTTTGCCGCCCTTAGCGGGATCGCCGGCCAGATAGGCATGCATCAGCACCACATCCCCCAGCGAGAGATGCTGCTCTTCCAGGGATTTCTCAATCGCCTTGAGGGTGTTGACGGTCTGCGCTTCGGTATCGCCAGGCGTGCCTTTCGCCACCGAGGAGTCGAGCGTTCCGCTGAGGTAGAGCGTGTCGCCGACCCATACGCCTTCCGAGATAGGAAACGTGGAGTTGTTGGGCAGCGGAATGCGGGTGACCGCGGACTGCGCGGCGGCCATCGACGGAGCCGCGAGCAGCAGCGCGGTGAGTGTCGCGGCATACAGATATTTACGTGGCAAGATTGCCTCCATTTTGCAGGCGTGCGCCGAGTTGATTGATCACGCGATACGAGGAGAGCGCGGCGCCCTCCTGCCAGCCCACTAAATGGCTGGTGTGGTCGCCGGCGAAGTAGACGCGGCGGTCCGGGACCAGCAGCGGATCCATCGACACGGCCGACCGCCCGAATCCGCTGATCCACGCGCCCAGATTGTACGGGATGTGTCCCCAGCTGATGTAGAGGGGCTTGGAGAGGTCCTTTCCGTGGCCCGGATGCAGCAGCTCGATGGCCTGGCGCGAGGCGGCGAGTTTCGCCTCCACGCTGGGCAGTTTGCCGAAGGCGGTGCCATTCTCGACGGAATATCCGCTGACCACCACACCGCGCTCGGAGAAGAATCGCGCGCTCGGATACCAGACGACGCCGACGGTCTGCTGTAGATAGGAGAGGCCTCCGAAGATGGCGTTTTCCTTTTCCCAAAAGCGCGGCGCTTCCCACGCGACCTTGTAGGCCGAGTCGTAGCCTACGTTGTCGATCACTTTGCGAACCTCTGGGCTGAAGTCCGCGTCGAGCGTCTTGACGATGCTCAGCGGCATGGCGCAGATGCAGTAGTCGGCCAGCACGGTTTGATTCGTGCCGGTGGCCTGGTCGCGATAGACCACAACCACGCCGGTGGGCGACTGGCGAATGCTGCGCACCACGGCTCCGTTGCGCACCACTGGGCCGAGCGCCTTGTGAAACGCGAAGGGGATGCGATCCATGCCGCCAATTGGCTGGAACATCGTGGGCTGCCAGTCGATCACTTCCTCCGCCATCATCCCCTGCCACAGATCGGCGTCGAGCAGCGCGTCCATGGGCAGCGGATCGATGGCGACGGGCGTCTCCTTACCCGCGCCAGGAGGGACTTTGAACCCCGAGCGCTCGGTTCCCTTGAAGAGCAGATCGGGCTGCAGGTCACCATATTGCCGCAGGAACTCAATCATGCGCTCGCGGTCTTCCGCGGTGATTTCCTGATCGAGCGCGCCCTGATTAATGCACTTGGCCAGCAGTTCGGAGACGTGCCCGCGCGTGTCGTTGACCGCGCGCCGCTCCGTGACCGGCTTCCCGCCATTCAGCTTATCCGCCTGCATCAGCGCGCCCCGCGACGAGTTAACCTCGACTTCCAGCGCCACGCCCAGCTCCTGGCAGTAGCCGAGCATGGTGTGGTGGATGGACGGCAGCCGCGCCGGTCCGGCGTTGAAGTAATTGCTCTCGTCGAACGTGCACGACTGTTTGAAGCCGGTGGTGAACTCAACGTCGGTGCCGCCGCGAATCGTCCAGTTGCGGCCTCCGCAGCGCTCGCGCGCTTCGAGCAGCGTCACCGACCACCCGGCTTTGCCCAACTCATGCGCGGCGACCAGGCCGGCGATGCCGCCACCAAGGATGACGACTCTTGTGCCTTTTCCGTTGACCAGGCGCAGCGTTGCGTCCTCAGCCGCGGCTTCGGGGATTGCCATAAGCCCCAGGGACTGCATCATCACAAAGGCCGCGCTGTACCCACCCGCCTGCCCCACGCGCATCAGAAACTGACGTCTGGAAAGACCCATAACCTGCTGAAACCTGCCTTTTTTTGAACGGGGGTGACTCTGTTATAGCTGCAAAAGCCCTCTATAGTCCCTGTTACTCAAAAAAGGGCCCGTGGCCGGAGACGTAGCCACGGGCTTCAGGGAGGTCAAAACAAAAGTTTGAGAGCCAGCTGCACATTAAACGGCTCACCCGGCCCGATGCCCGGCGAGAAGTTGCCCGAACCGATCGTGGAACTGGTGGTGCCGAAGCCGCCGCTGGAATACGCCGACCCGGCCCCCGCCGCTCCATCCCAGTAGTCCGTGCACAGCTGCGTGCACGCGGGACTCGACAGGTTCACGCGATTGAACAGGTTGTACATTTCCGCGCGGAGCTGCGCGTTCACCGGGTAGTCGTGCACTTCGAACTTCGTATTCTTGAAGACTGACAGATCGAAGTCACCGAATCCCGGACCGAAGACGCTGTTCCGCTGTGCGTTGCCGAAATCGTTCTGCGCGGGCTGGCTGTACGCATTCGGATTCAGCCACTGCACATAAGGCAGGCCGCTGGAGTCGTGCTGAATGCTGCGCTTGGAAGCAAGCTGGCTGACTCCGGGGGCGATGTTGACGCGCTGGAATCCCTCGCCGACCACGCTGTTATCGCTGGCCGTGTAGACCGTGATCGGCTGGCCGCCTTTAAACGTGAACGCCGAGTTGAGCGACCATCCATCCGTGAGCAGCTTCGGCCCGATGAATTTCGGGATGTCGTAGTTCAGATAACCGACGAACGTATTGTGAGTATCGAAGTCGGAGTCGCCGTACTCGCCGTAGAAGTTATAGCTGTCCTGGGGCAGCGCGCCGCGATACTGTGTCACTTCGTCGAGATTGTGTCCCCAGGTGTACGACGCCTGCGAAGTGATGCTGTGCCATGAATTGGTGCGGAAGACCGCCTGCAGCGAGTTGTAATTCGATGTGCCAATGCTCTCAACCTGGTTGATGTCGCTGTAGTAGTTGCCGCCAAACGACCCGCTGTAGGCTCCCGGCGCTCCACTGTCCATCACCTGGTTGATATTCAGAAGGCTCAGAAGCTTCCGCCCTTCGCTGCCCACGTAGCCGATCTGGAAAAACGCCTTGCCCAGCGACTGCTCGATCTGCAGGCTGTAGTTCACGTTGTAAGGCGAGCGGAAGCGCTTATCCACACTGAACACGCCGCAGGGATTGCTGGTTGGGCAGGGGTCGGTCGCCGAGGGTGTCGGGACCACCTGCATGCCGTTCACGATCGTGTAATCCGCCGTGGTTGCGTTGACCACCGGATTGGACCCGCCCGGATTGCCTTCGAGGCCATTCGGAGCAGCGTTGCCCGGCCGGTTGTCGAGGAATGGATTGGCATTCGGTGTGTCGAAGAAGAGACCGCCGCCGCCGCGCAGAACCGTCTTCGGCCTGACTGCCCAGCTGAAGCCAACGCGCGGGCTGATGGAGTCGTGCTCCGGAGCGTAAATATCGCCGATTTGATCCCCCTGGAAGGCGATCCCCGTCGGCGTCAGTCCGGGCCGGAAGACCGAGAGATCCTTCTTGCTGTCGTGCATCGGCTGCATGTAGTCGTAGCGCGCGCCGAAGTTCACGTTGAGCGTCGGCGTGAGCTGGTAGCTGTCCTGCGCAAACAGATCGAATCCCTTGGAATAGACCGTCCGCTCCGGATCGCCGAAGGCGATGGATCCGCTGTAGAGATAGCCCGCCAGAAAGTCAGCGAGCGAAGCGACTTTCGAGTCGATCGTGGAATCGTTCTGCCACGGCGCAGGATAGCTGTTCGTGAACTTGAAGTTCCCGGTCGCATGGCGATGATAGAACTCATTTACCTGCGCCTGGCGATAGCCGCCTCCCAGACGAAGTTCGTGTTTCCCCTTCACCCAGCTCACCGTATCGTCCAGAATGCCGGTGATATCGTTGCGGCCTTCCGGCGGCGTGTTGCCGGTTGCTTCAAAGCCGCTGATCTCAATGTTCGGAGCGTTGGGGAGCGACGACCCATCGATGAATCCGTCCGTCGCGACCGCCCCGAAAGCAGTATTGGCGTCGGAGAAGGTCTGATTGAAATAGTTGACGCCGATCGTCGTCTGGTTGGAGATAGATGGCGATACCACCCAGTTGTTCGCCACCGAATAGTTGTAAACGTGAATGGGGCCGATTTCGAAGTACCACGGGTTGACGTCGGTAGTCCCGACCGGAGCAGTTTGGTCGCCCTGGCCGAGAAAGGCGCGCGCTGAGATACTCTCCTTCTGGCTGAAGTTATGGTCCAGCTTAATAACCCCGTTGTAGCTGTAGCCAAACTCCGGCGCGGAGGACTGCACGCTGGGCGTCGACCCGCTGAGCAGATCGCTGGGCCAAAGAATCGACAGCAGGTTCTGCATCGTGGGATCGACCGAGGTCTCGTATTTATTCAGGACTGCGACGGCCTGAGACTGGTACCCGGCGTTCGGCTCAACCCCGGTGTTCCCGGTGGCGATGTTGAATTTCTGCTTTTCAAAATTCGCGAACCAGAAGGTGTGATCTTTCCAGAACGGGCCGCCGAGCGATGCGCCCCACTGAATATTCGAAAGCGGCAGATCGCCGAGCGTGTTGAATGGATTACTCGCCGCCAGCGCCTGGTTGCGCTCGTAGTAATACACGCTGCCATGAATGGTGTTGGTGCCGGATTTCGTGACCAGATTCACCGTGCCGCCTGGATTGCGTCCCACTTCGCTCGAGGACTGCGTCTGCATCGAGAACTCGGCGATCGAATCGATGGGCAGCGTCACGCCGGCTATGTTCTCCACGCCTCCTTGATTGACCGCGGGAATGTTGTGCCACCAGTCGTTGTTATCGGAGCCGTCGATCTGCCAGTTAACCTGATTGGCGCGCGTGCCGTTAACCGATCCGTAGCCGCCCAGCGAGTAGCCGGCAAACCCAGGAGCGAGCCCGATCATCTGCGTGAAATCGCGTCCGTTGAGAGGAATGTCCTGCACGGTCACTTCGGGGATATCGGTGGTCTGCGTGGTGGTCGTGGTGTCCAGCGTCAGCGCACTCGCGGCCACCTCGATCGTAGTGGCAGCCTGTGCCAGCTTGAGCGCCAGGGGCAGCGTATAGATCGTGCCGGCCGTCACGCGCACGCCGCTGACTTTCATCGTCTCAAAGCCGGACATGGAGACCGAGACCGTGTACATGCCGAGAGGCATGTCCTGAAAGGTATATTCGCCAGCGCTGGAGGAGATCGTATCGTGAACCACCTGCGTAGCCTCGTCCGTAGCGCTCATCTTTGCGCCGGGCAGCGCCGCCCCGCTGGGATCGGTGACCACACCGCTGATCCCGCCTCGGTAGGTCTGCGCATGGAGCGAGACCACGGCAAGCAGCAGCACAAACAAGGTTTGGCATACACGTCGAGCAGCAGAGTTTCTCATGGTGTGACCTCCAAAAAGTAGTGAACCTGTACACGGGTGCGCCCGTGGTGCAGCGATGCCTCGGCGCGCAGCACAAGCGCTGCGGCGCTGTTCGGCTTTCTTCACTTTGGGGTCTTCGACAGGGAAGTCTGCCGCGCGGAGGGTGCCCTTCTGACTGGGAAGGCGGGTGCGCGGCTCTTCATCTCACAAAGAGAGGAAGATGGTCACACATTGTTGTCACAATCTTCGGAAAAATTCAAGCGGCATCATTCATGCCCGACGATCAGGCAGTGGAAATTCGCTGGCTGTCGGCACATCTCCTCGCCTCCAGGAACGTTCAATTTCGGTTCCGATTGCGAAGACTCGTGCAGCTCTCAGGTGCGCTCAAAGACGCGCTTCACCAGTCGCTGCGCCGGTCTCTCGATCCACACCATCACCATCACCGCCGCGCCCACCAGCAGCGCATAACTCAGCCATGGGTCGAACCGTGCCAGGCCGGTCTTGTCGAGAATGTGCGAATCGTGGATGAGGTTCCACAGATTGAAATGCAGGATATACAAACAGTAGCTCGCCTGGCCGACCGCGACGAACGGGAAGAATCCGAAGAACCGAGCGATTAGGTTATGCCCTGCCAGGCCGAGGACGGCCAGCGCAAACAGCGGCATCATCAGCCCGTCGTGCATCATCGGATACGGGAAATGATCGCCAAAATAGAGGACGGCATAGATACCCCCCATGCCCAGCAACCCGAACATCAGTCGCCGCCGCGCGCTCCGCGGTATCAGTGCATCCACATCCGCCAGCACGATGCCGAATAAGAAAGACGGAATGTGCGGCGGCGGCGAGAATTTCAGCGCCCGCATCCAGAAGCCGTCCGTGTAGCGCCCTGGATTCAGGTCGCCATCGGGATGAAAATGCAGATACAGCGTCGGCAGCACCATGCCCAAACACCACAGGCCCAGCAGTATCCCCACCAGCGCGCCGATGTTCTTCGGGCGTCTCCAGAGAATCACCAGCGGAAAAATCAGGTAGAAAAACGCCTCCGTGCACATCGTCCACGCCGGCGTATTCCAGAAGGTGGAGAGCGATGGGCTCCAGCCCTGCAGCAGCAACGGCGTCAGCGCAACTCCCGCCGCAAACTGCGCGTGGGAGCGCGCATGCCATTCCTGCATCAGCATGCCGGTAGACATAAGCAGCGCGAAAAGATAGACCGGATACAGCCGCGAGAGGCGCGCGATCCAGAATTCCCGCGTGCTCAACTTCCCCTGCTGCGCGCGCTCCGAATAGTTGTAGGCAAGCACAAACCCGGAGAGCAGCAAAAAGAAACTCACCGACGTATAGCCGTTGTCGACGATGGGCGCGAACGGGCCGAACCACTTTGGATTCGAAAAATGGAAGAAAACTATGTTCAGCGCGGCAAACGCGCGCAGCCCGGTGAGCGCCGGCAAACGCTCCTTCTTCGGTTTCACGATGGAAGGTTTGGCAACCGGCGATGGGGGAACGGCAACCCCGCCAAATGTCTCCGATGAGCGGGGAACGACCTGGACCTGGGCGCTCAGATGCGCTCTCCTGGCCAAACCGGTAAAGCTTCTCTGGAGCACTCGCTCCGCTCTCGGGCGGATCTCACACGCGCCCCCTCTGCTCTTCGCATTAGCCCAACCGCCTCAGGCAGTCACCAGCGAACCAATCTTCTCCCCGGAGATAACACGGCGGATATTGCCTGTCTGATTCAGGTTGAAGATGATCATGGGCAGATTATTGTCCTTGCACAGACTCACCGCGGTGGTATCCATCACCTTTAACCCCAGTCGCAGAATCTCCATGTAGGTAATCTGCTCAAATTTCACCGCGTCCTGTCGGATGACCGGATCGGCGTCGTAGATGCCTTCCACTTTCGTTGCCTTCAATAAGACGTCTGCCTTGATCTCCATGGCGCGCAGCGAAGCAGCCGTATCTGTGGAAAAGTAAGGGTTTCCGGTCCCCGCAGCGAAGATCACCACCCGGCCCTTTTCGAGGTGACGAATCGCCCGGCGCCGGATGTACGGCTCGCAGACCTGGTTCATCTCAATCGCCGACATCACCCGGCAGTGGACGTCCAGCTTCTCGAGCGCGTCCTGAATCGCCAGCGCGTTGATCACCGTCGCCAGCATCCCCATATTGTCCGCAGAGACGCGGTCCATTTCCTTGGCCTGCTCGGCCACTCCGCGAAAGAAGTTCCCCCCGCCCACTACCAGCGCGACTTCAACACCCATCCGGTGGACTTCGGCGACTTCCGCGCCAATTTCATGAATGCGAATGGGATCGACCCCGAAACCGCGGCCCGCGGCCAGCGCCTCGCCGGATAATTTGAGAACGACGCGTTTATACATGCCTCAAGAAGTATCGCATGGCCCCCCAGCGAAACGAAGCCTGAATCGCAGCGGCCTCCCCGCCTCGCGCAACCTCCGTAATCGCGGTCTCAGCTCCCCCGCCGATTCCGCTTCTGCCGCATCTCCCGCCAACACTCCGGGGCCGCAAGGGGGCGTCCCGAGTGCTCCCGGTGTGATTAACCAGTCGGTACATATTTACTCATCCGGGTAATACTCGCAGCGACAGCAGACGAAGTTTTTTAACAACTTTGGTGACCGAATGGCGTACCATTCGCCCATTCCAACGAGAAGCCGAGGGGGAAACCCGGTCTATGCCGTTTCGGAAGTGTCTGTGGCTCGCGGGCATCACGTTGGCGGCATTTTCTGCCGCCGGCTTCGGCCAAAGCAACGACGCGCACGCGGCCCTCCAGCAAAAGCTCATCGATTCGTGTCCGCTGACCACCACAACGGCGGACCGCGGCGACATCGTCACTGCGGGATCCGTGGTCGTCCTTCAAAAAGACGGCCTGATGATGTACGCGACCAACTCGCCGCAGCCGCCCCTGAACACCTTCAGGAACGGGAAAATCTCCCAGGGAATGTCCGGATTCGGCCGGGATTTGGGCATCACCATGCTCTCCGGCGGCAAAGCCACCGCCAACGACTATCCCAAGCAGACCTACGTCACAGGTCAGAAGCTCTGGGTGACCGGCATCTCGGTCAACAAGGACAACATCAGCTTCGTTCTCTACACCGACCCGGACGCCAACAATCTCCGCTACTACGGCCAGTTGAATTTCCCATTCAATAAGAACAACCTCCCCACCCCTGACGATGCCGCGAAGTTGATCGGCGAGGCCCTCACCATCCCGCCGCCGGATAACGCGGCGGCCACGCCGCAACCCGCTTCTCCGGCCCCGATTCCGCCCCCAGCCGCCCCCACCGACGCTGCCGGGCAGCCCGGTGCGTCCACCATGGCTCCCATCGCCGCTCCCCCGCCACCCTCGGATGCACCCGCAGCCCCCCCCAAGACGATCGCTCTGGGACAGACGAAAGACCAGGTGACCGCGATCCTCGGCCAGCCCCAAAAGGTGGTCAATCTGGGCGCCAAAGAGATCGACTACTACCCCGACATGAAGGTGGTTTACACGCACGGGAAAGTCACTGACGTCCAGTAGCCCTTGTGACTTAATCCGTCCGCAACCCATCGACGAATTGTGACGAATCAGAAAGGCATCCCGTTTATGCATTCTTCGCAGCGGTCTTCCCTTCTCCGCATCTGCGTACCCGCGATCGCGCTGTTCCTGATGGCCGGTTCCCTTGCATCCGCGCAAACCACGACAAAGAAAAAGCCCGCAGTGAGCGTTCCAGCAAAGCCCGCCGCGGCTCCAGCCAGACCCGCCGGTGCAGGTGCAGGCGCGGGCGCGCGGCCGGCGACGGCTGGCGGTGCGCGCACCGGACCCACGACCGGAAGCCCGCGCAGCGGCCCGACGACCGCGAGCCCGCGCAGCGGCCCCACCACGGGCAATCCAGGCGGACGTCCCATGACCACCGGTCCCACCACCACTGGGCGAGCAGGGGGCGCACCATCCGCGAACCGCCCCATGGCCGCACACGGCGCGCAGTCGGGGATCGGCGGCAAGCCGATGGCGAAGAACGCCCACGTCACGACGCTCAGGAACGGCAACGCGGTCGAAAAGCGATCCAATGGCAAGATCAGCGATGTCCACGACGCCGGCAAGGGCATGGACATCCATAACAATCTGAAGGGCGGGCGGAAGGTCGAGGTCAAGCGCCCCGATGGAACTCGCCTTGTGTCGGAGAAAGGACGTGCCGGGTTCATCCAGCACTCCTACTCGTTCAAGGGGAAGCAATTCTCCCGGCGCGCCTATTTTTTCCACGGCAAGGAGTACACCCGCCTTTATCGCTCGTATTTCTACCGCGGCGCTTATTTCGATGTGTACGCGCCGTATTTCTATTACGGCGCCGGCTTTTACGGCTGGGTTTATAACCCCTGGTATCACCCGGCGGTTTGGGGATGGGGATGGAGCGGCGCCGCATGGGCCGGCTACTACGGCTTCTATTTCTCGCCATATCCCACCTACGCCGGAGCCTCGTATTGGCTCACCGACTACATGATCTCGCAGGACCTCCAGGCCGAATATCAGGCTGACGTGGAGGCCCAGAGTCTGGGAGCAGTGCAGGCCGCCGCCGAAGGTCCCGTATTGTCGCCGGACGTGAAGGAACTGGTCGCCACTGAAGTGAAGAACGATCTGGCGCTCGAGAATGCCGAGGCCCAGCAAATCACACAGGGACAGGACGTCGATCCTGGCTCCAGCGGCATTGCTCGCCTGCTGAGCGACGGACAGCCTCACACCTTTGTGGCGGGAGATGCGCTGGACGTGGTCGACGCATCGGGCACAGAGTGCGCGCTCAGCGCCGGCGATGTTCTGGAACTGGCGACTGCGCCGGCCGCGGATGCCAATGCCGCCGACCTGACGGTTCTCGCCAGCAAAGGCGGGGGCGAATGTCCGAGGTCCGACTCCGTTTCCGTAGGCCTCACCGATCTGCAGGAAATGCAGAACGGGATGCGCGCCACCATCGATCAGGGCCTGCAGCAATTGCAGTCCACGCAGGGCCAGGGCGGTATCCCGGCCGCGCCGGCTTCCGCGCAAACGGCTCCCGCGGAGACGGCCTACGCGCAAATTGCGCCGCCCCCCGACCCCAACGGTGCAGCCGAACTCGCGCAGACGGATCAGCAGGCGACCGCGACCGAACAGGCCGACGCTTCCCAGGCACAACAGGAAGCGCCCGCCGCTCCCGATGATGCTTCGGCAGGGGCGCCGGCCGCCGCGCCGGTAACGATTGCCCTGGGGCAGAGCATCGACGACGTCACCGCAGCCCTGGGACAGCCGGTCACGAAGATCGACCTCGGCTCCAAACAGATTTACAAGTACAAGGACATGAAGGTCACCTTCGTAAACGGGAAAGTCACCGACGTCGAGTAGTCGTCGATTCAATTGCGGAGGCGGCCTCCCAACCGAGGCCGCCTCCGGCTGATTCCCTGCCCGTCCTCTGCGCTTTAGCCTTTAGTCGGCCGCCCCCTGCTGGCCCGCATCGTGCCCGCTAGTCCCGTAATCGTGATGGCGGGCGCTGTTCTCCGGGTCTTTGACCCAGTGGGCCAGACGTTCGCCGTTCACTTCCACGCGCACCAGATCCAGCTCGCCGTGCTCGTAATCCGCAATCATCATCCGCATGGATTCCCCGTCGGGCTGCACGTAGATAATGTTCAGCTCGCCGTCGCGGCTGCGGTCGGTCACAAACGGCTGCCAGCTTCCGCCGAGGGTCGTCCGCACCAGCGATTCCAGATCGGCCGGATCGGGATTCGCCGGCAGGTGGTCGAACTCGGCGATCTTCATGCCCTTGACCCCACCGCCGGTCATCACATGCGCGCAGAGGCTGACGAATCCAATCATGGGAATGTGCTCGGGCCTCACCGAATAGTGTTCCCGAACGGCTGAGACGACGGCATCGAAGTCAGGCCCCGAGGCAGCGCGGCTCGCGACCGGCAGCACGACTGCGGCTGCCGTGACGACCAGCGCGGAGGGCAGAAGGACAGCGACGAGTCTCATTGGCTGCCCGCTTTCGACGTGCCTTGTCCGTCGGACGCCTTCGCGCCCCTGTCTTTCCCTTTTTGTTCCGCCTTTTCGACTTTCTTGTAAGTCTTCGCGGGAATGCCGAAGTTGCCGCTGATGTCCGCCAGGTCCTCGGGGTGAATGGGCCCGTCGATATAAACGAAGTTCAATTCCTTCGCCTCCGCGTTGAGGATGAACATGCCCTGGACCTCGCCGTTCACGAGCTTCATGTAAATGTCGGAATCGTCGCTCCCATCCTTCGAGCGCTCCTTGACCATCGGGCTCCATTCCGAGGTCTGAAACTGGCTGCGAATCGATGCCAGATCTTCCGCCGTGTACTGACCCGGCTTATCGAACTCGTAGGTGCGCACATAAACGCCGTTCAGTTTCGCGACGATGCGCTTCCCTTCCGCGTCGTCCTTGTCGTTCATGAAATGCGAAGCGAAGTCGAGCATCTTGCGGTCGAGCGTGACCTCGGTGTAGTTCGCTGCGCGCGTGGCCAACTGCTTCTCCAGCGTGACCGGGAAGGGAGAAGGTTCCGACTGGGCGCGTGCCGGGAGGCTAAACGCCGCCGCCAGCACGGTTGCGGCCCAAGCAAGCCGGAGGAAGTTTCGGAGTCTGGATGCGGTCATGATGGAGCCTCTTTCGGGGTAGCTATTTCAATGGTTATGGATTGGGTTGCCGGCCGGTTGGCTGCGCGGACGAATCGTTAACCTTCCGCTGCACCTGGTTAAGGGTTGAGCCGGTGATATGCAGCGCCAGAAGAACCTGCTGACGCGCGCGTTCGCCGGCGATGCGCTGCTGGCGGTCGTGCTCCAGGCCGCCGAGCACCGTGAGGACGAGGACAGCCGCCACGGCGGTCCACCTCCACAGGAGCCACGATGGCCTCGGTTTGCGCGCGGCCGGGCCTCGCTCTGCGACGCGCGCCATCACGCGATCGGCAAATCCCGCCGGAGCGGAGCGCGCTCGCAGTTGATCGCGCAGTTCCAGCTCGAAATCATCGGCCAGGCGGTTGAAACGGTCATCCAGTCGGTTAGCCACGGCTGTACTCCCTCAAGGTTCTTTGCGCTTTTTCGCGCAGCATTTTGAGCGCCCGCTGCAAATAGCTGCGCACCGTCGCCAGCGGCATTGCCAGTTCGATGGCGATATCCTCCGGCTCCATATCTTCCTGGAACCGCAGCAGGACCACCGACCTCTGCGCCGGTGGCAGCGTCAGCAGGAGTTGCTCCACGCGGTTCATCAGCGGAATGAATTCCGGGACCGCTGGCCGCAACGACATGCCGTCCTCATATTCCTCCGCCATCGTGTCTCCTCGCGCTGCGCGGCGTCGCAGCGCGTCCGTAGCGCGATGGCAGGCCACGCGCCGCAGCCACGCGGTCACATGATCTTCAGTTTCCAGTTTGCCTAAGTTCTTGTGCAATTCGAGAAAAACATCCTGCGCCACTTCTTCCGCTGCGCCGCTTTCCCCGAGAAACCGAAACGCCAGCGAGAAGACGCGCGCCTGATGTCTCTCCACCATCTCTCGAAATTGGTTCGGCGACGTTTTCAACCCGCTGCCCTCGATGCGCTTGTACCCGCATATACGCAAATCGAGGGGCAGAATGATGCAGAATTTTGGGCGACGGGCAGAATTTCCTCAGGCTGACCGGCCGACCGGTTGACGAGCGGGCCGCTGGTGAACTAAGTTCAGTGGGTCTGGTCCACTCCCATCCATGCGCACGATCAACATCCATCAAGCGAAAACTCATCTCTCCTGGCTCATCCAGCGGGCAATTCTGGGCGAACCCTTCATCATTGCCAAAGCTGGAAAACCCGTCGTCAAGGTCACCGCCTTTGAAGCTCCCGAGCCCACCGCTACCCGGCGCCTCGGATTTTTGACAGGTGAAATCTCCGTGCCCCGCGACTTCGACAGGATCGGCCGCGATGCTCCTTCGCTGGCCTCAGGCGGCCTGCCATGAGGCTGATGCTGGATACGCAGCTGCTGTTATGGGCTGCCGGCGAGCCGGAGAGGCTGCCCTCCGCAGTGCGGGAGATGATTGACGACCGCGAGAATCAGCTCATCTTCAGCCCGGTGAGCCTGTGGGAAATCTCGATCAAGGCGGGGATGGGCCGCAACGACGTGCGCGCCGACTCCCGCCTTCTGCGCCGCGGTCTGCTCGACAATGAATACCTGGAATTGCCCGTCACCGGCGCGCACGTCATCGCCATGGATCACCTGCCCCCGCTCCACAACGATCCATTCGATCGCATGCTCATCGCCCAGGCCATGAGCGAAGGCGCGGCCCTGCTGACCGTGGACCCGCTGGTAGCGCAGTACCACGGCCCTGTCCGGATGATCTAAAAGCTCACTCGTGGAAATCGGCGGGCGTGGACCGCCGGAAAACCGCCAGTTCGATGCGATTGCGCCCCTGCCGCTTCGCCTCATAAAGAGCTTCATCGGCCGAGCTCAGCAGATCGGCCAGGTCCTCGCCCGCCATCGGCGTCAGCGTCGCGCACCCGCCGCTCAGCGTCACCACGCCATTGGGACTCGCGGCATGCGAGAACCCGAGTTCTTCAATCTTGCGCCGCAGGTTCTCTGCCAGCGTGATCGCGCCTTCCGCGTCGGTATCCGGCAAAATGATCCCAAACTCCTCGCCCCCGAATCGCGCCACCAGATCGGCCGGGCGCCGCGTCGTCGCCTTCATCACGGAGGCGATCTTCCGCAGGCATTGGTCGCCGGCTATGTGCCCGTACCGGTCGTTGTAATCCTTGAAATAATCGGCATCGAAGATGACCAGACTGATCGGCGACCGGCCGCGCAGGGCACGCTGCCATTCCGCCTCCAGCGTGTCATCGAATCGCCGCCGGTTCGCGAGTTCCGTCAGCGGATCGAGCGTCGCCAGCAACTCCATCGAAGCCGCCAGAGACCGATACCGCGCCTCGCTTTCGCGGACGTCGCGTCCGGCGCGCTGCAACTCCGCCAGCACCACCCCCACCACGCTCACGCTCAGCACCGCCGTCGCCAGAAACATCTGCAGCAGCAAAATGCGGTGTTCGAGGCTCGGATCGAGAAGCGAAAGCGCTCCGCTGTGCGGCCCAATCGTGAAATCGGTGCCGATCGCCGCGACCACACAACACCCCAGCGCGCCCCCGCTGATCCCCAGCCTCACCACCAGAAAGAGCAGCGGCGGCACCACCAGAAACAGCAGAGCAAAATCCGAGTGCAGGAAGATCAGCGTCGTGGCGGCCGCAATGGTGAACAGGTAAAGAACCGTGTTCAGCAGCCGTCCCCGCCGAAAAAGATCCCACGTGTCGCGCCGAGCAAGACCCAGCACCAGCGGCGGAATCACCGACATGCCCAGAGCGCTGGGCGGAAACCAGCGCAGCGAAACCGCCATGCTGCTGCCTGCCAGCCAGCGCAAAATGACGCCGGCGGCGACACTGGCCACGAACGGACCCAGTAAAACCGCGAAGCCGATGAATGGCAGAAGTTGCCGCTGCTGCGTGAGGTCCACACCGTCCGTGAGCGCGAAGCCCACGCTGTAGGCGGCAATGGCCGTCTCGAGAACGTCACACGCGGAGAGAGCGAACACCTGCGACAGCGGATCGCCCATCACCAGATGAGCGATGACATTGCCCACATAGCCGGCGGCCAGCAGATACGGCCAGAAACGTCGCCGCGCGGCGCCCGATACCTTGGGGATATCCCCCACTCTCGGAGGCCCGTCGGCATGCTCGCCTGCGGAATTGCCCGTGCGCGACGACACGCCCGCGTCCAGCAGCATCACAGAAACCAGCGCCGCGTTCGCCCACCACACTGCCGGCACGTGCCCAGCCCCGCGGCCGCTATACAAGCCCAGCCAGGCCAGGCCTGCGGTCAGCAGTACCACCCCCGCTATTCGAATACCCAAGCGCACTACGACCTGCCTTCAACCGATCGGGGGATGAAAAAAGTGTGCCGCATGTGAGGGGAGGACTCCCAATTTTAACCATCCCCTCACAGCCAGGCAATCCCCAAATCGCTGGCCCTTCGCGACGTTCAGTCTTCAACCCAGGCAGGCCTCGATCAGGAAAGCCCGCCAGCCCGCTCCAGTTCGGCAATGTCGAGTTTCTTCATCTGCATCATGGCCTGCATGGCGCGTTTGCCGCCTTCAGCGTCCTCGCCTGCCAGCAGTCTGCCGATGTTCGCCGGGGTGATCTGCCACGAGAGCCCGAACTTGTCGTGAATCCAGCCGCACGCCACCTCCTGGCCGCCGCTGGATAGGAACTTCTCCCACAACCCGTCGATCTCCGCCTGCGTCTCGCAGGGGACCACGAACGATACCGCGTCGGTGAATTTGTTACCCGGGCCCCCGTTGAGGGCGACGAATTGCACGCCGAGCATTTCGAACTCAATGGTCAGCACCGTGCCCGCTGGCCAGGGCCCTCCTGCGCCGCAACGCATGGTGGTCAGAATCTTGACCTCCGGAAGTACCGAGGCGTAGAAGTTCACTGCCTCCTCGGCATTCATGTCGAACCAGAGAAACGGTTTGATTTTCTGCATGGAGAGCCTCCAGATGCGGCGGTTCGCCCGGTTCTACCGGATGGCGCCTTCTTTGCCCGCCAGTCGGCGCAGCAGCCCCGTCTGACCGGCGTGATAAGCCTGATGGAACGAAATAGAAACCAGCAGCGAGCGCACTGTCTCCTTCGGATTGTTCGAGGGAGAGACTGGCGCGGGGGCGTCAAGCAGTTCAGGCGTGGCCGAGGCAAGGCCGGCCTGGAAGCGGGTGGCAGCCTGCTCGAACCCGGCCAGCAATTCGGCAAAGGGCAGCGACTGCGCGCAGTCGAGACGATCGTTCGAGTGCCGGTGGTAGCCGGCGGGCATACGATCTCCCAGGACCGGCTGCTGGCCGAGCGCAGGCAGCACCATGTCATAGACCCACACCAGGTGGCCGACGACCCAGTTGAGGCAGTTGCCGCCTGGGTCGGGCTGGCGAACGCTCTCGTCGTGCGTCAGGTCAGATGTATTGCGGCGAACCGTGCCCTGGGCCATCTGCGATTGTCTGCTGAAGATGGCCACTTCGGCGGCGATGGATGGGGCGGCGACGGTGGTAGACATAGACTCCTCCTGGGTGAGTCAGTGCGTGGCGACTTCCAATCGAATCAGGCGTCATGGACTCGTAGACTTCTGCGTGCGGTGCCGGCGCGCCGCGCGATCGCCTGGACGGCTAGTCCCCCCGGCAATCGCCCCGATGATGAGCAGCGGTTCCCTCCCCGCCGCAACAGCATCGGGCAGCGGATCGTCGGGCGATTGATGGGAGATATCTTCCTGGCACGCGAAAAAACGCAAAAAGGGGCGCCGCTGCAGCGTGCCGTGATCGCGAATCGTCCCGCGCAGCACCGGATAGCATTCCTCCAGCGCATCGAGCACGCGGTTGAGCGTAACCGGCGGTTCCACGTCGAGGCGCACCTCGCCGTTCACCTGCGCCAGCGTGCGCAGGTGAAACGGCAACTCGATCCGGACCGCGGCCACGCTCATGCCAGCGTCTGCACTTCCACGGAAAGGACCGCGGGCAGGTCGCGGACAATCGGCTTCCACGTGTCGCCGGCATCCGGCGAAACATAGACCTGTCCTCCCGTTGTGCCAAAATAAATACCGCAGTCGTCCAGCGTGTCAACGGCCATGGCGTCGCGCAGCACGTTCACATAGCAGTTCTGCTGCGGAAGCCCCTTGGTCATCGCTTCCCATTCGTTGCCGCCGGTCTTGCTCCGCCACACTTTCAGTTGCCCGTCGAGCGGATAGTGCTCGGAGTCGCTCTTGATCGGCGCTACATAGATCGTCTCCGGCTCATGCGCGTGCACGTCGATGGCGAAGCCAAAATCCGTGGGCAAATTGCCGCTCACTTCGCGCCAGTTGTCGCCCGCATCGTCCGAGCGCATCACGTCCCAGTGCTTCTGCATAAACAGAACGCCCGGACGCCGCGGACTCATCGCGATGTGGTGGACGCAGTGCCCGACTTCGTGATCCTCATCCGGCAGATACGGCGAGCGCAGCCCTTTATTGATGGGCTTCCAGGATTTGCCACCGTCATCGCTACGAAATGCTCCGGCCGCGGAGATGGCGATGTAAATGCGGTCAGGATCCGCCGGATCCAGCACAATGGTGTGCAGACACATGCCGCCCGCGCCCGGCTGCCATGCCGGTCCGGTGCCATGCCCGCGCAGGCCCGGTAGTTCCTGCCACGAGTGCGCGCCGTCTTTGGAGAGAAACAGGGCCGCGTCCTCAACGCCGGCATACACGGCCTCCGCATCGGTGAGCGAAGGCTCCAGATGCCACACACGCTTGAAGTCCCACGGATGCTGCGTTCCGTCGTACCACTGGTGCGTGGTCAGCGGTGCCGCGGCGCTGTCGTAGACGAAGCGGTTGCTCTCGCCCGTCGGCATGCCCTGCGGCGTCGTCTGCATGCCGCCACCCGGAGCATTCCAGGTCTTGCCCCCGTCATCCGAGCACTGGATGATCTGCCCGAACCACCCGCTGGTTTGCGAGACGTAAATGCGGTTGGCATTCACCGGCGATCCCTTCATGTGGTAAATCTCCCATCCCGCGAAGAACGGGCCGCTCACATCCCACTGGTCGCGCTTGCCGTCCGCGGTCAGGACGAAGGCGCCCTTTTTGGTGCCGACTAATACGCGTACTTGACTCATCGATCGCTCCTCGGGTGAAGTGTTGGGGCCGCCGCGAACTACATGGGCATTGGCTTCGAGACGTTGATCATCCACGGCGTGCCGAAACGGTCGCTGAACATGGCAAATCGCTTCGCCCAGAATGTCTCCTGGAGAGCCATGGATACTTTGCCGCCCTCGGAGAGCGGGGTGAAGACGCGCTCGGCCTCGGCTTCATCGTCAAGGTCGAGACACACACGGAATCCCTGGGGTTGCTCGAAGTGCGGCGATGGAGCGTCGCACCCGTTGAGTGTCTGGCCTGCGGCTATCAACGTAACGTGCATGATCTTCTGCGCCCAGTCGGGACCGACCGAAGCAGCCATCGGGCTGTCGCCGAAGCGAAAGAACATCGGCGGCTGCCCGCTCAAAATCTTTGCGTAGGCGTTGAAGGCTTCTTCGCAGTTGCCATTGAAGTGAAGATACGGAATGAATTTCACGGTTCGTCTCCTGGAGATGAGTTGATCGTGCGCGTTATTTGCGGTCGAGCACCGGATCCCGGATTTCGATCTCTGGCGCGGTGGACGTACTGGGCTAACTCGATTGGCGTGTGGGAATCAGGTGCGCGATGGCCGGATCGCGCAGCCACAACGCGGCCCACACCAGCACACCGAAATAAACGGGAAAGAGCGTGTTTCCGAACAACGGATTGTGGAGACGGAGATTGGTGGCCACCGCACCGCCCAGATACCCGGTGAGCAGGATTGCCCCCACAACCGCAGTCCGCGGGATCAGGTAAAAGATGGTGCTGACGGCCAGGATCACCCCCAGCGTTACCGACAGATCGATCGGCCATCCGGTGCGCACGAAGGCGTCGGCCACCGGCTTGGGTTTGGCGAACTTCATGGCGGCATCGAAGACCATGAACAGGGTGATGAGCCCGGTGATGACGCGGCCGGTCCAGAGGCGGCCGCTTCCGATCACAGCTGCATTTCCCGGCGGTGCGGCGGCCGGCATTGTGGTTTCCATCGGCATTTCTCCTCGGGACTGCAATTTGTTACTGCGGTTGATACGAAAGCAGGACGATTCCCGATCCAAATTCGCGAACGCCGGCCAGCCTCAGGCGCAGACGCCCGTGAATATCCGGAAACAACGGCTTGCCCCCGCCGAGAATGACCGGATTGACGATCACACGATATTCGTCGATCAGACCCCCAATGAGCAACGATGAGGCTAACGCCGCGCTGCCCAGAACGACCATATCCAATCCCGGCAGCATTTTGCGGCGCGCTACCTCCGCCGCCGCGTCGCGTCGGACGAGGGTGGAATGAGCCCAGTCCGCGGACGCCAGCGTGTTGGAAAAAACCAGCTTCGGCAGGCCGTTCATCTTGTCCGCAATCGGGTCGGAGGGCGCAGCGGACCAATAGGGGGCCATCATCTCGTACGTCCTGCGGCCAAACAAAATCGTGTCGGCGCCCCGCAGCATATCGGCGGCGTAGGCAAAGAATTCGTCTCCGACGATGTGCCAGTCCAGCTCGCGGTTCGGCCCCTCGAAGAAACCGTCCAGCGTCATCATGTTGGAGACAATCACCCGCCTCATTCCGCTTCTCCTCCTCGTCCGGACTTCGTCTGGCGGGGCGCAGGACCGCCAAGCCACGGCAGAATCGGCCGCGGATCCCGGTCGCGCCAGCGGCGGCGGGTTTCTGCGAGGACGACGTCCCGATTCTTCGCCATCTCTTCCATCACGCCGCAGGGCGCGCCGGTGTTTTGGTGCAGCGCGCCCCAGATCAGCAGTTCGAGCATCACCGGCGCCAGGTCGATGCCCTTCTCCGTGAGCCGGTAGTTCATCCGCCGGCGGTCCGCGGGATCAGGCTCGGCCTCAACGACTCCGCATCCCGTCAGGCGGCGCAGGCGGTCGGCCAGAATATTGGTGGCGATTCCCTCTCCCGAGTGCTCGAAATCGCCAAACGTGCGAAAGCCGCGCACCATCAGGTCGCGCACGATCAGCAGCGACCACCGGTCGCCAAAGACCTCCAGCGAGATGCTGACGGGACATCCGGAACGATTTTGAGGCTTGCGCGGCACGAGCGACAGACTAGCAAAGTTCACTTGCAGTTCGCAAGTGTTCTTCCTGCGAATTTTCAATCCCGCGAATTTTCAATCAGTATTATTCCCCCTTTCCCGTTCAAATTCGCATAGCGGTGGAAGTGGAGCGGACCTATACTTCTTCCCGTGCAACGGGCAGTTGGAATATTTGTGCTCATTTGTATCGCCGCCGCTTGCGCCTGCGCTCAGGAAACAGAGGAGCAGCCCAAACTGTTGGGGTTCGTAACTCGCGTTGCGACCACCTCCGATTTCGATGTCAACGGCGTCAGGATCACCTGCGGCCCTGAGACCTTCTCCATGGAGCCTGGCAGCCAGGAATACGTCTCAGGTTGTCCGGCGGACCGCCCCGTACTCGGCGAATCGGTCCGGGTTTTTGGGCGGTTCATCAAGGGCCAGAACACCCTCGCCGCGACGAAACTCGATTTTAAAGCGCCCGAACTGAAAGACGTATCCGGATCCGCGGTGATCGACGCGGCTCCCGACCGGCGCCCCCTCGGTGCGCCGGCAGGCAGCCTGATGATTCGGGCGGACGGCTATCGGATTCTGATCGAACGGGCAACCCAAACGACCTGGATGGGGCCTATCCACTCTCTCGGCGACATCACCGCCAACACCTGGGTGGAGTACAAGGCAAAGGCACGCAGCGACGGAGTGTTGGTGGCGGACTCCGCGACCTTCTTCCCCAATACATTGATGCCGGGCGAAGAGAAGGCGCGGGAGAAAGTGCAGTACGACCCCACCGCAGCCGCTGTCAATGGCAGGCAAAACGCGCTCGAAGCCGGAATTGTCGGCGTCGACTTCCATCGCATCCCCCCGTGGACGGACGCTGCCATGCAGGATCGCGTGAAAGCCATCGGGAAAAGCCTGATTCCCTCCTGGCAAACCGGTCTGAGTGCGACCGATCCGGCAAAAATCGATTTTCAGTTTGAGGCGGTCAACGGCAACTGGGGACCCTACGTGATCTCCCTCCCCGACGGGGTCGTCCTCGTGCCGCATCAGGCGGTCGAGCGGATGCAGAACGATGCGCAACTGGCGGCCTTGTTGGCCGACGGCATAGCCACCGTTCTGGAAAAGCAGCAGTATCGGATGCGGAACATGCTGCGCGCCATGACCATCGGCGGCGTGGCCAGCGAGGCGGCAACGTTTATTCCCGTGGTGAATCTCGCAGCTTACGCGGGTTTAGTGGCCTTCGGCGCCGGAGGGGCCAGCATCCAGGTGAAGGAAATGTCTCAGAGCACCCGCGTCAGCCTCGATCTGCTCCAGGACGCGGGGTACGATCTCGGGCAGGCGCCCTTAGCGTGGTGGCTGCTGGGTGCGCGCAAACCAAAGCCGTTCGAAGATCTTCCCACGCCGCTGCAGACGGTCGTCGCGTACCACATGCTGTCCACGGTGTGGCGCGCAACGACGCAGACCGAGACTCCCGCGCCGGGGTCAGTGCCGGCGACGGCATCGCGGTAACAGAAGTCGGGGCCACCCATGAAGAGTGACCCAGGGTGGAATGTACCCAGTCCCGTTAAGGCTGTGGCTCATTCGAAACGCCGGTTGCATTCGCAGGCGGAGCGGGTTGCACAGGCTGCGCAGGAACAGGAGCCGGCGGCGGCGGCGCGACGCTTCCCTGCGCCGGAGCCTGCTGCTGCACACCGATCGACTGGCCGGAAATCACCAACTCAACCCGGCGATTCTGCGAACGCCCGGAGCTGGTGGAATTGTCCGCAACGGGATCAGCCTCCCCGTACCCCTGCGAGCTGATGGCGCCGGGCTGCACGCCCTGCGCGATCAGAAACGCCTGCACCGCGGTCGCGCGATGCTCGGAGAGCGTGAGGTTATACGTGTCGGAGCCGGTGTTGTCCGTATAGCCCTCCACCTGCACGCGGATGTTGGGGTAAGTCAGCAGGATGCCGGAGACCTTGGCGAGCTTGATCTGCGCATCCGGCTTCAGCGTGTACTGGTTGGTGGCAAAGAGCACGTCGGACATATTCACGATCAGCCCGCGCGCGCTTTCCTGGGTCTGCAGCACCTGGTTCAGCTGGTCGCGCAGCTTCTCGCGCATCTGCTCGGTCTGCTGGGATGCGGCAGCGGCAGCCTGTTCGGCGGCCTGCTGCTGCGCCCGTGCTTTTTCCGCATCGGCCTGGGCCTGCTGGGCCTGAGCCTGTGCCTGATCCGCCTGCGCCTGGGCCTGCTGCTGCTGTTGCTGCGCCGTGAGCGCCGCCTGCTCCGCCTGCTGACGGGCCTCATCCTGCTGCGCTTTCAAGGCCGCCTCGTCGCGGGCTTTAATCTTGCGGATTGTCAGAATACGCGCATCCTCGGCCGTCTGCACCGCTTCCCGGGCATACGTGATTTCCTCTTTCATCTCCTTCTGGTGGATATCCATCTGCCGCGCATTATCCAGATCCTGTTTGGCCGTCGCCATGCTCTCTCCGGCCCACTGGTCCGCGCCGGCGGCCTCGGCAATTTGCACCGCATTGATCGCCTCATAAAGTTCCAGAGGAGAGCGGTCGTTGCGAGTAATCGGCTCCGGCACCGTATGCTGGCCCGCTGTGTCGGAATACGCTCCGCGTGGCAGCAGGTTATAGTGCGCATTCACCGTCTCCAACACACCGAAAGTCTTGTTGGGCAGCACAAAATTCTGCGCCACTACCAGATCGCTCGGCATCGTGACGGCAAAATACGGTTCCGCCGTAAGGATCAGGCCAAAGGACTGCAGGTTGGTGGTCACCGTCGTATCGGCTTTGCCGTGGTTCCACAGAACTTCGCCCAGGTTTTCCGGACGGCCTTCCGGCGTAATCGCCCACAAAACGTAAGTCAGATATTCAACCCCGAAGCCGTTCGGCGGAACCAGCCCTTCAAAGTGCGCCTTGATCTCGGTGCGTCCGTTCAGGCTGTTCACCTCGGCCGAGCCTTTGGCCTGCGCCAGCAGGCTGGTCCCCTGGAAGCCGATTTTGGTCGCGCCGCTGCGATGAAAATAATTGATGGCGGGAATGTCGCGGCCCACGACGGTGATCTTGTAGATCGGCTCGCCGGTCGCAGTCTGCCCCTGCGGACCCTGACCGTTCTGCGGCCAGTGCTCGGTCGCTGTGGGATTGGCCTCCTGTGCGCCAACCATGCCGCAGCCGGCCACCATCGCCAGTGCAATCACCCATTGCTTTTTCATGCCGTGCCCTCATCTTCCTTTTGCGTGCAATCAACAAGAAAAGATGCGTCAAATCGTGCCGCAGACCACCTGGAGACGCGGACTTCCCGTTCAATGTCCCAACCAGCGCACAGAAATACCAGTGCCGGAGGCAACCCGCCGCGGTAGGATATTTTTTCTATGCCGGTTGCCGCCCTTTATATCGAACTTCGCATCGAGCACGCACACTCCCTCAAAGACAGGCGGCAGGTGGTGCGCAGCCTGAAGGAGAAGCTTGCCCACGGCTTCAATATCTCCATCGCGGAAATGGACGAAACCCCGGCGTGGCAGTCCGCAACGCTGGGGGTGGCCGCCATCTCCGGATCGCGCGATTACCTCGCCGGACTGATGCGCGAAGTGGAGAGCACGGCGGTGCGCATCGCCGAAGATCTGGGCGCGGATGCCACCGTCTCCTGGGACTTTCTGGACGGGGAAATCGCCGACGCCTGATTCCCACCGAATCCCGCAATAATTTGCTGCGGGGTTGCTGGCCGGTCACGATATACTTCCGAAAATCCGCGCAAGTGATATGCGGCGAATACGAAAAGTTGGACATCGATCCGTAACTGATCCTGCCACTCTTGAGTGGGGGCGCAGTCGGGTCGAAAGCGGCGCCAGCTTTTCGAGGGAGAGTACTGCGGGCGGCCAGGCGCCCAGCTGACAGGTCATGAATCGGGCCCGCTTTCTGCCAAAACCAGATGTGGCTCTGCTCGCCGTGCTTCATCTCATCGCGGCATCGATTCTGCTGGTCTGCCCCGCCCACGCCCTCGACCCTCACAAGTCCATCACCCAGTATGTACAGACTTCCTGGAGCAGCGAGACAGGCTTGCCGGAGAACTCCGTACACGCCATTACCCAGTCGGCAAACGGTTATCTCTGGATCGGCACCGAAGAGGGGCTCACCCGCTTTGATGGAGTCCGATTCGTCACCCTGACGGTCCACAACTCGCCAGGCCTGGCCTCCAATTTGATCAACGTGCTCGCTCCCAGCCGCGATGGCACCGTGTGGGTTGGCACCGACAGCGGATTGAGCCACTTTCTGCCCTCCTCGACAGCGCAACACGGCGGAACCTTCGTCCGTTTCACCACCAAAGACGGCCTCGCCGACAACAACATCACGGCCCTTTGCGAGGATCGCGATGGCGCTCTGTGGGTCGGCACCAGCCAGGGCCTCAACCGCGTAGTCGATGGACGCGTCGAGAACTGGACCACGGGTCACGGCCTGGCGGATCCCTCCGTCTCCGCCATCGCAGTCGATGCTGGAGGCACGCTCTGGGTCGGAACCGCGAACGGCCTCTCCCGCTTCGAGGACGCTCAATTCACCACCCTGACCACGCGCGATGGCCTGCCTGGCAACGCCATCACCGCCCTCGCCCCGGCTGCCGACGGCTCCCTGTGGGCCGGAACCACGGCCAATGGCATCGCCCAGATTCGCTCCGATGGCATCTCCGTCCCCCGGCAGCCGTTGCCCTGGAAAGAAATCGCCGCGCTCCGCGTCGACGGTGACGGCGCTCTCTGGATCGCCTTCGACCGCCACGGCCTGGCCCGCCTCTTCCAGAACAAACTGGAGCTCTACGGCGTGTCCCGAGGACTTCCCAGCAACCTCTGCACCCACGCCCTCTTCGAAGACCGTGAGGGCAGTCTGTGGCTCGGGCTCCTCGATGCCGGCGCGGTCCAGTTCCGCGACGGCAGGTTTACTGTCTTCGGCACCTCCGAGGGCCTCTCCGGCAACTACGTCGGCGAAGTCATTCAGGCGCCGGATGGCAGCATGTTTGTCGGCGCCGATATCAACGGCGTCGACCGTCTCTATCCCGACGGGCATGTCGATCTTCTCAACCACCAGGGGCTCCCCAACGAGGCTGTTTACTCTCTGCTGGTCAGCCGCGACGGCAGCTTGTGGGTCGGCTATCGCCATGGCACTCTCGCCCGCCTCGATCACGGACACGTTTCCGTCTACCGCGACCCTCAGGCGCTCGACGCCTCTCTCGATTCCCTCTTTGAAGACCGTGACGGCAAGATCTGGGTGGGCTTCAACCCCCAGGGCTTAGCCGTCTTTGACCATGGCGAATTCCGCCATGTCACCAGCACCGGAATCATCCGCTGCATCACCCAGGCAAGCGACGGCTCATTGTGGCTGGCGACCGATGGCGACGGCCTCCAGCGTTTGTTTCACGGCGTCATCACCCGATACACCACCGCTGACGGCCTGCCCGGCGATCACGTGATGTACGTCTATGCCGATCCACAGGGCAGCGTCTGGGCGGGCATCGCCAGCGGGGGTCTCAGCCGCCTTCGCGACGGCCGCATCGTCTCCTGGACGCCGGAGCGCGGCCTCCCCGATACCACCATCGGCTCCATCCTCGAAGACAACTTCGGCAACCTCTGGATGGGCGGCGACAACGGCATCTTCCGCATCGCGAAAGAAGAACTGAATCGCACTGCGGACCAGCCGGGCGCGAGCGTGCACGCCATCGTCTACAGCCACGCAGCCGGCCTGCGCATCTCGGAAACGCTCTTCGGCAGCATGCCCTGCGCGTGGAAGGCGCGTGATGGGCGCCTGTGGTTTGCCACCACCGGTGGCGTCGCGGTGGTCGATCCCGCGCGGATGGAACTCAACAACGCCCCCCCACACGTCCTGATCGAGCGCGCCGCTTTCCGTTCCGTGGCCGTCCCCCTGCGGGATGACATCCACGTCGGGCCCCGCCCTGGAAGCCTCGACGTGTCGTTTACCGCGCCCACCTTCGTCGCTCCTCAACTGGTTCGCTTTCGCTACCGCCTCGACGGCCTCGATCCGGACTGGGTGATCGCCGATGCGCGCAGCGCCCGCTATGCCAACCTCTCGCCCGGACATTACACCTTCGCCGTCGAGGCGCAGAGCAGCGACGGTGTCTGGAGCCCGCCGGACGCATCCTTCAGCTTCGTCGTTCGGCCGCCGCTCACCGCAACCCCGTTCGCCTATGTCGGATATGGCCTGCTGGTGCTGTTCCTGGCCTGGGGCATCGTGGCCCTGCGCACCCGTTCCCTGATCCTCCGCCAGTGGGAGTTGACCCGGGTCGTCGCCGAGCGCACCGCGCAACTCGAAGCGGAAAAAAACGCGCTCGAACTGGCCCGCCGCGAGTTGCACATCCAGGCCACGCACGACTCCCTCACCGGCCTCGCCAATCGCCCCGCGATTCTGGAGCACCTGCAGCGCGAAGTCGCCCGCGCTATCCGCGATCAGCAACCCATGGGCGTCATCCTCGCCGACCTCGACGAATTCAAGAACGTCAACGATAACTACGGCCACCTCTGCGGCGACGATATCCTGCGTGAAACCGCCGTTCGCCTCCGCGGAGCCACCCGCGGCTACGACCTGGTCGGCCGCTACGGCGGCGAAGAGTTCCTCATCCTCTTCCCAGGCTGGGACCTCGCCGTCGCCCCCACCCGCGTCGACGACCTCCTCAACGCCATCCGCTCCCGCAATTTCCCGGTCGCCGGCGGCGAGGTCCATCTCACCTGCAGCTTTGGCGTCGCCACCTTCCGGCCCGATGTCGACCCGCCCGACGTGTGGGAGATTCTCCGCCGCGCCGACACCGCCCTCTACGTCGCTAAAAATTCCGGCCGCAACACCGCCAGTTTCGAAGTTCGTCCCGCCTGATATCCTCCTGGCGCAACAACGTTCCCGATCCAGCTATGATGAAATCCGCCCGGACGACATTCCGGGCCGCAACTATCGCGCGCGATTGTTGTTGAAATCACCAGTTACAGGAGGAACCTGTGAAAAGAGTCATTGGCCCTCTCGTTCTTTCCTTTGCCGTGCTGGCGATCCCGGCGCTGGCACAGCGTCCCACCGCCCACGTCGCACCGCCCCGGCAGGAAGTCGGCGGAGGCTATATCCCGCAGCACGGCCCGCTGCACCACACGCCGCTGCCCTCGGGCGGCAAGGTGGATCGCCCCGGCCATCCGATGGCCCCGCACGTCGATGCGGACACCGGACGCTGGATCGGACACGACGGCGGTGGAAGCCACTACCACCTCGACCATCCATGGGAGCACGGCCATTTCCCCTGGGCAACCGGCCCGAACCACGTGTGGCGCCTCGGCGGAGGTGGTCCCGGACGCTTCTGGTTCGGCGGATTCTACTTCAACGTCGCGCCCTATGATGTGCAGTATTGCGACGGCTGGCTGTGGGATTCCGATGACATCATTCTGTATCCCGATCCGGACGATCCCGGCTGGTACCTCGCCTACAACGTGCGCCTCGGCATCTACCTGCACGTGGAGTACCTGGGAATGTAAACCCGCGGACCCGGGAGTGGCCGCCTGGTTGCTCCCGGAGTCCCGCAATGCAACACTGGACGCGAACGCTGCGACCATCGATGACCGAAGCGGGTCCCTCTTCCCACGAATCTGCCGAACGCGCCGCGCCCATCCTGGCGGCTTCGCGCCTCTGCAAACAATATGGATCCACCCTCGCCGTCGATGACGTCTCCTTTACCGTGGCCCCGCAGGAGATTCTCGGCCTCCTCGGGCCCAACGGCGCGGGCAAAACCACCACCATCAACATGATTCTCGGCGTGCTCGCGCCCACCTCCGGCTCGATCGCGATTGATGGATGCGACCTGGCGCGCCGCCGGCGCCAGGCGCTCGAGCGCACCAACTTCGCTGCCGTCTACGCCCCGCTCCCCGGCAATCTCACCGTAGTGCAAAATCTGCGCGTCTTCGGCATGCTCTACGCCGTGCCTTCTCTGCGCGCACGCATTGAGGAGGTTCTCACCGAGTTTGACCTCCTCCGCTTCCGCAACGCCAAATGCGGCGTCCTGTCGTCCGGCGAGCAAACGCGCGTAGCGCTCGCCAAGGCAATGCTGAACCACCCGCGCCTGCTGTTGCTCGACGAGCCGACCGCCTCGCTCGATCCCGCAACCGCTCGCGAAATTCGCGCCTCCATCCGCGATCTCGCCGCCCGCACCGGCGTCGGCGTGCTCTGGACCTCCCACAACATGGTCGAAGTCGCGGAAGTCTGCCATCGCGTGCTGTTTCTCTCGCGCGGATGCATCCTGCTCGAAGGCGATCCGCGCTCGCTGCCCGGCGAGCACGGCCACGCCACCCTCGAAGACCTCTTCGTCGCCGTCGCCCGCGAACCCCTCACGATCCGCGCCCAGGAGGAGGCGTGAAGACCGCGTTCGCCCGCAGAACGCTGGCCCTGCTGCTGCGCCAGTTCTATCTCCTGCGCGGAAGCCCCACCCGCATCGTCCCGCTCTTCGCGTGGGTGGCCATCGACATCGTTCTCTGGGGATTCATCACCCGCTATCTCGACCAGGTCTCCGCGGCGCGCTTCAATTTCGTTCCCGCCATGCTGGGCGCGGTCCTCCTCTGGGACTTCATGGCCCGCGTCATGCAGGGCATCACCACCGCCTTTCTTGAAGACGTCTGGTCGCGGAATTTCCTCAACCTCTTTGCTTCTCCGCTCTCGGTCGCCGAATATCTGAGCGGCCTGGTCCTCTCCAGCATCGCCACCAGCCTCATCGGACTCGTGGTCATGGTCAGCCTGGCAACGCTCGTCTTCGGCCTGTCCTTCTTCGTCTACGGCGCAATGCTGGCAGCGTTCCTCCTCGTTCTCTTTCTGTTTGGGATTGCCCTCGGCATTTTCGGTGCAGCCCTCGTTCTGCGCTTTGGCCCGGCGGCCGAATGGTTTATCTGGCCCATCCCCGCCTTCATCTCGCCCCTCGCCTGCGTCTTCTATCCGCTCGCCACGCTGCCCCGGTGGATGCAGGCACTGGCCCGCCTGATCCCGGCCAGCTATGTCTTTGAAGGCATGCGCGGCGTCCTGCTCGGCCATCGCGTCGCGACGATTCCGCTGGCCATCGGCAGCGTGCTGTCCCTCGCTTACCTGTTGCTGATGGCCCGCGCCTTTGCCGGCGTTTACCGCCATGCGGTGCGGACCGGCTTGATCGCGCGCTACAGCGCGGAAAGCATCACCTGACCCGGCGAGCTCAGCGCCGGCTCCCTGTGAAATCGAGACCGTCCCTATAATTGAGGAGCGTGCCCGTCGGCTCCCTGCCGAGCGGACTCTGCCGCAAACCCAGGGGAGCCCATCTTGAAGCCCGTCAAGCGGAACCGCGAAGGCGCCAAAAAGACCCGGCGCAAAGTTCAGGCAAAGGATAAGGCGATTCGCCGCGGCCACGCCGCACCCAAACCGCGGGCGAAGCCGCGTGCTGGCGAGAGCGAGCGCAAGCCGGCGCCCCGAAGCTCCGCGAATCCCAGCCGTCGCCCTCCGGTGCCGCAGCCGGAGCCTCTTCCTGAAGCGCCGCGCCATGAAGCAGCCTTCCCCGCCGAGGCGCCGAGGCCCCATGCACCCGAACCGCCCGTCATCGCCATTGTCGGGCGCCCCAATGTCGGCAAGTCCACCCTCTTCAACCGCCTCACCGGCACCCGCCGCTCCATCGTCGGCGATGAACCCGGCATCACCCGCGACCGCATCTACGGCGAAGTTTCCTGGACCGGACGCACCGCGCAGGTGATCGATACCGGCGGCATCGTTCCTGATGACGATGCCTTCATTCCGGCGGAGATTTTCCGCCAGGCGCGATTCGCGCTCGATGAAGCCGACGCCATCGTGATGGTGGTCGACGGACGCACCGAGCTCGCAGCTCCCGACCTCGATCTCGCCCGCCTCCTGCAGCGCACCGGCAAGCCCCTTTTCCTTGCCGTGAACAAAATCGATGCGGAGAGCCTCGAAGCCGCCGCGGAGAATTTCCGCCGCCTCGGCATCCGCAATCTGATTCCAGTCTCCGCTGAACACGGCCTGAATATCGGCGAATTGCTCGACGAAGTCTTTGCGGTTCTGCCGCCTGCGGAGAGCCCGCCGGTCGAACCGCGCACAGAAGTTGATCTCCCCACAGAAGACACATTCGAAAACACCGGCAACGCGGCGCAGCCGCTTCCGCCTGGAGCGGCCGGCTCCCGGACGCACGGCGAGTTCGAACAACACGAGACCCGCGTGGCCATCATCGGTCGCCCGAATGTGGGCAAATCCACGTTGCTCAACGCGCTCACCGGCACCACGCGCGCCATTGTCTCGCCCATTGCCGGAACCACACGCGACGCCGTCGACGAAGTGATGGACTACAAGGGCAAGCGCCTGCGCATCATCGACACCGCCGGCATCCGCCGCAAGGGCAAAACGCGCCTCATGGCGGAAAAGCTCTCCGTCGTCATGGCGCGCAAACATCTCGAATCCGCCGACGTCGCCTTGCTGATGATCGACGCCACCGAGGGCGTCACCGCATCGGACGCCACCATTGGCGGCTACGCGCACGAAAGCGGCCGCTCCGTCATCATCGTCGTCAACAAGTGGGACCTCGTCACCACCGGCCGCACCGATGGCAAACCCCCAGCCGATCGCGCCATCTTCGAGCGGCAACTCCGATCCGTCCTCAAGTATCTGCACTACGCGCCCGTGCTTTTCGTCTCCGCATGGGAGGGCCGCAACCTCGGCCGCGTTCTCGACGAAGTCGTCCGCGTGGCAGCCGAGCGCCGCAAGCGCGTGACCACCGGGCAGATGAACCGCTTCCTCGACAAGATCGACTTCCAGCGTGCCAGCGTGCCCATGTCGAAACGCGTTCGCATTTACTACATGACGCAGGCCGCGGTCGCGCCGCCCACCTTCGTCCTCTTTACCGATCGCGACGTGAAACTGCACTTTTCGTTCGAACGATTTCTCGAAAATCAAATTCGCGCGGCCTTCGGCTTTGAGGGTTCGCCGATTTGGTTCAAAGTGCGCGCACGCAATAAGTCTTCCGAAGCATAAGAAAGTCTGGCAACGCCGTGCGCTCCTCTGCAATCGAATCCTGTATGAGGAGAAAACGCTTGGAAATCCGACCAGGGAGGGTGCATGTCCACCGTTCGGACGCGACCATCTGATTCGGCTGCAAAGCGCCATGCCTTGACAACCCTGCGAAGCCGCGAATGGAGGGAAACTCGCGCTGAGTTCCAACCTCCGGAGCCGCTTCTCGAATATCGCCAACATACCGGAGATCGCCTCAAATGGTGCGGCCTCTTCTATGGAGGCGAGACTACAGCGGGCTGAGAGGCTTCCATAGCGAGAGCGCAAGCCGGCAGGCCGGCACCGGCTCGAATTCCCCAGGGAATCGACAGCCCGGCGAATCCGGAATTCAACGCGCGCTATGGAAGCGAACAGCAGAAGCTGACCAAAAGGCTCTGCTGATCCAATCCTGACCCGGTGCAAGGTTGCAGGACCTGCCACTTTCCGCAAAAATGTCCCCCAGGCACCGGGCCACGCGGGAAAATAGAGGCGAGTTGTTCGGAAACGGACAGCTCGCCTTTCCCTTTGTCAGCAAACATGCCGTCGACCTGAACCGGCGGGCTTCTCCGCGCGTATCCGTGGCAATGCCTGAAGCGCTGCACCAATTTCCTGAAGCACTCTTTCCCTTTCCGGAATCCAATCAGCCAACTTGTCCCGAAAACAGCATGTAAGAGCAGCTGAGCGCCTGCGCTCATCCTGTATCCTGAGTGGTTCCTGATGCCCATTATTTCTGCGTGTCGAATTGCAGTTTCATTTGCTTCAACTGCGAGGTCCCGGTTGTGAAAATGCGATCTATCCTCCCTCTTGTTACCCTGCTCGTCGCCGGTGTTGTGGCTGGCTGCACCAAGGCTCCGCCGCCAGCCGCCGCCGCCGGATTTCAGGCCATGCCGGTGCAGACCATCACCGTGGCGGCAGCCCCCGTTCCGCAGACGGACGAATATGAGGCAACCATCAAATCGCGCCGCTCGGCCACCATCAATCCGCAGGTCGATGGCAATCTCACCGCCATCCTCGTCCATTCCGGCGACCACGTGAAGACCGGGCAACTGCTCATGCAGATCGATCCCGCCAAGCAGGAAGCCACCGTGGATTCGCAGAAGGCGACCGCCCAGCAAAAGCTCGCCGTCTTTCAGTACAACCAGTTGCAGGTGGATCGCCAGCGCAAGCTCTTCGCCTCCGGCATCATCAGTAAAGATGCGCTCGATCAGGCGGAGCAGGCGTTCGCCAACTCCAAAGCCGATTACGAATCGTCGCAGGCCTCGGCCCAGGAGCAGGAGAAGGAATTGGCCTACTACCGCATCGCCGCTCCCTTCGACGGAATCGTCGGCGATATTCCGGTGCACGTCGGCGACTATGTCTCCTCGACCACCATGCTGACCACGGTGGACGAGAACAAAGATCTCGAGGCGTACATTTA
Organism: Acidobacteriaceae bacterium; assembly: GCA_036267295.1. Lineage (GTDB taxonomy): Bacteria > Acidobacteriota > Terriglobia > Terriglobales > Acidobacteriaceae > Palsa-343. Next base: position 45,009 of record DATAWI010000018.1, on the reverse strand, counting down.
TATCCCCACCGAGCGCGCGGCCCAGGTCCGCAACGGCCTCGGCGTCGAGATTCTGGACAACGATGACAACCCCATCGAGAAATCCGCCATTGATTTCGTTTCTCCTGAAGTCGACAACGGTTTACAGGGAATCCTGGTCAAGGCTCCGGTGCACTCGGCAACTCTGCGCACCGCACAGTTGGTGAAGGCGCGTGTCATCTGGGGTGTCAGCGCCAAGCCGGTCGTCCCGGTACTGGCGGTCACGCGCCTCGGCGGCCAGGCATTCGTCTTCGTCGCGCAAAGCGCTGGCGCGGGCAAATTTGTCGCCCATCAGCAGGCTATCTCCCTCGGTGACACCATGGGCAACAACTATGCGGTGCTCAGCGGATTAACCAATGGCGACAAGGTCATCGTGTCGGGCACGCAAATTTTGATGGATGGAATGCCGGTCATCCCGATGCCCAGCGGTCCGCCGCCGGGCCCGCCTGGCGCTGGCGCCCCCGCCGCCGGACGCTGAAGCCAGGCGAGTCGCGGCGCACTCTGCCGCGCCAGCATAAAGAGAACTGCGAGGCATTTCCTTGGTCGACTTCTTTATCCATCGCCCGGTCTTTGCAACGGTCTGCGCGCTGCTCATCATTCTTGCCGGAGCGGTGGTCATCCCCACGCTGCCCATTGCGCTCTATCCCCAACTGGCCCCGCCGCAGGTCACCGTCTCCAGCGAATACATCGGAGCCAACTCCAGCCAGGTAGAGTCCGCCGTCACCATTCCGCTGGAAGAGGCCATCAACGGCGTCCCCGGCATGCGCTACATCCAGTCCACCAGCGCGAATGACGGCTCCAGCGCCATCACCACCACCTTCAACACCGGCTACGACCTCGACATCGCCGCCGTCGACGTGCAGAATCGCGTATCGTCCGCCACCGGACTGCTGCCCGCGGAAGTCAACCAGACCGGCATCACCGTCACCAAGGCGAACAGCAATTTCGTCTTCGGCGCGGGCGTTTACGCAGACAACAACCGTTACAGCGATCTCTTCCTCAGCAACTATCTCGACGTTTACGTGAAGGACGCGCTCAAACGCGTGCCCGGCGTCGGCGACGTTGTCATCTTTGGCGAGCGTAAATACGCCATGCGCATCTGGCTCGATCCCGTGAAGCTGGCCGCTCGCCAGCTCACTGCTTCCGACGTCGTGAGCGCGCTCCAGGAACAGAACGTCGAAGTCCCCGCCGGCCAGCTTGGCCAGCCGCCATCGGACGCGAAGCAGGCCTTTCAAGTCACAGTGAATGTCGTCGGCCGCCTCACCACCCCCGAACAGTTCAGCGACATCATCGTCAAGAACACGCCCCAGGGCATTGTCCAGATCAAGGACGTGGGCCGCGCGGAACTCGGTGCCGAGACCTATTCGAGCGCGCTCCGCTTCAACGGTATCCCCGCCGTCGGCATCGCCGTGCAGCAACTCAGCAACGCCAACGCGCTCGAAGTCGATCGCGCCGCCAAAGCTGAGCTGGCGCTGCTGTCGAAGTCCTTCCCGCCCGGCATGCACGCCATGGTCGCCTTCGATACCACCACCGTCGTCGGCGCATCGATTCACGAAGTGATGAAGACGCTGATTGAAGCCATCGTCATCGTCATCATCGTCATCTTTCTGTTCCTGCAGGACTGGCGCGCCACGCTCATTCCCGCTGTCACCATCCCCGTGTCGCTCGTCGGGACCTTCGCCTTCATCAAGATCTTCGGCTTCTCCATCAACTCGCTCACCCTCTTCGGCATCACCCTGGCCACCGGTCTCGTTGTCGACGACGCCATCGTCGTCATCGAGAACGTGCAGCGGCACATCACCGAAGGCGACAACGAGTCGCACCACGCCACCTCGGCCGCCATGCGCGAGGTCACCAGCGCGGTCATCGCCACCTCGCTGGTGCTGATTGCCGTCTTCGTCCCGGTCTCGTTCTTCCCCGGCACCACCGGCATCCTCTACAAACAGTTCTCGCTCACCATCGCCTTTTCCATTGCCATTTCGGCGTTCAACGCGCTCACGCTCTCTCCGGCGCTGGCAGCGCTGCTGCTCAAGCGCGAGGAAGCTAAGCACGGTCTGCTCCATGCCGCGGAGCGCGCCATCAAGGCTCTTGGCTCGGGCTACGCGCGCACCATCCATGGCGTGCTGCGCCTCCGCTGGCTGATGCTGCTGCTGTTCTTTGCAGGATTGGGCGCGGCGGCCTGGGAATACAAGACCGTGCCCACTGCCTTCGTCCCCGCCGAAGATCAGGGCTACATCATGATCCTGGTCCAGGCGCCCCAGGGCGCCTCGCTCGCCTACACCACCCACATCGGAGAAGAAGTGAGCGCGGTTCTTGGGCAGAACAAGGACATCCTCGGCGCCTTCTTCATCGGCGGATTCAGCTTCTCCGGCAGCGCTCCCAACTACGGCATGCTCTTCGCGGCCCTCGCTGACTACGATAAGCGTCCCGGCCCCGAACATTCCGCCGCCGCCATCGTGGACGGCCTCCGCGGCAAGCTCTTCATGATCCCCGGCGCCCTGGTGATCCCGCTCGAGCCGCCCGCCATTCAGGGCCTCGGCACCTTCGGCGGCTTCCAGTTCGAATTGCAGGACCGGGGCGGCAGCACGCTCTCCGATCTCGACCGCGTCGCCCACACCATCGTGGCGCGTGGTGGCCAGCGCAAAGACATCACCGGTCTCTTCACCAGCTTCACCTCCAACGATCCGCAGGTGCTGGTGAATATCGATCGCGAAAAGGCGAAGGCGATGGGCGTCCCCTTCAGCCAGATTTCCGATGCCCTGCAGGTCTATATGGGCTCGGAGTACGTGAATAACTTCGACTTCAACAATCGCAGCTACCGCGTCGACGTGCAGGCCGACCAGCAATTCCGCCAGAACGCCGCGGAAATCCGCCAGTTCTACGTGCGCTCGAACACGAATCAGATGATCCCGCTCGACAACCTCATCACCATCAAAGAGACCTCAGGCCCGCAGGTCATCAGCCACTACAACCTCTTCCGCTCGGCAGAAATCGACGGCTCTGCCGCCCCCGGCGTCAGTTCCAGCGTTGCCCTGCGAGCCATGGAGGAAGTGGCGAAGCAAAACATGCTACCGGGCATGTCCTATGAGTGGACCGGGCTGTCGCTCGAAGAGATCGAGTCAGCCGGCAAGGCCATGGTCATCTTCGGCCTCGGGATTCTGGTGGTCTATCTCACCCTGGCCGCGCTCTACGAGAGTTTCGCGCTCCCCTTCATCATCCTGCTGGCCGTGCCCACGGCGGTGCTGGGCGCTCTGTTCGCTCAGTCGCTGCGCGGATACTCCGACGACATTTACTGCCAGATCGGCCTCGTGATGCTCATCGGTCTCGCCGCCAAAAACTCCATCCTGATCGTCGAGTTCGCCGAGCAACTCCGCAAGCAGGGCCGCTCCATCGTCGAAGCCGCGATCGAAGCCGCTGAACTCCGCCTGCGCCCGATTCTCATGACCTCGTTCGCCTTCATCCTCGGCGTCATTCCGTTGGCCATCGCCACCGGCGCAGGCCAGGGCGGACGCCGCTCCGTCGGCACCACCATCATCGGCGGCATGCTCGTTTCCACGCTGCTGAATCTGTTCTTCATTCCCGTCCTCTATGTCATGTTGCAGACGCTGCTGGGCTCCTTCAGCCGCAAGCCTCCAGCCCCGCAGACGCTGACCGCCGACTAACTCGATCGAAGCCAAATACAAAGGCCCCGCATGCAACACCCGGCTGGTTGGCCGGTTGCACATGCGGGGCCTTTCCCTTGCTGCCGCCTACCAGCCGAAGCCGTCGTGGCCGTGCCCATCGTCGGCAACACCCGTGCCCGGCGTGAACGAAACGCCGCGCAGCACTTCGCCAAACGCTGCCGTGCGCAGCGTGAAGAACTGCTCGTGCGCGGACTCAACCGCCGTCGTGTCGTTCAGTTTGTCGGTAATCGCCACCAGCTTGTTGGGATCCGCGCCCGTATCGCCCGATCCGCTGATCGTGGACGTGATGGCCCAGATCGTCACCGTCCCATCCCGATTGACCTGGCCGGTAAGGTTGCGCAGGCCGTCCGTCGCCGGACTCCACGGCAGGCCAGCCGGAACCGCCGTTGTCGCGGTGCCGAGGTTGTCGCCCGTCGGATACCCGTGCACGCTGTATGGCGTCCCCATCTCCAGGCCGTTGGTCAGCGTGTAGGCCAGGCTCCATGTGTTCGTGGAAGTATTGAGGACCCACTTCTCCAGGCCCGCGAGCGTTTGTGCCGCGGCATGGGTATACAGATCGGTCCCGCCGGTGTAGCCGTCGCCCTCATCCGCCACGTACAGCGTGGTGGGGTTGGCGAACCACACACCGAAGGGGAAGTTCACCGCGGGCGTGCTTTTGTTCTTGTTCGAGGTCACGGGGAAGCCGGCGAGCACGCACATGTTGCTCGGCAGGCCATCGGTCGTCACCGTAGAAGGGTCGTACGCCAGCGGCATCGACGGCAGCTTCGCGCCGGCCACCGGCACACCCGATCCGCTGGGGCACGCCGCGCCGGTGGTATCGACAAAGTAGACGGTGTTGTCTCCGTTGCTGCCGCTGCCTTTGGTGTAATACACCACGTTGTTGTAAGTCGTCAGCCCGCGGAAGTTATCGTCCTTCCCAATCTTGTCCGCGGGAAATCCCAGCTGCGTAATCGAGAAGCTGGCCAAAGGCAGCGACGGCGCCGGCGGGGCCTGGTCCGCCTCCGGCTTGTCGGAGGGGTAGAGGAACTGAGCGCCCGCGCCAAGGTCCACATTCGCCGGTTGAGGATTGCTGCCGTTCCCGGCGTTGCCGGCGGTGTAGTAATAGTTCGCCCCGCCGGTGTTGTTGTAAATCGCGGCGCGGCCATTGTTCCCGCTGTAGGCGTTCGTCTCGGTGTACGTGAAGTTGCCCCACGCGTCCACGCGCGCGACCGCGCGATACGCGTTCTCGCCCACCGGATCGGTGTCGTCGACCGCACCCGGCGTATTCGAGTTCGAAATGTCAATCGCGTTGACCGGAGCCACATAGCCCATGAAGGTCAGATAGCGGTGATCCGTGGACAGGTTCAGCGCGAGTTCCGACTTAGAGCTGAAGCTCGTCACCAGTTGATCGCTGCCCGGCCGCAGCCCGCGCGTCAGGCTGTTGGGAACCTCCAGCGTGCTGATCGGCCATCCGAACGGCGTGATCTGGTCGAGGTAGATGCGCGACGTGATCCCGAAGCTTCCGTCGATGGGCGCATTGTTAAACACATAGGGATACGCGCCGTCGTAAGCCGCCGTGACGCAACTACCGGTCGCCGCCACACAATTCGGAGGGAGGGTTTCCCCCACCGTCACGTTGCTCGCCTGGTTGTCGTAAACGCTGCGGCTGACGACCAGGTTGCCGGGAAGGAACGGGACCGGGCGCGGAGGTCCGAAGGGAAACTGCTGGGCGGAAAGGCTGAGTGGAAGGGTGAAGGCTGCCAGCGCATACAGGGCGATGGCGCGTGCGGAGTGTTTCGTCATCTGCGTTGTCTCCTGAGTTGCGTCCAGGCCGCGAAGCGCAAGGAACGCCGCCGATGAAACTAGCAGGAGAAGTTGAATGCGAAATGAATGGACGCTGACAGAGAATGACAGCGCCCCCTGCAGAGCTCAGCGTCGCTGAAATTCCGGCGAGCCGAGCAGCAATCCCGCCAGCAGCGCCGCATCCTGATCCGCGGGCTGGGGCAGCGGCGCGGCCGCCTGCAGAAGCTGTCCAAAATCGCGCGGCCGCACAAAGTTCACCGGCTTCATGCGGGCCGGATGCGGCTGATCGCCGGCCGGCGCGCCCTGCTGCTGCGCAAGCTGCGCCAGCACCGCCGCACGCGTCTGCGCAGAAACGCCGGCGTCGAGCAGCAAATTCTCGAGGCGCGTCTCCTTGGCTTCCGCGGTGGTATCCGGCTCATCGGCAATGTCCATCCGCTCGTCCCAGCGCATCAGCGTGCCCGCGTTGTTATCCGCCAGGGCCAGCGAGAAGTTCATGCGGTCCAGCAATTCCCCGCTGTTCAGCCACGCGTCGGCGTTCCACGAGTACCCATTTGGCGTCTGGCATCCATACAGCGGCATCCCAAGCTGCCCCATGGCTTCCACCAGCACCGCCGGATGCACCGCGTCTCCGCCCGTAGCGCGCACCGCCGAAACCACGTACTCTTCCGGCGTCTTCACCTTGGCGCGGTACGCATCCTGCGACCAGAACTGCGGCGAGGCCAGCATCGTCCGCAGCACCTCGCGAATATCGCCGCCGGTCTTCACCCACGTCGCCGCCATGGCATCCACAATCGCCGGCGGCGGCGTGTCGCTCACAAAGCGCTGCGCCATCTGGAACGACACATGATGCGCCGTTGCCGGACTGACGGCCAGCATGTGCAGAACCTCCAGGCCTTCCTTCTGCCCATTCGGCGGAATCACATAGCCCAGCACAACCTTCTGTCCCGGCTCATGGCGCCGATCGTTGAAGAAGAACTGCCCGCCGAGTTCCGGATGGTCGATCCCCCAGCCGCTGAAAACGTCCGCCAGTTGCGTCACGTCGCGCTGCGTGTAGCCGCCGTCGACGCCCAGCGTGTGCAACTCCATCACTTCGCGCGCGTAATTCTCGTTGATGCCCAGCGGATGCGCTTTCCCATTCGGCGACATGGCATTGCGCTCGGCGGCCAATGAATGCGGTCCCACGCTCTCGTTCTGATCCAGATAGAACAGCATCGCCGGGCTTTCCGCCGTAGCCACCAGCAGATCCTCAAACTTGCCCATCGCATGCGGCCGGATCACCTGATCCTGGTACTGCGCCAGGTACCACGCCGCATATTCGCCCTTCTTCAGATACACATTGAAGTGGTTGAGCCAGAAATCGGTCATCACCGCTTCCAGTTGGCGCTCGCTGTAGATGTCGCGCAGCAGCCGCGTTACCAGAACCTCGCCGCCTACCACCAGCTGCGGATTGATGAGCGCGAAAACGGTCTCCCTCTGCATCGGCGACAGATCGGCAAAGAGCGTAACTCGCTGCGGCTTGCTCATGAGTCGCATAAAGTCCCGAAACTCGCCGGGCCGCATCGCCACCAGCGCGCGCACACGCTGATCGGAGGGCAGGTTCAACACCGTCGCGGGATCGACGACCACAGCAGCCTTTGCTTCAGAATTTGGCATGGCGGCTGCATCTCCGCGCATTGGCGGCGGCGCCATCGATTCCGCCATGCCGCTCCCGCTCTGTACGGACATTTCATTCTGTGGGGCGGCCGGCTCCATCATCCCCGGCTGCACGCTCATGGGCGCGCCCTGCGGCTTTTCGCCGGCAGACTCGGCGACCATGACAGCAGGCTGCGCCGCGGCGGAACTCGGCGGCGCTCCGCTTCCCTGCTGGTTGTTCGTCGCCGTCAATCGAGCCTGCTGCGCCTTCTGCGCCTGCTTCTCGCGGAGCTGCGCAATCTGATCGAAGTAGATGGCCTTCTCCACCGAGTCGTGCGGGATCGGCAGCTTCCCGCGCTCCGCCTGGCGGATCATCGCCGGCGAAGGAAACCGCTCCACCAGATCATGCAGGCTTAGTTGCATCGCGGGATACGCGCTCAGGCGCGCATCGAAGGCCGAGTCATCGATTTTTCCGGGGTCCAGTTGCTGGTCGATCCACTTGTCCAGCCCCATCGCCTCGACCGCAGCGACATCGCCGGGGCGCGGCCCGAACGTCAGGCGATTCAGCGCCTGCAGAACGCGCTGGTCCTGGGTCAGCGTGGACGCGTCCGCGGCAATCGGCTGTTTCTTCTTCTTGTGGCCGAGGCCGTACGCATTCCCCGGCGGCAGAATCATGAGGGCGGCGAGCAGGAGGGCCAGGCAGCGGGAGAGAAACTGCATGCGGCTTTTCCTTTGCGGGCGGCGAGATTCGGACCTCACCAGTCTAGTCCTCTGGGCCGAGGCTCCGCCGCTATCCCTTTGGACCCCGCCATCGCCGCGAAGTCGCGCCCCCCTGCCAGGTTACCCGCTCCTGACCCGCGAAATCCCGCTCTAATCCTCCCGCAGCAAAATCATTGGGTCCACTGCCAGCGCGTGCCGCGCGGGAAACCATGCCGCCACCATCCCCAGCAGCAACATGGTGAGGACCACGCCCCCCAGCACCAGCGGATCCTTCGGCGTTGCCTGATAAACAATGGCCGACAATAATTTCGTCGCCAGCAACCCAAGGACAATGCCGGCCACCGATCCAATCGCCAGCAGGCGGAAAGCTCGGCCGAGCGCGGCGCCCAGCAGCTTGCCCCGATCCGCGCCCAGCGCCACGCGGATGCCCAACTCCCGCATGCGCTTGCTCACCACATACGAGGCCATCCCGAAGATCCCGGTCACCGCCAGCATCGCGCCCAGCATCCCCAGCACCCCCAGCGCGATGGTTGCCAGCCGCGCAGGAAACAAAGCGGTCGCAAGCTCGCGCTCCCACGCGGAAATGGAGATGGGCACGCCTGCATCCAAACCGTGCAGCGTCCGCTGCATCGCCGCCGCTATTTCGGCTGGATCCCGGTTCGACCGCACAACCAGAAACATCCCGCTCGACTGGTGTTGCTGAACGGAGAAGAACATCGCCGGCATCTGATCTTCCGTCAGCGTCCGGTACTTCCCGTCCTCCACCACCCCAACCACCTGCGCGCGATTGCCGCCCCAGAATTTGAAGTAGCCGCCGACCGCCTTGTTGACCGACCCAAAGACCCTGCGGGCGAATTCGCGATTCACAATCGCCACCACCGGCGCCTTGCTGTCATCGTGCCAGCTGATGTCCCGCCCCGCCAGCAGAGTCGTGCCGGCCGCGCCAAAGTATCCGGGAGATACGTTGTAATTCATGGCATCCGCCGCAAAGTTCGTCGGCCGATAATCCGTTGTGGCATCCGTATAAACAAAGGAATCGCCGCCCCCCAGGCTCAGGGGAATGTTGCTGATGTATCCCACCGTGCTGACCCCCGGTATCGCGCTCACCGCGTCCACCATGCGCCGCTGCATCGGAACCACCTTATCGCCGGTGTAGCCCGCCCACTTCAGATCGGTGCTGGCCAGCATGGCGTGCTGCGGATCGAAGCCAAAATTGCTGTGCAGCGACCGCACCAGCCCGCGCACCGCCACCAGCGACGACGTCACCAGTACCGCGCAGATCGCGATTTGCCCCACCAGCAGCAAATCCCGCAGCGTAAACCGGCGCAGCTCGCCCACGTTCCCGCCGGCGCGGATGATCTGCCATGGATCCGACCGCAGCACCTGCCGCACCGGAACCATGCCGAACAGAACTCCGCTGACCAGCGCCAGCAACAGCGCTACCGCATAGGTTCGCGCGTCCGGATTCACCGGAATATTAATCGGGATATCCGGAATCGGCTGCCACGCGCTCAGCCACCGCAGAATCCCCAGTCCGCCCACCAGGCCCGCCGCGCCGCCGGCCAGAGAGATCAACAGCGCCTCGGTCAGAAGCTGGCGGACAATCAGGCCATGCCGTGAGCCCAGCGCCATGCGCACCGCAATTTCCTTCGCGTGGTCGGCAGCGCGCGCGGCAAACAGGCTGCCGAGGTTCGCGCACGCCGCCAGCAAAATCAATCCCGCCAGCAGCATCATTCCGGTCATGAAGGCCCGCGCCGGACCGCCCAGCATGTCGCCCACCAGACCCGGCCGCGCCAGCGTAAACGTCAGGCCGTCATCGTCTCCCGGATAACTCTTCGAGAGCGCTGCTCCGATCGCGTTCAGGTCCGCCAGAGCCTGCGCCTGCGTCACTCCCGCGCGCAGCCGCCCCTGCACGAACCCGGAATGGTTGCCGCGCCACTTCAGATTGTCCTCTCCTTCCACCATCGGCTGCTCGACAGTCGGAATCCAGAACGACGGCGAGAAAAACAACTCCGTGCCGCGAAACCCGCGCTGCGCCACGCCAATGATGGTCAGTGGATGCTTGTTGATCCGTACCGTGCGCCCCACCACTCCCGGATCGTCGTGGAAATAGCCGTGCCAATAGTCGTAGCTCAGCACGACATAGGGCGCGCTGTTCGTGCCGTGCTCGTCGGAAGCGTGATAAAAGCGCCCCAGAAGCGGCTGCACCCCAAGAGCATCGAAATAATTTCCACTCGCCAGATACGGCCACCCGGTGGTCGGATTTCCGCCGCTATCCACGCCCACCGGACCGATGATGTTGTAGGTAAACATGCTCTCGAAGGTGCGATTCTTATCCCGCAGATCCACATAATCCGGATAGGACTGCGAGGGGCTCGGCATCTTGCCGAACATCCGCTGCACCATGAACAGGTTTTGCGCTCTCGGCACTTTCAGCGGCCGCAGCACCACGGCATTCAGAATGCTGAAGACCACGGCATTCGCGCCGATGCCCAGCGCCAAAGTCAGAACTGCGGTGATCGCAAAGCCGGGCGACTTCAGCAATTGCCGCATCGCCAGTCGGATATCAGCCAGCATCTCGGAACCCCCTCGGATGCGCGTCGGAAGAGAGAACGAAAAGAAGAACTGAGAAGGGTACGCCACAACTTCCAGTGCGGTTCCCTCTTCTGCTCTTCTTTCCCGTTACTTCTGTATCCACGTGCGCCCGAGAGCGCGGCCGCTACTCGTCCCGCAACAGAATCATGGGATCGACAGCCAGCGCGCGCTGTGCCGGAATCCACGAAGCCACCAGCCCCAGAACCATCATGGTGATCACCACCCCGCACAGCACCCACGGGTCTTTAGGCGTGGCCTGATAGACGATGAACGACAGCACCTTCGTCGCCAGCAGGCCGAAGACCATGCCGATCGCCGAGCCGATGGCGAGCAGCCTTACCGAGCGGCCCAGCGCCGCCGCCAGCACCTTCCCCTGATCGGCGCCCAAAGCCACGCGGATGCCCAGCTCGCGCATGCGCTTGCTCACCACATACGAGGCCATGCCGAAGATTCCGGTGATGGCCAGCATCGCGCCCAGCAGGCCCAGCACCCCCAGCGCCACGGTAGCAACGCGCGCGGCAAACAACGCCGAGCTCAGCTCGCGGTCCCATGTTTTGATATTCAGCGGCAGCGCCGGATTGATGCCCCGCAGCGTCCGCTGCAACGCTCCCGCCATCTCTGCCGGATCGCGCGGCGACCGCACCACCAGCCACACGCCGCTCGAAGGCTGCTGCAGGAACGAATAGAACATCGCCGGCAGCTGATCTTCCGTCAGCGTGTTGTACTTCCCGTCTTCCACCACGCCCACCACCTGCACACGCGTGCCGCTCCACACCTTGTAGTAGCTGCCCACTGCCTTATCGACGGAACCGAACAGTAACTCCGCAAAATGCCGGTTCACCACCGCCACCGTAGCGGCCTTCTTCTCGTCGTGCAGCGTGAACGTGCGGCCAGCCAGCACCGACGTCCCTGCGGCTCGGAAATAATCCGGCGAGACGTCGTACTGCTGCGCGTCCCCTGAAGCGTTGCTTGTGCGGTAATCCGTCACGCTGTCCTTATAGACTGATGAGTCGTTGCCGCCCAGGCTCAGCGGCAGCCGGTCGGCATACCCCACCGCGGTCACCCCCGGAATCGCCGCGACGGCATCCAGCATCTTTTTCTGCGTGGGCACCTGCTGATCGCTCGCGTAACCGGCCATCTGCAGATCGGTCTGCGCCAACATCACGTTCTGCGGCTCGAATCCAAAATTGCTGTGCAGCGAGCGCACCAGCCCGCGGAACGCCACCAGCGACGAAGTCACCAGCACCGCGCAAATCGCGATCTGGAACGCCAGCAGCAGATCGCGGACCGTGAACTTCCGCATCCTCCCCAGTCCCGTCGATCCGGCCCGAATAATCTGCCATGGATCGGAGCGCAGCACCTGCCGCACCGGCACCATCCCGAACAGAAGGCCGCTCACCAGCGCCAGTCCCAGCGCCACCGCGTACACGCTCGCGTCGGGATTCACCGGCACGTTAATCGGAATATCCGGAATCGGCCGCCACGCGCTCAGCCAGCGCAAAATCGCAACCCCACCCGTCAGACCCACCGCTCCGCCCACCAGCGCAATCAGAATCGCTTCGGTAAAAAGCTGGCGAACAATCAAAGCTCGCCGCGAACCCAGCGCCACGCGCAGTGCAATTTCCCGAGAGCGGTCGGCCGCCCGCGCGGCAAACAGGCTGCCCAGATTCGCGCACGCCGCCAGCAGAATCAGCCCCGCCAGCAGCATCATGCCCGCCATAAACGCCCGCGCCGGCTTCCCCAGCGTGTCTCCCACCAGCCCAGGACGGGCCAGGCTGAACCGCAGCGCATCATCGTCTTTGGGATTCGCCTTTGTCATTCCGGCAGCCAGCGCCGCCAGTTCCTGGGTCGCCTGCTCCGCCGTCACGCCCGGCTTCAAATGTCCGGCCACCCACGTGAAGTGGTCGCCGCGATCCGGCAGCGGATTCCAGCCTTCAATCTGCTGCACGTCGACGAGCGGCAGGTAAAACGCCGGATCGAAGAACAGCTCGGTTCCGCGAAAATCCGGCGGAGCCACGCCGATGATCGTGAACGGATGCTTATTCACCTCGATCGTCCGGCCGATGGCCGACCGGTCATCCTGATAGTGCGTGTGCCAGAATCCGTAGCTGAGCACCACCAACGGAACGCTGTTGAGGCCATGCTCGTCCGCAGCGTGCAGGAATCGGCCCAGATACGGCTTCACCCCCAGCGCGTCGAAATAATTGCCGCTCACTGTGTAAGGCCACACCGTCGTGGGATGGTTTTCGCCCGTATCCACGGCCGTTGAGCCCATAATGTCGTACGAGATCAGGCTCTCGAAGCTGCGGCTGTGGTCGCGCAAATCCAGGTAATCCGGGTAGGAGTTCGAAGGGCTGGGTGAATCGCCGTACATGCGCTGCACCATGTACAGGCTGTCGGGGCGCGCTACCTTCAGCGGATGCAGCACCAGCGCATCCAGCACGCTGAACACAATCGCATTGGCGCCAATGCCCAGTGCCAGCGTGAGCACCGCCGTAACCGCAAACCCAGGCGACTTGCGCAGTTGCCGAATGGCCAGTTTCACATCGCTCAGCATCGTCGTACCCTCCCCTGTCTCGTCCTGCTGCCCAATTCCATCTCTCATTCCATGCGCAGCGTCGTCATCGGATCCACGCTCGCCGCGCGCCGTGCAGGAATCCACGCCGCCGCCAGCGCCAGCAGCATCATCATCACCGCCACCGCGCAATACGTCAGCGGATCGATCGCGCCGACGCCGAACAGGAAACTGCGCAGCAACTGCGCCGCCAGCGATGCTGCGGCCAGTCCCAGAGCGCAGCCGCCAAACGCCAGCAGCAAACTCTGCTTTACCACGCCCTGCACGATCTGCCGGCGCTGCGCGCCCAGCGCGAGGCGAATGCCGAACTCCCGCGTCCGCCAGCTCACCACATAAGCAATTAGACTGTAAACGCCCACCCCGCCAATCACGCCTGCCAGACCGCCAAACACCAGCAGCAGAATAGTCAGCGACCGCGGCGCCGACTCCGCCGCCGCGATCACCTCGTTCAGCGAGCGGACCCTCGTCACCGGCACCTGCGCATCGACCTCCGCCACCGTGCGCCGCAGTTCCGCGGCCGCTCCCTCCAGGCTCGTCCGCGTGCGCAACAGAACGTACATCGTCGAACGCTCGCGGTCAGGGGTCATCGGCAGATAGACTTCGTCCCCGAAGCCGCCCGCCAAATTGCCCTCATGCGTGTTGTTCACCACGCCCACCACCGTCATGGCCGCATTCGGCGCCCACACCGCCGGCATCGCCTCGTCACCGACATTCAGGATGTGCCGCCCCAGCGGATCCTGATTGGGCCATAGCGCCGCCGCCATGTGCTGGCTGATCACCACGGCGCGGCTCGTCCCGGAAGCGTCCTGCTCTTCGAGCAAACGCCCCCGGATCAGTTCCATGCCCAGCGTTGGAAAATAGCCTGGCGTCACCGTCCGTCCGGTCGCCACCAGCGCGCCCTGCCGCGCATCCCGCGGATGTCCTTCCGCGTCGAAAACGTAATTCGACGCCGGTGCGTCCAGCGGCAGCGAATCCGTCATCGCCACCTGCTCCGCTCCCGCCACGCCGCGCAGACGATTCTGCAGCGTGTCAAAGAATGCCTGGCAGCGGCCTCGTGCCGTTGGCGGCCCCTGCGGCGCGCCGGGCGCAGCCTGGCACGCGCTCGCGTCCATCGACACTTCCGCCGTCACCACGCGGTCGGTTGTAAACCCTGGATTTACCTGCGCCAGACTCCACAGGCTGTGCAGCATCAATCCCGCCGCCGTAATCACCACCACCGACAGCGCAATCTGCCCCACCACCAGCATCATCGATACCCGAAACTGTCCGGCCTTCCCGGCCACGGTGCGGCTGCCGGAGTGCAGCGACTCGCGCAGATTCGGCGACGCCATGCGCAACGCCGGGATCAATCCAAACAAAACGCCGGTCGCCACCGAGGCCGCCGCCGCAAATAGAAACACCGGCCAGTGCAGCGACACGTCGCCCAGACGTGGTGTATCCGCGGGCAGCAGCGTCACCAGCGCCTGCAGGCTGGCTGCCGCCGCCATCAGCCCCAACAGACCGGCGGTCGCCCCCAGCACCACGCTCTCCGAAAGCAGTTGCCGCACCAGCCGTTTGCCCGACGCCCCCAGCGCGCTGCGAATGGCGATTTCCCGCTCGCGCCCCGCTGCCCGCGCCAGCATCAGATTCGCCACATTCGCGCACGCGATCAGCAGGATCAGCCCCACCGCTCCGAACAACAGCATCAGCCGCGGCCGCATATCGCCCACTTCCGCGTCCAGCAGTGGCACCACGGTGGTGCTGGATGCCCAGCTATCCGGCATCCGCCAGGGGAACAGCGGCAGCATCAGCGGATACAGGCGTCGCAACTCGCTCTGCGCCTGCAGTTGCGTGACGCCGGGCTTCAGCCGCCCGAAGGCGCGCAGGTCGAAGAGTTGCCAGGGATCCAGCGAATCGCCGCCCTTGAACGTCACCGGCGTCACAAACTGCGTTTCCGCGTAGGGGAAATGCACCCCCGCCGGCATCACGCCGATTACGCGTCGTGAAATTCCATCGATGCGCAGCGTCTGCCCCATCACCGCGGCGCTGGCCGCGAAATGCTCCCGCCAATACCCGTTGCTCAGCACCACCACCGGATCATGGCTCGACAGCGCGTCCTCCGCGCTGAAGAAGCGCCCCGCCGCCGGATGCAGTCCCAGCGTGTCCAGAGCATTCGCCATCACCTCAGCTCCAAACACGCGGTCCGCCGAATTCGCATCGCCGACGTTCGACTCCGCATCCGGCCCGAATGCGCTCACCGCCTCGAACGACACCGAGTGCTCGCCCAGCGCGCGAATCCATCCCTTGGGAAAAGGAGACGCGGAGGGATCGCCCCCGCCGTCGCTCACGTACCCAATCCGCATCAACCGGTCCTGCTGCGGATACGGCAGCGGCCGCAGCATAATCGAATCCACCAGCGTAAAGATGGCCGTGTTCGCGCCGATCCCCAGTGCCAGCGTCAGCACCGCCGTCAGCGTGAACCCCGGCGACTTCCGCAACTGCCGCACCGCAAATTTGAAATCACCCAACATGTGACCCACTCCTCAACGCGCAACCTATCAATCCAACCGGCCGCCCTGCACCCCACTCACTCCATCCGCAATGCCACCACCGGATCCAGCCCCGCCGCCCTGCGCGCTGGAATCACCGCCGCCACCAGCGCCGCCAGCCCCAGCGTCAGCGTCGCCGCCGCCAGCATCAGCGGATCCCACGGCTTCACATCAAACAACTGGCTCGCGATCAGGTACCCAGCGCCGATGGCGCACGGAATCCCCAGCGCCAGCCCGATCACCACCTGCAGAAACGCGCCCCTCAGCACCATCTGCACCACCTGCCAGCGATCCGCGCCCAGCGCCATGCGCACGCCGATCTCGCCCGTCCGCTGTTCCACGCCATACGCGGTCACGCCGTACAGGCCGATCGCCGCCAGCACCAGCCCAATCGCCCCAAAGAGCCAGGTCAGGCTGGCGATCGTGTTCTCCTGAGAAAAGCTGTTGTGAATCACCTCGGAGTACGGCACAACGTCAGTCATCACCAATCCCGGATCGACGTCGGCCAGCGCTTTCTTCACCTGCGCCAGCAGGTTCGGGGGATTCCCCGGCACCCACATTACGATTTGGGACAGGTTCCGCGACCAAATCTCGTAAGTTTGGTTATCCGGCTGGGCAAAGGTCACTGTCTGGGCTTCGGGGATGTAATACATTGCCCGGTCGGGATCCTTAAAACCCCATTGCACCCAGTGAACATCGCTCACCACCCCAACAATCTCGTAGGTCGCCGCATTCTGCTGCGGAGCCGGACCGAAGTGCTGTCCGATGGGGTTCTGCTTGCCGAAGAATTTCTTCGCAAAGGCCTCGTTCACCACCGCTACCGGCCTGGTGGCCGCATCGTCGTCGTCGGTGATCGCGCGGCCGGTCAGCATCTTCGCGCCGATCGTGTCAAAAAAGCCCGGCAGGATGCGGCTATAGTCGGCGAAGACATCGTCCTTCGGCCCGGGCTCCGCTCTGCCCGCAAAGCGAATGTCGTGCCCCCACTGATCGCCGCTCAGCGGTGCGTAGGTCGCGAGGCTTACCTTGCGCACCCCCGGAATGGCCGAGAGGCGTTCCTGCACCTGCCGGAAGAGCGGAGTCAGCTGCTTCTGTTCGTAGTGCGAGAGCGCGGGATTGATGTAGACCATATAGCGGCCGTCTGCGCTGAATCCGAAGTTCTGGTGCTCCATGTTGCGCAGGCTCCCGCCCAGCATGGCCGCCGCGCTCAGCAGAACCAGAGACACTGCAGCCTGCACCACCACCAGCGTCTTCTGCGCCCAATGCCGGCTGCCGCCCACCGATCGGTTCGCGCCCCGCAGCGCTTCCACCGGTTCGGCCCGCGAGGTCATCCACGCCGGCATCACGCCAAACAGAATCCCCGTCAGCACCGACACGCCGAGAGCGAACAGCAGCACCGGCGTCGACGGCGACGCCTGCACCGGAATCCAGGTGGATTGCGCCTGCGCGTGGAACGAGAGATAGAGGATCAGCTTCGCACCGGCAAACGCGACACCAATGCCCGCGGCGCCCCCAATCAGCCCCAGCAGAACGCTCTCCACCAATGCATGGCGTACCAGCCTCTGCCGCGATGCGCCCAGCGCCACCCGCACCGCGATCTGCTGGCGGTTCCGCAGCCCACGTGCCAGCAACAGATTCGCAATGTTGGCGCACGCCACCAGCAGCACGCAGCACGCTGTGATCATCAGCAACAGCAGACCCTGTCTGTAGTCCCTGCGCATCTGGGAGAACCCGCCGCCGCCCGGCGACACCACCAGCGTCTGCTGATCGAAGACGGCTTTTTCCTGCGAATTCATGTCCGCAAGATGGCTCGCCAGCCACCCATGCAGCTCGCCCTGTAACTCCGCCTGGAGCGCTTGCGGATTCGTGCCTGGTTGCACGCGCCCGAGGATGTCGAGCCAGTCCACCCGCGGGTTCTTCAGCCGCGCAGTCCCGCTGTCGATCATCAACTCCGTAGTCAGCGGCATCCACAGATCCGGCATACCCCAGGAGGCAATCTTTGCTCCGACGAAGCCCGGCGACGCCACGCCCACAATCGTGAACGGGTGGCCGAAGATCTGGTACGTCGCGCCCACCACCGACGGATCGGAGCCGTACTTCTCCTGCCAGGCGTGGAAGCTCATCACCGCGACCGGCGCCGCGCCTTCCCGGTCGTCGCCGTCGTTCAACAGCCGCCCGCGCCATGCCGATACGCCCAGCGTCCCAAAGAAGTTGCCGGAAACAAATTGCGTGTTGCGGGTATCGGGCGTTGCGGAAGAACCGGCGCGCCGCACATCCAGCGGAGTATTCCCCGCCTCCATCGCCGCCAGATCCGTAAACGCCGGCGTGTTCGCGCGGAAAAGCTTGTACGCCTCCCAGGGAAACAGCCCCCATTGGTTCGGCTCGTCGTCGTTGCCCTGGCTGTAGCCGCCCCAGTTGCAGCACCGCGCCTGATCTCCGATCAGCCACAGTTCCTGCGGCTTCGTGACGGCCAGCGAGCTCAGCATCACCTGCTCCACCAGCGTGAAGATGGCCGTGGTTGCGCCAATCCCCAGCGCCAGCGTCAGCACCACCGTCGCCGTGAACCCCGGCGACTTGCGCAACTGCCGCGCCGCGAATTTCAGATCACTCAGCATGAATGTCCCTCACGCGGAACCATTTTCTGGAACCAGTCCTCTGCCTCACTGCATCCGCAGCGCTACCACCGGATCCAGCCCCGCCGCCCGCCGCGCCGGAATAATCGCCGCCGCCAGCGCCGCCACTCCCAGCATCAGCGTCGCCGCCCCCAGCATCAGCGCATCCCACGGCTTCACCCCGTAAAGCTGCGTGGAGATCAGATACCCCGCCCCAATCGCCGCGGGAATCCCCAGCGCCAGCCCAATCAACACCTGCAGAAACGCGCTCTTCAGCACTAACTGCACCACCCGCGTCCGATCCGCGCCCAGCGCCATGCGCACGCCGATCTCGCTCGTCCGCTGCTCCACCGCATATGCGGTCACGCCATACAGCCCCACCGCCGCCAGCACCAGTCCCACCGCGCCGAACAGCAGCGTCAGATTGGCAATCATGTTCTGCTGCGCAAAGTCCGACGCCACCACCTCGGCATACGGATCGACGGCGTACATCACCAGCGCGGGATCCACATCCGCCAGCGCCTTCTTCGCCTGCGCCTGCAGTCCCGGCACATAACCCGGCGCCCACAGCACTATGTTGTAGAGGTAGTGCGACCAGATCTCGCCGGCCTTCAGGTTCGTCTCGTCGTACGCCACCGTCTGCGCTTCCGGCAGATAGAACATCGGATCCGGCGGGTCCTTCAGGTTGTAGGTCATATACCGCGCATCGGCCACCACGCCCACAATCTCGTACTCGCCCGCGTACTTGATCATGTCCGGACCAAAGTGTTTCCCTATCGGGTTTTCCTTCGGGAAAAACCGCTTCACGAACGCCTGGTTCACCACCGCCACGTGCCGCGAGATGGGCGTGTCCTCCTCGGTGATCGGCCGCCCCATCATCACCTTCATCCCCACCGTTGCGAAGAATCCCGGCGTCACCCGCGTCCAGCCCGAGCTGCTGTTGTCGCGCAGGCCCGGCTCCGGCCGCCCCTCGATGCGCACACTGTCGTTCCAGCTATCGCCCGTCATCGGCGCATACAGCGCGGAGCTGACCATGTGCACCCCGGGAATCCCGCGCATCCGCTCCTCGATCTGGCGGAACAGCGTGTTCAGTTGCTCCGGCTTGTAGTTGCTTAGCAGCGGATTGATCCACACCATGTACCGGCCCTGCGTCTCAAACCCAAACTGCTGATGCTCCAGGTTGCGCAGGCTCTGCGCCAGCATCGCCGCCGCGCTCAGCAGCACCAGCGACATCGCCGCCTGCGTAATCACCAGCGCCTTCTGTGCCCAGGTGCGCCGCCCGCCCACCGACCGGTTCGCGCCGCGCAGCGCTTCCACCGGCTCCGCATGCGAGGTCATCCACGCCGGCGCGATACCGAAAACGATCCCCGTCAGCACCGACACGCCAAAGGTGAACAGCATCACCGTCCACGAGGGCGACGCCGACACCGGCACGTAGTTCTGCGGCCCGCCGATCTGGAACGCCAGATGCAGAATCAGCCGCGCGCCCCCGTAGGCCAGCCCCACGCCCAGCATCCCGCCAAATATGCCCAGCATCACGCTTTCCAGCAGCGCCCGCCGCACCAGTTGTCCCCGCGACGCGCCCAGCGCCACGCGGATCGACGTTTGCTGCCGGTTCCGCAGCCCCCGCGCCAGCAGCAGATTCGCAATGTTCGCGCATGCCACCAGCAGCACGCAGCCCGCCGCGCCCAGCAGCAGCAGTAAGCCCTGCCCGTAGCTGTCGCGCATATCCGCCACGCCTGCGCCGCCCGGCGTCAGATGCAGCGTCTGCTTCTGCCAGGTTTGCTTTTCCTGCGGCTGCATGTCAGCCACATGGGTCGAAAGCCAGCCGTGAAACTCCCCTTGCAGTTGTGCTTCCAGCGCCTTGGGATCCGTCCCCGGCCGCACCCGCCCAATCAGGTCCAGCCAGTTCGTGCTCGGCGTCTTCAGTCGCGACGTCGCGCCGTCCAGCAGCGGCTCCGTCGTCACCGGCAGCCAGAGGTCCGGCATATTCGATCCCGACAGCTTCGCGCCGTAAAATCCTGGCGGAGCTACGCCCACAATCGTGAAGGGATGCCCGTTGATCTGGTAGCTCGCGCCCACCACCGAGCGGTCCGATCCGTACCTCTCCTGCCAGGTGTGGAAGCTCATCACCGCCACCGGCGGCGCGCCCTCCACGTCGTCCGCATCGGTCAGCGTGCGGCCAATCCACGCGCTCACGCCGAAGGTCGAGAAGAAATTCCCCGACACATACTCCCCGTTGCGCGTCTCCGCCTGCTGATTCGTCCCCGCCGGCCGCACCCCCAGCGGAGCATTCCCCGCCTGCATCGCCGCCAGCTCCTCAAACGCCGGCGTGTTCGCCCGGAATACCCTGTACGCCTCCCACGAAAACAACGAGAAGTCGTTGTCGTCGCCCTGCGTGTAGCCGCCCCAGTTGCAGCAGCGCACCGCGTCGCCCATCCGCCACAACTGCTCCGGCTTCGTCACCGGCAGCGACTTCAGCATCACCTGTTCGACCAGCGTGAAAATCGCCGTCGTCGCGCCAATGCCCAGCGCCAGCGTGATCACCACCGTCAACGTAAATCCTGGAGATTTCCGCAGTTGCCGCAGCGCCTGCCTCAGATCAGACAGCATTCCACTCTCCCCCGGAGGCTTCCGGTCGATGGGAGTGGGTGCATGCCGCGCACCAGTTCAAAAGCAGCCAGAATCTATGAAAACAAATGGGTTATTGGCGGGATGTCGGAGGCCAGTTGTCCGCTATCGCATTGTTCTGTTCGGAAATGAACAATCCCGCCGCTCCGCGCTCCGCCATCAGTGCTCGAGGTCGGTCGTATCCACCGGGTTCAAACCCAGCGCCTTCACGTAGCCGGCATTTTCCTCGATGTGGACAAACTGGATTTGCTGGAGCAGGTCCGCAAACGCCGCGTCGATGTCCGCCTGCGGAGGCCGCACCGCCAGCCGCTTCTCCGCGTTCCCCGTCCCCGTGGGCAGCTTGGCAAACGCCACAATCTCGTCCCAGTGAACGGGCCGCCGAAAGGTCACCACCGACGACGTCGCGTCCATCTTCTTGTACGGCCAGAACGCCCAGCCCACGTTGTTCGCTTCCAGCGTCTTCCTGAAGCCGTCAATCCACGCATCATTGTTCTCGCCTGACTCGCCCAGCCACACCGGCACGCCATACTTCCTGCGGAAATCGAGATAGCTCTGGATCGTGCTCACATCGGTGGTCTTCGTCCAGTACTTGTGCAGCTCATAGACCACGTTGCGATCGAAGGGAGGCCCGAACACGCTGAAGTTCGTATCCCACTGCGCGCCCCCCAGAATGAGAATGTGGTTGGCGTCGACTGAACGGATCGCCTCGCCAATCTTCATGTAGACCGGCTCCAGATCCTTGTTGAATTGCTGATCCTGTGGATAATGCGGGATCGGCTCGTTCAGCAGATCGTAGCCGAGAACCGTCGGGTTGTTGCGATAGTGGTTCGCAATCGTCTTCCAGATCTCCGCGGTCTCCGCCTGCGATTCAGGACTCGAAAAGAGCCAGGGATACCCGTAGCTGTCGTCGATGTTCGTCCCCGTCTGGCCGCCCGGCGCACAGTGCATGTCGAGGACCACGTACATGTGATCTTTCGCCGCCCATCCCACCAGCTTGTCGATGAGTTGGAACCCCTCCGAAAAATCCGCCGTGAAAAACTTCCAGTGAATCGGCACGCGCACCGAATTGAAGCCCGCCCTGGCCAGCAGGTCGATGTCCGCCTGGGTGATATAGGTTTGCCGCCAGCGCATCCAGAAATCCGTCGACTGCGCAGGCCCCAGCAACTCGCGGGTCAGATCTTCAATCTCCCGCGGCGATTGCGGACCGTCGTCGAAGTGGAACATGTAGCCTTCCGGCTCAAACCAGTTCCCCAGATTGATGCCCTTCAGCAACAGCGGGTGCCCACTCCCATCCACAATGTCCATGCCCTTGGTATGCGCGAAACCTTCCGGCGGCGGCGTCTGATCCGCGTCCGACTGAGCACGAACGGTGAAGGCGGCCAACGAGACCAGGGCAGAGAGGAAGACGGCAGACAGAACACGGCGAGCCACTGAATTCATCACGCAAATCAGAGTAAACCAGGTGGGAAGTCTGGTGAGCGCCCGGCTCAGACCGGGTCAGACTCGATGTGCATCTCATGCGGTTCGAGATCGCGATCCCGCACCCCGATCAAATAGAGCAGCCCATCCAGCCCCAGCGCGGAAATCGAGTGATCGGCTTTCTCGCGCACCAGCGGCTTGGCGCGATACGCAATCCCCATCCCCGCCAGGTTGAGCATCGGGATATCGTTGGCGCCGTCGCCTACAGCCACCACTTGTTCCACCGAAATGCGCTCGCGCGCCGCAATCTCCACCAGGAGCTCGGCTTTGCGCGCAGCATTCACAATGGGCGGCACGACGCGCCCCGTAACCTTGCCATCCACAATCTCCAGCTCGTTCGAGTGAACATAATCGATGCCCAGCCGCTGCTGCAGATGCCGCGCAAAGAACATGAACCCGCCCGACAAAATCGCCGTCTTGTATCCCAGCAATCGCAGCGTGCGGATCAGCCGCTCGGCGCCCTCCGCCAGCGGAATGGTCTCGAGCAGACCATGAACCCGCTCGGCAGGCAGCCCCGCCAGCAGCGCGACCCTCCGCGTAAAGCTCTCGTCGAAGTTCAGCTCCCCGCGCATCGCCGCTTCCGTGATTTTGGCGACCCGCTCCCCGGTCCCCGCCAGCTTCGCCAGCTCGTCAATCACCTCCGCCTGGATCAGCGTCGAATCCATGTCGAACGCAAACACACGCCGATTGCGCCGAAAGATGCTCTCCCGCTGGAAAGCAATGTCGATGGAAAGCTCCTGCGCCGTCGCCAGAAAGTCGGCACGCATCGGCATTTCCCGCGACAGATCGCCGCTCACCGCCAGTTCCACGCACGCGTTCGCCGCGCCCTCCGTCGGCGAAAGCTCGCCGGAGAGACGATCGATGCGGTCGACGTTCATCCCATGCCGCGCGATAATCGCGCTCACCCGCGCCAGTTCCTGCGCCGTAATCGACCGCCCCAGCACGGTGATGATGAAATGGCTCTGCCGCAGCCCGCGCATCCAGTGCTGGAGCGCGCTGCCCGGAATCGTCCGGAACCGCGTCTGCAATCCCAACTCGTGCGCGCGCTCCGTCAGCGCCGCCTTCAGCGCGACGAACACATCGTGCGTCGGCACCTCAATCAGAATGCCCAGCGAAAGCGATTCGTGCACCACCGCCTGGCCGACGTCGAGCACCCGCACCGCGTAGCCCGCCAGAATCCCGGTGAGCGACGCGGTCAGGCCAGGAGCATCGTGCCCCGAAAAATGAATCAGGACAGATTCGGCAGGGGTGACTGATAACTTTCCGCGCGGGCCGGCCATCATGCGGGATCGTAGTTGAGGTTGGGGCTCAGCCAGCGCTCCGCTTCGGCAACCGTCATGCCTTTGCGCGCCGCGTAGTCGGCCACCTGATCGCGGTCAATCTTCCCTAACGAAAAATACCGCGATTCGGGATGAGCAAAATACAGTCCGCTCACGCTCGACCCCGGCCACATGGCAAACGACTCCGTGATCTTCATGCCTGTGCTGGCCTCCACATCGAGCAGCTCCCAAATCGTCCCCTTCTCCGTGTGATCGGGACAAGCGGGATACCCCGGAGCCGGCCGAATGCCGCGATACTTCTCGTGAATCAGCTCCTCCGGCGTCAGATTCTCAGCGCAGCCGTAGCCCCACGCGTCGCGCACCCGCTTGTGCAGGCATTCCGCAAACGCCTCCGCCAGCCGATCGGCCAGCGCCTCGGCCATGATCGCGTTGTAGTCATCATGCTGCGCGCGGAAGCTGTCGCACAGCGCCTGTAGCCCGTGCCCGCTGGTCACCGCAAACGCCCCCAGGTGATCCGGAATCGCCGTCTCCTGCGGCGCGATAAAGTCCCCCAGCGACCGGCAGGGCTCGTTGCCTTCGCGATTCGCCTGCTGGCGCAGAAAATGAAACCGCGTCAGCACCTGCGACCGCGATGCGTCCGTGTACAGCTCCACATCGTCGCCCACCGCGGCCGCCGGGAACAACCCATACACACCCCGCGCGCGCAGCAAATTCTCGTCAACAATGCGGTCCAGCAGCGCGTTGGCCTCGGCAAAAATCTGCCGCGCCTGCGCGCCCTGCCGCTCGTCGTCGAGAATGCGTGGGTAAACGCCCTTCAGCTCCCACGTATGGAAGAACGGAGTCCAGTCGATGTACGCACGCAGCGTCGCCAGCGGAAAATGGTCGAGCACGCGCACGCCGGTGAACGACGGCGTGGGCAGGTCGTCGGCCTTCCACACAATCGATGTCCGCCGCTTGCGCGCCGTTTCGATCGACACCACCTGCTGCCGCGGAGCCGCATGCGTGCGGCGCAGAGCATCGTATTCGGCGCGATGTTCGGCCACAAATGCATCCTTGCCATCCTCGCTCAGCAGGCTGGTCGTCACCGGCACCGCGCGGCTCGCGTCCAGCACGTGAATCACCGGCTGGCTGTAGTGCGGCGCAATTTTCACCGCCGTGTGCGCGCGGCTGGTCGTCGCGCCGCCAATCAGCAGCGGTAGTGTGAACCCCTGCCGCTCCATCTCGCGAGCCACATGAACCATCTCGTCCAGCGACGGCGTAATCAGCCCGCTCAGCCCGATCATGTCCGCCTTCTCCGCGCGCGCACGCTCCAGAATCTTCTCGCACGGCACCATCACGCCCAGATCGATCACATCGTAGTTGTTGCAGGCCAGCACCACGCCCACAATGTTCTTCCCGATGTCGTGCACATCGCCCTTCACCGTCGCCAGCAGAATCTTCCCCTGCGCCCGCACCACTTCGCCGGCCGCGGCCATGGCAGCCTTCTCCGCTTCCATATAAGGAGTCAGCCACGCCACCGCCTTCTTCATCACGCGTGCCGATTTCACCACCTGCGGCAGAAACATCTTGCCCGCTCCAAACAGATCGCCGACCACGCTCATCCCGTCCATCAGCGGCCCTTCAATCACCAGAAGCGGGCGCCCCAGCTTCACCCGCGCCTCTTCCGTGTCGATATCGATCCAGGCGTCGATGCCCTTCACCAGCGCATGCGACAGGCGCTCTTCCACCGTCCCGTGCCGCCACTCCTCCGCCTTCTTCTCGGCGGCAGCGGTGCCGGTTCCCGCAGCTTTGAGCGCTTCGCCGAAGTCAACCAGCCTCTCGGTCGCGTCCGGCCGCCGATTCAGCAGCACGTCTTCCACCAGCGTCTTCAGTTCCGGGTCAATCTCTTCGTAAACCTCCAGCATGCCTGCGTTCACAATGCCCATGTCCAGCCCCGCCGCAATGGCGTGATACAGAAACGCCGAGTGCATGGCCTCGCGCACCACGTTGTTCCCGCGGAAGCTGAAAGAAATATTCGAGACCCCGCCCGAGACTTTCGCGTGCGGCAGATTCGCCTTGATCCACCGCGTCGCGTTGATGAAATCCACCGCGTAGTTGTTGTGCTCTTCCATCCCCGTCGCCACGGTCAGGATGTTGGGATCGAAGATGATGTCCTCCGGCAAGAACCCCACTTCGTCAACCAGCAGGCGATAGGCCCGCTCAGAAATGCGAATCTTTTCCTCGAAACTCGCCGCCTGGCCCTTCTCATCAAAGGCCATCACCACCGCGGCCGCCCCGTATTTTTGAACCGTCGCCGCGTGCTCGCGGAATTTCGCCTCGCCTTCCTTCAGCGAGATGGAATTGACGATGCCCTTGCCCTGAATGCACTTCAGGCCTGCTTCGATCACCGCCCAGTTCGACGAGTCGATCATGAAGGGAGCCTTCGCGACCTCCGGCTCGCTGGCCAGCAGTTGCAGAAACCGCGTCATCGCCGCGACGCCGTCGATCATCCCCTCGTCCATGCAGATGTCGAGTACGTTCGCGCCGTTCTCCACCTGCTGTCGCGCAACGCTGACGGCTTCCTCGTATTTGCCTTCCTTCACCAGGCGCGCGAACTTCGGAGACCCCGCCACATTCGTGCGTTCGCCAATCATGATGAACACGCCAGCCTGCTGCGTGAAGGGTTGCGAGCCGGAGAGTCGAAGAGGCTTGAAGGTCACGCGGCCGCCTCGGCCAGCACCGGGATGGCCCGCGGCGGTTGCCCGCCCAGCGCCTGCGCGATGGCTGCGATGTGCTCCGGCGTGTTGCCGCAGCAGCCTCCCGCAATGTTGATCAGCCCCGCCTGCGCGAAGCTCGCCAGCCGCGTCGCCATGTCCCCCGGCCCCAGATCGAAGCCCGTCGCCGACAAGGGATTCGGCAGCCCCGCATTCGGATAGCACGAGATCGCGACATCCGCCTTCTCCGAAAGCTCCGAGAGAAAGGGATACATCAGATCCGGGCCCAGTGAACAGTTCAGCCCAATGGAAAACGGCCTCGCATGCGCCACCGCGTTCCAGAATGCCTCGGTCGTCTGCGCGGAAATCAGCGTTTCCCCGCCCCGCCCCACCGCTGCCGAAATCATGATGGGCAGTTCCTTCCCCGCCGCGGTCAGCCCGTCCTCGTCAAACACCTCGCGGATGGCCACCAGCGCCGCCTTGGCGTTGAGCGAATCGAAAATGGTTTCCACCAGCAGCGTATCGACGCCCCCGGCAATCAGCGCGCGAATCTGGTGTGCATACGCCGCCTTCACCTGATCGAACGTCACTACGCGAAATCCGGCATCATCCGCATCCGGCGAGTTGGACAGCGAAACCGTCAGCGGCCCGATCGCTCCCGCCACAAAACGCTGCCGCCCCGTCTGGCTCGCCACGCGGTCCGCCCACTCCCGGCACTGCCGCGCAGACTGCTCGTTGATCTCCCACGCCAGGTCGTTCAGCGACGCGTCCTCGATGATCTTCTGATAGAACGCCGGATCCTTCCGCCCGCCATGCTCGCGCGGATCCTCGACGAAGAACTCGCTCTGCGTGATGCTGGTCGCACCAAAGGTATTCGTCTCGATAATGTCGGCCCCGGCTTCGAGAAATCGCTGATGAATGTCGCCGATCATCTTCGGCTGCGTCAGCGAAAACAGGTCGCCGTTGTTCAGCAGGTCTTTGGTCGAGTTCCTGAACCGCCCGCTGCGGATGTCCGCTTCCTTCATCCCGTAGGTGCGGATGGTCGTGCCCATCGCCCCGTCAATGATGGCGATGCGGCTGTCGATAATCTTCCGGAGCGGATGCTGGCTGAAATCGGGCTTAACAGTGGGAGACATGGGCTGATTAGATCGTAACGAAGTGCGAAGGGATTCTGAAACACACAGGAGGGAATCGCGCCGAATGTGCATTGGATAGAGCAATTTGCGGACGGAACGGCGCAGGCGGCAGACGCCGTCCCGCCCGCCCGCGCTTCGGTCGCTCGCTCGCGATCAGCAGACCTGCACAAACCCCACCTTCAGCAAACTGGCCAGTTTCCGCAGCTTCTCCGCGATGTGCCCCACGCCAATCGCGCAGTGGTGCGCCGGCGCCTGCGCATTCCACGCCTCGAGAAACCCCCGCGCCCCCAGCGAAAACCGGTACCGGCTGTTGGTGTTGCCAATCTCCAGAATCGGCCCCGCCTCGCTCGTCCCCTCCGCCACCACCAGCTTGAAACCGCGCTCCGCGTCCTCGGCCACCGACAGCAGCGTCACCGGCCCGTGCTCGACCGACATCTCCACCGAGAGCCCCCGTCCCACCTTGCCGTGATACACCCGCAGCGGCCGCACTCTGACCTTCCCTGCCGCAATCCCAGGATGCCCCGGCCCATCATGCCCCAGCAGCACCACATCGTCGCGGAAATCGACTCCGTAGAATTCCGAGAACGAGCCGCCCGCTCCCAGGCGATCCATCATCTTCATCGCCACCACGTTCTTCACTTCGTACTCGCCCGCCGTCGGAATGCCCCGCCCGGTCAGCAGCGACGTGCCGAGGATGATCGATCTCATCGTCTCCTCGTTCGCCGCCACGCCCGATCCCTGGTAGTAATAGGCTAGGGCGGCAAGCCGATGCCGCTCGACGAACGCATCCAGAGCCGCCGCCGTACGCGCCGCGGGCAGCAACTCCTCCGCATCGCAATCCGCTCCCACGTCGAACGACGCCAGCATCCGCTCCCGCGCCTCCGCCACCTGCGGCTCCTCAACCCCGGCGCGCAGTGCGCTCAGCTCATCGACCTCCAGCATCTCCACCTGCGTCCCGAACACAGCGCACAGCTTCGTCAGGTCGGTCGCAATGTCGAGCATGCCGCTGTAGTAGTGGCCCATCAAACCAATGCGGCAATGCTCCAGCGCGTGCAGCACCTCGGCCGCCTGCACCCACTCGTCCATCTCCTGCCAGCAGGCCCGATCGTCCGCCAGCGCGCCAATCACTTGCCGAAACGGAATCCCCGCGCGCGCAAACACATTCGCAATTTCCGGCATGGGACACGCCGAGCACCACGCCAGCCACTCGCCCGTCATCGCCGTCCGGTCATCCAGCGCGTTGAACTGCGCATACTCGATGGCCGCCCCCGGCTGCAGGCTCAACACCACAATCGGGACATTCAGCCGCCGCACCGCGGCCAGCACCGTTGACGATAGCGCATAGGTCGTCGCGTACAGCACCACCAGCGCGGGATCCTCGCGACGAATCGCCTGCGCCGTGGCCACCGCCCGATCCAGCGAATCCGCCAGCCCAAAATCGATCACCCGAGCGCCGCGCAATCCAATCCGCTCCGCCACCTGCCCCACATAGCCGCGCAGCCGCGCTTCGAGCCCCGGAAACTGGCTCCAGTAGGCCTCCAGCCCAATCCCGAACAAGCCCACGCGGAATTCAGAAGTTTGCATGTTGGCCTTCACCGCACCGTCGCCACGGCAACCGCAAACGGAGCAAGGCTCACCATCGACCCCTCCGGCGTAGACCGCCGCGCAGGCCCCTCCCCCGTCGCCTCGTCCACGGTCAGCGCCTCGCTCACCTGCAATCCCGCCGGCAGCGACACCTGCACGTTGCGGTTTCTCTTGTTGACGATGAGAATCTTCCGTCCGCCCGGCGTCACAAACGCCTGCGCCGTGAAATCGCCGTTGCCCCCGCTCGTCGTCACCAGCGTGTCGCCCGCATGGAAATTGTCGTGGATCAGCTTCAGCACCCAGTACCGCGCGTTCGGCTTGCCATTCTTCCAGTCGATCATCGTCACGCTCGGAAACTGCGTCGGATACCCCACCAGTTGCGACTCCCCAATCACATCAATCCCCCGCCGCGAAAGATCGGCAAACAGATAGGCGTACAAGGCCCCCGCCGCGTTCCAGTAGCCGTCGGGAATCGCAATCGTGTCGTCGTGCGGCGTGTTATCCGTCGGCAAAATCACGCCCAGCTCATCCGTATCCGTCTTCGTCTCCGGAGACAGCCGCTTGCGGATCGCCTCGATGTACCCCACCGTCGCCAGAAACTCATCCGCCTGCTCGAAAAACGTGTACTGCCAGTTGTCGATCGTCTCCCCCGGCCCTGGCGTCGCGTAAAAGTGATACGAGATGAAATCGAGCGGTACGCCCCGCCGATGATGCGCGTGATCCAGAAAATACTCGAAGAACTGCGGCTCATCCGAAGGCTTCGCCAGCGCCATCCCCACAAATTTCGTCTCGGGACTCACCGCATGGATCGCGCTCACGATCGCGTCATACCGGTCGGTGTACTGCTCCGGCGTCATGTTGTGCTCGAATTCGACCTCGTTCAGAACTTCCCAGTAAGGGATGGGATAGTGATATCCCGACGAGTGGACCTTCCCGTTCTCATCGGTGAATCCGCCGCGCGCGTACCAGTTCACCAGACGCGCGTAATAGTCCCCCAACTGCTTCCCCGTCGGATCCTTCAGCTCCGTCCCCTGCGTGTAATCCCAGTCCACCTGGTTCGCATCGTCGGGATACGTCGCCGGCTTCGCCGTCTCGAACAGCCACGTCGGAATAGTGCTGAAATTCAGTATCGTGCTGTGCCCCTCCGTCGCCTTCAGAAAGTCCAGCGTCATGGGATCGATCAACGAAAAATCCCACGCCGTCCCCTCCTGGGTCGGCGGCTGCAACTCCGCCACGGCCAGCCTGGGATACGGCAGCCACGGAACATACCGAACGTAATCCGCCCCCAGAGCCTGCACCGCCGCATACGCGCCATCGTGGATCGGCGACCCACGACGCAGCATCGGATTCACAACCACCTGCAACGTCGGCGTCGATCGCGAGACGATCAGCGGCTTGTCCCAGGCAATCGTAATCGGCTGCGCGCCGGATTGCGCCCACGCAGCGCCGCCAGCCAGCCCCATCCACCCGCAAACCAAAATATGTCGATAGCATCGTCGCGCCGCCCGCAGATTCACCCTTCTCACGGTTCGCCTCTCGCCGAGGATTGTATAGAACCGCCGCTTCACCCCGCACCGGCCAGAGAAATTCCCACTCCGCTCAACAAGCCTCGCCCCGCCAGGGCTTGCTCATCCACGCCACCCATGTTTCCATGACTGAACAGCCGGTTTCATGACCTTACTGGATCTTTGCTCGTATCTCGGCCTCGGCGCGGTGGGAGCAGTCGCGGCCAACCTGCTCATCGGCTTGCTCATCGCCCTGCGCTACAGCCCGGTGCGCGCGTGGCCGCACCGCCGCATTAATATCTTCCTCCTCCATCAGTGGACCGCCTGGTGCGCCATCGTTTTCACGCTCACCCATCCGGTCGTGCTCCTGTTTCTCCACACGCCGCGATTCCGCCTCTTCGACATTCTTCTGCCCATCGAATCGCCTCTCCAGCCGAAGCTCAATCTTGCCGGAGCCGCCGCGCTCTACCTGCTGCTGCTGGTTTTTCTCACCTCGATCCTGCGCACCCACATGGCACGGCCCGTCTGGCGCAAGCTGCATTACCTGGTCTTTCCCGCGGCCGTGCTGCTCTTCCTCCACGCCGTGCTCACCGACCCCAACCTGCGCGACGGTCACCCCGACCTGCTCGACGGCGGCAAGGTCTTTGTCGAGATCGCAGCCCTCATCTGCCTGGCAGCCACGCTTCTCCGTTTTCGCCTGCGCGGCAAAGGACTGCGCCCATCCGCAGCACAACCACCCCGCGCGCGCTGAGTCTCTTACGGTTTCAAAGCTGGGACAATTTCGGTGAGCCCCTTGTCGGGGTCGCGCTTCTTCACCAGCGTAATCGGATCCGAGGTGACGAACACCTCCAGCAGCGGCGATACGTGCGCGCCCAGAATGTGTCCCCCCCGCGTCGTGCCGTCGGGATACGCCACCACGCAGTGCATATGCACCTGCGGCTTGCCATCGAGCAGCGCAATATCCCCCGTCAGCGAGACGACTTCCACCTGGGCATCGATGGGAATCACCCGGAACATCTTCTTGTCCAGGTCGAACCACGCCAGCCGCGCATCATGAAATCCGCCAATCGCAGTGAAGTGCGCCGCCCGGATGTGATGCTCCGCGGCGAACTGCGTCAGCCCGGCATACGGCTCGTCGCCAGGCTTGAAGATGACCGCAAAATCTCGCTGCCCGTTGGCATCGCTGATCTGCTTCACCTGCATCCCCGGCGCACTCCCATGCGGCCCGGCATCGGACGGAGCAACGTACTGTGGTGTTTGCGCAAAGACAGGTATGGAGAGGAAAACCAGAGCTGGAGCGAAAAGGAATCTCATGAGGACGCTCCCGTGGGCTGTGCGCTACTTCACCGAATCGGCCTGCGCCGCGATCTGCCCCGGCATCCCCACCGCCGGCACCAGCATATCCTCTTTGCGCATCACCAGATTCGTCGCGTTCAGGGTGGCCAGCTCGAATCCATGCCCGTGCGTAATCGCGTCCGTCGGACACGCCTCCACGCAGTAGCCGCAGAAGATGCAACGGTTGTAGTCAATGTTATAGGTCTTCGCGTAGCGCTCCGAGCTGGAGATGCGCTTCTCCGCCGTATTCTCCGCCGCCTCGATGAAAATGCAGTTCGAAGGACACGCCGCCGCGCACAGGAAGCACGCCACGCACTTCTCCAGGCCGTTCTCGTCCCGCTGCAGCACATGCGCGCCGCGATACCGCTCCTGCAGCACCGCGCCCCGCGTCACGCCCGGCCCGTCGGGATAGTTCTCGACCTCGGTGGGCTGAAAGATCTCCCGGAAGGTGATGCTCATGCCCTTGGCGATGGCGGCCGCGTTGCGCGTAATCGACATAGCCTTAGTATACGAAGTTTTCGCCAATCGAGGCCGCCCGCCCGCCACCCCACCGCACTTCCGTGACCCGCCGCCCCGCCGGACCGCCCCTCAAACCCAAAGCAGCGGCTGGCGCACCGGGTAGTTCCGGATAATCTCGGGATCGGTCGGATCAGGATTCAGCGTCTTCCACAGCGCGATGTAATCGTCGCGACGGCACGCCAGACCAGCGAAGAGCAGCCCCGGCGATCGCACCGGCAGCGCCTCAAAGTGCTCCACGTCCTTCGCGTACGGCCACGCCGCCTTGTCGCGCAAATATGGATAGAGAAACGCAGCCGCCCGGCACAGCCCGCGCCCGTCCGGCAGCGCAAAGGTGCACATCCGCTCGGCACCTCCGCGCGGCGGTGTGTCCAGCGACTGCGCCAGCGCCGCCATCACATCGAAATTGAAAATGGAATAGCTGTACGGCTTGGTCCGCGTCAACTCCTGCGGAAACGACCCGTCCGCGCCCACTTGATCGGGCAGCAGCGCCGCGCGATACCAGGTCCGCAACTCGTCCCGCGTTCCCTCGTCGCCAACGTACTGCGCAAACTCCGCAGCCTGCAGCGCCCAACAGGTCGCGTGGTTGTTTTTCGCGGCGCGCTCCTGCCGACCCTTCGCGCTGGTCTTCATCCACGTCAGATATTCGCCGAACCACCCGGGAATGCCGTCCCTGGATCTCAAAGGATGCGCCGGCCCATCCAGAAACGTCGCTGCCCGCGCCACTTCCACCAGATGCAGTGTGTCGATGATCCCCCAACTCCGCCCGGTTGACACCCCATGCACGCCCTGCGCAAACTCCAGATTCGGATTCATCCGCGTGGCCGGATCCGCGAACCACGCCGTCAGATAATCCGTCGCACGTCGCGCATAACGCCGGTCGCCGGTCAGCCGCCACGCCGCGGTCAGCGCCGGCATCCGCACCGAAAGCGCAATCATCACGCGCCGATGACCGTTGAAATTCGCAGGATTGCTCTGCCCGTCGCGGTTCACATACGGGCCGTCGGGATTCTTCGGGTCCGGCCAGAAGTAGTCGGCCTGCGAAACAAAGTCATGCGGGCCGCCCGGACTATTCGGCGCAGGCACCGCCGTGATGGTCTCAATCGGCAGCGGCAGATACTCGTCTGCCGCCCGCAGAATGCGCCGGCGATCCGTGGCAGCCACCAGCGCGTAAGCTGAATCGGCGCCTGCCCCTGGTCGCGCGACCCCCGCGGCCAGCATCGCACCAGCCCCAACACAAAATTCTCTGCGCGAGATGTTCAGCAATCGCGGCACCGGTCGATTGTAGTGCGCGCAGAGAACAAACCACGCCGTGATCGTATCCCGCAAGATTTCCGCGTATCCGTTGCGTCGCGCTATAATCTTACTGCGTCTTACTGACGGGAGAGCCTCCATGGCCACAACGAAAATCTCAACCAAGGGCCAGGTCGTACTCCCGCTCGCCGTAAGGAACCGGCGCAAGTGGACGCCCGGCACAGAGTTGATCGTCGAGGAGACCCCGCTCGGCGTCCTGCTGCGGCCGGCCAAGCCGTTTCCCCCAACCACAATCGAGGAAGTCTCCCAAATCCTGCAATACAGAGGAAAGCGGAAATCGATCGAGGAAATGGACGAGGCGATTGCGCTGGGCGTGAGGGACCGCAATGCTCGCGGTCGATACTAACGTCGTTGTGCGCTACCTCGCACGCGACCACGGTTCCCAGACCGAACGGGCGGAAGAACTCATCCGGCGCGAACAACTGTTGATCCCGAAAACGGTTCTGTTGGAAGCGGAATGGGTACTCCGTTATTCCTATGGCTTCGACCGGCGATCGATCGAAGCGGCGTTGCGCGGCCTGGTGGGGCTGCCGAATATTCACCTGGAAGATGCGGAAGCCGTCGCGCAGGCGCTGGATTGGTTCCGGGTCGGAATTGACTTCGCCGACGCCTTGCATCTCGCCTCCTCCGCTGGGACCGATGGGTTCGCCACCTTCGACCGCAGATTGGCCGCGACCGCGCAAAGGGTGGGTGCGCACGGCGTCCGCCAGCTCCGGTGACGCTGTCGAACCCTTGCATCGCCGTGGTATCCTCGGGGGGAGCCTGGATGATGCGCCACCCCAGCCACAACTCGAAGAACTCCGGCAATCGCTGGATTCAATCGCAGATGCGCGCCATGGCCCCGCGCCGCTTCTTCCGTGTCCTCCCCACCCGGACGCGACCGAGCCTCTTCGGCAGCGACTAGTCGCCGCCGGGCGCAGCGCGCAGGTTGCAACCCCTTCCCCACCTCCATTCCATCGCGCTCCGCACCGGCATCGGCACCTCTCCCCGGATTCGCCGTCGTTTCTCTGACGGTCACCCGCCGCCCTAACCCGAAGGAGAAATGACATGACGACAATGACCGAATCGAAGGGAAAACTCACGCAGTACGGCCCCAAACTGGTGACGCCCCTGCCCGGACCGAAAGCACGCGCCATTGTCGAGGCCGATGACCGCCTCATTTCGCCCAGCTACACCCGCTCTTATCCCCTTGTGGCCAAACGCGGACGCGGTGTGCGCGTCGAAGACGTCGACGGCAACGAGTTCCTCGACTTCGCCGCCGGCATCGCCGTCGTCTCCACCGGACACTGCCATCCCGAAGTGGTCAGCGCCATCCAGAAACAGGCCGGCGAACTCATCCACATGTCGGGCACGGATTTCTACTACGAAGGCCTGGTCGACCTCTCCGAGCGCCTCTCGAAGATCGCCCCCATGCCCGGCCCGCATCGCTTCTACTACGGCAACTCCGGCGCGGAAGCGATCGAATGCGCCCTGAAGATCGCGCGCTATCACACCGGTCGCCAGAACGTTATCGCGTTCTTCGGAGCCTTCCACGGACGCACCATGGGCGCGCTCTCGCTTACGGCGTCCAAGCCGCAGCAGCGCCGCCGTTTTTCGCCGCTCGTTCCCGGAGTGACCCACGTCCGCTATCCCTACGCCTATCGCGGGTGTAGTGGAGGACCGCAGGAAGAGGAAGCCTTCGCGCTCGGCTGCGCCCGCTACATCGAAGACAAGCTCTTCAAGACCGTGCTTGCGCCGGAAGAGGTCGCGGCTATCTTTGTCGAGCCGATTCAGGGCGAGGGCGGCTACGTCGTTGCGCCCACCATCTTTATGCAGGAACTGCGCCGCATCTGCGACAAGCACGGCATTTTGCTGGTCGCCGACGAAGTGCAGTCCGGAGCGGGGCGCACCGGCAAATGGTGGGCGATCGAGCACAGCGGCGTCCAGCCCGATATCGTCTGCATGGCCAAGGGCATCGCTTCAGGAATGCCTCTTGGCATCTGCATGACGCGGGCTGAGATCATGGACTGGAAACCCGGTTCGCACGCCTCCACCTTCGGCGGTAATCCTGTCGCCATCGCCGCGTCTCTGGCGACCATCGACATCATCGAGCGTGAAGCCATGGCCAACGCCGCGAAGATCGGCGGCCAAATGCTCGACCGTCTCCATTCATGGCCCCGGAAGCACAGCATTGTGGGCGACGTGCGCGGACGCGGCCTGATGATCGGCATTGAGATCGTGAAAAACCAGCAATCACGCGAGCCTGCCGGAGCATGGCGCGACCGCATTGTGGAACTGGCCTTCGAGCGTGGCCTGCTGATTCTGGGCTGCGGTGAAACCTCTATCCGCCTTGCGCCGCCACTCATACTCAATGAGCACGAGGCCGACATTGCACTCGATATCTTCGAGGAGTGCATTGCAAAGGTCGAAGAGGAACACGCGCCGCAGGGCGAGCTGGCAACGACCAGGGCGTGAGCATCGCTACGGGCGGTTGGCAGAAATGTGCCAACCGCTCAGTTTCGCGAGCCTTGCTTTTTGAGATACATTCCAACCGCCAGGAATGTCGCGGAAACCGCCGCCTCCAGCAGACCCCAGCGTACCGAGTGGTGATGCAGGCTGAAGGCAGCATCAAAAAACCATGCTCCCGCGCCCACAAACCATATCCAATAAAAATTCCGCTTCACTTGAATGCCTGAGATGCCGAACGTCATCCGCCGGGTTTGGCGCATTCGTCTTAAAACAGAATACCTTTGTCCGAATCCCAGGGTTTCAGTGCTGCTATATTAGATAGTTGCTTAGACGAGTTCTGCCCAGTTTTCGGACTCGCCTGAAAAGTTCTCAAAATCAGAGGGCGAAAGCATTTTCCCGAGCTGGCATGGACTATAGCAGCCAGGAAAACGACTTAAAGCCCCGAAATCTTTCCCTTATTCTTCTCCCTGCACTGTCCTTCATCCTATGCACCTGTTCTCTCGTTCCGCTTACCGGATGACTCTGCGCATGGCGCTCGCACTGCTTGTTTGCTGGCCGTTGTGGCCGGGGGCATGCGCGCAGCAGCGCGAAGCCGCGATCCGTGGACAAGTCACCGACCCTTCCGAAGCTCTTGTCCCCGGAGCCAGCGTGACATTGCGCCTGGAGGAGCAGACGGCCCAGCCTGTACTCCGCGCCGCATTCTCAGACGATCAGGGAACCTTTGTTTTTCCCTCTCTAGCTGCGGGAAAATACTCGCTTACGGTCGCGGCAAACGGCTTTCGCGACGAGAAGCGCGAGATCAATCTGAAATCCGACGAGATACTTACCCTCTCGATCAAGCTGAAAATCGAAGTCGAACATCAGCAGATCTCCGTCTCCGGAGAAGAAGAACTCGACTCCAGCCCGGATCGCAACCTGGGAGCCATTATCCTGAGCGGATCGGACCTCGACGCCCTGGCGACGAACCCGCAGGATTTGCAGCGGCAACTCGAAGCCATGGTCGGCTCAGATATAGCTCCCCAGTTTTACGTGGACGGATTCACCGCCAATCATCTGCCTCCGAAATCTTCGATTCAGGAAATCCGCATGAACCAGAATCCTTACTCCGCGCAGTACGACACGCCCGGAGCCGAGCGGATTGAAATTATCACCAAACCCGGCGGCACGAGTTTGCACGGCGACCTCATGCTTCTTGGCGAAGATTCACCATTGAACTCCCAGAATCCTTACGTCACCAGTCAGCCCCCGTATTCCGCCTTCTATTCCGAGGGCGACATCAATGGTTCTCTGACGAAAACAAGCTCGTGGTTCCTCACCGGCGTGCAGCAGAACATGGGCACGCAGTCTTTTATCCACGCCATCACCTCTTCCACCGGTCCTGCATACACGCAAACGGTCTCCAGTCCGCAAACTGGAGTCGGCGTTACGCCGCGCATCGACTTCCAGGTAGGCAAAGTCCAAACCTTCAGCGTCCGCTATGAACTCGACCATGAAACGCAGGACAATCTATTACAGAGCCAGCTTTCGCTACCCACCCAGGCCGTGGATACACGCCACGACGAACAGACCCTCCAGATTAGCGACACACAGGCCTACAGCCCAAACCTGGTGAATGAAACGCGCTTTCAGTTCGTTCGCCTGAACGACAGTTCCGTCGCCCGCAACGGCAGCGCCAGCGTGCTGGTGCAGGGCGCGTTTAATGGCGGAGGCAACAACCTCGGCCAGTCCCACGACGGACAGAACCATTACGAGTTGCAGGATTATGTTTCGCTGCTGCGCGGCGATCACCTGTTCCACTTCGGCGGACGCTTCCGCGATATTCAGGACAGCAATACCTCAACCGGAGGCTACAACGGCGAATTTATCTTCTCTTCCATCAACGCCTATGAGACAACGCAGCAAGGAATCGCCAATGGGCTGACTCCGGCGCAGATTCGCGCGATGGGCGGCGGCGCAAGCCAGTTCAGCGTTACCGCTGGAACGCCGAAAATCTACGTCAACGTTGCCGACCTCGGCCTCTACTTCGAGGACGAGTGGAAGATGAACGCAAACATGACGCTGACTCCGGGCGTGCGTTACGAAACCCAGTCCCATATCCGCGACCATGCCGATTTCGGTCCACGCCTCAGCTATGGATGGTCCATCGGCGCGAAGGATAAAAAGCCTGCGAAGGCCATTTTCCGCGCCGGTGTCGGACTTTTCTATCAGAGATTCACTCCTGATCTTGTCCTCAATGCCGCACGTCAAAATGGAGTTCTTCAGCAGCAATACGTCGTCAACAATCCGGACTTTTACCCGAACCTGCCGTCGCCCTCCGAGTTAGGGCCAGCCGCGCTGCCCACCGTTTATCGAATTGATCCGCTTCTCCACGCTCCGGGACTGTTTCAGGCCAGCGTCGGGATAGAAAAGCAGTTTTTCAAGCGGCTCTTTATCAACACTGACTACACGTACTATCGCGGACTCGACCTGTTGCTGACGCGCAACATCAACGCCCCGCTGCCCGGAACCTACAATCCCAATGACCCCACCAGCGGCACGCGTCCCCTGGGAACGCTACAAAATATTTATGAATACCAGTCCGAGGGCGCATCGAAACGCAACCAGCTCTACGCGAACGCCCGTTACAAAACCAAGCAGGTTACCCTTTACGGCTATTACGTTTTCGGAAAGCGCGATACCGACACACAGGGAGCCGGCAGCTTCCCTTCCGACCAGTACGATCTGCATGTTGATTACGGGCGTGCCGCCAACGACACGCGCAATCGCGGTTACCTCGGCGGCCTGATCACCCTGCCCTACCAATTCGTGCTCAATCCGTTTTTTATCGTTCAATCAAGCACGCCGTTCAACATCACCGTTGGCCAGGACCTGAATGGCGACTCGCAGTTCAACGATCGTCCCGCCTTTGCCACCGACCTCACACGCCCAAGCGTTTACCAGACAAAGTTCGGCAACTTCGATGCCGACCCTTTACCCGGCCAGAAGATCATCCCCATTAATTACGGCGTTGGACCAGCGCTGGTAATGCTGAATATGGGTTTTGCCCGTAACTTTTCCTTCGGCCCCAAGCTGCTCGATCAGGCAGCGCCCGCCAAACCTGCGCCGGGCAAAAAAGCTCCAAAGCCGGAAACAGCGCGCCGATTCCAGCTAAACCTCGGCGTAGAGGCTCAAAACATCTTCAACACCGTCAATGGCGGACTGCCGGTCGGGGTTCTGGGGTCGCCGCTCTTTGGCCAATCCACCAATTTGTCGACCACGCAGTTCTCCAGCGCGCAGGCAAACAGAATTCTGTATCTGCACATGGCGCTCACTTTTTAAGAAGACGCAACGCGCCCCAAGCGGTGAAGAACAGCGGCTTAGATGCTACCCTCG
Source organism: Acidobacteriaceae bacterium (assembly GCA_036267295.1). Taxonomy (GTDB): domain Bacteria; phylum Acidobacteriota; class Terriglobia; order Terriglobales; family Acidobacteriaceae; genus Palsa-343. The sequence continues at coordinate 5,574 of DATAWI010000018.1, read as the reverse complement.
TCTTTGGTCCTTTTTGCATGACACGCATACCCGAACCACTCTCAGAAAAGAAGACGGAAGCGCCGATGAGCGGCGGAACGCGCCTGCTGCGCGCCTGCCTGCGGCAGCCCGTGGACCGCACTCCGGTATGGTTTTTGCGCCAGGCCGGACGCTATATGGCCGAGTATCAGGCGGTGCGCAAACATCACTCGCTGCTGGAGATATGCAAACAGCCCGCGCTGGCTGCGGAAGTAACCATCACCGCTGCGGAAAAACTCGATGTGGATGCGGCCATCATCTTCGCCGATCTGCTGTTGCCCTTCGAGTGCATGGGCCTGGATTTCGAGTTTCAGGCCGGCGAAGGCCCGGTTATTCATGCGCCCGTCCGCACTGCCGAAGACGTTGCCCGCCTGCGCACGGATCGCGCGGCGGAACTAAGTTATGTAGGCGAGGCCCTCGAGCGTGTGGCCGCGCACTTTCATGACCGCGTCGGCATCATCGGCTTTTGCGGCGCGCCCTTTACGCTGGCCAGCTACATGATCGAGGGCGGCGGATCGCGCAATTACGTTCACACAAAAACATTGATGTATCGCCAACCGGACGTGTGGCGCAGATTGCTGGAAAAGCTCGCAGCTGTGTTACGCGAGTTTGCAGCCCAACAGGTAGAAGCGGGTGCGGACGTAATTCAAATCTTCGATAGCTGGGCCGGAGCTTTAAGCGTCGAAGACTATCGCGAGTTCGTTCTGCCCATCACAAAATCGCTCGTGCGCGACGTGCAGGCGTTTGGAGTGCCCGTCATCTACTTCGGCGTCGATACCGCCAGCCTGCTTCGGGCAATGCGCGAGACAGGCGCGGATGTGCTCGGCCTCGACTGGCGGACACCGCTCGACAAGGCATGGCATGGTCTCGATTACGCTTGCGCCGTCCAGGGAAACCTGGATCCCATCACGCTGTTTGCCGAGCCGGAGTTAATTCGTAACCGTGTCAGGCACATATTGGACCAGGCTGCCGGACATCCCGGTCACATCTTCAACCTCGGACACGGAATCGTCCCCAATACTCCCGTAGAAAATGTGCAGGCGGCGGTAAAGTTCGTTCGCGAATACGCCGCAGGGTCGCGGGCATGAATCAAAAAGCAGCCGTCTTATTGCTTGCGCACGGCACTCCCGACGCTCTGGATGAAATTCCTGAGTATCTGAGCAATGTGACCGGCGGACGCTCGCTCCCCGATAGCGTTCTTCAAGAGATTCGGCACCGCTATTCGTTGATCGGAACCAGTCCACTCACCCGATTGACGCTGGAACAGGGGCGTCTGCTTTCGCAAAAGCTCGACCTGCCGGTATACGTGGGCATGAGAAATTGGAAACCATACATTGCCGATGCGGTGCGCGCCATGCGCGCCGACGGCGTCGCAAAATTTGCCGCCATCTGCCTCGCCCCGCAGAACTCCCGCACCAGCGTCGGTTTATATCGCCGAGCCGTCTCCACCGAAGCCGGTGACATGCAGATGGATTTCACCGAAGGCTGGGCCGATCACCCGCTGCTGGCCGATGCTTTTGCCGAACGACTGCGCGCAGTATGGACTCGCGGCGTGCCGGTGCTTTTCACGGCGCACAGCGTGCCGATTCGAACCCTTGAGAGCACACCGGACATGAAGGCCGATCCTTACGCGGATGAGGCCAGGCGCACGGCGGCGATGGTCGCCGAGCGCGTCGGCCTCGCCCCAGAGGAATGGTTCTTTGCATTTCAAAGCCAGGGCATGTCCGGCGGTCCGTGGATTGGGCCTACTGTCGAAAACACGCTGACGGCGCTGCGGCAGCAGGATGTGAACTGCGTGATTGTGCAGCCCGTCGGTTTTCTGTGCGATCATGTCGAGATTCTCTACGACGTCGATATCGGATTCCGCCAGTTCGCTGCCGATCTTGGAATGGAACTCCTGCGTCCGGAATCGCTCAACGATTCGCGCCTCCTCACCGAAGCGCTGGCCGATCTTGCGCGGCAGGGATTGGCGCGGCTGAGTGAAGCATGAAACGAATCGCGATCATCGGTGGCGGATTGAGCGGGCTTTCCGCCGCTTACCATCTCGCACACGACGCTCAGATTGAGTTCACTCTGTTTGAAGCATCACCGCGTCTCGGCGGCATCGTCGAAACAGTTCGCAAAGACGGCTTCATCATTGAGTGCGGACCAGACTCCTGGGTAACGGAGAAGCCATGGGCGCGCGAGCTGGCCATCGAGCTCGGACTGGAAGCGGAAATCATTCCGTCCAACGACGACCGCCGCCGCACGTATCTTCTGCAATACAATCAACTCGTCCCTCTGCCCGACGGCATGAGGATGATGGTCCCTTCGCAGTTGGACGCGATCATGGAATCTCCGCTGTTCAGCGAGCAGGCTCGACTGGCCTATCAACGCGAGCCGGAGCACGCAAACGAGTTGAAGGCTTCGGCGCTCGGGATGGATGAGGATGAATCCGTCGCAAGCTTTATCCGCAGGCACTTCGGCGATGAGGCTGCGCGCACCGTTGCCGGTCCGCTTCTGGCCGGAGTTTTCGGAGGCGATATCGAAGCTCTAAGCGTGCGCGCCGTAATGCCCGCGTTTGTCAAAATGGAGCGCGAGTACGGCAGTCTGATTGCAGCCCTGCAATCACAGACAAATGCGAACGAAAACTCAATCTTTACCACGCTACGCTCCGGACTGGGTACGCTCATCGAACGATTAGCCGCCGCGCTGCCCGCCGGACGCGTGCAGCTTTCCGAGCCGGTCATTGCGCTTACCCACAAACAGCAGGGCTGGCGCATCCGCACAAAAGACGCGGAAGAAATCTTCGACGCGGTAATCGTGGCGACTCCTGCGCATGGAACGCGACAGGTGTTGCGCTCTGTCGATGAGCAATTCGACCGCCTGCTGGCACTGGAGGCTACGTCGGCCATCGTCGTCGCGCTGGCGTTTACGCCGGAGCAGGCGCGAAGCCTGAATCTTCCGCGCGGATTTGGATACCTTGTACCGCAGCAGCCTGACTCAGATGCGCAACTGCTCGCATGTACCTTTGTCAGTCAGAAATTTTCACACCGCGTTCCCGAGGGCGGGCTTCTGCTGCGCGGATTTTTCGGCGGCGATACCGCGACTGCTCTGCTCCATGAAAATGACGAGCCTCTGGCCGCGCTGGCGCAGCGGAGGCTTTCCGAGGTGCTTGGCTCTCTGCCCCGTCCTCACATCGCAATCGTGCGCCGGTGGCCTTTGTCGCTGCCGCAGTATGCCGTGGGCCACCTTGAGCGCATGAGGCAGTTGGAGGCCCTGGTTCAGCGCTTTTCCGGGCTGCATCTGGCGGGCAATGCGTATTACGGAGTCGGACTTCCGGACATGGTTCGCGTGGGACGCGAAGCTGCACGCCGCGCGGCGCAGACGTAACTTCGATCTTGCACCCGGCGCTGGTCTTGCCGCATCCTATGCGGTATGGCGACACATGTGAATGCTTCAGCAAGCGGAACTTTTCTGTTAGGCGGCGATCTTGAAATTCATCGCCTTGGTTTTGGCGCAATGCGCATCACCGGCGAGGGCATCTGGGGCGAGCCGAAAGACGCTGAAAAAGCCAACCAGGTTTTGCGGCGCGCTGTGGAACTGGGTGTAAACTTCATCGATACATCCGACGCCTACGGCCCCGAAGTCAGCGAGCGTCTGATTGCCGAGGCGCTCCATCCTTACCCTAAAAATCTTGTGATTGCGACCAAGGGCGGCTTGACGCGCTCAGGGCCGAACCGTTGGGCGCCTGTGGGACGGCCCGAATATCTGCAGCAATGCGTGGAGATGAGCCTGCGGCGCCTGAAGGTGGAGCGCATTGATCTGTGGCAACTGCATCGCATCGACCCCAAGGTGCCGGTCGAGGAGTCTCTGGGAGCAATCAAGGAGTTGCAGAAACAGGGCAAGATTCGGCACGTTGGCTTGTCTGAGGTGTCGCCAGAAGAAATCGAGAACGCGAAGAATGTTCTGCAGATCGTAAGCGTGCAGAACCAGTACAACCTGAGCGACCGCCAGCACGAGAAAACGTTGCTCTATTGCCAGCAGCATAAGCTGGGCTTCATCCCATGGTTTCCGGTTGCCGCAGGCAAGCTGGCTCGCGGAGGCGGGTCGCTGGATAAGCTCGCAAAGCAGCACAATGCAACGGTGGCGCAATTATCGCTCGCATGGCTGCTGTATCACTCGCCGGTAACGCTCCCCATTCCGGGAACCTCTTCCGTCGCGCACCTTGAAGAGAATGTAGGCGCGGGCGCGGTGAAATTGAGCGCGGAAGAGTGGAAGGCGATTGAAGCTGACGGCGCAAACGCCGCGAAATAAAATTCCCGCCTGCAATTCCTCGCATTTGCGAGAAGAACCGCAGGCGGGATGAATGTTCAACCGTTATTCTTCGGCGAAGGCTACAAAGCTGTGCGGTTCGACCTTGATTGTGAAGCTCGTGCGCTGCGGCGCATTGGGCATGAAGAAGGCACGGCGGTGCGTACTCGATTCTCCGTTGATGATTTCTCCCGTCGCAAGATTCCGCAGCTTCGTTCCATTGCCCAGCACCGATGCGGTGATGGTGGTTTCGCTGTCGCGATACGACTCCACGACAAACGAGTGATTGTCATACGCGAACAGGCTGACCTGGCTGGGCGCGTCGATCTGAACAGGAAAATCGCGCAGCAGATAACCACGGATGGTCGTGAGTACCGGTTGCGGCAGCGAATAAAGGTCGTTGAAGTTGTCGGGGATGGTCAACACGAACAGGATTCCCTTGCCGTAGCGATCCATCAGCAGCAGCGGCGCGCCGTTTCCATTCGCCGTGCCGCTCACCAGCGGCCACGCGTCGTTGGTCAGGAAGTCGATCTCCGGCACCAGCACCGGCATGTTTTTGCCCGCGCCCAGATCGGTAAAACCGCCCGCTCCAAACGCTCCCCAGTAGTCATTGATCGACAGCTTCCGTCCGGGATAGCGCAGTTCGCAGATATCGTTGATGCCTTTGTCCTGCAAGGCCTTCAGCAATCCCGACGTAATCACCACGTCTTTTCCCGCCATGAGCTGCGCTTTGATCTTCGTCACGATCTGCGGATCGAACTTTGCCGACTCGGTCAGCAGAACCAGCTTCGCATCGGTTGGAAACGTGGGATGCAGATCGATGGGAACGCCGATCATGCCGAGATAGTTATGCAAAAAATCTTCGCCCGTTGATTGATACGGCTTGTACGACGCGATGCCGATAGGATTGCCCAGCTTTCCAACCACCGCGTCCACTGTGTCCAGCGAATATCCCGCAACCGACGCGAAGTTGATCGGCACGTTCGATCCCGATTGCCGATGGCGCGCTTCCAGTTGCTGCCATTCGAAGCTCGTCGGCTCGTTCTGCCACGCCTCGCGCGCGCCGGGTTTCGCCGGCTCGACTAAGTCGTTCCAGTTGAACAGCATAATCTGCGGAGCCTTGGCCAGCATGGTGTCCCAAAGCTGCTCGGCGTAGCGGTCGATATAGCGAATGCCATAGGTATCCACCCATCCGCCGCCGTTGCGTCCCGGCGCAATGTTATCGAAGTAGCGAATGATCTCGTAGCTCTCGTACTGCTGGAG
>DATAWI010000017.1:0-43041 GCA_036267295.1 Acidobacteriaceae bacterium | reverse complement strand
ACGGCGTCAAAAAGAGAGGGACGGGGGCCAATCTTCGCACAGGCTCACTCGCAAGGGCCTAAGGACCTGACGGCCTCTCCGCCGAAGCACGAATACATCCTCGCGCCTCGAAAACAAACATACAAGGACCTGCATTTCCGCTTGCCCCGCCCGCAACCCATCGGAGGACAACCACGAGGTACCATGATTTCCATGCGTCGCCTCGCGTTTTTTTGTGCGCTCTTCGCCGCCCTCACCGCCGCCGCCCAGCAAACCACCCTCCTCGTCGACGTCGACCATCGCCCCCAAACCTCGCTCAACGGCCCCTGGCACTACATGGCCGACCCCTTCCACGACGGCTGGGGCAACAATCCCGATCACCCCGGCCCCAACGGCTACGCGAAAAACTCCCATTACGTCCCCGGCGGCCCGCTCATCCAGTTCGATTTCTCCCGCTCCCCCACCCTCAACGTTCCCGGCGACTGGAACACCCAGGAAAAATCCCTCTTCTACTACGAAGGCCTGCTCTGGTATCAGCGCGATTTCGAAGCCCATCCCCAACCCCACACCCATCTCTTCCTCCACTTCGGCGCCGTCAATTACGCCGCCTGGGTCTTCGTCAACGACCTCCCGGTCTGCCATCACGAAGGCGGATTCACCCCCTTCGACTGCGACATCGGCGCCGCCGCCAAAGACGGCAACAACTACGTCGTCGTCGCCGTCGACAACCAGCGCACCCTCCCGCGCGTACCCACGCTCAAGTCCGACTGGTGGAATTACGGCGGCCTCACCGCCCCCGTCTCGCTCGTCGAAGTCCCGGACACGTACATCGATGACTACTCCCTCCAGCTCCAGCGCGGCACGGCCAACCACCTCGAAGGCTACGTCCACCTCACGGGAGCCGCCGCCGGAACCCCAGTCACCCTCCGCATCCCCGATCTGTCCGTCGAAAAAGTAGCCACCACGGATACAAATGGTCGCGCCGCCTTCTCCTTCGACGCGCCCAACCTCGCTCTCTGGTCCCCCGACCATCCCCGCCTCTACAAAATCGCAATTTCCGCCGGCCCCGACGCCCTCGCCGACGACATCGGCTTCCGCACCATCGAAGTCCACGGCGACCAGATCCTGCTCAACGGCCAGCCCATCTTTCTCCGCGGCATCAGCTTCCACGACGAAGCCCCCCTGCGCGGCGGACGCGCCTGGTCCGAGCAGGACGCGGCAACCCTCCTCGGCTGGGCCCACGACCTCCACTGCAACTTCGTCCGCATGGCCCACTACCCCCACGCCGAGCCTGAATACCGCCTCGCCGACAAACTCGGCATCCTCGTCTGGTCTGAGATTCCCGTCTACTGGGCCATCGACTGGACCGATCCCGCCACCCTCGCCAACGCGCAACAGCAACTCCACGAGATGATCCGCCGCGACCACAACCACGCCGCCGTCATCTTCTGGTCGCTCTCGAACGAAACGCCCGAAAGCCCCGACCGCAATGCCTTCCTCCATCAACTCGCTGTGCAGGCGCGCACCGAGGACCCCACCCGCCTCATCACCTCCGCCATCGTCACGCACTTTCGCGGCAAGACCGCCGTCCTCGACGACCCGCTCGGCAACGACCTCGACGTCCTCGGCTACAACGAATATTTAGGCTGGTACCAGGGCTCACCCGACGACATCCCCACCTACACCTGGCAAAATCCCATGAACAAGCCGGTCATCATCAGCGAATTCGGTGCGGGCGCCAAAGCCGGCCTGCACGGTCCCGACACCCAGATGTTCACCGAGGAATATCAGGACCGCGTCTTCCGCCAGCAATTCAAAATGCTCGCCAACATCCCGTTCCTGCGCGGCATGACGCCCTGGGTCCTCATGGATTTCCGCTCCCCCCTGCGCCCGCTTCCCGGCATCCAGGACGGCTACAACCGCAAAGGCCTTGTCTCGGACAAGGGCGAAAAGAAGAAGGCCTTCTTCACCCTCCAGCGTTACTACGAAAATAAGCAACCGTAGCAATTACAAATAGGGAACCGCCGCCAGGCCGCGAACAAAACAAATCCGGCGCCCCATCCGAGCCGGTTTTGCTCGGGTGGGCCCTTGGGAATTGTGCCGGATGCCCGGTGCCGGTCGTTGGCAGACCTGCGAAGCGGCGGCGTTACGCCCCCAATCGCCCCAGCCCAATCCCGATCACGTAGGTCGCCACGCCTTCCAGTGCGCCCACCAGCGTCATCTCCAGGCCCGACGACCACCATGACCGCACCGTGATCAGCGACTTCGCCGCGCCCACCGCAAAGTGCGCCAGCAGCGAGATAATCGCCGACGCAATCACCGCCGGATAGCCGCTCATGAAGAAGAACGGCAAAATCGGAATGAAGGCGCCCACCGCGGTCGACAGCGCGCCGGACCACGCCGACACCAGCGGCTGGCTCAGTCCCTCTTCGCTCATGTTCAGCCGCTCGGCGGCCAGAGCGCGCGTGAACTGCTCCACATCCTCCGCCAGATGTTCCACCACATGGTCGGCATCGTCGCGCGGAATGCCCTTAACCTGGTAGTAGAGCGACAGCAATTCGCGCGCTTCGGGGCCGTTCATCGCGATCGCCTCCCGCTCCCGCGTCAGCTCCGCGTGATAGATTTCCCGCTCGCTCTTGGCGGCCAGATAGGCGCCCGAGCCCATCGACAGCGCGCTGGCGATCATGCCCGCAATCCCCGACAACAACACCCAGTGGCTGTTGCCCAGGGTCGCGCCGGAAACGCCGGAGACGATGCCGAAGATCGCGCCCAGCCCGTCGTTGACGCCGTAGATGGCGTCGCCGATCCAGCCCGCCGTCTGCCGCCCCGACCGGTTGCGCCGCGTGAGCAGCTCTTCCAGCTCGCGCCGCGCGGTTTCGGGACCGCCGGGCGTCGCCGGATACCGGTGGCGGATGAGGTCGCTCAGCACGCGGTAGTGATCCTGCTCGTCGGCGATAACCTGCTTCAGGATCGCGACGCTGGGCTCGTCGCCCAGCTCTTTCAGCTGCGTCCCATAGCGCGCAATGTCGCGCGCCTCATCAATCTCCAGCCGCCGCAGCGCCATGGCCGGGCCGCCCAGCCGGTTCATCAGATGATCGGCGTCGCCGGTGGGCTTTCCCTCGTATTTGGGCAGGTCGAATCCCAGCTCGCGAATCCGCTTCGCCCACATCGCCCCGTGGTGTGCCTCCGCCTCCGCCATGTGACGGAAGGTCTTTTTCCGCAAGGGGTCGTCGTCGCGCTCCGCGAGGGTGTTGTAGGTATGGAAGCCGCGCATCTCCGCCTGCCAGTTCTCAGAGAGCGCTTCCAGAACTTTTTGTTCCTGCTGTGACGCAGCCTGCGCCATGCTCCTCTCACCCTCCAATCTGATAGCTGAAGCCGAAGCGGCCGATCTGAATCGTCGAGCGGGGCACGGCCGGAGTCTCCGGCGCGCCGGCGCGCAGCGGCGGCCACACGCGAATCTGCTCCACCCGCGTCACCCCGGGAATTTCCGTGGCCAGCACGCTGCCCGCCGGCTGCCCGGTGGCCGCCTCATAAAAGTGCACCAGCAACCCCTGCTCGCTGTGCTCATAGCCGATCACGTATTCACCCGCGGCCAGGTCGACCGATCCCCCGATCCTGAGTGGAACCTGGGTGAGAAAAAAATGCGAGTACTTTCCTTCGGCGGAGTAACCGGCGGTAATCAACACCACGCCGGCAATGTATTTTCCGTGCGCGTTGGTGATGCCGGAGGCGGAGCGCATCTCCGTCTCAATCCGCTCGGTCACGACGGGCGCCCGCGCTGGAATCACCGCTTTCAGCTCCGCATCCGTCGCCGGCCGCCACTCGGCGGCATGCCTGGCCTGGGCCCCCGCGGACCAGCCCAGCAGCGGCATCACCGCCAGCATCGCCGCCGCCATCGCCCGCCCCCGCATCCTTCCCTTCATCCCCGCTCCTGTGGCCCGCAGCCTCAATCCAGATGCACCAGTCCCCGCTGCAGCGCCGTGGTCGCCGCCTGGGTTCTGTCCTCAACGCCCATCTTGCTCAGCAGGCTGTTCACGTGCGTCTTCACCGTCGCTTCGGAAATGAACAACGCCGCGCCAATATCCTTATTACTCTTGCCCGCCACAATCAGGCGCAGCACTTCCATCTCGCGTCCGGTCAGGGTCGCGCCGCTCATCCGTTCCGCGAGCTTCTCCGCCACGCGCGCCGGAATCCGCGTCCTGCCGGCATGGACGGTGCGGATCGCGTCCGACAACTCGGCCAGGTCCATCCCCTTCAGCAAATATCCCTTCGCGCCCGCCTGAAGCGCGCGATAAATGTCCTCGTCCCCGTCGAACGTGGTCAGCACCACAATCCGCGCTGCGGCATGCTCCGCGCGGATGCGCGTAATGGCCTCCACCCCGTTCATCTTCGGAAGACGCAGGTCCATCAGCGTCACGTCCGGACGATGCTTCCGGTGCAGCTCCACGGCCTGCTCGCCATCCGACGCCTCGGCCAGCACTTCGAAGCCAGGCACCGTCTTCAGCAGCGCGGCCAGCCCCTGGCGCACAATGTGGTGGTCGTCGACAATCAGAATCTTAATCGGTTCCGTCATAGTTACGATGGCTCTTCGTCCTCCGCAGTCGTGGCCGCGCCCGCCTTCGACGTCGCGCGCAGAGGAAGCTCCAGCCGGACGCGCGTTCCTGCGCCCGCCCCGCTCTCCACACTCAGCGTACCGTTAATCGCGCTCGCCCGCTCCCGCATGCCGGTCAATCCATAATGTCCGCTCGCACCATCCGCGGGCTTGCCGGCAAAGCCGCGGCCATCGTCACGAATCTCCATCCTAAAGCGGCCGTCGTCGTATTCGAGGCGCAACAGAATGTTTTCAGGATGCCCGTGGCGCACCGCGTTCACCACAGCTTCCCGCGCAATGCGGGCTACTTCGCGTTCGACTTCGGCCTCGAGGGGATGATTCGCCCCCGCCACCTGCATCTGCGTCCTCGCCGGCGAACCCGCGCGCGCCGTCACTTCTTCGGCCATCTTGAGCAGCCGCGCCGGCAGGTCTTCGCGGTCGGCGGTCTGCGACCGCAGCTCCCAAATCGACAGGCGCGCATCTTCCAGGCTGCTGCGCACCATGGAGCGGGTGTGCTCCAGTTGCTCGCGCGCCGCCGCTGCCGAGGAGTGCATGAGCTGGGCAATCAGCTCCAGTTGCACGCTCACGGCGACGAATCCCTGGGCGAGGGTATCGTGAATCTCCCGCGCAATGCGGGTGCGCTCGCCCAGCACTGCCTGGAATTGCCGCTCCACGCCCAGCAATCGCCGCCGCCACACAGCATAGCCCAGGCCCACGAACGCCAGCGCGGCCAGCAGCCGGAACCACGGCGTCTGATAGTAATGCGGCTCGACGGTCAGCTCGGCCGTAGCCGCCGCCGCGCTCCACACCCCATCGTTATTCCGCGCGATGACGCGAAACGTGTAGTGCCCGTGCGGCAGATTGGTGTAGTAGGCCACGCGCCGCGTCCCGGCCTCCACCCATCCGGGGTCGAAGCCTTCCAGCTCGTAGCGGTATTCCACCTTCTGCGGAGCCACAAAGCTGAGCCCCGCATAGTCGAACTCGTAATGGCTGTGCCCCGGCGTCACGGTCAGCGCGGCGATTCCTCGCTGCGCCTCATCGTCCACGCTCACGCGCTCAATCGCGATCTGCGGAGCCACTCGGTTCACCGGCATATGCGCTGGGTCGACGCGGGCGATTCCCTTCAGCGTCGCGAACCATAATTCCCCATCCTGCAACTGGAGCGCGGCCGGATGTCCGCCGCTCGAGCACTCGCTGATGCGCATGCCGTCGGCTACGCCAAAGCGCATGACGTCTGGCGGCGGCGCTGCCGGGTCGTCCGCCACGCGATTGAGTTCCTCGCGGCGGACGCGGTAGACGCCGCTGTTGGAGCTGAGCCAAAGATAACCCTGCGCGTCCTCGAGAATGCCGATCACCCGCTGCGGCAGGGCCGGCACGCGCAGCGCGACGATTTTTCCCGCACGCATTCGATTCAGCCCAGCATCATTGGTCCCGATCCAGAGGGTTCCGTCGCCGTCGGCATGAAGCGACGTCACCACATTGCTCGACAGCCCGTCCTTCGTGGTGAAATTTCGAAAGCGCCCGTCGCGCAATTCCGTCAGACCGCCCAGGGTGCCGATCCACAGATGGCTCTGCGCGTCCTCGGCGAGCGCGCCGACCAGGTCGCTGCCCAGGCCGTCGAGCGCCGACCAGGTTGTGAACTTGCCGTTGGCGTATTGCGAGAGGCCGTGCCGCGTGCCGATCCAAAGATCGCCGCGATGGTCGACGAAGAGCGACCGGACAAAGTCGTCCGCCAGGCCGTCCGCCGTGGTGAAGGCCCGCGCCACCTGGCCCTCATGCAGCAGGTCGAGCCCATCCGGCGTGCCCGCCCAGACATCGCCATTCGCGGCCGCAGCCACGGCCAGCACCACATTGCTCGCCAGTCCCTGCGCCGTGGTCAGGGCGCGAAATTGCCCGTCGCGATAGACGTTGAGACCGCCGCCGCGGGTGCCCACGCCCACATGGCCATTGGGCGCCTGGGCCAGCGCCAGCACGTATTCGTCGGACAGCCCATCCGCTGCGGTCAGGGTGGAGAATTTTCGATCGCGCAGAACCTGCAGTCCACCGGCTTCGGTGCCCAGCCAGAGATCGCCTTCGCGATCCTCCATCGCCGAGAGAAACATATCGCCGCCGGGGAGCAGTTCCATGGATCCGTCCGGCGCGACGCGCATCAAGCCCTGCGCGGTTCCAGCCCAGATGGTTCCCTCCCGGTCGCGCCACAGGAAATCGATGCGGACGGGTGAGCCAACCCGCTTGATTTCGCCCGCAACGGAATACAGTCCGGCATCGGTGCCCACCCACATATGCCCCTGCGCGTCGGACGCCAGCGCGTGCGGCGCGCCTGCGGATTGGGGAAGCGCGATGGTGTGGCAATCGCCGCCCGCCGCGCACATCGCCACCGACTTACCCATGGCCGCCCACGCGCGTCCGGTTGCGTCCGTCGCCAGGGCAGTGACCTCGGCGCCCGCGTCCGCACTGTGAAAGATGCCGTCCGACGCTGCGTGCAGCAGGCCCTGCTGTGTGCCGAGCCACAGTTCTCCGCTTGCGCCCTGGGCCATGGTGCTGTTTTCGGTCAGGTCGGCCTCGAGCGGCACCCGCTCCAGCCGCTCGCCAGCGGCGCGAAAGAGTCCCGACGCGGTGAGCGCCCACACGGTTCCGCTAGCGTCCTCAAAAGTTCGCCAAACCTGGGTTGCGCCGCCCACGGTCTCGATGCGTCCGGCGCGCATGCGCGCCAGGCCGCCGGAAGTACTGATCCACAGCGTACCGGCGCGATCCTCCATCAGCCCGTCGATCAGGTCGCTGGGCAGGCCAGGGGTGTCCGCGTGCGTCATGACGGCGAAGGCCGCGCCGTCAAAGCGGACCAGGCCGCCTTCCGTGGCGATCCACAGGAAGCCGTCGCGCCCCTGGACGATCGCATGCACGGTGTTCTGCGGGAGCCCGGAGTCGGTCTGCCAGGACTGGAAGCCGTAGGCGGCGAGCGCGGTGTGCGCGTCGAGGGCGCGCGCGGGGGTTGGCCCGAGCCCGAGCGATGCTGCGCACAACGCGACGGTCCACAGCGGTTTGCACATGGTGAGAGGTTCTGCTGTGATGTTAAATCGACTCTGCCCTCAGCGATCCTGCACCGGCGGTGGAGTGACGCTCAAGACATCAACTCCTCCATGATTTTCGTCACAACCCAACGGCCGTTCTGCTTATCCATGGCAATGTATGCGCTTCCCCCGCACAAGCCGCCGCATCGATTGGCGACCCAGAAAAGCGCTTGTCCGCCGTCCGCGTTGAAACCGACACGCGAGACCGTAAGGAATCCGTGCGCTCCCGGAAATTGCCTGTAGAAGGCGCCCCATCCGTCTTTCTGCCTGAAAATGGAATCCAACTGGGTTCGGTCAGCAACGATGTAATCAACCCCGAGGTGGATGGATCGACGCAGGGCTGTTGGGTGTACGTTCACTGCGCGGAACGCATCGATTGTGGCGGGTTGCAGTGCCGGGTCATCACTTTGCAGCAACTTTGCCACTTGCTGCCAGGAGAGCGGTTGCCCATTCCTGTCCGTACGAAGTTCTCTGTCACCGGATTGGGTCCGGCCGAGGATCACGATTTTGGAGATGGACCCTTCGCTCGCGTGCGCCGCAACATTGGCGCTAATCCACGCGGAGAGCACGTCGTATTCAGAGGCGCTCAGCTCCGTTCGCCGGCACGCACTGCTCAATATCAGCAGGAGTGTGGACAGAAAAATCGATACGGTGCGAATGACGGGTCGGCTTCGCAGGATCAATCGTTTCTCTCCGCGTTCGGAATATGTCACTTCGCCGCTGGCACCCTGATCCCTGCAACCTGTTCTCTGCGACCTGAGATCAGCGGCTGCGTTTGCTCTCGGGCGACCGCTTCACCAGCACCTTGTCCGCCGCTGCCGGCCCGATGGTGAACTGGCCCATCGGCGTCTCGATCGCCACCGTCTGGTCGTAATTGCGCTGCAGGACGCGCACCGCGCCGCCTGGCTCGATGCCGGTCTGGTGCAGAAACCGGAGCAGCCGGGGATCGCGTTCGTAGAGGCTGGTGACGGTGCAGCGCGTGCCCGCGGCCATGTCCGCCAGCGGCCGGACCCCGCGCTTCAGCCGCTTCTCCTCGGGCTCGGGGAGCACCGCGTTGCCGTGCGGGCAGGTTCCCTTCTCGCCGAGTTTCTTCATCAGCAGCGCTTCAAAGGCGGGCGACACGGCGTGCTCGAGGCGCTCGGCTTCGTCGTGGACTTCGTACCAGGGCATGCCGAAGACCTCGGACAGCATGCGCTCGATAAGGTGATGCCGGAGGGCGGTGCGATAGGCGGCCTCGCGTCCTTCGCTGGTGAGGCGGACGACGCCGTCGGCCTTCACGTCGACAAAGCCGTCGCGCTTGAGCCGGCGGAGGGCCATCGAGACGGCCGGCGCCGACACGCCCAGCCAGTGCGACAGGGTCGCCGCAATCACGGTCTGGCCCTCGCTCTCGGCTTCGAGGATCGCCTTGAGGTAGTCTTCCTTGGAAACGGTGATGGCCACGCTGGTTGCTGTGTTCACTGGGAACCTGGCTCTAGCTTACCGCCGGGAGCGGAGCGCCCGCCTGGGGGATGTGCGCGGCGAGCAGGGCGCGGAGCTCCTGCTGCTGCTCGGGGGTCATGGCGCGCTTGGGAATGGGAAAGAAAATGCGCTGTTCGAGCATTGCCACAAAATTGTTCTGCATTTCGACTACGTTCTCAAACATCGACCAGGAAATTCGGCTCTCAGCCGCCCTGTCCGTCCGAACGGAAACGATTCCCAACTCATCCGCGGTGAGAACGCATTCAACCGGCTCTTTTCGTTCCCTGAAAATACGGGCGAGTTTGCGCCGTCGAGACCGGGGAATCAGGAGCCAGTTGACCCCGCATCCCACGAAGGCGGAACCGACGATCAACATGGCACCGATGAGTATCTCCGAACCGGATCGCAGACTTGCGAAGAGCAGCGAGAGGCCCACGATCATCACAATCGGCCCAAGAACATACGCATATTGCACAAAGAGCTTGTAACGCAGCCTGGTACCCCGATCGCGGTGGAGTTGAAAAACTGTGTTGCCCTCGACAAAATCCTCCAGCGTCATTGTGTAGCGAATCTCCACAACCGATCCTTTCGTTCTCTCGCAGTCAGCCGTATCGTATCCGACCCTCGTGGTTTCGGCACTCGAATTCCTCAGCGGGCCGACCCAGCCTCCCGCATCGCCTCCCGTACAATATCGAAAGCAATTTCCGTGGTGAAGGATTCCGTGTCGAACCCTATTCCTGCAGCTCGTCAACGCGTCCTTTCGGGGATGCGGCCCACCGGCAAAATCCATCTCGGCAACTACATGGGGGCCCTCCACAACTGGGTGCGCCTGCAGGATCAGCCGGGGTATGAGTGCTACTTCTTCATCGCCGACCTGCACGCGCTCACCACCGACTATGCTGACCCCTCCGGCATCGCCCCTAACTCCCGCGAGGTCGCTCTCGACTTTCTTGGCGCCGGCCTCGACCCCGAGCATTCGACGATCTTCATCCAAAGCAAGGTAAAGCAGCACTACGAACTGCCACTGTTCCTCGGCATGATCACCCCTCTTGGCTGGCTGGAGCGCGTTCCGTCCTATAAGGAAATGCAGGAGAACCTCGCCAACAAGGACCTGAGCAACTTCGGATTCCTCGGCTACCCCGTCCTGATGGCGTCCGACATCCTCCTCTACCAAGCCGATTTTGTCCCCGTCGGCCAGGACCAGGCGGCCCATGTCGAGCTCACCCGCGAAATCGCCCGCCGCTTCAACCAGTTCTACAAAGGCCCCGGTAGCACTGAAATCCTCCCCGAGCCGCAGGTGCTGCTGACGCCGTCGCCCAAGCTGCCCGGCACCGACGGGCGCAAGATGTCGAAGAGCTACGGCAACGCGATCCTGCTCAGCGATCCGGAATCGGAAGTGCGCAAGAAGCTGAAGACCATGGTGACGGACCCGGCGCGCGTCCGCCGCACCGATCCCGGGAATCCCGACAAGTGCCCGGTGGGCGATCTGCACAAGATTTTCTCGTCGCCGGAGACGCTGGCGAAGGTGTACGACGGCTGCACCACCGCCGGCATCGGCTGCATCGAGTGCAAAAGCTGGCTGGCGGACGCCGTGGTCGCCCACCTCGCGCCCATTCAGGAGCGGCGCGCGCGGTTCGAGCAGAAGCCCGCGCTGGTGACGGAGATTCTGGCCGACGGCGCACGACGCGCTACGGCTCGCGCCGAGCAGACGATGGAGCAGGTCCGCGCCGCCATGGGCCTGGCGGGAGTTGGCCCGCAATGACCGACGAGACGCGCAATCCCGGACAGCCGACGCCCGACGCTGCCTCCGCGCCTGAAACGACTTCCGCTGTTCCGCCGCAGAAGCCCCAGCCGGTTGACGACACCGGTTCCCCGTTTTCGGTCACCGTGGGCCTGGTTTATGACGGGCCCTACGACCTCCTGCTCGACCTGGTCCGCAAGCAGAACATCGACATCTACGACATTCCCATCGCCAAGATCACCGCGCAGTTCCTCGCCTACGTCGAACACATCAAGGCCTCCGACGTGGACGCGGCCGGCGAGTTCATCTACATGTCGGCGCTGCTCATCCACATCAAGAGCAAGATGCTGCTGCCGCGGTCGCCCGCCGAATCTCCCGAAGAAGCCGAGGATCCACGGCGCGAGCTGGTGGAGCGGCTGCTGGAGCACGAGCGCTTCCGCAACGCCGCCCAGATGCTCCAGCAGAAGCGGCAGCTCGAAGAGGCTTCGTGGACCAATCCCGGCATCCGCGAGTTTCGCGCGGCCGGCGACGACGATCAGGACATTGCCGCCGACACCCTCGACCTGGTCCGCGTCTTTCGCACCGTCCTCGAGCGCGCCAAAAACCGCCCAGTGCTCGACGTCTCCGAAGATTCCGTCACCGTCCGCCAGATGATCGAGTTTGTCCGACGCCGGCTGATGATGGAAGATACCCCCGTTTCGCTCTCCAAAATGCTGGTGAATACCCGCTCCTCCAGTTCCCTCATCGCCATGTTCCTCGCGCTGCTGGAGTTGGTGCGCCTGCAGGCCATCCTGCTGCGCCAGGACCGCGCCTTCCACGAAATCTTTATCAAGAAGAGCGAGCTGTTTGAGCAGGTGCTGAACGACCGGATGGCGGTGCGGGACGACTGGAGCTGAGGCCGCGTTCGCTCGGCGGTCTCAGTTGGAACTTTTGAGCCGAGGAACGCGTTTGGGATTTTGTGAACTGGCTTCAGGGGCTAAAGCCCCGCTGTTTTTTGGGCCTTTTCGGCACGAGTAAACTCATGCCCTGACACAAAGGCGGCTTCCTGGCGACTTTAGATTAAGAGGGTGTGAGGACGTCGGGAAGATTCTGGGCGTTTCTTGGGGGGCTGCTTCGCATTGCAAAGATCGTTTTGCCCTGCGACAGAAACTTCCGAGTAGCCGCTGTACCATCCGATACGGGTGCACGTTCCTCGAAATCGGGGCTGCCTGCTAACCAGAACACGAGGAGCCGGAACCGGCTCAGCGAGTGACCCAATACACTCTATAGACGAAAAACGCGATTAGAACGACGCCGCCCGCGTAAGATACTGCGACGTCTCGCCAAAACTCTTTTGGGTTTTTCGCGCGAGAGATCACACGGCCAAAACGGGACCACGATTCTCCGGTGACGGTCGCGGCTACACCCAGGAACAGAAAGAAGACGCCAAAGATCAGCGGAGTGTACTGCCTTAAATCCGAAGAGGCCATTGATGGCGGTCCTTTGTCGAGGCGCAGTGTAATTCAAAAAACCTTTGCCCGCGCGTCTTGTCGGGAAAGTTCGCAATACAGAAATTTCGCACTGGCCCGAAGCAAGACAGCTACCGCAAATCTTTCGTCGCGCTGCTCCTCAGGATGACAACGCATACGTTGCCCAATTGTGCCCTGATACAAGAGCGAGACATCCCGGCGTTTTCCGCAGGATGTGAAGCCAGTACCGCTCGCGCAGCACTGCCCCGGCCATTAGAAGTCGTAGCGCAGGGAGAATTGCTGTTCGCGCGACTGGACGAGCTGCGAGCTGTAGATCCCAAAGCCTGCGCCGCTGGTGACCGCTTCGTTCAGGCCGCCGTTGCTGCTGATGGGGCTGGTGTCGAAGCGCGCGGAATTCGTGATGTTGAAGACTTCCCAGGAGAAGCGGAGGGCCTGGTCCTCGTGGGTCTTCCAGATTTTCGCGAGGCTGGCGTCTGGTTCAAAGTAGCCGTCTCCGCGGAAGGCGTTGCGGCTGCCACCCTCGCCGGGGTAGGGATAGCGCAGCAGATGGGCGGTGGCGATGCCGTTGTTGAGCGCATTGGGAGCGGCAAAGACCTCGGGCAATCCGGCGACGAGGTGTTTGTGAATTTTGATCTTCCCGGTCACCACGGCGGGCGTGACGTTCTGGTAGTTGGTGGCGTAGGCCAGCGGCGGCTGCACGCTGAAGGGCAGTCCGCTGGAAATGCGCAGAATGCCGGAGAGGGTCCAGCCGCCAATCGCCCAGTTCTCGTAGCGATTGACGCCGGTGGCGAACCGCGCGCCGCGTCCGAAAGGAAGCTGGTAGATCGCGTCGCCGGTGAGCAACTGGCGGGTGTCGTAGTCGGAAACAGCGCGGTTGGTCTTCGGCTTGAAGCTGTTGGTGATGAAGCCGAAGCTGTTGGTGGTGAACTCGCTGGCCCGCTCGGCGTCCGATCCGATATCGATGGACTTGGAGAAGGTGTAGCTGAAGTCCATATCGAGGCCGTTGGTGCTTTGCTTGCGCGCCGTGAGCTGGACGCCGTTGTAGCTGCTGGTTCCGATGGACGACCAGGCGTAGAGCGAGGAAAACTGCCGCTGATAGAAACGCGTTTTCACGTTGCCGTTGGCGTCTTCGTAGGGACCGCATCCCAGTCCGCCTTCGTTGGGGTCGCAGTAGGCATCGAGGACGACCAGCGCATAGGAGTCGTTTCCGACGACGGCGTTGGGCTGGTAGACGTTGGTGTAGATATTCTGCGTTGCGCTCTCGCCCCCCACTTTGAGGTACGGGAACATATCTTCCCAGTAGGGGATGGCCGCCACCGTGGTCTGGTTGGCATAGGTGGCTTTGGCGAGCATGGCGCCGGCGGTGAAGTAATCCATGCCGGACTGGGGATCGACGAGATCGAGCGGCAAGGCCAGGTCGAGCTGCTGGAGGAGGTGGCGTCCGAAGGTTCCTACGTAATCCGCTTCGACGGAAAACGCATGCGGGAGTTCCCGCTGGAGCGAGAAGTCGTAGGAGATGGTGTACGGCGTCTTGATCTTGCTGTCGACGCCCCAGGTAATGGCGAGGCCGGTATTGACGTTGTTGGGCGGGGTGTAGGGATATTGAATGGTGGAGGGGATGGTGACGCCTTTGAGCGGCGGAATGGCCGAATCGGTGGTGTAGCGAGGCGCGTTGTCGACGGAGTACTGGCCGGCCGGGTTGGTGATGGAGGTGGTGAGGCCGAAGGATCCGTAGCGGGCGAAGGTGTCGACAATGCCTTCGCCGAAGTGGTCGTAATACATGCCGGCGCCGGCGCGGATCGAGGTTTTGTTGTCCGGCGACCAGGCGATGGCGAGACGCGGCGCGATGTTGGTCAACTGCATGCTCCAGTAGGAGCCCTTGCCGTTGGCCTTGCCCGCGGGAGCAAAGGAGAGATCGGGCTGATCGACGACTCCCTGGAGCATCTTCGCTTCGCGATTCAGGAACCAGGTATGGGTGTCGATGGTGGGCTGGACCTGCTCGCCGTGGGTTTCATAGGGCGGCTGCAGCAGGACATGGCGCAGGCCGAAGGTGACGATGAGGTTGGGCTTGACCTTCCACTGATCCTGAATGTAGTACTCGAATTCTTTCGAGAAGTAATTCAGCGCGACGGGCGTTCCCGGGGTCTGCGCATTGCCGGTGTGGCCGCCGGGCTGGACGCCGAAGTTGTACTGCCCGGCGATGTACGGAATGAGGCCCACGAGCGTTCCGACGGCCTGGCTGTAGTTGGTGGCGTCGCCGGAGTCGACGGGCGGCTGCCCAAAGGCTCCGGGATCGAGATCGCTGCCTGAATCGGCAATCGATCCGCCGCCGGCCAGCCACTGGATGTTGGTGTCCGCATTGCCGTAGGAGCTGGCGTTCGAATCGGAAAAGTTGGTGATCAGGCGGAGGTCGGCCCCGTAGGAGAGGGTGTGGTTGCCGTGGGTCCAGCTCTGGTTCTCGATGAAGTTGTTGACTGGGACGTGGACGATGGTGGAGCAGCTTTCGGCGGTGGGCGTGGAGAGCGTCCGGAAGGAGGTGACGTAGGCTCCGCAGCCGGTTCCCGTCTGGCTGTAACCCTGGCGGATAAACCCATAGCGGAAATCGTTGACGAGGTTATTGGTGATCTCCCAGGTATCGCCCGCGGAGACGCCTTTGGTGTTGTCGCGGACGGTATAGATGGGCGGCTGGCCGGGGAACCAGACCGGATCGTCGGTGGTGTCGTCCTGCAAATTGCCGCGGAAAAAGAGCTGCTGGCGCGGCGCGGGATTCCAGTCCAGACGGACGATGGTGGTGTTGAGGTTCTGGGGATTCGGCGAGGAGAAGCTGTAAGAGCCGTTGTTGAGGCCATCGCCGAGCGCCGCGCCGTTCGCGGTGGGATAACCCTGGAGGAGGGTGAGGATGTTCGGATCGACGCCGGGGCCCCACGGGCAGGTCCCTTTAGCGGTGCATTGCGGGTCGGTCATCGCCAGCTCGGCCGGCGTCTGCGTCACGTTCTGGCCATTGCTGGTGTAGATCAGGTTCCCCGCTTTGAATGAGTCGGTGGGGACCAGTTGTTCGACCTGGGCATTTTCGCGGATATGCGACGACTCGAAATTCCCGAAGAAGAAGAACTTGCCTTTGAGCACGGGGCCGCCCACATCGGCTCCGAAGGTGTTGCGGATGTATTCGCCGGGCTTGTTGGGCAAATCGCTGGAGAGCTCGGCGTTCTTGTTGAAGAAATTGTTGGCGGCGGTATCGGTGTTGCGGTTGTACTCGTAGGCGCCGCCGTGGAATTTGTCGGTGCCGCTTTTGGTGACGAGGTTGACCTGCGCGCCGGCTGCGCGTCCCTGGTCGGAGTTGGCCATGCCGGTGGTGACGCGAAATTCGTCGATGGAGTCGAGGGTCTCGCGGAGGATGCCGGTGAAGGCCAGGCCGCTGCGCTGATCGTTGTCGTCGAGGCCGTCCATGGTGATGTTGTCCTGGTCGGAGCGGACGCCGTTGACGGTGCCGGTGCGGCTGTCGCTGTCGACGTCGACAATGTGGCCGAGGTAGAGGACGCCTGGCTGGAGACTGAGCAGGTCGGGCACGTTGCGATCGAGCATGGGGAGAGCCTCGATGGTTTTGGTGCCGATGGCGTTGCCGAGGGTCGCGTCGGAGGTGTTCAGGGTTTCAGTCTGCGCGGAGACGTTCACGGTTTGCGACACCGCGTGGACGGTCATTTTGAAGGAAATGGTGGCCGGCTCGCTGACGAGGAGGTTGCCGACTTTGCTCTGGTCGGCAAAGCCGGCGGCGTTCACCATCACCGTCCAGGTTCCGGGATTGAGCTGGGAGAACTGATATTCCCCTCGGGCATTGGTCGTGCCATGGAGGACCTGGCCGGTGGCTTCGCGGCTGATGGTGACCGAGGCTCCGGGCAGCACGCTGCCGCTCGGATCGGTGACGACACCGTTGAGAGACGTGGTCGCCTGCTGGGCTTTCAAGGTTGGAAGGAAGAAAAACGACGCTGCCAGAATGGCCGAAACTGCACTGAGAATTTGCCTTTTCACCCTCTGCCCCCTTAGGCCCTGCGATGTGGAGAAAGTATTCGGGAGACTTCATCTGTCAGAGACAGAGAGAAACCGTGAGACGGTTCAGCCAACCCCATATCGCAGCCGGATTCCGGCTTCGTCGGAGTTTTCAGAAGTATGAATACAAAGTGTCTTAGCGTCAAACGGAGGGGGCGGACGGCGGCGGGAATTGCCCGGCTGGCGGAGTTGCCGATCCACGGCGACGGGCAGGGCGCCGTGCTCGGCTGGTCGGGCGAGCGGGAACCGTAAGCCTAAGCGGATCAACGAGAATCGCCTGGCCGATCCGATGCCGGATCATGCGCACCGGAGTAATCCCCGTTGGTAATTTGGCTGGGCATTGGCCGCACCCTACAATGGACCTGCCAACCCCATGGACGAAGGAATAGCACTGGCTATCGCTCCACCGGAGATTGCGGCGGGTCCTCTTCTCGATCACTCCCTGAAGAAATCTCCCGGCAAGCTCGGACTCCTCGTTTTTGGAATCCTGGTGGTCGGGCTGGTGTACGCCGGCACGCAACTGGCGCGCGATCTTTCGAACGTCCACACGCCGACCGCGTGGCCTTATCTGCTGCTGGGCCTTGCGCTGCTGATTGCGCTCGGATTCGAGTTCGTCAACGGCTTCCACGACACGGCCAACGCGGTGGCCACGGTGATCTACACCAATTCGCTGGAGCCGCGGCTCGCGGTGGTGTGGTCCGGCCTCTGGAATCTGGTGGGGGTACTGACCTCCTCGGGCGCGGTGGCGTTTTCCATTGTGGCGCTGCTGCCGGTGGAGTTGATTCTGCAGGTGAACAAGGGCGCGGGCTTTGCCATGGTCTTTGCGCTGCTGATTGCGGCGATTCTGTGGAATCTCGGCACATGGTGGCTGGGGCTGCCCGCGTCCAGCTCGCACACGCTGATCGGGTCGATTATCGGCGTGGGCGTCGCCAACCAGATGATGAACGGGCGGAACGGGCTGAGCGGGGTGGACTGGGATCAGGCCGCCAGCGTCTTCCGCGTCCTGCTGATTTCGCCGCTGGTGGGCTTCGGCGGCGCGGCGCTGCTGCTGCTGGCGTTCAAATTTTTCGTTCGCGACCCCGCGCTTTACGAGTCGCCGAAAGGCAACGAGCCGCCGCCGTTCTGGATTCGCTGCCTGCTGATCCTGACCTGCACGGGCGTGAGCTTCGGGCACGGGTCGAATGACGGACAAAAGGGGATGGGGCTGATCATGCTCATCCTGATCGGCACCGTGCCGACGGCGTATGCGCTGAACCACGCCATTGGCTACAACAAGGTGCAGGACTTTGCTGCGGTGTCGCAGCAATCGGAGCGCGCGCTCGATGCGTTCATCCAAAAAGCCGCGGCGGACAACGCAGCAGCGGCTGACCCGGCCCCGGCGGATGCACGCGCGGTGCTGACCAGCTACATTCGCACGCGCGCGTTCGCGCCGGTCGACCTGCCGGCGCTGCGGCAGATGATTCAGGTGATCGAAAACGAAGTCGTTCCCACCGGCGCGCTCGCCAACGTTCCCGAGGGGCAGCAGCAGAATGTTCGCAACAACATGTATATCGTCAGCGAAAGTCTGCGGCTGATGCTGAAAAAGGGTGGCCCCGCCTTCACCCCCGCCGACACCGCCACCCTCGTCAATTACCGCCGCTATCTCGACGACTCCACCAAATTCATTCCCACCTGGGTCAAAGTCGCGGTCGCCCTCGCGCTCGGCCTCGGCACCATGGTGGGCTGGAAGCGCATCGTCGTCACCATCGGCGAAAAAATCGGCAAGCAGCACCTCACCTACGCCCAGGGAGCGGCCGCCGGCATCGTGGCCGCCGCCACCATCATCGCCGCGGACAACTTCCAGATGCCCGTCTCCACCACGCACGTGCTCTCGTCGGGCGTGGCCGGCACCATGACCGCCAATGGCAGCGGTCTGCAGCTCATCACCATCCGCAACATTGCCCTCGCCTGGGTCTTCACCCTGCCTGCCGCGGCCCTTCTCGCCGGCGGACTGCTGTGGGTCATGCGCCAGTTCATCTGACCTCTGGGCGGCCCTGCGCCCTGCACGCTGAGCTCTGCCGCCTGCGCTCTACGGCATAGCGCCCTGAGCTTGCCGTCCGATTCACATTCAGTTCATCGCTCGTTCATGCAACCGCCGAATTATCGCTGCTAGCGTGGCTGAACCATCCCTCCCCGATCCCGCCAGGAGCCGATCTCCGATGCATGACACCGCCGTTGTTGCTCTTCCTTCTCAGGAAACAGACACCCTGCTCGACCAGAAGATGAAGAAATCGCCCGGAGTCCTGGGGGCGCTGATCTTCGGTCTGGTTCTCATAGCCGGCATTGGGTACGCCGGCTCCCAGCTTGCCCGCGATCTGTCGGGCACGCATCTGGCGTCGGCGTGGCCGTATCTCCTGCTGGGCGTCGCGCTGCTGATCGCGCTCGGCTTTGAATTCGTCAATGGCTTCCACGACACGGCCAATGCCGTCGCTACGGTCATCTATACCCATTCACTCGAGCCGAACATTGCCGTCGTGTGGTCCGGCATGTGGAACCTGATCGGCGTGCTGACGTCGTCGGGCGCGGTGGCGTTCACGATTTTGTCGCTGCTGCCGGTCGAACTGGTGCTGCAGGTGGGCAAAGGCGCGGGCTTCGCGATGGTCTTCTCGCTGCTCATCGCGGCTATTTTGTGGAACCTCGGGACCTGGTGGCTGGGCTTGCCGGCTTCCAGTTCGCACACGCTGATCGGATCGATTATCGGCGTCGGGCTGGCGAATCAGCTCATGAATCCGCATACCGGAACCAGCGGCGTGGACTGGGCGCAGGCCACGAATGTCTTTGAGGTTCTGCTGATTTCGCCGCTGGTGGGCTTCGGCTTCTCCGCG
This sequence comes from Acidobacteriaceae bacterium, assembly GCA_036267295.1. Taxonomy (GTDB): domain Bacteria; phylum Acidobacteriota; class Terriglobia; order Terriglobales; family Acidobacteriaceae; genus Palsa-343. Next base: position 23,827 of record DATAWI010000017.1, on the reverse strand, counting down.
CTGCTGCTGCTGATCCTCAAGCTGTTCGTCAAGAACCCCGCGCTGTACGAGTCGCCCAAAGGCGAAGAACCGCCGCCGTTCTGGATTCGCTGCCTGCTGATCCTCACCTGCACCGGCGTCAGCTTCGGCCACGGCTCGAACGACGGGCAGAAGGGGATGGGGCTGATTATGCTCATCCTGATCGGCACCGTGCCCACCGCGTACGCGCTCAACCACGCCGTCGGCTACAACAAGGTGCAGGACTTCGCGGCCGTCTCGCAGCAGACGGTCACGGTGCTCAACCCCTACGTCTCGCCCGCGGCCCGGATCCCGGGCGATCCGCGCGAGGTGCTGACGGACTACATCCGCAGCAGGGACTTCACGCCCAACACCATGCTGGCGCTGCGCCAGATGGTCGAGGAGATCGACACCGAGATCCTGATGTACAAGACGCTGGCCGGGGTTCCCGCCTCTCAGCAGCAGAACGTCCGCAACAACATGTACGTGGTGAGCGAGGCCTTCCGGCTGATGAACAAGAGCGGCAATCCGAAATTCTCCGCGGCCGACGGGCAGGTGATCGGCAACTACAGAAAGTATGTGGATGACTCGACCAAGTTCATTCCCATCTGGGTGAAGGTCGCGGTGGCGCTGGCGCTCGGCCTGGGGACCATGGTGGGGTGGAAGCGGATCGTGGTGACGGTGGGGGAAAAAATCGGCAAGGAGCACCTGACCTACGCGCAGGGCGCCGCTGCGGAGATCGTCGCGGCGTGCACCATCATCGCCGCCGACAATTTCCACATGCCGGTTTCGACCACGCACGTGCTTTCTTCGGGAGTGGCGGGGACGATGCTGGCGAATGGCAGCGGCCTGCAACTGGCCACCATTCGCAACATCGCGCTGGCGTGGGTCTTTACGCTGCCGGTGGCGGCAGCCCTGGCGGGAAGCCTCTTCTGGCTCATGCGCCAGTTCATCTGATCTGCTGCCCGTCGCACCCCGCGGAACGGCGTTTTCTGTACTATCGAGAAGACGCCGTTTTCCTTTGCTGCGGCGCAGGTCAACCCGCCTATCCATGAGTCTTAAAGCCCGTATTGAAGCCGTCATTTATGCCGCTGAAGAGCCGGTCACGCTCCAGCAGCTGGCCGCTCTTTTTCGCGACGAAGTTCTCCTCACCCGGAACGCCGAGGTTGCGCCCGAAGCGCCCGCGGAGGGCGAGCTCGAAGCCGCTACTCAGCTTGACATTGGGGACGGTGGGCCTGAGCATGGGCCTGAGCCTGAGCCGGGTGAGAGCGAGACCGCTCCCAATCCCGCAGTCACCGAGACGCTCGCGCCCGACGTGCCGCCCATCCCTTCCGCGCACGAAGAGCCGCCTTCGGCCGCCGCCACGCCCATCGCCGAACTGGCCGATTCCCCGGTCACCGATTCTTTCCCGGATGGCCTCCCGGCGTCGTCGGAAGCTGCCGCCGAAGCCTCTGCAGAACGGCCCGCAGCGCCTCCCGCCGCAAACGCAGTCCTCGAAGACGAGAAAAAAGCCGCCCGCGCCCGCGATCGCGAAGTCCGCGATGAAATCCGCGCCATTGTCGACGAGCTCATCGCCGACTACAACGCCGCCGACCGCGGCCTCGAAATCCGCGAAGTCGCCGGCGGCTTCCGCATGGCCACCCGCGCCGAATATCACGACACCGTCCGCGCCTTCGTCCGCAGCCTCAAGCCGCCCATGAAGCTCTCCCTGCAGGCGCTCGAAACCCTCGCCGTCATCGCCTACAAACAGCCCGTCACCGCTCCCGAAATCGGCGATATCCGCGGCGTCGACTCCGCTGGCGTCCTTGGCTCCCTCATCGCCCGCAAGCTCATCACCACCGCCGGACGCAAGCAGGTCATCGGCCGGCCCATCCTCTACAAAACCACCCGCGAGTTCCTGCTGCGCTTCGGCCTCAAAGACATCAACGAGCTTCCCTCCATGGAGGAGTTCGAAAAGATGGCGATCGACCTGGCCGAGTCCGACCTCGCCGAATCCGACCTCGCCGATTCGGATCTTCCCGCGCCCGCATCCGCCCAGCTCGCTTTCCCCGATCCCTCCCCCGTCGACGAAGAAATCCCCTTCGCCCAAAACGAAATCGCCGACCTCGAAGAAGCCGCGCCCGAGGAACCTGCGCCCGCCACCGGAGAATCCGCCTCGTAAGTCCGCGCCACCCTCGCCTGGGTTAGCTCTTTAGTAATCTTTCCGCGACACAGAGGTCACCGAAAGCAGTGCCCACAAACATTCCTGTGAAAACCAATGAGGTATTGGCGCGCCCGCTAATAGCTGACAAGATCAGACCATCTCAAGCAGAGGGATGGGCCCCATGAAAACCGCCTGGCTTTGCATCTGGATCGCACTCGCCGCCGCCGAAGTCTTCCTCACCTTGTGGACTCACTCCGTGGCCTTTCTGGCCATTGCCGCCATCATCCCCTTCATGATCGCCTACAACCTCTTGCGCGCCCGCGTCCGTGTTGCCGCTATCGCTCAGGGTTCGGTTGAGATTTCTCAGGCTGCTTAGCTCAACCCTCCGCCGCGCGCCTAAGTCAGAAATCCCAGATACGGATCGGACCCAAAGTTCCCAAAGTTCGGGAACACCTGCCGTATCTGCCCATCCGACAACCCAAACCACTTCGCCAGCGTGCCCGCGTACTGATCCACCGACGTCGTCGGAATCAGCCGTCCCTCCCCCACATCGTTCGCCTGGTCCACGCCCACCACCGGATACTGCCCGTACATATCCTGTCCCTGCACCGCGCCGCCCACCACAAAATGATGGCTGCCCCATCCGTGGTCGGTCCCGTCGCTGTTGCTGGTCAGCGTTCTGCCAAAGTCCGACGCCGTGAACGTCGTCACCTGATCGCCCAGCCCCGCCTGGTTCATTAGCCCATCGAAATACTCCAGCGCCTGCCCCAGTTGGCTCAGCAGCATCGCATGCTGCGGCGCCTGCCCGTCGTGTGTGTCGAAGCTGCCCAGCTGCACATAGAAAATCTGCCGCGTCACCCCCAGCCCCGCCCGTCCCAGAATGATCCGCGCCACCGTCTGCATCGAATCCGCCAGCGGATTGTCCGCCAGCATATTCGTCATCGGATTCAGATATTGCGGCGGATTCGCCACCCCGCCCGGCCCCGCCGGCAGCATCGACGCCGCCAGCGTCGCCTGCGCCGCGATCGACCGCTGCACCACCACGCCATACTCCTTCGCAAACAGGTTGGCCTCGTCCGCGCTCAAGATCGACTGCAGCGCGTTCGTCCCCGCCTGCTGCCCAAACAGCGGCTGCGCCAGCCCCTCAATCGGAATCGGCCCCGCCGGCGTCACGTTCAGCTGAAACGATGTCTGCCCCGACAAAAACAGCGCGATCCCCGCCGTCGAAATGCACGTGAACATCGAATTCGAGTTCAGACTCATGCTCTCGATTACGTCCGCCACCGCCCCGCCCCAGCCCACATGCTCCGCGCTTCCGCCGTTCGACGCAATCGCCTGCCACGCCGCCGTCTGATCGAAGTGCGAAAACAGCGACGCCGGCAGCGGCACCGAGTTCGCATTCACCTGCGTCTTCGTCGCCGGTGCAATCAGCGTCCCCGTGTTGGCCACAATCGCCGCCCGCCCCGCGTTGAACAGGTTCTGCACCCCGCCCAGATAAGGATTCAGCGCAAACGTCCGCCCGCTCTGCGGCGTATTCAGCGTGATCGGCAGCAGGCTGCTCATCGGATACGCCAGCCCCGGCGCCCCCGACCGCGCCCGCGTAAACGCGCTGAACGAATCCGCGTCGGTCGCGATCACCGTCCCGTGCCCGTCGTTTCCGCCCTGCAGAAAGACGCACACCAGCGCCCGATAATCCGTGTTCGAACTCCCCTGCGCCATCGCCGCCAGCGAGTTCAGGCCAAGGATGAAAGGGCTCACGCGCAGCCCCGCCATCGACGCAAATGACGCCGTTCTCAGAAACTGCCGCCGCGTTCGCTCGAATTGATTCATCATCGGCTCCCTAAAATTGCGCGCTGAACGACGGCGATGCCATCGTCAGATAAATCGCCGTCTCCACCCTCGCTGCCAGCGCCGCGTTGGTCGCGCTCGCATCCCCGGTCGGTACCGCAATCGCTTCCACCGCGCCCAGAATCTGCGTCCGCAGCGTGTCGTCCATCTCGCCCGCCATCAGCAGCAGGTTGATCCGGTCCATCAGCGCATTCGGCGTCCAGGCCAGCTTCATCTCCGTCGCGTAGCTCGAGAAAATATCCGTCCCGCTCGTGGCGTTGCTCCCAATCGCATCCTGCAGATAATTCAGGTAGCCCACCACCGTCGAGACATTCGTCATCTGCATCTCCGGCGCCACCAACCCCGCCTGCTCGATGCTCGTCCCCGGCGGCACATACCCCGGCGCAAACCAGTTGAAGACCGTTGGCGACCGCAGCGTCATCTGCCCCAGCCCAAAGATCGGATCCTCCGTGCTGCCGATGCCGTACGATCCGGTCCGCGACTGCGCCGTGAACGCCCGCGCCCACTCCGTGTACCGCAGCAGCGCCTCCCGCACCTTCCCGTATTGCGGATTGCCCGCGTCCGTCGCCGTATCCCGCGCCTCCGGATCCAGCAGGATCGCCGTGATCACCGCCTGCATGTTCCCCCGCACCCCTGTCCCGTCATCCCTGAACACCGACGCCACCCGGTCCACATACGCCGCGCTCGGATTGCTCGTCACCAGATGCTCGATCAGCTGCCGGCAGAAAAACGGCGGCAGGTTGGGATGGTGGAACAGCGTGTTCAGCGCGATATTCAGATCGCCGTCCGCATCCGGGCTGCCTCCCGCCGCGATCGTCACCCCGAGAAACTGCTTCTCCGCCGTCGAGTGATGATTCGGGTACGGCATCATCGGCTCCAGGTCTTCTCCCATCCCCGGCCCCACATACAGACAGCAGTTCGACCATCCGTCGCCGGTGTGGTCCCCGGGTATCCCCCAGCTAAAGCCCGTAAACACCGCCGCCAGTCCCTTCACGTCGGTGTTGGAGTACGTCGGAATCGGCTGCCCGCTCCCATCCAGCTTCTGCGTGCCGTCGTTGTTCAGCTTGTATAGCCCCACCGTGAACAACTGCATCACCTCCCGCGCAAAATTCTCGTCAGGATCGGTGATCGCGTCTCCCTTGTCGTTCCCCAGCATCGAGAGGTACTGCCCCATCATCGGGTTCAGCGTCACATCGTTCAGCAGCGTGCGGAAGTTACCGAACGCATCCTTGCCCAGTAAGTCGTAGTAACCCGCCTCCCCGCGCGGCATATTCTGCACCGCCGAGTTATTCGACGAAACCACCAGAATCTCGTGCAGCGCGTACTTCACCCGTTGCCGCAGCTCATCCTTTGCCGACAGCGCCTGCTGCCAGAACGCATCCTGCACATAGATCTCGTCCTGGCCGTTCCCTTCAAACAGCGCCGCGTTGCACACCACGTTGCCCGCCGCGCAGGGCGGATTGTTGACCATCAGCGCCTGCTCCACCGCTGGCTCCGCCAGAGTCGGCGCCACGCTGAACTGCTGATTCAGCCACGCCTGGTACCCGTTCATCGAAACCCGATGGATATCCGCATCGGTCGCCCCAAACGTCGCCTGATCCAGAAAACGCGCCGCGTCTTCCGGCGTCACCACCGGCGCCGGCGGCGTTCCCTCCACCAGCGCGATCAGATCCGCCGACGCCGCCGGCCCCGGCGCCGGATTCAGTACCTGCAAATCCAGGTTCCCCGCCTCCGTCAGATCCAGGCTCGCCGTCAGTTGCCCGCCGCTGTTGAAAGTCGTGGGCGCCGCCGCTCCGTTCACCAGCACCTGCGCGCCCGCAATAAACTTCTGCCCCGTCACCTCCACCGACGACGGCCCCACCGCAAACGTCATCGGCGCCGCCGATGTCAGAATCGGGATCGGATTCAGCACCGAAATATTCTGCGTGACCGAAACTTTCGGATCGTCCACGCTCGTCACCCGCAACTGCACCACATTGCTCGGAACCGGCACCACCGCCGGCGCATTGTAGGTGATCGTTCCTGCCGCGCTCACGTAGGCTGTGCCCACCTGCGCGTTCCCCGGCGTCGTGCCGTTCACCTCCACCGTCACGCCCGTGTGCGTCGTTCCCGTCACCTGGAACGGAATCCCCAGCGCGTTGCTCACCCGCACATCCGTGCCGCCGTACGGCTCCAGCAGGATCACGATCTGCCCCGGCCCCACATGCACCTGCACATCCGGCGCATCCGCCGATCCTGGGTTTGGATTGCTCACCGTCAGCGGGAACGTCCCCTGATTCGGCGCCGGCACCTGCGCCGCCACTTCGGTCCCGGAAACAAAGGTCGTCGCCAGGTGCACCCCGTTCCAGAGAATCTGCGCGCCGTAGATAAACTGCGATCCGTCCACGATCACCGTCGTCGTGCCTTCTGTCAGGCTCGACGGTGTCACACTCGCGATCACCGGAACCGGATTCAGAATGCTCAGCGCCAGCGTGCCCGCCGCGTGATCCGGATAGTGCACCGCCGCATCCGAAATCGTCACCGTGTTCGGAACCGGAACGATCGCCGGCGCAGTGTACAGCCCGGTGGCGCTGATCGTTCCCACCTCGCTGTTACCGCCCTTGATATCGTTTACGTAATAAACAAGAAGAATATTGTTCGGGTTATCCGGCGAAGTGATCTGCATCTGCTCATTCACGCGGATCGAATTGTGGGCCGACGTAATCTCTGTATAGTTGCCGGACGTGCCGAGCGTCGTGCCGAAGCATCCCGTCATCGGCAGCGTCACGCCCGCCAGCAATGCGCTCATTGCGGCCAGCCGGAAAGCGGTCTGGCGCGTACTACGATCCACCATGGATCCTCCCGGGGGCAGGCATTTCCACGTTGCCTTCTGCGCGTTGGACAGCTGATTTTGCGGTTAGCCTATTCCGCTGTGTACACCGTTGACAATAACTTTTTCCGGCAAATCGGCCGCGTCTTCATCAGGAATCAGAATCGTTACTGTAGTAATTACAATTGTTTGCGCCCGGCGCATCCGCCCCAAACACAGCGGGACTTTCCACCCGCATCGATCACTGCGCTCTGATCTCCGCGCTCCGATCTCTGTTTACTGAACACTGGGTACTGTGCACTCTCCAGCGAACCGGCATCCCGCCCGCCATCTCCGCATGCTCCACTGGATATGGCCGCAACCCCGCCCGCCTCGCTACCATCTCTCCACCGCCGTCCCCATCGAGGAGCCAGGCATGAACGCTCTCCTGCAGGATCTTCGCTTCGCCCTCCGCACCCTCGCGAAATCCCCCGCCTTCACCCTCATCGCCATCCTCACTCTGGCGCTCGGCATCGGCGCGAATACCGCACTCTTCTCCGTCGTCAACGGCGTGCTGCTCAATCCGCTCGCCTATCCCCACGCAGCCCAGCTCGTCGCCATCGATGCCTCCAACGCCGGCCTCGACCGCGCCCCCATCAGCTATCCCAACTTCCTCGACTGGGAACGCGAAACCCACACCGTCTCCTCCATGGGCATGTATCGCGGCCAGGACTACAACTTCACCGGCCGCGGCCAGGCCGAGCGCCTCAGCGGCTACATGATCTCCTCCGGCTTCCTGCCCACCCTCGGCGTTTCGCCCGTCCTCGGCCGCTCCTTTAGCCGCGACGACGATCGCGCCGGCGCCGGACCCGTCGCGATCCTCAGCGGCGGCTTCTGGAAGCGCCGCTTCGGCGCCTCGCCCGCCATCCTCAATCAGCCCATCGAGCTCAACGGCGTCGCGTACACCGTCATCGGCGTCCTGCCGCCCGGCTTCCTGTTCTACGGCAACGATCGCGACGTCTACACGCCCATCGGCCAGTGGACCGATCCTTCCTTCCTCGATCGCCGCATCGACATGAGCGCTCACGCCGTCGCCCGCCTCCGCCCCGGCGTCACCCTCGCCCAGGCCCAGGCCGACATGGACGCAATCGCGCGCGACCTGGCCGTCACCTATCCCGAAGCCGACAAATCCGTCGGCATCGTCCTCACCGGCATGAAGCAGGACATCGTCGGCAACGTGCAGCCCTTCCTCCTCGTGCTGCTTGCCGCGGTCGGCTTCCTGCTGCTCATCGCCTGCGCCAACGTCGCCAGCCTGCTGCTCGCCCGCTCCCTGCGCCGCTCCGGCGAATTCGCGCTCCGCGCCGCGCTCGGCGCCAGCCGCACCCGCATCGTCCGCCAGTTGCTCACCGAAAGCCTTCTGCTCGCCGGCTGCGGCGGACTTCTCGGCCTCCTCTTCGCGCTCCTCGGATCCAAAGCCGCCATCGCCGCGCTGCCCGCCGCCCTGCCCCGCTCCAGCGACATCCACCTCGACGGACGCGTCCTCCTCTTCACCCTCGCCGTCTCGCTGCTCGCCGGCATCGTCTTCGGACTCGCGCCCGCGCTCACCACCTCCCGCATCAACCTCCAGGACTTCATCCGCCAAACCGGCCGCGGCTCGAGCGGCGCCCGCCCGCGTCTCCAGGGCCTGCTGGTCGCCGGAGAAGTCGCCCTCGCCCTCGTGCTCCTCACCGGAGCGGGTCTCATGCTGCGCTCCCTCGCCGCCCTCTGGCGCGTCGATCCTGGCTACACGCCTGCCCACGCCGTCACCTTCGATTTGTCGATGCCCTCGTCCGCCACGGCCACCTCCGCGCAAACCCGCGCCCGCCTCCGCCAGTTCGACGCCGCCATGCGCGCCATCCCCGGCGTCCAGGCCGTCTCCGTCACCCTCGGCTCGCGCCCCATGATCCACGACTCCGACCTGCCCTTCTGGATCGAGGGCCAGCCAAAGCCTGCCAACGATAACGACATGCATCAGGCCATGTTCTATCTCGCCGAATCCGGCTTCGCCCCCGCCATGGGCATCACCATCGAGCGCGGCCGCTTCATCACGCCTCAGGACAACGAGAACGCCCCCAACGTCATCGTCATCGACGACGTTTTCGCCCGCACCTATTTCCCCAACCAGAATCCCATCGGCCAGCACATCCATCTCGCGCTCTTTAATGTGGAACCGGAAATCATCGGCGTTGTCGGCCACGTTAAGCAGTGGGGACCCGGCATCGACCCCAAATCCGCCATCGAAGCGCAGTTCTACTACCCGTTCATGCAGCTTCCGGAAAAATTGATGCCGCTCGCCGCCGACGCCGTCGCTGTCGTGCTCCGCACCCAGGGCGATCCCGCCGCCATCATGGACCCCGTCCGCCGCGCCGTCGCCGCCATCGATCCCGGCGAAGTCGTCTATGCCGTCGAAACCATGAACGAAGTCATCGTGAACTCCTTCGCCGCGCGCCGTCTCTCCATGATCCTGCTCGCCGTCTTCGCTGCGCTCGCGCTGGCTCTCGCCTGCGTGGGAATCTACGGCGTCATTTCCTGCTTAGTCGGCCAGCGTACCCGCGAGATCGGCGTCCGCATGGCGCTCGGCGCGCCGCGCACTCACGTCCTGCGCCTCATCCTCGGACAGGGAGCGCGCATGGCGCTCCTCGGCGTCGCCCTCGGCATCGTCTCCGCGCTCGCCCTCACGCGCCTCATGAGCAGTCAGCTCTTCGGAGTCACGCCGCACGACCCGCTCACCTTCGCCGCCGTCGCATTCATGCTGCTCGCCGTCGCGCTCATGGCCTGCGCCCTGCCCGCGCTGCGCGCCACCCGCGTCGATCCCATCGTCGCCCTGCGCGGCGAGTAAGGATTAGTTTTTCCGGCTATACGTGTAGAGCTTCACGCGATAAACGTGCAACGCATGCGCATCCATGGCGAGTTCCCGTCCCTGGTTGCTCTGGTCGCCGTTCATCTCCCGCACCGCGACCCACTGCCCGTCGCGATACGCCATCTCCTCGATGCTCGCAATCCCCGCCACCGCATCGTCCGTATCGGGATCGCGCAGAAAACTCACCGTCAGCCCGCTGCCCATCACCGTGAACGCATCGCGCCCCGTCTCCATCACCAGCAGCGCGCCCTCGCTCGTCGCCAAATTCCTCGCCGGCCATCCCCGCACCAGGCTCGCGCGCAGCAGATACCCGCCCAGCGCCACCGTCCGCGTCGGCCGCGGACTCGTCGCATGCAGCGCCAGCCCGCGTATCGCATCCTTCCCCTGCGCCTCCACAATCTCCCGGCTCATCGCACTCATCGCCGCATACACATCCGCCAGCCGCGGCCCCGCCTGCCCCGCCGCATCGTGTCCCGCCGCATCCTGTCCCGCTGCATCCGCCGCCGGCAGCGAGTCCACAGCAAACGGAGAAAATCCAAACCCGCGCGCCTCGCCCACCGTGTAGAGCGCGTTGAACCACGCCGCCTCCAGCCGCGCCTCCGGCACAAACACCGGATTCCCCGCCGCCGCGTACCGCTCCACCCACTCCTCGAAATCCGGCCAGTAAATATCCGGCGCGTAAAAATCCACCGCCGGCGCCGCCGCCCGATAAATCGCCTGCATCGACGGATACGGCCCGCCGCTCGGATAATCGCCCGCCGGCTCGAACGGCGCAGGCAGCTGCGCGTTCATATACAGCGGCAGCGCGTACTCCTTCTTCCCCGCCTCCGCCACCTGCTGCACGAACCGCCCATAGCTCCACGCCATGAACGCCTCATCCGCCGCATCGCCGAACATCTCTTTCCACGAATGTCCGGCAGCGTTGAATTGCGGATGCATCGCGGACCGCGCCAGCGCCCCACTCAACTCCGCCGGCACCGCCCCCGCAAACAGCCGATTCGCCGCCTCCGACCGATCGCGCCCGCCCACTCCCAGAAAGCCAATCTCGTTTTCCACCTGGACCAGCAGCACCGTCTGCTGCGCCGCGTCCACCCCCCGCGTGTGCCGCAGCAGCGCCGCGAATGCCCGCGCATCCGACCGCGCCGTCTCTTCGCCCAGCGGCGAAAGGATCTCCAGCGGCAGTCCCTCCGCCGAAATCTCCCGTGGAAATCGCTGCGTATCCCCCAGCACCCATGCCGGCGCATACTCCGAGAACGCGTTCTTCCAGCTCCCGAACCAGAGAAACACCAGGTGCAGATGCTGCTCCCGCGCCACTTCGATCCAGTGATCGGGCACCGAAAAATCGAACCGCCCTTCCTGCGGCTCAATCTCGTCCCACGCCACCGGCATCAATACGGTGTTGAAGTGCAGCCCCGCCAGCCGCGGCAAAATTGTATCCGCCTGCGCCGCCGTCCCCGCCGACGAATTCCCCAGCTCCCCGCCCAGCATCAGAAACGGCTGCCCCTGCACCACCAGTTGCGAAGCGCCGTTCACCACGCGCACCACGGGCAAATCCTGCCCGCGCGCTCCCGGCGACCCAGCCAGCCATGCAGCCATCAATGCAGCGCACCCGATGATCTTCAACCGCCCTCCGTCACCAATCCGCCGGAATTCTACCACCCCGCAACGCGCAGCCCTCCCCGCCCGCCCCGCAGGCGAACGCCGGTTCCATCCCGCATCCTTTGTTGGCTCCGGCGCCCCCGGACCAGAACTACGGCGTAATCGTGTACACCGCTTCCCCAACCGCAGAGGGAAGATGGGCAACATCCGCCGCAATGGCCTTCACCGTCGTCGTCTTCGAAACCGTGATGGCGCCGGTGTATGGCGTCGAGCTGGTGGTCGGCGTGCTGTTGTCCGTCGTGTAATAGATCGTCGTGTTGGCCGTGGTGTCCGAGAGGGTCACCGTCTGCGCCGTCGAATAGCTGTTCGTTCCCGGCGAAAAAGTGGGCACGGCGGCCGCCGTATAGGTCTTCGTCACCACGCTGGAAACGCTCCCGTTGTAGTTGCCGTCTCCTGCATACGAGCACTCCAGCTGGTGCTTGGCCGTCGTCCCGGCGTTCACCGTCGCGCTGGCCACGATTCCCGGCGCAATTTCCGCTGCGTAGCTCAGCTGCACATCGGCACCGCTCGGCATCGCTCCGAACGCGATGTCGTATCGTCCGTCCTGATTGAAATCCGCCGTCGCCGCAAGCGTGCCGGTCATCGGGTACCCCACCGGCGTCTGAAATGTCCCGTCGCCGTTGCCCAGAGCGATCGACGTCTCGTTTGCATTGGCTCCGGCAAGATCCGAATTCCCGTCGCCGTTGAAGTCCGCGGACAGCAGCGTTCCCGTCAGCGGCACGCCCGATCCCGAAAGTAGGCCGAACGTTCCGTCTCCGTTGCCGAGCAGCACCCACGCCTTCGTTCCCCCCTGATCGACCACCAGATCCAGCAACCCATCCTTGTTGATTTCTCGTGCCAGAACGGCTTGCGGTCCGAAGCCCAGGTTCATCGTCAGCGGCGCCTGGAACGTCCCATCTCCGTTGTTCAGCAGCACCTCAATCCCCGTCGTGGTGGCAATCGCCAGATCCGGCCGCTGGTCGTTGTTGAAATCGTCAGCCACCACCAGCCCCGGTTTCGTGCCGGCCGCCATCGTCGTTTCGGTTTGCAGCGGGTTCGCGCTGTTTCCCCACGCAATCGTCACTGTGCCGGCAATCTCATTCGTAATCGCCACATCCGCGAATCCGTTTCCGGCAAAATCCCCCGCCGCAATCGCAATGGGGTGCTGCGCGTTGGCTGTGCTGTAAATCAGAATCGGCGTCTGGAACGTCTCGTTGCCATTTCCCAGCGCAACATACGCGCCGTCCCTGGCCCCGTTCATAAAGGCAATATCCAGCTTGCCGTCTCCGTTGAAATCTCCGGTCACCATGGAGTCGGCGGCGATGCCTCCCGTTGGGCTGGGCACCGGAGACTGAAAGGTCCCGTCCCCGTTCCCCTCCAGGGCTTCAAGATCGGCCCCGCCCTCGGCAAAGACGATATCGCGAATACCATCCCCGTTAAAGTCGCCCACCACGATCGCACCGCCCGCTGTCGAACTGACCGGCGTCGCGAATCGCAGACCCGCCGTCGCCGCTTTCAGCGAGGCAGTCCCCAGCGTCTGGCTCGTCGTCACGTCGGTAAAGGTCACCGTTCCCGTGGGGCCCGAAATCCCCGCAACCGCCGGTCCGGCCACGCTGCACTTCAGGCTATAGGGATCGGATCCACTGACGATCAGCGTGGACGTGGTCGTCATCATCGTGAAGCGGTTCGCGGTAACCGTGCTGGCGGCCTCGCCCGACGCGATCGCGACCGCCTTCACCATCACCACGGGATAGCCGTTCGTCGGCAGAGTGAACGGGCCGCCGTAAACCGGCGAACTCGCCGTCGGCGTCGATCCGTTGGTCGTGTAATAAATCGCCGCCCCGGAAATCGTATCCGTGATCTTGACCGTCGGCGCGCTCTTGAACCCTTCGCTGCCCGGCGTAATTACCGGCGCCGGCGTCGCCGCCGAGCCAATCGTGTACATCGCCGAGCCTACTCCGCTCACCAGCATCGCGGGTGAAAACGCAATCGCCTGCACCGTCTCGCTCGAGGTCAGCGTGAATGGGACTTTATAGATGGGAGAATTCCCTGTCGGCGTAGTTCCGTTGGTGGTGTAGTGAATCGTCCCCTTCGTCGGCAGGTCCGTGATGGTGATCGTGGTTCCCGCTGCCCATGTGCCCGCCGCTGGCGTGATCGCCGGCGTCGCCGCCTGCTGCGTGTAGGTCGCTGTCTCGACCCCCGAGGGAAGAAATCCCGGCGCATACCCGATCGCCTTGATCGTTTCCCTTCCGGCCAGCGCAATCGGCCCGGTGTAAAGGTTTGAACTCGAATTCGGTTTGGTGCCGTTCTCTGTGAAGTAAATATTCGCGCTCCCCATCGGATCCGTGACGCTCAGAGATGTTGGGAGCCGGTAGGTACCGGAGAACAGCGATAAGTTCGGGGTCGCCGTGGCAGGAATTGTCACATTGGTGTAGCCGGCGCTTCCGGCATAATTCGTATCTCCGCCGTAGGTGCAATGCAGGTAGTGCTTCGGCGTGATCCCCGCATCCAGAACCACATTCGAAAGGGAGGCGATTGAACCGGCCTTCGTGTCCAGCAGGGTAGTCACATTGTTGAGTTCATCAACAGCGAGGTCGGGAATCCCATCCCCGTTGAAGTCGCCTGTCACGACGGCGCCGGGCACCCCATACGGATAGGTCAGATCCTGGCTTTCCTCAAAAGCCAACCCACCGTTTCCGTCCCCAAACCAAACCTGCTCACTGCCGCTCTCGAGCGACACAGCAACCGCCCCAATACCGGTTCCGGTGAAATCGCCGGCCGCCAGCCCTTGAGCGTTTGCGGCGAGCGGCGTGCTCGACGCGATGGTGAAGGTCCCCGTGCCCGAGCCAATCAGGATCGAAAGACGCTCCGCGGTCGAACCAGCCACTGCAAGATCCGGAATTCCGTCTTGATTGAAGTCTCCCGCAGCCATATACGTCGGCAAGTTGAAAACGGGCCCGACGCCCGTGGAGGAGAACACTTCCGGCTGAAATGTGCCATCGCCGTTGCCCGCCAGAAATTCAACCTGAGCAGCACCCCCATCTCCAGCGACAAGATCCACATTCCCATCGCCGTTGAAATCTTCGGCCACGATCGATGAAGCGCGCGACGCTGCATACGTCGTCTGCGCTCCGAACGTTCCATCCCCGTTCCCCAGGAGGATCGAGACGGTTCCATCCTTAGCATTGGCTACCGCCAGGTCGAGATGCTTGTCACTGTTGAAATAACCCGTGACGATTCCCATGGGCCCATTGCCGACGGGGTAGATCTTTGCAGTCTGAAACGTGCCGTCGCCATTGCCCGGAACAATGGCGACCGCAGGCCCAGTCTCACTCGCATACGGGATCGTGACCGCTACGCTCAGCTTGCCGTTGCCGGCGAAATCGCCGGCGGCAATGCCCCCATACCCCCGGGAGCGGTCGCCGGGTGGCGGCAATGGATACGAAACCGCGGTCTGAAATGTGCCGTTTCCCTTACCGAGCAGGACGATGAGCGCGAAGCTGTTCGTATCGGCCAGAACCACATCCGGAATCCCGTCGCGATTAAAATCTCCTGTCGCAATTAGCTGACCGGCGGCCGGTGAATAAATCGGCGCGCCAAAAAGCGCCGCCTGCGGAGCCGAAGGCAACATGGCCGTTCCAATGGCCTGCGTCGCCGTCGCATCGGTGAACGTGACTGCACCGGTCGGCCCTTTCCCCGGCGCAACCCACGGCCCACCCACTGTGCAGTTCATGGAATACGGGTCCGGCCCTGTAACCGTCATGGTGGAAGTCGTCGCCTTCGTTCCCTGGCCAAGCGCCACGCGCACCGGCAGCGCCACGGCCAACACTCCCGCCACGGCGAGTAAAACGGTCATGACGCGTGAACCGGGGCGAAGACGCAGTTTCCGCCGGCGGCGTTCTGCTGAACATGGATAAGTCAGGCCTCTCACGGGAATCTCCTTCGCAACGAGTGCGCTCCGGCGGGCAAATCCCTGGGGGAGAACGGGGAAACGCGGCCAATTCCGCCCGGCGGCGGGTAAGCTTCTCCGCGTACAGCCAATCCTAGGGCGACCCCACCACCCGGTCAATCCCAATTCCCGGTCGCCAGCGGTCCGCCCTGGCACCGGCCTGCCCTCGCCAGGAGTCCTTCGCCAGCAGCCTCTCGCCGGCAGTCCCTCGCTACAAGTCCTTCGCTTAAAGTCCTTCGCTAAAAGTCCCTGGCTAACCCTCCCTCGCTAAACGCCTTTCGCTGCCTTACAATGGCGGTGTGTTCGCTCTCGCCAAGGCCGCTATGTCCGCCGCCACCTGGATCTTCTTTGTCGGCATTGCCGGCTCCCTCCTCGTCATCCTCATCAGCTTCTTTGAGGACCTCCACGAGCTACTGGGCAAAGAGTAGCCGCCGACATCCTCGTGCCCGACGCATCTGACACCATCGTGGCCCCCGCACCCAACCCATCCGCCGACGATTCCCTTCCACCGCCCTCCAGCCTGCTCCGCCCCATCCTCCTCGGCCTGGTCACCTCCGTCGTTCTCGACTTCTGCTTCCCCGTCGGCGGACCCATGCAGCACTGGCGAGGTCTCCTCGCCTGGATCGCCCTCGTCCCTCTGCTCTACGCCCTGCTCAACGACCGCAGCGCCGCTCATCCCCACTACATCCGCCGCGCCGCCCTCACCGGCTACCTCAGCGGCATCCTCTGGTACGCCCTCAACTGCTACTGGATCTACCAGACGATGCTCTACTACGGCCACGTTCCCCCCATCGGATCGGTCGGCATCGTCCTGCTCTACTCCGCCGTCCTCGGCGTCTACTGGGGTGTCTTCGGGTTCCTGCTGGCCTTCTTCCGCCGCCGTCTCGGCCTCACCTGGACGCTCACCCTCGCCCCTTTCCTCTGGGCCGCCCTCGAGCTTGCCGCCGCCCGCATCACCTCCGTTCCCTGGGACCAGCTCGGCTACTCCCAAATCGACAACCTCAGCCTCACCTCGCTCGCCCCCTGGACCGGCGTCTACGGAATCTCCTGCGCGCTCGTCCTCTTTAATGTTGTCTTCGTTTCCTTGTTCCTGCCCACCGCCCAGGCGCGCCGCTGGCGCTACCACCTCGCCGCCTGGGTCATCGTCCTGCTCATGGCCCACGACCTGCTTAAGCGCCCCGACACCAACCCCGCCGCCACCTCCGCCTATGCCGTCCTGCTCCAGCCCAACATCGACGTCGCCACCAACGACCACTGGCAGGGCGCCGAGTGGGACGGCGATCCCACGTGGCTCACCGCCCAGGCCCGGCAAACCTGCACCCCCGCCTACGACGGCCTTCCCGGACCCCGCGCCCCCGTCATCCGCCATCCCGACAGCTGCGCGCAGAACATCGCGCCCCCCGGCATTGTCCTCTGGCCCGAAGTCGCCTCCTGGTTCCGCAGCGACGATCCTCGCACGCAGTCCATCCTCCGCACCGTCGCCACCGCTACCCACGCACCCTTCATCGCCGGCATGGTGGGCGAAGACGCCGCCGGCACTTACAATTCCGCCGTCTTCACCGACGCCAGCGGCGCCCCCGCCGGACGCTACGACAAAATCCACCTCGTCCCCTTCGGCGAATTCATCCCTTACCGCAGCCTCTTCTTCTTCGCCCACCACCTCACCAACCAGGTCGGCGACTTCAACCGCGGCCGCGCCCGCAACGTCTTCCGCCCCGGCAACGGAGCCGCCTACGGCGTCTTCATCTGCTACGAATCCGTCTTCGCCGACGAAATCCGCCACTTCGCCCTCAACGGCGCCGAAGTCCTCGTCAACCTCTCCGACGACGGCTGGTATGGCGACACCTCCGCCCCCTGGCAGCACCTCAACATGGCCCGCATGCGCGCCGTCGAAAACCGCCGCTGGCTCCTCCGCGACACCAATAACGGCGTCACCACCGTCATCGATCCCTGGGGACGCGTCACCCTCTCCGCGCCCCGCCACACCGTCACCTCGCTCGTCGCGCGCTACGGATTCCGCTCCGACCTCACCTTCTACACCCGTTACGGCGACGTCTTCGCGTACTTCTGTTCCCTCATCGTCGCGGGATCGCTCCTCATCTGCTTCTTCCCCAACAAGCCCATCCACGTGAAGTTGAAGACCCACAAGCCCACCCCACCAGCCACTCCCGACAATTCCGCGGACGAGTCGCCAGTGCCCTCCGAAAAATCCGCCGCCCCACCCCGCGACGCCGGCTTCCTCCAGTAGCGCCCAGCGATCGCTAGCCCGCTGACCCGCTGACCCGCTGACTCGCCAACTCGCCAACTCGCCAACTCGCCAACCCGCTGACCGCCTTTTCGCTAGAATCGAAGAATGCTTTCCGATCTGGAATTCGCTTACGCTCCCGTCCGCGAAAAAGTCCGCGGTCTCCGGGAGTATCTTTGACGCGCCCCGCCTCCGCGCCCAGCTCGCCGCCCTCGAACAAAAGCTAGCCGACCCCGCCCTCTGGTCGAACCCCGCCGCCTCGCAGCCGCTTATGCGCGAGAAGAAGCGCATCGACACCCAGCTTGCCGACGACGCCGAGCTCGCCCGCCGCTCCGGCGACATCGACGCCTACTTCGACCTCGCCCGCGACGCCAAATCCGAAACCGACGCCGATGTCGCCGCCATCCTGGTCGACCTCGACAAGGAAATCCAATCCCTCGCCGCGCACGTCGAGCAGCTCGAGTTCCGCACCATGCTCTCCGGCGAATCCGATCCCCTGAACGCCATCGTCACCGTCCACCCCGGCGCCGGCGGCACCGAGTCCCAGGACTGGGCCCAGATGCTCCTCCGCATGTATCTCCGCTGGGCCGAGCAGCAGGGTTTCCGCACCGAGATGAACGACGAGCAGGCCGGCGAAGAGGCCGGCATCAAATCCGCCACCTTCACCGTCATTGGCGACTACGCCTTCGGCCTGCTCGGCGGCGAAACGGGCGTCCACCGGCTGGTGCGCATCTCGCCGTTCGACCAGGCCAAGCGCCGGCATACCAGCTTCGCTTCTGTCTACGTGTCGCCGGAGATCGACGACTCAATCGAGATTGACATTAAGCCCGATCAGATCCGGACCGATACGTATCGGTCGGGCGGGAAGGGCGGTCAGCATGTGAACACGACCGATTCCGCGGTCCGCATCACGCACCTGCCGACCAACATCGTGGTGCAGTGCCAGAACGAGCGGTCGCAGCACAAGAACCGCGAGAGGGCGATGAAGATGCTGCGGTCGCGGCTGTATGAATACGAGTTAGAGAAGAAGCACGCGGCCACCCGCAAGATTGAAGATTCGAAGCTGGACATTAATTTCGGCTCGCAGATTCGCAGTTATGTGCTGCAGCCGTACCGGATTGCCAAGGACCACCGGACCAAGGTGGAAGTGGGCGACGTGGACAAGGTGCTGGATGGATACCTCGACCCTTTTATCCGCGGTTATCTGTTGATGAAGCGGCAGGGCGGCGTGCCGGCGGCGGCAGCAGCCGAGGACGACCTGGAGTAGCGAGGTATTGACTGGTTGCACACGATGCTGCGACACCCCCCCCTGCTGCGTGCTTTTGCACGCATTTTGTTTTCAGCCGGTTGCCGCTGTTGACAACATCGACAACGCTTTCCCATTCCCCGGAAAAGCCGCTTGCCCTTTGATTCCACGGTACTTGCGCGCTTCCATTTGATTTCTAAAGGACTTGCGCACGTCCCTTGGATTCCTCTCACAGGAATCACTGCCGGCTCCGGCTTCCATATGAGCCCTCCAGCCCCGTCCGCCTGGCGCCAGGCCCCCGACGCCGAGCAACGCTGCGGGAAGGATGACAGCGGGCCCAGAAGAGGAAAGCCCTGCTCGCGGATTCGCTGGCAGGGCTTAGATGAGGGCGGATTGCTCCGTCTTCAGCATGGAGGATGCCGCAGGCCGATGCAAGGGGAAAGAGCGGTTGCGCCGGTACGAAGGTAAGGGCGCGAAGACCGGGGCCTCGGCCACGACCCGTTCTCCAAACTCCATCGAGGATCGCCGACGCGAACGGCGTTTATGGGTACAAATCCTGCATGCCGGGTTGGAAAGGGTCGAATCTGGCAAGCTAGCGATACAAAAGGGCTCATGGCGGGTGTTGCATACTGCTAGAACTGAGCAGCAGAGGTTCGAGTGCCGAAGGCTTTCTTTGGAACCTAAGTCTTCATGTGGTCGGTGATGTCCACGCCAATGCCGATCATACGTTCGGAAGAATCGCCCATCATCGCACCGCGTGCATCAATCCAGCAGACTGAACCATCGGGTCTCTGAACCCGATATTGTGCAGCGTATTCGTCAGTCTCGCGAGACGTGACTTTTCGAATTGCCGATTCCACAGTGGCGCGGTCCGCTGGGTGAATCCGGGGAACAGCCTCTGCCACTTTGCTGGAAAACGTGTCGCGGGTGAATCCCCATTGCCGGTACGACTCATCGGACCAGACGACTGTGTTCGCTTGAATGTCCCAATCCCATAGTCCGATTCGGAGGCCTGCGCACTCAGCAAGTTCGATTCGCTTCCGCCAACCGGTCTCGACGACTTCGATGCACTTCATTTCAGTGATATCCCGGAGCACACATGCAACCGACTCCACAACCCCGGAGACTTCAATAGGAGAATAGGAGATGCTCAATACCCGCATGCCGATACCGGGTAAGCAATATTCCATGCTGAAGAGGACGGGTTTGCCGGAGAAACACTCATCGAGCTTCGGCACCATAACACTTTCGAAGACATCCCTGTTTACGAATTCGGGAATAAACCGCCCTTCGATTCTCTCGTTGCCTGCAGCGAACACTTCATGGAACGCACGGTTTGTGAACACACAGCGATACTTTCGGTCTACAACGGCGACCATTTCATCGAGACCTTCGACGAGTCTTTCGTATTGCCGAAGCTTATCTTCGGCACTTTTTCGAGCAGTGAAATCCCTGACCGCGCAAGATACTCCAACAACTTCACCGGCCTCATCAAATGCCGGCTGGTACGAGACAAGGAAGGTTCTTCGATCATGCGCGTGAGAACCTGGCTCGCGAATCTCCAGGTCGGAAATTCGCTTACCGTTTAAAGCCTCTTTCACATGGGGCTCGATGAGCGGATACAGCTCCGGGATGATCTGGGCGATTGTCTTTCCATAGTGGTCCTCAATGGAGACATGATGCATCTCGGCGAGCCTTCGGTTGATGTTGATGTACTTCAGATTCCGATCGAGAAAACCCAGGCCTACCGGTGCGCCGTCGTACACTGCCTGAAGTTGAGCCAGCCGTTGTGACGGGAGCCCCTCTCTGCAGTTGAGTGAAATCCCCTTCCACTCATGGCGGGCACAAGAAATCCCGGATCGCTTCCGTAACTCGATGACTGACGGAAGCACCTCGGCCGGCGCCGGTCTTCCGTAGTGCCATCCCTGCCCCATGTCGCAGCCGAGCCGCAAGAGCATGTCAGCTTGTTCCTCCGTCTCAATGCCCTCGGCTACAGTACTGAGTCCAAGGCTCTGTCCGAGCCCCACGACCGCCGCTACAATCTTTCGGCTCTCGCGCTCGGCCGTCATTGAACTTACGAATGACCGGTCTACTTTCAGTTCGTCGAAGGGGAGAGACTTCAAATGATAAAGACTGGAGTATCCTGTTCCGAAGTCGTCCAGCGCGATGCGGCATCCCATTGCCTTCAGATCCCTGGTAATGGTCCGAGCCGAAGTCATGTTGTCTGCCATCGCGCTTTCAGTAATCTCGGCGGTTGCGCATTCAAGGGAAAACCCGGCGACCTCGGCGAGCCGCCGGATATGTTCTGGCAAAGCTAAGTCTTGCAGTTGCAGCGGAGAGATATTGAACGCGAGCCTGAGGCCTTTCCCATGAAGCGCGATCGCCTGAAATGCTTTTTGCAGAACTTGGCTGCTGACCTCGCCGATCCAACCGTCCCTCTCAGCCATGGGGATGAACTCATCCGGAGAGACCATGCCGAAATCGGGGTGCTGCCAACGCGCGAGCACCTCAAAGCCGCGAAGCTTGCCGGTTGCGAGAACCACAAGGGGTTGAAAATGCGGGAAGAATTCCCCGCATTGCAAGGCACGGGGAATATTCCACGGATCAGATTGGGAAGCGACGCCCATAATTCATCTTAGGTTGGGATCATTTGCCCAAGATGTGATTTAAATCACATCTTGCGGTTTTAGGGCATCCGGATCGTATCGAGGCCGTGTACATCGGCAGGATTCGAGTTAATGCGATCGCCGGTGCACGCTCCAACACCGATTACTCCCGAGATGTCGGCTTGGGTTTACTAATCGGGCTGCGCAAAGGCTCAATTGACGCGAATATGGCAATGCACTCTTTGGGCTGGATTTGAGATTGATTCGGCGGATGGGTAGCGATTGGAGGGATTGTCGGCTGCGATGATTTCAGGTGAATGCGGCAGAGTTGGGTCGGTGAAAGGGCAGGCGGCGGAGGGAAGACCAACCGATTGCCGCCGGTGAAGGCAGGTACCGCTGCAATACGGTTGTACTGTACGCTCTCTTCAGGTCCGGAGTCATTGCAGCGGGTCTCGGCGTCGGGAATTGGCGCAATGCAACAGGAGTTCGCCGGACGAGGGCGCCACCGGAGCACTGCAGGAGATCAAGATGCGCAAACTCAAAATCATCGAGCATATCTCGCTCGATGGCGTCGTCCAGATGATGACGACCGGTCCGGACGACGATTTCCCCTACGGCGACTGGACCGCGCCGTATCGCTCACCGGCTGGATTACAAATCGTCAACGAGCTGTACGGCAAGACCTGCGACCTGCTGCTTGGCCGGCGGACCTACGACTTGCTGGCGAATTTCTGGCCGAAAGCGCCGCAAAGCCCGATGGCGGACCGCCTGCATGCGGCGACCAAGTACGTCGTCACACACAGACCGGAGAGTCTGGAATGGGGACCCTTCGAGGCCATCGGATCAGACCTGGTGGATAACGTGAAACGCATCAAGGCCAAAATCGGTCCGGATCTGATCGTCCCGGGCAGCTCGACGGTGACTTCGGTGCTGCTGGATCACGGACTGGCGGACGAGCTGGTTCTGCTGGTCAATCCTATTGTGCTGGGCAAAGGCAAGCGCTTTTTCGAGGGCGGATCCCTGCCGCGGGGATTTGCGCTGGGCAGCTCCGTGGCTTTGCCGTCAGGCATACTCGTCAACATCTACAAGCTGATCCCCACACTGGCCGAGGAGGCCGTGTCGCGTGCCAAGCTGGAACGTGAATTCGAGATTGCCCGCGAGGTGCAGGAGCGCTTGTTTCCGCAGACGTTACCCAACATTGCCGGCGTAGAGATGGCCGCGCACTGCAGACCGGCCCAGGCAGTCGGCGGCGACTACTACGACCTGATCGACATCCGTGATGGCTCGCTGACCGAGACAGCGCATGGGCCTGCGCATGGCTGCGACCGCCTGGGTGTGGCGATGGGCGACATCAGTGGCAAGGGCATGTCCGCGGCCCTGTTGATGGCAAGCCTTCACGCCAGCCTGCGCGGTCAAGTGTTGAGCGGCGCTGGCGATCTGGGAAGCAAGATTGCCAATGTCAACCGCCTGCTCTACGACGCGTCCGACTCCAACCGCTATGCCACGTTTTTCTATGGCGAACTGGACTGCACCTCGCGCACGCTGCACTACGTGAACGGCGGACACAATCCTCCTGCGGTGCTGCGCAAAGAAGACGGTGCCTGGCGGGTGTTTCGCCTGGGAGACGGCGGCCCTGTCATCGGGCTGCTTGCCGGCGCGGTCTACAAGGAGCAGATGCTTCACCTACTCCCCGGCGATATTGTGCTGGCCTTCACTGACGGCATCAGCGAAGCCATGAACGCCTCAGAAGACGAGTGGGGGGAAGACCGAATGATCGCGGAGGCGCAAGCGCACGCGGACCTGAACGCCGCGGAGATGTTGCAACAGTTGTTTCGTGCGGCTGACGCCTTTGCCGCTGGCGCGCCGCAGCATGATGACATGACGCTAGTTGTACTGAAGATCTCAGTTTGAGATTCATGCCGTTGATCCTCGGGATAAGGCAATGAGTGCGATTGCATCGCGGTGGCGATGGCGGCCACAACACTCTCGAGTGGCGAGAAGGGATTGTCGACGGCGACGATTTTAGGTGGATGCGACGTGGGATTGCATGGTGCGGGCGGCGGGTTATTGATTCAAGTTGAAATCAATGTTGCATGCTGGTCTGGTTGATTCCATATTGAATGGCTGCTTTGAGTACGTCGATATTTATATCTGTTAGGGTTTTGAATTTGATGCAATAGCCGGTGACGCTGGCTTTGCCGAGTTTCTTTCCAAATGCCTGGGCCAGGTACTTCTTGTCATTGACTCCCATAATGTAGACGGAAATGCCGGTTGTATTTGCACTGATACCGACTTGATAGAACTCCCGGGATTTTCCATTGGCATATTTCATGGTTTGAGATCCATAGCCAATGTTTGGGTTGGAAACGATTTTGCCTGTCTCGTCTTTTCCATCTAAGAACCACAATTTACATGCGGGCATCCACGCCAAAATCATTTGATGGAGCTGTTGCATATCGCTGCGTTTT
>DATAWI010000016.1:0-180835 GCA_036267295.1 Acidobacteriaceae bacterium | reverse complement strand
CCAGCGCCCACTCCTCATCCGTTACATCGCTCGGATAGCCCCGCCGCTCACGCCGTCCCACCACCCCAGGATGCACGACGGGGAGCGAAATGCCTCATCTGTTTCAAAATACAGGAACAAAGTTAATAACAGGCTCTAGAGAAAAACATGATGATGCGGTTCCGCCAAAGGAGCCTGCCTTTTGTCACGCGCCAACTTTCAGACGAGTGGGATCGCCTATTTTTCATGCAGCATTATGGAATCCCGACCCGATTGCTCGATTGGACAGAAAATCCGTTTATCGGTCTTTTTTTTGCCGTCATGACCTCGGACTTCAAAGGCACGTTCAATGAGAAAAAACCGGTTCTTGCGTTTGAAAATGACGCCGCCATTTGGATGCTCGATCCGGTCATGTGGAATTCGCACGCCCTCAAACATGTTGGTTTCGATAGAGGCATCCTTACGCCGATCGACGAGGCGCTCGATAGCTACACTCCGCCCTCGCGATTCGACGTTATGAATCTCCATCCGGTTGCAATGTATGGCGCCCATAATAGTCCGCGCATCGTCGCACAGCGGGGTGCTTTCACAATATTCGGTAAAGGGATCGTCGGTATGGAATCTATCTTTGCCACAGAAAAATTTCCAAAGGGCTGCTTGACAAAAATCGTATTAGAGAAGGGTGACCTTCCGGACATTAGGCGATCGGTTCTTGCCAATGGAATCTCGGAGTCAGTCGTGTTTCCGGATTTAGACGGCTTAGCGAGGGAAATCAAGAGGGAGTTCCAATTCCAATTCTAGCCATGACCATCCAATCTCGTAAGAAATTCAGGGTTGAGCAGATGGACGCGCGCACGCTGACTTGGTGGGCTGCCAGACGATCCAAGATCGACATGGACCCTCCTTACCAGAGGCGTGGACGTCTTTGGTCTGCCACGGACAAAGCATTTCTGATTGACTCGATTCTGAACGAGTACGACGTTCCGAAGGTCTACATGGCCGATTTCACCTGGGGTGAGACCCGGCTCAATAGGAAAAAGCTCCAATACGCCATCATCGACGGGAAGCAACGCCTCGAGGCGATATTTGATTTTCTCGACGGAAAAGTCGTGCTTAATAGGGACTTTATTTTTTTGGAGGAGCCAAATCTCAGGCTCGGTGGGCTTTCGTATCAGGACCTCAAGAAGAGCTATCCCCAAGTTGCGGAACTGTTTGACCAATTCAATCTAGTTGTGATGCGTGTAATCGCGAGCGGCGAGGGTCCGATTACCGAGCTATTCGTGCGGCTCAATCGGAGCAAGCCGCTAACCGGTGCCGAGATTCGAAACGCGATGTCGGGTCCTGCCCCCGAGCTGTTCAGGCAGATTGCGAAACACGAGTTTTTTAAACAAAACGTTGCCTTCACTTCGGCACGGGGCCAGGACCTGAACGCCGCTGCGAAGATTGTCTATTTCGAATACTCCAGCGGGCTCAAGGAAACCAAGAAGTCTAGTCTCGATCAGTTCGCGAAGGTATCGGCGAAGCACAGGAAGGCTCTTGAGCTCGCCGGGCGAAAAGTCTTGGATGTGCTCGACGACATGAGCGAGATTTTTCTTCCCAATGATTCGCTTCTGCGGTCGGCCGGAGTTTTCCCGGTGTACTACTGGTTCGTACGGAGCAGGGCATTGAAAGATTTTCCCTACGTTCGTGAGTTTCTTGTCAGGTTTGAGGAGACGCGTAAAGAGAATCGCAGCCGCGACGAAGACGACCCGGAACTCGATAGTCAACTCTTGACCTACGACCGGCTGAACCGGAGTACTGATGACGAGAGGAGCCATCTCGGAAGATTTGAGGCACTCACGCAGAAGTTTAAGAGCTTCCTCGCCGGCCGGAATGGCAAATGAGTAATTTAGCCAGGTTTTGGACGGTCCGATTCTGTGGTGTCGGCGTGGGGTCACCGTCACGACCTGTCTGATTGGCTCTTGCCTACAAGCCATCCAAGCCAACATCTCAGACCCAGAAACGGCCCTGCCTTCTGCGCATGTTTGACCTGGAGGTGACCCGACAAATCCGGAAGTTTCCCGGTGGAGGGCGCTTTCCCACTTGAATGGCTGGGCGGTTGGCTCTGAGTGGCGGGGCCTTCGTTCCTCCGGTATCGTTCTCTCGAGGCGAAATCATGGCGCTTGGCGCGCGAGGGGTTTTGGCAGTTGCCGGTTTCGTGACTGTGCTGGCAGCCGGGGCCGCCACAGCACACGACGGGTCAAAATTGGGCTTTTTCACGAGCTCAATCGACATTGGCGCGGCGCTGCGCGGGTCGACGGCTTTCGATCCGACGACGAGCGTTTACACGCTGATGGGCGGCGGGGCCGATATGTGGGGCGCGGCGGATGCCTTCCACTTTGCGTGGCAGCGGGTGAGCGGCGACGCCACGCTGACGGCGAGCGAGCATTTTCCGGCGGGGACGCATCCTCCGAATGAGAAGGCGGTGCTGATTTTCCGGCAGAGCCTCGATCCAGATGCGCGGTATGCCGATGTGGCGATGCACGCCGATGGGCACATCACGCTGCAATGGCGCGATGTGCGGGGCGGAGCGACGGACGACACCGTGGCTCCCGAGCATGGGTCGGTGACGCTGCGGATCGAGCGGCATGACGATATGTATGTTGCGTATGCGTCGCAGGCCGATGGGCAGATGGACAAGTTCGCGTCGGTGGTGGTGGCGCTGCAGGATCCGGTGTATGTGGGTCTGGGCGTGTGTGCGCATGATGCGCAGGGCGTGGCGACGGTGACGTTTTCTGATGTGACGTTGCAGCGTTAGTGTTGCGTGGGTGGGGCGACTACCGTTGCGCCGGGTTGCTGCTGGGCTTCGGCGTGGAACTTTTGGTAGTCGTCGTCGGTGACGTGGATGGCGGAGCGGCCGCCGATGACGCCGAAGGCGTGCGCGGTGACGTTGACGTCGGCGCTGGTGGGCAGCCAGAGCTCGTTGTTGATGAGCTTCTGATCGAAGACGAGATTGCTGCCTTTGCTGAGGGAAAACAAGCCGAAGCCGACGTGCAGGTTGTCGTCGAGGCGGGCGATCATGCGGCGAACCTGGCGGTCCTTTTCGTCGATCCAGACGGTGCCGGACATGCGGCGAGCGGCCTCTTCGGCAATGCCGTGGGCTTTGGCGTGGGGGTCGCCGGCGAAGTCGAAGGCTATGGTGGGACGGCCGTCCAGCAGTTCGCGGCGCGGGCTGGAGACTTTGACCATGGCGAGGATGTGGCTGACGCTGATGACGACTTCGCCGTTAGGCGACTGGCCGGGCGGAGTTTTCTGCGCCTTCTCGACGGCCTTCATCACGCGGTCCTGCTCCTTCTTCTGCTGGCCGGCGTCGAGGTCTTTGCCGTCTTTTTTGATCTGACGGTGGACCTCATGGGAGTTGACGAAAAAGACGTCGTCCTCCTCGGATTCGGTCTTCTTGACGCTGCCATCTTTGTTGAGCGTGTGGTCGAGTTGCAGCTCGTGGAAGGTGTAGTTCTCCTGGACGGACTCCATCTGGCGCTGGTGGTCGAGGACCTGGGCGATGAGGGTGGGGACGTCGGGGAGGGGCGCGGGGGCCGGTGTTTGCGCGCGTGCCGCGGGCGGGGCGAGCAGAACGGCCAGCGCGAGAGATGCGGCTGGCAGAGAGCGGAAAGGGAAGATGGGAAGCAACATGTTAACGAGTCCAGCGATCATAGTTAACGAGTCCCGCGATCATAGCGTAGGCTGATTGCACTCTTCGCAAAGTGAGGAAGGCAGACGATATGCTTCGATTGCTGATCAAATGGCTCCTGTACGCGATTGCACTGTTAATTACGGCGCATTTCGTTCCCGGGTTCCTGATCCGGAGTTTGGCAGCGGCGCTGGTCGCGGTGCTGGTGATTGGACTCCTGAACGCGACGCTGGGCGCGCTGCTGAAGCTGATCACGTTTCCGCTGGCGATATTGACGCTGGGATTGTTCTACCTGGTGATCAACGCGCTGATTCTGAAGCTGGCCAGCGGCGTGGTGCCGGGGTTCTACGTGCAGACGTGGGGCGCGGCGCTGATCGGGGCGCTGGTGCTGGCGGTGCTGCAGATGATCTTCCGCGCGCTGCTGGATGGAGACTCGAAATAGACGTCGTGACCCTTCGCTACAATGAAGCCATGTCCCCCGACAAGGCCACGCGAAACCGGCAAAAGGCGCCTCCGCCGGGCGATACCGGTCAGGAAACGCTCTATCTGCGTTCGCTCAGCGAGCGCCAGGTGCAGGTGCACGTGAAGCTGCGCGACGGGGAGACGGTGTCGGGCTGGATTGAGTACTTCGACGATCGGATGATCCGGCTGACGCGCGAAGGCAAGCCGAATCTGTTCATCTACAAACATCAGATTCGCACCATCACAGAGCGGGGACACAAGGCACGGCAACGCATGCGGCGGGCAGCAGGCGAGGACGCGCCGTGAGCGCTAATCGGGCGGTCGGCCGGGTTCCGCAACAACAGGAATGGGCTGGAGCGGCGGCGGAGATTGCGCTGGAAGCGGGAGCGCTGCTGCGCGGATATTTCGAGCGCGGCGTGGCCACCGAATACAAGGGTGACGTGGACCTGGTGACGGAGGCCGATCGCGCTTCGGAGAAGCTGATTGTGGAGCGGCTGAGCGCGGCATTCCCAGAGCATGGCATCTTTGGCGAAGAGGGCGCCCGGCGGCGCCTGGAAGGCGCGTATCGCTGGTACGTCGATCCTCTGGACGGGACGACCAACTTCGCGCACGGGTTTCCGGTTTTCTGCGTGTCGATGGGGCTGGAGCACCGGGCTGCGGGGTTAGCCGCGGACGCGGATGGCGAGTTGGTGGCGGGGGTGATCTACGATCCGACGCGCGATGAGTTGTTTACGGCGGAAGCGGGCAAGGGGGCGTGGCTGAACGGGCGGCGCATCCATGTTTCGAAGACGGCGACGCTGTCGGAGGCGCTGCTGGCTACGGGATTTCCCAGCCGCAAGCGGCATGCCAGCCCGAATATCCACTTCTACCAGGAGTTCACGCTGCGGTCGCATGGAGTGCGGCGGGCGGGGTCGGCAGCGCTGGATCTGGCATACACGGCATGCGGGCGCACCGACGGGTTTTGGGAGTTTCGGCTGAATCCGTGGGATACGGCGGCGGGGGCGCTGCTGGTGCGCGAAGCCGGGGGCACGATGACGCGGTTCGACGGATCGGCGTTTCAGCTGAACAGCGAAGAGATTTTGGCGACGAATGGGCGGTTGCGCGACGAGTTGCTGGCGCTGTTCGCGGATATGTTTGCGGGGCGGAATCTGGAAGCGATTCCGACGGCGGCAGAATTTGCCGCGGCACGGGCGAAGCGCCGGACGCCAGATGCCTAAAGTTATTTTTCCAGCGGACTGTGTTTGTTCAGGCGCAGAATTCGCCTGCTAGAATGATCGGTTGCAAGAACAATCGGGCCGGGGGCGCGTGGTCCTGACGGCGCGGTTGGCATTACTCATTTTCACTCCCGAAGAGGAATTCAATGGCCTACGTGATTGCGGAACCCTGCATCGGCACCAAAGACACCGCGTGCGTGGATGCGTGCCCGGTGGACTGCATCCACCCGAAGAAGGACGAGGCGGCGCACGCCGATTCGAACCAGCTGTTTATCGATCCGGTCGAGTGCATCGACTGCGGCGCGTGTGTGCCGGTGTGTCCGGTGTCGGCGATCTATGCGGCTGACGATTTGCCGGAAAAGTGGCAGGATTTCGCCGTCAAGAACGCCAGCTTCTTCGGCCGGTAACCGGTCAGCCCTCCCATGCTCGGACGCGCAGCGCTCGGCTGTGCGTCCGGGTGCGTTTGCGTTCCAAATCCGCTCCGCCCGTCTTAGCTTCCCGCCAGGCAACCCCGCCGCGGATTCGTGCTTCTGAGACCCATATTGTCCTCCCCCATACAACTATCCGCTATGAATCTGACTGCGCAAAAAAGACCGAACAGCAGGCTAACAGGAGCGCCCTCTCATGGAAGAATTGGCATGGAAAGGTTTGTTCTAATGAACGCGGGTCCCTCACAACCTCGGCCAGCCAACCAGCACATGCGTCGCAATCCGCCGATTGCGGGCGAGCAGGAGGCGATCGACAAGGCGCGGGAGGGTGACGCGCGGGCGTTTGAGACGCTGTATGCGATGCACAAGCGGCGGGTCTACTCGCTGTGCCTGCGCATGCTGGGCAACGTGGCGGAAGCCGAGGACCTGACGCAGGAGGCGTTCCTGCAGCTTTACCGCAAGATTGGGACGTTCCGGGGGGACTCGGCGTTTTCGACGTGGCTGCACCGGCTGGCGGTGAACGTGGTGCTGATGCACCTGCGCCGCAAGGGGCTGCCGCAGGTATCGCTCGAAGAGACGCTGGAGCCGTCGCAGGACGACGGGCCGCGCAAGGACATTGGGGCGCGGGATCTGACGCTGTCGGGATCGATCGACCGGGTTACGCTGGAGAGGGCGATCGAGAACCTGCCTCCGGGATACCGGCTGGTGTTTGTGCTGCACGATGTGGAAGGTTACGAGCATAATGAGATTGCGGGGATGCTCGACTGCTCGATTGGAAACAGCAAATCGCAGCTGCACAAGGCAAGGATGAAGCTGCGGGATCTGCTGCGGACGGGGCAGCGGAAGGAGCAGATCGCGTGAGCGTTCGCGCCATGGATAAAACGATGACCTGTGCTGAATTTCAGGAGACACTGCCGGAGTTGTTCGAAGCGCAAGCGGACCTGAATGCGCAGGACCATCTGACGACGTGCGAGAACTGCGCGGCGCTGGTGCGGGATCTGAACTACATTGCCTCGCAGGCCAAGCTGCTGTTGCCGATGCATGACCCCAGCCCGGCGGTATGGGACAACATCCAGGACGCACTCCGGCGGACGCCGGGGGTGCCGTCGGCGCAACCGGGCAGAAAATAAAGGCTTCCGGTCGAATCCGCTCCATATAAGCTGGAAACGATGAGCGGACCTGGGCCGTCGACGCCGATTGCGGGCATCATTCTCACGGGTTTTATGGGCGCGGGCAAGACGACCGCCGGCGCGCTGCTGGCGGAGCGTCTGCGCTGGCGCT
This sequence comes from Acidobacteriaceae bacterium, assembly GCA_036267295.1. Taxonomy (GTDB): domain Bacteria; phylum Acidobacteriota; class Terriglobia; order Terriglobales; family Acidobacteriaceae; genus Palsa-343. The sequence continues at coordinate 173,801 of DATAWI010000016.1, read as the reverse complement.
TTGTGGACTCGGACGGCGTGGTGGAAAGCCGCGCGGGGATGAGCGTCGCGGTAATTTTTGCGCGGCAGGGCGAAGCTGCCTTTCGCGATCTGGAAGCGGAGGCGATCCGCGAAACGGCGCAGACCGAGCAGGTGGTGCTGGCGCTGGGCGGAGGCGCACTGGAGCGCGCGCAGACGAGGGATTTTCTGGCGGGCCTGGCTGCCTGGCGGGTGGTCTTTCTCGAAGCTCCATTGGAAACGCTGCTGAGCCGGTGTGCGGGGCAGGAAGACGGTCCGGTGCGGCCGGTGCTGCGCGACCGCGAACGGCTGGCGGAGCGCTGGGCGGCGCGGCTTCCGTGGTACCGGCAGGCGCACGTGACGGTGGCGACCGAGGGGCGCGCGCCGGAAGCGGTGGTGGCGGGAATTCTGGATGCGCTGGGTTTTGCGGAGGCGGATGGGCCGGCGCCGAGGGCACGAGGGAGCCAGGCCGCATCGAGCAGACTGCGGCAGGAGAAGAGCGCATGAGCAAGTCTCTGGGGCCGCGCGGCATGGTGTTGTTTGCCTTCGGCGTGGGAATCGCGCTGTACATGGCGTGGCTGCTGCACGAAGAGCTGGTGGTCATCTATGTGAGCGGGCTGTTCGCGGTGGTGCTGATGCCGATGATCCGCGGCGTGATGAAGCTGCATATCGGCCAGTGGAGTCCTGGCCGGGGCACGGCGGTGCTGCTGATTCTGGCGCTGACGGCGGGGAGCCTGACGCTGTTTATCGCGCTGGCGCTGGCGCCGGCGTTCATCGATCTGCGGGAATTTTTTCGCGAGCTGCCGAAGAACGGGCCGGCGTATTTTGCGCGCATGCAGCAGGTGCCGCTGCTGCGCGACATCAACATGGACGTGCTGCAGGAAAAGATCCAGGACTTCGTGGGCAATTCCGCGAGCTATGCGGTGAAGTTCGCCAGCGACTGGGCGGGCACGCTGATGCGGGTGATCGCGGGGATCGTGCTGACGATTTATTTCATCGTCGAGGGAGACGAGGCGTACGCGTGGTTTCTGTCGTTGTTCCCGCTGGAGCGGCGGCTGCGGCTGGATCAGACGCTGTCGCGGGCGTCGGTGCGGATGGGGCGGTGGCTGCTGGGGCAGGGCACGCTGATGCTGATTCTGGGAGTGAGCAGCACGATCGTCTTTAAGATCCTGCAGGTGCGATATGCGTTTGCGCTGGGCGTGATCATGGGGCTGGCCAACATTGTCCCGGTGGCCGGAGCGCTGGTGTCGATGTCGCTGGTGATGCTGGTGGCGTCGCTGGATTCCTGGGGACGGGTGGTGGGGGTAGCGGTGTTTTTCCTGATCTACCTTCAGGTGGAAAACAGCTGGCTGACGCCGCGCATTATGCGGACGCAGGTGGATCTGGCGGGGCTGACGATTCTGATCGCGCTGCTGATCGGGTCGGCGCTGGCGGGGATTATCGGCGCGATGGTGGCGGTGCCGACGGCGGTGCTGGTGTCGGTGGTGCTGCAGGAATACGCGGTGCACGAAGAGGCCATTATCGAAGAGCCGCATGCGGTGCGGACGCCGCTGAGGATTCAGACCCCGTAGCGTTCGAGCGGCTGCGGATTTCGCGACATGGGTCCATCGCGCGCAAGCTCCCGGCTTGCAGGCAGGTATCATAAGGGGTGGTCGTTTCCCGGTTCGCTCCATTGCAAATTCTGACCCATCGCGCAGGAACCGCATGCCCGTAGACTCCATCGAACCCGGCGTGCAGCCGGCGACGCCGTGGAGCGGCGGTCCGCATCTGCATGCGCCGCATCTGCATCCGCCGAGGGCCGGCGAGACGGCTTCGCTGCTGGTGGACTATCGCGAGCTGTTCAAACTGCGCGTGACGCTGATGGTGACGCTGACCGGGTGGGCGGGCTTCTATCTTGGCTCGATGCGGTCGGGGATCAGCAGCCTGCAGGCAGGGCTGCTGGAAACGATTATCGGGATCACGATGGTGTCGGCGGGCGCTTCGGCGCTGAACCAGTCGATCGAGCGGAAGCTGGATGCGCGGATGCCGCGGACGGCAAATCGCCCCATGGCCACGGGGCGGATCAGTCTGGCGCATGGCATTGCGGTGGGGCTGCTGGCCATTGTGGCGGGAACGATCCTGCTGACACGCGAAACCAATCTGCCCACCGGCGGGCTGACGCTGCTGACGGCGTTTCTGTATGTCGCGGTGTATACGCCACTGAAGCGGGTGACCCCGCTGGCGACGTTCATCGGGGCGTTTCCGGGGGCGATGCCGCCGCTGCTGGGCTGGACGGCGGCGCGGGGCGTGATTGAGTGGCAGGGCGTGGCGCTGTTTGCGATTCTGTTCATCTGGCAGTTCCCGCACTTTATGTCGATTGCGTGGCTGTATCGCGAGGACTACGCGAAGGCGGGCATCCGCATGCTGCCGGTGGTGCAGCCGGACGGGTGGTCGACGGCGCTGGAGGCGCTGGTGTATGCGGTGCTGATGATTCCGGCGAGCCTGCTGCCGGTTTATCTGCACATGGACGGGATGCCCTATGCGATCGCCGCACTGGTGCTGGGCGCGGGCTATCTGGGGTACACGATCCGCTTTGGGCGCATTGTGAAGGCGCGCAACGAGACGGAGTCGCGCATGTACGCGCGCGATTTGCTCAAGGTGAGCGTAATTTATTTGCCGCTGCTGCTGACGGCGCTGATGCTGAATGCGAAGTAGAGCAGGGCACTGAAACAGGGTGCAGGGCGCAGGGAACAGGTACCAGGGTGCGGGGACCAGGGACCAGGGTGCGGAGCACAGTGAGATTGCGGTGATGCCGACAGCTACGACGAGTTCGCAGCAGAATCCGAAACGGAAGTCCTCGGTCGGAGCACCGGTAGCGGCGATTATCGGCGTGAGCGTGGCAGCGACGCTGTTCCTGTTCTGGCTGATCTATGTGCATCCGGCGTCGGACGCGCAGGGGCTGCACTATACGTTTCTGCCGAATTTGAATGCTCTGCTGAATGGACTGGCGGCGATTGCGCTGGTGGTGGGGTACTACTTCATCCGCAACCATCGCATCGCGGCGCATCGCACGGCGATGTTTACGGCGTTCGTGTTCAGCTCGCTGTTTCTGGTGAGCTACATCGCGAACCATGCGCTGCACGGGGACACGCTGTATCCGGCGCACAACGCGGTGTTCTACTACGCGTACTTGCCGATCCTGATCAGCCACATTATTTTGGCGATTGTGGCGCTGCCGGTGGTGCTGATCACGTTTTTTCTGTCGCTGTCGGGACGGATTCCGATGCATCGCAGGGTGGCGCGGTTTACCTTCCCGTTGTGGCTGTACGTTTCGGTGACGGGCGTGGTGGTGCGGGTAATGCTGGTGGCGGCGCTGCGGTAGCAGCTAAAAAGCGGTCAGCTAAAAGGCGGTCAGGTAGAAAAGCGGCCAGCTAAAAAGCGGTCAGCCAGGGAACGGCAGCGGGCGAGTGAGCGGAATCGTGGCGAATCCGATGGGGAAGATGGAGCAGGCCGATGACGGGACGCGGGCGTTGCTGCGCACTGGGTTCTGGATACTGGTAGCGGGGGCGGTGGCGCTGCTGCTGGCGGCTACGGTCTTTGGGGGGATCGGCATTCAGGGCCCGCACACGAATCCGGGCTGGCTCTCGCTGATGGTGGCGCTGATGTGCCTGCCGTTTGGGCTGATGCTGTTTGGGTTGGGCGGGGCGAAGTGGCTCAGGAACAGAAGGCTGGGAGTCAAGCCGCGTTAGGACGCACGGGCTCGACCGGGGCATGCGACGTAGCATTTCCCACACACACGGTTTCATTGCCCCTAACCCGAAGGAAACGCCGCGTTCGAAGCCTCAGCTACATCAGTTGGAGCCACCGCTCAGGGTGAAAAATGGCTTCAGGAAAGACTGAACCTAAATAGATTCCAATGCCCAACATACCCGCGAGCCAATATATCGCGACTACCCACCAGAAGTCGCTCGGATTTTTGTCGCGGTAAACCCAACCGCGATAACGTGCGATGGTCTTTCCCGTGCAAGCTGAAGTCACGGCCGCGGACAAAAAGATGAGCCCGAGGACCAAGTAGATAAACTTCGAATTTAGAAGTGAATCCCAATCAGGCATGGTTAGCTGTCTCGTATCCTCCGTACTTGTGCCATCCCCAGCCGACCGTCAGGTTCTTACCGTATTGTCCCCAATCAATTATCGGCATGTGTGGTGCGATCTTGCTTGCCTATTTGGGGCAAAACGCCGATGGTGTGCAGCCATGTTGCGGCGAGGCTGGGCCAGTGGGTCACGGGCAGGTCGGTGGGGCGCAGGCCGTAGCCGTGGCCGCCTTTGGCGTAGACGTGCAGTTCGGCGGGGACGCCGGCTTTCTTCAACTCCAGGAAATATTGCACTGCGTTTTCGACGTGGACGGGGTCGTCCTCCGCCTGGACCAGGAACGTGGGCGGGACAGAGGCGGTGACCGGGATGTCGAGATTGAAGGCGAAGTTCTTCTCCGCAATGGCGAGATAGCCGGGGTAGATGACGACGGCGAAGTCGGGGCGGCAACTGAGCTGGTCGGCGGCGTCGGTGGGGGGGTAGAGACGCTGATCGTAGTGGGTGCTGAGGGCGGCGGCGAGGTGGCCTCCCGCGGAAAAGCCGAGGACGCCGACGCGCTTCGGATCGATGTGCCACTCATCGGCGTGCTGGCGCGTGAGGCCCACGGCGCGCTGCGCGTCCTGCAGCGCGGCTGATGATTTGGGATAGGGCCCGGTGTTGGGCACGCGGTATTTGAGCAGGACGCAGTTGACGCCGATGGAGTTGAGCCAGGCGCAGACTTCGGTGCCTTCGAGGTCGATGGCAAGGATGGAGTATCCGCCGCCGGGGAAGACGACGACGGCGGCTCCGGTATTGTGGTCCGCGGGCGCGGCATAGAGGGTGATGGTGGGGACGGAGACGTCGCCTAGGCGGATGAGCGGGCGTCCGGCAATCAACTGGTTGTTGGCCGGGTTGGTGGTGTCGTGCTCGGGACCGGTGGCGGTGGAGGGGCCGGGCGCGCCGGCGGGCCAGAGGGTGAGCGTGGGATGGCCGGCCGGTGGCTGCCAGTCGCCGCCTGTCGTCGGCGCGAGGACCGGCGTCGTCTGGGCAGCGGCGACTGCGGCGAAGGAAGAGACCGCCAGCAGAATCACGATCGCGGCGCAGGGGATGGTCGAACGGGAGCGATGCTGGGAAGGCAAATGGGACCCAAGAGGGGACATGGCGGGTTCTCCATCGGCCATCTTAGACTACCTGGCGCGCGGCATCCGGCTGGAGAAGGCTGGGGCACAGGCGCGTCTTCGGCGGGAGGGGCGAACCGGCATGCGATGGAGGCGGTGCTGTAGAATTGCCGGGTTCGACGGGAGGAAGTGGGTCCATGGGCGAAGTAATCGCGGGACTCGTCCTCTTCTTCTGTGTGATGTGGGGTTTGGCGGCCATCCATCGGTACTCGGATTCGAAGTCGGAGGCAGCCTACCTGGCGGAGCAGGAGAAGCAGGCAAAGAGGTGGGCCGAGGATTATCGGAAATTCGAAGAGAAGGCGTTGCCGAAGGCGAGTCCGCAGGTATAAGGCGGGCAGGCCGGCAAGAGCACAACCCCTCCCTCAGCTTCTCTTCGCGCAGGAACGCAGAGCATGAGTGCGCTCGCATCGAGGGCGATTCAGCGCCGCGGATGTGTGTTCGCCGAGGCGCATCGGGTTAGCGCGACGACGGAACGAATTGCGGCGCTGCGGCTGCGGGTGGCGTACTGGTTGCCGGCTGCGTGGCCGGCGTCGGCGGATTTGCCTGAGTTTTGGGAGCCGCTGCGCAGGTCGATGTGCCGGAAGCCGGGGTAGGCGAAGAGCCAGCCGCAGGCTGCGGGCAGTTGGCCGACGGCGACGATCCGGAAGCCGGTTGCTGCGCGGAGACGGTGGGCGAGTAACCGGGATCGCCCGGCCGCTGCATCCCGGGCGGGAATTTCGTAGGCTGGATGGTGGGGCGATCTTTATCGTTGTCGGTGGGCAGTTGCTCGCCGGGCTGACGGAGGGTGGGCGGGGCTTTGGGAGCGTTCTGCTCGCTTACGTCGACCGCGGTGCGATCACCAAGCTGGACTTCGTGCTGGCTGGCGGCGACAACGGGCTGTGTGCCCCAGTAGTCGCCCATCTCGTTTTCGTTGCGGACGACGAGCGGCTCGCCGACTTTGCCTAATTCATCGCGGATGACGTAGTTGCCGTTGAGGCGGACGAATTCGACGGGCAGCGGCGCTTCGCCGTAGATCCAGATTTCGACGGGCTGGCCGTTTTCCTGCTCGCGAACTTTGCGATGCGGCTGGCCTTTGGCATAGATGAGCATGTCGCGGTCCATGCCGATGAGGACGCGGTGCTCGAGAATGGCTTTGCGGATGAAGTTGGGCAGGGTTTCGGCATAGGCTTCGGCCGGCGATTTGACGCCGAAGTCGACCATCGGCTTCAGCAGCGCTTCAACCTGCTCGCCGGAGAGGTCGGGGACGCGGCCGGGGAAAACGAGGATGAGGCGCGAACCCGCAGGGGGGCGGCCGTCATCCGGCACGATCGGGTTGTCGTCCTGGCCCATGCCGATGGAGATGTGGCGCAGGTATTTGTGCTTGTGGTCGGGGCCGCCGTTGAGTTCGAGGACGATGGTGTTATCGCGGACTTTAATGTCGGTGACGACGACGCGTTCGCCGGGCTTGGCGCAGATGCCTTTGGTATGCAGCTCGTCGATGTACTTCTCGCCGTTCGGCTCCATCGAGCCGTTGGCTTTCAAATCGAGGTTGCCGACGGGCAGGGGACGCATGGCAAAGCCCTGCTCTGCCTGGAGGAAGCGGAGGAGCCGTTCGCGGCCCACGGTGGTGAGGGGCGCGCCGGAGAGCTGGACGGTGGTGGGATCGAACTGGGAGTAGCGCTGCTCGATGTGCTCGGGCTGGACGATGAAGACCTGGGCGCGGGCTGCCGTAGCGGCGCATGCAGCCGCGGCGCACACCAGCGCGGCACCCACACAGGGGGAAGGACGGAGCGACGCAACAGCGGAGAGGCGGGGAAAACCAGTGGACCCTGGCACAAGGCCCCCTTTTGAGCGGGGTATCGCCGACGTAAACAGCATGGCCCCGTTTTACGGAAAGATCAAGCGCAATGCGTGCGCTCGCGGGCTCTGACTGATTTGCCTGGATGAGAACGCAGCGTATTGTGTTGCCGCGGGTTCTGCGGAGTTTGCGGATTATTGCGTGGTGCGTGGATCGGGATCGGGGGGGACAAACAGCAGGCTGAAGAGGAGGACCAGCGCCACGGGGACGTCGAAGAGGGGGAACCAGTTGCCGGTGACGTCGTAAACGGTGCGCTGCGCGGCGACCGGGACACTGGCCACGAGGGTGGCGAAGGGCGCGGCCCCGGTGTTGCGCTCGGCGAGGACGTGGCCGCGATCGTCCGAGACGGTGAGGATGCCTTGTTTGGGGGCGCGGGCGAGGCTGAATCCGGACTCCACACCGCGGAGGATGGCCATGCGGCCATGGAGCCAGCCGTCGGTGACGAAGTCCCAGGCGGGGACAAGCAGGAGGCCGGCGCCGTCGTCGGCGTACTGGGTGGAGAGGTGGGGGAAGTCCATGTCCTTGCAGATCTCAATGCCACAGCGACCGGAGGGCTGATCGAGCAGCGTGCGCGTGGTTCCGGGCAGAAGATCGCTCTCGAAAGCGGGCAGCATGTGGTGTTTCTCGTAGGTGGCGACGAGTTTGCCCTGGGGCGAATAGAGGCGGGCTTCGTTCAGATTGGGCAAATGCTGAAAGCCGGCGAGGATGAAGACGTGGGTGGCCCGCGCGGTTTGCGCGAGGATGGCGTCGGCGGTCTCAAGGTCGTCGGAATCGATGTGGCCGAGTTTTTCGGGGATGACGATGACCTTGGCTCCCTGAGAGGCAAGGGCGGGGATTTGCTCTGCGTAGGCAGCGACGAGGCGGACGGTCGCGGCGCCGCGCGGGGAGAGGTTCTGCCGGAGGTCGGAGGCAATGAGGCCGACGGTGACGCGCGGTTCCAACGGCGTGGTGTGGAGACGCGCCAGGCCATATCCGAGGACGGCGAGATAGACGGCGGCGATAGTCGCTACGAGTCTGGCACGATGGGCGCGCGTATGCCGCGAGGATGCAGCTGGCGAGAACCATGCAGCGGCGGCCGATGGCAGGAGAAAGACGAGGAAGCTGACCGCCCAGATACCGGTGATGGAGACGATCTGCAGGATGGGGAGGCAGGCCATCTGTGTGTAGGCGAGGTTGCCCCAGGTGCTGTGGGGGGAGCGGAGTTCGGTGAGGAATTCATAGGCGCACCACAGGACGGGGAGCGAGAAGGCAGCGCGGAGCAGGTGTCCGCGGAGGACCAAATTGCGGTGCACGGCGACGAAGCAGGCAAATGCCAGCGCCGGAGCGGCGATGGCCAGGACGCGCACGGGAACGGGAACGCTGACGAGGCCGAAGTAGCTGACCATGTTCAGGCCGCTGAGGGCGAAGGCGCAGAACGAGACGCCCCATGCCGGCCAGGCGCGCAGGCGGGGAGCGATCCAGAGGACGGGCAGGGGCGCGAGCCAGGTGAGCAGCCAGAGCGGGCGCAGGCCGGTGCCGAAGAAGAAGGCGAGAGCAGTGAGCGCGAGCGCGGCCAACGCCCAGAGTCCTCGTTGCGCCGAGGTCTTGGTGGCTGCGGTCGTATTGGCTGAGGTCATCGAGCCGGCTCCGCTGCGCGGGGACTAATGCGCCGCCTTCGCGCCGGATTTCTTCCGCGTTCCTTTTTTGGTGTTCGATTTGCGGGCGGGCCGGGCGGGCTTGGCTGCTACACGGCGCGCCGGGGCGGCCTCGGCGAGACGATCGCCCAGCACGTGGAGGCGGAGGAAATTGGTCGAGCCGGAGCGGGTGCGGGTGCCGGCCACGATGCCGAGGATTTCCTTGGGGCGCACGAATCCGCCCTCCTCGAGCAAAGCTTCGGCCTGGTCAACCATCTGCTCGGCGGTGTGCAGCTTGGGGCACTTAATAGGGTAGACGCCCCAGAGCATGGCCATGCGATGAATGACCTGGTCCACGCTGGAGAGCGCGAAGATGGGGGGCCTGGGGCGGTACTTGGAGAGTTGGCGCGCGGTGGTACCGGTTTCGGTGAAGACCGCGATGGCGCTGACGTCGACGTCCTCGGCGGCGTGCGCCATGGATTCGCAAATGGTCTCGGCGATGGAGAGGCGAATGCGGCCGGGGCGGGTTTCCCACCCGCTGGTGTCGCGCAGGTTCGATTCGGTCTCGCTGACGATCTTGGCCATCATCTTGACGGCTTCGACGGGATATTTGCCGGCAGCGGTTTCAGCCGAGAGCATCACGGCGTCGGTGCCGTCGTAGATGGCGTTGGCGACGTCAGAGGCCTCGGCGCGGGTGGGGCGCGGGTTCTCGATCATGGACTCGAGCATCTGCGTGGCGGTGATGACCGGCTTGCGATATTCCGAGGCGCGGCGGATGACGTGCTTCTGAATGGCGGGGACTTTCTCCGGGGGCATTTCGACGCCGAGATCGCCGCGAGCGACCATGACGCCGTCAGCGGATTCCAGGATGGCTTCGAGATTCTCGATGGCCTGGGGTTTTTCGAGCTTGGCGATGATCCAGGTATCGAGGCCGAGCGCGGCGACCCGATAGCGGACGTGGCGGACGTCCTCGGCGGTGCGGACGAAGGAGACGGCGATGGCGTCGACGCCGTGCTTCATGCCGAATTCGAGGTCTTCCTCGTCTTTCTCGGTGAGCGAGGGAACGCGCACGGGAATGCCGGGCAGGTTGATGCCCTTGTGCTCGCCGAGCATGCCGCCGTTGATGACCTCGCATTCGACGTCTTCGCCGGGAATTTCGACGACGCGCAGTTCGATGAGGCCGTCGGAGAGCAGAATGCGCGCCCCGGGCTCGAGGTTTTCGGCGAGCGTGGGGAAGGTGGTGGCAATCAGCGTCGAGGTGCCGGGAATGTCGCCGGGGGTAATGCGCAGGCGCTGTCCGGTCTTCAACTGGACGGGGATGCGATTGCGGAGGCGACCGGTGCGAATCTTGGGGCCCTGCAGATCGCCGAGGATGCAGACGAGTTTGCCTTCTTCGCGGCTGATCTTGCGGACCATCTCGATCAGCTTCAGCTTCTCCGGGTGGGTGCCGTGGGAGAAATTGAGGCGGGCCACGTCGAGTCCGGCGCGCAGAAGCTCGCGGAAGGTCGACTCATTGGACGACGCGGGTCCGAGCGTGGCGACAATCTTGGCGCGACGCGGGTTTTCCCCGATGAGGCCTGGCCCAGACAACGAAGAGTTCATCCATTCCCCCAAGGACAATTGAATCGATTAACCGTTGGTGCATTTTTGATTTTAGCGTGGGCGGGGAGGTTTGACGGTCAACGCGGGCGGTCGATCGTGTTTGTTCAGCCCCGAACGCCGATTCTTTCGCGGAAATCGACGGGCAGGGAGGCGGCGGCGGGGTCTACGTCGGGCAGGGGGAAGAGTTGGGCGTTGTACTCCGCGCCCATAAGAATGGCGAGCGACACCATATAGAGCCAAACGAGGGTGGCGATGCCGGCGCCCAGCGAACCGTAGACGATGGAGTAATCCGCAAAGCGGGTGAGGTAAAAGCCGTAGACGATGGTGATGATGAACCAGGAGGCGGTGGCGAGGATGGCTCCAGGCATGGTTTCGCGCCAGCGCCCGCGGACCCAGGCAAATTTGCGGGAGCCGACCGGGCGGGGGAGGCGCGGAACACCGAAGTGATAGACGAGCGCGAGGGAGACGACGCTGGCCGACATGGCGATGGCCCAGCGGATGAGCCGCCACAGAAGAATGACGTAGAAGCGGAGATCGTGATCGGAGTTCTGGATCATCCAGTGCTCGATATTGTGGCCGAAGGCGAGGAACAGAGTAGCTGCGCCCAGGGGCACGACGGTTCCGGGGACCAGCAGCAGCGCGATGATGCGTTCCCGCCAGAAGCCCCAGCGGCCGACGGGCAGCCCGTAGGCGCGGCGGAAGCCTTCCATGAGCGAGAGAAGAACTCCCATGGCCGCGAAGACGCTGACGAAAGTGGAGCCGGAAACGATGCGGATGGAGCGGGCGTGGTTGACGATGAAATAGGACTGAACGAGTTCCATGGTATCCGGCGGCAAGACCTGCTGGAGGGCGCCGCGGAGAACGCCGCGCACGTCGTCGGAGGAAGGCATGGTGGCGAAGAGGGTGGTGGCTACCAGCAGGGCCGGAAAGATACTGAGGATGGCTGAGTAGGCCGCCGCTTTCGCCATGGAAAGGGCGCCGTGGCCAAAAGCGGACCAGACAGCCCTGCGAAGATTCCGAAAAGGCCGCAGCATGAGCGCTCACAGTGTACCGGTCCGGGAGGCGGCACGGCTGTGCTTTCAGACGCCCGAGGCGCTACTTAGTTGCGCGTGGCTTTCCAGTGCTGAAGGAAATCGGTGACGGAATTGGGATCCATGCGGCGCATGGATTCGAATTCGCCGTTGGTCTGGCTGTAGAGCAGCTTGCCGTGCGAATCCAGCACGGCTAGTGCGGGGACGCCTTTGTGCAGGGGGACGTCGTATTTCTGCGCGATGTCCTCATTCGCGTCGAAGTGGCCGATGTTGATGTCGACGAGGATGAAGTTGCCGGCCAGCAGCGCGGCGTTCGGCTCGCGATGGAAATAGATGTCGAGGACCTGGCAGTCGCCGCACCAGTTGCCGCCAAAGTCGAGGATGACGCGTTTGTGTTCGCGCGCGGCCCGGGCCAGGGCGTCGCGCACTTCTGCGTGAGCGCCGGCGGGATCGCCGTAGATGGTGCGCGCCTGGGTGTGCGCGGCGGGAACCGTGAAGAGGATGGCGAACAGGGCCAGGACGGCGAGGCGTGCGGGAGTGGTGAGAATTCGGGTCATAAGCTTTGGGGGGGAAGTGGGGTTCCCGTGTAGTTCAGGATGCCACAGGGAGCGAAAAGGTTACAGGTTTCCGGGTGCCGGCACCGGAAAGTGATTAGTAGACGCGGGGCAACAGGCGCCAGGAATTGTTCCGCCAGGCGGAAAACTCGTCGCCGAAGGCGGAGGCCATGGCGGCTTCTTCCATGCGGAGTTTGCGTATGTAAGCGAGGACGATGAGGAGCCACGCGAGCAGCGCGTGCAGTTCGCCGGAAACGAGCATGGTTCCGCCATACATAGCCAGGAGAGCAGTGTAGATGGGGTGGCGGATGCGGCGGTAGGGACCGGAGCGGACGAGTTGGTGGCCGGTGGCAATGCGGACTTCGCCGCTCCAGTTGCTGCCGAGCGCGCGGCGCGCCCAGACGGCCAGAGCGAAGCCGACGAGTTCGAGCGCGAGGCCGCATCCTTCGAGCAGATGGCTTTCGGGCAGAATCTGCCGGGTGAGGCCGGGGATGGAGAAGACGAGCAGGAAGAAGCCGGCGTTGATGAGAAACACATGGAACCCGCGCGAGGCTTTGGACTCGGAGGACGCGGCGGGCTTGCTGTTTTTGGAGGCGGCGCTCCAGTAGATGGAGAAGATGCAGAGGATGATCACCGCGATCATCATGGCGCGGGACATACCCACCAGATTGCGCACTGCGCCAATGACAGCCGGCATGCGCCGGCGCACCAGGATCGCGACGGCGATTCCGATCGCGAACCAGAGAGCACTGCGGAGGGCTGATTTCCGGGAAGGTTGCATGGAGTCCGAACTAGATGAGCGGGGCGCGGGCGATATCTTCCAGAACCTTCAGGGGCGAGACTTCCGGGCGGACCATGGCTTCGGGGCGGACGAGGAAGGTCTGCTCGAGGGCGTACTGGCCGGCGAGGACGGCGTGGGGCACGGTGTCGGTGTAGACCATCCAGCTGGAACCGGCGGGGAACTGGTAGGGATATTTGGGGCACTCGGCCTGCCAGCGCGGATTTTCTTTGAGGAAATTGTGGAAGCGCATCATGAAGTCGTCGTAGGGCGAGCGCTTGAGGGAAGGAATGGCGGCGCCGAGGCCGATGGCACGGGCTGCGCCTTTGCCGAGGCGCGACAGAGCAGAGCCGGGCTGGGGCGCGATCTGCTGCGGAGCAAATTGGCGCACGGTTTCGACAAAGGGATCGCTGACCACCCAGTCGCGGGTGCGCGCCGGATGAATGTTGTTGAAGAAGCGGAGAATCCGCGCGCCATGGGTGGGGCGGGTGGGAAAGGCGTCGGTGTGGAGCAGGTCGTTGCGGCGGCGCAGGGGCAGGTCGCGGCCCTGCTCCTCCTGGGGCCGGAAGCTGGCGTAATCGAGATGCCAGTTGGCTTGATAGGGCGAGAGGAAGCCGGTGAGAAAGGCGACGACGGATTGGGAGTAGCGCCGCATGACGGTGTGCAGACGCTCGACGGCGGCCGGTCTGGCGGTCTTTGCGTCGAAGCCGCTGAGCTTGTCGAGGTTGGGCTTGTAGGCGATATTTTTGTGGAGCGAGCTGTCCGTTTGCTGCTGGCCGAGGAGAAACGCGGAATCGTCCGAAGAGAGAGGGACGGGCGATTGCGGAAAGAAAAGGATGTCGCCGGCTTCAAGCTGGGCGCACCAGGCGCGCGCCTGGCCGGGCCTGGGGGCCACGTCCGTGATGGCGACGACGGCCATCAGTGGGCTCCGGCGAGCCTTCGGCGCAGCCAGGTTCCGGTGAAGAAGAAGAAGCCGAAAACGAGGACTACGAGACCGGCTGGAAGAGCGATATAGCGGTATGCATCGGCGTAATTGATGGCGCTGTGGCTCGCGGTGTTCCAGATAAGCAAAGAGACGATGGCCAGAAAGCAACTGGCGAAGAAGGTGAGGAAACCGGCGGCCAGGGAAAGCAAAATGGAAGCGAAGAAACCGAAATCTCCAAGCGGGATGCCGAGAAGGCGGGCCGGCCGGGCGCTGGCGGTCATCTGTGGAACTCCTTGTCAGCTAGAATACAAGCTTATGGCTGGAGCCGCCCAGATCCCGTTGTACTCCGCTGCGAAGGTGGCGCAGGAAGCAGCCATGCGCCAGGCCGACAACGGCATGTGCTATGCCACGTTCGGCGAAGTGCACCTGGCGGCGGACGAGCTGGAGCGCGTCGTGCAGACCGTGCCGTCGGTGATCGCCGTGGCGCTGCGGCAGCGGGCGTACTATTTTGTTCCGCTGGCGATCGGCGAAGACGACGAGACGGTGGTGGCGCCGGACTATTCGGTGGACCTGAGCGACCGGGCTATTTGTCATCGCAATGTGCGCTTCGGGGGGTCGGACTGCATTTTCATCTCGGCGCGGCTGATGCAGGACCGCTTTGCGCTGGCCTTCGAATTCCTGATCAATGTGGGGCATCACTTCGTGGATGCGATTGGCGTTCCGCAGAGCTTTTGCGATCTGGTGTGGTCGCAGGCGAATGCGGATGTGCGCGGGGAGACCAGCCACGACGCGTGGGAAAATCGGCGGCGGGCGCTGGATCGGCAGCGCGGGCGCGAGGGCGACGAGAAGGCCAAGACGGCTTACTTCGAGTCGGCGTTTGCGGATGCGCTGGCGGTCTACATGCTGTCGCTGACGCTGGACTTCGACTACGCCGATCTGCGCGAGCGCGAGTATCCGCTGCTGGCGCCGCCGGCGCTGGCCGAGCGGCTGCGGCATGTGGCCGAGCTGTTTCCGCCGAATCCTGGGTACGAGTTTGAGATTCGGTACCGGCGGCGGGGATGAAAGCAGGGAGCAGCGTGCCGGACCACTTGCGGAATCCGATGGGTACCGCGGCGAGACGAAATTCCTGAAACGTGGCGCGCGATTCATCTAGCCTGAAGACATGCCCCGTCCTCGCAAGCCGCCCGCCCTTCTCAACGAAGAAGGCTTGTATCACTACGCGGTGAAGCTGCTGGGGCAGCAAATGCGCACCGTTGCGGAAGTGAAGCGGTTGCTGCGGCGGCGGGTGGAAGCGGACGCAGCGGGGGCAGCGACCATCGAGAGCGTGATTGCGCGGCTGCATGAGCGGCGCTATCTGGACGACACCGGCTACGCGCAGGACTATGCAAAGCTGCGCCAGGAAAATGCGAGCCTGGGACGCCGGCGCGTGCAGCAGGACCTGATGCGCAAGGGCGTCGAGGCGAAAGTGATTGCGAAGACGCTGGACGCGGCATATGAGGGCGTGGGCGAGGAAGCGCTGGCGCGGCGGCATCTGGAGCGCAAGCGGACCCGCAAACCATCGAACGAGAAAGAAGCGGCGCGGGTGGCGCGGATGCTGATGCGCGCGGGATTCTCGATGGGCGCGATTGTGCGCATCCTGAAGAAATGGGATGTGGACGAGAGCGCGCTGACGGCGCTGGAGACGGCGGATGAGCCGGAGAACGAGCCGGACCGCCAGCGCACGGAAGAGGAGTAGCGCGTAGCCTGTTACGATTTGGCTGAAAACGGATCGTTCGCCTCGACATGGCCATCTTTGCATTGCTCAGCGCGCTGGTTTGCCTGGCTGCGGCGTTCAGCCTCATCAGCCATCGGCTGCGGCTGCCCACGACGGTGGGGGTGATGCTGTTGTCGCTGGCGACGTCGACGCTGCTGGCGGTCTCGGGGCGATTCATTCCGGGAGTCCACGAGCGCGCGGCGGCGCTGGTGGGGCACATCGATTTCTCGGCGGTGGTGCTGCACGGGATGCTCGCCTACCTGCTGTTTGCGGGCGCGCTGCAACTGAACCTGAGCGATCTGTCGCGGCAGAAGTCGGCGGTAGCGGCGCTTTCGACTTTCGGCACGGTGCTGTCGACGGTGTTTGTGGCGGCGATGCTGAAGGTGATCTTCTCGGTCACCGGGCTGCCCCTGGGATTTGTGCCGTGCCTGCTGTTCGGCGCGCTGATCTCGCCTACGGATCCGATTGCCGTGCTGGAGATGCTGCGGCGGGTGGGCGCTCCGGCGAGCCTCGAAGCGCAGTTGGGAGGCGAATCGCTGTTCAACGATGGCGTGGGGGCAGTGCTGTTCCTGACGCTGCTGGAGTCGTTCAGCCACGGAGGCCGCCCTTCGGTGGCGGCGTTTAGCTGGCTGCTGCTGGTGAAGGCGGGCGGCGGGATTGCTATGGGGCTCGCGCTCGGCTACCTGGCGTACCGGCTGCTGCGCCTGGTGGACAGCTATCGCGTGGAGGAGCTGCTGACGCTGGCGCTGGCGATGGGGGGGTACGCGCTGGCCGACTGGCTGCGCCTGTCGGCTCCGCTGGAGGCAGTGGCTGCGGGACTGATGGTGGGCAGCCGCGCGCGCCATCTGGCCATGACGCCGATGACGCAGGAACACGTGGACCGCTTCTGGCGGCTGATTGACGACATGCTGAACGTGATCCTGTTTCTGCTGCTGGGCCTGGAGTTGCTGGTGATGCCGTGGAGCCGGAATTACGTGTACGCCGGACTGCTGGCGATTCCGGTGGTGCTGGCAGCCCGGTGGCTGAGCGTGATCGCCTCGCTGCTGCTGGTGCGCCGCCTCCACAAGCCGGCGCGGGGTGCGGTGACGGTGCTGACGTGGGGCGGATTGCGGGGTGCGCTGGCTGTGGCGCTCGCGCTGTCGCTGGCTGCGGGGCCGGCGCACGATCGCGTGATAGCGATTACGTACATCGTGGTAATTTTCTCGATCGTGGTGCAGGGCCTGACGATGGACCGGTTGCTGCGCAGGCTGGGGTTCGCGTCCGAGGGGCGCGCGGTCGCGGAGCCGTGAGGCCGCGCTGTGCTATTCTTCAGCGTTCTGTATGGCTGAGCGAACAACTCCCATTCGCGTGCTGGTGGCCAAGCCGGGGCTGGATGGCCACGACCGCGGCGCCAAGGTAATTGCCCGCGCGCTGCGCGATGCGGGCATGGAGGTCATCTATACCGGCTTGCGGCAGACGCCGGAGATGATCGTCAACGCAGCCATCCAGGAAGACGTGGACTGCGTCGGCCTGAGCATTCTTTCCGGAGCGCACAACACCATTGTGCCGCGCATCACGGCGCTGCTGCGCGAACGGAACGCGGCTGATATTTTGGTGGTGCTGGGCGGAACGATTCCGGAGCAGGACATTCCTGCGCTGAAGGAGAGCGGCGTGGCGGCGATCTTCGGGCCGGGGACCGCGCTGGAGGCGGTGGTGCGGTTTATTCGGGAGAATGTGCAGCCGCGCACCCTGCAGCTCTAACAGCCAGTCGAGGACACTTTAGCTGCGATTGCGCCAGCCGGCGGCCATGCGCTCTTTCAAAATGCAGTGGTCCATGACGACCTTGATGCCGGCGGCTTCGGCTTGCCGCGCGGCTTCCTCATCGACGACTCCCTCCTGGAGCCAGAGGCAAGGGATTTGCAGCCGGATGACATCCTGCACGATCGCGGGGACATGCTGGGGGGCGCGGAAGACGTTGACGAGGTCGATCTTGCCGTCGAGAGCCGCATAGGCAGCGTCGAGATCGGGGTAAGCGACTTCGCCGAGCGAGCACTCGATGCGGGGATTGACGGGGATGATGCGGTATCCCTGACTCTGCATGAAGCGTGAGACGCCGTAGCTGGCGCGCCCTTCGCGGTCGGTGAGGCCGACGACGGCGATGGTGCGGACGCGAGCGAGAATTTGCTGGATGATTTCCGGCTCGTTCACAGTGTCAGGTTACAGGGACCAGGGACCAGGGACGAGGGGATAGGGGATAGGGAATAGGGGACAGGGACTCGGGAACGGGCGAATCACCGGGGCGCGAACGGCGACGGCTGCGCCCCGGGGAATCGCTAATAATTCACGATCTTCGCGAAGGATTGCGGGTCGAGGCTGGCGCCACCGACTAACGCGCCATCGATTTCGGCTTCGTTCATCAGGGAGGTCGCGTTGTCCGGCTTGACGCTGCCGCCGTAGAGGATGCGCAGGTTGTCCGCGACCTCGGATCCGAGCAATTTGGCGACTTCGCTTCGAATGATGGTGTGCGCGTCGGAGGCGATCTGCGGGGTGGCGGTTTTGCCGGTGCCGATGGCCCATACCGGTTCGTAGGCGATGACGATGGGAGCAGCCTGAGCCGCCGTGATGCCGGCGAGGACGCCGCGGGTCTGGCGGAGCAGGACCTCCTGGGTTCGGCCGCCTTCACGCTCGGCCAGCACCTCGCCTACGCAGACAATCGGCACCAGCTCGTGCTTCAGGGCGGTGTGCAGCTTGCGGTTGACGATCTCGTCGGTTTCTCCGAAATACTGGCGGCGCTCAGAGTGGCCCAGGATGACGTGGGTGGCGGCGATGGCCTTGAGCATGAGGGGGGAGGTTTCGCCGGTGAACGCGCCTTCTTCGGCGGAATACATATTCTGGGCGCCGACGGCGACGCCGGAGCCGGTGACCGCGGCAATGACTACGGAAAGGGAAGTAAAGGAGGGGCAGAGCACGATTTCGTCGCGTTCGTGGCGGGTAACGAGGGACAAAAAGGCCTTCACAAACTCCTGCGCCTGGGCGGGAGTTTTATACATTTTCCAATTGGCGGCGATCAGCGGCTTGCGCGGCATGGCGGTAGGTTCCTCAGGCCGATTGTAGAAGATAGCGGCGATGCCACATTGTGATGGTAGATACAAGTTCACCTGGCCTCGTGTATCGTGATTCTGATTTCTTTCCCTCGCGGATGAAGACTTCGAACCCATGGCTGCCGGAGGCAGCCGCACATACCAGCACCGGCCGGGTACGCAGCAGCAACGAAGATGCGTACGGATACCGGGCGGACCACGGCATTTTTGTGGTGTGCGATGGCATGGGAGGCGCGGCCGGCGGCGAAGTAGCGAGCCGCATGACGGTCGAGGCTCTGCTGGAGCGGATGTGCACGGAGGATGCGGCGACTGCCGGTCCTGCGACCCTGCACGAAGCCATTGCCGAGGCCAACCGCACGGTGCTGGAGCGGGCCGATCGCGATCCTGGACTGTATGGGATGGGCACGACGCTGGTGGCGCTGCTGCTGCGTCCGGGTTCGGCGCTGATTGCGCACGCCGGCGACAGCCGCTGCTATCTCTACCGTAGCGGCGATCTGGAGCGGCAGACGCATGACCATTCTCTGGTGGACGAGCAGATGCGGCTGGGGACCATGACGCGCGAAGAGGCCGCGCGGTCGCCGTTTCGCAGCGTGATTACGCGTGCCGTGGGGACGCAGAAGTCGGTGACCGAAGAGGTTCTGGAGATTGAAACGAAGCCCGGCGACGTTTTTCTGTTGTGTACGGACGGCCTGACCCGCGAAGTGAACGAAGAGCAGATGGCGGAGATTCTGGGGTCGGAGGCGACGCTGAACGGCGCGGCGGAGTGCCTGGTGGAAGCCGCGAACGAGGCGGGCGGCCACGACAATGTCACCTGCCTGCTGACCCGGGTGCCCTGAGGGACAGGGCAAAGGATGCAGGGCACAAGCAGAAACACTGAACGGAGTTGTGGGGATGGGTGAAATTCGCACCGTCGGCGTGGTGGGCGCGGGTACCATGGGCAACGGCATCGCCCACGTTTTTGCGCGCGGCGGCTTCGCTGTGCGGCTCTGCGAGGTCGAGCAAAGTTTTCTCGACCGGGGGCTCGCGACCATTCGAAAGAATCTGGGACGCGAGGCGGAGAAATCCAAAATTACCCAGGACGATGCTGATGCTGCGCTGGCGAGAATCGAGGGCACGCTGGATCGCGGGTTGCTGGCCGCGTGCGACTTCATCGTTGAAGCGGCCACCGAGCGCTTCGAGGTCAAGAGCGAGATCTTTCGCGATCTCGACCGCATTGCCCGGCCGGACGTAATTCTCGCTTCGAACACATCGTCGATTTCGATTACAAAGCTGGCCGCGCAGACGGGGCGTCCGGAGCGCGTCATTGGCATGCACTTCTTCAACCCGGTGCCCATGATGAAGCTGGTGGAGGTGATCCGGGGCCTCGCCACGACGCAGGCCACCTACGAGACGGTGAAGGCGCTGACGGACAAGCTGGGCAAGACGCCCGTCGAAGTCAACGACGCGCCGGGGTTTGTCTCGAACCGCGTACTGATGCCGCTGCTGAACGAGGCCATGTTCGCGGTGATGGAAGGCGTGGCGACGGCGGAGGCGGTGGACGAGGTCTTCAAGCTGGGGATGGCGCATCCCATGGGGCCGCTGACGCTGACCGACTTTATTGGGCTCGACGTTTGCCTCGACATCATGCGGGTGCTGCACGATGGTTTGGGCGATCCGAAGTATCGGCCGTGCCCGCTGCTTATCCGCATGGTGGATGCGGGGTGGCTGGGACGCAAGAGCGGGCGGGGTTTTTACAACTACTGACCGAATGGGCGGGCGGCTCCGTGATCGCGGATTACTTCCTGGTTACTGCCGTACCACTGCGGCCCTGCCTTCCACATCGATCCGGCGTATCCTCAGCACTATGGCGCGGATGACAGTGCTGGCCAGCGGTTCCAAAGGGAACAGCACGATTGTCTCCAGCGCCCGGACGCGGATTCTGGTGGACGCGGGGCTGTCGTGCCGCGAGTTGATGCGGCGGATGCGCGCTGCGGGCGAGGATCCAGAGACGCTGGACGCGATCCTCATCACACACGAGCACCAGGACCATGTGCAGGGACTGGCGGTGACAGCGCGCAGGCTGGGTATCCCGGTGTACCTGACGGAGCCGACGCATCGTGCGTGGGTGCGCTGGCTGACTCCCCGCAAACGCATCACGTACGCCGAATGGCTGGAGCAGCGGCGTCAGGCGGCCGCGATGCCGACGCCTGAGCCCGATGCCGAGGAGAAGGCGGCGGCCGAGGAGTCGCTGTGCGAGCCGGAGAAAGATCCCGCGGCCCTGCCGGCGGTTGAATACTTCCAGTCGGGGAGCGTCTTTCGCATTGGCGACATTGTGGTGACGCCCTTTACGATCCCCCACGATGCTGTTGATCCTGTGGGGTTTGTGTTCGAGGTGGAGGGAGCGCGCCTGGGGATTGCGACCGATCTCGGATACATGCCATCTAACCTGCATATCCATCTGCGGGGGTGCGATGTGCTGATGCTGGAATCGAACCACGATCTGGATATGCTGCGCGACGGACCGTATCCGTGGTCGGTGAAGCAGCGGGTGATGTCGCGGGTGGGGCATCTGTCGAACGATGCGGCGGCGGAGTTTCTGGCGCGCGGCTACGATGGGCACGCCGCCTATGTGGTGCTGGCCCATCTGTCTGAAAGCAATAATCTTCCGGAACTGGCGCGGATCGCGGCGGAGCGTGCGCTGCGCGACAAGATGAACTTGTTGGCCAATCGGCTCGTACTAGCCGAGCAGAATCGTCCAATGGAACCTATTGTCCTGGGATGAAACGTCTTATAATGAGGATAGCCTTCCACAGCAGCCCCAGAGCGCTTCTCAGTCACCACGCCGGGGCATTGCATGGGGCGGGCAGAGAGTGGGGACCTGACCGATGAGCAATTGCACCGATACGGTCGTCGGGGACATACTTTCGAGCTGGCGTTACGACATTTCAGGCATATCGCCGGAAATGCGCACGGATTACGAGCAGCATCTGGCAACCTGCGTTCACTGCCGGCGCCGGCAGCGCATGCATCGTGCCATCGATGTGGTCCTGATCAGCCTCAGCACCCTCTCGATTCTGGTGTTCCTGCTGGCGCTCGCAGTAATCCACCACATTGAGCCGCTGCGCACCGCGGCGATTGCGGTACTGCATCTGGACCACATTCAGATGGTGCTGACGCTGCAGGCTGCGGCGTTCATGGGGCTGCTGGCGTCGCTGGTGGCGTGGATCCTGGTCGCGGTGGCGACGCCCGCTCCGGTGTACCTGACCGGGGTGGCGATCGAGCAGGCGCGCGTCCTCCAGGACCGCATCCCGGAAGAGCTGCGCAGCCGCATTCGCGCCTGAGGCTCCGATCGGCAATATCTTCCCTCTATGTGCGTCCTTCGGGGCGCACATGCTGTTTGGGGCTTTGCATTCATTCCCTGTGGGGACTCCCGCTCAATAACAGGGGTGGCTGCAATGATTCAGATCTGCGTTTTGCGCAGGCAGCGGACAACCAGGGTGATTGATGTCACATCTTCCGCGTTCGGAGACCTGCGAGGATGAACGCGTTGTGAAATCCGGGCCTGTGGGATAAGGAGCTGGGACATGATGACACCTGTCGAAGCGGTTCGTGCTGGCATGGGATTCGACCAGGCGGCGCGCTGGCATGAAGCCAAGGTGAGTTTCTTTCCGGCGCGGCGGAGCAAGGGTGAAGATCCGATCGCTCCGGCACGCGGCGCAATCTTTGGATTGCTGCTCAGCGCCGGCATGTGGGTAGGGTTGGTCGGCATCGCGCGGTTGATCGCCGGCTTGTTTTAACGTCGAGTAGAGCCGGGCAGGCTGCTCGGCCCTGACAAACCGCCAGTCCGTCGGTTGCAAGTTTCCAGCCGCGCTGTTCGTGCGAACGATGATTCCGGTTCGCTACGGCTCTTGATTTCCAGTTCCCTGATTTCCAGGCGTGCGCGGCCCCTGCTCATCCATCGCCTCGACCACGCTGTCGTCGGTAGTGGGACGGCCATTGCAATCGCTTTTCGCGCCGAGCGAAGCAGGACTGCCTGCGGGCGCGTCCGGATCGATTTCGCGATCGCATGCGTCGGGCTTTGCGGCGGGCTGGCTGGCCGGCTTCTGCGTCCATTCAGACGATGGTTTGGGATTTGCTGCCATGGGCTTCTCCTTGCTTTCACTCTGGATTGAGATGCGCGGGGGATGCGATGCGCGCCGAATCAACAGGACTGCAGATTTGGGGACCGGCGGTCCTGCGGCGCATTACTCCGCGGGGTTGGCCGCTCCGCCTGGGGGAGAATGGGTCGTCATCCAGGCGCGTGTACCCTGGAATCGGCAGGAATCAGAAGCAATTGCGGCTGCGCGCCGCAGGGACTCAGGGAAACTCGGGCCCTGGGTTGTGTACCAGCAGAAAGCGCCGTGCAGGATGTCGCCGGCGCCGGTCGTGTCCACAACAGGAACCTGAGGAACGGGAATGAGACCGGAGCCGCACGCGGTTGACCAGCGGATCGGGCCGGATCCGCCGGTGCATGCGATCTCGCGAACCCCGTGGGTGTTCAGAAAATCGATCGCCTGATCCCGATGGAGCCGGTTCGGGACCCGAAAATCAGCCGAACACAGGGCCGAATCGACGAAGTCCAGCAGTGTGTCCATGCCCTCCTTCCAGCTTCCGCCGTCGAGCACGACGCGAATTCCGGAGTGCCGCGCGGCACGCGCCCATGCCTGGCAGGCCTGCATCGCGTGACCATCCACCATCAGAACGGAGGCGCGTGCGAGCAGTTCGGGATCGACCTGCACGGGAGGCACCGAAACGCGCGAGGCGTTGGGCGAGATGACATTGCGCCGGCCGGCCGGGTCCACCGCGACCGACGAGATGGCTGGAACGTCCTCGGAGCCGGGCGTGAGATCGATGAGCGCGACCTTGTAGCGGCTGAGGTCTTCGCGGACGATCGCGGCGAGGGGGTGCCGTCCGACGGCGGTGACCAGGGTGGCGTCTCCGCCGAGATGACGAAAGGCGATGGCGGCGTTGGCTGCAGGGCCGCCGACGAAGACGTTCTGACTCTTCGCGGTGATTTTGGAGTCACCGGCAGGAAACTGGTCGACCTCGTAAACGAGATCGATGGTCGAGAGCCCGACGAAGATACCGGTGGTCATCACGACTCCGCGCGCGGACCGGCGCTGCGCGATGGGTTGACGGCGCGTTGCGTTCCGGAGACGCGCACGCGCGAGCGAAACTTGAGTTTGCCCTGAATGCCGAGCCGCATGCGGTAGAGCGGTCCACCGACAAATACGCGGTTTGGATCGTAACCTTCGGGGGCCAGCATGAGGCAATTGCT
The DNA here is from genome assembly GCA_036267295.1 of Acidobacteriaceae bacterium. Taxonomy (GTDB): domain Bacteria; phylum Acidobacteriota; class Terriglobia; order Terriglobales; family Acidobacteriaceae; genus Palsa-343. The sequence continues at coordinate 150,108 of DATAWI010000016.1, read as the reverse complement.
GAGCGCGGCGGAGGTCACGTAAATCTCATCCAGATGGGGGCCGCCGAAGGCGAGCGACGAAATCTGCGCGGCGGGGAACTGGATTTTGCGTTCGCGCTTTCCGCCGGGATCGTAGCGCGTGACGCAGCCGCCGAACCAGTGTGCGATCCACAGATATCCCTCGGCGTCGACGGTGAGGCCGTCGGGCATGCCCTCGGCGCGATCGATGCGCACGAAAACCCGGCGGTTGCTGAGGGCGCCATCGCGGCGACGCCAGTCGTAGGCGTAGACGCAGCGCGCCACCATGTCGGTGAAGTAGAGGGTGCTGCAGTCGGGAGAAAAGGCGAGGCCGTTCGAAAAGGAGATGCCTTCGTCGGCGATGTGCACGCTGCCGTCGGTATCGATGCGAAAGAGATAGCTGGGGGGCGAAGTTCCGTCGGGATTGAGGTGGAAGGAGCCGGAAAAGACGCGACCTTCGGGATCGGCAAGACAATCGTTGAGGCGGCATTTCTGGCCGCCGGCCTCGCGCGCGAGCAGAAAGGGCTTCTCGCCGGGATGCCATAGCCACGCGCCTTCGCTGTTCGTGACCAGGAGGCCGCCATGCTCCTGCAGGGTAAATCCGTTGACGGTGAAACCCTGGTCGACGATTTCGCGCCGCCCATCGCGCCAAGCCCAGCGATAGAATTTTTTGCCGTCGATGTCGGTCCACCAAAGTGTCTGCTCGCGTTCGTCCCAGTGGGGGCCTTCGCCGCAAAGGTTGCCGTCGTTCGCAAGGGTTTCGACGGGGGTAGCCGGGTCGGCGGTCATTTGGGTGAAGTCTCCGATTTCCTGAAAATGAATGCTTTCAAGTTTACCCTTCGGGCTGCTATATTGGCACCCCTGCGAGGAAAAAGAGCTGTGAAGCGACTCGAGAATCGGGTGGCTCTGGTGACAGGAGCCGCGATGGGAATCGGGAAAGCGATCGCCCTGCTGTTTGGCCGCGAGGGGGCTCGCGTACTCGCCGCCGATGTGAACGAAGGTGCGGCCCAAACCGAGCGTGAAATTCGCGAAGCGGGGGGCGAATGTCTCTTCGTCCGCACGGATATCAGCCAGGAATCGGAGGTGGAGGCGCTGGTGCGCGCCGGGTCTGAACGCCTCGGCGCGGTGGACGTTCTGCTCAACGTGGCGGGCATCGCCCACGAATCGCCGGCTCACCTGCTGAGCGTGGAAGACTGGCGCCGCATTCTCGACGTGAACCTGATGGGCTCGTTTCTATGCGCGAAGCATGTGCTTCCCGGGATGCTGGGGGCGGGGCGCGGAGCGATCGTCAACATTGCGTCGGTTCAGGGACTTTTCGGGTTTCCGGGATATCCGCACTACGCCGCGAGCAAAGGCGGCATCATCGCCATGACCCGCCAACTGGCCCGGGAATATGCGGCTGGCGGAGTGCGGGTGAACTGCATTGCGCCGGGCACGGTGGACACGCCGATGAATGCGGGGGTGATGTCACGCGTTGCCAATCCCGCGGAGTTGCGCGCTGCGTGGGACAAGATGCATCCGCTGGGGCGGATCGGGCAGCCGATCGATGTTGCGAATGCGGCGCTGTTTCTGGCAAGCGACGAAAGTTCGTGGATCACCGGGCAATGCATCGCGGTTGACGGAGGCGTCTCCTGTGCTGTGCTGTAGCTCTTTGTGCGCATGCTTTGGAGCCGGCCGGTATGACTGAATTTCTCACACTCGAGGAGCTTGCCGGGCGCGTTCCCAGTGGATGCAGCCTCGGCATTGGCGGCGTGCACCTGTCGCGTCTGCCGCTGGCACTCATCCGTAAGATGATTGCCGGGAAGAAGAGAGATCTCCGCATCGTGAGCTGGGGCGGCGGCTTCGCGCTGGAACTGCTACTCGACGCCAAAGCAGTGCGCAAGCTGGCCTTTTGCTTTTCGAGCCTCGACATCTTCGGTCTCGCTCCGCGCTTCCGCGAAGCTCTCGAAAAACAGGAGGTTGAGGTTGAGGAGTGGACCGCGCTGGCCATGATGCAGGCGCTGCACGCCGCTCATTTTCGGTTGCCGGAGATGCCCTTTCAGTTGCCCGCCGGCTCCGATCTGATGCAGAACGGCGAGTTCTGGAAGTCATCGTCCTCGGTGTTCAGCGGAGAGCCGATTGGCCAGGCGCGGCGGCTGGATATCGATTGTCTGCTGCTCCATGTGCAGCGGGCCGATCGCGCGGGCAACATCGAGATTCAAGGCGCGCGCGGATTCGATCTTTCCCTGCTCGGCGCTGCACAGAACGTGCTCGTGACTGCCGAGGAGAGGGTTGAGCCGGGGATGCTCGGCACGGCGCGCGGCTCGTTCGTGCTTCCCCGCGAATTTGTCACCGCGATTGCACATGTTCCGTGGGGAGCGTGGCCGACTGCCTGTTTGCCGTACTACTCCACGGACTATCGCGAGTTGCTTTGCGCAGTGCGGGAAGAGCAGCAGCGACGGCGGAATGCCGGCACGCCGATAGCCGCCACGACGGAAGAGGAGGCCAGGCCCGACTCAGAACGCCGGGCTTTTCTCGCGGCGACCGCCGCCCTCCGCACGGCCGATCTGACGCAGCCGCTTCTGACAAAACACCGCATCCCGACGGAATCTGCAAGCTGGACTATCGACGAGCTGATGGCGGTTTGCCTCTCCCGCGAATACGACAATCGAAGTCTATGCTCGGTCGGGTCCGTTTCGCCGCTGGCCATGGTGTCGTATCTGCTGGCGAAGCGGACCCACGCGCCGCAGCTCACGATCATCGCGCTGAATGGCGGTTTTATCGACATCGATGTTCACCCCATGTCGCTGTCGGCCGCCGAGCCGCTGGAGTTTGGCAGCGCGAAAGTGTTCTGGGGCGGAGACGAGACCTACCACTGGTATTACCAGCAGGGGCGCATCACGCATGAGGTCATTACAACGGCGCAACTGGATCGTCGCGGGCGCACGAACAATGCGTGGATCGAGAGCGGCGAGAAACGGATTCGTCTTCCCGGCCAGGGCGGCATGGCGGACGTGGCGAATCTGCATCGGAATTTCACGCTCTATCTCGCTCGCCACACCCGCGAGCGATTTGTGGAGGCGGTCGATTTCTGCACGGCCGCGCGCGGGTTGCTGACAGACGAAGAGCGCCGGCGTGCGGGCCTGCCGCCTGGAAAGGTTCGCGTGATCACGGAACTCGGCATCTTCGAACTGAATCACGCCGATCGCATTTTTCATTTGACGAGCCTTCATCCGCAGATCGCTCTCGAGGAGGTTCGGGATCGCACGGGCGGGGAATTGCTGGTGAGCGAAGCGCTCGCGACGACGGAGCCGCCTTCGCCGGAAGAGCTTCGCCTGATACGGGAGGAGATCGATCCTTTTGGCATTCGGAGGCTGGAGTTTATTGCGAGCCGGGATCGGTTGACTTTGATTGAGAGCATTCTGGATGCGGAAGCCGGGCTAATCGGCGAAATCGTAGCCGGGGGGAGAAGAAGTTGAGCGGACCATTACAGGGACTGCGCGTGGCCGATTTCAGCCAGTTGGTGCAGGGACCCAATGCAACGCAGGCGCTGGCGGACATGGGCGCAGAGGTTCTGAAGATCGAGCCTCTGCAAGGCGACTGGCAACGCAACTGGTCGCTGGGCGATGCGTGGATCAACGGGGAGTCCGTTTCCTTCCTCGCCTTCAATCGCGGCAAGCGCAGCGTGGCGCTCAATCTGAAAGATATGCGGGGCAAAGAAGCGGCTCTGCGGGTCATTCGCTCGTGCGACGTTCTGCTGGAGAACTTTCGTCCGGGCGTGATGGACCGTCTCGGTCTCGGTTACAAAACCCTGTCCGAGGTTCATCCGCAGCTGATTTACTGCGCGAGTTGCGGATGGGGGCAGGATGGCCCGTATGTCGCGCGACCCGGCCAGGACCTGCTGGCGCAGGCGGTTGCCGGCGTTCTGAATTTGCAGGGGAAGGAAGACGATCCGCCGTCGCCGGTGGGGATGGGGGTTGCAGACCTGACGGCGTCGTTCCACATTGTGGGCGCGATTCTGGCGGCTCTCTATGAGCGCAATCGCACCGGCCTTGGCCAGCGCATCGACATCAATTTGCTGAATTCAATCCTCGGCCTTGCCACGCAGGAGGTGACGCTCTACCTCAACACCGGGCACGTTCCTCAGCGGAGCGCGGCGGGGATCGGGCATCCGTGCGTTGGGGCTCCGATGGGAATTTACAAAACGAAAGACGGCCACATCGTTGTGGCGATGATGCCGGTGGGGAAGATTGCGGAACTGGTTGGCGTTGCGGGCTATGAAGGGAATGACTCGCGCAATGTGATCGAGGATCGCGACGCAGTGAAGCGCAGCCTCGATCCGGGATTCGCGAAAAAGACGACCGCCGAGCTGATGGACATCTTCATCGAGGCCGATATCTGGGCGGCTCCGGTGAACACCTTTCCGCAGATCGAGAGCGATCCGCAGGTGCGACACAACGGAACGATCGTCAGCTTCGAGCATCCGAAGGTGCCGCATTTCCGTACGATCGGGCCGCCGGCCCGCTTCAGCCGCACGCCGTGCGAGATTCGGAGGCCGCCGCTGCTTGGCGAGCATGGCCGCGCGATTCTCAGCGAGATGGGATTTGCTAACGAGGAGATCGATCAACTGCACCGCGACGGGGTGGTGGGGCTGATCGAGGATGAAAAGTGATTTGCCTGCGGGGCATGACATGGCGGCACGACCGCGGCCTCGCTCCCATGTTGGCGACGGCGCGGCAGTTCTGTCAGGAGCATCCCGGAGTCAGCATCGAGTGGGAAGCGCGGAGCCTGAGCGAGTTCGGCGAAGCGCCGGTGGAAGATCTGGCTGCGCGCTACAACCTGGTGGTGCTGGATCATCCCTGGATGGGTGCGCTGGCTCAGTCGGGCGCGTTCCTCGCGCTCGATGCGGTTTTGCCTTCGAGGCAGCTTGCGGAGTTGGCGACCGACAGCGCCGGGCCCTCGCATGCCAGCTACATGATCGACGGGCACCTGTGGGCGCTGAGCATCGACGCCGCCGCGCAGGTGGCCGGATATCGCGCCGATCTGCTGGAGCGCGAAGGAGCGTCGTTTCCGAAGACGTGGGAGGAGGTCTTCGCCCTGGCGGCGATTCGGCGCGGGTTCGTATCTCTGCCGCTGTTTCCACTCGATGCGTTCCTGGCCTTCTGCTCGATCTGCGCGAACGCCGGCGAGGCGCCGCTGGCGAGTGGCTCGATGGTGGCGTCCCGCGCAACCGGCGAATACGCGCTGGACAGTCTGCGTCGCCTGCGCGACGGCGCGACGGAGAAGGCGCCTGGGGAGAATCCGATTGCCGTTTGGGAGCGCATGAGCAGCACCGACGAAACGGCGTATTGCCCGCTGGCTTTTGGCTACTCCAACTACGCGCGTTCGGGTTACCGTCCGCACCGCATTTCGTTTGGACTGATTCCGTCGGCGGGACGGGGGCCGGTGGGCGCCACGCTGGGAGGAGCGGGGCTGGCCGTCTCCACGCTCGGCGCGCATCGCGATGTGGCCGTGGAGTACGCCGCGTATGTGGCGAACCGCGATTGCCAGCGCACGCTTTATGTGGAGTCCGGTGGCCAGCCGGGACGGCTCAGCGCCTGGACGGACGAAGCCGCGAATCATCTCAGCCACGGCTACTTTCGCGCAACGCTGCCGGTGATCGAGCATGCCTGGCTACGACCGCGGCATGCGCGATTCGCCCAGTTCCAGATTGTGGGCGCCGAGATAGTTGCGCGCTTTCTGGCGGGCAGCGCTAACGCGCGCGAGACGCTGAACGAACTCGACCGCTCGTGGCGGACGCACCGCCGCGGCTGATCGCGGCCCGCGGGCGACTCAGGATTTGACCGCGGGAAAGAGGGTCACGCGCAGCTTCGTCGCTCCATACGGCACCAGGGTGATGGGTTCGATCAGTTCGCTCACGTGCATGGCGCTGAGATCCGGCAGCGGCGGCGTGAACTTCTGTTCCGGCTTCTCCGGGTTGGCTTGCAGCTCCCAGCCGGCGATTTTTCGTGCTGGAACTTTCATATGCACGGGAGGATTCTCCCAGGGGTCCAATGCCTCTTCAGCCGTTGCTGGCTGTGTCTGGACCTGGACAGCGTGCTCGAGTGTTGCTTCATCGAGTGCTAATCCGTAGTTCCAGGCGCTCTTAGGCCGGGCTTCCCAGGCGGGAAACTCCGGAGTGGAGTACATCGGCTCGACCTTCGTGGTCCACGCGGTTTCGATGGGCAGCGAATACACCAGAGGGCCGCGTTCGAGGCCGATTCCGTTTTGCGGCCAATGCGATATCGCCGGCTTCATGGGCAGGGTGAGGGTGATGCGATCGCCAGGCCGGAAGGTGCGTCGCAACACGATGAATCCGTCGCTGCCACGGATGGCGTGCACGGGTGCTTCGTTCACCGTGACGCGAGGAGCCTCGCACCAGCCCGGGATTCGCAGCGAGAGGGGGAACGTCACGGGGGCGTCGGCATTGACCCGGAGTCGAATTTCATCGTCGAAGGGGTAGTGGGTGGTCTGCGCGATCTCCACCGGCGTGTTCGCGGCGCCGACGACTGCGTTCACGGTCGAGGGACCGTAGAGCACGGCGGCCAGGCCGTCGCCTTTCTTCATCCACATGCGGATGACGTAGTTCGGCAGAATCCGGTGGACATTGCCGGCACAGCAGGCGGTACGCTTTCCCGGATTCGGCTGATAGGCCATCATGCCCATGCCGTGCTCGGGGAATTTTGGCCAGTTGTGATCGGAGTCGAGAGTTGCCAGGAACTGGTTGGGGCAGGAGAGATACTGCAGCGCCTTCCAGTCGTTGCGCAACGCGCCGGGCGCCGCGTTGAAACAGGCGCGCTCGATGCGATCGGCCCACGCGGCATCGCCGGTGGCCATCAGGCAGTAGCCCCACGACCAGGTGTGATCGGCGATGCCGCAGGTCTCGTGCGAATCGAGCGAGCTGAGGGTGGAGAACCACTCGGAGGTAGACGGGACGCCATCGATCAGCATGTGGAAGTCGAAGATGCGGCGCTGCGCCGCGAGCCCGAATCGCAGGTACTGCGGGTTGCCGGTGTAGAGGTACAGGATTGCGGGCTGCTTCGATGTTTCAGCGTAAGTTTCGCCGTGTGCGTTGATGGGCGTGTCGCCGAGGACGCGGAGCGCGCCCAGGTCGGCGTTCTCCGGATCGTCGGCGTACTTCTGATACTCGGCCCAGGCGCTTTCGGCGAGCGACATCAATCGCGGATCACGCGTCCGGCTGTAGCACCAGAGCATGTCTTCGATGTTGTTGACGTTTCGTTTGGGCTTGCCGTAGGAGGCGTCGTCGGTGAGATAGTGACGCTGCATCAGGCCGGCAATCTGCGCGCTCGCAAGTCCGGGCACAGGCACAGACGCGTCGACCATGGCAGCCACACTGCGGAAGAAAACGACATGGGGCCAGCGGTGGTAGTCGCCGAGGGGGTCCTGAAAAAGCTCAGGGCCGAGGTATCCCTGCCTGTCGGGATGGAGGAAGGTGTAGGCGATGGGCCGCTTCGTCTTCTCGAGCAGTTGCTGGTCGCCGAGCAGAATGGCCAGCCTCGTTGCGCCATCGATCCAGTAGGCTTTCTGCTCCCAGGGCCACCACTGCTCGCCTTCCTGTTCCGGCGTCCAAAACGCGCCGCGCTGCTCCTCGCCCCAGTAATCTTTAGTGAAGGGCCAGGAGACCTCGGGCAAATGCGAACCGAGCTGGTTGGCTTGTTTTTGCAGCCAGCCGCGCAGCCACCCGTCGGGGCGCACCGCGCCCGGGGCCAGCGGGGCGAGCGCACCATGCCACGGCACGTCTCCTGCATCGCTCGCGCCGAAGGCTGCCGCCGGGGCCAGCGTCAACGCCGACGTCATTGCGGCCAGCCGCAGGAACTCGCGACGACTCACGTCGCTGTCTCGTTTCGTGTTGACGATCATTGCATTTCTCCCCGATCCACCGTGGATCTCCGGCTGTATCAATGCGCCGACGACAGCGCGGCTCCCTCCTGCAGAAGCGCTGCCTGCGCGGGTTCGCGGTGCAGCAGGGCTGCGCCAATCAGCGGCGCATCCTCGCCGAGGGCCGAGTGGCAGATGCGCACGCGCTGCGCCGCCATTTCATAGGCACGGCTGCGCACGAACGCAATCAGCGGATCGAGCAGCAACTCCGGAGGCGCGTTGCTGATGCCGCCGCTGAGGCAGATGATTTCGAGGCTGGTGAGGTTGATGAGATTCACGAGGCCGACGCCGATGTAGCGCAGGGCGCGGTCGGTGAGCTGGCGTGCCTGGAGGTTGCCTGCTTCGGCGAGCCGATAGACGTCCGCGACATCGACTTCGGGTTTTCCTTCGAGCAGAGCGTGCAGGCGGGAAATCTGCTTTTCGGCGGCGCGCACAATGGCGAGGCCGCCAGCATGGGCCTCGAGGCACCCATGCCGTCCGCAGTTGCAGGGCTCTCCATCCAGCTCGACAATCTGATGCCCGAATTCGCCGGCGGTGTTCAGCGCGCCATAGAAGATCCTGCCGTCGATGACCATGCCGCAGCCGATGCCGGTACCCAGGGTGACGGCCGCAACGCCGCGCAGGCCTCGGCCGGAGCCGACGAGATACTCCGCCCAGGCCGCAGCGCGCGTGTCCTGCGCAATCGAGACCGGGACTCCGAAGATCGGCCGGACGGCCGGGACGATCGGGACGTTTCTCCAGAACAGATTGGGCGCATACACGACTGTGCCGTGTTCTGAATCCGCAGTGCCGGGGACACCGATGCCAATGCTGGTGAGGTCCTGAGCGCGCAAGGCCGATTCCCGCAACAGGCTCGAAATTTCGCTCACGATGGCAGCGAGAATGGCTTCGCAGCCGCGCCTAGGGTCGGTCGCGATTTTTTTCTGGCCCAGGATGCGTCCCTCGCCGTCGACGATGTCGAACTTGATGTTGGTTCCACCGATGTCGACGCCGATATTGAGTTCCTGCGCCTTCATGGTTGGCTGGCTCCGTGCAACGGTGCATGGGCGCGAGTCTCTTCGTAGCGGGCAATTTTCATCACGCGGTCGGCGTGGCGGCCACCTTCAAAGGGCGTCGTGAGCCAGACATCGATGATCATTTTGGCCAGTTCGATGCCGACGACGCGCGCACCCAGCGCCAGCATGTTCGTATCGTTGTGCTGCCGCGAGAGCTTCGCCGAATAGGGTTCGCTGCACACGACGCAGCGAATCCCGGGAACTTTGTTGGCGGAAATAGAGATGCCCACGCCGGTTCCGCAGAAGATCAGTCCCTTCTGGCATGCGCCGCGGGCCACGGCTTCGGCGACACAAAAGCCGTAATCGCAGTAATCCACGCGCTCGGGTCCGAAGGTGCCGAAGTCGCGCAGTTCGCGGCCCTGCCCGAGGAGCCAGGCTTTGATGGCTTCCTTCAAGTCGAGGGCTGCGTGATCCGAACCGATGCCGATCAAGGCGTCCCTCCTCCACTACCGCAGCATCGAGTCGACCAGCAGGAAGAGGCCGCTGATGAAGAAGAGAAACATGGCGCCGATCATGGCCTGGGTTCCCCTGGATGCGCCTTTGGTCTCCTTCCACACGCAGACGCCCCAGATGGCCGCGATCATGGTGCCGCCCTGTCCGAGTCCATAGGCGATGGCGGGGCTGGCGGTTTTGGAGGCGACGAAATTCGAGGTGACGCCGATGCCGTTGATGACGCCGCCGAGCATGCCGATGAGGTGGTACTTCAGGGTTCCGCCGGCGAAGTAGTCGGAGTACGTGACTTTCTCGCCTTTCACCGGATGCGCCATAAAGTAGGTGTTGAAGACGACGTTGGAGACCAGCGATCCGGCGGAATAGACCAGGACGGCCGCGTAGGGTCCGAAGCGCCCGGGCTCGAGATGGGTGAAGTCCATCGAAACGGAACGCTGCACCAGGAAATAGAACAGCCCCATGAGGATGCCACCGGAAACGGCGAGGAGGATGCCCTTGCGCGTTTGGCCGGGGCCGGCGGTGCGGCCCTGACAGGCACGGTAGGCGAGGCCGTCGAGGATGATGGCGATCATAATCAGAGCGACGCCGCCGAAGATCAGAAGAGGATTGCCCCTGGGCTGGGCAAAGTAGTTGACGAGAACGCCTTCCACCAGAGCGATGCCGATGGCGATGGGATAAGCGACGGCCATGCCGGCAAGATCGAGGGAGGCCATAAACAGAATGTTGGCGAGGTTAAAGACCACGCCGCCGAAGAGAGCCCATGCATAGCTGCTGAGGCTTCCCTGGGCGAGGTCGGCCAGGAAGCCCCTGCCCTCATTGCCCATCGATCCGAAGGTCAGCGCCAGGATGAGCGGGAGGATCAGGTAGCCGATGGCCTGATCCCAGTAAAAGAGTCCGAAGCCGTAGGAACGTGGCTCCATCTTGAGCGTGTTGGCCCACGAGCCCCAGCAGAACATCGTGAGCACGCACAGCGCCACAGCGATTGGATACGAGTGAACGATAATCATCCGGCCTGTCCAAGCCTTTCCACCATTTGCCGTACAGCGTGAACCGCATCGGGAATGGAATAGTCCCCGTGAAAGACGCTGGACGTCCCTCCCACGAGCATGGTCGCTCCGGCCTCCACCATCGCCGGAATGTGCGCGAAACTTACGTTGCCATCCACCTGAATTTCGACGTCGGGGTACCCGGCGGCGTCGAGCATGTGCCGCGTGTCGGCGATCTTGCGCAGCATGGCGGGAATGAGCTTCTGGCCCGTGGCTCCCGGGTTCACCGTCATGATGGTGACCACGTCGATGTCGTCGAGGACGTATTCGAGACACTGCACCGGCGTTGCGGGATTGAGAGCAATCGCGGCCTTTGCGCCTGCGTCGCGAATTTGCTGGAGGGCTTTCTGTGCGTGAGGAGTGGCCTCGTAATGGATGGCGATGTACTGGGCGCCGGCTGCCGCTGCGCGGCCGATGTAGCGTTCGGGATTCTCGATCATGAGGTGGCAGTCGAGGGGCAAGGTGGTGATGCGGCCCACGGTTTCCATGAGCGAAAAGTCGAGCGCAAAATTGCTGACGAAGCGGCCGTCCATGATGTCGATGTGGAGGGAATCGATGCCGCTGTCGGCGAGCAGGCGGAGGTCATCTTCGAGCCGCGCGAGGTTGGCGCAGGCGACTGAGGCGCCCAGTCTTACTTTTCTGGCGACGTTCGCGACTGCCTGGGTCATGAAATGAAAGCTTTCAAGAAGAACGAGGGAAGTCTATGTTCCGTTGCCGACGCTTGTCAAGATGCCCGTTTTTCACCGGCGGACCGGGCGCCACGCCCTTGCGTGCGAAGCAAGGCAGGTTCGTTCCCGGTCTCCGCGGCGGCCGGCGATGCTGAGCCGGCGATCTCCTGATGTGCCGGGGCTGGCCTCGGGTTTCACGCAAGCGGTTTGTTATGCTGAGCTGAAAGCATTCAGGCACAGCGGCTGCGCGGCTGGAGGCCTGACCACGCAGCGGGCGAACAGAAACGGGGAAATGATGGCGAACATGAAGAAGATCGCCGAACTGGCCGGGGTTTCCCTCGGGACCGTCTCCCACGTTCTGAACGATACTGCGCGGGTCCGGGAACCGCTGCGCAAGCGGGTCATGGATGCGGTCCATGCCACCGGCTATCAGCCGAGCCAACTGGCGCGGGGCCTGCGCCGCGACAAAACGAATATCCTCGCGATGATCATTCCGGACATTCTCAATCCCTTTTTTCCGGGCGTGGTGCGCGGAGCAGAGGACGTTGCATTCTCGAACGGCTATCGCCTGGTGCTGTGCAATACCGACAACGATCATGGCAAGGAAGTGACGCACCTGAACGCGCTGCGCACGTATCTGCCTTCCGGACTGATTGTCATCCCTTCCGATTTCAGCGAACTGACGGCGCAGACCGAAACGTGGCGGCGCGCGGGGGCGGCCGTGGTTTGCGTGGACCGCCTGCCGCGCAACTGGAGCGGCGACAGCGTGACGATCAACAACGCGGCCGGCGCCTTTGAAGCCGCGTCCTATCTGCTGGGTCTGGGACATCGCCGTATCGCGTGCATCACCGGACCACTGCACCTGACCAACTCGCAGGATCGACTGAAGGGGTTTCGCCGGGCTCTGCGCGCCTCAAAGATCGATCTTGCGCCGGGGTTTCAGCAGGAGAGTGGATTCGACCGGGCGGGCGGCTACGCGAAAACCAAGCTTCTGCTGAGGATGGTGCCGCGCCCCACGGCGATTCTGGCGTGCAACGACATGATCGCCCTGGGCGCTCTGCTGGCCATCCGCGAAGAGAGGCTGCACTGCCCCGATGATATTTCGATCGTGGGCTTCGACGGCCTCGACCTGACTGAGACGACGACGCCGCAATTGTCCTCGGTGTATCAGTCGCCGTACCAACTGGGTGCGACGGCGGTGCAGTTGGCGCTGGACCGCGTGGCCGACAAGGACAGCCCGGTCCGGCATATTGTGCTCAAGACGGAGCTGCGGGTGCGAGAATCGGTGGCGCCGCCGCGGAACGACGCGGTCAAAAGCGCTTCGGCAAGATCCCGGGCTGCGGGAGCGCCGATGCCGGCTGCACTCCAGATGGGCAAATCTTAACGCGCCGGCCAGATTTCGATGCGCACGGGCTGGGTCGACTGTTTCTGGATCCAGATCACCAGATCGGTGCCGTCGAGATGCTGGACGTGGGCCGCGCGGAAAACGCGGCTCCAGGCCTCCGGCTGGCCGTCCACCCACAAGCGCGCGCCGCCGTCGCCCCAGTTTCTGATGATGACCGCGGGATCGAAGAGCGGTGACTCCTCGCTGGCGGCGAAGGTGAGTTGCAGGGAACTTGCCAGTCGACCGGCGGCCGCAGCGACCACCCACGCGCGCTGGGTTGGATCGTATCCCTGGCTTTGATAGCGGTCGCCGGCAACGGTCAGGGCCGGGGGAGCAATCCACGACTTTGCGAGCGGCAGTAACTCTGCGGCGCTGCGCGTGGTCAGGCCGTCCATCAGGATTTTCGTTTCGCCGCCAGCATCGCGGCTGTACATCTTCCAGTAGAGGTGCGAGAGCGAGCTGTGGGAAGCTCGGTCGCTGGCGACGCAGGGGCGGTCGCTCGAGGCGATTTGCGCGACAGGCCAGTGGTTCCAGCACTCGAAGGCCGAGCAGGTGTCCTCGTCGCCGTAGATATCCGCGCTGGCCTCCTGTCCGGGTGTGATCTGAAAGGGCTTCCACTCCGATTTCAAATTGACGATCTGAATATTAGGGTGACCGGGCCCGGTGATTCGCGACGGGCCGGTAGCCGGGCTGAATTCTCCGGTGGCCTTCGGATGCCAGGTGTAGGTCTTCGTCTTGCCTTTGGTGTTGAGGCGTGGCAGATTCCCGTTGACAGAATCGGGAAGGCGGCATTACTGTTCTCGGAGATGATTTGAAACCATTCAACTTGATCTCGCGGCGCGCATCTATGCGGTCTCCTGGATCCCGTAATCAATCTTTCGCGGCGAACGGATGAATTGACATGCTGAAAACTCTCTCGGTGCTGCATACTCCCGAACTCCTTTATCTTCTGGCTTCTATGGGACACGGCGACGAAATCGCGGTTGTCGATGCGAATTTCCCATCCGTTTCCAACGCGCGGCGGCTGGTGCGCTTTGACAGCACCGACCTGCCCACCGTGCTGGAAGCGTGCCTGCAACTGCTTCCTCTCGATAGCTTTGTGGAAGAGCCGGTGGCCCGGATGCAGCAGGTCCATGCTCCCGAGGAGGTTCCCGAGGTGCAAATGATTTGCCAGGGAATCATCGATCGCGCCGAAGGCCATGCGGTCAAAGTGGCACCGATCAGCCGCGAGAAGTTCTACGAGCGCGCTCGCGCGGCGTTCGGCATCGTGGCCACCGGAGAGCTGCGTCTCTATGGCTGCATCATTCTGAAAAAGGGAGTCATCTTTCCCAGATCCTAAAAGGCCACGGCGCAGTGATGTGCGGAACCCGCAGCGTGGCTGGATGAATGACGCCCGACAGGGCCCCGAATGACTGAGGACGCGATGTGCAGGAAAACAGTTTTTCTGGTCACAGGACTAGCAGCACTTTTCGTCGCGCAGGCCTTTGCCGCGCCAGACGCCAACGACACGGCGGGCGTCTCGGCCCAGTGGCGGAAGGTCGAAAGAAAATCGAAGACCACGCCCACGACGCAGATTCTCGCGCACGCTTATACGCTGCGCAACGATCCAATGCACGATCCGGAATTCGCGGCGCTGCGGGATCTGGGAACGAACGACACGCGCCTGCAATTATGGTTTTCCGTGACGCGGCAGGCGGTCGCCGAACTGAAGGCGCCAACGGCGACGGAGACATCCTGGGACTTCACCTGGATTGATCCGCTGGTCGAGGACTACTACAACAACACGACCGGCAAGCACCACATCAATATGGGGACGATTCCGCGCTGGATGTTCAATGTGCCGGACGAGGAGGTTCCAATCAATCCGGCCGCGTCGTTCTACGCCTACACGGACGGGACGACGGGCGCTTTGCTCAAAGACCCTTCGGGGAAGCAGTTTGCCGACTATCAGGTTCGCCTCTACCAATGGCTGACCAAAGGCGGGTTCAAGGACGAGTTGGGGAAATATCACAAGTCCGGGCATCACTACAAAATCGACAACTGGGGCGTGCTGAACGAGCCGGACTTTGAGAACCACATCACCGTGGAGCAGTACACAAAGATCTGGGATGCGGTGGCGACGGCGATTCATAAGGTCGACCGGCATGTGCAGTTCTTCAGCGCGGAAGTGTCGGGCGCCGAGATTCCGTGGGCCCAATACTTCCTGGACGTGAAAAACCATGCTCCTGGCGCGCCGCCGGTGCGGTACTTCTGCATTCACAATTACACCAACGGGAACAACGATCCTTCCACCTGGCACGACAGCTACTTCGTTCACCCGGACAAGAACATTTCGGACGGGGCATCGGCGAATGCCTTCGGCGATCGAGTGCGCGAGGTGATGAAAATTCGGGGCCAGCTATCGCCGAAGACGACGATCATGCTGGATGAGTTGGGAATTTTCGACCTTGTGAAGCCTGGGGAAGAGTCGTGTCGCGCCGACGAGCCGTACAGCGCCTACGATCCGCTGTACTGGAATGCCAACGGCGCCAATTGGGTTGATACTTTCATTACCGCAGAGAACCTGGGCGTCCCGCTGATCAGCATGTCGCAGTTTGACGGCTATGCGACGCAGTGTCCTTCGATTTCCATGATGGATGGCGACAGCCGAAAGCCGAATGCGCACTATTGGGATCTCTATTTGATCAGTCATAATTTCGGGCCGGGCGACAAGCTGGTGGCGACGCAATCGACCAGCGCGGATGTGGTTGCACAGGGCTCCGTCACTTCTGGCGGAAGGAAGCTGCTGCTGATCAATACGCAGGATCATCCGGTGGCCGTGAGCCTTGCCGGCGCATTTCCGTCCGGCAGTCTGCGTGCTGACGTGGTGGATCAGCAGTCGGGAGAGCAACCACCGCGGACCGACAGCATTTCCGGCGCGCAATTGACGCTCGCGCCGTTTGCGGTGGCCGTGGTTTCCCAGCAGCAGTAGCGATTGGGCCGGCTTCGCCGCCTGAGGAAGCAGATCAGTCGTCACGCCGCTCGACCGGGTTCCGGTGAATCGATCATGTCGATGCGTTGTCTCGAGTTGTCATCCCAGCAGACGCCGAATTTGTCGAGGAGCGCGTGCTTTGCGCGCGCCGCGGCGGCGTTGCTGGTCGTTCTGCTGGCTGGCACCGGGTGTGCGCAAAACCTCAGTTTTGGAGACCGGGACGCGCGGCATGTCCCGGAATGGCTGCATCGGGCGAGCCTCTACGAGGTCTGGCTCAATGCATTTAGCCCAGAGGGCAATCTGCGCGGGGCGATCCCGGGACTGCAACACATCGCCGACCTGGGCGCGACCATCGTGTATCTGGGGCCGATTGCGAAGCGTTCCGCAGAGCCGCACGCTTCGCCTTACAGCATTGCCGACTACAACGCTGTCGATCCGGAAGCGGGCACAGAGCAGGACCTGCGCGACTTCGTGGACGCTGCGCACAAACTCCATCTCCGGGTGATGCTCGACATCGTGTACTACCACACGGCGCCGGACAACATCATGATGAAGGACGATCCGGCGTTCTTTCAGAAGACGCCTGACGGCCAGATCGCGCGGGGCTTCTGGCCGCAGCCGCTTCCCGACTTCACGAACCCGCAGGTTCGCCGGTATCTGATCGACAGCCTGGTGCGCTGGGTGCGCGATGACCACGTCGACGGATTCCGCTGCGACGTTGGCGGGGGCGTGCCGGTGTCCTTTTGGGAGGAAGCGCGCAAGGCACTCGACGCAGTGAATCCTGAGATTGTGCTGCTTTCCGAATCGGATCGGCCCGACGATCAACTGGCGGCATTCGACATCAACTACAACTTCCAGTACTACCTCGCGCTGTGCTCGGTGATTCGCGATGGCGCGCCCGCGATCAAAATTCGCGACGCGTGGGAGCAAATGCACGCGACCCTGCCGCGCGGCGCCCGAGTGCTGCATTACAGCGATAATCACGACTGGCCGCGCGCGGTTGTGCAGTTTGGCGAGAGGGGCGCGATGGCTGCGTCGGTGCTGAACTTCACGCTCGACGGCATTCCCTTCGTCTACAACGGCCAGGAGGTGAACGACGCCGCGGCGACGCACTGGCGCGGGCCTGCGCCGATTCGCTGGAAAGACAAAGGCAACGGGGCCGACGAAAAGACAATCGAGCAAACTCAAGCTGCCTACAAAAAGCTGTTTGCACTGCGGGCCGGGGAGCCTGCGCTGACGACCGGCGAGGTCGTCTGGATCAATAACACCCAGCCGGACAGCGTGCTGAGCTTTCTTCGCAAAGCGGACAAGGACGAAGTGCTGGTGATCCTGAACCTCTCGAATCGCCAGGTCCACGTCACCATTGACTTGCCGGTGATGGATTACTACGCCGTGCAGAATCTGCTCGCGCCCGATAAGACCTGGTTCTCGCTGTATTCCGGGCGTGTATCGGCCGATCTCGACGCCTTTGGCTATGTGGTGGGAAAGAAGATTCCGCTGGCGTCGCTGGCGCAGTGTGGGCACTCGCCTTAACCGGAGAGCGGTTAACGCGCCTTCTCACCGGGGGCAGCTACCGGGCCGCGTTTCCGTGCATGTAGAGTTCGTAGCGGCGACGGTATTCCGTCCTGTAATCGTTCACCGCCTGCGCGAAGCTCCACGCGGGAGTGTCCGCGCGTTTCTTCCATCGCAGGTCCACTTCGCGCGCGTTGGGCGGAATAGTGACGGCTCCGTTGGCGGGCGTAACGCGCGCGCCGTCCACGACGACTGCCTGTACGTCGGCAAACCAGGGCAGGTGGAGGACGAGTGCCGGCGGCTTCTGGCGCCAGTGCTCCTGGAGCGCGATCTTCGCGCTGCGATCGTCCGGCTGAGTCAGGCGGAACGCGACTTCGCCAAATTCGGTCGGCGCGCGCTCCACATCGATGGTCTTACCCGCGCCCATCCAGTCCGGCGACATCACCGACAGCAGGTGCACCGCCCCCGCATCCTCGCGCACCATCATCGTGCGCAGCATAGTGCGATACTCAGCGGCGAACCATCCGTGCGGCGGCAGATTGTCGGCGAAGTCGCGATCGCCCCACGCGCGGATCGCGAACTCGAAGCCCTCCTGAGTGGAACTGGTGTGCACCAGGAGCGCGTAGAGATCCTGAACCGGACGCTGTTGCTCTCCGCGAAGAATTTCGGTGAGAGTGTTCTTGATGCCCACATAGTCGTGCACATATCGTCCGGTGCCATAGGTAGAGATACCCTCCGCATATTTCGCGCGGACCGCTTTCAGCGTTGCCGTAATCAGCGGGTCGTTGGGCGACAGAACATGCTCCGGGTAAGTCCCCAGCAGATTCCCCCAGTCCTGTCCGCCGCAGTCTCCATCGAGGGAAGGAGGAATATATCCTCCGTTGAGCTTTGCGCAGCGGTCGATGGCCTGGAGCAGGTCGCCGCGGTAGGCGTCGTACTCACTCCGCCACCTGGCGGCGTCTTCCGGCGTTCCCACGGCGTCGGCGAGGATGGCTGCGTTTTTGAGGCCAGCAAGGGCGAGAAAGTTATAGCCGGTGATGTGGCCCTCGGCGTATTCGTTGTCCTTCACGTCCGAGCCGGGAATGAGATGCAGCGGGTCTTTGGATCGCGCATCTTCCAGCCACGCGACCGATCGTTCCACGGAGGGGAAGACGCTGTGGGCAAAATCCAGATCGTGGGTCATTCGGTAATGCTGGCCGTACGCCCACATCACTTCGCCCCATGCATCGTACTGGCCTGGCTGGGAGAGATAAAGACCATCGTCCTGCTGAAAGCGGGGAAAGAAGCTCAGATCCTGTTTCGCGATGTCCGGGTACCCGGTGACGTCGTACATGTGCACGATGTCGGAAGCGTCGCGCAGCCAGAAGGCGTGATAGTGCAGTTGATTGACGGTCTGGATGTAATCGTTGCCGATGTGGTTGCGGGCCAGTAAGTCATACACCAGACTGGCGCGGAAAGTATCGCTGACCTTCGGCTCCGGCACCTCAATTTGCATGCCGGCGGCAACGATTTTCTTCCAACTGGCGATGGTCTTTGCGAGTTCCTGACCGTAATCGGCGGCGAGAATCGTTTTCGTCTCGGCGCCTTCCGGCAGCGGCACGACCGGCATGCGGAAGGTCAGCGTGCGCTCTTCCCCTGGCGCCAAAATGCGGTTGTAACTCACGCAGCCCACCAGACTGGTGGGAAACAGGTGCAGGGCGCGCGGGGAGTTATCGACCTGGATGTTATAGAACTGCTTGGGCGTCAGCATTTTTTCTTCTGGCTGTTCGTCGAAGAGGTAAAACGCCTGGCCGCTGCGCAGGAAGGCGTGGTTTGAGAAGCTGTAGACCCAGGCCGGATCGAAGGCCACACCCGGCTGGCGATAATCTCCAGGGCGCTTTCCCTCGGCCGGACGGCGGAACCGATGCTCGCCCACGCCGGTTCCGTTCATTGTGTCGTTCTGGTAGCGGCTGGCCGCAGTCAGGACCGCGCGCGTGGGCTGCGCGTTGGTGTTCTTCTCCACAACGCGCACAAAGTTCACCAGCGTGCCGTCATCGAGGCTCGAGGTGAAGAAGGTGAAGCGGTATACGATTCCGTCGCGCGACCAGGTGGTCTGCACGACCGGCAGATAGCCTTTTTCGAGGGTGCGGATGCGCGGCTCAATGAACTGCAATTCCGGCCCGATGAGAAAGACTAACTCGCCATAGCCGGTATACAGCGAGCCCACGGGCGTAATCTCGGTCGCCATGGAAGCGTCCATTGCCCCGATCTCGTCGACCGAATGGGCATAGTAGGAAAACGACCCCGGCTCGGTGTCGATTTGCGGACTAACCATGGGGGCAAGGTCGTCCTGCCCCTGCGCGTGGATGAGTCCGGAAGCGAGGAAGACGAAAACGATGGAGAGGAGGATCGCGCGCCGTACCATAGCGCTCAGACTAAACCGTTTCAAAGAGCGGTGTCGGAGAAAAAGACGAGGTCTTCCTCATCGATACGGTGTCGCGATTGCATTTCGGAAGACGCGCGTCGGGTGCATTCTGTCGTCCTGATCCGGCAAGTGCTGCGCTGTTGACAGGCATGCCCGTTGCCAGATAAAAGGTTTCAAGAAACCCGGCGAAACATTGTCGCGCCTGTGTCCGGCAGTTTGAGGGAGAGAGGGTTACCGCGTGAACCGTCGCAATCTGCTCAAAGGCATGGCCGTCCCCGCGGTCGGGTCGATTCTTCATTCCGTTGCACGCCCGCTGTTCGCCGCTGGAACTGCTGCTGCTGAGCCGGCAACGGAGCAGACGCCAGCGCTTGCCGAATACGAGCGGCTTCGCTTCGGCTGTTCCTTCCACTTCAGCACACCGACTTTCACCGGCGACGATTACGACACGGGGGCGAAGCCGGCGACCGTCTACGATCCATCGCACCTCGACGTGCGCCAGTGGATCCGCGTTGCTCACGAACTCGGCGCGAAATATGCGGTCCTCACTGCGAAGTACATGTCCGGTTTCTGCCTGTGGCCGGCGAAAGGCTACGATTACACCGTCGCGCAGAGCAGCAACAAGACCGACGTCGTTGCCGCTTTTGTCGATGCCTGCCACGAATTTGGCCTGCGTCCTGGCTTCTACTACTGCATTCTCGACCCGCACAACGAAGGCAAGTTCGACTGGGACGCGCCCATCGGCGACTCGTATTTCCAGCTGATCAAGCGGCATGTCGCCGAATTGCATACCCTGTATCCGAATACGTTTTACCAGTTGTTCGATATCACGTGGAAGCTTAGCCCGGCGCAGCGCTGGGAACTCTACCGGCTCGTGAAAGAACACAGTCCCGACTGCATTGTGGTGGAGAACCAGGGATTTAAGCAGAGCCGCGTGAACGAGGGCCGCACCTGCGAGACCGCCAGCTGGCCATGCGACGTGATTAACGGCGAGGACACGCTGCCGCCGCTCGAGGGGCACGATCCACATGTCGTCTACGACAAGAAGAGCTGGTACATGCCGTTTGAAACCTGGTTTCCCACCGGTCCGCTGTATCCGCCGATGCCGTGGATGCACACCTGGTTCTGGCACCCGTGGTACCGGGCGCAAAGGCCGGAAGTCATCGCCGAGGCTTACCAGCTATGCATGAAGGGTAACGCCAATATGCTGATGAATCTGGCTCCCGACAATACGGGACGCATTCCCCAGGATCAGGTCGATACCTTTCACCGCGTGGCGGAGCTGATTCGTGGCTGATTGCCGTGCAGCGACAGCGAAGGGTTGGCAGGTCACTTCAGAAATCTTGACAGCGCCGGACGCAAGGGATAAAGTCAAGCACGATTTGGTCATGAAAGCTTTCAAGCCAACAGGGCCCGGGCTTTACGGATAATACTTTATGCCTTCTTCCATTGTTGTGATCGGTAGCATCAATCTCGACCTTGTTTGCACCGGGAAGCGCATTCCTGCGCCTGGCGAGACGCTGAAGGGCGACAGATTCCAGACATTCCACGGCGGCAAAGGCGCGAACCAGGCGGTTGCCGTGGCCCGTCTTGGTTATCCGGTCAATATGATCGGCAAAGTGGGCAACGACGACTTTGGCGATCGCCTGCGCCGCGGCTTACGCGATGCGGGGGTTGGAGTCCGCGGCGTTGCCGAGGCGGAGGGAGTCTCCTCCGGCGTGGCGCTCATTACCGTCGATGCCTCCGGGCAAAACAGCATCACCGTGATTCCGGGAGCCAACGATCGCCTGCTGCCGTGCGACCTCGAAAAGAATCTTGCGCAGATTCGCTCGGCGGGGATGATTCTTACGCAGCTTGAGACGCCCCTCGAAACGGTTGACTCCCTGTGCGCAACCGCGCGCCGCCTGGGGATTCCCGTGATCCTCGATCCCGCGCCGGCTCGGCCTCTCCCGCGCAAGATTCTGCGCAATGTGGCGTACCTGACGCCGAATGAGGCGGAGACCTGCGCCTTGTGCGGATTGGCTCCGGGCGATTTAACGCCGGCGAATGTCGCATCGGTCGCCGAGCAGTTGCTCAGCACCGGTCCTTCCAATGTGATTGTGAAAATGGGCAGCCGCGGGGCGTATATTGCCGGCGCTGACGGCTTGCGCCGCATGGTGCCTGCGTTCAGGGTCAAGGCGGTCGACTCCACCGCGGCCGGGGATGCCTTCAACGCCGGCCTGGCCGTCGGCCTGGTGCGCGGCCTGTCGCTGGAGGAGGCGGTGCGCTATGGGGCTGCCGTGGGAGCCCTCTCCGCGACGCGCGCCGGAGCGCAAGCCTCGATGCCGTCGGAAGAGGAAGTGACGCGGATGCTAGCAGCCGGCAATGGCAAGGCCGCGCGGACGAGCGGAAGCCGGGGACGCCGGTAATGCGCCAGGGGAGGACCCTCCCATGAATCGCCTTAGATTACGCAGGCTCGCGGTTGTTCTGGCGCTTCTCGCAATTTCCGTTCCAGACGCGATGGCTGCGCCGCGCCGCACTCCCATCATTCTCGATACCGATATAGGCGGCGACATTGATGACGCCTTCGCGCTCGCTCTGATACTCGACAGTCCTGAACTGGACCTCCGCGCGGTGACAACCGTTTCGGGCGACACCCAGGCACGCGCCCGTCTTGCGGCCAAAATGCTCGCCGCCGCGGGACGTACCGGGGTTCCTGTGGCTGCCGGCCTGCCTGGCCCTCCCTCCGATGCTCCGCAGACCCGGTGGGCGGCGGGTTTCACGAGCCGAGAGCTGGTCTCCAGAGGGGCCGCCGATCTGATGCGCGAAGAGATCGACCGGGCTCGCGGTCAGATGGTGGTTGTCGCTATTGGCCCGCTCACGAATGTGGCTGCCCTGCTCCGGCAATATCCGGCAGAAGGGCACAAAATCCGCGAGATCGTCCTGATGGGCGGATCGATCCGGCGCGGTTATTATCCGAACTCGGGACCCACGGCGGAGTACAACATTGCCGCAGATGCTGCGGCATCGCAAATCGTCTTCGCGTCCGGGGTTCCCCTTTTGATGGCGCCCCTGGATGTCACGGCGCGGCTGCAACTGCAGGGGCCGAACCTGGACCGCATTTTTGCGTCGCACACACCCCTGACGGACGCTCTTCAGTCGCTCTACAAGCTTTGGGGGCAACCGGTTCCCACCCTGCACGACCCGATGGCTGTGTCCCTGCTGCTCGATCCCGCATTGTGTACCCGGAAACCGCTGGCGATCCGCATCAGCGAGAAGGGCATGACGGAGGCTGAGACGGGAAAGCCGTCCAATGCTGTGGTTGCCGTGGAAACGGATCCCGCTCGGTTCATCGCGTTCTACATGAGCCGGGTGGCGCGTAGCATGCGTGCACATACCTCAATCCAACGGTGAGACGGGCACGCTCGTCCGCCTGCAGGCCCCTGCAACAGTGAGGTTTCCGCGCGTCCCGGTGGGCTGAGGCGATTTCCATCAGTGCCTCAAAATCTGCAGCGGCAATAAATAGGCCTTGACAAAGGTTATTTTGCGAATCTAGTCTTGCGGGGAAATTCTTTGAAAGCTTTAAAGTTCCGGCGCGGAGATTAGTCCGGGGCGGAATTAAAAGCTTTCAAAGAGCCGTGGAGCTCGCAGAGCCGTTGGCCCGGGGTCCACTTTTGGAGGTCCAATGAAGCCTGCCGCAACCCAACAAAACCAGCAAATGCATCTGCTCCGTCAGCCCCTGTCGATGATGCTGTGGCTCCTGCTCGCAGCTTTCGCTGTGCAGACCGCCGCAGCGCAGACCTTTTCCGCATCGATTGCCGGGACGGTGACCGATTCCAGCGGCGCCGTTGTCAGCGGCGCGGTCCTGCAACTGCAGAATGTCGCCACCAACGATGTTCGGGAACAGAAGTCCGCAGGCGACGGCAACTTCGCCTTTGCCGGTTTGTTACCGGGAACCTACAAGATCTCGGCCACCGCGTCCGGCTTCGAGAGCTACCTCAGAACGAGCCTCATTCTGGTCGCGAATACGGCGGCGACCGTAAATATTCAGCTGAAGGTAGGCGCGACTCAGCAGAAGGTGGTGGTCTCGGCGAGCACGGTTCTGGTCGATACAGAAAGCGCGACCAACTCCGTAACCATCGACGAGGCGCTGCTGGAAGCGCTGCCCAACAACACGCTGCAGCCGTTGAACTTCATCTTCGACCTGGCGGGAACCACCGAGGGCCAGGGCGGCATGACGACCCGTTCCGGCTTTCTCGACCAGAATGCCAGCATGTTCGGCATCAACGGCGGCCGCACGGGCGAGTCGGAAATCCTCATCGACGGCGCGCCGTCCACCGCCATCGACTGGGGCGGCTTGATCGTTTCGCCCATCAACGACTCCGTCCAGGAGCAGCAGGTGATCGACAACGTCTACGACGCGCAGTACGAGCGCGGCGGTGAAGGCGTGGTCACCATGGTGACCAAAAGCGGCGGCCAGAACTACCACGGCGAAGTCTACGACTTCATGCGCAACGACGGGCTGGACGCCAACTCGTGGTCCGGCAATAACTCGGGTTCTCCGCGGGGCAAGTTCCATCGCAATCAGTACGGCGCCAACGCGGGCGGTCCGCTGTGGAGGAAGCACAACCTCTTCTTCTTCGGCGCCTATGAAGGACTCCGCCAGCCGGAAACCGACAACAGCGGCCTGCAGACGATGCCTACCACGGCGGAAGTTGGGGGCGACTTCTCGCATACTTATCTGCCGGATGGCCAGCTTGATGTGATCTATAACCCGTTCTCCAGCCGCCTGGTGACCGCCTCCGACGGCAGCCAGTACTACACGC
Organism: Acidobacteriaceae bacterium; assembly: GCA_036267295.1. GTDB lineage: Bacteria > Acidobacteriota > Terriglobia > Terriglobales > Acidobacteriaceae > Palsa-343. The sequence continues at coordinate 125,902 of DATAWI010000016.1, read as the reverse complement.
GCGATCCATACCCGAACAACATGATCACCACAGGCTTCGATACGGTCGGCAAGAAGATCGCCGCCCTCTACCCGGCTCCGAATCACAACAGCGGCCTTGTCAACGACCAGAACAACTTCGTAAAGCAGGGCGGCGGCGACACCTCGGACGACAAGTTCGACATTCGCGTGGACTGGGCGCAGAGCGAAAAGCACCGCCTGTTCGTGCGCGTCAGCGACCGTGCCCGCCAGGACAACACCCCGGCCTGCTTCCTGTGCAACGGGGGTGACGAGGGATACGCCACCCAGGACCACGGAGAGCAGGGCGTGATCAACGACACCATTACGCCGAACGCCAAATGGCTTGTGAATCTCTACGGCGCCTACAGCCGCTGGTTTGAGGGCCAGACGCTATTGGGATTCGGCCAGAGCTCCAGCGCCATCGGCCTGAACCCCAGCCTGTTCCAGGTGAACACGCTGCCGCTGGTCAATGTGGCCGGGTATTACACGCTGGGCAACCAGTACTCCACGTTCGACCGGTATATACGCTACAACTCCACGGCCATTGCCAGCGTGAGCCGCCAGTTCAGCGCACACACGCTGCGGTTTGGGTTTAACTACGACATCGCCATGATCAATAACCGCGAGGACCAGCCGGGAGTGTTCAACTTCGACCAGGGCCTGACCTCGTGCGATCCCGGCCCTACACCTGCCGATCCCTGCAAGGCGTCGCTGCAGTCCAGCACCAGCGGCAACGGGATGGCCAGCCTGCTGGTCGGCACCGGCAGCGGCGGCGACTCCACCATTTCCATGGATCCGGCCTTCAGCCAGCATTCCTACGGGATGTACGTTCAGGATGAATGGCGGGCGACCCGCCGGCTCACCGTCAACGCGGGACTGCGGTATGAGAACCAGCGCCCGGCGACCGAGCGCTACAACCGCATCGCCTACTTCGACCTGAACGCGGTCAATCCGCTGAGCACGGCCTTCGGCTCGACGCTGAAAGGCGCCTTTGAGTATGCCGGCGTCGGCGGTCGCGGGCGCGGCGCCTGGCTGCCGGATAACGTCAACTTCGGGCCGCGGCTTGGCCTTGCCTATCGCTTTACCGACAAGCTCGCGGGCCGCGTTGGATCGGGCATCTTTTACGGTCCAGCTTCGGCCATGCTCAGCTTCGACGGTGGCGGGCAATCCCCGGGGTACACTGCGCAGACCAACTGGATCGCGACCAACAACGGGGGGTACACACCGCAAAACCTGGTCAGCAATCCCTTCCCGCAGGGAATTCAGCAGCCGACCGGTAACTCGCTCGGCGCGATGACCTATGTCGGGTACGGAACCGGCCAGCTGTGGCCGAAAATTCCGCATCCGATCGGCACGCTGTATCAGTGGAGCACCGACCTGCAGTACCAGGTCAGCTCGCACTCGGTGGCGGAGATTGGCTACACGGGCGTGCGCGGTCGCAAGCTGCTCTTTGGCAACCCCAACCTCGACCTCGATCAGCTGCCCGATACGGACCTGTCCCTGGGAACCCAGCTCGACCAGCTGGTCAACAACCCGTACGCCGCGGTGATTACCGATCCGAACAGCTACCTCAGCCAGTCGCAGCTACCCTATAACGAACTGCTGCGGCCGTACCCGGAGTACACCTATCTGCAGCAGACGCGGTCTCTGCCGGGAGCGCGGTCGCAATTCGATGCGCTGACGGCGAAGTACACCTGGTCCTTCAGCAGCGGACTCAGCTCTATTACCAGCTATCAGTGGTCCAAGAACCTGGACGATGGTTCCGAGGCTTTGATCGGCTGGGCGATCGGCAACATGTGGCGCGATGCGAACGATCCGAAACTCGACTATGCGATTAGTACCCACGACGTTCCCCAGAGCTTCGCGGAGGCGTTCCTCTACCAGTTGCCGTACGGTCATGGGCGGCAGTTCGGAGCTACCTCGCCGGGCGCCGTCAACCAGGCTTTGGGAGGCTGGAATCTCTCCGGCGCCGTGCGCCTGACCAGCGGTCTCCCGTTCTGGCAGCCGGTTAATTACGGGTGGAATCCGCTGGGCAACTACGGTTTCCCAGGCAATGCGCTGCCCAACATGATCGGCGACCCGAGACGAAACCGCAGTGCCTATCACTGGATTAACGTGAGGGCATTCCAGGGCGTCTCCAGCTCCGGCAGCGGCGCGAAGGTGGCCTGCGGTAACGCGAACGACCAGTGCCAGCCGTTCTCGTACAACCTGGGCGACGAACCGCAGCGCATGAGCACCATTCGCGAGGCGGAGACCAAGAACCTCGACCTCGGCATCGGCAAGGTCTTCGGCACGGAGCGCATCCATGCCGAGCTGCGCGCCGACTTTCTGAACGCCTTCAACCACCCCATCTACGGCGGGTCCTGGAATATCGAAGAGAATCTCTACGCCAGTGACTTCGGCCAGGTGTACGGAACTCGCAACGATCCGCGCAACATACAGGTCAGCCTGAAGCTGAGCTATTAAGTTGCTGTGCTCCTGAAGGGCTTCGGCTGGATTTCACAGCCGGAGCCCTGGTTTTTGCTACTGTGAGACCCTGGGGAAGAAATGAACATCTTTGTCAGGACGTTGCTGGCAGCCGTGCTGCTTGCTGTGGCTGCGCCGGCTTGCCCGCAAGCTCCGTCTGTGGTTCTCGCGCGTGTGCCGGTCCCCGATGCGCGTTACAAAGCGGATATTCTCGTCGTCGTCGCTCATCCCGACGACGACACGGGGGTTTCAACGTACCTGGCCAAAGCGGTTCTGGATGACGGCAAGCGAGTTGCCGTGATCTTTACCAATCGAGGCAACGCCGGGCCAAATGCCGCGGGCCTCGAGCAATCCAAAGCTCTGGCCGATGTCCGGGAAATCGAAGCCCGGCGCTCGCTCGCGGCGCGCGGCATCACCAACGTCTGGTTCCTTCGCGGACAGGACACGCCGACGCAGGATGTTCTGCACTCGCTCGAGACGCTCGGCCACGGCGAGGCACTCGAAGAGACAGTGCGCCTGATCCGGCTGACGCGTCCGGAGGTCATCATCACGTGGCTGCCCGCTTATGTGGCCGGAGAGAACCACGGCGATCATCAGGCCGCTGGAGTCGTGGCCGTCGAAGCCTTCGATCTGACCGCGAACCCCACTGCCTTTCCCGAACAAGTGACAGCGCCCCGCTACAATCGCGGAATCTCGAACTATGGCGAAGGCCTGCGTCCGTGGCAACCGCAGAAACTCTACTTTTTCTCCGATGCCTCGCATCCGGATTTTCTGAAAGGCCACGGCCCGGCTTACCTCGCTACCGATATTTCGCCGGCGAAACATGTTTCCTTTGCAGAGATCAATCGCGAAGCGTGGAAGGACTACGCGACGCAGCTTGATTTCGACGACCAGACCCTGCGCTCGTATACCGACGCTCCGGAGTACCTGATCCTCGGCAAATCGCTGGTCCAGGCCGCCGTGGACGCTGACGTGATGGCCGGAGTCAGTTCAGATCCGATTCGGTACACGCCGCGCCCGGCCGCCGCCGAGCCTCCTTCGCCCGGGATTTCGCTGACGCTGGGAGGGCCCTGGTCGTTCTATCAACAGTTCTATCGTGCCCATGATCTGGGGTCGTTGGCCGGACTGGTCAGGCCTCCGCAGACGGCGCTGGGCAGCGATCGGCAGCTTTGGGTGCCGCTGCTGCTGCGGAACAGCACGGGCGCGGCCGAGGATGTCACGCTGCGGCAGGATCTTCCGGCGGGATGGACTGCCATCAATCCGCCGGGCGCGTATCACCTGGAACCGGGCGAGACATGGCCGGTGGAACTCTTCCTCACCGCGCCCGATGGCTCCGCAGCCGATCCGCCGCAGCTTCTTCGCTGGACTGCGTGGAACCGTGGGGAGTCAGTTGGCAGCGCGGAGTTGGAAGTTTATCCCGAATATAACGGCGTCCCGCAATAGGGGTCTGAGGGATCGAACCCCCGCCGGCGGGGCTTCTCCGGGCCGCGAACGGACTGATGCGCTGCGCGCAGAAAACTCGCGCGGCGTGAAATTTGGCAACATTGAAGACGGGGGCCAGGGACGCTGGTTCCTGGATTGAGCCGAGCGCCGACGGCAGGTCTTTTCCGGGCCGCGAACGGACTGATGCGCTGCGCGCAAAAAACTCGCGCGGGATGAAATTTCGCAACATTGGAGATGGTGGCCAGGGACGCTGGTTCCTGGATTGAGCCAACCGCCGACGCCGGTCTTTTCCGGGCCGCGAACAGACTGAAGCGCTGCGCGCAACAAACTCGCGCGGGATGAAATTTCGCAACGTTGGAGATGGTGGCCAGGGACGCTGGTTCCTGGATTGAGCCAAGCGCCGACGGCAGGTCTTTTCCGGGCCGCGAACGGACTGATGCGCTGCGCGCAAAAAACTCGCGCGCGATGAAATTTGCAACATTGGAGATGGTGGCCAGGGACGGGATCGAACCGCCGACGGCGGGGCTTTTACGGGCCGCGAACGGACTGATGCGCTGCGCGCAAAAAACTCGCGCGGGACGAAATTTCGCAACATTGGAGATGGTGGCCAGGGACGGGATCGAACCGCCGACGCCGGCCTTTTCAGGGCCGCGCTCTACCACTGAGCTACCTGGCCGCCGGAGGTGAACCCAGCGTTGAAGGGGGTTGTGTGGAACTACGGACGAGGTGACGCCGCACTTGAAAACAACCTCAGTCAGTATAACAAAGCGCGTTCACGCCACGGACGCAGGTGCAGGGTACACTTGTCCCACGGTTTCAACGTCTTCCGAGGACTCGCCGCCGCATGCATTTCGCTCGTGCCGTATCCGCGCTCCTGCTGTCTTCTGCTGCTCTTTGTGCGGCGTCGTGGGGCGCGCAGACCGCCGCCCAGAGCGTGCCTGTCCCCGAGATCCGCGCTGCGCGCGCCTTCGATGCGGCCCGCAAAGAGGGACCCCTGGCGCTGCGTGCGTTCCTCTACCGGATGCCCAAGGGCGCCGACCTGCATATGCACATCACTGGCGCGGTGTACGCCGAGACGCTGATCCGCGAAGCCGGCGAAGATGGAATCTGCGTGAACGCACCGGCGCTGAGCATGGACGACGAGCACCACGCGCCGAATTGCCCGGCAGGCGAGAGCGCGGCCAGCAGTGTTCCCGCCAACCAACACCTGTATGACGCGTTGATCGACGCGTTCTCCATGCGGACGTTTGTGCCTGCGACGGGCGACTCCGGCCACGATCACTTCTTCGACACATTCGACCGTTTCGGCGACGACAAGCGGTTCTCCGGCGAATGGCTGGACGAGGTGGCCGCGCGCGCCGCTGCGCAAAACGAGCAATACCTGGAGCCGATGTATACCCCGTCGTTCAAGGCAGCGGCTGCCGCAGGCTACCGCATCGGTTGGGGCGGCGATCTTGCCGAGATTCGCCAAAAGCTGCTGACGGACAGCGGCTTTCACGCGGAGATTGATGTGGACCGCGCCGAATATGCCGAGGCCCTGGCGAAGCGCAACGCTATCGAACGCTGCGGCCAGCCCGATGCCGCGGCTGCCTGCAACGTGACGATTCGCTTCCTCTATCAGGTGCTGCGTGGGTTTCCGCCGCAGCAGGTGTTTGCGCAAACGCTGCTCGGGTTTGAGGTCGCTTCGGCCGATGCGAACGTGGTGGGCATCAACTTCGTCATGCCCGAAGACGGGTACGTCTCGATGCGCGATTACGCGCTGCAAATGCACATGCTGGATTACCTGCACGGCGTTTATCCGAAGGTCCACATTTCTCTGCACGCCGGAGAATTGGCGCCGGGCATGGTGCCCCCGGAGGGGCTGACGTTTCACATTCGCTCGGCGGTAGAGCAGGGTCACGCCGAACGCATCGGCCACGGCGTCGATGTGATGTATGAGGACCGCCCGTGGGAGTTGATGAAAGAAATGGCGGATCGCCACGTGATGGTGGAGATTAACCTGACCAGCAACGACGTGATTCTGAATGTGAAGGGCGACGAGCATCCCTTCATGCTCTATCGGAAAATGGGAGTACCGGTGGCGCTATCGACCGACGACGAAGGCGTGTCGCGGATCGACCTGACGCACGAATATGTGCGTGCTGCGGTTACATATCCGCTGAGCTATCGCGATTTCAAACTGATGGCGCGCGCATCGATCGAACACAGCTTTCTGCCGGGCGCGAGCCTGTGGGAGCGAGTGACGCCGGAAAAGCTGGAAACGCCAGTGGCGGCCTGCAAGGGGCAGATGGAGTCAAAGGAGCCGGCGGGGAGCTGTGCAGCGCTGCTGCATGCGAGCGAGAAAGCACAGCAGGAATGGGAACTGGAGCGGCGTTTCCATACGTTTGAGACGAGCTTCTGACGATGCGCATCGTCTTCTCCACCTTCGGGACGTTCGGCGATGTGAACCCGGTGGTGGCGCTGGCTCTGGAGTTGAAGCGACGCGGGCATCGCCCGGTGCTGGCGGTTCCGGAGATGTTCCGGCCCAAGGTCGAACCGCTGGGCATTGAGTTCGCGCCGGTCCGCCCGGAGCAGGATCCTAACGACACGCGGCTGATCGCGACGATTTACGACATCAAGCACGGCACGGAAACGGGGCTGCGCGAGTTTCTGTTCCCCGCACTGCGCGACAGCTACGGGGACCTGACGGCGGCTGTGGAAGCCGATGGCGGTGCCGACTTGTTGGTCGCTGGCGAACTGGCGTATGCAGCGCCGCTGGTGGCGGAGAAGACCCATATGCCGTGGGCGTCGTATGTGCTGGCGCCGTTCTCGTTTTTTTCCGGATACGACCCGCCGGTGCTGCCGCCATATCCAATGCTGGCGCACCTGCAGAGCGCTTTTCCTCCGCTGGGGCATGTGGTGGCGCGTTTTGCGCGGCGGGTGACGCGGAAGTGGCCGGAGCCGGTCTACGCGCTGCGGAGAGAACTGGGATTGCCGCGCGGTAAGGATCCGATCTTCGACGCGAAGTACTCGGATCGGCTGGCGCTGGCGCTTTTTTCCCCGGTGATGGGTGCGCCGCAGCCGGACTGGCCGCGCTCGATCAAGACGACGGGCTTCGCCTTCTACGACGGCATGGGCGATGAAGGGCGGTTGCCGCCGGAGTTGGCGGCATTTCTGGACGCAGGGCCAGCGCCCCTGGTGTTCACGCTGGGATCGGCGGCGGTGATGAATGCCGGCGGCTTCTACGAGGAGAGCGCGCACGCTGCGGAAATGATGGGGCAGCGCGCGGTGCTGCTGATTGGCGCCGATGACCGCAACCTGCCGAAGCGCAAGCTGCCCGCGAATATCTGCGTGGCGCGTTATGCGCCGTACTCGCAGATTTTTCCGCGGGCCTCGGTCATTGTGCATCAGGGCGGCATCGGCACGACGGCGCAGGCGCTGCGCGCGGGACGTCCGATGCTGGTGATGCCCTACAGCCACGATCAGCCCGACAATGCGCGGCGGGTTCGGCGGCTGGGCGTGGCGGAAGTTCTGGGGCGAAAGAATTATCAGGCAAAGGCAGCGGCGCGGCTGATTGGCAAGCTGTTGTCGGAACCGGCCTATGGCCACCGCGCCGAACAAGTGGCGGCGCAGGTGGCGGCCGAAAACGGCGCTGCGACGGCGTGCGATGCACTGGAATCCATGCTGCCCCGCGGTTGAGGCCGCTCAGTGCGCCGCCCACACGGCGGTTTGCACGCCCTTGCCATCGAGATAAAACGTGGAGAGCCCGAACGTATCCGTACGCCAGGTGCGCACATGCGCGTCCTGGAGTTGCTCAAGCACGTCAAAGCGCGGATGGCCGTAGAAATTTCTGCGGCCCACGGAGATGGCGGCGTAGGTCGGCGAAACGGCGGCGAGAAAGGCCGGGGTGGTTGAAGTGCGGCTGCCATGATGGCCGACTTTGAGAAGGTCGGCGTGCAGACCTCCGCGGGCCAGCATGCGCGCCTCGCTGGGCGATTCGGCATCACCCTCGAGCAGAGCGGTCGTGACTCCGTAACGCACTTGCAGAACGAGCGAGTCGTTATTTGTGGGGATGGCGGCGGGCTGGTAGCCGGGTTCGGGCGCGAGTACCCGCACCCTCACGTCGTCGAACGCGAAGATGTCGCCCGCGGTGTGCCGCATGAGGCGCGTATGAACGTCGGCAGACTCGGCCAGGACCTGGTCGTAGAGCGCGGAGTGGGGATTGATGCCGATCCACAACTCGCGCGGGCGAAAGTTGGCCAGCACGGCGGGCATGCCGCCGATGTGGTCGGCGTGCGCGTGGGTGATGGCGACGGCATCGAGGCGGCGGATGCCCCGCGACCACAGCACCGGGGAGACGACGTCTTCGCCGACGTCGAAATTGGAGGAGCTCCGATCGGGGGCTGAGCCGGTGAGCCCGGCGGGACCGACAATGCCGCCTGCGTCGATGAGCAGCGTTTTGCCGTTGGGCGTGATGACCAGCAGGGAATCCCCCTGGCCCACGTCGATGGTGGAGATTTCGAGGACGCCGGCGCGATGGAGGACCGGCCGCGGAAACACCGTGATGGCGGCGGCGAGGGCGAGGGCGAGGGCCGCGGCCAGTATGCCGAATCGGCGGCTACGCATCAGCACGAGCGCGGTGGCGGTGAGAATCACGATGCAGGCGATGGCCCAGCCCTGCGGAGCGGGAATCCGCAGATCGCCGAAGCGCAGCGCGCCGAATGCACGGACGAGCCCTCCGGCCGCGTGCAGCAGCAGAGCCACGGCCATCGCGGGCAGGGTTGCGAGACGCGAACAGACGATGACCAGCAGAAGTGTCGCCAGGGCCAGAGGCAACAGGACGCCGAGCAGCGGGACGATGAGGATGTTGACCGGCAGGGCAGCGGTGGTGATGCGATGGAAGTAGAGCGCCATGGGCAGCGCCATCAGCAGTTCGATGGCGAGCGAGGTGACGATCAGTTGCACGATCCGCAACTGCAGGCGCACGCAGGCGGGAAAGGCGCGGTTCGCCATGCGGCTGCCGGCGAATGGGCGCAGCGCATCGGCCAGCATCCGCAGACTGACGCGGAACTGCGCGACGCGCGGAGGCAGAGACGGATCGATAGGCAGAAGCCAAAGGCCGCGCGTCGCGCGCAGATACGGGCCGAAGGTCTGCTCGGCGACAGGGACCGCGATGCCGGCAACCGCGAGCACCGAGAGCAGCGTCATCTGGAAGCCGGCGTCGAGCAGCGCGGCCGGGTTGGCGGCCAGCATGACGAGCGCCGCGAATCCGATGGCATTGAGCGGCAGGCGCTCGCGCCAGAGCAGGCGGCCCAGCAGGTAGAGCGTCACCATCCAGAATGCGCGCTGTACGGGCTGGCCGAATCCGGTGAACACGGCATAGGCGAGGGACACGGCGATCGTGACGAGTGAGGCGGGGACGCGCGGGAAGCGCAGGCGGCGGGCGATCCAGAAAACAATGCCGGAGAAGATGGCCAGATGCATGCCGGAAACTACCAGCAGGTGGAAGGAGCCGGTGCGCTCGAAGCCGACGCGCAGACGATGCCCGAGCAGCGTGCGGTCGCCGGTGAGCATGGCAGTGAGCATGGCGGCGTCGTCGGGCGAAAGGCGCAGCAGCGCGGGGGCCCAGGTGGGCGCAGGCTGATCGGCGTAGCTGACGAGGCGCTGGCTGGCCGCCTGCTGCACACCGTGGACCCAGCAGGAGAAGCTGGCGCGGCGATTCGTCGCAGCGACGGTGACATTCTCGAGGCGGCCGCTGCCCAGAGCCACAATGCCCTGCTGGCGGAGCCACGCGCCGGCGTCCCAAACGCCCGGATCAACGAAGCGCTCCTCGGTATGCATCTCGACGCTGCCGTCGAGGGCGGATCCGCAGGCGAGGGCGGGGAAGGTGGCGGCAGCCGGCGCGTAGAGGGTGAGGCGCAGGCCCTCGGGCGCAGGCAGACGCGCGCCGTCGACGGAAACCACGCGCAGATCGACTTGCTGGCTTTGCTCGCGGCGCACTTCGTCGGGATAGGGAGCGAGCGAATCCATGACGCGCAGCGGCATGGTGCGGACGACTGTGCCCCGGACGACATGGGAGGTCGGAATGCCGAGGCGGCGGGTGGTGGGCGTGGGGGTCGGCGTCTGCTCGGCGATGCTCGAGAGCGGCGTGGTGACGGGAGGGCGCGGCTCGACCTCCGCGCAGAACAGACCGAGCAGGAAAAGCACGATGGCGGAGCAGCCGAGTGCGAGACGCGGTGCGCGCAGCGCAGCGATGAGGGCGATGAGGCAGCACAGCAGCACCGCAACGAGCAGCGGGCCCGGCTGGGTCCAGAAGCGTTGCGCGGCGCAGTCGCCGCACGCGAAGGCGACGGCGGCCAGCAATGCGGGCGCGGCGAGACGCGATTTGCCGGGTAGCTGTGGCGCCGGCGGCTGCGGGTCAGCAACGGAGGCGATCGGGGTTGCGGCAGCGAGCATAGACACGACTCGCCTCAGCAGCGCAGGGCGTCAGTCCGCGACGCTGTCCAGGGCGAGGTGCGTGATGCTCTCCAGATGGAAGGTCTGCGGAAACAGATCGACGAGGTGCATGTGCCTGAGGCTATAACCAGTTTCCAGCAAAGCCGCAAGGTCGCGGCCGAGGGTTGCGGGGTCGCAGGAAACGTAGGTAATGCGCGGCGCGCGGATATTTCCCAGAAAAGTCGTGACGTCGCGGCCGAGGCCTGCTCGGGGCGGATCGACGACGACGAGATCCGGAGCGGGCAGGCGTTGTTCAACGGTGCGCTGCAGGAAGGCTGCCGTTTCCGCAGCGATGACCCGATGCGTGGCGTCGCGGCCGGCACTGCGCAGGTTCTCGCGCAGATCGCCGACCGAAGGAGCAGACGATTCAACGGCGGTGACGGCGACGAATTTCTCGGCCAGGGGGAGAGAAAAGAGGCCGACGCCTGCGTAGAGGTCCCACGCGTGCTCGCCGCCTGTTCCGCCGGTAACGTGCTCGACGAGCGCATCCAGCAGGAAGCGGTTCACCTGAAAGAAAGATCCGAGGCTGACGCGGTAGTTGCGAGCCGCAGCGGAATAGCGCAGGGAATTTTCGCCGAATTGCGCGACGAGCTGACCGGCATGGCGGCACTTTCCCGACGCGAAGGCCGCGGCTCCCGTCAGGCCCGGCAAGAGCGATTGCAGGCGCGGCCATAGCTCGGCGAGCAGCCGCTGGGCTTCGCGGGGCGGCCGCTCGGTCCATAGAGAGAGCAGGAGCGACGAGGCATCCGGGTTCATGAACAACTCAAGTTCGCCGACCCACGCGCTGAGGCCCAGATTTGCGCCCTCGGCGGTGAGGGCTGCGACGGCTTCCTGCAACTGCAGGGCGGCGATGGGGCAGCCAGCGATGGGAAGATTCGCATGCGAATTGCGGCGTTTATAGCAGAGCGCGAAGGGTGTGCGCTGCACATGTAAACGGATGCGGTTGCGATAGCCGAAGGGCTCAGCGGTGAGCGTGGCGATCTCCGGAATTTCGCGGATGTGGGCGCGCTCCAGCGATTCGCGCAGGATGGCGAGCTTCATCTCCACCTGCGCAGCATAAGCTGCGTGCTGATAATGGCAGCCGCCGCATGCGCCGAAGTACGGACAGGGCGCCGGCACGCGCGCTGGGCTGGGATCGAGGACGGTCTCGATCTCAGCGTTTGCGTAGCCGCCGCGATCGTCGGCAATGCGGGCTTCCACGTGTTCGCCGGGCAGCGTGAACGGTACGAAGACCGCTTTGCCATCGGCGCGCGCGAGGCCGGCGCCGCCGTAGATCGGCTTCTCGATGCGCAGTTGCACCGTCGCGCTTTTTCCAGCCGCCTCGCTCAATTCTGCCTCATATAAAAGAGGCTGAGGCGCGGCAGGTTGTGCTTCTCCAGCAACTGTTTGTGGAGAAACTGCTGCTCGATCTGGCGAATTTGCAGGGCCTGCATGCGGCGGCGGTAGGGTGCCAGTTCCTGCGCGCTCTGCTCGCGCAGCGCGGCCAGTTCGTTTTCCGGGGTGGTGGCGATGACGGCAGTGAGCAGTCTTTCTTCGAGCACGGTCAGCGTGCGTTCCAGTTCTTCGAGAGGCGGCGCCTGTTCGCGGGCGGCAGCCGCCAGTTGTGCCAGCCGCTCGGCGGATTCGGCGGCGGTTTGCGCGGCGAGCCCGGAAAGCTTTGCGGCTCGCGTCAACGCCGCTGCCTCCTCAAGGTGCGCGGCGATGCGCTGCTGGTCGAGGCCGGCGCTTTCCGCATCGGAATTCGGTTTGGCCGCGCCGACAGAGGCCTCGCGCATCGTTTCGACCGCGGTCATGACTTCCTGCGCGCACCAGGCGAGCCCGTTGACGCGGCGCGCGTGGGCACGCGACTTGCGCGCGTCGTAGCGATCGAAAGCCGTGTCGATGCCGCGCAGCACGGCCTCCAGGGGAATGCCGGCTTCGCGCCAGGTCTCGATCAGCGCCCAGTCCAGCGTGGAGAGCAGCAGGATGGAACCGCGGCGCTGCTGGAAGCGCTCTTCGATCTCGGTGAAGTAATTGAAATAGTTTTCCAAAGCGTCATGCGTCCCCGGTGCGCGGGGGAGTGTGGGCGCGAGCCGTGCGATTGCGGTCATAGATCAGGCGCAGGCCCTCGAGCGTGAGCATGTCGTTCACTTCCGAGATGTATTTCGATTCGCGCGCGATCAGGTGCGACAGGCCGCCGGTGGCAATGCACTTCGTTTCGGGACCCAGCTCGGCGATCATGCGCTCGAGAATGGAATCGACCAGACCCAGGTGTCCCCAGAAGAGGCCAATTTGCAGGTTGTCGACGGTGTTGGTGCCGATGATCTTGGCAGGGCGGCGAATCTCGACGCGTGGCAGGCGCGCTGCGCGAGCGAAGAGCGCCTCTGCGGAGATGCTGAGGCCTGGCGCGATGGCGCCTCCGAGGAACTCGCCCTTTTTCGAGACCACGTCGAAGTTGGTCGCGGTGCCCATATCCACGACGATGGTCGGGCCGCCGTATTTGTGAAACGCGCCCACACAGTTGGCGACGCGGTCCGCGCCCACTTCGCCGGGATTGTCAGTGAGGATGGGCAGGCCGGTTTTCACGCCAGGCTCAATGAACAGCGGCTTCTGGTTGAAATAGCGCTCACAAAACTGGCGCAGGATCCAGTCGACCGGGGGAACGACGGAGGCGATGACGATACCGCGAATGGCGGCGCTCTCCACGCCTTCGCTGGAGAGCAGACTGCGGATGAGGATGCCGTATTCGTCGGCCGTCTGGCCCTGACGCGTGCTGATGCGCCAGGTGGCGCGCAGGCCCGCGGTGAGCCCGTCCTCGCCCAGCGCGTAGACGGCAATCACGGTGTTGGTGTTGTTGACGTTCAGCACCAGGAGCATGGCGTCTCTCCGATCTTTCAGCCTTCCCGGACGCCGCCGGAATAGACAGTGCGCAGGCCTGTGGACGTGCGTACCAGCAGGAAGCCGCGCGCATCCAGGCCCTCGGTGGTTCCGGCAAAGCCGTCGCCCTCATCGACGCGCACGCGCTTGCCGCGAATCCACGAAGAGCCGGCTTCGAGGCGCTCGCGCATGCTGCGCGCAAAGAGGTGAGGGTCAGAAGCGTTGGCCAGCGCGCCGACCTCGCAATCCAGCGATTGTAGCAAAGCGACCAGGAGTTCCTGGCGCGGCCAGTCGCGGCCCGTTTCGATGCGCAGCGAGGTGGCGAGATCGCGCAGTTCTTCAGGGAACTGCGGTTGGTGGACGTTGATGCCGATGCCGATGACGGCATGGCGTACGCGCGTCACTTCGGCGTTCAGTTCGGTGAGGATGCCACAGAATTTTCTGCGTCCGAAGAGCAGATCGTTGGGCCAGCGCAGGTCGGCTTCGAGCGAAGTGGCCTCGCGGATCGCCCGTTGCGCCGCGAGGCCGGCGGCCAGAGAGAGCCACAGGATGTCCGCGGGAGCGATGCGCGGGCGCAGCAGAACGCTGATGTAGAGGCCGGAAGCCGGCGGCGATGCCCATGCGTGGGCGCCGCGCCCGCGCCCGCCGGTTTGTTCGTCGGCAAAGTACACGCTGCCATCGGGAGCACCAGCGTCGGCCTGCTGCATGGCGTGGGTATTTGTCGATGGAATAGCGGGGAAGAAATGCAGGTTGCCGCCAAAGCGCGAGCCGCGCAGCGCGACCTCCAGCGCGGGCAGATCGAAAGGGTCGTGGCCCGGGTCTGTCACTGGTTAGTACAGCTCCGCTGTGATGCGCATGGAGAGATCGACGGCGGTCGCGGAGTGGGTGAGCGCGCCGACGGAGATATAGTCCGGGCCGGCCAGAGCGTATTTGCGGATGTTTTCGAGGGTGATGCCGCCCGACGCTTCGATGGGGAAATCGAGGCCGCGATCGCGCACGATGGCGACGGCCTTCTTCACTTCGGCGGGCGTCATGTTGTCGAGCAGGAGCGATTCCGCGCCGTGATCGAGAGCCAGTTCCAGCTCGGCGAAGTTGCGGACTTCGATATCGATGGTCTGGCCGGGCTTGCGGCGTTCCTTCGCGCGCGCCAGCACTTTTTCAATGCCGCCGCCGAGCGAGATGTGATTGTTCTTGATGAGAATGCCGTCGGAGAGATCGAGGCGATGATTCTCGCCTCCTCCGCAGCGCACCGAGTACTTATCGAGGATGCGCAGGCCGGGAACGGTCTTGCGCGTGTCCAGCACCTTGGCGCCGGTCTCCTCCACCTCGCTCACATAGCGCCGCGTGACGGTGGCGATGCCGCTCATGCGCTGCATCAGGTTGAGGATGACGCGCTCGCAGGCCAAAATGACACGGGCATTGTGACGAATGACGGCGATGGCCTGGCCCTTGCGCAGGCGCACGCCGTCGAAGATCTCCGGATGGCTGACGACCTCGTAGCGGCCGCTGCTGCCGTTGTCAAGGCGCGCGAATATATCGAGGAAGCGCGGGACGCAGCCAAGGCCGGAGAGGACACATTCCTCTTTGGCGACGATGGTGGCGGCGGCGCGGAGACTGCGGTCGATGGTCAGCGCCGTGGTCAGATCGCTGGTGGCTTTGTCCTCGATGAGCGCCTGCTCAAGAATGGCTTCAATGCGTCGATTTTTCCATTCCATAGCCGTCTATCCCAGATCCTCCAGCGCCTTGCGGGTTTTCTCGATCAGCACGACCAGCTCCGCGGTGCGCCGCCGGATTCCTTCCACAACACTTGCGGGCGCTTTGGCAAGGAAGGCCTCGTTGCCGAGCTGGCGGCCGGCATTGGCCTGTTCCTTTTCGAACCGAGCCAGTTCTTTGGTGAGACGTTCGCGTTCGGCAATGGTATCGACTTTCTTTTCGTAGATCACCTGCACGTCGAACTGTGGCGTGGAGCGGACAGCTGCGCCCTCGGGCAATGCGTCCACTGGTTCGATGCTGGAAACCCGCGCGAGCCGCTGAATGATGTCGAGATTTTCCGCGAAGGGAAGCCCCGGAACCAACGCGTGCATGCGCACGGGAACCGCCAGCTTTTCTTCGACGCCCAGATCCTTGCGCAGCGCGCGGACGGAGACGATGAGCTCCTGGAGGAGGGCGAAGTGGATCTCAACGCGGTGGCTGTCGTGCGCGGAGGCTTGCGGATAGCTGCTCAGCGCAATGGATTTGGCTGGCGGCGCGCCTGCGTAGACAGCGTGCCACAATTCCTCGGTCAGGAAGGGCATGAACGGCGAAAGCAGGCGGAGCGCGGTCTCGAAGGTTTGCAGCAGGATGGTCAGCGCGGCCTTTGTGTAGGCTTTGTCGGCATGGTCGCTGAAGTCGAGACGCAGCTTCACGATCTCCAGATACCAGTCGCAGAAATCACCCCAGAAGAACTGATAGACGAGATTGGCGGCTTCGTGGAAGCGGTAGTCGGCGAGCGCTGCATTCACTTCGTCGGCGACGGAACTGGCCCGAGCGGCGATCCAGCGCGCCTCGATCGGCGCATACGGAGGGACGGACGGCATGTATCCCAGCATCGCCGGATCGACGGTGATGCCCGCCTCGCGCGCCCGGTCCACATTCATGAAGATGAAGCGCGCCGCGTTCCAGATCTTGTTGGCGAAGGCGCGATAGCCCTCGGTGCGCGCCTCGTTGAACGCAATGTCGGTGCCCGGCGACGCCATGGACGCGAGCGTGAAGCGGACCGCGTCCGTCCCGTAACGCTTGATGATCTCGACGGGATCGATCACGTTGCCTTTGGTCTTCGACATTTTCTGGCGGTCGGCGTCGCGCACCAGCGCGTGGATGTAAACCTCGCGGAACGGCACGATGTCGTCAATCGAGCGCTTCGCGCCGTCGGGCATGGGGAGGTCCTGCATGAACCAGCAGCCCAGCATGATCATGCGCGCGACCCAGAAAAAGAGGATGTCGAAGCCGGTGACGAGCAGCGACGTGGGGTAGAAGGCGGTGAGGTCCGATGTCGGCTTGCCGTCGGAGGGCGGCCATCCGAAGACCGTGACCGGCAGCAGGCCGGAGGAAAACCAGGTATCGAGGACGTCGGTCTCCTGGGCAATTTCGGCGCTGCCACAGTGCGCGCAGGCGCTGGGATCCACGCGGGTGACGGTGATCTGGCGGCAGGCGGCGCAGTGCCATGCGGGAATGCGATGGCCCCACCAGAGCTGGCGCGAGATGCACCAGTCGTAGATGTTGGTCATCCATTCGAGGTAAATCCTCTCGTTGTTCTCGGGCGTAAAACGGAGCGGCTTGTGGCCGGAGGCGTCCGCCTGGACGGCGTCGATGGCGAGCGAGGCGATGGTGGGGCCTCCTGCCTGCGCCGGCTTGTTGACCGCAACGAACCACTGCGTGGAGAGGCGCGGCTCGACCACGGTCTTGCAGCGATCGCATTTGCCGATGGCGTTGACGTGGTCGCGCACCGCGCCGAGCAGGCCCTGGGCCTCGAGATCTTCGAGCACGCGCTTGCGCGCCGCGTAGCGGTCAAGACCGGCATACGCGCCGGCCTCGGAGTTCATGTGCGCCGTCTCGTCCATCACGGAAATGGCAGGAAGATTGTGGCGCTTGCCAATCGCAAAATCGTTGGGATCGTGCGCGGGGGTGACCTTCACCGCACCGGTGCCGAAGTCGGACTTCACCCAGTCATCGGCGATGACAGGAATCTCACGATCGACGAGCGGAAGCGTCAGCTTCTTACCGATGAGCAACTGGTAGCGCTCGTCGAGCGGATTGACGGCTACAGCCACGTCGCCGAGCATGGTCTCGGGCCGGGTGGTGGCGACGGTGAGGAATTCGCCGGGCGAGCCGACGACGGGATAGCGAATCTCCCACAGCTTGCCCTGCTGCTCTTCGTGGGCGACTTCCAGATCGCTGATGGCGGTCTGGCAGCGCGGGCACCAGTTGACGATGTACGCGCCGCGATAGATCAGCCCCTGTTCGTAGAGTCGGACGAAGGCCTCGCGCACCGCGTGCGAGAGGTTGTCGTCCATCGTGAAGTATTCGCGCGACCAGTCGACGGTGTCGCCGATGCGCTTCATGGAGGACAGAATGGCGCCGCCGTAGTGGGCGCGCCACTTCCAGACGCGCTCGACAAAGGCTGCGCGACCGAGTTGCTGGCGCGAGGTTCCTTCGCCAGTCAGTTGGCGCTCGACCAGCATCTGCGTAGCGATGCCGGCGTGATCGGTTCCGGGCACCCACAGGGCCTGATCGCCCAGCATGCGACGCCACCGGACCAGGATGTCGGTCTCGGTGTGCTCGAACATATGGCCCATGTGCAGGTTGCCGGTGACGTTGGGAGGCGGCAGCAGCACGGTGAAGGCGCGGCTCGGCGAACCCGGCGCGGGGGTGGGGACGTCGAAGAGTCGCTCGCGCACCCAGTACTCCGCCCAGCGGTCCTCAATGGCGGCCGGATCATAGGCTTTGGGCAGTTCGCGGCTTCCGGAGTTCTGCGCGGCGTCTTCGTGATTCATTTCTGTCGTCTGCGGCATGCGGAGGGCTAACTTTTCACCATATAACGTTTTCGGATTTCGAGGACAGACAGGCGGGTTTCCGGGGCCAGCAGAAAGGCCGCCCGAAGGCGGCCTTGACTTCCCGCTGCAATCCGCCCTCTAGAACGGATTCAGCTTGTCCAGGCCTGCCTTTTTCTTGTGTTTGCTCGACGATTCGTCCTTCTTGTCGTAGCCCGGTTTCTTCTTCTTGCCGGGTTTGCCGCTGGCGTTTGCGCCGGTGTTCACCTGTGCCTGAGAGTTGCCGGCCGGCACCTCGTTCACCTGCTGCGGCGCGGCCTCAGGCTTGTCGATGGCCGGCAGAGGCTGATTATTCGCCGGCCCAACGGGAGCGACCAGCGGAGCTTCTCCGCTGCGCGGCGGAGCGGATCCGGATGGCGCAGCCTCTGCCGGAGCCGATCCGGAACCCGCGGGCTGCTCGGCGCCGCTGGTCACCTCAACACCGATGTTGTTGCCGGAGTCGGCGTTATCCGGGATGCTTTCAAGGCTCGGCTTGGCCGGTTGCTCGGACGTGGGCGGAGCGGTTCCGTTGGCAATGGCCGCGTTCACAGGCTCGGGCTCACCGGGCACAGGCGCGGTGGGAATGGGTTTGCCGTCGACGGCGGCGCGCAGCACCGCGGCGCTCTGCTTCACAACGTCGGGAGCCAGCATCGGCGGCGGGCTCACTTCAGAGGGCTCGCCCACGCGCGCTGCTTTCACGGTGTTCGGACCGCGGCCAAGCAACTGCAGCGTGCGCGCGCCCAGCTTCACGTTGACGCGGCTGTCTTCCTCCGCCTGGCTCTCCGCGAGTTGTTCGGCGGAGGGTGTGGGAACCGGAACGCCCATCGCGATCAGGCGGTCCTTGGCGTCTTCCACGTGAGCCGCCAGCGGATAGCGCGTGACCACGCGCGACCACGCCGCAGCGGCGCGGCCATCGTAGTACTTCGACAGCTCTGCACGGGCAGCCGGCGGCATATTTTTCGCGTGTCCCAGCACCTGAGCTTCGGTAGCGTAGGCGTCGCCGATGGTGATCAGCGTCTCGTCGCTGTGGCTGAAGAGAGGATAGGTGTCGGCCACGGTCTGCAGCCGGGCGATGGAACCGGCCCAATTCATCCGCGACGCGTAATACTCGCCAATCTCAAACTGCCGCTGGGCCAGAACTTCCTGGACCTCGCGCAGCTTCTGTTTGGCCTGCGGGACAAGCGGAGAGTCGGGGAACTGCTCGAGCATGGTGCGATACTCGCGCTCCGCGTTTTCGGCATTCTGCGGGTCGCGGTCCGGCTTCTCCATCTGCTCAAAGTAGATGTTGCCGACTTTTTCCTGGGCTTCGGCGGCTTCCGGGCTGTTGGGGAAGAAGGTGATGAAGTCCTTGTATTCCGACTCGGCCTGGGCCAGGGCGGCGGTTCCGCCCTCCTTGAACCACGAGTCGCCGACGGCCAGCTTGGCGCGCATAGCGTATTCGGAGTCGGAATAGGTATTAAGCAGCGTCTGCAGATCAAGACGGGCAATGTCGTACTTGCCCTTCTTCATGGCCAGCATCGCCTTGTCGTACAGCAGCTTGTCGGGCTGCTGCGACTTCACGTTCGCCAGGGGATTGGCGCTCAGGTCGACGTTCTTTTTCTTTTTCTTGAATTTGTCTTTGCCAAAAGCGCAGGGAGACAGCGCCACGGTGAGCGCCAGACAAAACGCCGAAGCACGGATGACCAACCGATTCATAACACCTCAATACGTGCAGACCCTGAACTGTCCCTGCGGCCGGCGCGAAGCGGTCTGCAACGACCCCGCACGGGCGATTCCTCTACGTTACACGGCTTCGAGGGCGGCCCGCTGCGCTGCTTCCAGCAGGGAACGCGCGGCCCGCTCCGGATGCCCCTCACCAAAGACGGCGTTCCCGGCCACCAGCAGATCGGCTCCCGCTTCGACGACGCTGGCGACGGTGTCGTGAGCCACGCCGCCATCCACTTCAATCCTAAATGTCAGCCCCAGTTCCTGGCGAAGTTCTTTCAGACGGCGGATCTTATTGAGGGAATAGGGGATAAATCGCTGCCCGCCGAAGCCCGGATTCACGCTCATCACCAGCACATGGTGCACCATGCCGAGAATGGGAATCAGCAGGTCGACGGCCGTCGCCGGGTTGATGACCACCGCCGGCTGCATCTCATGTTGCGCGATGAGTTCGAGGGAGCGGTGCAGGTGGCGGCAGGCTTCGTAGTGCACGCTCACCCAGTTCGCACCGGCATCGGCGAAGGCGGGAATGAACTCGTTCGGATTCTCGATCATCAGGTGGCAGTCGAGCGGCAGATTGGTGTGCTTGCGCAGGGACGCGACGATGGGCGGTCCCACGGTGATGTTGGGGACGAAATGCCCGTCCATCACGTCCACGTGGATGACGCTGCCGCCGCCTCGCTCGGCAGCGGCGATTTCGTCGGCCAGACGCGCAAAATCTGCAGAAAGTATGGAAGGAACCAGCTCGACCACGGTGATTTCAGTGTACCAAGAGGGAACGGCCGCAACTGCCGCCTCTTGCCACCCTTTTCAATCTCGGATTCGTCCTATTGCCCGCACTCCGCCAGGGGCGCCAGCCGTCGTCCGGCGGCGCGCAGGCCTGCATCCAGACGCCGCTCGGTCTCTGCGAAGCTCGGCTCCTGGGCCGGCTCGCTGGCGAACGAGATTTTCTTCTCCGCGCCGCAGATCGCGAGCGTCTCCAGCGCGCCGCCGCCGGTCAGCGCCTGCATGGGCGCTGCGTCGCCATAGACAGCCTGGCCGCCGATCATCACCAACTGCACGTCTTCGGGCCGCGCATGATCCAGAGTCCACCATGCGTCTTTGCCATACGCAGCGCCGGTGTCGCGCAGGACCAGCAGATCGGCCGCATCTCCCTTTTCAATCCGGCCCAGCACTTTGTCGGCGTGGACCAGCCGCGCCGCCTGCTCGGTGGCCATCGCGTCCAGGGCGCGGTCATCGAAGGGAGGCTTCGCCTGGCCGGCATTCCATTCTGCCGCATACTGCAGCTCTCCCAGCAGGCCATCGCTGCCAGTCGGGCTCCAGTCAGGAGCCAGCGCGATGGTGACGCCCGCGGCCTGGGCCGCGGCCACCTGCGCCGTTCCTCCATAGAGTTCCAAATTGCTGCGCGGCGACCAGATGAAGCCCACGTGCGCCGCGGCCATCTCCGCAAAATCCTCCGGCTTCAGCGCAACCGCATGAATGAACGACACTCCCGGTGCGAGCAGACCCCGCCCTTTCACCTGCGCGAATTCACGCGCAGCGGCCGCGCTGTTGGGCGCGCCTTCCGCAACGTGGATGAGCAGCGAGCCGCCCGCCGCCAGCGTCTTTTTCGCGTCGGCCACTTCGTCTTCGGTCATCTGCAGCGGAAAGACGTTGTAGATCACGCGAGGCGGATTCTGCGCTCCCAGCCCCGCATCGTCGTCGAGATTGCGCGCCAGCCCGCGATTGCATTCCGGATGCTTCATGCTGCCGCCCACTACGCTGGTTTCGCCCTCGGTGATCGCCTTCACCTCGGCATACCGTTCGGCGTCGCATTCCAGGCCCTCGTCGAGGAGCGCCCGGTGGGGCGCGTCCATCAGGACCTTGTAGATCGGCTTCGCCTGCCAGTCGTAGCGCGTATCGAATTCGGTGTTGGGCTTCCAGCGCGGAAAAACATTCCACGTGAGGTGGTTGTGCAGGTCGATCAGGCCGGGAGCGATGATGCCGCCGGTTTCGACGACTTTGGCTCCGGCGGGAATCGTGACGTGCGCGCCGGCCGCCACGATCATGCCGTGCCGCAGCACTACGGTGCCGTTGGGGACGATCGCGTCCGGGGTCACCAGCGTGCCGGTCAGGGCAACGGGCAGATCCTGGGCGCAGGCACAGGCGGCGAAGGTGAGGATCAGCAGAAAACGCGCACGGCGCGGCATGGAGACCTCCGGTTGGCTGGAATGGCTCCATTGTACGAAGCGTGTCCCGGAGTGCGCGGAGCGGATGTCAGGCGACCGGCGCTTCCTGCTCGCCGCGGCCGGTGGTAGTGAGCACGACAGCGGCGGCGATGATGAGCGCGCCGCCGATCCAGGTACCAGGGCCCAGCTTGTCGCCCAGCAACTCGACGCCCAGGATGGAGCCGAGCGCCGGTTCGATGTTGAGAAAGACGCCAGCTCGCGATGCCGGCACGTGATGGATGCCCCAGTTCCACAGGAGGGTTGCCGCCGCTGTGCACAGCAAACCGCTGCCGGCCACCGCGAGCCAAACCTTCACCCCCAGGCCGTGGACGGGCGGCAGGCCGTCGTGCGCGATCACCCAAACGATGAGCATCGCCGTGCCGGTGAGCAGGCCCCACACGGTCACGGACATGGGCGAATGTCCGCGACGCATCAGCCGCTGGTTGCCGAGGACCCAAATCAGCGCGATGAACATTGCTGCGATCACCAGCAGATCGCCGAGCAGGCTGCCTCCGCCGATGACGTGGCGACTGGTGCTGGAGATGATGAGGGCGATGCCGAGCGTCGATCCCGCGACGGCCAGCCAGCCCTTCACATCGAGCCGCTCGTGCGAAAACATCGTTGCCCCGGCAGCCAGAATCACCGGCATGGTGCCCACCATGAGCGCGGCGTGGCTGAGCGTGGTGAGCTTGAGCCCATAGAACTGCACCAGAAACTGCAGTGGGATGCCGAAGAACGTCGAGACCAGCAGGATGACCCAATCGCGGCGGGAAAAACGCGGGCGCTCCACGATGAACGCCAGCGCGGCGCACGCGAAGAGGAAGCGATAGAGCACGAAGTGATCGACGCTGAGCCGGGTGAACGCAATCTTGCCGAAGAAGAAGCCGACGCTCCAGAAAATGCCGGCGAGGCAGCAGGCGCCATAGCCCAGGCCCCGTCCGGCGTGCCGCCGTTGCGCACCCGTGGAGGATGCGTTCACAGCAGAGCCGCGTCGGTTCTCGAGGGCGGAGGGCATTCCGTGTTTGGATGAGGCATCAGGAAGATGGTCGCACGGAAGCTGGGGCGGACGGATACGCGGCGCGCAAATTGCGCCATCCTTCGCCGACAAACAAGCGGATGGCCGCAACGCCGGCGGCTCCCGCCTGGACGCAGGCAGCTGCGTTTTTCTCCGTGACGCCGCCCAGCGCCAGCACCGGCGTGGGATGCGCCAACTCCGCGGCCGCGCGCAGTGCTGTCAATCCCTGACCCCTGGACCGCTGCGGCTCGGTCACCTTTTCGAAGACCGGAGAGAACAGGAGCATCTGCGCAAGACCTGCCTGGCGAATTTCATCGGACGAGTGGCAGGCCGCGCTCACTTCGGCTTCGCGGTTACCGCGCGCGTAGACCTGCAGCGCGGCGCGAATCGCCGTGGCTATTGTGCCGCTGAGAGCGTCGTTGGTCGCCTGTGGATTCGGCGGTGGGGCAGAGGGAAGATGGATTCCGTCCGCGCCGGCATCGAAGGCCACCTGCGCCGGGCCATTCACCAGCACGCGTGTGGCGCTGCCCGTGCTGCGCACCGCCTCGACGATCTTCGCGGCGAGCGGCTGCAATTCAGTGAGCGGCAGATCTTTCTCGCGAATCTGAATCGTGTCGACGCCGCCGCGCGCCCACTCGGCGGCGAGCGCAACCAGCCGCGCGTGCTGCTCGGCGTCGTCGCCCTGGAGCAGCCTGCGATTCGTGATGGCATACAGCAGCATCAGACTCAGTGTAAGAGTGAATTCACACAGCGTGCTCCCGCAGGATACCCGCACAAGGTTAAGATGAGCACGGGCCCGCTTCTGCATGGGGTCTTTCCTGACGCATGGCGAAATACGATCTGCTGGTGATAGGTTCGGGCCCTTCCGGTCAGCGCGCCGCTGTGTCCGCGGTCAAGCGGGGCAAGCGCGTCGTGCTGGTGGAGATGCGCAATGTCGTGGGTGGCGTGTGTATCAACACCGGCACCATCCCCAGCAAAACCATGCGCGAGGCCGTACTGCACCTTTCCGGCTACAACTACCGCTCCATCTACGGCATGAACTACCGCGTGAAGGAAAAGATCACCATGGCCGATCTTGCCTTTCGCGTGCAGCACGTCATCAAGACAGAAATTGATGTGACCGAGGCGCAGCTTTCGCGCAACGGAGTGGAAGTGGTCGGCGGCGTGGCACGCTTCGAAGACGATCACCACATTCACGTGGATGGGATGCGCGGCGCGAACACCTTTGAGGCGGACAATATCGTCATTGCCGTGGGGACGCGGCCCGCGTCGTCGCCCAAGGTTCCGGTGAACGGGACGACCATCATCAACAGCGATCAGGTTCTCGATTTGCCCGATCTGCCGAAGAGCCTGATCGTGGTGGGCGGCGGCGTGATCGGCGTCGAGTACACCTGCATGTTTGCGGCGCTGGGCGTGCGCGTGACGCTGATTGAGAAGCGGCCGCGACTGCTGGAGTTCGCCGATCAGGAAATCATCGAAGCCCTGAGCTATCACCTGCGCGATGCGCGCGTGACCATGCGCCTGGGCGAAGAAGTAGAGAGCGTGGAGCAACTACCGGATGGCGCGGTGGTCGCGAATCTCGAAAGTAAGAAGCGCATCTCCGGCGACGCACTGCTGTATGCGGTGGGACGCCAGGGCAACATCGACGAGCTCAATCTGGCGGCGGCCGGCATTGAAGCTGATAATCGCGGTCGCATTCCGGTCGACAAGGATTTCCGCACCAAAAAGCCGCACATCTTCGCGGTTGGGGACGTTATTGGTTTTCCCGCGCTGGCGTCGGTTTCGATGGAGCAGGGGCGCATCGCCGCGGCGCGCGCCTTTGGCGACGACCACGTACAGTCGAATCCCAGCTTTTACCCCTACGGCATTTACACCATCCCCGAGATTTCGTTTATCGGGAAAACCGAGGAGCAACTGACGGAAGAGGATGTTCCCTACGAAGTGGGCGTGGCGTACTACCGCGAGATTGCGCGCGGCCAGATTCGCGGCGACACCACGGGACGCCTGAAGCTGATCTTCCATCGCGAGACGCGTAAGGTGCTGGGCGTGCACATCATCGGCGAGGGCGCGGCGGAGCTGGTGCACATCGGCCAGGCGGTGATGGCGCTGGACAGCACCGTCGATTACTTCATCGACACGGTCTTCAACTATCCAACGCTGGCCGAATGCTACAAGGCCGCCGCCTTCAATGGGATCAACCGGCTGGCCCGCTTCGAGGGCTAGATTTCTAAGGGCGCGGCGGAGGGCAAAATGGCAAACACAATCGGCGTAGTGATGACGACGAAAGTCGTTGCGGGACTGATTGACGAGCACAAGCTGCAGGGCGAGCTGCGCGAGTTTCCCGAGGACCTCGACGCGACCAACGGCCTGATTGAGGTACCGGCGGAAAGCCTGTGCGACATCCTCTGCGAGGCGGTTGCGGCAATGGCGCCCACGGGAAGCGCGGTCGAGGCCATCGGCGTGGCCATGCCCGGCTATGTGCACCAGGGGGTGATGCTCGACTCGCCCAACTTGCCGCAGTTGAAAGGCGCGCGCGTGTGCGACAGCCTGAAGGCGGGGCTTGAAAAGCGCGGCATTGGCGTGAAGCTGCGCGTCTTCAACGATGCGGATGCAGTGGCTGCGGGGATTGCCGCTACGCGCGGCCAACTCGACAGAACGGTGCGCGTGTGGACGGTCGGCAACGGCATCGGCTTCGGGCGCTATCCCTGGACCGAAGGCCCGTGGGAGGGCGGTCATACGGTGGTGACCCTCGACCCCAAAGAGCGCTATTGCGGATGCGGCGGGCTGGGCCACCTCGAAGGGGTTCTCGGCCATCGCGCCATGCGGCTGCGCTTTCTGGACATGGAGCCCGATGAGGTTTTCGCCGCCGCCAAAAAGGGCGACCGTCGCTGCCGCGAATTTGTGGAGTTGGCGCACCGCGCCCTGGCCGCGGCGACCGCGTCGCAAATCCATCTGGAAGGCCCGGGACGCTTCTACTACACCGGGCGCGATATCCAGCGCCTCGATCTCTCGCTGCTGAAGCAGTTTCTGTATGAGATGGTGAAGATGAGCCCGTTGCAGAATTATTCGGCCGAGATGCTGCCGGAAGATCCGGCGCTGGCGGTCATCGGCGCTGGCGTGGCGGCGCTGCTGGCGGATCGGTGCTGACGCAGTGAAGGGATCGAACGTTCCTCCATGCAGGATGACTCATTCGTGATGAGGATCCCCCGCGCCTTCCTTTGCTCGGTTGCGCTTTTCGCCTGCCTCGCAGGACCGGTTTCCTGCCGTCGCCGTACTCCCGTCCAGCCGGACCACCCGCGCCTATCCTCGCAGGTCCGCCTGGTTGACGTCACGTTTCACAGCGCCGCTCTGGACCGCGACGTGCCCTACCGCGTCATGATACCCGTCAACGCAGCCTCGGTCGCGAAGCTGCCCGCCGTTTATTTGCTCCATGGAGGCGGAGCCGATTTCCGGAGTTGGAGCAACGACTCCGATGTCGCGCAATACGCCGCGCGCGGGCTCGTCCTCGTCATGCCGGAGGGTGAATCATCCTATTACGTCAACTCCGCGACAAATTCGCGGGACCGTTACGAAGATTACCTGGTCCGTGAACTTATTCCCGATGTTGAGCATCGATTTCCCGTCGTGTCTGATCGCTCGTCGCGCGCGGTCGTGGGAGTTTCGATGGGTGGCTACGGTGCAGTTTATTTGGCTTTGACGCATCCCGAGCTGTTTGCTTTTGCCGCAGCCATCAGCCCCGCCCTGGACGTGCCCAGCCGTTCGTTTTCCATCCATCGAATTGGCCAGTGGCGGCATTTTCGCTCCATATTCGGCCCAATCGGCAGTGCGACCGAGCGCGCCGGCGATCCCTACGTGTTGGAAAAATCCGCCGACCCGGCTTATGTGCCGTACCTTTACCTGGCATGCGGAGAACAGGAAGCCCTGCTCGGACCGGATCGGAGATTCGCCGTGGGTTTGGCGAAGAGGCATTTTCTTTTCGAATTTCACACGGCTCCCGGAGGCCACGACTGGAAGCAGTGGAATGCTCAGCTTCCTGGGTTGTTCCGGGCTCTGCTGCGGCACATAGAAGCGCCGCCAGAGAGCAGCCCGCCGCGTTGATCGCAGGACACGTCCGGTGTTTCCCAGGATCGAGGCGCTATTCGGTCCGTTGCGAGCGATCCCTGCGGATGCGCACCAGCAGGTACACCACGATGGCCGCATTGAGAATGAGCACGAGGATCCTGACTGCCGTGGGATGCCGGCATATTTCGTAAATCTCAAGTGGGATCAGCGAACCGGTGATCGCGATGGTGAACCATTCCGCCCACCGTTTCATCATCCACAGGCCGACGCCTTCCGTGAGGAACAGCGCTGCGTAGACAAAGCTGCCCAGGCTCAGCTCTTTGAATCGCTCCGGCGGCAGGCTGGCCACCTTGCGCAGCGCGTGATCGACATACCGGTTGCCAGGATCGAGGCCGAGCATCGCGAAGCCGTGCTCCAGCACCGTGGCGGCGTTGTTGTGCATCATCTTCAGGATGCCGGCGCCAGCAACGATCAGCACCGCAGTCTTCAGCAGCTTGAAGACTGCGATCAGTCGAATGAGTCCGCTCTTCGAAGTTTTCATGCCGTCGCCACGAAGTCGCCCATGCAGTCGCCTTGCCGTCGAGCCAGGCAGGATCGCTCGTTCACTCCCCCCAACTCACCCGCAGCCCGACACGCGCCACGCGCGGCGAGGCCAGCGTAGTCACCGGCGTCTTGCCTACTTCGATGGCGCGGTCGAAGAGATTCTCCCCCGAGGCGAATGCCACTACATGCCGTCCCACGTTGTGATCGGCGTAGGCGTCCAGGCGGAAGTAGCTGTGCAGCAGATACGCATTGGCGTCATCGTCGAACTGGTGGCCGCTCTCGATCGCCTGCAGGCTCACGAGCCCCCAGCGCGGGCGCGACAGACGCACCTGGGCCGTCGCCATGTTTTGCGGGACCTGCGGAATCCAGTTGCCGACCAGCGCCGGCGACGCAGAGTTCTTCGTTACTGTGGCATCGGCGAATTGATAGCCGCCACTCAATCCGATCCACTCCGCCGGCTGCATGGCGAAGTCAAGCGAAACGCCGCGGCTTTCAATCTGGCCGAGGTTCTCGCGCTGCAGTAGTGTCTGGGTTGGCGTCACGCTCAGCGTGAGTGCAGTGATGGGGCGGTTGACCTGCGTCCAGAAATAGCTGGCGCGCAGGCTGGAGCCGTAGCGGTGCAGGTCGGCTTGCAGGCCAGTTTCCCAGCCGGTGGCGCGCTCCGAGCGCAGGTTGGGATTGGGCAGCGTGACCTGCTGGCCCACCTGGCCCGTGCGGTACAGTTCGTTTTCCGTGGGTGCGCGATAAGCGCGGAAGCCCGAAGCATTGAGCGACAAGGAAGAATTGATGCGGCGGACCAGGCCGAGGCGCGGGTCGAAGACGGTCTCGCTCCACGATGGCAGAGGCGCTACGGGTGGGGTGGGTGCGCTGAACTGGCGCGCGTTGTTGTTGGAGAAGTGATCGACGCGGGCCGATCCACTCAGGGTCCAGTCTTTCGGCGTCAGCAGAGCCTCGCCCCAGACGCCGGACTGCCGCTGCTCGGCTGAAGTGTCAAGACTACCGCCGGCGCCGGCAAAAAGCTGCTCGCTGTCCTCGGCGCGCACGTCGTGCGTGTCAACGCCAGCCAGCATGAGCGCATGGGCACCCACGGGACGATGCCAGCGCAGCGCCGCGCCCAGTTCATCCGCGGGATCGAAGGCAAAGCGGGTGAGTTTTTCCGCGTCGCGGGTGGCGTCGACGCTCGAGAAGGTCTGGTGGTAATGCTCATCGTCGCCGAAGAGGCGGAGGGCCAGGCCCTTCCAGTCGGCCCCAGCAGCGCCGCGCCACAACCGCGTCGCGTTCCACTGGTCCGGCGTGCCGTTGTGGCGGCGCTCGCTGAGCACGTTGCTGCGCAGGAAGATTCGGCCTCCGTCACTCAATTTGTGCTCCACGTCGGCCAGACCATTCTGGGCATGGACATTCGATGGCTGATCGATGGGGCCGCGCATGGAGGGATCGACGAGCGTGTAGCCATCGGTGGCAATGAGGCCGGCGCTCGCCAGTCCCGACCACGCGCCCGCCTTCACAGTCGCCAGACCGCCGTCGTCCAGGGTGCTCTCGGAGCCGCCGCTGGCCGAGAGTTGCAGGCCGGACGCCTCCGGGCGCACGGGAATCACGCTGATGACGCCGCCAATGGCGCTCGATCCATAGAGGTCCGACGCCCCGCCGCGCACCACTTCCACTGACTGGATGGCGGGTTCCGGCAACTCCTCCCAATGCACCCATCCGCCGTAAGGATCGTTGAGAGGCACATCGTCGAGGACCACCAGCGAGCGGCTGGCCGCGGTCGAGCCCAGCCCGCGCAGCGAGATTCCTTCCGTCGTTGGGTTGGCGACCAGCGAACTGGATCGGCGAAAGAGCTGGAACCCGGGAACCTGGCGCAGCTTGCCGTCCAGCGCCGGGGAAGCGGCCTGCTGCAACTGCCGGCGATCGAGCGCGCGTGTGCTGGCGGGGCTGTCTTCGGCCCCCAGGGGAGACCGATACGCCGTCACTACCACGGTCTCCAGCGGCTGGCGCAGGATGATGTGCAGCGGCTGGCCGGCAGACTCCGGCACAATTGTCACCACGGCTGCGACATAATGCGCGGCCACGATTTCGAGCTGCTGGGGTGGCGAGGAGACACTGAAGCTGCCATCCGCAGCGGAAGTCGCCAGCGTGTGCCCGGAGACGTCGCTGATGCTCGCACCGGCGATCGGCCGTCCCTGAGCATCCACCACGGTTCCGGACAAACTACCGCGCGCAGGGCCGGAGGTTTGCGCGGAGGAGACGGCAGCGGCGATGAGGACGACGATCAGGATTCTCAAGGTGCTGAGGGTCAGGGACGTACGATTCATGGCGCAGGTTGCCCGGTTGGCAGCTTCCGCACAGCATCTTTGCGGTTCGCGCCCGCGTCGGGCAGCGCCGCCAACAGTTCCGTCATCTTCGCACCGCTGGCCGGATGCCGCAAATCGGGCGCAATCTCCGCCAGCGGAGCCAGCACGAAACGCCGCTCGGCCAGCGCGGGATGGGGCAGGGTGAGTCGCGGTGAGCTGAGCAGCAGATCGTCCATCGACAGCAGGTCGAGATCGAGCGTGCGCGGCCCTTTGGGGAGGTCAGCGGCGCGTTCGCGTCCATAGGTGCGCTCGATTTCCAGCAGGCGATCGAGCAGGGCTTCAGGATCGAGTTCTGTTTCCAGGCGTAATGCGGCATTCACAAACGCGGGCTGAGCCGCGTAGCCGACGGGTTCTGTCGCATAAAGCGACGAGCGAGCGGTAACGCGCCCCGCGGCTGCCAGGTCGGCCGTGGCCGCGGCGAGCGTCTGCGCCGGCGCGCCGGCGCGCGAGGGCAGGTTGGCTCCCAGTCCGATGTAGGCGGTGTGGCGCATGGGGGTCTGTTTCTTTCACGGTACCGGAAACCCACGGCGCGGTATGCTCAAATCCGAACAGAGTCAGCCGATGGGAATCCGTCGATGAAGATCGGATTGTTGGGCGGCAGCTTCGATCCTCCGCATCGCGGCCACGTGGCGCTGGCGCGTCTGGCGATGGAGCGCCTGCGCCTGGATCGCGTGCTGTTTGCTCCGGTCGGGCTGCAGCCGCTCAAGCGCGACCGGCCCCAGGCGGGATTCGCCGATCGCGCCGCCATGACGCAACTGGCCATCGCAGGCGAGGCGGGCATGGAGATATCGCTCATCGACGCTCCGCACCCGGACGGGCAGCCGAACTACACCATCGACACCCTGCGCGCGTTGCGGGGGCAGTCGCCTGCCGGTTCCAGAATCTACTGTCTGATGGGCGCGGATTCGTTTCTCTCCATCGGCCGCTGGCATCGCGCCACCGAACTGTTGGTGACCTGCGACTTTGTGGTGGCGGCGCGCCCCGGTTTTGCTTCTCAGGCGGCAGAGGGCGATCCCGTGCTCGATGTCGGCCGGCTCATCGCGGCCCTTCCCGTGGGCATCACCGCTGCCGCCTGCGAAATACCGGAGCCCGGCGAAGCGCTCCTTTGCCTGAGGAACCGGGCCGGCCGCGAATCGCATCTGCATCTGCTGCCTGACCTGGCCGAGGAAGTCTCGGCCAGCGCCATCCGCGCCGCCTTTGGCCAGGGAGGGGACCCGGACGCCGTCGTGGCTCCGGGCGTGGCCGCCTACATCCGCGAGCATGGGCTGTACCACCGGGGTGCGGGTTCCTGAGGCGGGCTCGATTTCCGCGCGCCAATCCTCGCCAACTTGCCGTACGATCACTGAGGGAGCGCTCACCGGACGCATGCCATCCAAGGAAACGCGCAAGATGCTGCTGGCCGCGCTCGCGGCCTGCGAAGACAAAAAGGGCGAGGACACCCGGGTCCTGCAACTGGACGCCGCCGATTCCGCCTTCACCGATTTTTTCCTGATCACCAGCTCGGCCAACGACCGGCAGTCGCAGGCGATTGCCGACGAGATCGAGCTGCGCATGAAGCGCGATTTCGCGACCTACCCCAACTCCGTCGAAGGACGGCGGCAGGGCGAGTGGGTTCTGATGGACTACGTCGATTTCGTGGTCCACATTTTTCTGCGCGAACGCCGTACGTTCTACGATCTGGAGCGGCTGCGGAAATCCGCGCGCCCCATCGAGCTGGCGGAACTGACCGCCGCGCTGACCGAGAAGACCCTGGCTGCGCGGAAGAAGGCTCCCGTGAAGCGCGCAGCGAAGGCGCCGGTGGCAAAAAAAGCGCCGGCGAAGAAGACGCCGGCGAAGAAGACCGCCGCGAAGAAGGCCGCGAAATCCACGAAGAAATCGGCCGGGAAAAGCGCAGAATAGCAGCGTGAGCGCCCGCTCCTTCACCTTCATCGACCTGTTCGCCGGCATCGGCGGCATGCGGATGGGGTTCGAGCCGGCCGGCGGCCGATGCGTCTTCACCAGCGAGTGGAACGCGTTCGCGCGGAAAACCTACGCCGCCAATTTCGGCGCGGACGCGATCGCGGGCGATATTCGCGCTCTCGACGCGGAGCAAATTCCCGGCCATGATGTGTTGCTGGCGGGCTTCCCCTGCCAGCCCTTTTCCATCGCCGGCGTCAGCAAGAAGAATGCCCTCGGCCGCCCGCATGGATTCGCCTGCGCGACGCAGGGCACGCTGTTTTTCGATGTGGCACGCATCATCGCCGCCAAACGGCCGCGCGCCTTTCTGCTGGAAAACGTCAAGAACCTGGTGAATCACGATCGGGGACGCACCTTCGCCGTCATCCGGCAAACGCTCGCAGAGGAACTGGGCTATCAGATTTCCTGGCGCGTGCTCGATGCCGCGCACTTCGTGCCGCAGCATCGCGAGCGCATCCTGATCGCCGGCTTCCGCGAGGCCTGCGATTTTTCGCTGGACGCCGCACGCCTGCCCGCCTCGCGGCGGACGCTGCGCGCGATTCTGCATCCCGAAAACGGAAGCGAACTGGCCGAGGCTCCGTTTACCCTGCCGCCGGCGGGCACGGTCAATCCGAAATACGTTCTCACGCGGCACCTGTGGGGCTATCTCCAGGCTTACGCGGCGAAACATCGCGCGGCGGGCAACGGGTTTGGCTTCGGCCTGGTCGACGGCGACAGCGTGGCGCGGACGCTTTCCGCGCGGTACTACAAAGACGGATCGGAGATTCTGGTGAGCCGCGGCCCCGGCGAAACGCCGCGCCGCCTGACCCCGCGGGAATGTGCTCGCCTGATGGGCTTCCCGGACAGTTTCCGCATCCCGGTTTCGGACACGCAGGCGTACAAGCAGTTCGGCAACAGCGTCGCCGTGCCGGTGATCGCCGCTGTGGCCGAGGCGATGGGGCCGTATTTGCGCCATTCCAGCGCGCCGGTTCTTGCAGCGCATCCTCTGCCGACACCCGGCACAGCCGTGCCGCAACTGAGCGCTGCGCGCTGAGCCTGCACGCTGAATTCAGGCCTATGGACGTCCACACCCGCGAACAGCGCAGCCGCAATATGGCGGCCATTCGCTCGACGAATACGAAGCCGGAAATCCGCGTCCGGTCGGCGCTGCACGCCATGGGCTTCCGCTTCCGTCTGCATCGCAAGGACCTGCCGGGGCGCCCGGACATCGTTTTGCCGAAATATCGGATGGTGTTCTTCGTACACGGCTGTTTTTGGCACTGTCACCGTTGCAAATACGGATCGGTGGTTCCGGCCACGCGCGCCGAATTTTGGGCGGCCAAGCGCGGAGGCAACGTCGCCCGCGACCGCAGGAATCGTGCAGCGCTGCGCAAACTCGGCTGGCGGGTGATCGTCCTGTGGGAGTGCGAAGTGCGCTCCGTCGAGGCCGCGCAGGGCAAACTGGAGAAGCTGCGCATCGGTGAAGTGGCGGCGTCTGCCACAAAGTGAAGCATAGGCGCCGGCCGAAATGCCTTGAGCGCGCCCCTCGATCGCGATACAGTGATTTTGCTCTTTCCGCGATGAAGAAAATCGGCCTCTTCTCCTGTTTCGGACTGTCGGCTCTGCTTGCCGCTGCGGCGCTCGCGCAGACGCCACCGTCCGCCGCGCCTCCAACGCTTCCCACGGATCCCGCCGCCCTGCTGCAACTGGGCTCGAAGGTCAACGGTCTTCATGGCCCCGGGCTCAATCCCTGGCACGTCCGCGCCAGTTGGCAAATTCTGGATGACAAAGGCCAGCCCCTGCATCACGGAACCTACGAAGAGTGGTGGGCGGCCGACGACGAATTCAAAGTCGATTTGGTCGCTGACGGATTTCACCAGATCCGCTGGGCGACGGCTCAGGGCG
The DNA here is from genome assembly GCA_036267295.1 of Acidobacteriaceae bacterium. GTDB lineage: Bacteria > Acidobacteriota > Terriglobia > Terriglobales > Acidobacteriaceae > Palsa-343. Next base: position 92,374 of record DATAWI010000016.1, on the reverse strand, counting down.
ACTTTACCTCTGGCGATCCCGGCTGGCCTGCCTGGGTTTTTACCTTTGTGCAGAACACGCTGCTCGATCCTCTGCCTGATGGGGGAGGGTCATCGGATACGCGATTGAAGTTCGAGAGCACCAGCAGGCCCACGCCTTCCGGAGTGTGCGTATTGGCAGGAGAGAAGCACGAGAAGCGGGTTACCGGTAAATTCTGCTTTACGGACGGAAAGGCTGCCATCCGACTCAATGCCGGAGCCGTCACACAGGCCAACTTTGACGGCATCATGGAATTTCATGACCGTTTCCTTGCCCGCGCTGTGCACCTGCTGCGGGTCGGGATGCCGGCCATCGAGATGTATCTGGACGCGGTCGATGACCTTGTCCCGGCGCCGGGGGAGTTCAATCCTCCGGCGAATGCAGTGGCGGCGCCACCCTGGGCGCACGTCCCGAAGGGCATGATCATCGGAAAGCGACTTTCGGGCGAAGATTTGTTCTACCCATCCCGGACAGAGAGACAACGGGGATACACAGTAATCGAACTCTGGGGCGTCATCGGATTAGATGGGAGGCTTCGCAATGCGGAAATCATTGGAGCCCCGGCAGAGTTGCAGCAGCAGGCTCCGGCTACGATGAAGACCTGGCGATTTGAGGTCTCGAAGCTGAATGGTGTTCCTATCGAGGCTGCCGCATCGATCATGATCGAGATCGAGACTCTGTAGTCCGTCTGTATGTGGAGCGCCGCCCCGCAGCCGGAATTGCCTTGAGCCCCGTCCGCGTTCGCGATAGAGTGGTTCCGCTCAATAACCCGATGATGAAAATCAGCTTCTGCCTGGGTTCAGGACTGTTCGTGTTCCTTGCCGCTGCCGCGCTGGCGCAAACGCCCGCGGCTGCAACTCCACAGCCTGCGCCGGGGGACGCGTCAACCGCGCCGCTGCCCACCGATCCGGCTGCTCTGCTGCAACTGGCCTCGCAGGTGAACGGCCTGCATGGGGACGACCTGAAGCCGTGGCATGTTCGCGCCACCTGGCAGACGCTGGACGATCAGAAACAGGTCAAAGACCAGGGAAGCTTCGAGGAGTGGTGGGCCGGCGCAAACAAGTCGAAGGTGATCTATAAGTCAGCCGATGTGGACCGGACGATTTATAGGACGGACCATGGCCAGTATGTTGCCGCACGCACCGATAAGGTCACCTGGCAATTTCCGACCGTGGAGAGGCTGATCGCCGGGCCCGTCCAGATTGCGAAGATGCTGCCGCCCATCAAAACGGAACTGCGGACTGTGGAGATTCAGCAGGCCAGTGTCTCCCTCCACTGCGTGGTGCAGGACGAGGTGGGCAATAATGGCCAGGCTCTGGAGCTGATTGGGCAGGATCGGGTGGCTCGGCCTATGGAATTCCGCTATTGCTTCTCCGGCGATCTTCCTAACATTCGTGCCACGACAATCTCCGACGGCGGCCAGGTCCTCTTCAACTCGTTCATACGCTTTCAGGGGCAGTATCTGGCGCGGAAGATTCGCTCCTTCGGTGGCAGCGGCATCGAGACGGACATCAGCGTCGATCTGGTCGAGCCCATCGACGGGGTCGCCGACGCGGATTTCGCTCCGCCGGCGGATGCCAAACTGGTCCCCAGGCCCGACAAGGTGAGCGTTGCCTCCGGGGTCATGGCGGGTAACCGCATAGCGGGCCGGAACCCGGAGTATCCACTCGGTGCGCGGGGTTCCGGTATTGCGGGCACAGTGGTGCTCCAGGCCACGGTTCTGAAAGACGGTTCCATCGGCGATCTGACGGTGATCTCCGGTCCGCGAGCCTTGCAGAAGGCCTCTCTCGACGCGGTGAAGACCTGGAAATACCGGCCGTTTTCGCTGAACGGCGACCCGGTGGAAGTCGTGACCCAGATCAATGTCGTATTTCAGATCGGATTCTGACCTCAGCGCCTCCTGCCTGCTCCGCTGTACCATCAATCTCGATGTCTGAATTCGGTCTTCTCCCGACAGAAGCGCGCAATCCCGCGTCCGAACACCTGGACGAACTCGCCACCGCCGAAATCCTGAAGTTGATGCATGCCGCCGATCAGGAGGCGGTCGACGCCGTGGGCCAGCAGTTGCCGGCCATCGCGGCGGCGGCGGAAGCGATTGCTGCGCGCGTCGAGAGCGGAGGGCGGATGTTCTATCTGGGGGCGGGAACGTCGGGACGGCTGGGCGTGCTCGACGCGTCGGAATGTCCGCCCACGTTCAACACGCCGCCGGAACTGGTGCAGGGCCTGATCGCGGGCGGCGACCACGCGCTGCGGCGCTCCATCGAGCGCGCGGAAGACGACTCGACGCAGGCGCGCTACGACCTCGAGCCTCTTCGCTTCTCGGCACAGGATGCGCTGGTGGGCATCGCCGCCAGCGGCCGCACGCCGTACGTGGTTGGAGGCGTGGAGTGGGCTCGCGATCTGGGCGCGCTGACGATCGGCCTCACCTGCGTTCCCGGCTCGCCCCTGGCTCGAGCGGCGGAAATGGCCATCGTGCCGGCGACCGGTCCGGAAGTGCTGACCGGGTCGACGCGGCTGAAGGCCGGCACCGCCACCAAACTCGTCCTCAACATGCTGTCGACGTCGATCATGGTGCGGCTTGGATCCGTTTACGGCAACCTGATGGTGAACGTGCAGCCCACCAACAGCAAGCTGGCCGACCGCGCCGCGCGCATCGTGGCGGCCATCACCGGCGTGGACGATGCCGCCGCCACCCAACTGCTGACCCAGGCGGGATCGGTGAAGACGGCCGTGGTGATGCATCAACTCGGCCTCGACCGCGCCGCCGCGCAGGCCCGCCTCACCGCTGCCCGCGGACGTCTGAAGGATGCCCTGCGGTGAGCCGCTCTCGTTGCGTGTACCGCTGCGCCCGCAGATTGGTATGCTCGGGCACGATCCTATGAAAGCCACCGTATTCGAGTTTCGATTCCGCGTCTGGATTATCGTGTCGCTCTACTGCCTGGGTTTCTACGCCCCGTGGACGCGCTTTGGGGATGTCGCCCCCGACACCACCGCGTGGCTGGCGCTCTCGACGACGCTGGCGCGCTGGAACTGGCTGCCGCTGGACCAGGTCACTCTGCTCGTCACCAGCCTTGCGATCTTCTTCGGCGTGGCGGGTGCTGCGCTGCGCTTCTGGGGCACGGCGTATCTCGGGGCGTCCATCGTCCACTCGGGAGCTATCCATGCGGACCGGGTGATGGCTGCCGGGCCGTATCGTCATCTCCGCAATCCGCTCTATTTCGGGTCGATGCTCTTCGCGCTGAGCGTCTCGATCCTCATGCCGCCGTCGGGCGCAGTATTTTTTCTCGTCGCGATCGCAGTGTTCTATTTTCGGCTGATCCTGAGCGAGGAAGACTTTCTGGCGAGACAGATCGGCGCGCCCTACCAGGAATATCGCCGGCGCGTGCCGCGCGTGTTGCCCAGCCCGCGGCCGCGCGTTCCCGCGCCCACTGTGCGACCGCAATGGCTGCAGGCGTTTCCTGGGGAGATTCTTCCCATCGGCTACGCACTCTGCCTCGCGGCGCTCGCCTGGCGGTATGAACCGCGGCTGTTGGAGCAGTGCCTGCTGGTTTGCTTTGGCCTTTCGCTGGTGGGGCGTGCCCTGCTGCCCAAACCGGATCCCGTCGAGGCGTAGCCACTCCGTGGCGGATCGCATTTCCACCCGCGGCCTCGCTTCGTCTAGGATGGAGCGGTTTGACTGCGGCGGAGAGCTTACCCCAGGATGGGTCCCAATCCTTTTCTCGGCATCGTTTTTCACTGGATCGGAGGACTCTCCTCCGCCAGTTGCTACCTGCCGTTCCGCAGAATTCGCCGCTGGTCCTGGGAAGTTTACTGGCTGCTGCAGGGAGCGTTCGCCTGGCTCGTCGCGCCGACCCTGATCGGCCTGTTCTTCGTTCCCGCGGCGTATTCGCTCATCCACGGTGCTTCCGCGGAGTCCATCGGATACTCGTATTTCTGGGGCTTTCTGTGGGGCATCGGCGGCCTGACCTTCGGCCTCTCGGTCCGCTATCTCGGCATTGCTCTCGGGTACTCAATCGCTCTGGGGCTTTGTACGGCATTTGGAACGCTCATGCCGCCCCTCTTCGCCGGCCAACTGCACGCTATCGCCACGGAACACTCCGGCCAGGTGATCCTGCTGGGGATCGGCGTGTGTCTGGGGGGGATTGTGCTCAGCGGAGCGGCCGGGCTTTCGCGGGAGCGCGAAATGCCCGAGCACGAAAAGAAACAGGTGATTGCGGAGCTCAGCTTCGTCAAAGGTGTTTTGGTCGCCGTTTTTTCCGGGGTCATGAGTGCCTGCTTCGCGTATGGATTGGCAGCCGGGAAGCCCATCGCGCAATCTTCCGCCGCGTGGCTGCTCGCCCACCACCGTGCCAACCTGTGGCAGAACCTGCCGGTGCTCATCGTGGTCCTGTGGGGCGGCTTCACCAGCAATTTTTTGTGGTGCGGATGGCTGCTCGTCCGCAACCGCACCGCCAAACAATTCGTTGAGGGGCGCAGGCACGGAGCCACGCCCGCAGCGAACTATCTCTGGTCATCGGTCGCTGGCGTCATGTGGTATTTGCAGTTTTTCTTTTACAGCATGGGCCAGACGAAGATGGGTAAGTACGATTTCTCCAGCTGGACGCTGCACATGGCCAGCATCATCATTTTTTCCACGATATGGGGCATCCTGCTGCACGAGTGGCGGGGCACCAGTCGCCGCACGCGTGTGCTGGTCGCGGCAGGGCTCATCCTGCTGGTGGGGTCCACGCTGGTGGTCGGTTACGGCAATTTCCTCAAGGGAGAGCAGAGCGCTTCGGTCGCGCAATAGCCAGCAGCCTTTCCTCGCCGTCCTCCGCCCCACTCCCTTCGTTCAGCCGCAGCCCCAGACGCACCAGCCACAAGCCCAATCGGGCGCGCACGCCGGGGGGACTGGCCTTGCGAGCGGTCCCTGGCGCTTCCTTCGGCGGCTCCTCACTCTGCCTCTTTTCAAACGGCTGCGCCTGAGGTTGCAGAGATTCCGCTGGTGAGCCCTGCGCGACTTCGGTCAGGACGGCGGACGGGTGGTCCTGCTGGCCGCGAACCTCGCCGCTTCCCGCGCCGGCGCCCACATCGCCTTCGGCGGCGGGCACAGACGCCTTTCTCCGCGCTTCATCCTCGGCCAGCTCGGCAATCAGAATTTTGATTTGGTCCAGTTTGCGCGGCGTCACGCTCTGAAAGCGGAACCCGGCGCCATTTTCGCGCTGTACCATCAGGTTCGCCGCCATCCGCAACGGCTGCCCCCGCGCGTTCATCCATATCTCGACGGCGGTTCCGCGCTCCATGCGGCAGCGCGCCTCGATAAAACATCCCCCGACGCTCAGGTCGCCGATCTGTCCGGCGTAATGCAGGCCGCGGCCCGGCAACACGATCTCGGCGTTGCCAACGCATCCGTAGCGTGGCGCAGTCCGGCGGAGGATCGCAGTGGATTCGTCATTCATCCCGATCAGATTATCGGCGGTAATCTCCGGGCCTTGAGAATCGGCACCCCCGATAATGCTCTGCGGGCGTGCGCGCCGTCCGACCCGCTACAATCCCATCTTGATGACCCGATCGCCCATCCTCCTCGTGCATGGCGGCGCATGGGATATACCGGCCGACCAGCTCGAAGCCCACGAACAGGGCGTCTTCGATGCGCTGCAGGCTGGCTGGCGCATCCTCGAACGCGGCGGCGCCGCTGTCGACGCCATTGAAGCTGCGGTCACGTCCATGGAAGATGACCCAGCCTTCGATGCCGGCCGCGGTAGTTTCCTCACCCGCGACGGCCGCGTGCAACTCGACGCGCTCATCATGGACGGCGCCACGCTGCGCGCCGGGGGCGTTGCCTGCGTGGAACGCATCCGCAACCCCATCCAGGCCGCGCGCCTGGTTCTCGATAAGAGCCACCACGTTTACTTTGTGGCGGACGGCGCCGAGCAGTTTGCCGCTTCAAACGGCATGCCCCTGATCGACAACGCCGAGTTGGTGCTGGATCGCGAGCGCGAACGCCTGGCCGTGGCGCAGCGGCGGGAGCGCTCGGGCGTGCCCGACCCAACCTTTACCGGCAGTCCCAGCCAGGAGTCGCACGACACCGTGGGCGCCGTCGCCCTCGATGCGGAGGGGCGGCTCGCGGCCGCCACTTCCACCGGCGGCACGCTCAACAAAGCGCCGGGGCGCGTCGGCGACTCCTCGCTGATTGGTTGCGGCTGCTATGCCGACAATGCGAGCGCGGCGGTCTCGCTGACTGGATGGGGCGAGCCCATCATGAAGCTGGTGCTGGGCAAATGGGCTACGGATCGCGTGCTGGCCGGCGGCTCGCCCGAGCAGGTGGCGCCGGACGCCATCGGCTATTTGTATCGCCGGCTCGGCGGCCACGGCGGCATCATTCTGCTCGCTCCGGACGGCCGCTACGGTCTGGCGCACAACACACCGCGCATGGCCTGGGGCCTGCACACGGCGGAAGGGCCGCGAGTGGGCACACTGGTCCGCGATGCCGACGACCGATTCTCGTGATCCCGTTCCGGCGCGCAGGATTCTTCCCCCGCTGCCGCGCAACAGGTGCATCATGGTAAGTTCAACCTGCAACCTGTGCGCCAGCCCCTTCGTCCCTGTCCCGCTGCGCACATTCAACTCCGGAGGTACATTTCATGCTGAAGGGCTTTCGCGATTTCATCCTGCGCGGCAACGTGGTTGACCTGGCCGTCGCCGTCATCATCGGCGCTGCGTTCACCACCATCGTCAATTCGCTGGTCAAGAACCTCATCAATCCGCTGATCGCCGCCATCGTGCACAAGCCCGATTTTTCCAGCATCATTTTCACGGTGCACGGCGGCAAGTTCACGGTTGGCGATTTCCTCAACGACGTCATCTCGTTCGTATTGATTGCCGGCACGGTCTACTTCTTCGTGGTTCTACCCATCAACACGCTGCTCAAAAAATTCAACCCGCCGAAGGCAGCGCCGCCCGTGACCCGCCCCTGCCCGGAGTGTCTCGCCGATATCCCGCTCGCGGCGAAGCGGTGCTCGCACTGTGCGCAGCCGGTGCAGCCCGCGGCATAATTCCTGGCCGGCCCGCTCGGCGCCGCTGCCTGCCGCGACGGAGTGGTAAGCTGTCTGCTTGTTCTGCGTGCAATCTCCGCTGCCGAGGAGCCTTTGTTGACCCGTTCCCACGTTCTCTTGCTGGCCATCTCCTTTTCCTCTGCGTGCGCGATCTTCGGCGCTCAGTCCGCGCCCCCGTCAGCGGACGTCTTCGGCTATCGCGATTTTGCCGGCGCTCAGGCGAAGACCGATCAGACCTTTCTTGCGGTGCCCGATCCCAAACTCGCCGGCCAGGAGCTCAAAATTCTCACCGCGGAGCCGCACATTGCCGCTTCGCCCGAGGACCTGAAGACCGCGCAGTACGTTGCGTCGAAATTCAAAGAGGCGGGGCTCGAGACGTCGATCGTCCCCTATAAAGCGTGGCTCAACCTGCCCATTTCTGTTCGCGTCCAGGCGTACGCAGCCGATGGCAAGCTGCTGATGACCGGCCCCTCGCCCGAACATGTCGACGGCAATGAGCCCTTCCAGAACGACTCGCGCATCACACCTGCCTTCAATGGCTCTTCGCCCTCCGCCGATGTGACCGGAGAAGTGGTCTACGCGAACTACGGCCGTCCGGAGGACTTCAAAAAGCTCGTCGACATGGGCATCGACCTGAAGGGAAAAATCATCCTCACGCGCTACGGCGGCAATTTCCGCGGCGTCAAGGTCTATCTTGCGCAGCAGTACGGAGCGGCTGGCGTTCTCATCTATTCTGATCCGGCCGATGACGGCTACTATCGCGGCGATATGTATCCGCACGGGCCTTACCGACCTGCGACGGCAGTGCAGCGCGGAGCCGTGCAGTATCTGTTCAAATATCCGGGCGACGCGCTTACGCCGGGCATTGCTTCGCGGCCCGATCTGCCCGCGAGCAAGCTCCTAAAGCCTGAAGACGCCGCCAACCTGCCGAAGATTCCCTCCGAGCCGCTTTCGTATCACGACGCGGCGCCCATCCTCGAGGCCCTGACCGGCCCCGACGCTCCGCGGGAATGGCAGGGCGCGCTGCCCTTCACGTATCACGTGGGACCGGGTGTGAAAGTGCACATGGTGCTGAAAATGGATTATCAGTACCGCACCATCTGGGACGTGATCGGCGCCGTCGATGGCACGGAATTTCCCGACGAGTGGGTTGTAGCGGGCAATCATCGCGATGCCTGGGTGTATGGGGCCGTCGATCCCAACAGCGGCACGGCGGCGATGCTGGAAGCCGTCCACGGCGTCGGCGTGCTGCTGCAGCAGGGCTGGAAGCCGAAACGCCGCATCGTCTTTTGCAGTTGGGACGCTGAAGAGGAAGGCCTGATCGGCTCAACGGAATGGGCTGAAGACCATGAGAACCAGCTTGCCCATGCGGTTGCGTACTTCAACACCGACGTTGGCGTGGCCGGGCCCAGCTTTGACGCCTCGGCTGTGCCCTCGCTCAAGGAGTTCGTGCGCGACGTGACCAAACAGGTGCCCAGCCCCAAAGGCGGCACCGTCTACGACGTGTGGAAGAAGGAACAGGCCGACGAAACTGCGCGCCGGCGGAATGGCAATGCGGAACACGCATCCCAGGAGGCGGCAGAGAGCGGTCGCGATGTGCGCATTGGCGATCTCGGCAGCGGATCCGACTTCACGCCCTTCATTCAGCATTTAGGCGTGCCATCGACCGACGTTGGCTCCGGCGGACCCTACGGCGTGTACCACTCGACGTTTGACGACTACGCGTGGTTCACCATGAACGCCGACCCCACCTTCGTCTACGAGCAGGAAATGGCGCGCGTCTTCGGTCTTGAAGTTCTGAACATGGCCGACACCGACGTGCTGCCGTATGACTACGTCACCTATGGCAAGGAGATTGCCGCGTATCTGGATACCGCGCAGAAGAAAGCGCAGGAAGCGGGCATGAGCGCGCTGGACTTCGCTCCGGCTGCTGCCGCTGCGCACAAGTTCGTCGAGCTGGCGCAGCAGGTGAAACAGAAGCAGCAGAGCGCGACTGCGGATCCCGGTGCGCAACTCGAAGCCTTCAACGGCCAGCTTCGCCAGGTCGAGGAAGACCTGCTGTCTCCAGCCGGGCTGCCTGGGCGACCCTGGTTCCGGCATACGATCTACGCGCCAGGTGAATACACCGGCTACGCCGCGGTGGTGATCCCCGGCGTGAACGAGGCCATCGACGCGAAAGATCTGAGCCGTGCGCAGGCGCAGATGGCGGCGCTGACCGATGCGATCGACCGGGCAGATGCGACGCTGGAGGCGGCGGCGAAATAGCAGGGAAGGGCGGTCGAGCCTCGATTGCTGACATTTGTCATGCGCAATCCCTGACGAAACGCACTGCCGCGGGCGATGCTTGTTGGCGCATGGTGTTCGTGTGACGACAGCAGCTGCCTCGCCCCTGCTCACAATCGCCGACGCGCAACGCGACGTGCGCAGGACGTTTCTCGGTGGATTTGCCGGCCAGTTGGTCGCCGGCCTGATCTGGCTTTTTTCCGCTGCCCTCGGCACATGGGCGTCGACGAGGTCTGCGATACTCTGTCTGGTCGTCGGCGGGATGTTCATCTTTCCCCTCACGCAGCTGCTGCTGCGCATCATGGGCCGGCCCACCTCGCTGCAGAAGGGGCACCCTCTGAATGCGCTGGCGATGCAGATCGCGTTCATTGTGCCGCTCTGCCTGCCGCTGGTTGGCGCCGCCACGCTGCACCATCGGAACTGGTTCTATCCGGCACTCATGATCGTGGTGGGGGCACACTACCTGCCGTTCACGTTTCTCTACGGGATGCGGCAATTTCTTGTGCTTGGCGCATTGCTGATCGGAGCCGGGCTGGCGATTGGCTTATATCTCCCGGCGAGCTTCACGGCAGGCGCCTGGGTCACCGGTGCGCTGCTGCTGATATTCGCGTTCACGGGGCGCAATGCCGTTGCATGAACGCGCTGAAGCGATCCGGCCTTTAAAGTACGGGCCATTCCAGCACGCTTTCGTAATGCTCGACGACCGGCGGCGACGCGAAGAATGGGCTGATCAGCGTGCGCCACTCCGCGAACGCCGGCGATCCGCGGAAGCCCACCGTGTGCGCCTCGAGCGTCTCCCATTGCACCAGCAGCAGATAGCGCCCCGGCGTCTCGATCGAGCGCTGCACCTCGTGGCCGACATACCCTGCTGCGCCCGCGATCACCGGGGCGGCCTGGGCCATCGCCGATTCAAAGGCGGCTTCTTCTCCAGCCCGCACAACCAAATTCGCCGCTTCCAGAATCATCACGTCCTCATTTCCGGCTCAGTGACCACGCCCCCGGCCCCACCGCCAGCAAGAACAGCAGCCCGAGGACCATGCTGAAATCGGTGCGCGCCTCGTGCAGCATGGGCCAGATTCCCTCGTGATGCAGGATGGGAACCTTCGTCGTCCAGATGGCCACGGCGATCACGATCATCAGCGGAACCGCCGCAAGGCGCACCCACAGCCCCAGAATCACCAGCACGCCGCACAGAATCTCTGCTGCTCCGACGACGGGAGCCAGAACATGCGGATCGGGCAAGCCGAGCCTCGCGAAGCGGCCATAGCCGAGTGCGGCGGGAAAGAGGAATTTCTGGATGCCTTCCGACAGGAAGACCCATCCCACCAGAATCCGGATTAAAACAACAGCACGCATCTTCAATCCTCAGAATTGGCTTTTCCCGGGAACCACAACTCTGGCTTCGTGTGCCACGGGTCTGTTGGCGACCGCGCACGCCGGACGCGCAGCCCTATTTGGCTTCTTCGACCGTGTCGCCTTCGCCCGGGGCCAGGAACAGATTCTCTTCGAGTCCGTGCTGCCGCGTGTACAGGTCGTAGTAGCGTCCGCCCAGCGCGTAGAGGCTGGCGTGCGTGCCGCGTTCCACCACCAGGCCGCCCTCGACCACGAGGATTTGGTCCGCCCGGCGAATGGTCGACAAACGGTGCGCGATCACAAAGGTCGTTCGTCCCTGCATCAGGTAGCTCAGCCCGTGCTGGATCATCGCCTCCGATTCGGAGTCGAGCGACGAGGTGGCCTCGTCGAGAATCAGAATCCGCGGACTGGCCAGGATCGCGCGTGCGATCGACAACCGCTGCCGCTGGCCGCCCGAGAGCTTCACGCCGCGCTCGCCGACGATGGTGTCGTACCCTTCGGGGAACCGCTCGGCGAATTCATCGACGCGCGCGATGCGGCAGGCGTTCAGAAACTCCTCCTCGGTCGCGTCCGGATGCGAGAACATCACGTTCTCGCGGATCGTCCCATCGAACAGAAACGACTCCTGCAGCACGACGCCGAGTTGCGACCGGTAGCTGTCCAGCCGCACGGTCGAGAGGTCCACGCCGTCCACCAGCACGCGGCCCGAATCCGGCTTGTGGAACGCGCAAATCAGGCTGATGATGGTCGATTTGCCCGAGCCCGATGAGCCGACCAGCGCCGTCACGCTGCCCGGCTTCGCATCAAACGTAATGCCATGCAGCACCGGCTTCTCCGGATCGTAGGAGAAGCGCACATCGTCGAACTGCACCTCGCCCACAATGTCGCCCAGCGTGTTCACGCGCGCTGGGTCGGCGAACTCATCGTTCTCGCTCAGAATCTCAATCGTCCGGTCCAGTCCGGCCACCGCTTCGGTCAGCTGCGTTCCGATGTTCACCACCTGGAAAACCGGCGCAATCATGTAAGCCAGCAGCATCGTGTACTGGAAGTAGCCGCCGGTGGTCATGTGGTGGTTGATCACCTGATGGCCGCCGATCAGCATCACAAGGCCGCCGACCACACCGAGCACCGTTGTGGCTGCGAGACTCAGCAGGCTGGTCGCGGTGAGCGATCGCATGACGTTGTCCAGCAGCCGCAACACGCCGATGGTGAAGACGCTTGCCTCGCGCTTTTCCGCGTGGTAACCCTTTACCACGCGGACGCCGCCCAGCGACTCGGTCAGCCGCCCCGTCACCTCGCCGGTGATCTTTGCGCGGTCGCGGAAGATGGGCCGGATGGTCTTGAACGCCTTCTGCAGGATGATGACGAAGACGGCGACCACCGCGAAGACCGCCAGCGTCATGCCCGTTTGGCGATAAACCAGGTACCCGAAGACCAGCGCGGCGGTCAGGATGCCGCCCACAAACTCCACCAGGCCGGTGCCGATGAGATTGCGGACACCCTCCACGTCGCTCATGATGCGCGAAACCAGCACGCCGGTGCGGTTGGCGTCGTAGAAGCTCACGGCCAACCGGCCCACATGCTGCTGCACCTGCTGGCGCAGTTCGGTGATCATGCGCTGGGCTGCCTTGGACAGCAACTGCGTCAGGGAGAAGGACATGATGGCCTGGATCGCCGTCGCCGTGAAGACGATGCCCACCAGCGGCATCAGCAGGGTTGGCTTTCCGTGCGAACCCAGCACGCCATCGATCAGGAATTTGGTGGAGAACGGCAGCACCAGCCCGGCCACTGTCTTGACGATCATCAGCACGAAGCCCAGCGCCAGCAGCCAGCGACGGGGCGCCACGAGCTTCCAGATCTCGGGCATCACCTTTTTCAGGTTGGGCTTCTTTTTTGGCACGTCCGCGCCAGCGCGTGCGCGGGCTCGATGTCCGCCTCCGCGGTCACCACTGGGCATCGCTCCGAATCTCATGGAAGAAGACATAAAAGGTCGCTCCGCAGCCGCCGCCTACGCAGCCGGCCGCGACCTCCTTGCACTGATGAACGAGCGCACGCAAAGGAGCACATAAAACAGCATGATGACCGCCATGGTGGCCTTGGCTTCGACGGCGGCGGGGTAGGGGAAGGTCGCGCCGCGCTCCATCTGCCAGTAGTCCCAGACGCTCTTAGCCGTTCCCAGAAACCCCAGCAGCCCCAGCGTGACCGCAATGTGCATCACCAGCATGCGCCGCTTCGGGTTCTCGGTCCTCGCCAGGACCCCCAAAATGCCGAGCGCGAGGCCGAAATAGGCCGGAATCAGCGCCGTGGGGTGCTGGCTGCCCGTGCTCACAAAGCCCACAATGCCCAGCGCGATCAGCACGAGCCCAAACAGGATCGTCACCTTCGCCATGCTTCCTCCAGTTCTGTTGTCTCAGTCTACTGGACGCTGGCAATCGGGGCCGACGTCTACCTCTGAATGCGCGCCGATCCGCCCTGCGCGAACGCTCGCACCTGGTCGAGCGTCGCCATGGTCGTGTCGCCGGGAAAGGTTGTCAGGAGCGCGCCGTGCGCCCATCCCAGCCGGACCGCCTCTTCCGGCACCGCACCGGTAAGCAGCCCATAAAAGAAGCCCGCGGCGAATCCGTCGCCTCCGCCTACGCGATCGTAGACATCCAGTTCCGCGGTGGGCGCCGAGTAGGTCTGCCCATCCACCCAGGCCACAGCGCTCCAGCTATGCCGGTTCGTGGAGTGCACCTCTCGCAGTGTGGTCGCCACGGCCCGCACGTGAGGGTGCTTCTTCACTACTTTATTGATCATGCCGAAGAAGACGCTCGGGTCCAGCTTCGATGCGCTCTTGTGGCCCACCTTCGGGCCTTCGATGCCGAGACCCTTCTGCAGATCTTCTTCGTTGCCCACCAGCACGTCCACATGTTCCACAATGCGAGCGATGGTTTCGACGGCCTTCTGTGCGCCGCCCCAGACATTCCACAGCTTCTCGCGGAAATTCAGATCGAAGGACGTCATGGCGCCTGCATATTTTGCGGCCTTCATCGTCTCCACGGCCAGCTCTGCGGTTGTGGGCGAGAGCGCCGCGAAGATGCCTCCGCTGTGGATCCAGCGGACGCCTCCCGCAAAAATCTCCTGCCAGTCGAAGTCTCCGGGCTTCAGTTGCGCGGCCGCTTCGTTAGCGCGATTGTAGAAGACAACCGGAGGGCGCACGCCAAAGCCGCGGTCGCTGTAGACGGTTGCCATGTTCGGGCCGGTGACGCCATCGTGTTTGAAATGCCGGTAGAACGGCTGCACACCCATGGCGCGCACCCGTTCGGCAATCAGATCGCCGATGGGGTAATCCGCCATGGCGGAGGCGATCCCGGTCTTCAATCCGAAACAGTCCGACAGGTTGGCAGCCACGTTGAATTCGCCGCCGCTGACGTGAATCGCGCACTCCGACGCCTTGCGAAACGGAATGATCCCCGGATCGAGCCGGTGCACCAGCGCCCCCAGCGACAAAAAGTCCAGCGCTCCCTCTTTGCGGATCGTCAGCCCAGCGCTCATCGTGCTTTCATCCCTCCCAGCAGAGTTTTTATGTCAGCCATGGCCTGGTCCACGGTCCACTCATTCCCCGGATACCATTTGTACAGCTTTCCATCCGGCGCGATCACTACCGTCGACAGCGAGTGCGTGATGGTGTGGTCTGCTTCCGGCGTCGCGCCTACGTCGAAAAACTGCAGGAGCTGCGGCAACTTCTTCTCCGCCGGCGCAGCAAAATCCCAGTGCGCAAAGGTCTCCTGCGTGTATTTCCCGGTGTAGGCGCCCCCGTAGCTGCGCAGCACCGCGGGCGTGTCGTATTTGGGATCGAAGCTCACGCTCAGCAGATGCGTTTTCGCGGACAGGGTCGGGTCTGCGGCGAGTTCCTTGTCGATCTCAGCAAAGTTGTGACTCATGCGCACGCAGAAATCCGGCAGCGGGCAGCGGGTGTAGATGAACGTGAGCAGCAGGACCTTGCCCTTAAACTCGGCGAGGCTGATCTGACGCCCGCTCTGGTTCAGAAAATGGAAATCGGGAATCGCCTCGCCCGGTTCGAGATCGTTGTAGGTCACCGCCGGCTTATAGTCCGGCTTCGCTTGCCCCACGATCACGATGTCGTCGAGCGTGTCCGCGTCGGCTGTCACTACCAGCGTCGCGGTGATCTTGTCGCCGGGATGCAGCTCCGTCGCGATGTTCGGCTGCTTCAGCGTGTAGGGCATGGTCATGGCGTCCATGTAGCCGGGAATCGCCTCGGTATCCACGGTCACCGCGCCCGTCTTTGCATTGCTGGAGACGACGATGCCGTGGATGGAATAGCGCTTCTCGCCCGCCTGCTGGCTCGCTGGACTGCGGGCGATTCCGGGCGCGTGGCAGCCCGTAAACGAAAAAACCACCGCCAGCCAACAAGCGGTGGAAATGTACACAGAGCGATGCTTCACACGCCAGTTTACACTTCTAGCTGATTCTCCATGCCCCTTGACCCGCAGCTCGCGGACGCGCTCCGGCGCGGCGCTACCGTTCTTGCCGCCAGTCCCCGCGCCGCTCGCGCGCTGCAGTTGCAATACGCGGACACCGAACGCGCCGCAGGACTTGAGGCTTGGCCCGCTCCCGCCATTGCCGACTGGGATTCGTGGCTCCGCGAACTGTGGCAGGAGTATGCCATCGCGCATCCCGAGGCGCCGATGCTGCTGACGCCGCTGCAGGAGCGCTCCGTGTGGGAGCGCGTGCAGCGCGAAGACGATGTCGTCGTGCTCGCGCCCGAGGCGATGGCTGCGCTGGCCATGGAGGCATGGGAGCGGCTCTCCGTCTACAACGCACATACCGTCCGCAACCAGTCCTGGAGTGTGGGCAGCGAGCCGACCGATGCCGAACGATTCCGCCGCTGGGCCGCCGCCTTTGAGCGGGTCTGTGCCCAGAACAACTGGATCAGCTTCAGCCAGATCGCCCCGGTTCTGGCCGCGGACCGCGGGCTGGCCCTGCCTGCCGGGATTTGGCTGGTCGGTTTTGACCGGGTCAACCCGCAGCAGCGCGAATTCCTGTCCATGCTGGCCGATTGCGGGACGACGGTCCACACCTTTGCGCTCCCGCCTCAGGACCCCAGCCGCCGGTGGATCGCCGCTGCCGATGCCCGCGGGGAGATTTTCGCCTGCGCAACGTGGGCTCGCGAGATTCTCGCTGAGAATCCAGGCGCGCGGATCGGCGTCATTGTCCCCGCCGCCGACGAACTGCGCGGCCCCATTGAGCGCATCTTCCGGCTGATCCTGATGCCGGCGAGCGAAGACATCCGCCCGCCCGCGGCCCGCATGCCCTGGGAATTCTCCCTCGGCCATCCACTCGCCGACGTTCCCGTGATTCGCGCTGCTCTGCTGATGCTGCGCTGGATTGCGCAACCGCTGATGCCGCCCGATATCTCCTGGCTTCTGCTCTCCGGATTTGTCTCCGCGACTGTTACACAAAGTCAGCAGGTCGCGCGCTTCGACGCTGACCTGCGCGACGGCCGGTGGCTCCTGCCCGAACGTCCGCTGGCCGACTGTGTCGCCCGGCTGGCGGAGCGGCGCGATCTGCGCGCTCTCCATCGGGACCTGGAGGCGTTGCTGCACACCGCCGCGGCCAGCCATGTTCTCGACCAGGAACGGTTGCCATCGGCGTGGACCGACCTGATGCACCTGCTGCTGGAGCGCGCGGCGTGGCCGGGCGAGCGCGCCCCCGATTCGGTCCGGTTCCAGACCCTGCAGCGCTGGCAGCGGTTGCTCGACGACCTGGCGCTCCTCGACTTTGACGGCGCGCGCTGCAGCTTCTACGAATTCCTCACGCGGCTCGAGCGCCACGCTGCCGAAACCATCTTCGCGCCCGAGTCGCACGACGCGCCTGTTCAGATCATGGGACCGTTCGAGTCCTCGGGTCAGCAGTTTGACGCCCTCTGGTTCCTCGGCGCCGACGATACCAACTGGCCGCGCTGCGGACGCATGCATCCTCTGCTGCCGCCTGCGATCCAGCGCCAGTTTGCGATGCCGCACTACACGCCGGAGGACGACTGGAACCTTGCCCACGCGGTCACCGTGCGCCTGCTGGCCAGCGCACCGCGCATCGTATTCAGCTACGCGCTGCACGCCCAGGACGCAGAACTCCGCCCCTCGCCGCTCATCGCCGGGCTGTTCCCCGCTGACGCGCAGCCCGAAACCGCGGCGGCCGCAC
Source organism: Acidobacteriaceae bacterium (assembly GCA_036267295.1). Taxonomy (GTDB): domain Bacteria; phylum Acidobacteriota; class Terriglobia; order Terriglobales; family Acidobacteriaceae; genus Palsa-343. The sequence continues at coordinate 75,485 of DATAWI010000016.1, read as the reverse complement.
CGCTCGCACATTCGCCGCACCGTCTCGACGCCATCCCCGATGAATCCGGCGCTTTCCCGTGGCCGACTGCGCGCAATGCCGGGGGCTCGGACGTTCTGCGCCGCCAATCCGCATGCCCGTTCCAGGCCTTCGCGGTCAAGCGCCTGGCCGCCGAACCGCTCGATGAGGCGGAGTGGGGCCTCGATCCTATGGAGAAGGGCAAACTGCTCCACGCCATTCTGGAACGCCTCTTCACGCGTTCGTTGCGCAGCCACGCCGATCTCGTCACAGCGGTGGATACAAATCGGCTCGGAGCGCTTCTGGAGGAGGCCATCGATGCGAATCTGGCCGAATTTTCCACGACCGATTCGTGGCAGCGATCCTACCTCGCTGCGGAAAAGCGCCGCCTGGTCGCGCGGCTTTCCGACTGGCTCGCTTACGAGGCGCAGCGCCATCCCTTCACGGTCGAAGAGTGCGAGCAGAAGCTTCCTGATGTCCACATCGGCAGCCTGCGCCTGAAGCTCCGCGCCGACCGCATCGACCGGCTCGCTGACGGCAGCCGGCTGATTATCGACTACAAAACCGGCAGCGCATCCGCGGCGAAGTGGGATAGCGAGCGCCCCGACGAGCCGCAGCTTCCGCTCTACGCAGCGTATGGCAACGTCGAAGAATTGAGCGGCGTCGTGCTGGCGGAAATTCACGCCGGGAAAAGCAAATTCGACGGCCGGATGCGCGATGCGAAGGGCCAGCTACTCCCTCGCCTGGGAGCCTCGACCGCGCTGGTCCGCGACCCGTACACCGACGCGATGCGCGATGAGTGGGCGCGGGTCCTGCGTGGGCTGGCTGAGCGATTTCTTGCCGGCGAGGCGGACGTCGATCCGCGCGACGAGAAAGTGTGCGACCAATGTTGTCTGCACGGCCTGTGCCGCGTCGTCGAACGTAACCGCAACGCAGCGGGCGACTCCGAGGAGGAGGATGGCGATGACTGAGGTTCACGTCGTTCCTGCCGACTCTGCGCAGCGCGACGCCGCGCTCAACATCGGGCGCTCGGTGATCGTCCAGGCGCCTGCGGGCTCCGGTAAGACCGATCTTCTGACGCGCCGCTATCTCAAATTGCTGGCTGTCGTCGACGAGCCGGAAGAGATCCTCGCGATCACCTTCACCCGCGCGGCGACCGCCGAGATGCGGGTGCGGATTCTCGACGATCTGGAAGCGGCTGCCCGCGGCCGCGCCATTCCGGCGGACAGAATTCCCCGCATCGAGCTGGCTCATGGAGCGCTCGCCCAATCAGCGCGCCGCGGGTGGAACCTGCTCCAGCAGCCGCAGCGCCTCGTCATCGAGACGATCGACTCGCTGAGCCTGCGCATCGCGCACGACCTGCCTCTGCTCGCGCACCTGGGCGGCAATCTGCAACCCACGGAGCAGGCCGCTCCGCTGTATGCCCTGGCGGCGCGGCGCACGCTGGAGCAGCTGGGCGGTTCCGACGCGGAACTTGATCGGGCGCTGGCCCATTTCCTCGACCTCCGCGACAATCGCCTCGCCGACTGCGAAGACCTGCTTGCCGGAATGCTGGCGACGCGCGACCGCTGGGCGCACGTCTTGCCGCTGGCGCATCACGCGATGACCGAGGACGACTGGGACGAAGCGCGCCGCCGGCTGGAGGAGCCATTCCGCCGTGAAGTCCGCCGCGTGGTGGGCGAGGCACACCGCCTCATCGACGCCGAACCGACCCTTCGCGACGAGTTACTGCGTCTCGCCCAGTACGCCTGCGAAAACGGGAACGATGACGTTGCGGTGCTGGCCGGGGCTCATGTCCTTTCTCCCTCCATGCCGCTGCCGCACTGGAAATGCTTCTGCGATTTCCTCACCCGAGACGGCGAGTGGCGCAAATTGGTCGACAAACGGCATGGCTTCCCGCCCGGCGCCGCGGGATCGATTGCGAAACAGCGCAAGGACGCGATGCTCTGGTGGCTCGCTCGTCTGCGCCAGATGCCCGAACTCCTCGACGCCCTGTGCGCCGTGCGCGCGCTGCCTCCGGAAACTTACTCCGCCGCGCAGTGGACGACCCTGCGCCGCGTGCTCACCCTTCTGCGCCGCGCCATTGCGGAACTGGGCGTCGCCTTTGCCGAATCGAATTCCGTCGATTTCACCGAGATCTCTCTCTCCGCTCTCCAGGTTCTGAAAAACGCTCCGGATCGCGCCGTGGGCAATGTCCGCCATCTCCTCATCGACGAGTTCCAGGATACGTCGCGGCAGCAGCACGAGCTTGTTGCCCAGTTGCTCGGGGCGTGGGAATCGGCGGCGGAGCCCGGCGACCCGCGCACCGTCTTCCTCGTCGGCGATCCTATGCAGTCCATTTACATGTTTCGCCAGGCGGAGGTCGAGCTATTCAGGCATGTGCGCGATCACGGCCTCGGTGCGGAGGGCCATTGCGTTCGCTGCGATCCCGTGCAGCTGTCGGTGAACTTCCGTTCGCATGCCGGCTTGACCGATCCGCTGAACATTTACTTCGACGCGATCGCCGCCCAACCCGCGCCACCGGGGAGCGCCGTTGTGAATTTTGTTCCTGCATCCTCATCGCAGGAGGCGCCGAGAGAAAACCTCCTGCATATCCACCCGCAGGTGGTGGGCGACGGTTCCGGGCGGCCTTCCCGCGACGAATGCAAAGAAGCTCGCGAAGAGGAGGCGCGCGACGTCCTGCGCGTCCTCGAGCGCCACCTCCCGCGCATCGAGCGCGCCCGCGCCGCCGGAGAGGAATACCGCGTCGCCGTGCTGGTGCGGGCCCGGCCGCATCTGGCGAAGCTCATCCCGCTCCTCCGCCAGAATCGCATCCCCTTCCGCGCCGTCGAAATCGAGCGCCTCACCGACCGCCAGGAACTCCTCGACCTGCGCTCGCTCACCCGCGCACTGCTGCATCCCATGGATCGCGTCGCGTGGCTCTCCGTGCTGCGCGCGCCGTGGTGCGGGCTCACCCTTGGAGATTTGCATCGCCTCACCGGCTCCGACGATCGCGCCTCCCGGGATCTTACGGTCCTCGAACTCATCGATAGCAACGCGCACCTGCTTTCCGCAGAGGGGCAGCAGCGGCTCGCGCGGACTGCCGGCATCCTGCGGCGTGCGATCGACCTGCGCTGGCGCGCGTCGGAGTCGCCGTCGTTCGCCTCGTGGATCGAACGCACCTGGCGCACCCTGGGCGGCGGTGCATGCATCGATGCAGCCGCGCACGAGAACGCCCAGGTTTATTTCTCGCTGCTGGACGAGATCGTGCCCGATGGCCGCGCAGCCCTCACGCCAACCTTCGATGCCGAGCTGGAGAGCCTTTACGCCCAGCCGGATCCCTCGGTCAGCGATCGCTGCGGCATCCATCTCCTGACCATCTTCAAGGCCAAGGGCCTCGGGTTCGACGTGGTCATTGTTCCCGGCCTCGAACGCGCGCCGACGAAGGACGACAAGCCGCTCATCATTTCGCTCGAGCGGCAGAGTCCCTTCGATTCCTCCACGGAGGAATTCCTCGTGGCTCCCCTGGGCCTCAGGGGAGACGAGAAGGATCCGCTCTACGAATGGGTGACGCAGCAGCGCAAACTGCGGTTCGACGAAGAGCGCAAGCGGCTTTTCTACGTCGCGTGTACTCGCGCGCGTCAGGAACTGCATCTGTTCGGGACGGCGACGCTCAGTGCCACGGGACTTGCACCCGGGAGCAAGAACAGCCTGCTGGCTACCGCATGGCCCGCCATCCATGCCGATTTCGAGGCTCTTGCCCAGGCTCCCCCTGAAGTAGCCGTCCTCACGAACCTGGTCGCCTTTCCCGCGCCGGCCGGTTCCGGCGCAGAAGCCGAGGGCGAACTCGTCGACTTGGCCGCGGCGGCTGAGGCCTTGTCCGACGCGGGTCCGCGTCGCCTGCCTCTTGAATTCGAGCCGGAGCCATCTGCGCAGAACGTAACGGCGGCCGGCTCCTTGATGACCGGCAGCGCCGATTCGCCGGAGTTCCGCCGCCCGGAAGGTTCCCGCCTGGCGCGCATCATTGGTTCCGTGGTGCACGCGCTGCTGCAGCGCCTGGGTTCGCAACTCGGTCAGCTCACTCCGGACGAAGTGCGCGCTCGCTCCGCCGCGTTGCTGCGCGCCTCCGCGCTCACCGGTGAGGCGCTTGCATCCGCCACCGTAACGGTTACAAATTTGCTGCTGGCGTGCGCTGCCGATCCCGTCTGCCAGTGGATTCTCGCGCCTCACCCGGAGGCGCAGTCGGAGGCGGCGTGGTCGGGGTTCGCGCCGGAATCCGCTGCCGGTTCCCGCCTGCGCACACTGCGCGCCGATCGCGTCTTTCGCGCCGGTCCTCTCCCATTGGCCGCCGGGAATGATTGTCTCTGGGTGATCGATTACAAGACGAGTTCAGCGGACGCCGGCGATCCCGCCGCGTATCTGGCGGCGCAGCGGGCCGTTTATGCGCCGCAACTCCTGGCTTATGCGCGAGTCCTGCGTTCATTGCACGGGACGGAAACGCCGCTGCGCCTGGGGCTGTATTATCCGGCCCTCGCCGCTCTGGACTGGTGGAATCCGGCGCTCGACTGAAGCCTTACGCGGGCCGTCCGGCCTGGCCCGCAACCCCGCCCGCCGCCGCCGCGCCCGCGTTGTGGCGCACATCCGCGCCGCGGACCCAGAAGATCACGTCTTCCGCAATATTGGTCGCGTGGTCGGCCACGCGTTCCAGCGCGCGCGAAATCATGAGCGCGTTCAAAGCCTGCGGCGCCATCGCAGGTTCCCTTTTCATCAGCGCCAGCAGAGTGGCGTGCGCGCTGCTGTTAAGCTTGTCCACGTTGTCGTCCATCGACAGCACCGACTCCGCCATCTCGGCGTCGCCTTCGATAAACGCCTGCAGCGCCTTGCGCACCATGCCGCTCGCCAGGTTCGCCGTCCGCGGAATATCGATGGGCAGATCGCTGGCCGGAACGGACTGCAGCTCGCGTACGCGGTCGCTGATGGCCCGCGCCGAGTCGCCCACCCGCTCCACGTCCGCGTTGATCTTGATGACTGCCAGGATGAAGCGCAGGTCGATAGCCATGGGCTGCTCCATCGCGAGCAGGTCGAGCGCCATCTGATCGATCTCCCGCTCCATGCGGTTGATGGCCATCTCTCCCTGGTCCACCAGGTCGCAGATCGACAGATCCCGCACCCGGTACGCTTCCACGGCGCGCTGGATCGACTGCTCGGCCATGCCCGCCATGACCAGCAGCCTCTCCTTTAGATCGTCCAGATTTTGCTGAAAGCGGATCCTCATCCAAACCTGCCTGTAATGTAATCTTCCGTCCGCTTATCGCTCGGGTTTGTGAATATTTTATGGGTCGAATCGAATTCGATAAGCTTCCCGTTCAGGAAAAACCCGGTCCGCTCGGCCACGCGCGCGGCCTGCTGCATGTTGTGGGTCACGATCACGATGGTGTATTGCGACTTCAGCTGGAAAATCAGGTCCTCGATCTTCGCTGTCGATACCGGATCGAGCGCCGAGGCCGGCTCATCCATCAGCAGCACTTCCGGATCGACCGCCAGCGCCCGCGCAATGCACAACCGCTGTTGCTGGCCGCCGGAAAGGCTGGCGCCGGATTTCTTCTTCAGGTCGTCCTTCACTTCGTCCCACAGGGCAGCGGATTGCAGGGAGCGCTCCACCACTTCATTCAGGACGCGCCGGTTGCGGAAGCCGTTCAGCCGCAGTCCCGAGGCCACGTTATCGAAGATGGACATGGTGGGAAACGGATTGGGCCGCTGGAAGACCATCCCAATGCGCCGCCGCACTTCCACGGCCGCCGCATCGGCATAAATATCCACGCCGCCCACCTTCACCTCGCCCGTCACCTTCGCGATGGGGTTGGTCTCATGCATGCGGTTGAGGCAGCGCACGAAGGTCGATTTGCCGCACCCGGACGGCCCAATCAGCGCGGTCGCTTCATTGGCCGGGATGTGCAGGGAGATATCCAGCAGCGTGTGGTTCGTCCCGTACCATGCGTTGAGGTTGTTGACCTCGATGCTGACGCCCATGCTTAGCTAGCCCCTTTCAGCACGCCGCGCGTGGTCACAAATCGCACCAGGGCGACCGACACCACGATGAGAAAGATAAGAACCAGGGAGCCCGCCCACGCCAGGCGGTGCCATTCGTCATAGGGGGAAAGCGCATAGACGTAGATTTGCAGCGGCAGCGCTTCGATCGGCTGATTCAAAGTGGTGCTCACAAATCCGTTCCCGAATGCGGTAAAAAGCAGCGGAGCGGTTTCGCCGGCTACGCGCGCGAAGGCCAGCATGCAGCCGGTAATCACGCCCGGCAGCGCCGTTTTGAGAGTGATGGAGAGCACCGAGCGCCAGTTCGGCAGGCCCAGGCCCAGCGCCGCTTCGCGAATGGAGTGCGGCACCATCAGCAGCATCTCTTCGGTCGTCCGCGCCACCGTCGGAATCATCATGATGCCCAGCGCTACGCCGCCGGCGAAGGCGGAGAAGGTCTTTTCCGGCGCGACAATCAGCGCGTAGACCGCGATGCCCATCACGATGGACGGCACCCCGTTCAGCACGTCCGCCGTAAACCGCACGACGTTCGAAAGCTTCGTTCCGCGCCCAAACTCCGACAGATAGATGCCTGCGGCAATTCCTACCGGGACGCCCATTCCGCTGCACAGCAGCAGCAGGACGGCCGAGCCCACAATGGCGTTCACCATGCCGCCGCCCGGCTCTCCGACCGGAGCGGGCAGTTTCGTGAAGAAATTCCAGTTCAGCGAACTCGCGCCCTTATAGACCAGGTCCATGAAGATGGCCACCAGCGGCGCCACCACCAGAAGGGTGCTCAACACGGCGAGCCCGGTCGCCATATGGTTGGCCAACCATCGCGTTCTGCGGTTCGCCGCCGTCGGGTTGAGCTGAATTGTCGCCATGCCGTTTCTTCGAGCTATTTCTCTGAAAATTGCTTGCCGTTCGCTACGCTGTTCGCGCCGGCGCTCCGCGGGTGACGCCCCACACCAGCAGGCGCGCCAGAATGTTGACAATAATCGTCACGATAAACAGCGCCAGGCCGATTTCGATCAGGGCGCTCCGGTAGGTGTCGTCGGCGGCTTCCGCAAACTCGTTGGCGATCACGCTGGCCATGGTGGCCGCGGGCGCCAGCAGCGACTTCGAAATGGTTGGGCTGCTGCCGATCACCATCGCCACGGCCATGGTCTCGCCCAGGGCGCGCCCCAGGCCGAGGATGATCGCGCCGACGATCCCGATGCGCGCGTTGCGCAGCACCCCGGTGCGGATCATCTCCCAGCGCGTCGCGCCCAGCGCCAGCACCGCTTCGCGCTGCGAATGCGGCACCGCGCTCATCACCTCGCGCGTCAGCGACGAAATAATGGGCAGAATCATGATGGCCAGAATCACGCCCGCCGCGAACATGCCGATGCCGAAGTCCGGCTCGGTAAACAGCCCGGTCCAGCCGAGGACCTTAATCAGCACCGGATCGACGTAGTTCCGCAGCAGCGGCACCAGCACGAAAATCGCCCACAGCCCGTACACGACGCTGGGAATCGCTGCCAGCAACTCGGTGACGAACGATAACCCGCCGCGGAGCGCCTTGGGGCACATTTCGGTGATGAACACCGCCACGCCCACGGCCAGCGGCACTGCTAGTGCCAGCCCGACCAGCGAGGAAACCAGGGTTCCGTAGATGAAGGGCAGCGCGCCAAACTGATCGGTCACCGGATTCCAGGCGCTGCCGAAGAAGAAGCCCAGCCCGAACTTATGCAGGGTCAACTGCGAATGAACCACCAGCTCAAAGGCAATCAGGGCGACGATGGCAAATATGCTCAGGGCGCAAATCAGCATCGTCCAGCGAAAGGTGGCATCGGTCCAGCGGGAGTCGCCGCGGCTCTGCAGAAATGTCCGAATTGTGGAAGGCGAGGGCGGGGCGGCAGCGGGCACCGCAACCGGGCCGACGCCGGGAGCAGCCGCGCCGGGTGTCCCGGGCGCGCGAGGTTCCTGAATTCGCAAGGTCACGACTCGTCTACCCTACCGCCCAATTTTGAATGCCATGTTAATCGCTATGAATAATAAGGAAATAAGCGTCTACGGGAGAGGCCGAATCCGGGAAGAATCTCTCCTCGCCTTCGGGGGATTCGACCGCCAGGTGCCGCACACACTGGATCCCGGAAAGCATCAGGGAACCGGGTTCAGCTTTAGCTTCAGCAGCTTCGCGAGCCTGCGTTGCCGCTCGTCAAAGCTGTAAAAGGCGCTGACCCCAAGTTCCAGCGCGGCCGCCACGTGCAGCAGGTCGATTGCCCTCGTTCCCAGGGTCGATGTAGTGCGCAGCGCAACCTCCCGCGCTCTCACAAACAGCGATTCCGGCAGGTCAACTCGATGGAAGACGTTTGCCTCAAGATCCTGCTCGAACCACCGCAGGCTTCTGCGCGCCCTGGAGGCGGAGTCTTCTTTGCGAAAAACCCTTTGCTCCAGGGCATTGGTAACCTCCAGTTCGGCGAGAGGAGTGATGAGTCCTTCCCCGCGCACGGTGCGCATGGCAGCCACTGCCGCCGCCGCGTTCTCATCCGGTACATAGAGAGAGATGACGAAGCTGCTGTCAGGATAGAAACTCAACGGTCGCCTCGGCCCTCGGCGATGATTTTTGCTCCGGACGTCTCAAATACGGTGTCTCCGTAAATCTCGCGCATGCGGCCCATAAAGTCCGGGATGGCCGGCGGCGCCTTCGGTCGCTCGGGCACCAGCCTGCCAATCACGCGCCGCCTCTTTGTGATCGCAATCTCCTCGCCCTTACGCAGCATTCCTTCAATTTTCCTGAAGTTGTAGCGCAGGTCCCGCACCGATGCTTCCTTCATGTGATCCATTTTTGCATCACAAGCCCGTTGCTGGCAACGCATTGAACCCCAGCCTGGACAGCCAGTCTCTAGATCGCCGGAATCACCAGATATTGCTCGAGTTTTCCATCCGGCATCGTGTACGTGGTGATCCTCAACTGTTCGCTGCTGTCCGGAAACGTCACCCGGAACATGTGATAAGTCATCCCGCCGCGAAGCTGTTCCCCCATCTGTTCCACGCTGGCCGGCTCGCCCAGTGGCGCCAGGCTCGACTGGAAGTCAGCCAGCGCCTGCGCATCGAAATAGGCATTGCACCAGGGCGTAAACAGGCTGCGGTCAATTTTGCCGTGCTGGAAGCTCTCAAAGAGTTCCCGCGCCTGGGCTTCCGCCGCGCTCGGCCCCTGCGGAGCAGTCCCCAGCAAGATCGGCGCCAGCCCCCGCGCAATCAGTCCTGCGGAGCGCGTGGCATCCTGATTCGTCAGCACCGCGATGGCCAGCTTGTCCCCCGGAAAGACAAAATTGTCCGACGTGAACCCCATCACTTCGCCCGAATGTTCCAGGAACCCGTGTCCGCTGATGTCGCCCGTGCTCATGCCCAGCGCGTAGTGCGGATCGCTCCCGTCCTTCAGCTTCACCGACGTGAACATCTCGTCGTAGGACTTCGGCTGCAGCAGCGACCGGTTCATCACGCTGATGTCCCACTGCGCCAGGTCATAGGCCGGCATCGCCAGTTCGCCGGCGGCAAACATCCAGCCCCGCCCCTCTTTCGGAGAAGGCCGCAGCGGTCCCAGCGCGTAGCGGGTATACCCTTCGGCATCTGTATCCCCGAGCTTCGTCAGATCCGAGTTCCACACCTCTTTCATCCCCAGGGGATGAAAGACCTGCTCCTCGAGAAACTGCATCAGCGGCTCCCCGCTCACCATCTCAACGATCTTGCCCGCGATCACGTAATTCGTGTTCGAGTACTGCCACTTGGTGCCGGGATCGAAGTCCAGCGGCTTCTTTGCCCAGGTATCCATTATGTGCTGCGCTGTGGTCGGCTGGAACATCGGCGGCATCAGGTAGTCTTCCGGCCAGTAATCCTGGTAGCCCGAGGTGTGCGACAGCAGCATGCGGATGGTGACTTCGCTCGCCCGCGTCAGGTCCGGCAGGTACTTGCTCACGGGGTCGTCGAGCGTTAGCTTCCCCTGTTGCTCCAGCAGCAGAATGGCTGCCGCGGTGAACTGCTTGGAGATCGACCCGACCGAATAGCGCATGGAGGGCTCGGCTGCTTCTTCCGGCGTCGAACCCGACCCGAGCCGGGCGTCGCCGTAGCCATGCGTGTAGGCGATCTCTCCGTGCAGCACGATGGCGACGGAGGCACTCGGCACGCCGGTCTGCGCCAGCGCAGTCCTGGCGATAGCATCCACCTTTTGCCGGACGTCCTGGGACAGATGATCGACTGCGAGTTGTTGCTGGGCACAGGCGCCCGCACACAACACTCCCGCGAACAGCAGAAAACCAATGCGCATTGCCATCCCTCTTTCACCCAGCGACTGAAACCAGCCACGGAACCCGCCGGTGCTATGCTACCTCGCAGGAGGCCTGCCCATGCTTTCGCGGGCCGCTTGGCTGAGTCTAATTCTGATTCCGGCAGCCGTTGCTTCTCAGCAGGGATTGCCTCCAGGCCGATCTGGCGCTGCCCGAGCGCGCGCGGTGCGGACTCCGCCGTCGCGATCCGCTTTTCCCACGCGCTTCAATTACTACTCCACGCCCCGCAGCACTCTGGAAACCCAGGTGCACAGCATCCCCGCGACCGATATCGGCCGGTTCGTGCGGCTCAAGGACGCGTTTGCGAACGCCGGCTGCAGCGGCGATGCGATGAAAGTGCAGGCAGTGACCGAAAAGCGCGGTTCGTCCAGCTTCAACCTCATCTGCACCTGGCCCGCCGATTCCCCCGATGTCACGGTCGTGGTGGCCCATTATCGCGGAGCCGGTTCGGGTCAGGGAGCGGTCGAAAACTGGAGCGGCGCCCTTCTGTTGCCGTATCTGTACTTTGCGATGGAAGCGCAGCCGCGCGAGAACACCTGGGTCTTTGTGGAAAGCTCAGGCAAGGCCGGCACCGCGGCGTACTTCCGGTCGCTCAGCCGGAAGCAACAGCGCCAGATCCGTGCCATGGTCTCGCTGGATGGCCTCGGGGTCGGAAATGTGGTCCGCTTCTACACGCCCTTCCCAGATACTCCCTATCTGCCCCCGGACTCCGTGCATCTCCAGATGGTTCTGTTGCTTGCGTCGCTCTCTGACGACCGTGTACCCAGGCCTGAGCCCACCAATCCCATGACCTGGCTCACGGACGACGATACCCAGCCTTTCCGCTACCGTGAAATCCCTTCGATCGTGCTGCATTCCGTCCCCGTGGAGGAAGCAGCGCTGCCTGGATCGGTGAACGACACGGCCGCCGCCGTCGACGGCAATGCCTACTTTCAGAACTATCGAGCCATCGCCATCTTTCTCGTCGATCTGGATTCACTGGCGGCCTCACTCGACCGCGAATCCGACATCTGGAATTCGGTGGACGCCCAACCGGGTAGCCGGTGACGAGATGCGCCGCGTCGAATCGCGCGGCAACGATTTTGCGGGTCTCCGGCAACGCGAATCAAATTTCGGCCATCCCTCGGAAAACAGAGGAAAAGCATAGCTCGACGGTGCTATGCTTCTACCCACTCCGGAGCGCTGCCGATGCCCCTGCGGCTACCCAGAACGGCTGTCCTCGCCCTTGTCGCCCCGGCACTCCTCTGTTCCGCCGCCGTGGGTCAGGCAGCGCCGCACGCACAGACCGTCGCTAAGTCCGCGGTGCCCGCCGCGCCGGCTTCGGGAGTTCCCGATCCCGGTTCCGCAGTTTCCGTGCGGCCGGCGGCGGCCGCCCCCGCCGCCGACATCGCGCAACCGAATCCCGGGTCGCCCGCGAAGCCCGCCAACGCCGCGTCGCGCACCCTCTTCTTCTACACATCGCCCCGCAGCATGGTGGAGATGGAAGTCCACACCATCCCGGCCACCAACAAGGAACGCCTGCAGCGCCTGCGCGAGAACTTCTCCGCCGCCGATTGCAGCGCTGACCACATGGCCGAGCAAAAGGTTGTGGACAAGCACGGCGACGCCGGCGTCAACCTGATCTGCGTCTGGCCGGGCGGCTCTCCGGACATGATTGTCGTCGCCGCTCACTACGAGCACGAGGGCCAGGGCCAGGGCGCACTCGCTGACTGGAGCGGCGCCGCCCTCCTGCCCTTTCTCTATGAGGCACTCCAGGGCCAGCCCCGCCAGAACACCTACGTCTTCCTCGAATCGTGGAAACGGGATGGCGCCGAAACCTGGCTCAAGTCGCTCAGCAAAACCGATCGCAAACATATCCGCGCCATGATCGACCTGGACGCGCTCGGCCTCAGCTACACTCGCTTCTTCACGACCTTCAGCCCCTTCGAGATCGCTCCTCCCGGAGCCATTCACCTCCAGGCGCAGTTGCTGTGGTCGGCCATCTCCGACGGCCTCACGCAGGCTCCCGAACAGACCAGCCCACACCATTGGCTCTCGGTGGACGACACCGATCCATTCCGCGCGCAGATGATCCCCACCATCGTCATTCACTCCGTCCCCTCCGATTCGGCCAACGTCCCCGGCTCGGCCGCCGACATCGCCACGGCTGTCAACGGAAACGCCTATTTCCAGACCTATCACCTGATGTGCGCGTATCTGACTTCACTTGACCACGTGGCCGAAAAGCTGGATACGCGCGACCCGCTTTGGGATACCGGGCCCACCGAGGTCGAGCCCGAGCAGGAGACGCCCAGGGTCACTTTCCGCACTTTCTCCGGCGGCCGTCTCATGCCGCCGCCCCCGCAATAAGGACGGCAGCCTCGCCGGCATTCCCAACCGCACCAGTGTGGACACACCGCTGGCATCCGGCTTCGGGGTGATATCCTTCCCGCCATGACTTCGCGGCGCGAATTTCTCTCGCTCGGCGCGCTTACCACCGCCGGCCTTGGCCTTACCTCTGCCACCGTTCCCGATGCCTTTGCTCAAACGGCTGACGCCGTGAAGGCCATGAAGCCCCCGGCGAAGCCGGTGATCGTCACCCGCGTCACCGGCGACCAGACCATCCAGGAGGCGTACCAGATGCTCCTCGATGGCCAGGACACGCTCGACTGCGTGCACCACGTCTGCCTCGGCCGCGAAAACGACCAGAAGGATCACTCCGTCGGTCTCGGTGGACTTCCCAACGAGGAAGGCGTGGTCGAACTCGACTCCTGCTGCATGCACGGCCCGTCGCGTTCGGCAGGATCGGTCGCCGGCGTGCAGAACATCAAAAACGTCTGTCTCGTGGCGCGCAAAGTCTACGAGCACACCGGCCATGTCATGCTGGCCGCTACTGGCGCCGAGCGCTTTGCTGTCGATCTTGGCTTCCCCCGCGAAAACCTGCTGACCGACGACGCCCGCAGGATCTGGATGCTGTGGAGAGAGAACAACTCCCAGATGGACTGGTGGGGGCCGAGCATGAGCCAACCGGGCTGGAAGGACCCCTACGCCGACCGTCCCGCACCCAAACCTTCCATGGACCTGCACGGTCTGTCGTCGCTCCGCAAGGACCCACCCACGCAGACTGCCACTGCGTCCCCGGTCGGTCCGGTTCCCCGCCATCCCACCGCGGAATGGACCGAATCCATCCGCCTGCGCACGCATAAGCTCGTCCAGATGGCTGCCGATTTGGGCATCGCGCCGGAAGATCGTCTTTTCGCGGCGGAACAGATCCTGTGGCCAACCACCGGCACCATCCACGTCTCCGTCGTCAACCCCAAAGGCGAAATCTCCGGCGCCACCACCACCTCGGGCCTGGCTTGGAAATTGCCCGGCCGCATCGGCGATTCGCCCATCCTCGGCGCGGGTTCGTACACCGACCAGGACGTGGGCTCTGCCGGCGCTACCGGTTCCGGCGAAGAGAACATCAAGGTCGCTGGAGCCCACTCGATCGTCGAACTGATGCGCCACGGCATGGATCCAAAGGAAGCCGGCCTGGAAGTGATGCGCCGTATCGTTCGCAACTACGACGGGGACATGACCAAGGTCCGCCTGCTCGACATGGAGTACTACATCGTCCGCAAAGACGGCGCCTATGCCGGCGTTTCCCTGTGGAGCACCAGCCCCACAGGGCATCCGCGCGTCTTCGCGGTCATGGACGGCAACGGTTATCGCGTGGAGAAGTGCGCGTACCTGCTGGAAGGCGGATCGCTGGAGTGGCCGCCGTTCTGATGGTCGGCCTACCTTGCCTCTCGTGAAGAAACACGCGTCTCTTCTTGCCTGGTCCGCAAATGGAAATCAGTGGTCCTGGTGTGCCTGGCATCCTATAAGGGAACGCCAAATCCGAAACTGGAGTCCCCATCATGGATCATCGTGTCCGCCGCGGCGAAATCCGCGAAGATCAGATCACTTCATTCCTCGAAAAGCAGACCTCTCAGGCGCCCTCGAGCACCTGGCTGGTCGCCGCTCTCGGCTCAATGGTCGTTTCGCTGGCGCTCAAGGCCGCGGGCAAGGAGCACCACGCCCTCTTCGTCGGGCAATGGGCCGCGCCCTTCCTGCTGATCGGGATCTACAACAAGATGGTCAAGCAGCACGGCTCCGACGCCACCGCCGAGCATCGGGGGGCCGACTACAACCGCGAGGCTGCCTGATTTTCACGGCACTTTCCCAACTCGCAGGAAAAAGCCTCGCTCCGGCGAGGCTTTCCTCTCTGGGAATTGCGAACGGTTCCAACACCGCTTCCATTCGTCTCCGCTACAATTTTCCTCACCGATCCGGAGACACCGTGGCCCCTCGTACGTTTTCAGTCGCAACCTTTCTCGCGTTCGCCGCTTCCGGTGAGGCCCGCATTCGCGGTTGGGTTGCTCCCGTCCTGCTTCTGGCGTTGCTTTCTGTTCCCGTGCGGGCCCAGTCGCCCCCACCCCCTCCCCCTCCTCCTCCGCCGGCCGCCGCGGCCGGCGCGGTTGCCGCCACCACGCCCGTGACCGCACCGGCCAATGGCCCGCTGCCCACTTTTGAAGCTGCGAACGTCCAGCCCAGCCCGCCTACGCGGTATGCGTTCAGCGGCGGCGGCCAGTTGCGCGGCGACCGCTACTATTTCCGCCAGGCCACCATGGCGCAGCTGATTGCGAGTGCTTATGGCGTCGACGCGCGCAACGTCCAGGGCGGTCCGTGGTGGATGGAGTGGGACCACTTCGACATCGTCGCCAATGCGCCGCCGTCCGCCAAACCCGCTGACCTGCAATTGATGCTGCGCTCGCTGCTGCTGGACCGCTTCCATCTGGTGGTTCACGACGGCACCGCGCCCATGGCTGCGATGACGCTCCTGGCCGATCACCCGAAGCTGAAACCTTCGACGGAGACTCCCGCCGAATCCGGCGACCCGGGCCACGAGGGAGACTCCGGCCAGGCTGGTCTGCCCGGCGGCTGTATGCCCGAACCTCCGCCCGCCAACGGGCCGAGGGGCGGTTCCACCATGACCGTCGATTGCCATCATGCGACGATGCAGCAGTTTGCCGAGTCGCTCCGGTGGATGGGCAGCGGGTATTTCACCGATCCGGTCAACGACGCCACGGGCCTCAAGGGTACGTACGACTTCACGTTGCAGTGGACGCCGACGTGGCTGCGCCGTCGGCCCGGCGGCGACACCGGGGGCGAAACCATCTCCATCTTTGACGCGGTGCAGCACCAGCTCGGCCTGCGTCTCGAGCGCCGCACCGCACCCCGCGCCGTGCTCATCGTCGACAGCGCCACCGAAGCTCCCACGCCCAACGCCGCCGACATCGACAAGGTCATCCCACCGGCTCCGCCGGCGCAGTTTGAGGTCGCGGTGGTCAAGCCGGCTCCTTCCGGCGGACAGCCGAACTTCGACATCCGCGGCGACCAGTTCAACGTCTCCGGCATGCCGCTGAAGTTCTTTATCGACTTCGCCTGGGACCTGAACTTCAACGACACTGAATTGCTGGCCAATGTGCCGCCCTGGCTCAACGACGCGCGCTACGACATCGTCGCCAAAATCGGCTCCGGAGACGCTGGGAACACCGCCCATCCTGGTCCGCAAATGGATATCGACCAGCTCCGTGAGATGGTGCGCGCCCTGATCGTCGATCGCTTTGAATTCAAGACCCACACCGAGCAGCGCGCCGTGGATGCGTACGTCCTGCTCGCCGATGGCCCCACGCCGCACAAGGCCGATCCCGCCAGCCGCACCAAATGCACCGAAGGCCCCGGCCCCGACGGCAAGGATCCGCGCATCGCGAACCCGGTCCTCGACCGGCTGATCTACTGCCAGAACGTGACCATGCAGCAATTCGTCCAGCAGTTGTCGACGCTCGCGGCCGGCTATTTCCAGTTTCCGGTTGAAGATCAGACCGGTCTCAAAGGTTCATGGGACTTTACGCTCAGCTTCAGCTCCTCGCGGCAGAGCTTCTTCGGGATGGGTCCCGCGCCGGCCCCCGCGGCGCCGGCCGCCGGAGAGGCCGCCGAGCCAACCGGCGAGCTGCCGCTCCCCGACGCGATCCACAAGCAGTTGGGTTTGCGTCTTGAAAAGCAAAAACGCCCGGAGCCCGTGATGGTGATCGACCACATCGACCAGCAGCCGACGGCCAACTGACCGTGAGGACAGTATTTTTCCCGCGCCACCGCGGAGCCGTTATGATCGGATTTCGACTTCGCCCATGATCCCTGCCGCCGCCGACACCAAATCCCAGCTCCGCAAGACGATGGGCTTCTGGGATGTCCTGCTCTTCAACATCGCCACCGTTCTCGGCCCCCGATGGATTGCCGCCGCCGGTCATAATGGCACTTCCTCCATCAGCCTGTGGGGATTGGCCGCCATCTTCTTCTTCGTTCCCGGTGCCTTCGTCATCAACGAATTGTCCTCGCGCTTCCCCGAGGAAGGCGGCCTCTACGTCTGGGCCAAAGAGGCGTTCGGACCCTTCCACGGATTCGTCGCCGGCTGGACGTACTGGATCTACACGGTCTTCTATTTCCCCGGCCTGCTGCTGGCCAGCGCTTCGATGTCCGCTTACGTCTTTGGGGGCCACGGAGCGGCGCTCGCCCAGGATCGCAGCTTCCTGCTGGGGTGCTCGATGGGATTGCTGGTGGTGGCCGTGGGGCTGAATATCGTCGGCCTGAACATCGGCAAATGGTTGCAGAACGCGGGCGGCGTGGGGACGTTTGTGCCCCTCGTCATTCTGGTGGTTGTGGCTGCCCTGGTGGTGCTGCGTCACGGCTCGGCCACGCATTTTACCGTCCACAACATGCTCCCTATCTGGAACTGGGACACGGTGAACTTCTGGTCGCAGATCGCCTTTGCTTTCACCGGTCTGGAGCTGGTCTCCGCCATGAGCGAGGAAGTCCGCGATCCCCGCCGGACCCTGCCGCGCGCTGTTTACGGCGCCGGCGCGCTGATTGCGTTCGTCTACATCGCCGGGACATTCGCGGTGCTGGCGCTGGTTCCCGCCGCCAACATCGACCCGCAAAGCGGTGTCTTCAGCGCCATCGCCGTCGGCTCCACGGCGTTGAAAATCGGCGTCCTCGGCGTCCTCGCGGCCATTCTGGTCACCGCCGGCAATGCGGGCGGTGTCGGGTCGACGGTAGCGGGCGTGGCTCGCGTGCCATTTGTCGTTGGGCTGGACCGGTATCTGCCTGCCGCCTTCGGCAAGATCCATCCCCGCTGGAAGACGCCGTGGGTCTCGATTCTGGTGCAGGGTGGCGTTTCCGGCGCGCTGCTGCTGGTCAGCCAGATCAATGACACCACGCGCGGCGCGTATCAATTTCTCGTGGACGCGGCCATCATTCTGTACTTCATCCCGTTCCTCTACATGTTTGCCGCGGTCATCCGGCTACGGCGGCGCGCGGATCGCGGATCGAATCCCCACGCGATCCTGGTTCCTGGCGGGCGGCCCGGGGTATGGATCTGCGGCGGTCTCGGCTTCGTCGTCGTTCTGCTGGGGATTCTGGTCTCTCTCATTCCGCCGGGCGACTCCTCCAGCAAGCTGGACTTCGAGCTGAAGCTGCTCATCGGCACCGTGGCATCGATCCTGCTCGGTCTCGTCCTCTACTGGCGCGGCGCGCGGGAAAAGCGCATCGAGGAATAGCGCCACAGGACGGCCCGCCAAAGTGTTCCCCTCTCGGGCCGGTCAGCCAATCTCGGGATACGACGGCGCGGGACGGTCTTTGATCCACAGGATGTAGTCGAGCCTCGGTGGCGCGGCACCGTTCTCGCGCAGACGCGTCAGGCACTGGCCGCGGTGATTCTGGCTGTGCAGGATCACCTGCGTCAGCCCCTCGGCGAAGGTTGGATGGATCGCCAGCGCCGGCATGGGAAAAGTGCGCGCGAAGTCGGCTTCTGCGAGTCCCTCGACGAAGGCGATCTGTTCCTGATGCGTGGTGCGCCAGAGCGCGACCATGGTTCCGAACTCCGGCGGGAGTTCGCGGACCTCGTCGCCCGAGCCGCCGTGGAAGCGCGCCAGAAAAACTCGCTGCACCCGCAGGATGTGGCGGAGAGCCTTGAGCACTGTGTCGTCCGCGAGCGACTGGGGATGTGCATGGACCGTTGCCAGCAGAGCCGAGTCGGCCCACGCCTGGTGGCGGAAGAGGTCGGGAAAGGAGGCGCCCACCATGGAGGAAGCTTAACATTCGCGCTGCCGCCGTTGGCGCTGCGGCTACACTGGGAAAGCCTATGAAACGCCTTCTCGACGGGTACGCCCGCTTCCGCCGCGATGTCTTTCCCCGCCAGAAAGACCGCTTCCGCCTGCTCGCCGACCGGCAACAGCCCGACGTGCTGTTCATCACCTGCGCCGACTCCCGCGTGGTTCCCGATCTCATCCTGCAAACCGAGCCTGGCGATATGTTTCTCTGCCGCACCGCGGGCAACATAGTGCCGCCCAATGGACAGATGGCGGGCGGCGTTTCGGCCACCATCGAATATGCGGTCGAAGTGCTCGAGGTTCGGCACGTTATCGTTTGCGGGCACTCGGACTGCGGCGCCATTAAGGCGATGTTCGATCGCCGCGATCTGGCCCGGCTGCCGCTTACCGCCAAATGGTTGGGTTTTATCGAGCCTGCCTGGAAACACCTGGAGGCCGGCATCCCGGACGATCCACGGCTGCTGCATACGGCGCTGATCCACGCCAACGTGATCGCGCAGCTCGAGAACCTGAAGACGCATCCGGAAGTCGCTCGCGCGCTCGTGCACAAGACGCTCGAAGTGCACGGCTGGTACTACGACATCCTCACCGGGGGCATTGAATCGTACGACCCGGGGGCGCGCAAGTTCATCCCGCTGGAGGAAACCGCGCTGCATCCGGCGCCGTCGCTGGCTTCCTGAACTGAAGCCGCGTCAGTGCACGCCCACCGGCGGTTTGCCGGGCTTCGCCTTCCTGAAGAACCAGACCAGGATCACGCAGGCGAAGCAGATCAGCGACATCCAGCGGAAGACATCGACAAACGACCAAAGCAGCGCCTGCTGGTTGAGCTGCTTGTACATCGTCGCCACAGCGGCGCCGCGCGCATTGGGCGCGGCCGTGTGCCGGGTCAGATAGCCGGTCAGTGCGCTCAGCCGCTGCTCAAACCAGATCTGGGTGGCGGGGACGTAGTTCGTGATCTGCGTCTGGTGTACATCGCTGCGCCGCACCAGCAGGGTTTGCGCGATGGAGATACCGATGGAGCCGCCGACGTTGCGGAGCAGGTTGAAGATGCCGCTGGCGTTGCCAATCTGATCGTTGCGCAGCGTGCTGTATGCCTGGGTGGTGATGGGGACAAAGACAAAGCTCAGAGCAAACCCGGTGACGACGATGGGCAGCAGCAGGGTCCACGGGCTGATGCCCAGGGTGATGTTGCCGAACATCAGCGACATGATCCCGAAGCCGCAAAAGCCAAAGGTCAGCAGATAGCGGGCATCGACCTTGTTGCCCAGGTAGCCAATGACCGGCATGCCGAGAATGGACCCGATGCCGCGCGGCCCGACGACCAGACCCGCCGCAAACGCCGTGTAGCCCAGCAACTCCTGGTAGAAGAGGGGCAGTATGGTGATCATGGAATAGATACAGATTCCGAACATCGCGATCAACGCGCAGCCGATTCCGAAGTTGCGGTCTTTCAGGGTGCGCAGGTTGACCAGCGGCGTCTTGCTCCGCCAGGAATGCACCACGAACCAGGTGAAGGAGACGATCAGCAGGAATAAGGTCCAGCGAATCCAGGCAGCGCCGAACCAGTCGTCCTCCTGACCCTTGTCGAGAATGACCTGCAGGCAGCCGGTCCAGACTGCCAGCAGTCCAAAGCCAAGCCCGTCGAACTTGCTGGCGTGGCCTTTGGTGATGTACTCGGGATCCTTGATGTAGCGGCCGATCATGAAGATCGCCAGCGCGCCGACCGGGATATTGATGTAGAAGGCGTAGCGCCAACTGTAGGTGTCCGTGAGCCAGCCGCCGAGGGTTGGGCCCAGAACCGGCGCGACCACCACGCCGAAGGCGAACAGCGCCATCGCCGCGCCGCGCTTCTCCGGCGGAAAGCTTTCGAGCAGAATCGATTGCGAGAGCGGCTGGAGGGCTCCGCCGCCGGCGCCCTGGATGACGCGGGCGATGAGGATAAAGCCCAGAGTTGGCGCGGCTCCGCAGAAGAACGAGGCAACGGTGAAGATGATGACGCAGGTGATCAGGAAGCGCTTGCGTCCAAAGCGCAGCGAAAACCAGTTGCTGGCCGGCAAAATGACGGCGTTGGACACGAGGTAGCTGGTCAGCACCCACGTGGCTTCGTCGTTCGAGGCAGACAGGGAACCGGCGATGTAAGGCAGCGCCACCGAGGCGATTGCCGTGTCCAGGACCTCCATAAAGGTCGCCAGCATCACGGAGACCGCGATGAGCCAGGGATTGACGCCGAGATTTTGCGCCTGCTGACTGCTTGCGTCGGCCATGCACCTCTGCCTGGAGGGGATTTACAGAGAGGCCCGGTTTCTGAGGATAGCTCAGAGTGAAGCGTGGTGGGATGTCCGGAAGCCCTGTCCTGCGCTTTGGATACGGGACGACCCGTCTGAGATGCAGAGAGGCTGAGGAATTCACGTGGATTCGTCGGCTCTGGGCGGGTTAATCCGAATCGTTTGAAGAACTTCCCAATCCTGCATCGTTTGCATCATTTTCGGCATCAGATAGATTGACAATAAGACACTCAAGTGCCATCCTAACCAAGCAGGGCACTTTTCAGGAGCTGGAAACGCAATGGCAAAGATTATCGGTATCGATTTGGGAACGACCAACTCGGTCGTCGCGGTCATGGAGGGTGGCGAACCCAAAGTGATCGCCAACGAAGAGGGCGGCCGGACGACGCCTTCCGTCGTCGCTTTCACCAAGTCCGGCGAGCGGCTGGTGGGCCAGGTGGCCAAGCGGCAGGCGATCACCAACCCTGCCAACACGGTCTATTCGATCAAGCGGTTTATGGGCCGCCGCTACAACGAAGTCAGCGACGAGATGAAAATGGTGCCCTACAAGGTGGTCCAGCAGGGCGACCACGTCGCGATTGAGGCGCAGGGCAAGCTGTATACCCCGCCGGAGATTTCCGCGCTCATTCTGCAGAAGCTGAAGAAGGCCGCTGAAGACCACCTGGGCACGACGGTGACGGAAGCCGTGATTACGGTGCCGGCGTACTTTAACGACGCGCAGCGCCAGGCGACCAAGGACGCTGGAAAAATCGCCGGTCTGGACGTGAAGCGTATCGTCAACGAGCCGACGGCGGCCGCGCTGGCGTACGGGCTCGACAAGAAGAAGGACGAAACCATCGCCGTGTATGACTTCGGCGGTGGCACCTTCGATATTTCCATCCTCGAAGTGGGCGAAGGCGTCATCGAGGTGAAGTCGACCAATGGCGACACCCATCTGGGCGGCGACAACATCGATCAGCGCATCGTCGACTGGCTGATCGACGAGTTCAAGAAGGACGAAGGCCTCGATCTGCGGTCGAAGGGCAACGAGATGGCCCTGCAGCGGCTGCGTGACTCTGCCGAGCGCGCCAAGATCGAGCTCTCGACCGCGCTCGAAACGGAGATCAACCTGCCGTTCATCACGGCGGATGCAAACGGGCCGAAGCATCTGGTGAAGAAGCTGACCCGGTCGAAGCTCGAGTCGCTGGTGGAAGACATCATCCAGCGCTCGGTCGAGCCCTCGAAGAAGGCTCTTTCCGACGCCGGCATCGACGCGAGCAAGATCAACGAAGTCGTCCTCGTCGGCGGCCAGACGCGCATGCCGCGCATCCAGGCGCTGGTAAAGGAACTCTTCGGCAAAGAGGGTCACAAGGGGGTGAACCCTGACGAAGTCGTGGCCATCGGCGCTGCGGTGCAGGCGGGCGTGCTGGCGGGCGAAGTGAAAGACTTGCTCCTGCTGGACGTGACACCGCTGACTCTGGCGATTGAAACGCTGGGCGGCGTAGCGACGCCGATGATCCCGCGCAACACGACCATTCCGACCAAGAAGAGCGAGACCTTTTCGACGGCGGCCGACAGCCAGACGGAAGTCGAAGTGCACGTCCTGCAGGGCGAACGGCCGATGGCGGCGCAGAATCGCACGCTGGGCAAATTCAAGCTGGGCGGCATTCCGCCGGCGCCGCGCGGGATTCCGCAGATCGAGGTCACTTTCGACATCGACGCCAACGGCATTCTGAACGTGTTGGCGAAGGACAATGCCACGGGCAAGGATCAGAAGATCACCATTACGTCGTCCTCGGGTCTGAGCAAGGAAGAAGTGGATCGCATGGCCAGGGAAGCCGAGGCCCATTCGGCGGAAGACAAACAAAAGCGCGAGGAGATCGAAGCGCGGAACCAGCTCGACGGGCTCGTCTACAACATCGAGAAGATGCTGAAGGAGAACGGCGATAAGGTTTCGGGCAGCGAGAAGGCCGATGTCGAAACGGCTCTGGCCGACGCGAAGAAGACGCTCGAAGGCCAGCCCAGCCCCGCCGAGATGAATACGGCGCGGGAGAAGCTGACCGGAGCCTCGCACAAGCTGGCGGAAGCGATGTACAAGGCCAACGCGACGGCAGGTTCGGGCGTTCCTCCGACGGACGGAGCGGCCGCGGCAGCGGGCACGGCGGATGACAAGAAGGACGAAGGGGTCATCGACGCCGAATACGTCGACGTGGACGACAAGAAGTAAGGCAACGGCTGCGGGGTATCTCCGCAGGCACTTTGAAACGCGGGTGATGGAGGGTAGTACCTATTGGGTATTACCCTCCGCGAATTTTCGGGCGCAACATCATGAGGCACCCTTCGCTGGGTGGAGCGAGAGGAGACCAGGATGATGGACACAGTTTGGCAATGCGAGCAGGTGCGGGCCGGACAGGTGACGAACCGGGTCCTGTTCGACAACGAAAAGCAGGCGGCGGAGTTTGTGGCGCAGATGCGCCGGGTAGAGCCGGACATTTTCTGGCGGGTGGAGCCGGTGGAAGCGCGGATGGTTTGGAACTGACCGCTGTCCACCGTTTAACGTCCAACGTTAAACGTGTTACGCTAAACGCGTGATCCGGTCATTCGCGGACGAAGAAACCCGACAGCTCTGGCTGACTGGACGGAACAGAAAGTTGGGCAATATCGCCCGGATTGCGGCCAGGAAGCTTGAAGCAGTCGATTTCGCCGTGAAGATCGAAGACTTAAAAGATCCACCCGGCAATCGCCTGGAAAAGCTGCGCGGCAACCGTGAAGGTCAACACAGTATCAGGATCAACAACCAGTTCAGACTTTGCTTTCGATGGGACGATCATCATGCGTGGGAAGTCGAAATCGTGGACTACCACTGAAGGAGGGCCGATGGCCATACTCCGCAATCCCGACGAACGGGGCATCCCGATCCATCCCGGAGAATTTCTGCGCGAGGATTTCATGAAGCCTCTGGGCCTCTCCGCAAATGCTCTTGCTATTGCGCTGCGCGTGCCTGTCACGCGTATTTCGGAAATCGTGCGGGAGCGCCGCGGAATCACAGTGGAGACGGCGATGCGCCTCGGCCGCTATTTCGGCACCAGCGCGGACTTTTGGATCAATATGCAAAAGGCGTGGGAACTGGCGGTGGCGGATAAGGAACTGCTCCCGCGCATCCGCGCGGAAGTGCAGCCTGCTCCGCGTCATCCTGCGACCCGGGAACTCCGGCAAAAGGTTTCCGCTTAAGGACGGAGATGCCACCGACCCAGCACAAAGATTATTACGCCACGCTTGGCGTGAAGAAGACGGCGACTGCGGAGGAGATTCGCAAGGCGTTTCGCAAACTTGCGCGCAAATATCATCCCGACGTCAATCCGAACGATAAGAAGTCTGAGGAGAAATTCAAGGAAATCTCCGAGGCGAACGATATTCTTTCCGATGAAAAGAAACGGAAGATCTACGACCAGTTCGGTTTCTACTCCGACCAGATCGATCCGGCGGCGGCCGAAGCGGCGGCGCGCGCCGGGGGCGGCGGCACCGGACAGGGAGCAGCGGGGCAGGGCGTGCCCTTCGATTTTGGCGGCTTCGATTTCTCTGAGGAAGCGCAGCCGGGAGCGGGCGCCGGCCAGGGCTGGGGCAGCTTCCGCGACATCTTTTCCGGAGTGTTCAACCGCGACCGGCAGACGCATGGGCCGCAGGCTGGGACCGATCTCGAATACCAGGTAAACGTCGATTTCTGGACGGCGATCCGGGGCGGCACGCAGCGTCTCGAAATCCAGCGCCAGGAGATTTGTCCCGCGTGTCACGGCAAGGCCTCGACGGGCGGCGCGCAGGCGTGTCCGGAATGCAATGGCACGGGTCAGGTGACGCAGATGGGCGGGCGGATGAAATTCAACATCCAGTGCCCGGGCTGCGGCGGCTCGGGCAAAACGCAGAATACCTGCGCGACCTGTCACGGCGAAGGAACGGTGTACCGCACGGAGCCGCTGGAGTTTCGCATCAAGCCGGGCACGCGGGACGGCCAGCGCATCCGGTTGGCGGGCAAAGGCAATGCAGGCGTGAATGGCGGCTCGGCGGGCGATCTGTATCTGGTGATCCGGACCGGGACCCACCCGGTCTTCACGCGGTCCGGCGACGACATTCTGATTACGCTGCCGGTCACCGTGGCGGAGGCGGCGCTGGGCGGCCGTATTGAAGTGCCGACCATCGATGGCCGCGCGCAATTGCGCATTCCGCCGGGAACGCAGAGCGGACAGAAGTTGCGCATGCGCGAGCGCGGCGTTCCGTCGGCGACGCGGGAGGGATTGCGCGGCGACCAGATCGTGACGGTAGAAGTCTCGGTGCCACAGGTGCGCGACGAGCGGTCGCGGGAGATCCTGCGGGAGTTTGCGAAGCTGAATCCGGACGATCCCCGGGAAGCGATCTGGGCGAAGGTCTAAGTGTGTTTTCACTGGAGACTCCCCGGTTGGTGCTGCGCGCGCTGACTCCGGACGACGCGCCGGAGCTGCTGGCGGTGCTGGGCGATGCGGAAACCATGCGCTGGTATCCGCGGGCGTACACGGCGGCCGAAGTGGACCAGGGCATCGCGAAACAGATCGGACGCTATCCTTCCGGCACCGGCCTGCTGGGGATGGTGCAGAAGGACACAGGCGTGCTGGTGGGCGACTGCGGCCTCGTGTGGCAGGAAGTGGACGGGGAGTCCGAGGTGGAGATCGGCTACCACGTGCATCGCGCGTACTGGAACCGCGGGCTGGCAACGGAGGCGGCGCACGCAGTCCGCGAGTATGCGTTTGCGAGCCTTGGTGTCGACCATGTGATCTCGCTGATTCGCCCGGAGAATCTGCCGTCGCGGCGTGTGGCGGAGAAGAACGGGCTGGCGCTCGATCGCGTAGTGTTCTGGCGCGGCTACGACCATTGCGTTTACCAACTCCGTAATCCATCGTTATGAGCCGAACGAGCCTGAACAAGCCGGTGCAGCCGGGCGTTGTGCCGCGGGCGTTGTACCTCGACCCTCCGGATGTGGTGGCGCGGCGTTTGCTGGGCAAGGTGCTGGTGCGCCGGAGAAAAGGCAAGCGGCTGGCGGGACGCATTGTCGAAGTCGAGGCGTACTTCGGGCTCGACGATCCGGCGGCGCATACCTTCATCGGCAAGACGGAGCGCAATGCTGTGCTGTTTGGGCCGCCGGGGTTCGCGTACGTGTACTTCATTTACGGCATGCATTATTGCCTCAATTTCTCCTGCGAGCCGGATGGGCAGGCAGGCGGCGTGCTGCTGCGGGCGCTGGAGCCGCTGGAAGGGCAGGCGACGATGGCGAGGCTGCGCGGGCTTGCGCCGGGTGCGCGGCCGGAGTTGTTGACTTCGGGGCCCGGGCGATTGTGCGAGGCACTGGACATCACCCGCGCGACCCACAACGGGCTGGATGTGACCGATATGCGATCCGGTCTGTACGTCGAGGACGACGGCTTTGTGCCGGGCGCGGTCGAAGCGCTGCCGCGGGTCGGCATTCGGAAAGCAGCCGACCGGCCGCTGCGCTTTATCCTTGCCGGCAACCGCTTCGTTTCCCGATGAACGGATCGTCATGCGGCGGCGCGGGTTACATCTTCGTTGTGTAAGATGGGCCTGAAAGCACGGCATTTTCATTCTCAGGAATTTCTGACTCATGCAGAGCCGGTTGTTGTTTGCAGCACTCTTTGCCGCGACGCTCGCGGTTGTTGTTCAGCCAGGTTTCAGCCAGGAGGCTCCAGCGCCTGCGCCCGCGGGACAGACGGCGCGGCCGCATCGTCCGCTGCCCAAGCCGACCAATCTGAAGGTGCTGCCGAAGGACATTGCGCCGGAAGAGCTGGTGAAAACGATGCGCGGCTTTGCGGGCGCGCTGGGCGTAGAGTGCAGTTTCTGCCATGTCCGCGTGGCGGGTAAACGGGAGATGAACTTTGCGTCGGACGAAAAAGAAGACAAGGGCATTGCCCGCGTCATGATCCAGATGACGCAGGAGATTAATGCAACGTACATGACGCAGGTACACGATCCGGACGCGATGCCGGAAGACAAGCATGTGACCTGCGGGACGTGCCATCGCGGGCATCAGATGCCGGAGCATTTTGTGCCGCCGACGGAAGAGCGTCATGGGCCGCCGCCGAGCGGCAGTGCGCCGGCGCAGTAAGTTCGCATCAGCCGGGCGGAATCAGGACGTTGTCGATGAGGCGTGCGGGGCCGACGCGGGCGGCGATGGCGACGAGCGCGCCGCCTTCCACATCGGGTAAATCTTCGAGCGTGTCGGGATCGACGATGCTGAGGTAATCGAGGCGGACGTCTGGTTCTTCGGCGAGGACCTCGAGGCCGAGATCGATGAGCTGGCGGGAGTCGCGTTCGCCGTTGGCGATGCGATGCTCGATGCGGCGCAGGGTGCGGTTGAGGACGAGGGCGCTCTGGCGGTCTTCGGGCGAAAGATAGCGATTGCGGCTGCTGAGGGCGAGGCCGTCAGGCTCACGCACGGTGGGGCAGACGACGAGTTCCACCGGGAAATTCAGGTCGCGCACCATGCGGCGCAGGATCGCGATCTGGGCGGCGTCCTTTTGGCCGAAGAAGGCTTTGTCGGGCGCGGCGATGTGGAAGAGCTTGGCGACGACGGTGGCCACGCCGCGAAAATGGCCGGGGCGCGATTGGCCATCGAGGCGATCCTGAATCCCTTCGACCTCAATGAAGGCGGTCGCCGGTTGCGGGTACATTTCTTCGGGCGTGGGGGCGAAGAGCAGATCGACGCCTTCGGCGGCGAGGAGCGCGCAGTCCGATTCAAAGGTGCGCGGATATTGGGAAAAGTCCTCGGTGGGGGCGAACTGGAGCGGGTTGACGAAGATGGTGGCGACGACGGCGTCGCAGGAGGCGCGGGCGGCGCGGACGAGCGAGAGGTGTCCGGCGTGGAGCGCGCCCATGGTGGGGACGAGGCCGATGGATTTTTGCTGGGCGCGCAGAGCGGCGGCCGCCGCGCGCGTCCCGGCGATGGTTTGAACGATCTGCATCAGGCGCGCCGGAGGGAGGGCGTTGCGAGAGCGGCGGCGGTTTCCTTTGGGAGGTGGTAGCTTTCGCTGTCGCTGGGGAAGGCGTGCTCTTCGACGTCGCGGCGGTAGCCTTCGATGGCGGTGCGGAAGAGGGCGGCGGCATCGCCGTACTGGCGGGCGAATTTGGCGGGCGGCGAGAAGCTGAGATTCACGAGGTCGTGGAAGACGAGGATCTGGCCGTCGCATGCGGGTCCGGCGCCGATGCCGAGGGTGGGGATGCCGATTTCCGCGGTGATGCGGGCGGCGACTTCGCGGGGCATGCCTTCGAGGACGATCATGGCGGCGCCGGCGGATTCCAGGGTGTGCGCGTCGTGGAGGAGTTCGCCGATGGCGGCGGCGGATTTGCCCTGGACCTTGTAGCCGCCCATGCGGTGGATGGCTTGCGGGGTGAGGCCGAGGTGGCCGATGACGGGAATCTCGGCGGCGGTGAGGCGCTCGACAAGCTCGGCGCGGGCGGCTCCGCCTTCCACTTTGACGGCCTGGGCTCCCGCTTCTTTGACGAAGCGGATGGCGTTGGCGACGCCTTCGGCGACGGAGGTCTGGTAGGAGCCGAAGGGCATGTCGGCGGCGACGAGGGCGCGGCGGACGGCGCGGCGGACGGCGCGGGTGTGGTGGAGCATTTCATCCACGGTGACGGGCAGCGTGGTGTCGTAGCCCATGACAACCATGGCGAGCGAGTCGCCGACGAGGATGAGGTCGATGCCGGCTTCGTCGACGAGGCGCGCGGTGGCGTAGTCGTAGGCGGTGAGGGCGGCGATGGGCTGCCCCGCCTGCTTTTTCTGCTGCAACGCCTGGAAGGTGACGGGAAGAGGCGCGGAGGGCTGCGCGTCGGACGAGCGGAAGTGCGGGATACTCATGTTGTCTCCAGTGCGGCTCCTCTGTGCAGCGGAGGATGCCACCCGAACCCAACTCCTGACGATACGCCGGTTGGGGTGGGGGGGCAAGCTGGGGACGACTCCGTTTATTTTTGGGCCTTTTCGGGGCTCATGCCCGGATCGACAAGCGACCTCACCCCGCATTCAACCTCAACCGCGGTTTCTGGATGTATACCGGCAATACGGAAGTGGAGTGGGCTCGCGGGTGAAGAACAACCGCAGATCCTTCTCTCACCACCCCCGAACTGAAATACGTTCGGGGCCCCTTTCGTTCAGGATGTCAGCGCGTTTTTTGGGTCGGGCGGTCAGCCTTTGGGTTGGGCGCGCCTGGATTGCGTGGGGCGGCCGGTTTGGGGGTGTGCTCGTTTTTTTTTGGGATTTTGCGTATGTGTGGATTCGAAATGGGTTAGCGGGCGCGCAGGGCGTATGTGTGGATTCTGCTGGGGTTAGGGGCTGAACGCGGTTGTTGGGTGTTGATTTGGCTGGGGTTAGGGGGCGGGGTTGGGCGACGGCCAGGAGGGTGAGGCCCGGGCGGGAGTCGGCTGCCGGGGGGTCGGCAATCGGGGCGTCGGCAATCGGGGCGTCGGCTGCCGGGAGGTCGGCTGCCGGGGCGTCGGCAATCGGGGCGCTGGCTACCGGGAGTGGATCGGCTGCGGGGCGGCCGGGCCAGTGGAGGTCGAGTCCGGTGGAGACGCCGGCCGGGGGATCGCCGGCGAAATAGGTCCAGAGCATTTCCTGGTGGATGTTGTGCTGGCCCTCTTTGGTATTGGCGTCGTAGCTGAGGGCGGGGACGGGGACGGGGACGGGGGCGGGGGCGGGGGCGGAGGCGGAGGCGGAGGCGGGGGCGGCGGTGGGGTGATCGGGCTGGGGGGTGGCCTGGTCCACGGGCGCAGGGTCGAGGCCGGCCTCGGTGGGGAGGGCCATGGGCTGGCCGTTTTCGTCGATGTAGGCGGCGACGGGTTCTTCGACGGACTCGATGGCGCGCATCTGGCGGAGGGTTCGGAGGCAGGTGCGCATGAGGGAGGTCATGGCGCCGGCCTGGTGGGCGTCAATGGCGCCGCTGGCCAGGGCGAGGGCGATCTGGTTGAGGTTGAAGAGGATGGAGTGGTGGTCCTCGGCCCAGACGAAGTTGACGAGGGGCACGGTGTTGAAGGTGGCGGGGGGGGTGGGGCGGAGCTTGCCGCGGACGAGGTTGAGGCGGCGCTCGTGAGCGAAGCAGAGTTCGCGGTGGTGGAGGGCGGGGGTGGTGCAGCGGGCGCCGCTGGTTTTGACGAAGCGGCAGCGGTGTTGGGGGGACGGGACGAGGTGTGGCTGGCCGTCGGACATTGGGTTTCTCCTTGTGGGACAGGGTGCAGGGGCTCAGAGTTCAGGGTGCAGCGTGCAGGAAGCTTTGGCGGCAAAGGAAAAGCCCCGCGTGGAACGCGAGGCTTTCGTTTTCTATCCTAAGTTCAGGATAGCAGGTTGGGATAATTAGACTGCCAAATTTTTTGGGAGTTTGCGGGGTGTAAGTGTTTTGTTATGTTGACGGGTTACTTTGGTGAAGAGGTGGGGGGCTTGACAGTTTTTTGGGGGACCTGGGTTGTGCGGGTCGCGTCTGAAATCTGCGTTGAGATAAACAGCGAGCGCTTGCAATCGTCCAGTAATGCCGCGATCATTTACTCATGGCGTCGAATCGCGCACAGCTTAATGCCTTGCGCCGCATGGTAGCGGAAGCGGATCACATCCTCGAAACGCTGCCACCATTGCCGGAGAATCGCACAGCGCGGTGCCGGGAGTTGTTAGGCTCTGCGCTGCTGCTGGCTGACAATCTTCTCAACGTGAGCAAACTTCCCGCTGCTGCCGTCCTTGGCGCCCGCGGAGGATCGCAGACTGCGAAACGGGCAGCGAGTATTTCCGCGAGCTGGCTGCGAAACGTAAGACCCGCGTTGGCGGCGGACCGCGCAAACAGCCGTAACCCGCGTAGAATTAAGCCCATTACAAAACGAAAAGCCCGGCGCATAGGCCGGGGCATTTCGATGATACGGTTGGCTGCCCTTCATCGTATGTCCATCTTTGCGCCTAAGCAAGGTGCGAATGGGAAAAGGGTTTGAAGAGTCTGACATGCCGCCACTCTCGCCGGAGTTTCACGCAGAGTTGCGCGGGTTAGAGAGCCACTTCCGCAAATTGTTGGGTGCCTGCATTTCGAGCAGGAACGAGCTAACTGATCCTGAAGGGGCATTTGAGTACGCCCGTACTTATGTGGTCGAGTTCTATAAGCGCTATTACGGGTTTTACTCGAATTACCCAGCTATCCAGGACCGTTGGGAGCCTGCTGCAGAGGTGTTTGCGTTTCAGCGGGTGATTCACTGCGTCGGCAATTTCTCCGCGCTGGGGACATTCTTCGACAGAATAAAAGTCGGCAAAATCAGGCAAACAATTTCGGATTACATCAAGCGCACGAGGATCGCTCTGGAAGCGCCACTTCCTGAATCGCAGATGCGCGATTTTCCGACTGCATTTCCCCGCATGAGCGGCAAGCAGGCCGCGAGTTATACCCTGGCCGGCGTCGATCTTAAGTCAGCATCGCCACTCCTGCGCATGGTGCATGAGGCTCAGCAACGGGCGCAAGAAACTCGTCCTTCTGGAAATTCGCTGGGAGAGCAAATCAGGCTACTCCGGGAAGACTGTCGTCTCACTAATGAGGACCTGGCGGCGGCGCTCGGCGTGGATCGCCGCAGCGTGGTTCGCCACATAAGTAATGACCACAAGCCAGCGAAAAGGCATTTAGCTGCCTATGAAAAACTGTTCTCAGAAAGGCTGGGCCGTAAGGTTCGCATAGAAACGTCTCCGCAGCGGTAGAACGTCCCTTAAACGTCTCTTCTACGTCTCTCCAATGCCGCTTCGCGTCCCTCAAATTCTAGTTTGCCAAGCCCTTTAAATGTCGCGGTTTGCGAGCTAGCGTGGGACTCATGCACGGGATTACTCGAATCCGAGGGCCCCCACTTCTGCCAATCTCCCCGGAGACGACTACGGGGAGCGCCTTAGGGCGCTCCCCGCTGCCAAGCGGGTGCTCGCTGAGAGCGTCCCTCAGGGGCTAAAGCCCGTTCATTTTGCTGGCTTTATGGCACGGCTGAAGCCGTGCCCTTTCACGGAGGGTGCTCCTTGTCAGTTTTCTCGCACTGGGAAGCCGTGCCCTTTCAGAGAGGGTGCTCCTTGTCAGTTTTTTCGCATTGGGAAGGCGTGCCCCTGCCAAGCGGCGGCTCGCTGCGAGCGTCCCTCAGGGGCTCAAGCCCACTGATTTTGGTGGCTTTATGGCACGGCTGAAGCCGTGCCCTTTCACAGAGGGTGCTCCTTGTCAGTTTTTCCGCACTGGGAAGCCGTGCCCCTGCCAAGCGGCTGCTCGCCGAGAGCGTTCCTCAGGGGCTAAAGCCCGTTGATTTTGCTGGCTTTATGGCACGGCTGAAGCCGTGCCCCTTCAAAGCGGTGGCTCGCTGCGAGATTCTCGGCTAGCTGGGAAGCCGTGCCCTTTCACGGAAGGTGCTCCTTGTCAGTTATTTCGCGCTGGGAAGTCGTGCCCTTTCAGAGGAGGTGCTCCTTGTCAGTTTT
Source organism: Acidobacteriaceae bacterium (assembly GCA_036267295.1). Taxonomy (GTDB): domain Bacteria; phylum Acidobacteriota; class Terriglobia; order Terriglobales; family Acidobacteriaceae; genus Palsa-343. The sequence goes on along the minus strand of DATAWI010000016.1, from coordinate 43,219 downwards.
TTCGCATTGGGAAGGCGTGCCCCTGCCAAGCGGCTGCTTGCTGCGAGTTTTTCTGCAAACCATGAAGCCGTGCCCTTTCAAAACGGCGGCTCGGTGCGGGTTTTTCGCTGGCTGGGGAAGGGTGCCCGGAGGCAAGGGCGCCGGGGGCCGGGGCGCTGGTTTCGCGTGAGCGATTTGGGCGGAAAGCGCGTCTATTCCTTGAGTTGCCAGGCATAGGATAGGGTGTAGGTCTCCTCGCCGGGCAGGATCTTCCGGCAGATCACATTCATGGCTGAATTTGTCATCAGGCTCGCCGATGAGCGGGGGCATGTGCAGGAGCAGGTGCAGAGCGCGGCGACCGCCGACGAACTGCGCTCGCGCTTCACGCAGGCGGGGTATTTCGTCTACTCGGTGAAGCCGCGGGGGCTGACGGGGACGGCGCGGAAGACGAAGCTGGAGACGTTCCTGATCTTCAACCAGCAGTTTTTGACGCTGATCAAGGCGGGGCTGCCGATTCTGGGGTCGCTGGAGATGCTGGCGAAGGGACAGAAGAATCCCAACTTTGCGGGCCAGTTGCAGAATGTGTCGGCGCGGGTGCGGACGGGCGAGGCGATTTCGTCGGCGTTTGAGGCGCAGGGCGGGTTTCCGCTGATGTACACGACGACGCTGCTGGCGGGGGAGCGGGCCGGGAATCTGGAAGAGGTGCTGGGGCGGTATCTGTCGTTTCAGCGGGTGTCGCTGGCGTTCCGCAAGAAGCTGATTGCGTCGCTGATTTATCCGGCGCTGCTGATCACGCTGGTGATCGGGATGTTCATCTTCATGATTACGTTTGTGGTGCCGCAGTTTGCCAAGCTCTACGACCAGATTGGGACGTCGCTGCCGGCGATTACGCTGGTGATGCTGGCGATTGGGCGGGGCGCGCAGCATTACCTGCTCTACATTTTGCCGGTGGCAGCGCTGCTGGCGTTTCTGGCCTGGCGGTGGAGCAAGAGCGATGCGGGGGCGCAGCGGATCGATGCCATCCGGATCGCGCTGCCGATTTTTGGGAAGATCTGGCTGAAGTACCAGGTGGCGATGTTCGCGCGGACGCTGTCGACTTTGCTGCAAGGGGGCATTCCGCTGGTGCCGTCGCTGGAGACGGCGGCGCGTTCGATTACCAGCAAGAGAATCAGCAAGGCGGTGTTTTCGTCGGTGACCAGCGTGCGCGAGGGCAAGGGGCTGGCGCTGAGCCTGCAGGGGACGAAGGTGTTTCCCGCGTTGTCGGTGGAGATGATTGAGGTGGGCGAGTCGACGGGCGCGCTGCCGCAGATGCTGAATTCGGTGGCGGAATTTTTTGAGGACGATGTGCAGACCGCGCTGACGGCGGCGCTGGCACTGATTGAGCCGGCGATTCTGATCGTGATGGGCGTGGTGGTGGTGGTGATTTTGATTGCGCTGTATCTGCCTATTTTCTCGATGGGGAACTCGATGGGCGGGGCGCGGTAGGGACGGGGAGCAGGGGATAGGGGATAGGGGATAGGGGATAGGGGATAGGGGATAGGGTACACGGTACAGGGTATAGCGATCAGGGTGTAGGAGATAGGGAGCAGGGGATAGGGACCAGGGTACAGGGTATAGCGATCAGCGATCAGGGATCAGGGTGTAGGGGATAGGGGATAGGGTGTAGGGGATAGGGAACACGGGGCAGGGGACTGGGGACGGGGGGATGGGATGGCGGAGACGCCGACACTGACATTGCCGACGGAGCAGGACGAGACGATCCAGGCGCAGGCGCTGGCGCGGCGCTACCGGTGCGAGTTTATCGATCTGCGGAATTTCCGCATTCAGCACGAGGTGCTGCGGTCGGTGCCGGTGGACATGATGTTCCGGTACAACTTTGTGCCGCTGGAGCAGATGGAGGACCGGCTGCTGATCGCGGTGAGCGATCCGAGCAAGCTGATGATGCTGGACGAGATTGCGGGGCTGCTGGGGCAGCGGATTGTGACGCGGGTGGCGACGCTGTCGCAGATTACCGATCTGCTGAAGAAGACGGAGCAGAGCCAGCGCGTTCTGGATGAGGCGTCGGAGGGGTTGACCTTCGACGTGCTGTCGTCGGACGACAACTCGGACGAAAACATTTCGATCGAGAAGCTGACGTCGGAAGAGGACATCAGCCCGATTATCCGGCTGGTGGACACAACGATTTTTACGGCGCTGGAGCGGCGGGCGTCGGACATCCACATCGAGTCGTACGACGACTCGGTGATTATCAAATACCGGATTGACGGCGTGCTGCAGATGGCGATGGCGCCGATTGCGCGCGAGCATCACACGACGATTCTGTCGCGCATCAAGATCATGAGCGAGCTGGATATCGCCGAGCGGAGAGTGCCGCAGGACGGACGTTTTCGGGTTCGCTATAAGGGGCGGCTGATCGATTTCCGGGTATCGATTATGCCGACGGTGCATGGCGAGGGCGCTGTGCTGCGCGTGCTGGATAAAGAGTCGATGAGCGAGAAGTTCAAGAAGCTGACGCTGGATGTGGTGGGCTTTGCGGACGAGGATCTTCGGCGGTTTCGGCGGTATATTCGCGAGCCGTACGGGATGGTGCTGGTGACGGGGCCGACGGGGTCGGGCAAGACGACGACGCTGTATGCGGCGCTGAACGAGATCAAGAGCGACGAAGACAAGATCATCACGATTGAAGACCCGGTGGAGTATCAGATTCGCGGGATCACGCAGATTCCGGTGAACGAGAAGAAGGGGCTGACGTTTGCGCGCGGGTTGCGGTCGATTTTGCGGCACGATCCGGACAAGATTCTGGTGGGCGAAATTCGCGATCAGGAGACGGCGCAGATTGCCATCAACTCGGCGCTGACGGGGCATCTGGTGTTCACGACGGTGCACGCGAACAACGTGGTGGATGTGCTGGGGCGTTTCCTGAACATGGGCGTGGAGGCCTACAACTTTGTCTCCGCGCTGAACTGCATTCTGGCGCAGCGGCTGGTGCGGACGATCTGCGAGTACTGCATGCACGATGTGCATTACGACGAGGAAATGCTGATGTCGAGCGGGCTGGATCTGGCGGAGTGGCGTGATTTTCCCTTCCGCGAAGGCGTGGGCTGCATTGAGTGCGGGGGGACGGGGTATCGCGGGCGAACGGCGATCCACGAACTGCTGGACCTGACCGATCCGATCAGAGAAATTATTCTGGAGAAGAAGCCGAGCTCGGAAGTGCGCAAGCTGGCGCAGCAGGAAGGGATGCAGTTTTTGCGGGAGAGCGCGCTGGACCGGGTGCGGCGCGGGTTTACGACGCTGAAAGAGATCAACAAAGTTACGTTTATCGAGGCAGGGCGTTAATGGCGGGACTGGAAAAGATACTGAAGCCCGCGGCGTCGACGCGGCCGCGACTGGCGTGCGAGATTCGGCCGGAAGGCGTGATTGCGGGCCGGTTGGCGACGGAGACGCGGAAGGCGGCGGAGACGGTGCTGGCGTTTGCTCCGCTGGCGGCGGGGGTGCTGACGCCGGGGCTGAAGGTTCCCAACTTTAGCGACCGCGCGGCGGTGGCGGCGGCGCTGGCGAGCGCGCTGGGCGGGACGAATGCGCGGGATCGCGCGCTGACGGTGGTGGTTCCGGACGCGGCGGCGCGGGTGCTGCTGCTGGATTTTGACACGCTGCCGGCGCGACGCCATGAGGCGCTGGCGGTGGTGAAGTTCCGGCTGCGGAAGATGGTGCCGTTCGAGGTGGAAACGGCGGCGGTGAGCTATCAGGTGATGGCGGAGAAGGCGGGGCAGTTGAGCGTGCTGGTGACGGTGATGCCCGGCGAAGTGCTGGATGAGTATGAAGGCGTGGCGCGCGAGGCGGGGTACGAGCCGGGAACGGTGCTGCCGAGCACGCTGGCCGCGGTGGCGGGCCTGAGCAAAGCGGGCGCGGCGCTGACGGTGAACCAAACGCAATTTTCTGTCACCACGGCGGTTACAAACAGCGATGAGATGCTGTTGCACCGGACGGTGGATCTCTCCGGCGGGGCGGGCGAAGCGCGCGAGGAAGAGATGGCGCAGGCGGTGATCACGGCGCTGGCCTGGTATGAGGACACGCTGCGCGCGGTTCCGGAGAAGCTGCACTATGCGGGAACGGGCGGAGCGCAGGCGGCCAAAGACGCGGGGTGGCTGCGGATGGTGGAAGCGGCGCCGCCGGTGGAAGACCTGGCGCTGCCGCCGGGCGCAACGATGCTGACGAATGTTCCGGTGGGATCGACGGCGGGCGTGGCGGGGGCGCTGGCCTCGTGAAGATTTCGGTCAATCTCGCGCGGCGTCCCTATGTGGAGCTGGGGCCGGTCTACAACCGGCTGCGGACGTGGATGGCGATTCTGGCGGTGCTGGGGCTGGCGCTGTGGTTCCTGTACCGGGGGGAGCGGACGCAGGCGGAGGAAAAGCTGGCGTATGTGCACGGCGTTGAGCATCACGTGCAGCAACTGGAGCAGCAGCAGCAGAGCTATCAGGCGCTGATGGTGCAGCCGAAGGACGCGGCGATTCTGCGGCAGTCGGATTACCTGAACGATCTGTTTCGGCGGAAAGCGTTTTCGTGGACGGCGACGATGACCGATTTGGAAACCGTGCTGCCGGGCGGCGTGCAGGTGCTGAGCATCGATCCGATTGTGGCGAAGGACGGGCATGTGACGATCCGGTTGCGGGTGACGGGGTCGCGGGACCGGGCCCTGGAACTCGTCCGGAATCTGGAGAAATCAAAGCATTTCGCCCTGCCCCGGCTGGCGGCGGAACAGCAGGCGACCGCGCCGACAGGGCCGGGGACGTTTCAGAACGCGAACGCGAGCAGCGATGTGAACTTCGACATTCTGGCGGATTATGTGCCGCTGCCGTTGCCGGTGGACGCGCAATCGGAAGAAGAGAAGCCGGCGGAAGCGGAGACGCATGCGAGCGCGCCGGCGGCGAAGAAGCCAGGGGTGACCAAAGCGCCGCGGACGAAGACGGCTGGACGGAAGAAGATGCCGGGGAGCGCGAGCGCTGCGGGCAGGACTGGGGGCAGGACTGGGGGCAGGACTGCGGGCCCGACTGCGGGCAGGACTGCGGGCCCGACCGCTCATGGAGCGTCGGCGCGCGCGCTGCCCGCGCCGCCGCCGCCGCGGAGGACTCCGCAGCCATGAAGCAACTGAGCGGCCTGTTTACGAAACTGAATCTGCATTTTGCGGCGCTGGGGCTGGTGCTGGCGCTGGATATTTTTATTGGCGCGCGATTTGTGCTGGCGTGGAGCGCGATTCGATCGTCGCAGTCGAGCGCGTTTGTGCAGGAGCAACTCCGCTATGGGCAGCTGCGGGCGCAGATGCAGCACCTGAACGGGCTTCCGGCGAAAGTGGATGCGGCCGATGAGGAAGCGCAGAAGTTTTACACGGCGCGCATTGCGCCGAATTACTCGACGATGGTGGCGCAACTGGACGGCGCGGCGGAAAAGGACAATGTGCGGCTGGCGCGGTCAGGGTATGCGCAGGAGGCGGCGATTCCGGGGCTGACGGGGGTGCGCATCGACGCGAATCTGAGCGGGCAGTACACCGACATGATGCACTTCATCAACGACCTGGAGCGCGACCGGGATCATGTGTTCTTTATCCTGGACGGCGTGACGCTGACGGGCCAGCAGGGCGGGCTGGTGAATCTGCGGCTGAAGCTGCGGACGTGGCTGCGCTCGGATGCGACGGATTTGCCGCCGGTGGATCAGAGTGCGCCGGCCGATGAGGCCACGCCATGAAAACCGGCCTGGAAAACAAGCGCAACGTGATCACGCTGGCGGTGCTGGGGGCGGTGCTGATCCCGAGCCTGTGGTTTTTTGTGGACAAGATGTTTTTGACGGGAGGGCCGCCGCCGGCTGCGCCTCCCGCGGTATCTGCGACCTCTGCGCCGGCGGCGGGTCCGGGCGCAGCGGGTTCGCGGACCGAGACGGCGAACGGGCACGCGGCGAAGAAAGTGGCGTCGCTCGAGAGCCTCGATCCGACGCTGCATCCGGAACTGATGGCAGGCGCGGAGGCTCTGGTGTACGCGGGGTCGGGGCGGAACATTTTCTCGATGTCGTCGGCGCCGCCGAAGATCGAGGAGGTGGCCGGGCCGGTGCGCGCTACGGCGCCGGGGCCGACCGTGGTGGCGCAGACGGGACCGCCGCCGCCTCCGCCGATCGATCTGACGTTCTTCGGGTACGAGGCGCATGGCGACACGAAGAAGGCGTTTATTTTGCATGGGGACGATGTGTTCATCGCGGCGGAAGGCGATGTGGTGGATCATCACTTCAAGGTGGTGAAGATCAGTCCACTGTCGATTCAGGTGACGGACCTGCTGTACAACAACACGCAGACGCTGAGTTTGGCGCAGAGTTAGGAAGCAGTCAGGTAAGAAGCGGTCAGGTAAAGAGCGGTCGGGTAAAGAGCGGTCAGGTAAAGAGCGGTCAGGCAAAGAGGGGTCGGGTAAAGAGCGGCCAGGTAAAGAGCGGTCAGGTAAGAAGCGGTCAGGCAAAGAGCGGTCGGGTAAAAAGCGGTCAGGTAAAGAGCGGTCGGGTAGTGAAGCGGCCAGGTAAAGAGCGGCCAGGTAGTGAAGCGGTCAGGTGAGAAGCGGCCAAAGTGGGAGCAGGAAATGGAGTATCGAGTTAACGATCGCGATCGCACGGCAGACGGTGAAGCCGGCTATGTGCTGCTGGCGGTGATTTTTCTGACGGTGTTGATGCTGGTGACGCTGGCGGTGGCGGCGCCGAAGATCGCGCGGTCGATCCAGCGGGACAAGGACCTGGAGACGATTCATCGGGGCGAGCAGTACAAGCGGGCGATCCAGCTTTACTATCGGCAGTTCAACGCGTATCCCACGTCGTTCGATCAGCTGGTGAATACGAACAACGTGCGGTATCTGCGCAAGAAGTACGCCGATCCGGAGACGGGGAAAGACGACTGGAAGCCGGTGTACTACGGGCATGCGCATGTGCATCCGCTGGGATTTTTCGGGCAGCCGTTGTCGGCGGTGACGGGGCTGATGGCGTCGGCGACGGCGGTCCCCGGGATGGCGGGCGGGATGTACGCGATGGGTCCGGCGACGACGACGGACGCGAATGGTCTGCCGGTGGCGGACACCGGCGACGGGTCGGCGACGGGCGGGACGGATACACCGGGCGCGACGGGAACGGGTGCGGGTGCGGCGAGCGGCGTGGCCGGGGCGACGAACAGCGGGAGCGGGACGTTCTCGATGGGCGGGCAGAACGGGACGAGCTCGGCGTTTGGGGGCAACGCGGGATTGGGCGCGGGACAGTCAGGATTCGGGCAGTCGGGCATTGGGCAGGCGGGGGCAGGGCAGTCGGGGTTCGGGCAGTCGGGGGCGAGTTCCGCGTTTGGGTCGAGCACGCCTGGGTCGAGCACGCCTGGATCGAGCACGGGCACGTCGGCGACAAGTTTTGGCGGGAGCAATGGGCCGATTGTGGGCGTGACGCTTTCGATCAATAAGCCGTCGCTGATGGATTACAAGCTGCAGAGCAAGTACAACAAGTGGGAGTTCAACTACGACCCGATGGAAGAGCAGATGCAGGCGGCGGGGAGCCTGTTTGGCGGGGACGGCGGCAGCACGGGCGCGAACGGGACGGGCACGGGGACGGGCGGCGTCTTTGGCGGGTCGACGCCGGGGACGGGATTTGGCGGGGCGGGCACGAGTGGGACGGGGACGAGTGGGACGGGGACGACGAATCCGGGTACGGGCACGTCAAACCCGGGCTCATTGAACCCTGGCTCATCGGATCCGGGAACGCAGAATCCGCCTTCTACTCCGCAGTAACGGCGAAGGCGCAGCAACAGCGAAGGCCCGACCTCTCGTAGCCCTGATAGGCAGAGGGGTCGGGCCTTAATGTTTTTCCTGGCTGAAGCGGGGAACTCTCAGACCTAATCTCAGACCTGGAAGGATGAACCGCAGCCGCAGGTGCTCTTGACGGTGGGGTTTTCGAATTTGAAGCCGGCGGCTTCGATGGTCTCGACGTAGTCGACGACGCAGCCGTTGAGGTACATGAGCGAGGTGGAGTCGAGAAAGACTTTGAGGCCGCTGAAGTCGTAGACCTTGTCCATCATGCCGGCCTGATTTTCAAAGGACATGGAGTACTGGAAGCCGGAGCAGCCGCCACCGACGACGCCGATGCGGAGACCGGCGGGGAGCGGGTCCTGGGTCGCCATGATTTCGCGCACCTTGGTCACGGCGCTATCGGTCAGCCGGACGGGGGTTGCCTTGGGCGGAGCGGTCTCGGGGGTCACGGACGGAATTGTTGAGGTAGCCATGTCGGGAAATCTCCTGAGGATGCTTTCTACCGTATCAGTTTAGCGCAGGGATATGGCGGGAATCACCCTTGCATGGTTAGATGCGGGTGGAGGGTGGAGGTCGCAGGGGTTCGGGGGGGTGGCGGGGGCTGAAGTGGATTGCCTGGGGGCGGGGTCGGTTTCTGGCATCGCACCCTTGCCCGGGCCTGAAGGCCTCCGTCCAGCAAGGCCCTTTTTCCCCGGGCTGCAGGCCGGGGCTTCTACCGTCGTGCCGCTGGCGCGGCGCCTGATGGAATTCAGTGAAATCTGTGGAGGGGGCGGCCCTCAGGGGCTAAAGCCCACTGATTTTGCTGGCCTTACGGCACGGCTGAAGCCGTGCCCCTTCAAAACATCCGGGCCTGAAGGCCCATTGCAAGCGGCGACTTTTTCCCCGGCCTGAAGGCCGGGGCTTCTACCGTCGTGCCGCTGGCGCGGCACCTGATGTAGTTCTTTTTCCCCGGGCTGAAGGCCTCCGTCCAGCAAGGCCCCTTTTTCCCTGCCTGCAGGCCGGGGCTTCTACCGTTGTGCCGGTGGCGCGGCACCTGATGGAATTCGGTGAAATCCTCTGGAGGGGTGGTCCTCAGGGGCTGAAGTTTCAGCGAAATCTCCAGGAGGGGGCGGGTTATTCGCTGGTCGAGATGGCGGGGTTTTGGATAGGTGGGAGGGTGCGGCGCTTGCGCTTTGCGATGGCGAACATGATGACGCCGCTGCCGATGAGGGCGACCGTCGAGAGCAGGACTTTCGCGATGGCGAGGGGCTTGTTCGGCTCTTCGTCGGCGGGGATGACGGAGAGGACGATGGTGAGGGCAGTGGAACAGAATCCCAGAGCGGCCAGGGCGCAGGCGGTGGGGCGTCCGCCAGGAACGCGGAGGATGCCGGGCGCGGCGGGGCGGGATTGGAGGCGCGCCATTGCGGCGAAGAGAAATAAATAGGGGATGAAGAAGGTGATGATGCCCATGCTGACGAGGACGTCGTACGCGCCGCGGACGGTGGTGCCGGCCTGGCCGAGAGCGGCGACCACCATGCCGGCGAGTCCATAGACGCCGATGGCGACCCAGGGCGTGCGGAAGCGCGGATGGACGTGTCCGAAGATGGGCGGCAGGTAGCGATCGATGCCGGCGACGAAGGGGAGACGCGAGGTGGAGGAGAGATAGGAGGCGGCTCCGCCGATGGCGTTGAGGGCGAGGAGCGCGGCCATGGCGACGACCAGCGGCCAGGGAAGGTGGAGGCGGGTGCAAAGCTGAGTGACGCCGCGCATGAATCCATCGACGCCGGAGACGCCGGAGGAGGGAAGCGCAACGAGGAGGGCGGCGGTTCCGGCGATGTAGCCGACGGCGAGGACCGCGCCGCCGACGAAGAGCGCGCGGGGGATGGTGCGGCGGGGATTGTCAATTTCCTCGCCCATGAAGGAGCCGGTTTCGCATCCTCCGAAGGCGAAGAAGATGGTGGACCAGAAGATGGCGTTGCGGAGGGAGAGATGGGGGAAGAAGGCGGCGGCGGTGAAGTGAGTGGCGGGTCCAAAGCGCATGGCGGAGACGACGGCGAGCGGAATGAGGATGAGGACGGGCAGCCAACTGCCGGTGGAACAGATGTTGTTGAGCCACTTGCCCGCATCGAGGCCGACGATGTTGATGAGGGTGATGATGGCCAGCCAGAGAACGGCGAAGGACATGAAGTAGGTGGGGCTGGCGGAGAGGGCGTGTCCGCGAGCGCCGGCAACGAAGAGCAGAGAGCCGGCGCCGAAGTAGAGGACGGAGGCGAAGTAGGGGAGGTTGGACATCCAGTACATCCACGCGGCGAGGAAGCCGGCGAAGTCGCCGTAGGCTTCGCGGGTCCAGACGTAGAGGCCGCCTTCCTGGGGAAAGCGGGAGGAAAGCTCGACGACGCTGGCGGCGAGGGGCAGAAAGAAGCCGAGGAGGGCGAGGAGCCAGACGAGGAGGATGCCGGGACCGGCGGCGGCGGCGGTGGCGATCCAGCGAACGCTGAGGCCGGTGATGATGTAGAAGAGCGTGAGGTCGCGAAAGGTCAGCGCGCGCTTGAGGCGCGGCTGGGAGGAAGCCGCTGGCTCAGCCATGCTCGGGATGTCCGGAGGCCAGGCCGAGGGGCGCGAAACCGAAATCGCGGAGGATGGCGATGGCGGCGTTGCGGCCGTTGATGCCGATGACGCTGCCGCCGGGATAGGTGCAGGCTCCGCAGAGGTAGACGCCGGGCATGGGGGTGCGGGAGGTGAGGCGGCGCGCACCCATATAAGGAGGGAGACATTCTCCCTGGAAGATGTGGCCGCCGGTGAGGCCGACTTTCTTCTCGATGTCGGGAGGGCCGAGGACCTGGGCCTCAATGACGGCGGAGTTGAGGTTGGAGCAGAAGCGGCCGAGGGAGTTGAGGGCGAGGCGGCGGACTTCGTCGCGGCGCGAATCCCATGTGCCGTGGTTGAAGCGATAGGGCACATACTGGGCAAAGACGCTCATGGTGTGCAGGCCCGCGGGGACGACGCTGGGGTCGTGGACGCTTTGGAAGTAAAGCTCGCCCCAGAGGAATTCGGGGAGGTCGTGGCGGCGGGCGGCGGAGAATCCTGCATGCCACTCGGCTTTGGTGAGCGGGGCGTTGATCTGTCCGTAGTGGTGCGGCTGATCGAGGCCGGGGCGGGCGGTGAAGTTGGGCAGCTCCGAGAGCAGGACGTTGAGCTTGACGGTGCAGCCCTCGATGGGGACGTTCTCAATGCGGTTGCGCCAGGCGGGATCGGCGGCGGATCCGAGGAGACGCAGGGTGACGCGGGGATCGGCGTTGGAGACGACGATGGGGGCGGCAATGCGCTCGCCGCCTTCGAGAAGCACGCCTTCGCCGGGAAGGATCTGGGCGACGGGCACGCCGGCGGCGACGACGGCTCCGGCATCGCGGGCGGCGTCGCAGAAATAAAAGGAGACCATGCCCATGCCGCCCTGGACGTATCCCCACATGCCGGGCAGGCCGCCGAGACGGCCGGAGGCGTGGTGGTAGCGGATGGAGGCGGTGCCGGGATCGAAGGGGCTGGCGTTGGTGCCGATGACGCCCTGGCCGAGGTAGGCGGTCTGGAAGCGCTCGTCGGCGAGATACTGCTCGACGAATTCGGCCATGGACCAGTCGTAGAGAAGATGGCGGGCGTCGGGGTCGTGGCCGAGGCGGGCGTCGATTTGCTCGGTGGTGGGCGCTTCGCCGATCCAGGAATCGCCGAGGCCGGGAGGACGGAGCGCATCGCGGAGGCGGCGGAGGGTGTCGTTCATAGCGCGCCAGCCTTCGACGTCGGCGGGGGCGAAGCGGCGGACTTCGGCTTCGCAGGCGTCGTCGTCGTCCCAAAGCTGAATGCTGGAGCCGTCGAGCATGGGAACGAAGAGACCGTTGACGGCGGGGGTCCAGTGGAAGCCGCGCGCGGGGAGGTTGAGTTCTTCGACGACCAGCGGGTGGAGGAGGCCGGCGAGGTAGGCGCAGGGGGACATGCGGACGGAGGGGTGGGTGTCGGGGAAAGGCTCCTCGATGGTGCAGGCGCCGCCGACGCGCTGGCGGCTTTCAAGGACGAGGACGCGGCGGCCGGCGCGGGCGAGATAGGCAGCGCAGGCGAGGCCGTTGTGTCCCGCGCCGACGATGAGGGCGTCCCAGGGGCGCGCGGCGAGATCGCGGATGGAGGCGGGCAAGCCGATTTGACCGAGGACGGCGGCGGTGGGTGAGGCGTGCGTCAGGGAAATTCTCCGTTGAGGTTACTGTTGGTACCAGTCAGTATCTACGGTTCCCGGCAAAATTAGGAAGCGAATTGCGGACTAAGTGGATGGACGAGAGGGTGCACTAGACTGTTGGCTTGATCGGTGGAAGAGGGGAGTTCGTGTTGAGGCGTTTACGGATTGCTTTGATTGCGGCCGGTGTAGGGGTGTGGGCGCTGGGGGCGGGCGCGCAGACAGTGCGGCAGGAGCGGTACGTCTGGAAGAATGTCCAGATTGTGGGCGGCGGGTTTGTGGACGGGGTGATTTTTCATCCGACAGCCACGGGCGTTCGCTATGCGCGGACGGATATGGGCGGGGCGTACCGGTGGAATGCGGGGACGCGGCGGTGGCAGCCGATCCTGGACTGGGTTCCTTATAAGGATTTGAACCTGATGGGCGTGGAGTCGATTGCGGTCGATCCGCACGATGCGAACCGGGTGTATCTGGCCTGCGGAACGTATACGAATGCGATGACGCCGAATGGGGCGATTCTGCGGTCGGAGGATCGGGGCAGGACGTTTGCGCGGACGGACGTGCCGTTCAAGTTTGGCGGGAATGAGGATGGGCGCGGGAACGGCGAGCGGCTGGTGGTGGATCCCGGGGATGGGCGGGTGCTGCTGCTGGGGACGCGGCACGATGGGCTGTGGCGCTCGGCGGATCGGGGCGTGAGCTGGACGCGGGTGGCGAGTTTTCCAGATATTACCGAGGCTGCGCCCACGATGCCGGTGCATGCGGCGGGGGAGACGCCGGAGCAGTTCTGGCGGAGGATGCCGGTGCGGGGCGACGGGATCGTGTTCGAGAAATTTGTGCCGGCTGTGGGCACCGAAAAATTTGTGCCGGCTGCAGGCACACATACGGCGCACGCGCCGACGCAGACGGTGTATGTGGGCGTCTCGCTGATGGGGCGGCCGAATTTGTTTGTGACGCGGGACGGCGGCGCGACGTGGGCGGATGTGCCGGGGGAGCCGACGGAGTTTCGTCCGACGCGGGCGGCGCTGGCTGCGGATGGTTCGCTGTATGTGACGTACGGGACGGCTCCGGGGCCTTCGCGGATGACGAACGGCGCGGTGTGGAAGCTGAACACGCAGACGGGCGCGTGGAGGGACATTACTCCGGAGAAGCCGGCAGCGGGGAGCGCGGAGTTTGGGTATGCGGCGGTGTCGGTGGATGCGCGGCATCCGCAGACGGTGATGGTGAGCACATTTGGGCGGCCGCATACCGTGAACGGGCAGAACGTGGGCGGCGAAGATATTTTTCGGTCGCTGGATGGCGGGGCGACGTGGACGCCGGTGTTCACGGGCGGCGGCAGCAGCGCCGGCGTCTACGACTACCGCCTGGCGCCGTATGTGGAGAAGACGCCGATTCACTGGCTGTTCGATATTGAGATCGATCCAGTGAATTCGGATCATGCGGTGTTCACGACCGGGTACGGCGGGTGGGAGACGCACGACCTGACGGCGATGGATCGCGGAGAGCCGACGCACTGGAGCGCGCTGGCGGTGGGGATCGAGGAGACGGTGGCGCTGGCACTGGATAGTCCCGCAGCGGGGCCGCATTTGATTTCGGCGATTGGCGATTATGGCGGGTTTGTGCACGAGGATCTGGACAAGCCCGCGCCGGAGGGATCGTCGGCGCCGCCGCGCTTTGGAAACACGACGGGGGTGGCGTCGGCGGCGCTCGATCCGCAGGTGGTGGTGCGGGTGGGGATGAGCGCGGAGCACAAGCCGGGGGAAAACATCAGCTATTCGCTCGACGCGGGGCGGACGTGGCAGGGGACGGCGGCGAATCCGACGGCCCAGGCGCGGCTGGGATCGATTGCGGTGTCAGCGGACGGGGCGACGTGGGTGTGGACGCCGGAGCGGACGGTTCCGTATGTGACGCACGATCGCGGGGCGACGTGGATTCCGGCGCAGGGGCTGACGGCGGGGACGCGGGTGGTTGCCGATGCGATGGACGCGCAGACGTTTTATGCGGTGTCGCTGGCGGATCGGATTTTGTATCGCAGCACGGACGGCGGGGCGACGTTTGCGGGGCAGATGTTCACGCTCGAAAATGCGCCGGCGGTTGCGGGAGGGATGCGGCGCGGGGATAATCGCGGCGGGCAGGATCAGATTTATGCCACGCCGGGGCGGCGCGGGGATTTGTGGCTGGCGGCGTGGGATGGGCTGGTTCACGTGCCGGGACTGCGCGACGCGGGCAGCGGCAGCCTGGCGCTGGCGCGGATGGCGGGGGTGGACGAGATTCATGCCTTTGGATTTGGGAAGGCTGCGCCGGGACATGGGTATCCAGCGATGTATCTGGTGGGGACGATTGCGGGGCAGGCGGGGATTTTTCGGTCGATTGACGCGGCGAAGACGTGGGTGCGGATCAACGACGATGAGCACCAGTGGGGACTGGTGCTGCAGGTGGCGGGGGATCCGCGGATTTTTGGGCGGGTGTATGTGGGGACGCACGGGCGCGGGATTCAGTATGGCGATCCGGCGCGGTAGCGGTCGAAGCGGGGAAGGCCGCTATTGAGAATTGTCGTCGCGCTGGGCGAGCAGGATGCGCCTGACCTGGTTGCGGCTGAAGCTCTGGGGATTGCCGCCCACGCGGACAACGATGTCGGTGGCCGATACCGACAGCAGATCGCCGCTGATGACGGTGCCGTCGCGCAGCTCGATGGTGTCGTGCGCCGAAGTGCCCAGCTCGTAGCTGACGCTCGCGCCGGAGACATCGTGGGGTCCGATCGCAAAGGGATATTTTCCGTGGTTGAACCCTTCTTTATCGAACTCGAGCATGTGGGTGCCGACGGCTGCTTCAATCACCCTGGGTGTGATGCCCATCGGTTTGCCATCCAGCGTGAATTGCGCGCCCTGGGGAATGGAGTTGATGGTGACGTCGATGGTTTTTGCGGGAGCATTGCCCTGTAACTCGGCGGGCAGGGAGCGCGGCTCGACTTTCATGGAGACGGGCTGGCCGGACGCCTGGATATTGGTTTGGAACTTGATGATATCGCCGGGCGCGGCATTGCTGACGGAGATCCAGCCTTCGCCGATGCGGACATTGTTCTTATCGAAGAGATAAAGATCGAAACTGGCGTCGGAGATAGGTTTGGTCCAGAGATTCTCGACCTGGGTGTCGATGGTGTAGGTGTACTGGCCGCGGATGCTGGCGAGCTGTTTGAGCTTGCCAAAGGTAAAGCGCACGACGGGCTTGCCGGTAGCGGGCCAGAGGATGACCTGCGGTGGCGCATCCTTTGCGAGAGCGGGAAGCGCGAGGCCCGACAGGCAGAGCAGACAGGCAAGGGCAGCGAGCGACAGGCGAGCGTAGAGTCGATTCATGGGAGGGTTTCGGGCATCAGTATAGGTCAGCCTGCCCCAGGTCGCGCCAGGATTTTCGAGGGGAACGCTGATCTTGAGGGCGCGGGTGGCCTGGCTCCCCTAAGCGGGGGATAGGCTGGCCCTTGCGCGCGGGGATACAATCCCTGGGTGGAATGCTCGGGCAGGGGGAAGCGGTGAAGAAAGTGGCTGCGGCCATGCTGTTGTGCGTGCTGGGCGTGGGCGTGCCGCTGGCGGCGGTCACGCACCAGAAGCAGCACCCTCGGGTGGAGCATGCGGGGCAGAAGCGGAACGCGAAGCGCTCCCACAGAGAGATCCGGGCGGAAAACCGGTCGATCCGGAAGATCCACAAGTCGATGGGGAAGCAGGCCAAAACGCAGGCGCATCACGAGAGCGCGGCGAGCGGAATTCCTTCGCAGTAGACGCGAGAGGGAGAAGATGGGAACGAGGGCTTGCCGCGAGGCAGGCCTTTTTTTCCTTGGGGGGGAAGGCGCAGGCGGATTTGCGCGCGGCGGGGGCGGGGGCGGGGGCGGGCAGCGGGGGCGCGGGGGCGCGGGGGCGGCAGCGCGATCGTCCGTCGGGGAATCTGGCGGGGAATCTGGCGGGGGCAGGGGCCGATGCATCCGGGCAAGACTTGCAGGAGAAGGTTTGCGAATGGTGCGCCCGGAGAGATTCGAACTCCCGACCTGTTGCTCCGGAGGCAACCGCTCTATCCAGCTGAGCTACGGGCGCGCATTTTCAGGATACTACGGCCGGGGCGCGCGGGCAGCGGGGCGATGGGATAGGGCGATGGTGGGGAAGGGGAGGGATTTGATACACTCAGGGAATAGCTGGCGCAGCAGCGGGGCGACTCCAGGACGCTCTGTGTGCCGGTTTCCTTCCACACGATCGGGGAGTGGCTCAGCCTGGTAGAGCACCTGGTTCGGGACCAGGGGGTCGGAGGTTCAAATCCTCTCTCCCCGACCATTTAGAGCGATAAGTTGGGTTTGGAAAAGTGGCGCGCGGGGAGACGTGTGCGTCCGCGGGATCGCCCTGCACCCGGATCGGGCTGGTGGCCCAGGCAAGCCTTCGGTTGGCTTGCGTGGGCTTGCGCCGCGTTCTCGCTCCGCGCAGAAGGTGGCTTCGCGGCGATTGCCGCGTTGGGTACTCTGGTGGGGAAGCCCGGGGGACGACGATGCGGGCGAGGCGAGGCATATTGAAGTTCTGTCGGTGGGAGGGTATTCGGTATCATGTCCCCCGAATTACCCAGGCAGTAGGCCCAAACCTCGGCTCCGGCCTTACGTGCCTGCTCGGCCAGCAAGCCGCGGTAGACCTCGTGGTCGCCGTCTTCGAAGAAGATGGCTTCGCGGCGATTGCCGCGCTGGGTAATATGGTGGGGAAGCCCGGGGACGACAATGCGGGCGAGGCGAGGCATACAGAAATTCTATCGCCGGGAGGGTATTCGGTATCATGTCCCCCGAATTACCTTGTGCGTCAGGGGATGCGGGCTGCGGTGCAGATATCGATTCGCGTCTAGTTGTAGCCACACAGATCGGCAAGAATGGCCTTAAAGGCGGCAACTGGAATTTCGAGTTGACGGGGGAAAATGGGCAACCTGATCTGATCCAAACAAGTGGCTGCCTATCAGGACGCTGTGGCCTCTCTCCATCACTGCACGTGCACGCAGACGGGACTATGCATTTGGACACAATGAATTCCTATAGCTTGATGGGAGTGGGGGCCATCGTTCACTTATTCGTCGACGTAATCGGAGGGAATACTTGGTGGGCCGGGGGAATCCCCCGATGAGCCTACGACAACAGCAAAATCTGTGCTTCGTGTTGATGTTTGCCCTTGTGCAAATCAAGGTTGCAGGAGCGGCCCAGCCAGAAAAAAAACCAGTATTTGAGCACGACGCCAAGCTCTCGGAGCCTACGTCCATCGCGGCCAGTGAGGGATGGAGTCCCTATTTCGCCTCCTCGGGGATTGTGTTCCTGTCGGATCAGACGGTCGCCGAGTACGTCCTCAGATCGCAAGAGGGCAGCCTTCTTCAAAGGCACGAAAGGCAAGTGACTGATGGATACATGCTCACCATCACGCTTTTCGACCTCGAACAGAAGAAGGCCGTGGCTAAGAATGATATTGCTGTTCCGGGGAGATTTGTCCGCCTGTTCCGTTCGAAGGACGGAAATCTGATTTTGTGTACCCAATCGTGGATTGCCTTGTTGTCTCCAGCACTTCAGGAGTTGCAACAAGTCCGAGTAAGCGAGCGATTTGGAAATGAGCAGGTCTTGCCCGCTGTAGACATCGACGGTGAGCACTTATATCTGGCCGGCGACTCCGCTGGCCAATGCCCGAATTTGGTTCAGGTTCTGGAAGCAGACTCTTTAGTGACGCAGGGTTGGTGGTGCCTGAAAGAGAAAGCACAAGATGCCTTCTACGGAGACACTGCGGTTCAGTATCACGAACGCAGGGATTCCATCCTTCAAATCTATCGCAATGGGAGCCAAAGCGCGACAATTCATCCTTCGGGTCTCATCGTTGCAGCCCAGGCAATTTCGCTACCGGGGAATTTGCTCCTTGTCAGCAACGGCGGTTCCTTGCTTGGCTATGACCTTGGAAAGGGCGAGGAGTTCTTTGCTCCGGTTGCGCAACACTGGAACATCGTGTCTCCGATCAGCTGCGATGTAGCGGGCGACAACTGCGCGATGGCGCTTGCGATCCCAAAACTGGACCCCTTCGATGTTGCGCGAAAAACGACCTACAAAGATGTAGCCGTCGCGCTAGTCAACTCCAGAGACGGTAAGGTCCGATTCCAGCAGTCGATCCGGAATCTGTTTAGCAACCCCTCACGAATCGGAATGAGCGACCTCTCTGATATCAGCGTGACTGTTGCGCCGGATGGAAAATATGTCGGGGTATGGCACGGCTCTACTTGGGAGGTCTACCCTGCGCAGTGAGGAAGCGGACCGTCCCGGTCCCTCTTGGGTCTGAGCAATCGCGTCGGCATCTGGCAACCCGCCGTTCCGTGTCAGAGCCCGCATCCGACGAGCAACGCTGCCTGCGGCATCGGTTGTAGGGGTGACACTCCACCCCTCGGATGTTTCGTGCACGCCATTTGCCGATCCACAGGCTGGCGTGCCAAACTGATGGATTTTGCGCGCTCTGTTCTTCGCGCCTGCGATGCGGAGAATCTGACCGGGACCGACGATTCTCCTAAGGGGGTGCGGAAAGTTGGCGACTGAAGAGTCGTGAATTGGGGGTTCTCACAATGACGGGGTTCACCTCGTCAAGATGTAGTCGAATTCGTAGCGGTCAGAGCCTCCAAAAGCCATACGAAGCTACAGCGTTCAACAGACGAGCCGCAACAGGTTCCATCCAAAGCCGCTGCGGACACGAAAAATCAACAGGGTCAACAGGCTCTGGAATGTGGTTCGGGACCAGGGGGTCGGAGGTTCAAATCCTCTCTCCCCGACCATTTAGTTCAAAGGTTTACATCAGTTTCTGGTCCACCCCGGCAGCCTGGGGTTCCCAGAAGGGTTCCCACTGTTTGTCGGCTTCGTCGCTCGGTTTTGCTTTCCCCGAGAACATTCGTATTCGACAATGGGCGTTTCCGGAAGCCAGAGGATAAATAGCTAATAAATCAGCTTCAACGAAAACTGAATCTGCCGCGATGTTCCCGCCGTCTTGCTGATCTCCCCGAACCCCGTCCCATTCACAATGTTCGCCGGGAGGCCCATGTTCACGATGTTGAAGAGGTTGAAAAACTCGGACCGGAACTGCAGATCGACCAGTTCCACTCCGCTCTTGCGCTGGCCAAACGGCGTGTCTTTGATCAGCGCAACGTCATAGTCGTAGTATGCCGGCCCGCGGAAAGTATCGCGCCCCAGGGTTCCGAATCGTCCCTGGTTCGGACCGGATCCGTCTGGAACATGAATCGGAATATTGAAGTAACTGGGATTACCCAATCCAAGGCCGAAGTAATCCGCCCGGTCTGACCGGGCTGTCGAGAGATTCGGCTTGCCCACCTGGTCCGGCCGATCCACGCCCAATGAGCCGTAGCCGGTCTGCTGTACGCCGGAGAAGACGGTGAACGGCGCGCCGCTCGAAATGCTTGAGATGCTGAGTAGCTCCCAGCCGGCGGTAATGCTGCGTGGCAATATGCTCAGGAATGGAGCCTTCTCTCCGTGTAAGTCCTGAGCCAGGCTCAATGCGAAGCTATGTGTCACATCGAAGGACGACGGCCCCTTCTCCGGGTGAGTATTATTGGGGTCCTGCGGAAATCCCTGAGTTACAGCTCCCGTCGAACCCGTGCCGCCGACCACTTGACTCGTATCGTCAATGGATTTAGACCAAGTGTAACTCGCCTGCACTCCGGGCCCACCGTGGGCCACGGTCCCGGCCAGAGAAGTCTGTAGTGCATGATAAGTCGAGTGTGCGGTCGCTGTAATTACCTGTTCGACTCCGAGTCCACCCGTCACTTGCCCGGCGCTGTTGAACGTCGTATCGGGTGCGAATCCGGGACTGGCATAGGGAAAGGCATTGGGAAAGCTCACACGCGGCAGGTGGTTAGACGCCGTTCCCACATAGTTCGCGTCGGCCGTCAGGCTGCCCACTTTGCGCTCTGATCCCATCGTCCATGTGTAAAGGCGCGCATTCGAGAAATTGCGGTCGATGGCGTTAAGGTTCAGGTCGCTCACCACGCCGCTCGCGCCCAACGCGGCAATCTGCTTCTCATACAGATCCACGTCCATCACCGTATTCGGCTGAATCAGTTTTGGATTGCCAGAGGGCACCACCGGTTGGCCCGTAGGCGTGACCGCGACCGGCAACTGCGACGGAGCGATCCTAAAACCGTACGGAACCGGCGCACCCTGGGCCGCAACTAACCTGGGATACACCGCGAATGGCGCTGATCCGGTTAGGTAGTTATCCTGCCAGAGGTTGGGCTGGATGATAGTGATGCCGCCGCCAGCGTGCGCCTGAAGCTTGCTCGTCGGAGCCCAAGTGCCCTGTACCCTCGGTCCCCAGCCTTTCCAGTCCGTCCGATAACCCGGCTGTGGATTGACGACATACTCCGTCACGCCGTTTGCTTTCAAGAGGCCTGACGTCCGGTGCGCGCGTTCGGTGATCGGCGTGTATAACTCCCAGCGCACGCCGTAGTCGAGCGCGAAATGCGGGGTCACCGTCCAGGTATCCTGCGCGAATGCAGCCAGGGAATTGCGATTGATCGCCGCCGGTCCGATGTGCGCGCCGTTGGAAAACTGCGGCGAGGCGATTGCGACGGTATACGCCGCGGGACTGCCGGAGAGAAAGCCGCTCACCGTGTCAGGAAGCAAGTGGCCGTAGGGCACATTGTGCCGCTCTGCGACTGAATCGTGACCGGGTTGCCCTCCGCGTCGGTTGCCGCCGAGTACGCCGAGCCCCCGCCAAAGTCATACTCGCCATTGGGGCTCGTGCCAAAGTACCCCCCGTCGCGATTCAGCCGCACCTCGAAGCCGGCCGTCATCGCGTGGCTGCCGCGGGTCCAGTTCACGAGCTGCCGCCCCTGAAAGACGTTTCCGTAGACCTGCGCCACCGAACCGCCCGCGGTGTCGAAGCCTTCGAAGGTGCTGTCGTTAAATTTCACCGCGGGGTCGGTCAGATCGGGGGTCGGAAAGCCCGGGGTACTGCGCTCGATGCCGATCAGCGACTCAAACACCAGCAGCGGCGATGCTGTGTGCGTCCACGCGCCCATCACGTTGCGTTGCCGGTCAATATACTGCACGCCAAATTGCGGATCGATGGCCGTCTGATCGGGGTTCGTCGTCGGCCCGGTCAGATTGTCAAAGATGAACCGCGCCAGAAATTGGTCTTTGCTGGTGATTTTGTGATCGAAACGGATAGAAAACTGGTCGGCGTCGGTCATGACCTTCGATGCAGCCGCATAGGTATTCGCGCCATAGGCGCCAGTGGGCAGATCGGGCAGCGGATACCGCGCCAGGAGCGCTGCAATCGCTGGATTGACGGGCACAAAGAGCGCGTCGCTTACGAAGCTTCCGTCTGGCTGCTGGATCTCGATCGGGTCGTCCACGATATTCCCATCGGCCGCCGATGGCCGCTGCGCCGCTGTGGGCACCGGAAAGACCTGGGTCGTTCCCAGCACCTGGCGGAAGCCCTGATATTGGCCAAAGTAAAAGGTCTTGCCCCTGCC
Source organism: Acidobacteriaceae bacterium (assembly GCA_036267295.1). GTDB lineage: Bacteria > Acidobacteriota > Terriglobia > Terriglobales > Acidobacteriaceae > Palsa-343. The sequence continues at coordinate 21,715 of DATAWI010000016.1, read as the reverse complement.
GTCATAAAGATGGGGCAGGATCACGGCGCCGCCGTTGGTAAACCCGAACTCGTTGCGCCGGAAGGGCGGCAAACGGCCGGGCGTGGCCGGCGTGGCGTGGTCGAAGAAGTTTCGCGCATCGAACGCCGAGTTGCGCACAAACTCGAAGACCGAGCCGTGAAAGCCGCTAGCCCCGGAACGCGTCACAATGTTGGTGAATCCCGCCGCGCCGAACCCGATCTCGGCCGGCAACCCGCCCGAGCTGGACTGAATTTCCTCTACCGCATCCACATCGAAGTTGGTGAACGTCGCGCCGCCCATCTCCGGATCGGTGGTATCCGCGCCATCCATCGCAAAGGTGGCCTCGACGCCGCGCTGGCCGTTGATGGCAAACTGTTGCGTGAAATTGGTCGCACCGTTGGCATCGGTCATCGTGCCGGCGGCAAGCAACAAGAGCTGGCTGAAGTCGCGCTTGTTCAGCGGCAACGAGCTCACCTCGTGGCTCGAAAGCTCTTCGCCGCCAGAGTTGGCCGTCTGCGCGCCGGCTTGCCCTACCCCCAGAGTTACGGTCAGCGATTCGCCTCCCGCCTGCACCACGAAAGATACTGAAGCTGCCTTCAACGGGGCCAAAACCATCTGCGCCGCCTCGCCGGTTGAACTGCCCAAGTGCAGAGAGAGCGTGTATTGCCCAGGGAGCACCGGACCCACCCGAAAACTGCCATCGGCTCCGGAAGTCGCCTGCATGGGCTTGGTGGGGACACTTTGAGCTGTCAGTTGTATACGTTCGCCAGAGACTGGCGCGCCATTTGCGTTTCGTACTGTGCCGGTCCACGTCTGGGCGGACTGCTGCGCGCGGCACGGAAGGAGCGCAAAAAACAGAACCAGCGCGCCCCGTAATGGGTGACGAAAGCCCCAATCAGCGAATTGGCGCGACAAATCGGACACCTCTTGCGCTGAACGAGCAAATTTAGACAGTCTTGGGGGATTCCTGCGAGTGATTCATCCTAAATGGTCGCCGGGACAGTTGTGTAGAATTTCTCACCTATCCACGCGAGCCGACCCGACGGCTATTCTGAGCCCTAAGCCACAAATTGAATGCCGCCGCCTACGCTATCACGGGGGTGCGCGGGCATCTCAGGGGATCGCGGTGCGATAGAGATGTGGTTCCGTATCCAGGAATAGAAGCCACCAGGGACCTGGGTGACCGGATAAACCGCGTTCGACTGAGGGCGTCGCGAAGAAGTTTGCGATACCCGTGTAACCACGAAGCAACTTTGGTGCGACGAAGTGGTTTCGGCCTAGATCTCCAAGGCCGGCTTCCTTTAGGTACTATCGGAAGCAATGTCTGAGCGACACGGTCGTTTCATTCCCATTTTCGCGCTGGCAACGGTGGGGTGCCTGTGGGGAACGGGATTCTTTTTCGGCAAGATAGCACTTCGCGAGATGCCCGTCTCAACCATGGTTTTGTTTCGTTTGCTTTTCGCGTGCGCCGGCTTGCTGCCTTTCCTGTTCTTTGACCGCCCTCGCTTTGCCCGGGCGGAATGGGTCTGGGTTCTCGCCGCCGCGGCGCTCGGGGTGCCCGTCGTATTCCTCCTTCAGGCCAAAGGGCTCTCCCTCACGACGGTTTCGCACGCTGCTCTGATGGTCGGTACCCTGCCGATACTGCTCGCCGTTTCGGCGGTGCTGTTCGCCGGAGAGCAGTTGCACTCAAAGAGTGGCGGAATCGTCAGCAGAGTGCGCTCCATTGCGGCGGTGCTGTTCTCCGGAGAGCAGTTGCACTTAGGCGGCTGGTTTGCAGTTCTCGCCTCGACCGTCGGCGCCGGGATGATTGCGCTCTCCGGCGGGAGAGACTCTGGCGCGGCAGGCCCGACCCTTCGAGGCGACTTGCTGGTTGTGCTTTCCCTGTTTGCAGCCATCGGCTGGATTCTTATTTCTAAGCGTCTGGTGCTCCGGCATTCCCCCCTAATGGTCACTGCCTTCGTGTACTGGATCGGCACTATGATGCTGGCTGCGGTGGTCACGACAACATCAGGTCTTCCTTCCGTGCATTACTCATCCCGTGCCTGGGTTGCGGTGGCGGAGCAAGGGCTATTGGCAACGGCAACCACAGCCGTGCTGTGGAACTGGGGACTGAAGAGGGTTCCCGAATCGCAGGCAGGAATCTTCATTAACCTCGAACCGCTGGTCGGAGCGATTCTCGGCGTCTCGGTTCTGCATGAGGTCCTGGGGAGGATGGCTATCGCCGGCGGTGCGCTGATCCTTGGCGGAGCGGTTTATCTCAGTTGCAGGCCGTTGAGCCGCAGTTGATGCTGGAACGCCAACCGCGACTCTACTGGCGCTGTTTTCCTTTGCGCCCTTTACGTCCCCGGTGGTAAATAGGATTGTGGCCGTGACATTGTCCTTTGCGAATGGAGTGGTTCTCATCACCGGCGGTTCGCGCGGAATTGGTGCGGCGTGTGTCCGGTTATTTGCCGCAGCGGGCGCGCGGGTGGCCTTCAGCTATCGCCAGGCGCGCAGCCAGGCTGAAGCTCTGGTGCGCGAGTGCGGCCCGGACCATTGCTTTGCCATTGCGTCTGAGCTGGATCAATCCGAGTCGGCGCGGGCTCTGGTCGCTGCGGCTGTTGAGCATTATGGAAGGCTCGACGCTCTTGTGGTGAATCATGGCATTGCGCCGGATGAGGTGCCCGTCGATCAAATGACCGATGCGCGGTGGCGACACACACTGAATGTGAACCTGGATAGCGCATTTGCGGTGGTGCGAAGTGCAGTCGCGCAGATGAAGACGCAGAAAGGTCCGGGCCACATCGTTCTCATCAGTTCCGCCTCGGGTCAGCGCGGCGAAGCCCGTCTCTGCGACTACGGAGCTTCGAAGGGCGCCATCATCAGCCTGACCAAGAGCCTCGCGGCAGAGCTGGCTTCATTTGGCATTTACGTGAATTGCGTTGCACCCGGCTGGGTGAATACCGACATGGCCGCGCCCTACCTTGCCGATCCTGGCCTGCGAGAAGGCATATTGCGAACCATTCCTTTACGCCGGGTTGGCACGCCGGAAGAAATAGCGGCGCCGGTACTTTTTCTATGCACTCCCCATGCGGGTTTCATGACGGGCGAAATCATGAACGTGAACGGCGGATCGGCGATGGTGGGATAAGTGTTTCGGCGAAGAAATCCGGGTTCATCGAAAACGATGAAGCGCGACCTTCTTTCTCTGCCTCCAGTTCATGCCGATGAGCGAATCTCTTACGGCACCGAACCCAATCAGTTTTTTGATTTGTGGCAACCGCAGGAAGAAGGAAGAGAACCCCGCGGCGCAGTCGTGATGATCCATGGTGGATTCTGGCGCGCGCGATATGACTTGACCCATGCGAGCCACGCCTGCGCCGCGCTGGCGCGGGCCGGCCTGACAGTCGCGAGCCTGGAATATCGGCGCGTCGGCGATTCGGGCGGTGGCTGGCCGGGCACATTCGAGGATATCGTCGACGGCTTCACCGCCGCCTGCGCGCACTGCGACAAGTCCGCATCTGTGGTTCTGTTGGGACACTCCGCCGGTGGGCATCTCGCTCTGCGCTTCGCCGGCGAAAAATCGGCGATGCGTGGGGTTGTCGCCCTGGCGCCGGTAGCTTGCCTCGATCTGGCTGATGAACTCCACCTGAGCCATGACGCGGTCTCTGAATTTCTCGGAGGCGGTCAGGAGCAGGCGCCCACCGTCTATGAGGCAGCTTGCCCTTCGCGCCATGCATTGAAGACACCGGCGATCGTGGTGCACGGAGCCCTCGATGAAACGGTACCCGTTTCGCTGAGCCGGTGCTTTCTCGAGCGGCGGGCTGCGGAAAACCTCAGGCTGGTGGAAATTGCCGGCGCGAAGCACATGGATTTAATCGATCCGGTGTCGGCAGCATGGGTCACGGTGCTGGAGTGCGTCATGCACATGATCCAGGACGAAGCTGCATGATGCCGCCATGCGTTGTGACATATGGTCCTTTCCTTTAAAACGTGGCCTGCTATTGCTTTCCCAACTGCGTCAAGTCACGATGCACGAGCATAGCCGCTTTGTTCCAGTCGATGTCTTCCAGGCGGTCAATGCCGGCGCAGATCTCATCCAGCAAACGATCCTGAATACGCCCGCGTTGTTGCGCGATCGCATACGGAATGCGATGGAATGTAACCATCGCATATTTGGGCACATAGAGGCCGGGAAGCCTTGCTTCCAGGGCCAGGTCCACTTTCTTCCGGAAAAGGAAATGCGGATCAGCCACGCGGTCCCGCATTTCCACGAAGTTCTCTAACGCCAGGTCGGCGATGGCTTCGGTATCAGGCTTGCGCGAGCTCTCGAAGTCGGTAAACAGCTTCTGCCAGTCGACCGACTCTGCGCCGCTCGTCCGCGCGGCATCCAGTAATTCCAGGAAGCAGGTGCAGTCCTCGAACCCACAGTTAATTCCCTGCCCGAAAAACGGGACAATCGCGTGCGCGGCGTCGCCAAGGAGCAATATGTTTCCTTCCTGATGCCACGGAAAGCAGCGGACGGTCACCATGGCGCCCGTGGGATTGGCAAAGTAGTTCTCCGCCAGATTCGGCATTAAGGCGAGCGCGTCGGGAAAATTGGCGCGGAAAAATTCCACCACCTTCGGCCTGGAATCGAGGTCCGCGAATCCACGTTCGCCCTCGAACGGCAGGAACAGAATGCAGCCATAGGTCCCGTCCACATTCGGCAATGCGATCAGCATGTACGAGCCGCGCGGCCAGATGTGAAGCGCGCGCCTCTCCATGGCGTGGCTGCCGCCCTGGCCGGCGGGAATTGTCAACTCTTTGTACCCGTAATTCAGGCTCTCCTGCGTGAGTCTGAACCCAGGCGACCTGGACATTCCCTCGCGAACAGCCGAAGACGAACCATCGGCGCCGAATACGATGTCGGCGGTAATCTCTGTTTCCCCACCGGATTGTTCGTCACGCAATCGCACAACAATACCATCGTCCGCGCGAGCGCATCCGAGGCAGCGTTGCTGGAAGTGAAGTGCGACGCCCGCGGCTTCGGCGGCATCAAGCAGCGCGATATTCAGGGCCGCACGCGACACGGAATTGATAACCTCGTTTTCGCCTTGTCCGTATGGTTGAAAGACCAATTCGCCGGTGAGCAGGTGCATCAGGCGGCCACGCATTGGAATTACGATGTCGCGCACCTTGCTCCACACGCCGGCCTGTTCGAGCGCATAGATGCCGCGCGCGGAAACGGCCAGATTGATGGATCGCCCGCTTTCGATAAAGACGCGGCGCATGTCCTCGCGGCGTTCGTAGAGGACTACCGGGAACCCCCGCTGTCTGAGCGAGATGGCCAGCAACGGACCCACGAGTCCAGCGCCAATGATTGTGATTGTGGGAGTCTTCATTGCGCCTGCAGAATCGACCGCGCTTCCCACAGCTCGGGAAAGAACCTCTTGTCGAGGGTCCGGCGCAGATACGTAGAGCCAGGGGATCCGGCGGTACCGGTTCGCATCCCGATCATCCGCTCTGCCAGCAGGATATGGCGCACCCGCCAGTTCAGGACCAGCTCATCGAATTCGATCAGCCGCTCGCACACGTCGATCCAATCGCGATGGTGGCGCTCGGATCGGTACAGATCGCGAATCACCTGAACACGCGCCTCGTGCTCTTCTTCTTTGTTTCCGCTCGTGCCAGGCGGCTCCTTCATCGTCTCCAGCGCCTGGAAGAATACGTCGTGCAACGAAGGCTCGCGCATACGCCGTATCAGCTTCGCATGCTCGGGAGCATGGTGCAGAAGCCTCTCGTCTTTCTGGCCGCAAAGGAACTCGATTTCGCGAAACTGTTCCGACTGAAAGCCGCTGGCCGCATCGAGTTTGTCGCGAAAGGCGAGGAAGGCCGTGGGCAGCATGGTCTCGAGAATCGTGAACTGATCGACCAGCACCCGCATGATCTCAGTGCAGCGCCGCAGCATCCGCGCCGCCTCATAGACCTCTTTCGAGCCCGCTGGATGTTCCCCTTCTGAACCAGTCTTTTCAGAGCCAGGTGCAGCGGTGGAAGCCTTCAGGCAGGCGGCCGCTTCGTCCAGATCGTGTAACAGCTCTCTGAACCAAAGCTCGCAGACCTGGTGATAAATGACAAACAACAGCTCGTCGTGATGCGAGGACTGCGGATACTGTAAATCCAGCAGTTCTGTCACGCGCAGGTAGCGACTGTAGTTCAATGCACGAACCTCCTCTCCGGTGGTGGCGCCACGTCGTCAAACCAGAAATCTTGTGGGACGGATCCAGCGCGAAGGACCGGCTTGGGCATCTGGTGCGTAGGGGTCGCGAAATCCTGCGAAGCAGAGCAGCGTTCTTCTCATAGCTGGCACACACGTTCCGGTCATGCTGCTCGTTCGGGACAAGCAACCAATTCGGAATAATTTCAAATTGCAGGGGGATAAGCGACCATATCAGCCTCGGTTGGTAAATGCAATTTCTACCCGAATGCGGCAGTGACAAGGTTTCAAAATCTTGTCACTACCCCAAATGCTCCCCGAAGCACTCCGCCGCCGCCGGCATCTGGCTCAGCTTACCGGAGACGTTACGTGGAACAAGTCGCCCACCCAGCTTTCCTGAGGCGGTGGGGCAATCAGGATTTCTTCCCCGCCTGAAGGTCGTCTTCAACCAGCTGTGGCACCGCCGTTGCGGGTGTGAGGATTGGCTTTCGCATGTGCCATTCAACTACCGTCTTGGGCGCTTCGGCTTCTTCGCATTTCCGGAACTGACCAAAGAGAATGCGGACGGGATGGTCGGTAATTACGGCTTCATGGATCAGATTGCCGCGCTGAAGTGGGTACAGCAGAACATCGCATCGTTCGGCGGCGACCCTTCGAACGTGACGGTCTTCGGCGAATCCGCCGGCGGATTTTCCGTGAGCATGCTGCTCACCTCGCCGCTGAGTCAGGGGTTGTTTGCCAGGGCGATCATCGAGTCGGGCGGAGGGCGCACCAATCCGGGAGGCCAGCGCTACCTCAACACCGCGCTGCCCAACGGGCCCGCATCGGCGGAATCGGTGGGCATTGAATTTGCGCACAGCGTGGGAGTCGATGGCACGGGAAAAGAAGCGCTCGATGCGCTGCGGCGTCTTCCGGCGGAAAAGGTGCGCGGCAATCTGAATATGGCGACGATGAGTCAGCCCGGTTATGGTGGACCCATGATCGATGGCCAGGTCGTGCTGACCGACCCGCAGACCGCGTACCTGTCCGGCGCCGGTTGGCACGTTCCGCTCATGATCGGAACGAACAGCATGGACATCGGCTTCGGCTTCGCACCCAATAAAGACGCACTCTTCGCGCCCTTCGGCATCAATCGTGAAAAGGCCATGGCCGCTTACGATCCGACCGGTAGTGGAGACCTGCGGGCTGTGCAGTATATGGTTTCGATGGACCGCTTCATGGTCGAACCGGCTCGATTTGTCGCGAGCGTCTTCGCCTCCGAGGGCCTGCCGACGTATGAATATCGTTTCTCCTATGTGGCGGAGTCCATGCGCAGCCGGTGGCCCGGAGCACCGCACGCCACCGAGATTCCGTTTGTCTTCGACACCGTGCAGGCGAAATATGGAAAAGATCTGGCTCCGGCCGACGAAAAGATCGCCGAGGCGATGCTCAGCTATTGGGTAGCCTTCGCGAAAACGGGTGATCCGAGCAGCGGCAACACGCCGGCATGGCCGCGGTATTCGCCCGCAACCGATATGCTGATGAACTTCACGGAAAATGGGCCGGTGGCCGAAGCCGATCCCTGGAAAGCGCGCCTCGACGTGACGGCAGCGTGCGTATCGAGCACCGCACCGCCTCCGCCGCCGAAGATGCCATCGCGTCCTTAGTCACGAAACAAAGCAGGTCCGGAATGGACTGGAGGAGTTCCCTCAACTGGCTCGCACCGCGGGCCTTCAGAGAGAATGGTTCGCAGTCAGCAAAAGGTTCGGCGCTTCCCGCCTGCGTAGCTGCCGAGCCCACGGACTTCACCTATGCCCCTGGCTCTTCTCGGTCTGCTCACCATCCTCGCCGTACTCGCCTCGATTCTCACGCGAAGAGTCACGCCGCTGGCTGCTCTGGTGGTATTCCCCGTCGCAGCTTCGCTCATCGCCGGTTTCGGCTTACGCACGAGCGCTTTCATGCTGCAGGGCATTCAGGGGATTGCCGGTGTCATTGGCATGTTCGTCTTCGCCATCCTATTTTTCGGCGTGCTGACGGACGCCCGGATGCTGGAGCCAATCCTCGCCGGCTTGCTCCGCAGGATCGGCAGCCGGCCGTCGCGCATTGTGCCGGGAGCCGCGCTGCTGGCGCTCCTCGTGCACCTCGATGGCTCCGGAGCCGTAGTCTTCCTGATAACCGTTCCGGCGTTGCTTCCCCTGTGCGATCGTGTCGGCATCGACCGCCGCGTTCTGGCTTGCGTCCTCTCGCTGGCCGCAGGGGTGAACTTCCTTCCCTGGACAGGACCAACACTGCGCGCCTCAGCGGCTCTGCACATTCCGGTCTCCAGCGTCTTCCTGCCCATGCTTCCCGTCCAGGCAGTGGGGCTGGCGTTCGTGTTCCTTGCTGCGTGGTATATGGGCACGCGCGAGGAACGCAGGCTGGCCGCGGTGCCCGTCGGCCAATCGGTATCGTCTGCTGCGCCGAGAGAGAAACAGCCACTGCCGCGTCACTTTTGGCTCAATCTCATCCTTACCATCGCGGTGATCGCGACCATGCTGACAGGGAAAGTGGAGCCGGCCATCGCGTTCATGATCGGCACCATCGTGGCCCTAACGCTGAACTTTCCCTCGGTGCGAGAACAGCAGGCGCGCCTCGCAGCGCATGCTCCGGCTGCCATCCTGATGGCCAGCATTCTCTTCGCGGCAGGCTCCTTCACCGGCATCATGAAGGGCACGGGGATGCTGAACGCCATGGCATCGGCTCTCGTGAGCCATCTGCCGCAGCACGGCGTGCGCTCGATCCCGTTGGTTCTCGGACTCACCGGCATGCCGCTCAGTCTTCTTTTCGATCCCGACTCTTTCTACTTCGGAGTTCTGCCCGTGCTGGCGAAGGTCTCGGCAGCCTCGGGCATTGCGCCCGTCACCATGGCACAGGCGGCGTTGCTGGGAATGCACACGACCGGCTTTCCCGTTAGTCCTCTGACTCCCGCCACGTTCCTCGTCGTCGGTTTATCCAATATCACGCTGGCGCAACATCAGCGTTTTTCCATTCCATGGCTGTTCGCCGCTTCCCTGGTGATGACAGCCGCAGCTCTGGCGTTCCGCATCATCCCGCTGTGACGGGCTGGAGAGTTCCATTGTGCGCACTGTGAGAATTGGCGCCGGGGCTGGCTACTCGGGAGATCGTATCGATCCCGCGGTGGAGCTGGCAGCACAGGGCCGCCTGCAGTACCTCGTGTTCGAGTGTCTGGCCGAGCGCACCATCGCCCTCGCGCAGAAGGCGCGTCTGCTCGATGCGGAAGCGGGCTACGACCCGCTGCTGGAGGAGCGGATGGAAGCGGTCCTGCCTCTGTGCACGGAGAATCGCGTCCGCATCATCAGCAACATGGGCGCCGCCAACCCGGTGTCGGCAGCGCGCAAGACGCGAGAAATTGCGCAGCGGCTGGGGATGCGCGGGGTGCGTATCGCCGCCGTAACCGGAGACGATGTTCTCCCCGCAATTCTGCAGGGCGATCCCGCAATCTCAGGCGATTGCGCCCTGGCTGGAATTCCGAGTGAGAGGCTGGTTTCCGCCAATGCTTATCTTGGCGCCGATGCGCTCCTTCCGGCTCTGGAACTGGGCGCCGACGTCATCCTGACCGGCCGTGTCGCCGATCCCTCCATGTTCGTCGCGCCGCTGCTGCATGAGTTTGGCTGGCCGCCGGATGACTGGAATCTGCTGGGACAGGCGACCGTGGTCGGCCACCTGCTCGAGTGCGCTGGTCAGCTCACGGGCGGCTATTTCGCCGACCCTCCGCACAGTTTCGTGGCTGACCTAGCGCGGCTCGGCTTTCCTCTGGCCGAAGTGTCGGCGGACGGAAGTGCATTCCTCTCGAAGGTGGAAGGTTCCGGTGGCATGATGACCCGCGCAACCTGCATCGAGCAGCTCCTCTATGAGGTGCAGAATCCCGCAGCCTATCTGACACCGGATGTTGTTGCCGATTTTTCCGGAGTGCAATTGGAAGTTGCCGGGCCGGATCGCATGCGCGTGAGCGGCGGGCGAGGTAAGCCGCGGCCCAATACACTCAAGGTGTCTGTCGGATGCCATGAGGGCTTTGTGGGCGAGGGCCAGATCTCATATGCCGGCGCTGGCGCGCTGGCCCGCGCCGAACTCGCCCGCGATATCCTCGCGGAGCGGCTGAGCGCATGCCACCTTACGGAACTGCGGTTCGACTTCATCGGCGTGAATTCGATTCTCGGCTCGCTGAGTCATGCTGACTGCCAACCGCAGGAGGTCCGCCTCCGCGCAATCGGCCGTGCCCCGTCCGAGAAGCTCGCCGGGCGTATTCCCCGCGAAGTGGAGGCACTCTACACGAACGGTCCGGCCGGCGGTGGCGGCGTGTCGCGATCGGTGCGCGAAACCATCGGCATCGTGTCCGCCTTCATTCCACGTACAAAGGTAGAGCCCGCAATCCATTTCGAGGAGTCCTGACGATGCTGCTTCGGGAACTTGCCCATTCTCGCGCTGGCGATAAAGGAAACGTCGTTACTATTTCGGTCATCGCGCGCCGCCCGGAAGACTATGCGCTCATCGAGGAACGGGTCACGGCGGAGGGAGTGACGAAGTTCTTTTCGGAATTTCTTTGCGGCCCGGCAGAACGCTATACGATCCCGCACCTCGGGGCGCTCAATTTTGTGCTTCATCGACCCGAGACCCTGGCCGTTACCCGTTCGCTGTCGCTCGACGCGCACGGCAAATGCCTCAGTTCCGCATTGCTCGCGATGGAGATTTGAGAGCGCCACTGCCCAGGCAAACGGATTCGCCACAGGAAAGAAGGACCAACGATGAAGCTTTGCAGAATTCTGATGATCGCGACGACTCTCGGGCTTTCGGCCACTGCCGCACTGTCGCAGGGGAACTTTACATGTGCCGACCTCACCACACTCCGCATCGACGGAGTCGAGATCACGAAGGCAGCCGCTGTCCCGGCGGGAATCACGATCCCGGGACCGTGGCCTGGCGCGCCGGCGATCGGTCACCTCCCGTCGCATTGCCGCGTCGATGGCGTCATCCATCGCCGGAAAGGCGCGGACGGCGAAGAGTTCGGCATTGGATTTGCCATGGCCTTACCCGAAAGCCACGCGTGGAATGGCGACTTCATGATGCAGGGAGGAGGCGGCGGCAACGGCGTGATCGGCTATCCCACCGGCGCCTCCTTTGCCGGAGATACGCCGGGTCTCGTGCGCGGATTTGCCGTCGCCAGCACCGACACCGGGCATACCGCAAAGACCGGCGGATTCGATTTCTCTTTCATGCGCGATCAGCAGGCCTATCTTGATTTCGCCTTCGATGCCAACCACCAGGTGGCCGCTGCGGCGAAACAAATCATCGTCCGCTACTATGCAAAGCCGGCCGCTTACTCCTACTTCGTCGGCTGCTCCACAGGCGGACGCGAAGGGATGATCCTGTCGCAGCGCTATCCCACCGCGTTTAACGGCATTGTCTCGGGCGATCCGGCCATGCGCACGGGACTGTCGAATCTGGCCATCGCGCAATGGATTCCGGTGGCCTACAACCAGGCTTCACCGAAAGATCCGGCGGGCAAGCCGGAAATCGGCAAGTTTCTGACAGACGAAGATCGCGAGCTTTTCATGGAAGCGCTGATGAAGAAATGCGACGCTCGTGACGGAGTCGCGGACGGAATGATCTCTGACCCCCTTGGCTGCGATTTCGATCCGGCGGAGCTGGCCTGCAAACCGGACCAGAGCGACCCATGCATTGCCCCGGAAAAGATCGCCGCCATCAAAAAGGCCTTCGCCGGACCGAAGAATGCCTATGGAACCCAGGTATATCCGGGCTTTCTCTACGACGCCGGCATCGCGTCGAAGGGATCGATCTCAGGCCTGCTGAATCTGGGCTCCCGAGGCCTCTTTGGGCCCTACCCCACTGCGACGGAGTTGGACGTCGACAAGGCTGCGCTTCATGCCACCGACCCGCTGGTCGAGCCGGCTTCGACCAATTTATCGACATTCTCCGGCAGCGGCGGCAAACTCATTTTCTTTCACGGCGACAGCGATCCCTGGTTCTCGCCGCTGGACACGTTGGACTATTACAAATCGCTCGCTGCCGAAAATGGCGGCGTAGAGAAAGTGGCAGAATTCAGCCGAATCTTTCTCGTGCCGGGCATGGCACATTGCGGCGGTGGCCCCTCGCTCGATCATTTCGACATGCTGACCGCGGTGATGAACTGGGTGGAGAAAGGCGCCGCGCCCGATTTTGTGGTTGCGACCGGAGCGGCCTTCCCAGGACGCAGCCGCCCGTTATGCGCCTATCCAAAACACGCGCAATACCTGGGCAGCGGAAACAGCGAGGACGCAACGAACTTTCGCTGCGAATGATGCTCATCGATGCATCCGCGCATCTGCGCGAGGAGGTTGATCCTCGAGGTGGCGGGATCGCTATCGAACTGGGTAGTTTCCCGCCAGTGCCAGATCTGTTCAGATTGCAGCAAGTAGACGAGAAACGGGCAAACCACCGAAAAGGCCGCCGGCAAAGCTGAAGTCTCGGCAACTGAGTTGTCGCCCATTTGTACTTGTGCCGCGGTCCTCATTTCGTGATAAATCGCCAAGCACTCATTGAGATCGAGAAGGTGTCGCAATCAGACTGTCCCACTTACCGGCGGGCGGAGTTTCGGGGTGACGGCAATTCGGCAGTCGGGCCCCGACGCATCACCGATTTCAACGAGTGCATTGGCGATAAATCGATAATTGACTAACTGCATAATTCAGTGGGAAGCACTACGAACAAGTTTCGGCCTGGAGAGGACACCCGTGACGGTTATTTCGTGGGGGGTTACGTGCGAAGAACCCGAATGTTCCGCTTCCAGCGATCCGATCAGGTGCGGTTGGGGGGCGGATCAGGTTCGATCCGCCCCTGGGTTCTGGAGAGTTCGAGGGTGGTTCAGTGGAGGCGTGAAGCGGTGGCGGTGGCGCATCCGGACATGAGGAGGGTGCCGGTGACGTCGTAGAACTGGACTGTCGCCTCATCGGTGAAGCGATCCGCGTCGCGGTCGAGGGTGATGGAGTGGGTGAGCTTCTGTGTTCCCTGCTGGAACGGTCCGCCTGTGAAGAGGATGAAGGCGAGATCGCTGGCGGTGTAAGTACCCTCTTCAGACCGAGCCCAGGTGCCGACGCCGGTGCCGCGCTGCCCGGGGAGGAAGCCGGGGTTGGAGGTGGTTTCAACGAGGGTGCCTCCGGTCGAAAACAGCAGCATGGAACTGAACGGTGGCCGCTTGACGCCGGTGGCGCAATCGTACTGCGTAACGCTGACCCACCAGGCGCCTTCGATGGAGCGGTGAAAGTCGAATTGGCTGGATTGCGCGCGCAGCGGGACGGCGGCGGCGAGCGCAAACGCGACGATGTTGAGTTCGATGAGCCGGATGAGGATGGAGCGTTTGCCGGGCGTGAACATGGTCGACGATCTCCTTACGGGAAAGTGGTTTCTAACTGCAACGACAAAGTAGTCCGGGCGCGGCGGCGGAGTCTTGAGCATCGCTGGAGGATTCCTGCCGGAAATTCTGAGGAGGCCGGTTGGAAGGGGAGGTTGCAGCGAGTAGAATCGCGGCACACCCCACCCGGCCGAGGACATGCAGGAAAGACCCCAACTGGCATATGCATTTGCGAACTTCCGGCTGCTGCCGCTGGAGAAGCAGTTGATGTGCGGCGACCGCGCGGTGAAGCTGCAGCCGAAGGTGTTCGACACGCTGCAGATGCTGGTGGAGAATCACGGGCGGCTGGTGGACAAAGACAACTTCCTGAAGGGGTTATGGCCGGACACGTTTGTGGAAGAAGCCACGCTGGCGCATTGCGTGTCGGAGTTGCGAAAGACCCTGCGGAACGAGGGCGACGGCGAGGAGTTCATCGAGACTGTTGCCAGGCGGGGATACCGGTTTCTGGCGCCGGTGACAAGGACGGAGCTAAACGCGTCGGCGGCAGCCGAGGCAGCATCGGTGCTGGCGGTGTTGCCGTTTGAGTATCTCGGGCCGGAGGCGGAGCGAGAGTACCTGGCGGACGGATTGACCGAAGAGGTGATCGCGGCGCTTGGGCAGATCGATCCGGCGCGGCTCAGCGTGATCGGACGAACGACGGTGATGCGTTACAAGCGCGCAGCGAAGTCGTTGCAGGAGATCGGAGATGAGCTGAAGGCCGCGTTCCTTGTGGAGAGTTCGTTGAGGAGTGAGGGCGGCAGGGTCCGGGTGACGTCGAAGCTGGTGAGGTCGAGCGATCAGGTGCAGATCTGGTCGGGAACCTATGACAGCGAGCCGAAAAGCATGCTGGCGTTTCAGCGTGAGCTGAGCACGACGATTGCGCAGCAGATCAGGCTGCGGCTCTCGCCGGAAAGGCTTGATGCGCTGGCGCGGCGGCAGGCGCACAATCCCGAGGCGTATGACGCATACCTGCAGGGGCGCTACTACTGGAATTTATTTACTCCCGCGACGACCCGCAAGGCGGTCGAATGCTACCTGCGGGCGACGAAGCTCGATCCGAACTACGCGCTGGCGTGGTCGGGGCAGGCGGATGCCTACACATCCAGCCCGATTCACGCCGACGTGCGTCCGCACGACGTGTGGGAGAAGGCGCGGCGCGCGGCGGAGCAGGCCGTCGCGGCAGAGCCGGAGCTGGCGGAGACGCAGACATCATGGGGTTTTGTTAAGTTCTGGCTGGACTGGGACTGGAAGGAAACCGAGGCCGCCTACCGCAGGGCGATTGCGATCGATCCGAATTACTCGCTGGTGTATCGGCTGCTGGGGATTGCGCTGGCCCACATCGGTCATCGTGAAGAAGAGGCGCGCGAGGCGATGGAACGCGCGCGGATACTCGATCCGCTGCAGGCGATGCATCATGCGCTGTCGGCGCAGGTGGCGTTCCTGGCGAGGGACTATGGCGCGGCGGTTGAGTTTGCGCGACAGGCTGGCGTGGTGATGACGGACTTCTGGATTGCGAATCTGCAGATGGCGCAGGCTTATGCGCAGATGGGTGAGCATGGGCTGGCCCTGGAATCGCTGAGCCCTGGGGGAGGCGTGGGCGGCCAGAACAGCAAGGTGCTTTCGCTGCGCGGATACGTGTTGGCACAGATGGGACGGCCGAACGAGGCGCGCAACGTGCTGCATACTCTGCTGGCGCTGGCTCGGGAGCGCTACATCCCCGCCTATGCAATCGCTCAGGTGCATGCGGGACTCCGAGAAGAAGACGACGCGTTTGCCTGGCTCGAACGCGCCGTAGAGGAACACGACGTGCACCTTGTGATGCTGCCGACAGAGCCTAAGTGGGATTCTCTGCGGGGGGATGCGCGGTTTCGCGAGCTGCTGCGAAGGTGTGGGTTGCCTTATGCGAATGCGTAGGAACCAAAGCAGCGCTCGACGAGCAAGAACAGGTCGAGGCACTCATCGACCCGGTCCGGACGGTTGGTTGGCAAACCGAACATTTCGTCTCTGGCGCGGGGAACGCCTGCACTGCCGGACGCGTAGCTTCGGGGTCGCCGGTCATTCGGCAGTTTCGCTCGTTTCCTTACGGGTCGCCCGGCGGGTTGGAGTTGATGGTGAGAAAGACCTCAGTGAACACGGGTGTGGCCGTGGGTGGTGTGTCCTGCTGCTTCCGAAGCCGAAGGCTGGGCAAAACGACTCGCGCGATGGTCTTTGCTCATTCAGCAAGTCCCTTACGGATGCTTTCGACTTCGGCGCCGCGTTCACGCAGGACACGAGCCGCAGGCTTGCCGTCTGGCGTGCCCGATGTTTTGTGCCAGTGAGATTGTTAGTGTAGCGCAACGGCTGAGTTAGTAAGTGGATCGTTATTGAGGCGCCAGGTGGTCTTGAATTCCGCGGCGACGGTCCGCCAAATGCCGGATCTGCACGATCGGGCCGGTCCGCGAGGTGGAGGTTGAGGAACCTGTTCGAGCGCCCCAGTCTTCTGCTTAGGGAGCCGGATTCACAGTCAGCGTCACTGCAGCCGTCGCGGTCGAATAGTCCGCGGTATCGGTTGGAGTGAACTTAACCGATAGTGTATGGGTTCCCACGATCGGCTTCCAACCGATCGGCTGCGAATAGACGAAGGTTCCAGCTACGTTCGCGGTGGCGTCTTCCTGGGTGGCGCTGACAGTTGTGCCATACGTGAAAGGAGCAGGCGTTGCCCAGGTGATGACCGGCTTCGCCTGGTTCACGGTTATTGTCACGCTGCCCGTCGCGGTTGTGTAGTCGGCGGTATCGGTCGGTGTGAAGGTGACCGAGAGAGTCTGAGTGCCGGCAGTCAGCACCGTTCCACTCGCAGGTGCATACACGAAAGTCCCCGGCACGCTCGCTTTGGCGTCCAGTTGCGTGGCGCTCAACGCCGTGCCATAGGTGATCGTCGCCGGCTTCGCCCAGGTGATGACCGGCGTCGCCTGGTTGACGGTTAGCGTCACGCTGGCGGTCGCCGTTTTGTAGTCAGTGGCGTCGGTCGGCGTGAAGGTCACCGATAGCGTATGCGTTCCCGCAATGGGTTTCCATCCGATGGGCTGCGAATAGACGAAAGTTCCCGGCACGTTCGCTGTGGCGTCTTCCTGGGTGGCGCTGACGGTTGTGCCGTACGTGAAAGGAGCAGGCGTTGCCCAGGTGATGACCGGCTTCGCCTGGTTCACGGTCATTGTCACGCTGCCCGTCGCGGTTGTGTAGTCGGCGGTATCGGTCGGTGTGAAAGTGACCGAGAGAGTCTGAGTCCCGACCGTCAGCAGGGTTCCGCTCGCAGGCGTGTACACGAAGGTCCCCGGCACGCTGGCTTTGGCGTCCAGTTGCGTGGCGCTCAACGCCGTGCCATAGGTGATCGTCGCCGGCTTCGTCCAGGTGATGACCGGCGTCGCCTGGTTGACGGTCAGCGTCACGCTGGCGGTAGCCGTTTTGTAGTCCGTAGTGTCAGTCGGCGAGAAGGTCACCGTGAGCGTATGCGTTCCCGCAATGGGTTCCCATCCGATGGGCTGCGAATACTTAAAGGTTCCAGCAACGTTGGCGGTGGCGTCTTCCTGTATGGCGCTGACGGTTGTGCCGTACGTGAAAGGAGCGGGCGTCGCCCAGGTAATGACCGGCTTCGCCTGGTTCACGGTTATTGTCACGCTGCCCGTCGCGGTTGTGTAACCCGTGGTGTCGGTTGGCGTGAACCCGACCGACAGCGTTTGTGATCCGATGGCCAGCAGCGTTCCCGCAGGCGGCGTATAAGCAAAAGTTCCCGGCACGCTGGCTTTCGCGTCGAGTTGGGTTGCGCTGAGAACCGTCCCGTAAGTGATGGCTGCCGGCTTCGCCCAGGTGATGGTGGGCGTCATCAGAATGCTGATTCCCTGGACGGAAACGCTCTGCATTGCGCCCGCGGCGTTGAGAGCATTGTCCGTGAGGCCAACCGTCTCGCTGAGAAGAGTACCGCCTGGGGCAGGGCCGCTCGTTGTCGGTTGGAAGTCGATGGTCAGTGTGCAGAAGCCCGCGGCAGGCAACCCGCTGGACGTTGAGCAGTCTGTGGTGGCTCCGGCGGCTTCCGGGAAGTCAGCCGGATACGCGATCGCGGAGAAGTCGAGGGCCCGATTACCGATGTTTTGCACCATGACCGTCCGTGCGCTGTCGGTGCTGGTCTGGTCGACGATCGTGGGGTCGAAAGTGAGGGTCGGCGGCGTGGCACGGTTCACTTCCGGCACGAGTCCATCGTCAGCGACGTAGATGTTTCCGTTGCCATCCACCGCGACGCCATAGGGATAAAGCGTATATCCGTCAGCCAGCGTGGTCACGCAACTGGAAGAGGCACAGCCGGCGGGCATCTCCTTCACGGCATAATTGCCCGTGTCGGCAATATAGACGTTCCCGCTCCCGTCCACAGCGACCTGAGTGGGAAAATTGAAATCGCCGCCCAGCGTGGTGACACAACTGGCGGAGGTACAACCGGCGGGCATCTCTTTTACCAGACTGGCGTAGGTATCGGCTACATAGACATTTCCACTGCCGTCCACCGCCACTCCATAAGGAAGGTGAAAGCCGCCGCCCAGCGTGGCGACGCAACCGGCAGAGGTGCAGCCGGGCGGGATCTCCTTGATCGCACTGTGGCCGGAATCGGCCACATAAACGTTCCCGCTGCCGTCCACGGCCACTTGAATCGGCATGCTGAATCCGCCCTCCAGCGTGGTCACGCAAGTGGAGGAGGAGCAGCCCGGAGGCATCTGGTTGACAACCCCGTTTCCGTAGTTGGAGACATAGACATTCCCCGCCCCGTCCACAGCCACGCCTACCGGGCCACTGAATCCGCCGCCCAGCGGGGTCACGCAATTGAAGGAGGCGCAGCCCGGGGGCATCTTTGTCACCTCATAGGTGCCCTCATCGGCGACATAGACGTTTCCGCTCACGTCCACGGCCACGCCATAGGCCTCACTGAAGCCGCCGCCCAGCAGGCTCTGCATGCTCGGGCTGAAGACCGCTTGCGGTCCGGTGCCGGCGCCGTAGACGGGGAGAGAACTCAGCACCGTGCCGCTTCCATTCGCGCCGGAGTAAAAGACCACCGCGCCATTGCGTTCCCCGGGAACCGCGGGCGCAAAAGTCACGTTGACGGTGCAGGCGGTGCCGGTTGTGTAAGTCGTCGCCGTGCAGGTGCCCGCCGTGGTGGACTGCTTGAAATCGAGATTTGGCGCGCCCTGGGTCAGGTACGCGATGGAACCGACTGTTTCATCGGCGATGTTGAAGTTCAGCGTGGCCGACTGGCTGCATGGGGCCGGCGTGCTTTGGCCAGTCTTGCAGACGTTTGCGTTGCTCAGGTCCGCCGCGGAGTCCTGGTAGGTCCACGTGTCGCTCAGGACGCCAACCGAATAGGTACCGCCGCCGAACAGAACCATCTGGTCCCGCACCGGGTCGTAAGCCATCGCGGCGTCAGCCCTTCCATAGAGATATGCGGCCCCGGACGAGTTCAGCTCGCTCCAGGCGGCTCCGTTCCAGCCCCAGGTGTCAGCGGTATACACTCCCCCGGCGCCCCCAAACAGCACGGCCTGGCCCAGCGCGGCATCGTAAGCCATCGAGCCGCCCGTTCGCGCAGTAGGCGAGCCGGTAGCCCCCCACGGAACAGCCTGAGTCCACGTTGTCCCGTCCCAGGTCCAGGTGTCATTGACGTCGATAATGTAATACTCGGACGGAAAGTACGCCTTTCCGCCGAACAGAACCACCTGGCCCTGTGCGGGGTCGTAAGCCATCGAGAAGCCATATCTGTTTAGAGGACTGGACGCGGGCGTCAACTGGGTCCAGGTTGAACCGTTCCAGGTCCAGGTGTCGTTGAACATGGGATAAGGGTTTTGGCCTTGTCCGCCAAACAGCACCACTTCTCCCTGGGCGGCATCGTAGGCCATCCCGGAATACTGTCTCGCGGAAGGGCTCGCGGCCAGAGTCGGTTGTGTCCACGTTGTCCCGTTCCAGACCCAGGTGTCGCCCAGGCTGTTTCCATTGGCATCCAACCCGCCGAAGAGCACCACCTGGCCGTGGGCGGCATCGTAGGCAATCGCTGCGCCGTATCTCGCGGCAGGGCTGGTTCCCGGACTCTCTTGCGTCCAGCTTGTCCCGTTCCATGTCCATGTGTCGTCGAGGATGCCCGCGGGGCCGCCCATTCCGCCAAACATCAACACCTGGCCGTGGGCGGCATCGTACGCGATTGCGGCCATTTGTCTCCAATAAGGGACTGTTTGCGGGTTCTGCTGCACCCAGGAGGTGTTGAAGGTGATGGATTGAGCTGCCGCTCCCGCAGACACCGCGCTTAGCGCCAGAATCGCGCATGCCGCCGCCTGTCTGCCGGTCGTTCTTCCGCCCCGGCTTCGCCACGATGGCGCAACGCGGAATTCAGTCATGTACAAGACGCATATTTGAAGAAGGGAGAGACATTGGCGTCCAACTCCTGAAGCACTTCGCGGCAACATATTGTGGTTTCCTCAACAAAGCAGCATGCTTTTCAATGTGACAGGTATGAGGGAGCCGGGCTGATTCCAGTCCGTACCTCACGGATTCGCAGACTTATAACCTGCAGGCGGGCGCCGGGATCTGGGGGAGCGTCTCGCTTGACAGACGCGTGATAAGTCGGTCGTCGTCGCGCATTCCACGAGAACTGACTCGCGGACCCGCAGGAGTTGGACCATCCTCACGGGAGAACTCGTTCAACCCTCAGCTTTGGACAGCCTCATTTCTAAAGGACATCAGAGACAGTCTGGAAAGTTGTATTTGTTGCGAGAACGTTATGGATCGCTCTCACGCGCTGTCAATACATCTATTGGGGTATGAATGGATCGACACGGATTATAAGTATCCTGGTCAGGTAAGCCGGATTAGCGACGATATATTGGCAGATGTTCCAACGATCTTACCCAACCTGAACTGTCAGATACCGCCAACAGAGCAATGCGCTCACCCAGCGTGATTCAGGTCAACGCCGACCGGATAGGTGCTCCAAAACCCAAAGACTAAGTCATTGTGAAGTTGAGAGTTTGCAGCCTTGTCGTGGTTCTCTTCAGAAGAGAGGGGAACCGAGAGATGGCGAAGCGAGGACACAGCGAAGAGGCGATTCTGCGGGTGCTGCGGGAAGCAGAGTCTGGGGACACGGTGGTGGAGGTCTGCCGCAGGAACGGGATCAGCCAGCAGACGTTTTACCTGTGGAAGAGGAAGTACGCTGGGCTGGGTCGTCTGGCAAGTGGTGAAAGCGTTGCCAGGCGCGTCGGCGATTCCCACGGCGCGTATCTCGCTGAAAGGGTGCTGCGACACAGCGCAAGCTATACCGGCATTGCTCAACTGATCGACGACTATCCGCCTTTGCATTTCGCCCTGCATCCTGGTGCTCTGTGTACCCACACTCCAATCATGATGCCTCCGCGCGGGGACCGTGGACGCGATATCGCTTACACCCGGACTGGGCAGCGGCTGCGGAGGCCGTACCCTATGCCAGCTTTGGCAGCCCACAAACTCTTAACCTGTACGCGTTTGTGGGAAATAATCCGATTTCACGCACGGACCCTGACGGGCACAGTCCGTATGGCGCACAGATGATGTGTTCGGACGGGCAAAGCGGAGGACAATGCGGTGTCGGGACGGATCCGTTCAACAGCCAAGTCGACTCCGCCGACTGCTCAATGGGAATCGGGTATTGGTGCGGCGCTGATTCCCAAGAGTCATCGGAACAGACCAAGTATCAAGAGTATCTAGCTGGCGAAGTAGATCTGGCCGGTGATCCCGTGGCCCAACAGCAGAACGCAACAACGTCAAGTAGCAGCGCGTCTGTGGATCGGATCGCAACGGCGCTAAGCAATGTTCCTGGTGTTGCGAGCGTCACCCCCGCACCTGATCCAACGCGTGACAAAGCTAAAGGTGGGCATCAAAACGAGACTGACGCCTTGACCTTCAAAACTCCCGCGGATCAGGCGAAGTTCCTCGCAGAGTCTAGAGCCTGTTATTAAGTTTGCGTGAGCATTCTGAACAGGGTGGCGAGCATGAGACAGGCGCAGGCGAGGAAGTGGAAGGCGCCGAGAGTGGCAGCCAGGCGCTCATAGTCGCGGGCCAGACGGCGGAAACGGGCGGCC
>DATAWI010000015.1:0-87633 GCA_036267295.1 Acidobacteriaceae bacterium | reverse complement strand
GCGTCGCGCTGCGCCAGGTACTCATTGACCGTGACGACGTGCACGCCCTGGCCGGCCAGCGCATTGAGGTAGGCCGCGAGGGTCGACATCAGCGTCTTGCCCTCGCCGGTCTTCATCTCGGCGATCTTGCCCTGGTGCAGCGCCATGCCGCCCACCAGCTGCACATCGAAATGGCGCATGTTCACGGCGCGCCGGCCGGCCTCGCGCACCACCGCAAAAGCCTCCGGCAGAAGGTCGTTGAGCACCTGCTTTTCCGCGGCAACCATCGCGTCTTCGTCGGTAATTCCCTCCAGCGCCTGAGCGATCCTGGCCCGGAATTCCACCGTCCTGGCGCGCAGCTGCTCGTTGTTCAGCGCCAGCATCTGCGGCTCCAGCGCATTGATGACGGCAACGTTCGGCACCAGGCGCTTCACCGCCCGCTCGTTGCTCGTTCCAAATACTTTTGTGAGAACTTTACTTCCGATCAAGATTGATTCCTTCGGCGGCTTTCTTCGGCTGGGTTTCTTCGGCTGACTCCGATCCGTGGCGGATCGAAGCCGGGGCCCGACGGCCGGCAACCGCTCCCCCCTTGAAAAACAGAGGTTCCCCTCTAAGTGTAGTCGAGCCAGGTGAAATTTGCTGGCAGCCCCCGGCTGCGATTTTGCTTGCAACCCGCCCCTAAATTGGTTATCCAATGGCAGATACCTGCTGCCGCTCTCGCCCCCTTCACCGAAGAAGAAAGGAGTTTCGCGTGAACAAGCTGCTGATGTCCTCCAACGACAAAATCCTGGCTCTGATGCGCCTCGTCCTCGGCCTCATCTTCTTTGGCCACGGTACCCAGAAGGCTCTGGGCTGGTGGGGCGGATTTGGATGGCACGGCACCATCGCAGCCTTCGGCACCTACCTGCACATTCCAGGCTTTTTAGCGGTCTGTGCCATTCTCGCCGAATTCCTCGGCTCCCTCTTGCTGCTCGCCGGCTTTCTCAGCCGTCTGGCCGCGCTCGCCATCGCGGTCGTGATGATGGTGGCCATCCTCAAGGTCCAGTTGCACAATGGACTCCTCGGCACTCCCGGCGCCCAGGGCTACGAGTTCCCTCTCGCCCTGCTCGCTCTCTGCATCCTCATCATCTTCAAAGGCGGCGGCGCCATGTCCATCGATCGCGCGCTCGCCCGGAGCGACGACTAACCCGATTCACCCCGCGTGAAACCCGCCATGCCTGCGGTACGATGAAGCACGGCCCGCTCGCATGTTCTCTCTCTTCCGCCTTCTGTTGAAAAAGAGCTACTGGCGCCACCTGAGCCTCCGAACCACCTGGTTTGAGGCCTGGATCAGTCTGCGACGCCTTCATAAAGATCGCCGCGCGCGCAGATACGTGCGCCGCCTCGGCTTCCTGCTCATCATTCCACTTCTCTGCGTCGTCTATCTTGTCTGGATCCTGCAAACCGGCGCGGTGTTCCTCCTCATCCCCGCGATTCCCGTCATCTGGTGGATACGCCGCAACAACCGGCTCAACGAGCCGCTGCACATCACGCCGCAGGTGGAGATACCGAAGCCGGTCGAAATGACCGCCGCGCAGCGCGAACATGTCTGCGTGGGCTTCGGCGAACTTGGACTCTTCTACGCGGTCATGCTCGCGCGCGCCGGCAACGAGTTGTTTGTGCAGAACAAACAGCTTCCCCCGAATATCGAGATCATCTCGCGCCGCACCCACATCGATCTGCTCCGGCGCACCGGTATCTGGGAAAAACTCTCCCGCGCGGACCGCGAAGCCAACATGATGCCCGACGGCCACTGGGATCTGACTACGATCCAGCACGCTAGCCTCGCCATGGAGCCTTACCGGCTCATCCGATGGCTGCTCCGCATAGACTTCTTCCTGCCCGCTGTCGGCAAGCAGGCCAAAGGCGATTTTGACCTCGCCCGCGAAATCGTGCAAACCCCGGAAATCATGCTGGCATCCCGCCAGTTCGTCACCCCCGATGCGCTCGAAGTCGCCCTTGGCAGCGCAAAAGAATACTTCTTCCGCTACTTCGCTGAATCGATCCATCGTGGCTATCGCGTCCCGCACGACGAGAACGCAGCCGCGTGGGCAACCGAAGTGGCAACGCGTTTGTCCGGCCGGCAAAACGACGACCTCACCATCGGCACGAAGCTTGTGAGCGAAGCGGACGAGGAGGAAATCCGGTGGACCACCGTGCAGTCACATACCCGCATGACCTTTCTCACCTGGATCATCAATCTCGCGAATCGAGACCAAACGCCGCCTCTTCCCTTCACGCTCTTACAGCCCGAGCCGGAAGCGGCTCCCGCCCAAGGCTGAATCCTTCCGGACAATCCCATGCCCCACACCTTCCCGCTCTCTCCTGAACAAGCCCGCCATTTCGCTGAAGATTGGATCGCCGCCTGGAACGCGCGCGACCTCGCCGCCATCCTCCGCCACTACGCTCCCACCGTCGTCCTCACCTCGCCCGTCGCCGCCCGCGTCACCGGACAAGCCACCGTCACCGGCATCGATGCCCTCAGCCGTTATTTCGCCCGCGGCCTGGAGCTGTATCCCGAACTTCGCTTCGGATTGCACGATGTCTTCACCGGCCACTCCAGCGTCGTGCTCCTCTACGCCAACCAAAGCGGCACCCGAACCGCGGAATGGATGGACTTCAACGAGGAGGGTCAGGTGATCCGCGTGGTCGCGCAATATGCTGCCTGACGCGCGAACGCCCCGGCTCATCGCCGAGGCATCTGCTGTCCCCTGTTCCCGGTTCCCACCTTCCGGTTCCCTGCCTTACTTCAGCCGCCCCATCACATCCTCCAGCACCTGCTTGCCCGGACGCGTCCGCTCCTCAGGCAGCGTGGCCAGCGGCTCATCCACGATGTTCAGCAGATCCGTAAAGGTCGGCTTCTGCGTGTCGATATAAAACACCCCCGTCAGCACCTCGCCCTTTTCGTGCGACTCCATCAGCGTCTTCACGGCCAGCGCGCGGTCCGTCGGATCGTAGTTCTCGTGCAGCTTCTTCAACCGCAGGCTCGACCCATCGTGCATCGTCACGTCGAGGGTTGTGCCCGGATCGTACTCCACGTCGATCTCCTCGAACGCCGGCACAAAACCCACTTCGCTGATCGCCTCTTCGTGCTCCTGCATGTACTTGTAGCTGCGCGTCGAGCCTTCGTGATCGTTAAACGTCACACAGGGAGAGATAACATCCAGCATCACCGTGCCCTGATGCGCGATCGCCGCCTTCAGCATGGTCAGCAACTGCTTCTTGTCGCCGGAAAACGACCGCCCCACAAATGTCGCGCCCAGCTGGATCGCCAGCGAGCACGTATCGATGGCCGGCAGATCGTTCACCACGCCGGTCTTCAGCTTCGATCCGATATCCGCCGTCGCCGAAAACTGGCCCTTCGTCAGCCCGTACACGCCGTTGTCTTCGATGATGTAAATCAGCGGCAGATTCCGCCGCATCAGGTGCACAAACTGCCCCACGCCGATCGACGCCGTGTCGCCGTCGCCCGAAACGCCGATCCCCTTCATCGTCTTGTTCGCCAGCAGCGCGCCCGTTGCCACCGACGGCATGCGCCCGTGCACGCTGTTGAAGCTGTGCGACCGCGCCATGAAATACGCCGGGCTCTTCGACGAGCAGCCGATTCCGGACAGCTTCATCACCCGCTCCGGCTGCACGCCCATCTCGAACATCGCATCGATAATGCGCTCGGAAATCGCGTTGTGGCCGCATCCCGCGCACAACGTCGTCTTGCCGCCGCGGTATTCAAGCACCGGCAGCCCGATGCGATTGACCTTAGGTCCTGGATTTGTAACCGTCGTCGCCATGAATCCAATCTCTCCTGCCCGCCGATGCCGGCTCGCTGCCCCCCGACGCGCTATTTGCAAACTCGCTAACTCGCCAACTCGCTGACTTGCTGACTCGCTGACTCGCTGCCTTGCTGACTTGCTAACCCGCTGAACGCTTCTCAGCTGCCTCTAAATGCCTTCCTGCAACACAATCTCGTCCGTCACCGACCGCGCATCGATGGGCAGCCCGTTAAAGTGGCGGACGCTGCGCAGCTTCGTCACTTCCCCCGCCGGCAGATCCAGCTTCAGCAGGCTCAGCATCTGCGCATCGCGGTTCTGTTCCACCACATACACGCGCTCATGCGAGGCCACAAAGTCGTGAATCGACTGCGCAAACGGATACGCCCGGATCCGCAGATAATCCACTTCCAGCCCGTATTCCTTTTTCAGTTGGTCGCGGCTCTCGGTAATGGCGAAGTCCGTGGTCCCATACGCAATCACGCCGATCTTCGATTTCCCCGTCTGCGCCACCAGCGGCGCCGGCACCATCGTCCGCGCGGTGTCGAACTTCCGCGCCAGCCGCTCCATCAGGTTCTGATAGTCTTCCGGCCGCTCCGAATACAGCGCCTTCTCGTTGTGTCCGCTGCCTCGCGTAAAGTACGCGGCCTTGGGATGATCCGTCCCCGGCAGCGTGCGGTACGGAATCCCGTCGCCGTCCACATCCTTATAGCGTCCCCACTCCGCCGACTCCTTCAGATCCTCGGCCGTCAGAATCTTGCCGCGATTGATCGGCTTCTCCGGATAGGTAAACGGATCGGACATCCAGTTGTTCATGCCCAGATCCAGATCGCTCAGCACGAACACCGGTGTCTGCAGTCCCTCGGCCAAATCGAACGCCGCACCCGCAAACTCGTAGCATTCCGTCACATTCGCCGGCAGCAGCACCGGATGCTTCGTATCGCCATGCGACAGGTACGCCACGCTCAGCAGATCCGCCTGCGCCGTGCGCGTCGGCAGTCCTGTCGACGGCCCCACGCGCTGGATGTCGAAGATCACGCCCGGCAGCTCCGCAAAGTAGCCCAGCCCGGTAAACTCCGCCATCAGCGAAATGCCCGGTCCCGACGTTGCCGTCATCGCGCGCGCACCCGCCCAGCCTGCGCCCAGCACCATGCCCACCGCGGCCAGCTCGTCTTCCGCCTGCACCACCGCGAAATTCGCTTTGCCGTCCGGCTCAATGCGGTACTTCTTCAGATAATCGATCAGCTGCTCCACCACCGACGACGACGGCGTGATGGGATACCACGTCACCACCGTAACCCCCGCAAACATCGCGCCCAGCGCGCATGCCGCGTTGCCGTCGATAATGATCTTCCCTTCCGTCGCGTGCATCGCCTGCACCTGGAACGGATCCGCCTTCACCAGCGACGTGGCCGCATACTGCGCGCCCGCTTCCACCGCCGCCCAGTTCAGGTCCGCGGCTTTCTGCTTCTTCGCGAACTGCTTGCGGACGGTCTTCTCCACCACCGCCATGTCCATGCCCAGCAGTTGCGCCGCCACGCCGACATAAATCATGTTGCGGACCAGCTTGCGCAGCTTCGCCTCAGGACAAACAGCCGCCGTCAGCTTGTCGAACGGCACCGGATAGCAGACCACGTCGTCGCGATACTGCTTCAGGTTCGCAGCCTCTTCGTAGATCGCCACCGAACCCGGCCGCAGCGACAGAATGTCCTCGCGCGAGGTCTCCGCGTTCATCGCAATCACGATGTCGATGTCTTTCTTGCGCGCGACGTAGCCGTGTTTGCTGGCGCGGATGGTGTACCAGGTGGGCAGTCCCGCAATATTCGACGGGAACAGGTTTTTGCCGCTCACCGGCACGCCCATCGCGAAGATGCTCTTCAACAGGATGCTGTTGGCCGACTGGGAGCCGGAGCCGTTGACCGTCGCTACCTGGATCGAGAAGTCGTTGATGATCGGCCTGGACGGCGCCGATTGCCCTGGTACTGCCTCACCCTGCGTTGCGACATCCGGTGCAGACGGGGCGCCGGCGTTGGTGGTCGCCATTTGGCGGTGTTCCCTTCAGTTCGAAAGTGGAAAGAACGGGGCTCTTTCTCTCTCTCCATTATAGCGACCTGGGGCGCGCGGTACTCGTACCCTCCAGCACCAAGGGAATCTTTACAAACAGCGAAGAAGCGGTCAGCGATAAAACGGTCAGCGGAAATCCGGTCAGCGATGTAACGGTCAGTGGAAAAGCGGCTAGTGGAAAAGCGGCCAGCGGAAAAGCGGCCAGTGATAAATCTGCCAGCAACAGCGTTCAACAATTTAGCTGACCGCCTCTTACCTGACCGCCTCTTTACCTGACCGCCTCTTACCTGACCGCTTCACCGCTGCTTCTGAATGAACTTCCCCGTCTGCAGTTCCTGCATTGCCGTCCGCAGTTCCTGCTGGGTGTTCATCACGATCGGGCCGTGCCACGCCACTGGCTCCTCCAGCGGGTGCCCGCTCACCAGCAGGAAGCGGATGCCTTCGGGGCCGGCCTGGACCGCGATCTCGTCGCCGCGGTCGAAGAGCACCAGCGAGTGGTTGCGCGCGTCATACACCGGCTTGGAGTTGGGGTCGTCGCCCTGCTCCGTCAGCACGGCGCGCGGCTCGCTCGCGTCGCGGAAGGTTCCCGCCCCGGCAAAGACGTAGGCAAAGGCATTGCGCGTGGTCTCGACTTTCAGGCGCTTGCGCTGGTTGGGCGGCACGCTGATATCCAGATACTGCGGATCGGCGGCCACGCCGTCCACCGGTCCGCGCTGGCCCCAGAATTCGCCGCAGATGATGCGCGCCGTGGTGCCGTCGTCGTCCGTCACTTCGGGGATGGCGCTCGACGGGATGTCCTGGTAGCGCGGGTCGGTCATCTTGAGCCGCGCGGGCAGGTTGGCCCATAGCTGGAAGCCATGCATGCGGCCCCGTTCATCGCCCTTGGGCATCTCCTGGTGCAGGATGCCGCTGCCGGCGGTCATCCACTGCACATCCCCGGCGGTCATTTTGCCCTGGTTGCCGAGCGAGTCGCCATGCTCGACGGAGCCGGCCAGCACGTAGGTGATGGTCTCGATGCCGCGGTGGGGATGCCACGGGAAGCCCGCGAGGTAGTCCGCGGGGCGGTCGTTGCGGAAGTCGTCGAGCAGCAGGAACGGGTCGAACTCTTTGGTCTTGCCGAAGCCGAAGGCGCGCTCGAGGCGGACGCCGGCTCCCTCAAGGGTGGGTTGGGTGGACAGGATTTCACGGACGGGACGGAGAGACATGGAGCCTTCTTTCGGGTGCTGACCCTGGCGTTGGAAATGGAAATGTTCACCAGGGAATCAACCAATAGATGTGCGAAGGACGGGAAGGATTCAGCCGGCGGACTGGGAGGCGGAGAGGCAATCTGTTCGGAATTACGTTACCAGCGCGAGGGGGGTTCAACCCCAGATTTTGTTGCAGCGATTAAGGTTAGCGATGGGGGATGGCGAGATGGTAACGGGGTTGGAGAAATGGCTAAAGAATCGGCGCCACGCCATTCTCCGGTGGAGGCGCAGGGAGTTGGAACCCAACCAATTTGAAGATTTCAAGCAGAGGCGGTGGAAGGTGGGATACATCGTAGGTGCGACTCAATGACCCGGTGGAAGTGAGCACCTCCACGGACACCTTGTGGTTGCGTGGCGGAATGATGCCGAGATCATCGGGTAACAGGACCACGAGTGCCTGGATTCGGCGATAGTCCTCCGGGCGAAGAGTACGAGGGCCGGAGCGTCCAAATTTCATAGCCCCACGGGTGTTGCCCCAACCTGAGGACGCGGACATCACCCCACCACCATCAATGACGAACGCGCTATAAGAGAATGCTCCATCCGCGGCTGGACCGGGATCGACGAATGGCACCTGCACAGGGGATGGAGACGTTGGCTCGCGGTTGTCGTCAACAACGGTTAGCTGAATCGGATTGTCGGCGACGAATCCGCCAATCGGCGAAAGCTGAACGCGAGCGTCCCAGTCGACGGGAAGGCCGAGCCGTTCTGGCTCGACTGGGGAAGGCAGAACGATTTGCACGGGATGCTTCGTGTGCTTCCAAGCGAGGGCGCACGGTGTCGCGGCGGCGAGCAAAGCAGCCGACAGCAGGTGAACGAATCGACCCACCGTCATGTGCCTTTCCCCGCGGGGGCCTGAGCTAAGAGCGCTGCCACACGTTCTATCGTACGCTGGCACTACAAGACGCCGGATACCCCATTCCGGTCTACACCAACTCGGATGGGGCACCCGCTTCGGTCTGAAACCTCTGAGCGAATCCTCCGCGTTTCGCGAACCTTCAAGACCGTTACCACTTCGTCAATCCATATACCTAACCCCAGCCCCTGTAACAAAACCCCGACCTTCAAGGTCGAAAATGGGTTGTTTGTCCAGAAGCTTTTTGGCTCGCTCCTAACCCGCCTTCCCCGCCCCTGCTGCCGGCGTGGGATGGGATGACCCATGCGGGGGATTCCCGGTCGTATCTGCGCGGGTCCAGGCTACCCCTTGTCATGTACGCAGCAGGGGATCGGGTCCGGATTCGGGCCAATGGTTTGGTCGGGAAAGTCTTTCTTAAGCTTCCGCTGTCCGATGTCTATCTGGTGCAGTGGCCGGGGTTTCCGGCGACCGAGAAGCTTTATTACGGGTCGGAGCTGGATCCGGCCGAGACGTTGAGCGGAGCGCAGGCAGCGGTGCCTCGCTCCGCGACCCGCAGGGCAGGCTGAGCCTTGCCTCAATGCGCGGCTGCCGCCTCGGCCACGAGCGGCAGCCGCGCAGCCTCCCACGCAGCCAGCCCCCCGGACATCTCCGTGAGCCCGGTGAGGCCGTGACGCGCCAGCAGGCTGGCCGCGATCGACGAGCGGTATCCACCCGCACAATGAACAATGATCGGCCGGTCGCGCGGGATCTCGTCGAGATGATCGCGCAGCCGGCTGAGCGGGATGTTGACGCTGCCGGCGATGTGCTTCGCGGCGTATTCGTTGGGCGTGCGGACGTCTAAGATCATCGGCCCGGCGCTCGGGGTCACAACGCGCGCCGTGATCGGAATGCCGCCCAGGCTGGGGTGCGCCGGATCGGCGCAGGCCGCGGCAGGGCTCGCGTCTAAATCCGCTTCAATCTCGCCGGCGCTGCGGCGGTCGGTCTCGTCGATGAGGTCGGGACGAGCGGCGAGGTCTTCCATGCCTCCCGCCAGATAGCCCGCAACCTGGTCGAAACCGATGCGGCCGAGGCGCAGCGCGGCCTCCTGTTCCCTGCCCGGTTCAGCGATGAGGACGATGGGCCGCGCGGAATCGAGGATGGTGCCGGCCCAGGTGGCGAATTGCCCATCCAGCCCAATGTTCAGGCTGTCCCGCAGATGGCCGCGGGCATAGAGGTCGGGGTGACGGACATCGACGATCTGCGCCTCACCCTGCCGATGCAGCACCTCGTCGAGAGCGATGGGGTGGAGAGCGTGATCGAGCGAAGCATCGAGAGTGGCGCGCTCGCGGGTGTTGAGCACGGCGTCGTAGGTGAAGTAGGCGGGGGCGTCGGGCTGATCCGCGGTCACCAATTCGACGAACTGCTCGCGCGCCATGGGGCGCAGCGCGTAGTTGAAGCGGCGCTGCTCGCCCATGGTGGAGACGGTATCTTTCGAGATGTTTTTGCCGCAGAGCGAACCAGCTCCGTGCGCGGGGTAGACGAGGGTCGGGTCGGGCAGCGGCAGCAACTGATTGTGCAGCGAATCGTAGAGGTGCGAGCCGAGGTCGGCAGCGGACCATCCCAGGGACGCGCGCAGGTCGGGACGGCCGACGTCGCCGATGAAGAGCGTGTCGCCGGTGAGGACGGCGTGCGGGTGGTCCGCGCTGGCGGCAAGATCGTAGACCAGGATTGAAATGGATTCGATGGTGTGGCCCGGGGTTTCGAGGACCTGGAGGCGCAGGCCCGGCAAGGCCAGCGAGTCGCCGTCGCGCATGGCGACGAAGGGGTATTCCGCCTGAGCGCGGGCGCCGAGATGGATGGTGGCGCCGCAGCGGTCGCGTAATTCAAGATGGCCGGCGACGAAGTCCGCGTGGAAGTGGGTGAGGAAGACGTGGCGGATGGAGAAGCCGCGGCTGGTGGCGTCCTCGAGGTATTGCTGGATGTCGCGCTGCGGGTCGACGACGATGGCGGTGCCGGTGGCCTCGTCGGCAAGGAGATAGGAGGCATGCGCCAGGCAGCCGAGGTAGTACTGTTTGAGGAACATTGCTGACAGGGTCGCCGTTGGCGGGCGCATTCGTCAACTCTCGCGTAGAACCAGGTTTAGTTTTCCCTCAGGGGCTCAAGCCCCCGCGTCTCCGAGGCAGAGCGGCAGGGCGGAAGCCATGCCCTTTCAAAACGACCTCGCCATTTGCCGGAGTGCGATTCGTTGACTCGGTGCAACGTGGTCCCTAAGATTGAGCCACCCCAGGAGCTCGGAATTCGTTGATGATTGGCCAAACGGTTTCACGCTATCGCATCGTCGAGTCTCTGGGCGGCGGCGGCATGGGGATCGTCTATAAGGCGGAGGACCTGACGCTCCGCCGCTTTGTGGCGCTGAAGTTCCTGCCTGAAGAGGTGAGCCGCGATCCGCAGGCGCTGATCCGGTTTCAGCGGGAGGCGCAGGCCGCGTCGGGGCTGAATCATCCCAACATCTGCACGATTCACGAGATTGGGCAGGAAGACGGCCGGCCCTTCATCGTGATGGAGTTCCTGGACGGGACGACGCTGGGGCATCGCATTGCCGGCAGGGCGATGGATGCGGAAGCGCTGCTGCCGCTGGCGATTGCCATCGCCGATGGGCTGGAGGCGGCGCACGCGGCGGGGGTGGTCCACCGCGATATTAAGCCCGCGAACATCTTTGTGACGCGGCGCGGGGACGCGAAGATTCTGGACTTTGGGCTGGCGAAGATGACGCCGCCGGGGACCGACGCCAGCGCTCCGCCGGAAGTGAAGGCGGGAGTGACCACGTTTGCCGAGAGCCCGCTGACCAGTCCGGGAACGATGCTGGGCACGGTGGGCTATATGTCGCCGGAGCAGGTGCGGGGCAAAGATCTGGACGCGCGCACGGACCTGTTTTCGTTTGGCGCGGTGTTGTATGAGATGGCGACGGGCACGGCGCCGTTTCGCGGCGAGAGCCCCGCGGTGATCTGCGAGAGGATTCTGAATCGCGAGCCGGTTTCCGCGGTGCGGCTGAATCCGGACCTGTCGCCGGAACTGGAGCGGCTAATCGGCAAAGCGCTGGAGAAGGACCGGAACCTGCGGTATCAGCATGCGGCCGATATGCGGACCGATCTGCAGCGTCTGGCGCGCGACAGCAGCCAGAGCGGCCGGCTTGCGCTGCCTGCGGAGGAGGAAGCCCCGGGGCGCGGCGATTCGTCGGCGATGGGCGCGAAGCCGAAGCGGCGCATGGGCTTGTATGTTGCCGCTGCAGGGTTGCTGGTGCTGCTGATCGCTGCCGGCGTCTATCTGATGCGCCCGTCGCCGCCCGGCCGTGTGCCGCCAGATAACGAATGGGAGCAACTGACATTTTTCACGGACTCGGCGGTGTATCCGGCGTTATCTCCGGATGGGCGCATGCTGGCGTTCATTCACGGCGGCGATTCGTTTTTTGGGCCCGGCGACGTGTATGTGAAGCTGCTGGCGGGTGGAGACGCCGTCCAGCTAACGCATGACGGCCAGAACAAGATGGCCCCGGTGTTTTCTCCGGACAACGCCAGCATTGCCTATGGCGTGGTGGAACCGTGGGATACGTACGTCGTGAGCGTGCTGGGCGGCGAACCGCATCTGCTGATGCCGAACGCCTCGTCGCTGACGTGGATCGACGGCGGCCAGCGGCTGCTGTTTTCCGAGATCAAAGAAGGCCTGCATATGGGGGTGGTGACGACCAATCCCGGACGAGGCGACAGCCGCGATGTCTATTTGCCGGCGGGCAAGCGCAGCATGGCGCATCATTCTTATCTTTCGCCGGATGGGCGCTCGGTGTTGGTGGCGGAGATGGACAGCCGGGGAAAGATGCTGCCGTGCCGGGTGGTTCCGTTTCAGGGGCCGGTCACGGTGCAGGTGGTGGGGCCGGCGGGCGCTCCGTGCATCGCAGGCGCCTGGTCGACGGATGGCAAGTGGGTATATTTGACAGCCGGGAGCGATGATTTTCATTTGTGGCGGCAGCGCTTTCCGGGTGGAAAGCCGGAGCAGATCACCTTTGGCCCGACGACCCAGGAAGGCATTGCGATGGCGGCGGATGGGAAGTCGTTCATCACGTCGGTGGGCACGCACGACAGCACGGTGTGGGTGCACGATCAGCAGGGAGACCGCCAGATTTCGTCCCAGGGCAACGCGGAGCAGCCGACTTTTTCGGCGGATGGCCGCAAGGTTTATTTCCTGATGGCGAGCGGGCAGACGCAGGGAGAGGAACTGTGGGTGCAGGACCTGGTCAACGGGCCAGCGGAGCGGGTTTTGCCGGACACTGCCATGCAGGCGTACAGCGTGTCAGCGGACGGGACACTGGTTGCGTATGCGGCGAACGATGCCAGCGGGCGATCGAGCCTGTGGGTGGCGCCGACCAATCGCCGGTCGTCGCCGGTGCACATTGTCTCGGCGGCGATTGAAGACTCGCCGTTCTTCCTGCCCAACGGCGATCTGATTTTTCGCGCCATCGAGGGAGGCTCGAACTTCGCCTACCGCATGAAGGCGGATGGCAGCGAGCGCAGGAAGATCACCGCGACGCGCATTCTGGACATCGATGCGGTATCGCCGGACGGCCGCTGGGTGGTTGCGGCTTCCCCGCAGCCCACGAACGAAGCGACCAACGTCACCAGGGCGTATGCGGTGGACGGAAGCAGTGCGGTGCCGCTCTGCGCTGGATACTGCGATTTGACGTGGAATAAGTCGGGGAACGCAGCGTACATTTATTTTCCGCTGCTTTCTGACGGCACGTACTTTCTGGCGGTGGATCCGCGCTCGGGGCTGCCGAAAATACCGGGCGGCGGCATTAGCCGCCTTGAAGACATTCCCAGCCAGCAGCCGACGCCGATTTCCTGGGACGTGCAGTCGGCGGTGAGCCCGGTTTTCTACGCGTACACGCGCGAGAGCTCGCACCGCAATTTGTATCGCATTCCGTTACGTTAACGACGCAATCTCCGCGCGTTCCAGCGATCGCTCAGTTGCGGACGTCGGCGAGGATGGCGGCGACTTCGGCTTTCTGCTCGGCGGCGAGCGGCAGGAGCGGGATGCGTGGGTTGCCGCCGTAATAGCCGTTGAGGTCGCAGGCGTATTTGAGGCCGGGGACTCCGTACTGGTTGGCGACGATGCGCGCCGGCTCGACCATGCGCCGCTGTTTTTCCTCGGCGACGCGCGGGTCATTCTCTTTCCATGCGGTATAGACTTCCTGGCACGCCTGGGGCGCGGGCGCGGCGAAGGCAAGGATGGCGCCGGAGACCTTCGCGTCGAGCGCGGGAAGCAGGTTTTGCGCGGAGCCGGTGAGGACCTGGAAACCGACTTCCTTTTTGCGCATGCCCTTAACGCGCGGTGGCGGGGGAGCGACGGCGACCGCGGCGGCATCGGTGCCGAGGACGCTGGCGGGGACGAAGTTGCGGTCGGGCTCGAGAGCGGCCAGCGTCATGCGGGTGGTGACGGCCTGGAAGATGGGCGTGACGAGGAATTCGCGGCGGGGCGCGGTGCGCGTGGCGGCGACGAGGTCGACGAGACGATCGAGCGAGCCGGAGGAATCCTTGATGGCGATGATGTTGGGGTGGTGCGCGAGCTCGGCGACCACTTCGACGGGCAGCTCGAGGTGCGTGAATTTGGGGATGCTGTAGAGGATGACGGGGAGCGCTGCGCGGTCGGCGAGGGCGCGGTAGTAGGTGAGCAACTCGAGCGGGCGCATGGCGGGGCCGTAGTAATGCGGCGTGCGGACGAGGAGCGCGTCGAATTGCTGGTCGGCGGCGAAGTCGGCGAGGCGCAGGGTTTCGATGAGGGATTCGCGGCCCACGCCGGCGATGAGGACCTTTTCGGGGGCGGCGGCTTCGCGGGCGGCGCGCAGCACCTGGCGGGATTCGTCATCGGAGAGCATGACGGCTTCGCCTGTGGATCCCAGAACGGCGATGCCGGCGACCGGCGTGCGGGAGTAGCGCTCGACATTGTGCTCAAGCTTGCGGAGATAGAGGCGGCCGTCGGGATAGAAGGGCGTGGTGATCGCCGGGAAAATGCCTTCGAGGAGCATAGGGATATTGTAGGACGGACCCCGGCGTCGGTGAGAACAGCGGCTTTCCCGCGATCGCGTCCTGCGCCTGCGCGTCCAGGCATTTTGTATCCGCTCGCTGTTGTTTGTGACATAATTTGCTGGTTTCCTTCTCCATACTGCGGAACGCCTCCAATCGAGCAGGCACAGAAACCGGCATGAGCGAGTCCCGGCGGCCGTCCTGCTTTCGCTGCCGGCCGAGGTGCCATGAGCAACATCAACGGCAAGGTCTACGCGATGAATGCCATCACTCCCATGAAGCCATGGAAGACGTGGGTTCTGCGCGGAATTCTCTTTGCGCTCGGCCACGTCAAGCGATTGCGAAGTGACGTCGTCAATCTGTCCTTCATCGAATTTGCTCGCTGGGTGGTATTGCCGCGCAGGGGATTTCCATTTCTGGGGAACGGCCAGGTGCGGGAAGATCTGCAGTACGACTATCTGTTGTTCTTCAGCAACTTCAACGGCACGTGGAACCAGTACATCGATGCCTTCTCCGCAGTTCTGAGCAAAGGCCTGAACCTCATCTGGCGCTGGAGCGAGAAGTTCCCGGGGTCGGTGCCGGTGACCCT
The DNA here is from genome assembly GCA_036267295.1 of Acidobacteriaceae bacterium. Lineage (GTDB taxonomy): Bacteria > Acidobacteriota > Terriglobia > Terriglobales > Acidobacteriaceae > Palsa-343. The sequence continues at coordinate 73,039 of DATAWI010000015.1, read as the reverse complement.
CTTCAAGCAGTACATCGCGCTCAACCAGTTCGATACGGACTACTACTACAGCGCGTATCCTCAAGCCACCGCGAACGACGTCAAGTCGGCGCACGTGGTGCAGTCGTCGTTCGACCGGCTCGCAGCCCTCGCCGAACAGTCGACGCCACAGCAGTTCGCCGATGCTTACCTGGATTTTGTGCTGCAGGTGCAGTGCCACCTCGGTGCGACGGGCGACGCTCCCGTCGCTGGATAGAGAAGGCGCCCATGGCCAACAAAAGCGGCAGCGTCTACGGGTTGACCATCCTCTCGCCCATCATCGACGACCCGCAGGCGACGCCCTCCCACGATCTGCAAATTCGCGACTACCTTGCGAAGCTGTCCACTCGCGAGGACAGCCCCTTCGCAGCGGCTCCCGGCACCCATCTCGCCCGGCTGGTCGTTCTGGACGACGTGATCTACGTCGGCATGCCCGCCTGTGAGGAACACCTCAAGTCGAAGTATCTGGTCTTTGAGTCGAACTGCGATGGCGACCTCGACGGCTATCTGAATGGTCTCGCCGTCAACATCGCCGAGCACCTCGACGCCATCTGGCAACACTGTGTCGGCTATCCTGGCGCGGCCAACCACCAGGCCTTCATCGACTACATGAAGGCCTGCCAGCTCACCACCACCTTCTACTTCGCGGCCGTCAACAACAAGTCGGTCGACCAGACACTGCGCGCGCTCGATACGCAGACCGCCGTCGCCGACTTCATTGCGACCCACCAGGCCGCCGATCCCGCAACGCTGCAGCGCGAATTCGTCCAGTTTGCGGCACAACTCAAGGCGCGACCCCTTCGGAGGCCGGGCTCGATGGGGCCTCTGCGCGATGTCAAGACGGGCGGCCACAATGAGTAAGCTCAACGCATCCGATATTCAGGGATTTGTCCTCCGCGGCTACAACCTGCCGGTCGCCCGCTATCTGTTCCTGCATTTTGAAGACGCATCGCGTGCGCGCAGCCTGATCGGTCGGCTGCTCGGCGACATCACCACCGGGCAGCGCTGGGATGGAGCGAAGCCACAGAGCACCGTGAACATCGCCTTCACCCATCGCGGACTGGTGCATCTGGAGCTGCCGGACGCCACGCTGCTCACCTTTCCGGTTGAATTTCAGCAGGGCATGCGGCATCGCTCCGAGATTCTGGGAGACTGCGGCGTCAATGACCCAGAGCATTGGGAGCCGATCTGGCGCCAGGAGCATGTCCACGCCTGGCTCGGCATCCATGCGCTCACACTTGCGGCGCTGGACGCGCGCTGCGCAGCGGTAGTCTCCACCATCGAAGAGACCGGCGGGGCCACCGTGCTCGGCGCGCAGGATGCCGCCATCGATTTCGTCGACGGCAAGCCGACCACCAAAGAGCACTTTGGCTACACCGACGGCTTCGGCAATCCTGACTACCTCGGCGTCGACCGCAATTCTCAGCCTGGACAGGGCAAGCTGATGCCCGATGGATCGTGGGCGCCGCTTGCTACCGGCGAGTTGCTGCTGGGCTACGCGGACGAGGCGGGCGAATTGCCCGTAGCACCGGTGCCGCACCTGCTCGCCGCCAATGGCACCTTCATGGTCTATCGCAAGATGCACCAGAATCTTGCCACCTTTCGCAGTTTTCTGGACACGCAGGCGGCCGCCTACGCGGGCGGCAAAGAAAAGCTCGCGGCCAAGCTCATCGGCCGCTGGCGGGATGGAACGCCCATCGAGCTTGCCCCCGGCCATGAGGACCTTTCGATCGCGCAGGATCCCAATCGCAGCACCAACTTCACCTACGGCGCCGATGCGGCCGGCGCCCGCTGCCCGTTGGGAGCGCACATCCGCCGCGTGCATCCTCGCGATGCTTTCGGCTTCAACGGCCGGCTGATCAATCGCCGCCGCATCACGCGCCGCGGCCTGCCGTACGGCCCCTTCGCTCGCGAGGGCGAACCGGTTTCCGATGCCGAACAGCGGGGCGTCATCTTCATGGCGCTGAACGCCAGTCTCTCCCGGCAGTTTGAGTTCGTGCAGCAGCAGTGGATTCAGTACGGTAACGATTCCCATCTGGGCAACGACAGGGACGTTCTGATGGGCAACCACGGCGGCCACGGCCGGTTTGTTGTGCAGGGCGACCGCAGCCCCACCAACCCTCCGTTCGTCTGCAGTCACCTGCCGGATTTTGTCGAGCTGCGCGGGGGCGACTACTTTTTCCTGCCCAGCATCACCGCGCTGGGAATGATCGCCATGGGGCTCGTCGACCCGCGTTAAGAGCTTCGTGTCCGATGCGAATTTGCCGTTTGTATTGAGTTGCGCGCCACACTTAACCCGGGAGCATGCGATGGAAGGAGAAATTCAAAAGGCCGCAACCGGCGCGCGCAAAGCGTGGCCCACGGTGATGAGCTGGGTGGGCGGCATCACCGCTTTGATCGGATTATTCGGCAGCCTTGCCGGCGGCGTCGCGTGGTTTGTCAACCATCACCGCCAGCAAACGGAACGGCAGGCAAAGATCGCGCTGGCCCAGGCCCAGGCCGCTCAGGGAGAGTACGAGGCCTCTGTCCACACCGATGCAGACCTCCTCAAAGCCGACCCCCTGGATCGCGCCGTTCTCGATCAGCAACTGAACACGACCCTGCTCTGGGTGGAGGACTTTCACGTTCTCGTTGGCGAGGGGGAGAGCGCCACGGCAACCGCCGGGCCTGCTCTGGACGAGATGATGGCCATCCTCGACGCTGGCCTGGCTCGCAGCAAAGGGCAGCAGGCCGCGGATGTGCAGGCGCATATTGGCTGGGCCCACTGGCTCAACCAGCACATTGCGGAACGGGAGTTTGGCGCCGCCCCGGAACAGAACTTTCGCGCCGCCCTGGCTGCGGATCCAACAAACGTCTACGCAAACGCGATGATGGGCAACTGGATGCTGCAGGAGCAGGACCGCGGTAGCTTCGCCGAAGCGGTTCAGCATTTCAACACGGCCGTTTCCACCGGGAAGGCCCGTCCCTTCGTGCGCGCACTCCAACTCGGCGCCCTGGTCGATCTCGATGAAAAGGGAGCGCGCGCCGCAGTGGTCAAAGTCGCCAACGACATGCGCAAATCCGGTGAGCCTCTGGACGAAGACCGCAAGTCGCGCATCATGACCTTCTGCTTCGACCCCATGACCACCGATCATGGTGGTCTCGCGGAATCTCTCACCGCCGTTCCTTCGGACGAAGCGTGGGCGACCTATCTTTGGCTGGACGACAAGCCCGAGGATGCGCGGGAGCGATCCATCAAGCGCAGCTGGGTCCAGGCACACCTGATGGAAATCTCCGGAAAAGCAGATGACGCTCTGGCACAGTACCGCTTGCTGCAGGGCGAATTGAAAAACCGCCCAGGCTCTCTGCAGGATGCAGTCAATGCCGCGGTCGCCAGGCTCTCTCACCGCTAGCGAGACCGATGGTCGACCCGGGGATGGAGCCGAGGTTCCGGGTGGTCCACCGAAACTCGGTCGACGGCGTTGCCGAGCGCCGGCAGGCAAGCGTCGCCCCTGACCATCCTGCGATTGAGAGTTGACACGACACAGGCGAGTGCCTATGCTCCAGGCCACTGCCTGCACGTAACCCCACGACCTGCCGGAGAAAATCTGACCGTGTCCGCACCCGAGCCCTCACAGGAAACTGCGTTCGATCACCATCCAGCGTCGGCGGCGCCGGGCGGGCCCGGGGCGTCGAGCGTCACGCCGCAGGCGCTGCCGGAGGCAATCGGGCGATACCGCATTCTGCGGCTGCTGGGGGAGGGCGGCATGGGCTCCGTCTACGAGGCGGAGCAGGAGTCGCCGCAGCGAACGGTCGCGCTCAAGGTGATCCGCGCCGGCTTCGCCACCGGCGAGATGCTGCGCCGATTCGAGAATGAGACGCAGGCGCTGGGCCGCCTGCAGCACCCGGGGATTGCGCAGATCTACGACGCGGGCGCGGTCGACACGCCGCTTGGCAAGCAGCCGTATATCGCGATGGAGTTGGTGCGCGGAGAGAACCTGCTGGTCTACTGCGAGAAGCACAAGCTGAAGACGCGGCAGCGGCTGGAACTGATGGCGAAGATCTGCGATGCGGTGCAGCACGCGCACCAGCGGGGGCTGATCCATCGAGATTTGAAACCGGCGAACATACTGGTGGGCGAGGACGGGCAGCCGAAGATTCTGGATTTCGGGATTGCGCGGCTCACCGACAGCGATGCGCAGGCGACGCGGCAGACGAGCGTGGGCGAGATTATCGGCACGCTGGCGTATATGAGCCCGGAGCAGGTGGCGGGCGATCCGGAGGAACTGGATACCCGCAGCGACGTGTACGCGCTGGGCGTGATTCTGTACGAGCTGCTGGCCGGCAAGGGTCCGTACACGATTGGGCGGCAGATTCCCGAAGCGCTGCGGGCGATCTGCGAAGAGGAACCGAGCGCGCTGAGCGTGGTGAACCGGCGGTATCGCGGAGACATCGAAACGATTGCCGCCAAGGCGCTGGAGAAGGACAAGACGCGGCGGTACGGGTCGGTGGCGGATCTGGCAGCGGATATCCGGCGGCATCTGCGCGACGAGCCAATTGTGGCGCGTCCGCCCTCGACGATCTACCAGATTCAAAAATTCACGCGACGCAACAAAGCGCTGGTAACCGGCGTGGCGGCGGTGTTTGTGGTGCTGGCGGTGGGCGTGGTGGTGAGCACCCGGGAAGCGGTACTGGCGAGGCGGGAGCAGAAGCAGGCGCGGCAGGAAACGGCGATCGCGCAATCCGTGAACGACTTTTTGCAGAACGATCTGCTGGGCCAGGCGAGCGCGTACAACCAGGCGAAGCCGGATCCGAACATCACGGTGCGGACGGTGCTGGACCGGGCGGCGCGCAAGATCGAGGGGAAGTTCCAGGGGCAGCCCGAGGTGGAGGGAGCGATTCGCGACACAATTGGGCGAACCTACGCCGATTTGGGGCTCTATCCGGAGGCGCGGCGGCAACTGGAGCGGGCGCTGACGCTGGAGCGCGGGGCGTACGGAGCGAACAGTCCGGGAGCCATCCAGACGATGCTGCATCTGGAGGACGCGGAAGAGTCGGGGGGAAAGTACGGGGAGGCCGAAGCGCATGGCAAGGAAGCGCTGGCGGCGAGCCGGCGGGTGCTGGGGCCCGACAGTCCGACGACGATTCAGGCGATGAATCGGCTGACTTCCGTGCTGGATGAAGAGGCAAAATATGCCGAGGCGGAACCTCTGGCAACGGAGGCCGTGGCGACCAGCCGGCGCGTGCTGGGGCCGAATAGCCGCGGTGCGCTGACTTCCATGTACTACCTCGCGATCATCGACTACGACGTGGGCAAGAACGCGGAGGCCGAGGCTCTCAACTCGCAGGTTCTGTCGATGCGCGAGAAACTGCTGGGTCCCGACAATCCCGACACGCTAGCGGCAATGAATAATCTGGGCGCGGTCTACGGCAGCGAACACAAATTTGCGCAGGCGGAAGCGATCGATGAAAAGCTGCTGGCTGCTCGCCAGCGCGTGCTGGGGCCGGAGCATCCGGACACGCTGGATGCGATGGTGAATCTGGCGTATGACTATCGCGCGGAGCGAAAGTACGACCAGGCGAAAACGCTGGATGCGCAGGTGCTGGAGATTCAGAAGCGGGTGCTGGGACCGCTGCATCCGCTGACGCTGCGCTCGATGCACAACGTGGCGACGGACACTCTGCTGACGGGAGACCCGCGCACGGCGGAGGCGATGGACCGGCAAACGCTGGCGCTGCGGCAGCGGGCGCTGGGAGCGGATAGCCCGGACACATTGTGGTCGATGAACAGCCTGGCGGGGGACTTGCGCGCGCAGCAGCGGTATGAGGAGGCAGCCGCGCTGGACCGGCAGACGATAGCGCTGCGCAGCCGGGTGCTGGGGCCGGATAATCCGCTGACGCTCCAGTCGATGACCGGGCTGATTCGCGACGACACAGCGCTGGGGCAGTATGCGGAAGTGGGGGCGGTGTATCGGAAAGCGCTGGAGGCGGCGCCGAAGAATCCGGTGCTGCTGAACAGCCTGGCCTGGTTTCTGGTGGCGGCGGCGGATCGAAACGTGCGGCGTCCTCAGGAGGGACTGGAACTGGCGCGGCGAGCGCAGGCGGCGGCTCCGGACAACGCCGGGATTCTGAACACGCTGGGGCTGGCGGAGGTGCGCAACGGATTGTGGGACGAGGCGATTGCGACGCTGCACCAGTCCGTGGCCGGGGACGGCGGGAAAGAGCCGACGGATTATTTCTTTCTGGCCATGGCGGAGCAGGGCAAAGGCGACAAAGCAGAGGCGGGACGCAACTATGCGCAGGCTCTCCAGTTGGCGGGCGGCAGCGCGGCGAAGAATCCCGAGCTGAAGATGCTGGGGGCGGAAGCCGCTGCGGCGCTGGGGAAGCCGGCCGGGAAATAAAGCAAAAGCACTGGGGAAAATAAAGGGCTCGCGGAGGGTAATCCGCGAGCCCTTTGGATTGAGTGGTGCGATGGAGATCAGGCGGAGCGACGGTTGCGCTCGTTCTCCTTGTAGCTGTCGATCTTTTCGTTGGCGTTGTCTTTCGCGTTCTCGACGTTGCGGGAGATGTTCTCGCGGGTTTGGGCGGCTTGCTCATGGCGCTCGTGCTCGTGCGTTTTCGCGGTCTCATGGGCTGCATCCTTCACATTGCCCCATGTTTCCTGCGCTGCACCTTTGATCTGATCGGCGACGCCCTGGTTGGCCATTCGATCGCTGCCCACCATTTCCCCGGTTCCCTGTTTGATCTTGCCAGCTACCTGATTGGCCTTGCCTTTTACCTGGTCCGAATTCATAACTGCTCTCCTTCCTGCCCGCGAGCGAGCAGAACCTGTTCACACAACCGGCCGTCGACCGCTGAGCAACTGAAGAACGAGGACCACGAGCGCCAGCAGCAACAGCACATGGATGTACCAGGCGACGATGTGGAACCCGATCAGACCAACAAGCCACGCGATCAGAAGGATCACGAATAGTGTCCAAAGCATCGGGTGTTTCTCCTTTCCCTTTTCCTGAAAATTGGATTCGTTCCCAAACCCTTTGTTTGGGTGCGCGCGGAGCGTATGGGGTTGCCGTTGCGATACAAATGAAAGCGAGGCATAACCTTGCGCATTGCGATTCAGGGAGAGCTGGGGTCCTTCAGTCACGAAGCGGCATTAAAGGCCGTTCCGGAAGCAACCATTCTGGCGTGCGCGCTGTCGGCGGAAGTCTTCGCGGCGGTGATGGACGGGACGGCGGACGCGGCGGTGATTCCGATTGAAAACTCGCTGGCGGGGTCGGTGCTGGAGCACTACGATCTGCTGCTGGCCAACGACGTGGGCGTGGAGAGCGAATGGCTGCTGCGCATCCGGCACAATTTGATCGGCGTGCCGGGCGCAACGGTGGAGCGGGTGCGGCAGGCGTATTCGCATCCGGTGGCGCTGGCGCAGTGCCGGCGATTTTTTATGGAGCACACGGCCATCGAGGCGGCTCCCTTCTACGACACGGCGGGCAGCGTGAAGCAGATGATGGAGCTGCGCGATGCGGGGATTGCGGCGATTGCCAGCACGCAGGCGGCGACGCATTACGGCGGAGAGATCCTGCGGGCGGGGATTGAGGACAACGTGGAGAACTACACGCGGTTCTTCCTGATCCGCAAACGGGCGGAGGTGCAGGCCGAACCGCGGCCGGACAAGGTGAGCCTGGCCTTCAGTGTGGAGAACCGGGCAGGCAGCCTGGTGGACGCCCTGCAGGTTTTCGCGGGGATGGGGACGAACATGACGCGGCTGGAGTCGCGTCCGGTGCCGGGACGGCCGTGGGAGTACGTGTTCTACGCGGACTATCAACTGGCGGATGCGGCGGTGGCGGACCGGGCGCTGGAGATGCTGCCGCAGCACTGCTCCATGGTGCGGGAACTGGGGCGGTACCGGGCCGCGCAGAGCTTGTAACCGGAGACTCAGGAGCGCGGTCAGTCGTGCTGCCACTCCACCGACCAGTGCTCCGTGGGAAGCGCGGAGCGGATGACGAGGTGACCGTCCGCGGTGAACTGGTAGACGCGGGTGAGGTTTTTGCCCACCAGCCCGCGGGTGATCGATCCGCGGACATGATGGGTGATGGTGTGAGCGGCTTCGTTGACGTCGTAGCTGCCGAAGGACGCCTCGTACCCATGCAGCACGTAGTCGTTGGAGAGATCGGACTGCGCGTTTGGGTACATGATCTGCACCGACATGTGGCCGTCGCGGGTGTAGATCAGGGTTCCTTCGAGGTTCGCGACGTCACCGGGGCCGGCCTGGTTGAGCGCGACCAGATGCCATGCGCCGATGAGCCTTTCCCGGTCAGAGCGCGCGTGGGTTGCCTGCGCGGGTGCGGGGTTCGCGAGCATCAGACCGCTCAACGCGATGACGGTTGCGAGGATGGCGGCGCGGACCAGCCCGCGCGACCCGCGTGGGCCGCGGATCACCGGCCCACCAGACTGGCGTGGAACTCCGGATAGCGGGCGCCGGCGACCTTGATCTCCGCCGACGCGCGATCCAGCTCGCTCACTTCCTCCGGCGATAACGCGACGTCCACCGCGCCGATGTTTTCTTCGAGGCGATGCAGCTTGGTCGTGCCCGGGATGGGAACGATCCACGGCTTCTTCGCCAGCAGCCAGGCGAGGGCAATCTGGCTGGGGGTTGCTTTCTTTTTCGCAGCGAATGCCTGGACCATGTCGACGATGGGCTGGTTGGCTTTCCGGTTTTCTTCGGTGAAGCGGGGGACGATGCTGCGGAAGTCGGTGCTGTCGAACTTGGTTTCCGCGTTGATGGCGCCGGTAAGGAAGCCCTTGCCGAGCGGGCTGAAGGGGACGAAGCCGATGGCGAGCTCTTCGAGGGTGGGCAGGATTTCGGCCTCCGGCTCGCGATAGAAGAGCGAGTACTCGCTCTGCAGCGCGGCGACGGGCTGCACGGCATGCGCGCGGCGAATGGTCTTCGCTCCCGCTTCCGACAGGCCGAAGTGCTTCACCTTGCCCGCGCGGATGAGGTCCTTCACCGCGCCGGCGACCTCTTCGATGGGGACGTTGAGATCGACGCGGTGCTGGTAGAAGAGATCGATCACGTCGATCCGAAGCCGGCGAAGGGAGGCCTCGGCGACTTCCTTAATGTGCTCGGGGCGGCTGTTGAGGGCGTTCCATTTGCCGCCGTCGGCGGGATTCCCTTCCCAGCCGAATTTGGTGGCAATGACGACCTTGCCGCGAAAGGGCGCGAGGGCTTCGCCGACCAGCTCTTCGTTGACAAACGGGCCGTAGACTTCGGCGGTGTCGAAGAACGTGATGCCGCGCTCCGCGGCGCCGCGAATGACGGCGATGGCCGTCTCCTTGTCGGTCGCGGGACCGAAGCCGAAGCTCAATCCCATACAGCCCAATCCGAGGGCCGAAACTTCCAGGCCGCCTTTTCCCAGCATGCGCTTTTGCATTGCTTCTCCTTCGAGAGATGACTGTGGGACCACAGTTCTCTCGCCACTTGCAGAATATTGAGAACTGGCCTGGCCGTGCTTTCCCGATCCTGCTGATTGTTTGCCTGATTCTGTTTGCCGGTGGGATTTCGTGCACATGCGAATCAGTCCCGCAGTAGGCTGGAAACAGGAGGGGGCGATATGGCCAGGCACGCAACAGCGAAGAGGCCGGAGACGAAACAGTCGGAGAACCGCGCAGAACCGAAGTTCCCTCTCGAGGAGATGCAGCGGGAACTGGCGCGGGGCATCGCCGCCCATGCGCCTGCGCCGGGCGAGCATCGAACCGCGATTCCCGGTCTGTCGCTCTACCGCCGGACGGAGCCGACGGCCTGCTATCGAGCGGCGTACGAGCCCAGCGTCTCGGTGTTCGCGCAGGGGCGGAAGCGCATCAATCTCGGAGAGGCCGCGTATCTGTGCGACGCGTCGTCATTCGTGCTGTCGTCGATCGATGTGCCCGTGGAGAGCCAGATTGTCGAGGCCTCTGAGAAGGTTCCGATGCTTTCGATGCTGCTGCGGCTCGATATGCCGACGGTCCGCGAGGTCCTGAGCCGGGAAGATTTGCCGGAACCGGCGGGCCGACCGCAGCGGCGTGGCCTGGCCGTCGGCAAAACGACCGTGGGAATGCTGAGCGCCTGCTTGCGCCTGATCGAGCTGCTCGATACGCCGGAAGATATTCCCTTCCTGAGCCATTTGATTCAGAGAGAGATGGTGTATCGAATTCTGCGCACGCCCCAGGCGGAACGCCTGCGCGCCATTGCAACCAGCGGCGACGTGAGCCACAGGACCGCGCGGGCGATTGCGTGGCTGCGGGCCAACTACTCCCGGCCGCTGCACATGGAGCAACTGGCGGACGTGGCGCGCATGGGCGTTTCCACGCTGCATCATCAGTTCCGCGCGCTGACGGCGATGAGTCCCCTGCAATATCAAAAGCAACTGCGGCTGCAAACGGCGAGGCAACGCATGCTGATGGACGGGATGGATGCGACCAGCGCGGCGTACGAAGTGGGGTACGAGAGCGTCAGCCAGTTCAATCGCGAATACAGCCGCTTCTTCGGGCAGCCGCCGATGCGGGATGTCCGGGCGCTGCGCGACGGCAAAGTTGTGGAGATCGACGCTGCGTAATACTGGTGAACAGAGAGGAACCATGGTTGCGATTGAGATTGAGTATCAGGGAGAGTTGCACTGCCGGGCGGTGCATGGTCCATCGGGAACGGCATTGAGCACCGACGCACCCCGGGACAATCAGGGGCGGGGCGAGAGCTTTTCTCCGACCGACCTGGTGGCGACGGCTTTGGGGACGTGCATGCTGACGATCATGGGCATTCAGGCGCGGACCTTGGCAATCGACATTGCCGGGACGACGGCGACCGTCGAGAAGGAAATGACGGCGGCGGCGCCGCGCCGGATCGAGCGGCTGACGGTGCGGATTCACGTACCGCATGAAGTGAGCGCGGAGAACCGGCAAAGACTGGAGCGGGCGGCGTATACCTGCCCGGTCCACAAAAGCCTACACCCCGACGTGCAGAAGCCGGTTTCCTTTACCTGGGGCTAGGCGGGACTCGGGGCTGCTTCCGCGCACCCCCGCATGCCGTTCCATGAGGAAAAGCAAACAACCGCCCGGCTCGTCCGGCATCTCATCCGCTACCGCAGGCTGCCGATAATGCCCGTGGGGGCGTGATGTTCTCCCGACTACAAGTTACAGAAAGAAAAGTGTTTGGGGGCGGGTGGTGCGTACGAACCGTTGACGGGAGGGGCGTCTGCGGGTGAAAAGGTTGCTCCCGGGATGAGACTTTTTCAAATCTGCTGAATCCAATGGGTAATTATTTGATATAAGGACACTCATGGCTAGCGATTTCATCAGCGTGATTCAACCCGGCGACCCGAATCCCCGTGAAGGGGGAGCGGACCGGGTTCTGCCGATCCTGCCGGTTCGGGATACGGTGTTGTTCCCGCATGCGGTTTTGCCGCTGACGGTAGGACGGGAAAGCTCCATTCAACTCATCAACTCGCTGGGTGAGGAAAAAAGCATTGTGGTGGTGGCGCAGCGCGATGCGCGCGTGGATGCGCCGCAGCCATCGGATTTGTACGCCTATGGGACCCTGGCGACCGTGCATAAGGTCGTGAAGATGCCGAACCAGAGCCTCTTTGTCTTCACCGAAGGCACGGAGCGGGTGAAACTGGGCGAGTTCTCGCGGGTCGAGCCGTTCATGCTGGCCTCGGTGGACACGGTGCCGGAGGTGATTCCGGAGAAGAATCCGGAAGTGGAAGCCATGCAGCGGAATGTGGTGACGCAGTTCCAGCAGATTGTGTCGGCATCGCCGACGCTGTCGGATGAGCTGCAAACCATTGCCATGAATATCGACGAGCCGGGGCGGCTGGTGGATTTCATCGCGTCCTCTCTGCCCTTTCTGGCGACGACGGATAAGCAGGAACTGCTGGAGACGCCGGAGGTGGCGGCGCGGCTGGAGCGCATCAACAAGCACCTGGCGAAGGAACTGGAAGTGCAGCAACTACGGAACAAGATCCAGAGCGAAGTGCAGGATCAGGTGCAGCAGTCGCAGCGCGACTACTATCTGCGCGAGCAGATGAAGGCGATCCAGAAGGAACTCGGCGAAATGGACGAGGGCCAGAAGGATATCGAGGAACTGCGCCAGAAAATTGAAGGCGCGGGCATGCCGGAGGAGACGAAGAAAGAGGCGCTGAAGGAGCTGAACCGGCTCTCGCGCATGTCGCCGATGGCGGCCGACTACTCGCTGACGCGCAACTATATTGAGTGGCTGGCGGTGCTGCCGTGGGCCAAGTCATCAGGCAGCGCGGTGGATATCGGGAAGGCGCGGGAGATTCTGGACGAGGATCACTACGACCTGAAGAAGGTGAAGGACCGCATTCTCGACTACCTCTCGGTGCGGCGGCTGAAGGCGGATATGAAGGGTCCGATCCTGTGCTTCGTGGGGCCTCCAGGGGTGGGCAAGACGTCGCTGGGGCGGAGCGTGGCGCGGGCGCTGAACAGAGAATTCCGGCGGATTTCGCTGGGCGGCATGCACGACGAAGCGGAGCTGCGCGGGCATCGGCGGACGTATATCGGCGCGCTGCCAGGGCAGATCATTCAGAACCTGCGGCGTGCGGGCGCGAACGATCCGGTGTTCATGCTGGATGAAGTGGACAAGCTGGGACGGGATTTCCGCGGCGATCCGGCATCGGCGCTGCTGGAGATTCTGGATCCGGAGCAGAACAACACCTTCCGCGACAACTATCTCGACCAGCCGTTCGACTTGTCGAAGGTGCTGTTTATCTGCACGGCGAACGTGCTGGATACGGTGCCGGAGCCGCTGCGCGATCGCATGGAGATCATCGAGCTGCAGGGATACACGGAGGAGGAGAAGCGGCACATCGCGTTCCGCTATCTGATTCCGCGGCAGATCAAGGAGAACGGCATCACGCCGGAGAATATTGAATTTCCTGACGATTCTGTCGGCTACATCGTGCGGCACTATACGCGCGAGGCGGGCGTGCGCAAGCTGGAACAGCAGATTGGCACGCTGTGCCGCAAGCAGGCGCGGCGCATCGCCGAAGGCAAGACCGACAAGCTGGTGGTGACGCCCGAGGTGATCCACGAATTCCTGGGCGGCATCAAGGTGCGCGTGGATACAGAGATTGCCGAGCGCACCAGGCGCGCGGGCGTGGCGGTGGGCCTGGCGTGGACTCCGGCGGGCGGCGACATTCTGTTTATCGAAGCGAACCGCATGAAGGGCAAGGGCGGGTTCACGATGACCGGACAGATTGGCGAGGTGATGCAGGAATCGATGCAGGCCGCGCTGACCTGGGTGCGTTCGAATGCGACGGCGCTGGGCCTCGAAGAGGATCTGCTGAAGGACACGGACCTGCACATTCACGTGCCGGCGGGGGCGATTCCGAAAGACGGGCCTTCGGCGGGCGTGACCATGGCGACGGTGCTGGTGAGCCTGCTGACGGATCGCGCGGTGCATCCGCTAACCGCGATGACCGGCGAGATCACGCTGAGCGGCAATGTGCTGCCGGTGGGCGGGATCAAGGAGAAGTTCCTCGCGGCGAAGCGGGCCGGGGTGCAGCAGGTGATTCTGCCTGCGGAGAACCGGCAGAACGTGGAAGAGGATCTGATGCCCGAACAGGTGGAAGGGGTAAAGATCTACTACGCGAGCCGGATTGAAGACGTGCTGGCGGTGGCGCTGCCGCATTCTTCGGCGGAAGAGAAGCATGACGAGGAAGTGCGGGAGGAAGTGCTGCAGCAGGTGAGCTAAAGGCAGGGTGCAGGGGGATCGGGTTTAGGGTGAACCGGGCGTCGGAGGAATCCGGCGCCCTTTTTCTGTGCGCGAGGCATGACGAGGGCGAGGACGGAGAGGGCGCTGCGCGCTTGACCTCATCTGCCAATTGCTGGCAGATGGGTGGCGCCGGGCTTCTCGCTGCGCGGTTCTTAGCTGGACGGTTCTTCGCTGACCGGACCTTTGTTGGCCGCTTCGACGCTGGCTGCTTCTGAGCTCACCTACTACCAGATGCGGACGCGGTCTTCGGGCGCTAAATAGAGCGTTTGGCCGGGCTGGATGTCGAAGGCTTTGTACCAGGCGTCGGCGTTGCGGACCATGTCCGCGCGGTATTGCGCGGGCGAGTGACCGTCGGTAAGGACCTGGCGGCGGAGCGCGGCTTCGCGGGCTTTGGTGCCCCAGTCCTGCCCGAAGGCGATGTAGAACTGCTGGTCGCCGGTGAAGCCGTCCTCCATGGGCGCTTCTTTGCCATCGAGCGAAGCGTGGAAGGCATCGTAAGCCGCGGCAATGCCGCCGAGGTCGGCAATGTTCTCGTCGATGGTCTGCTTGCCGTTGACGTGCAGGCCGGGGAATGGCTCGTAGGCGTCGTATTGCTTCTCGAGTTTCTCCGCCTGCGCTTCGAAGTGCGCGTGGTCTGCGGGCGTCCACCAGTTGCGGACGCGGCCCTGGGAATCGAAGGCGCTGCCTTCAGAGTCGAAGGTGTGGCTGATCTCATGTCCGATGATGGCGCCGATGGCGCCGTAGTTTGTGGCTGCGGGCGCCTGCGGATCGAAGAACGGCGGCTGGAGGATCGCCGCCGGGAAGCTGAGCGCGTTTTGCAGCGGCAGGTTGACGGCGTTCACCGTTTGCGGCTCCATGGTCCACGCGAGGCGGTCGACGGGCTGGCCGATGCGGGCGAGCCAGTAGTGATATTTCCAAACGCCGGCGCGCGAGACGTTGCCAAAGGCGTCGGTGGGCAGCACCTGATAGTCAGCATAGTCGGTCCATTTGTCGGGATAGCCGATGCCGATGTAGAGCGTGTCGAGCTTGGCCTGGGCTTCGGCGCGGGTCGAGTCCGCGAGCCACGGCAGCGCGGCCAGGCGCTTGTGGTACGCGGTGATGAGATTGGCGACCATCGCCTGAGCCTGGGCTTTGGCTTCCGGCGAGAAATATTTCTGCGCGTAGATTTGCCCGACGGCGTCGCCGAGAAACGCGTTGACCATGCCAACGCCGCGCCGCCAGCGGGGCTGTTGCTGGGTGACGCCGGACAGGGCCGTGCCGAAAAAGGCAAACTGCTCGTCGGCAACGGCGTGTGGCAGGACGGCGGCGTAGTCCTCCATAAGGTGGTAGGCGAGCCAGTCTTTCCAGGTATCGATGGGCGTCGAGGCGACCAGTGCGGATTCGCCGGCGAGGGCCGTGGGGGTCCAAACCATGAACTGCTGCTGATGGAGGAGCAGCGCGCCCTCGAAATACGCATTCCAGTCGAGGCCGGGGGCTTTGGCGGCGAAGTCGCCACGAGACCAGAGATTGTTGGCCTTGCCGATGTCCTCGACGTCGGCGAGCGAGATGTGCGTCTCGGCGATGGCGTGCTCGAGGGCGATGATGCGGGCGGCGCGCGCATCGACGTCGTCGAAACCGCCCAGCTTGAGCATGGCGGCGACGTGCGTGAGGTATTTGGCGCGGATCTCCTTCATGCGGTCGTTGTCGTCGGTGTAGTAACTGCGGCTGGGCATTTCGAGGCCGCCCTGCATGAGATAGGGGACGTAGCGGGTGGAGTCCTGGAAGCCGGGCGCGACCCACAGGCCGAAGAGATTCGGCGTGGAGAAGACGGCGTTGTTGAGCAGATCCACATCGCCGCGCAGGGTGCCGCCGAGGGCGAAGGCGAGCTCGCGCTGGGTGCGAATGGCGGCGATGGCGGCCAGACGCGGGGCAACGGGCCTGAGGCCGAGCGCGTCAATGGCGGATTCATTCATGTAGCCGTTGTAAAGGTCGGCGATCTTGCGGGCGTTTGAGCCGGCGGGGGCGTTCGACTTCGCGGCTTCTTCAATAATGTCGGCGACGTTCTTGTTGCTGCGGTCGGCGAGCAGGGTGAAGACGCCCATGCCGGCGCGGTCGGCGGGGATTTCGGTGCGGGCGATCCAGCCGCCGTTGGCGTAGAGGTAGAAATTGTCGCCCGGCTTAACGGCGGGGTCCATGTTGGCGACGGCGATGCCATGGGGGGCGGGGGGATTTGTCGCAGCGGCGGTATCTTGTGCGGAAGCGAGCGGCGCGGCGAGGAGAAGGACGACGGCTAGCGACAACGGGCGCATGGATGGCTCCTGAGCAGGGTGCAGACAGGATACAGGGCGCAGCGCTCAGGACGACAACTGCGGTGAAGGAAGCCGCTATTTCTGGGCGCGCTGCGCGGTGACTTTGTCCAGCTCGCGGTAGATCTCTTCGTTGCGCAGGATGGCCTGGACGTATTCGCGGGTCTCGGTGAAGGGGATGGACTCCACGAACTCGTCGATGCCGTGGTAGTTGCCGATGCTCTGCCAGTCGGTCACGCGGTCGTCGCCGGCGTTGTAGGCGGCAAAGGCGTACTCCGGCTGGCCGTTGAACTTGTCGAGCGTCTGGCGCAGGTAATGAGTGCCGAGCAGAATGTTGGTGGAGGGATTGAGCAGATCGTTGGTCTGGAAGTGGTGGATGCCCTCTTCCTTCGCCATGCTGCGGCCCACCGCCGGCAACAACTGCATCAGGCCATAGGCGCTCTTGTTGGAGACGGCGCCGGGGTTGAACTCAGTTTCCTGGCGGATCAGCGAGGCGACCATGTAGGGGTCGAGATTGTTCTTCGCCGCATCGGCCTTGATGTCGGCCCAGTAGTTCTGCGGGAAGAGGATGTGCCAGTAGGCGACCGGGATCGCCTCCATAGGCGCGGATGTATAGAACGGCAGGGCGTGCTTGAGGAGGCGCATTGCGCGCCACGATTCTCCGTAAGAGGCGTAGATTTCAGCTTCGGCGAAAGCGCCCCACTCGTCGCTCCCATCGGCGGCGCGAATTTCAGGCTCGATGTATTCGTTGAGGCCAGCGTTGGCGAGCAACTGGGCCTTGACGACGTGGGGATCGTCTTCGGGAACATCGTCGGTGAGCTCAGGAATGGGCGCGGGATGCAGGGCTTCGAAGGCGGCGACGTGTTCGGCGGGGACGGGGCCGAGTTCGTCAAGATGCCGGCGAGCGAGGACGCCGTAGTAGTAATGCGGGTAGAGCCGGACGATGGTCTTGTAGCAGGCTGCGGCCGCGGCGGCTTTGTGCTCCTGGTCCTGATCGAGACGGCCGCGCCAGTAAAGGGCGGCGGGGACTTCGCGCCCGTCGGGATAGAGGCGAATCTGCTCTTCAAAGAGGCTGGCGGCCTGGGCGTAATTGCCGAGGCGGTAGTTGAGCCAGCCAGTGCGCCAGTGGGCGGCGGGCGCGTACTTTGAGGTGGGGAAGCGCTTCGCCAGCTCGCCGTAATAGAGGATGGCGTTGGGGTAGTCCTTCTTCAGCAGATACATGTTGCCGCTGGAGTAGAGGGCTTCAGCAAGCCAGGGACTGGTGGGGAAGCGGGACTCCATCTGGGTGACGAGGGACTGCTGCGTGCCGGTGTCGTCTTTGTCGCGGGCCAGTTCCATGAGCAGATACATGCGGCGCGCGCTGGCTTCGTCGCCAGTGTCGGGGATGGCGTTGAGTTCGGAGGCGGAGAGGCGTTTGAGCTTCCAGTCGCACTCGGCGGCGGCGGCGAGGAGCGCGGCGCGGGAGGCGTCGTCGATGCCGGCCTGTCCGGCGAGAGAGCGGTATTCCTCCACTGCATCGGTGAAGTGGCCCGCGTCGTAGAGGGCGTCGGCGTGGCGGCGGCGCTCAGCGGCAGGCAGCGTGACCAGAACGCCGGAGGTGAAGAGCTGCGAGCGCGCGTAGCCGGCTTCGATGGAAAGCGGGTAGTCGAGATAGACGTGGCGGAAGAGCTGATTGGCTTCAGCGGTGTGTCCGGCAAGAGCTTCGGCTTTCGCCTGGGCTAACTGGAAGTCGGGATGTCCGGCAATGGGCTCGCCCTGATGACGCTGGAGGATGGCCAGCGCCTTTTGCGGATCGCCTTGCTGCGTAAAGAGGTTGGCCTGCAGGACGGGAACGCTGGAAACGAAGATGCTGTCGGGATATTTGACGGAGAAGTCGTTGAGGACCAGCTCGGCCTGCGGCAGCTGGTTGCTTTGCAGATAGGCCTGGGCGGTGAGGTACTCGGCGTAGTCGGCGAGCGCGCCCTGAGGATGGGCGGCGGTGGCTCCGGCGAGTCGTGCGGAGCGCAGCGATGCCTCGGAATCGGAGAATTTCTGATCGAGCAGGTAAGCATGGCCGAGGGCGAGATAGGCGGCCGCGGCGGCTTCGCCGGTGTGGCTGTGCGCCCAGGCGGAGACTCCCGCGTAGGCGGCAGGGGTGCGGTTCTGCGCCAACTGCTGGGCCATGGGGCGCAACTGCGACGAGGCGACAAACGCGTTGCGGAGACGATGGCTGCGGGCGACCTCTTTTGCCGTCAACTGGCGGCGGCGGCGGTGATGATGGGCGACGGCGCGGGTGTGCGTGGTCGAGCGGGTGAGCCTGGCGGCGGCGCTGTGCGAGGTGACGTGGGCGTTGCTGGGCAGCTTGCGCAGCCTCTTCGCCTGCCTGGACTTCTTTTTCGCGGAGGCCCTCGCGGAGGCGGCTTCAGACTGCGCGGCTCCGTGAACCGTGGCCCGTGCCGCGGGACGACCGGCGAGCGCGACCAACGCGGCAATCAGCCCAGCCGCGGCGACCCACCCGGAAATCCTGCGGCGGCGTCGCAGAGGACGCGCTGCGCTGCTCTCCATCCCCTGACCGCTGCCCGCCTGAACCCGCTTGTCCCCGCCATTTGCCCTGCCCGATCTGCGCACCTGCAACATCCCTGCCCTCTGGTTCCACTGTATGACGAATCCGTGGAGCTTTCGAAAGGGAAAAACGAGGGAGCGCGGAAAAAGTTGCTGAGTTATGTACGGGCGGTCGGAATCGAGGATGTGGATCGAGGGACGGGCTCTCCTTGACAGTCTGGGAGAAGGTGGGTACTCTCCCAGACAGACTGGGAGAAGACGGAGAGGCGCGGATGGCGAAGGAAGCGGAGAAATCGATGGAGCTGTTGCAGGGAACGCTGGACATGCTGGTGCTGAAGGCGGTGTCGCTGGGCCCGCTGCATGGGTATGGGGTGCTGTTGCGGATTCAGCAGATTTCGCAGAACCGGCTGGAGGTTCAGCAGGGGTCGTTGTATCCGGCGCTCTACCGGCTGGAGCACGAAGGCTGGATCGCGGGCGAGTGGGGCCAGAGCGAGAACAAGCGGCGCGCGCGGTTTTACCGGCTGACGGCGGCGGGACGGCGGCGGCTGGAGGCGGAAGCGAAGAAGTGGAATCAGTTTGCCGATGTGGTGGGAGCGATTCTGGGCGCGGACAGCGCGTAGCGAGCAGCCGGCAGCGAAAGAACGATTTGCATTGGGCGGATGGTGGCGATGAGTTTACACAGCAGAATTTCGACGTGGTGGCGTGCGGTTTGGCGTGGGACGGACGTGGACGCGCAGGTTGACGAGGAGCTGCGGTTCCACATCGAGAGTTACGCGGAAGACCTGATGCGCGGCGGCCTTGCGCGCGAGCAGGCAATGCGGAGGGCCAGGGCGGAGCTGGGGAGTCTGGCGGCGACGCGGGAAAATGCGCGGCAGGCATTTGGGACGCGCGGCTTCGACGAACTGCGCGGCGATGTGCGCTATGCGCTGCGGATGCTCGCGAAGACTCCGGGGTTCGCGGCGATTGCGGTGGGGTCGCTGGCGCTCGGCATCGGGGCCAACACGGCGATTTTCTCGATTGCGAAACATGTGCTGCTGGACCGCCTGGATGTGCCGCATGCAGATCAACTGCGGCTGCTGGAGTGGACATCGAAGCAGAACAGCGCGGTTCACAGCATCTGGGGCGACTGGAACCATGGCTGGGACGGCGTGTACAGCTCATCGTTTTCTTACCCGGCCTATCGGGCGATGCGGCAGCAGAACCGCGATTTGCAGGACCTGTTCGCGTTCAAGGGCGCGGGGCTCATGGACGTGACAGTCAACGGGCAGGCGGAAGTGGTGCAGTCGGAGCTGGTTTCCGGCAACTACTACCAGCAGATGCAGGTGACGCCGCAACTGGGGCGCGCGATTGGCCCGGCGGACGATCAGCAGGGCGCCGGTTCGGTAGCGGTCATCAGCGACGGCTACTGGGCGAAGCGCTTCAACCGCTCGCCGTCGGTGATTGGCCGGTCGATCCTGGTGAATCTGCAACCGGTGACCATTATTGGGGTGAATCCGCCGGGGTTTACCGGCGCGAAGAGTGTGCAGACGTCGCCAGAGGTGTTTGCGCCGCTGGCGATAGAGCCGCAACTGGTGGGGACGCGGGAGTGGAACGATTCCCTGCTGGCCAGCCCGCAGCACTGGTGGCTGCAGGTGATGGCGCGCGCGAAGCCGGGCGTGCGCGATGCGACGGCGCAGGCGCAGCTGAGCACGACGCTCGAGAGCGCCGTGAAAACGCTGATGAAGCCGACTGCCGGCGAGGCGCTGCCGCGCGTGCTGGTGACGGACGGGAGTCGGGGACAACACGAGGCCGATGGACAACTGGGGCAGCCGCTGCACGTGCTGATGGCGCTGGTGGGCATGGTGCTGCTGCTGGCGTGCGCGAACATCGCGAATCTGCTGCTGGCGCGGTCGTCGGCGCGGCAGCGGGAGATGAGCGTGCGGCTGGCGCTGGGCGCGGGACGGGGGCGCATTCTGCGCCAGGTGCTGACGGAGAGCCTGCTGCTGGCGGTCTGCGGCGGCGCGCTGGGGCTGCTGGTGGGCTATGCGGGGCAACACGCCCTGCTGCTGCTGACGGCGGATCCCTCCGGAGAAGCGTCGCCGATGCCGACATCGTTCAGCTGGGGCGTGTTTGCGTTCAATGCCGTGCTGTCGCTGGTAACCGGCGTGCTGTTCGGCGTGGCTCCGGCGTTGAAGGCGACCCGGACTCAGGTGCAGAGCGGGCTGAAGGATTCCATGCATACGGCCACGCGACGGCGGCGCGGCTATGCGGGCAAGGCAATCGTGGGATTTCAGGTTGCCGTGTCGATGCTGCTGGTGGCCGGGGCGGGCGTGTTTTTGCGGACGCTGGTGAACCTGCACAGGATCGATCCGGGATTCGACACGCGCAACCTGGTGCTGTTCGATATCAATCCGCCAACCTCGCGGTATGCGGGCGCGAAGACGGCTGCGATGTTTCGGCAGATTGAAGAGCGGCTGGCAGCCACGCCGGGCGTGGAGTCGGTGGCCCCTGAATCGACTCCCCTGCTGGCGGACAACATGTCGAACGACGATTTTGCCCCCGAAGGAATGGTGGCGAAGAAGGGCGACAACACGTCGGAGCTCGATAACGAAGTGGGTCGCGGCTTCTTTACCGCAATGCGGATTCCGATGTTGGCGGGACGCGGCTTCAGCTCGCAGGATACGGCGACGTCGCGGCTGGTAGCCGTGGTGAACGAGGCGCTGGCGAAGAAATACTGGGGCAGCGCCAGCCCGATCGGCCGTACCTTCGCGACCAGCGACGCCCACGGCAAGAAACTCGTCTACACGATTGTGGGGGTG
The DNA here is from genome assembly GCA_036267295.1 of Acidobacteriaceae bacterium. Classification (GTDB taxonomy): domain Bacteria; phylum Acidobacteriota; class Terriglobia; order Terriglobales; family Acidobacteriaceae; genus Palsa-343. Next base: position 51,653 of record DATAWI010000015.1, on the reverse strand, counting down.
TGCGCGAACACGCGCTACGCGAATCTGCGGGACGATCCGCCGCCCATCTTTTTTCTGGATTACCAGCAGTCGATGGAGATTTCGTGGGGCATCACCTTTGCAGTGCGCACGCGCAGTGAGCGGACGGCGATCACGCCGTCGCTGCGGGCCGCAGTGCAGAGCGTGGACCACGATCTGCCGCTGATCGACGTACGCACCCAGAAGGAGCAGATCGATCAGATCACGATGGAGGAGCGAGTGCTGGCCGACCTCACAGGCGGCTTCGGGATCCTGGCCCTGGTGCTGGCTTCGATCGGCATTTACGGCGTCATGGCGTATTCCGTCGCGCAGCGGACGAACGAGATCGGCATTCGCATGGCGCTGGGCGCGCTGCCGGGAAAGGTGCTGCGCATGGTGCTGGGCGAGGCGTCGTGGCTGGTGCTGCTGGGCATGGCGGTGGGCCTCGGCGGAGCGCTGGCGCTGGGGCGAATGGTTGCGTCGATGCTCTTTGGGCTCAAGCCGTACGATCCGGAAACGCTGGCGGGCGCCGTGATCGTGCTGAGCCTGGTCGCGCTGGGGGCAAGCTGGATTCCGGCGCAGCGGGCGGCGCGGGTGGATCCCATGCGAGCGCTGCGGAGCGAGTGATCTGGAACCCGTCCACGGCATCCTTCTCCCCCTGCGCCCGCTGTGGCGTAACGATCATCGTTGGGGAGAACCGGCGACGGGGCTGGGGTCGATGACGATGGCGCCGGTCATCTGGTCGTGGCCGCGTCCGCAGGCGATGCTGCAGCGGGCAGCGTAGGTTCCGGGCGTCTGCGCGAGGAAGCGGATCACCGTGATTCTGCCGGGCTGGACGGGCTCGTTGATGCCGAGGCCGCGGACTTCGAAGCCGTGCTCGATATCCGCGGTCGAGACGACGAGCTCGACGCGCGCGCCCTGCGGGACCTCAATGCGGCCGGGGACGATCTCCCATTTCTTCATCACAATTTGGCGCACGGTGTTGGGCGGGCCGGAATAGGTTGGAGTCCTTGGCCCACAGCCCGTCATCCAAAGAAGCAAGGGCACTGTCCCCAGAAGCGCGCGTGCGAACTTTGCCCGCGAGGGGAATCGCCATTTAGTATGGAGGTCGAGCACGTTGTCAGCAGCAGTCCAAATTCTGAAGCCATTCATGTCCTCTTCCATCCAATCACAAGGAGCGGCCGAAGTTCATCCTGACGTCCTGCTGGTCGAGCGGGCGCGGGCTGGCGATATGGCGGCGTTCGAGAAGCTGGTGCGGCAGTACGACCGCCAGGTTTTTCGCATCGCGAACCACATCGTGCAGAACCGCGAGGACGCTGAGGATGTTGTGCAGGATGCGTTCCTGAAGGCGTACGAGAAGCTGGACCAGTTCCAGGGGAATTCAAAGTTTTATACCTGGCTGGTGCGCATCGCGGTGAACGAATCGCTGATGCGGCTGAGAAAACGGCGAACGGGACGGATGGTCTCGATCGACGAGGACGTGGAGACGGAAGAAGGCTCCATGCCGCGGGATCTGGCGGATTGGAGTCCGGATCCGGAAGCGCTGTACGGACAGTCGGAGATGGCGGATATTCTGCGCAAAACGATACAGGGGTTGCCGCCGGGATTCCGAGTGGTGTTTGTGCTGCGCGACGTCGATGGCCTGTCTACGGAAGAAACGGCGGAGACGCTGGGATTGAGCATCCCGGCGGTGAAGTCGCGGCTGCTGCGCGCGCGGTTGCAATTGCGCGAGCGGCTGAGCCGGTATTTTAAGAAGCGGAACGGCAAGGGCCAGGGTGGTGCGCAGTGACCTGCACAGAGTTTTTGGCGCAGCTTGACGACATGCTCGACCAGGACGCGGCGCTTCCGCTGCGGGCCGATCTCGAGGAACATCTGCGCGAATGCGAACACTGCGAGATCACGCTGAATACGACTCGCAAAACCATCCAGATCTACCGCAGCCACGAACTGTATGAGTTGCCCGACGATTTGCGAGAGCGGCTGCACGCGGCCATTGTGTCGAAGTGCAGGAAGTGCTGAAGGGCAGGGGTTAGGGTTCAGGGGTTAGGGGTTAGGGGTTAGGGGTTAGGGGTTAGGTGAGCAGGGAGGCGGCGACGCTTCCCTTTTGCTTTTGGGCGGAAGGTCTGCCCTGGGCAAGCTCTGCCCTGAATGGGGAATCGCGGCGCGCCCGGGGCCGTCAGTAGAATGGCGCAATGGCTTCGCCCGCTCAGGCTGCTCGCCCAAGACGTCGCGCCGATTTTGCCGACGCGCTCATTGGGATTGCGTGCGGCCTCACGGCGATCTTTGCTCTGGTCTTCATCCCCGTGGCGGCAATCCATCCTCCGGCAGGGCGCGACTACCTGCTCTATTGGGCGACCGCGAGGCAACTGGTCCATCACGCCAATCCCTACGATCCTGTGGCCCTTGCCGCATTGGAGCACGCGCTGGGACAGCACGCGCTGGGCTTTATGCGAAATCCCCCGTTCGCACTGCCGTTGGTGTGGCCCCTGGGCTTCATCGGAGCGCGGGCCGGGGGAGTCCTGTGGACGGTGGTTCTGATCGCGGTCCTGGTGGCTGCCATGCGCGCCCTTTGGCCGGTCGTCGCGATGCCGGGGGCCAAACTGGCGTGGCTCGGCTATCTCTCGCCTCTCGCGATCCACGTGGTGATTGCCGGACAGACGTCGCTGTTTTCGCTGTTGGGATTAGCTCTGTTTTTGCGTCTGCATCGGAGCCGCCCGTTTGTCGCAGGCATGGCGCTGTGGTTTTGCGCGCTCAAGCCGCACCTGCTGCTGCCGTGGATGACCGCGCTGCTGGTGTGGATTGTTTTCTCGCGAGCATGGGGCGTGCTGGCTGGAGCGCTGACCGCGCTCGCGGCAAGCTGCGCCCTCACCGCATGGATCGATCCCAGGGCCTGGTCGCAATACCTTGCATGGGCTCACAACTCGGGAGTCGCCGAGGAGAAACTGGCTTGCGTGAGCGTGGCGCTGCGCAACCTGATTGATCCGAGGGCGCACTGGCTCACCTTTTTGCCTGCCGCAATCGGCTGCGTATGGGCTGTCGCCTGGTTCTGGAAATATCGCCGGCAATGGGACTGGGCGGAGCATGGCAGCCTGGTTCTCTTGGTATCGCTGGCCGTGACGCCCTACTGCTGGGCGTGGGATCAGTGCCTGGCGATCCCGGCCCTCATCTTTGCCGCCAGCCGGAGCGAATCGCGCGCCGTTCTGGCCGCCCTTGCGGGTTCCTATCTTGCGATCGATGTTCTGCTCGTCTGCAGCTTCGGGATGCACTCCCCGGCCTGGATCTGGCTGGGACCATTCTGGCTGTTCTGGTACGTGTGGGCGCGACGTTCTCCCGCGCGACGGGCCGGCACATCGCTGACGAGCGCGTCGACGTTCTGAACCGGCGTGGTGAATCTGGTTTCGCTGTGGGGATCCGCCGTGATGGCCTCTGCGCCGCAGCGCCGGCGCTGTGCGGATAAGCCGCGGCGGTCAGGGCCGGCGGTCGACTTCGATCATGCGTCGCTTGGCGTCGATCTGCGCCAGAACTTTCCAGATGAATCGGGGATCGCTCGCGATCTCCACCTGGAACCAGTTCGTCTCGCTGCTGTCGAGGACGAGGAAGGAACTGCGGCTGAGGATTGAGTCGACGTCGACGATGCTGCCGGACATGTAGCCATCGCGGCGGTAATTCACCATCAGATGATAGGCGCCGACCGCCGCCGAGGGTCCCTTGAGCGCCGCGGGCCAGTCCAGCGGGAACTGCATTTCGTCGGGATGCGCTGAATAGCGATACGCCACCGTGAAGTCGCGGATCCAGTCGCAGACGACGGGGCGGCCGGCGGCTACCTGATCGATGCGCGCGACATCGAGCCGCTCGCACTTCTCCAGAGCCGCGGTGGCGATGGGCATGGCCAGCAAAACAAGGCTGAGGCCGATGCCCACCACGCCGGCCGTGCCGCGATTGCGGTCCGCCCAACTGGCCGCGAGGATCGCCATGCCCAGCGAGGACGGGATCATATAGCGGGCGACCCATATGGGCGTGACCAGATGGGAGAGGACGAAGAAAGCGATGGGCGCCACCAGCAGCGTGAATCCCAGCCAATAGAGGGCACGGCGTTGCGGCGCCGCGGCGCGGAGAGCATAGACGCCAGCCACCACGATGCCGGCGATGCAAAACACGGCGCAGAACCATCCCGTCACCACGCCGGCCGTGGTTCCCCGGGTGAGCGGAAAATAGATGCCGGCGAACAGCCACCAGGAGACGCCGATGAGGAGTTCGCCGAGGCCCGGCACCGGAATCCAGCCGTGGGGCTTGCCAACCGCCAGGGAAGCGCGGATGGCGGGCAGCCAGGGGAGGAGCGCCATCCATCCGGCCATGGCGCAGAAGTAGACCTTCCAGCGCAGGCGCCGGCTGGGCAGTTCGGCGAGCAAGAGCGCGAGCACCATGAGGCCGGCGAAGAAAATGCCGAGCACATGGCCGAGGACCACGCCCGCCTGACTGAGAGCCAGCAGAATCAGGGCGCGCGGCGACGGGTTGGGCGTTTCTGCGATGCGCAGCAACTGCGCAATGGCCATGGCGCAGAGCAGCATGTAGAGGCCGTAACCACGGGCTTCAGCATTCTGGTCGATGATGACCAGGCACGCAAAGAAGCCGAACGCGACGCCGAGAAACGAAGCGCGGGCGCTGAAGCGGCGGCGCAGCGCGGCGTGGAGGACGAGGAACGCGGCGCACATGCCGGCGGAAGAATACAGGCGCAGCGACAGATCGCTGAGGCCGAAGAGATGCGCCCAGGGCCAGGCGGTGAGCGAAAACAGCGGCATCCCCGCTCCGCCAAGGCGAGTGAGCGCGCTCATCAGGTGCGGCAGAGAACGATCGCTCAGTTCGACGCGGGAAAAAATCTCGTCCGCCCACTCCTGCTTTTTAACCGAGAGGATGACACAGGAAATCAGCAGCGAGGCGACGCCCAACAGGGGGAAAAACCAGCGGTAGAGCGAGTCTTCCCGCGTGGCGTGGGGTGGTGGCGCGGCGGATGCGGAGGGGGAGAACGAAGTCATAAGCTGAGCCGTGCCCGCGACTCGACGCACGGGCGCGGTCGACGCCTGGAGCCGGAGGCAGCGAGAACTGGTTCTATTGTGAACGTGCCCGACGGGGCGGGGCTATGACGCTTTTATGGGATGCAGGCGCGCATTGGGTTGAGGGAAACCGGGATCGGCGCGGCGGGTAGACTGGGAGGCGTAGCCAACTTTCAATCTCGAGGAGCTTATCCCAATGTCTGAAGTGAAGATTACGGTTCGTCCGAATGGGCCTTATCGCGTGGAGGGTCCGGTGAAGCTGGTGGATGCCGAAGGCCGGGAGTGGGACCTGACCGGCAAGCCGGCGATTTCGTTGTGCCGGTGCGGAGCATCGGTCAACAAGCCGTTTTGCGATGGGACGCATTCGAAGATGGGCTTCCAGGCGGCCGAAGCGGCAGTGAAGGCGGAGGAAGGGTCGGCAGGGTTCGAGGTCAAAATTTAAGGGGCAGGGATCCGTCGCTGATAGCCGGTCCACGGCGATTCGTGGCCGGCGCGGCGCACCTCCCTCCGTTCCCCGCGCGCTGTTCTCGGGACGATCGGCCGACTGGATGGTCCACAGGCTTGAACAGAGTCTGATATAGGCGTAAATATATTTTTAAACAGCTATTTACATCAACATCCTTCGCCTGTTACTTGAACCCATCTTCGTCCGCTCCGCTAGCTTCCCTTGAGGAATTGGAGGGTCAGTTCCCTCGCGCGCGGGCCGTCCAGTTCAACCAGAACGACTCGCTGCCAGGAGCCCAGAACCAGGGAGCCCGCCTCAACCGGAAGGGTAATTCCCGTCCCGATGAGGGACGACAGGATGTGATCGGGGACATGGGCCGGGTTGTGCGGATGGCGGTAGCGCAGCTTCGGGATCATGGCCTCAAAGGCATCGAGCATGTCGAGATCGGTGCCGGGGTCCAGATCCGCCGTGGCGAGCGCGGCGGTCGTGTGCAGGATGTTGAGACAGCAGATGCCCGACTCTTTGGGCAGGAAAGCTGCCACCTCGTCGGTGATGTCGAGGATTTCGCGCTTGCGGTGCGTGGCAAGGGTGAGACGCATCGTTTTCCAGGTTACACCGTTTCCCGGCTACACCGTTCGGGCGATTGATCGTGGGTTGGCGGATCGAACCCCGAAAGGCCCGCCTGGGCCGGCTCTAACCGCCCGCCCTCCTGATTCAACGCGACGTATTCCACTGTAAATCAATGATATGCAAAGAACTCCTCAATCTATTGTGGAGGGTTTTGGTTGCTCTGCTGGCTGTCGTCCTTCTTGCCGAAGAGCTTCGACCAGAACCCGCGCTTCTTCTTTTTCTGATCCTGCTGATCGTCGGTTTGGCTCTGCGCCACGGCCGGCTGCGCTGGGGCGGTCTGGACCGGCGGGGAGGGGACCGGAACCTGGACCACCTGCCTTGGCGGCGCCTGGGTCACCGGGCGCTGCCCGAAGCCGAAGATCTTCTGGAAGATGTTGCGCTGGTCTCCGATGGAGTGGTCGCAGGTATCGGTGGGCTGGGTGCCATCGAGGAAGGCGGCAGTGTAGTCGTCGGAGCAGGCCGCGTCCGCCAACAGATTCGTGGTGTCATCGAGGCGAACCTGGACGACCCCTGGCGGAGGGATAAAGTCTTTTGTATCAGAGTATTCCGGCAACTTCACCGCGTTCTTCATGAAGTCTGCCCAGATGGGCCCAGCGGCGTGCGCTCCTTCGATATTGAGCTGGCTGTAGTCGTCGTTGCCGACCCAGACGACGCAGAGCAGATTGCTGGTGAATCCCGCAAACCAGGCGTCGTGAGAAGTGCCGGTCTTCCCGGCCGCGGGTGAGGTAAATCCCATGTTCCGCACGCCGGCGCCGGTGCCGTGGGGATTGTTGACCACCTGCTCCATGAGACTGACGGTGAGAAACGCGGCGCGGGGGTCGAGAACGGGCTTGGTCTGCGGGGCGTAGTCGGCCATCACGTCGCCGTTGGGGGCGCGCACGGAGGCCAGCATCCAGGGATCGATCTTGACGCCGCCGTTGGCGAAGACGGTGTAGGCTCCGGCCATTTGCATGGGGGTGGCATCGTAGGAGCCGATGGCCATGGCAGGCGTGGCTTCGACGGAACTGATGCCGGCGTCACGGGCGAGGGCGGCGACGTTGTCGAGGCCGACCATTTCCGCCAGCGAAATGGTCGGGTTATTCAGCGAGCGGTAGAGCGCCTCGGTCGCCGTGATGTCGCCATAGTATTTGTTTTCAAAGTCATGCGGTGAATAGACCTGATTGTTGCCATAGGTGAAATCGGTCTGCGCGTCGTGCAGCAGGGTCACCGGCGTGAAGACGGCGCTGGTCCCGTTGGTGTTGGTCAGTGGCGTTCCGGCCAGCGAACTGTTGAAGGCGGCCGCGTAGACAAAGGGCTTGAAGATGGACCCGGTGGGGCGATGGGAAACGGCGTGATCGAACTGGCTGATGCCGTAGTTGCGTCCACCGACCAGCGCGAGGACCTGCCCGGTATGGGGGTTGAGCGCGATGAGCGCGACCTGAGGATAGATGGTTTTGGGAGGCGTTTCCCCTTTCTTTTCGGCGATGCGGGCCAGTCGCGCGAAGTGGGCGTCGACCAGTTCGTCGACGTGCTTCATGCCGTCGGTGACGGCGTCCTGGGCGATCTGCTGGAGCTGAGGATCGAGCGAGGTGTAGATGCGGAGGCCTTGTTGATTGTAGTCCGCATCCCCTAAGCGTTGGATTAACTGATCGCGGACAAGATCAACAAAATAAGGAGCTTCGCCAGCGTCGATGCCGCCGAGTGAAATGGCGAGTGGGAGGGCTTTGGCTTGCTCCGCCTGATCCTTGGAGATGGCGCCGGTTTCGACCATGGAATCGAGGACCAGGTTGCGGCGTTCGAGGGCGCGCTCCGGATGGCGGTAGGGGTTCAGGCGGCTGGGGCTCTGAATGATGCCCGCGAGGGTGGCGCACTCCTGCAGATCGAGCTGGCCGACGTCCTTGCCATAGTAGGCCTGGGCGGCTTCGCCGAAGCCATCGATCGAGAAGCTGCCACGCTGCCCGAGGGGGACTTCGTTGGCGTACATCTGGAAGATTTGCTTCTTGTCGAAGCGGTGCTCGAGCTGGAAGGTGATGATGACCTGGAGGAACTTCCTCTTAAAGGTGCGCTCGGGGGTGAGGAAGAACATCTTGGCGAGCTGCATATCGAGGGTGGACGCGCCCTCGGTGTAGTGGCGATTGGGGTGCAGGTCGTTGAACGTGGAGCGCAGGATGCCCCAGTAGTCGAGGCCGCCGTGCTCGAAGTAGCGGCGGTCTTCAATGGCGGTGACGGCGGGGACGAGGTACTGGGGCAGGTCGCTATAGCTGATGAGGCGGCGTTTGGCGTGGTTCTGGTCGGAGAGGCCGGTGACCAGCAGGGGCTCAAGCTCATAGGCGGCGAGCTGGTCGCCTTTATCGCCGACGATTTGGCTGACGGCGCCGTCTTCGAAGCTGATGGTGGCGCTGTCCTGGGAGTGATAGGACTGCGGGCCGGGATGGACGGTGACGGAGCGGCTGTTGGCCGCGAAGGTTCCCATGGCAGACGCGGCACCCTGGCCGTCGACCGAGTAGCCGGCCTGCTGGAGTTCGGCGGCCACTTGCTCGGCGGTCAGCTGCTGGCCCGGACGGATTTCGTGAGGCGCGGCGTAGATTTTCGCGGTTTCCGTGAAAAGGGGGTGCTTCAGGCGGTCGTCGACGACGTGTCCGTACTGCACCCAGTAGAACGAAACCACAATGAAGCCCAGCAGAACCGCGACCGTGCACAGCATGCCGAGGACGAGCAGGATTTTGCGGCCGGTGATGCTGACGGTGAAGCGGGGGACTTTGACTTTGACAGGCAACTTCGGTGAATCCCTTCTATGGCTTCAGACTTGGATGCCGGCAGGAAGTGGGCGTCCGCCGCTGAAGGTTATGCCCGAGGTACGCTACAGGGCACCACGCAGTTCTGTGGACACGTCGGCGATGGCGATGTCGCGCGCCGGGCCACCGGGGCGGACAACCAGCTCGACCTTGCCGTCGGCGACCTTCTTGCCGACCGTGATGCGGCAGGGGACGCCGATGAGGTCCGCGTCCTTGAACTTTACGCCCGCGCGCTCGTCCCTGTCGTCGAGCAGGACGTCGAAGCCGGCGGAGTCAAGGTCGGCGGCAATCTGCTCGCCGGCGGATTTCAGGTTCGCGTCGCCGACGTTGGTGATGGTCACGACGACGTCAAAAGGGGCGATAGAGCGGGGCAGCCAGAAGCCGTTGGCGTCGTTGCCCTGCTCGACCGCGGCGGTGAGAATGCGCTCGATGCCGATGCCGTAGCAGCCCATGATGGGCGTGACTTCTTTGCCGTTGGCGTCGAGGACGCGGGAGCCCATGCGCTCGGTGTAGCGGGTGCCGAGCTTGAAGATGTGGCCGACTTCGACGGCTTTGGCAACTTTGAGGGGCTGGCCGCAGACGGGGCAGGCTTCGCCTTCGGCGACGTTGCGGATGTCGGCGATGACGGTCCACTGGAAATCGCGGCCGGGAACGACGTTGCGGTAGTGGTAGTCGAGTTTGTTGGCTCCGCAGACGAGGTTCTGGCGATTTTCGAGGCCGGGATCGACGATCACATTGAGTTTGCCGTCGTTGATTTTGGCGGCGGGATCGAGGTCCATGGGGCCAAGGTAGCCGGCCGGCCCGTGGAACCAGGCATCGAGTTCTTCGGGGATCATGGGGCGGACCTCGGTGGCTCCGAGAACGGCCATGAGCTTGGTCTCGTTGACGAAGTGGTCGCCACGCAGGAAGGCTGCGACAGGCTGCGTCTTCGTCTTGCCGTCGCCGGTCTTTTCCGGCACGGTCGCGATGTATGCGACACATTTGATATCGGAACTGGACTCAATGTTGAAGAATTTGGTGACGTCGGCGATGGCGGCCTGGCCGGGTGTCGACACGAGCTCAGGCATGCCGTCGCCGGTGGACGCCATCTCGGTGACGGGCGCCAGGCGGGAGGTAGCTTTTTCCATGTTGGCGGCGTAATGGCACGCGGCGCAACTGGCGATGAGGTCTTCGCCGGCTTCGGTGTAGACCATGAATTCCTGAGATTGCGAACCGCCCATGGAGCCGGAGTCGGCTTCGACGGCGACGAATTTGAGTCCGCAGCGAGTGAAGATGGCGCGGTAGGCGCCGTCGTGGAGATCGTAGCTGCGATCGAGGCCGGCCAGGTCGATGTCGAAGGAGTAGCTGTCCTTCATGATGAACTGGCGGACGCGGAGCAGGCCGGCTCGGGGGCGCGGCTCGTCGCGGAACTTGGTTTGAATCTGATACCAGATTTGGGGGAGTTGCTTGTAGCTGCGCAGCTCGTTGCGGGCGATGTCGGTCATCACCTCTTCGTGGGTCATGCCGAGCACGAGGTCTGCGCCTTTGCGGTCCTTGAGGCGAAACATGGCGTCGCCCATGATGGTCCAGCGGCCGGACTCGCGCCAGAGGTCGGCGGGGTGGATGGTGGGCAGGAGAAACTCCTGGCCGATCTTGTCCATCTCTTCACGGACAATCGCGACGATGCGGTTGATGGAGCGCTGGCCGAGGAAGAGATAGGAATAAATGCCGGCGCCGAGCTGGCGGATGTAGCCAGAGCGGACGAGGAATTTGTGGCTGGCCACTTCGGCATCGGCCGGGGCTTCGCGGAGTGTGGGAATGAAGAGCTTTGACCAGCGATGCATGCGTGCGTGTGCCTTTCAGGCCGGCGGCGAGAGGACTCGCCCGAAGTTCGCAGCCGCAGGAGATTTCCCGCAGGCGGGAGGCGGCGCGGGTGAAACGAGTGCAAAGGATCATTCTAAACGGGCTGGCGGGGCCTCAGCGTTTCGGCAAATCGTCGGCCCAGTTGACGGTGCGCAGCAGATTGCCGAGATTCCGAAATGCCCGGTCATTCGTCACCAGCACGCAGTTTTCCGCCATCGCGTGCGCGGCGATCATCAGATCCATATTGCTGAGCGGCTTTCCCGCGTTCTCAAGCAGCCTGCGCGCTGACCCATAGGCGCGAGCAGCGTCCGATCCCCACGGGATCACATCGATCGCTTCCAGAAACCGCTCGATTTGCTCCCCGAATCCTGCTTTCGCCGGACGCTTAGCAAGGCCGTAGCGCACCTCTGCTTCCGTGACGGAAGATATGCAGACGTCCTCGTCCGGGCCGAGGCTTCCCATTTTCCTGCGCGCATGCAGGGATCGACCTTTGAGGATGTAGCTCACGGTGTTGGTGTCGAGCATGTACCGCACCGGTGGCCTCACAGGTCGGGACGCTCCTGCGGGGGGGTCGCGTCGCGATCATCCAGGAAATCGGCAGGGATTCCAGCGCGATCCAGCGCAGCAAAGATTTCGCCCCAGTCCGCGGGCCTGCGCGACAGGATCACGTCGCCGGTGCGGGGATCGCGCCGCACGTAGACCTCCGCGGTTTCGAAACGAAAGGCGGCGGGCAGACGCACAGCCTGGCTGCGTCCGGTGGTGAAGACTTTGGCTTTGGTTCTCATCGCCGCCTCCTGATACATACCATGATACCTATCCGACGACCTGGGGGCAATATTTCACCGGGGCCGCTCGGCGTCGAGGATGGCGCGCACGAGTTGCGCGAGGTCCGGGGGAGCGATGGGCCGGAGCATGTCGACCTCAATGACGGCGGTGATTTCGAATGGATCCGCGAACTCTGCGAGTTGCTCCACGCTCATCTGGTGCAGAGGATGCGCTGGATGATGGCGCTCGGTGCGGGCGCGCTCGGCGAAGCGGCGCGAGGCTTCTTCGAGCGGCAGACAGCAGTGGACTTCGACCGCGCTGGTGTTGGGGAGGGCGAGCAGAGCGGAGAGATGGGCGCGCTCGCGGGGATCGCGCGTGCGGAAATTGGCTTCAAGGACAAGCTGCGGGCAGCGGGGCGCGAGGGCCCAGAGCAGATTGGTGGCGGCGTGGGAAAGTTGGCGTGAAACCTCAGGATCGTTGGGCGCCGCATGGAGCGAGGTGAAGAGCGATTCCTTGATGTCGTCTTTGCTGAGCAGCGCGAAGCCGAGGGCGGCAGCGAGCGGTTGGACGAGCGTCGATTTGCCGGAGGCGGGCGGGCCGGTGACGAGGACAAGGCGGCGAAGCATTGCCTCCATTGTGAGCCATGCATCCCGAGCGAGCGCGGCCGTCGCACTGATTGATCCCCGTCGCACTGGCCGGCGCGCTTGCGCCGCCTGTCTTTTCTCCAGGCAAGAGAGGTTACTCCCGAGTAAATTTCTGATGACGATCGCTCTCGCGGTGTGCGATTCTGAATCTACCAATTCCCACAGGTGTGCTGAACGGCCGGCAAGTTCCCCGGCAGGGACTCGTCGTGCAGCCGCAGGAGCGCGAAGGAGTTCGACCGCAGGCCATGTACACGCCCTACCTGATGATCGCCTACGCCGCCGCCCTGCTGCTGGTGCTGGTGGGCTTCCGGGTCGTTCACCGGAACCTGCCGGACTTGCGCGGGATTGTGTGGCTGCAGGCATTCGTCGCCTGCGGACTGTGCGCGCTCGGCTTGTTTGCGCTGCGCTCCCGCGCACCGGCCTTTCTGACCGTCGTGGTGGCGAATTTCCTGTTGTTCAGCGATGTCATCTGCCTGTATTGCGCGGCCGCGGAGATTCTGGACCTGCGGCGGCGTCAGTTGCCGTGGCTGGTGGGGCTGAGTGTCGCGGCACTGCCGCCGTTTCTGTGGTTCACCTACGGGCAGCCGTCGGTGTTCGGGCGGCTGGAGCTTCACTGCATCGTGCTGATCGTGGTTTACAGCGTCTCCGCCTCGATGCTGTTCTGGCGCGGGCGCGCCTCGCTCCGTTATCCCGCTCGGGCCTGCGGCTGGATGATGGTGGCCGCGGTGCTGGTGAACGTGCTGTGGGGCCTGCATGGGCTGATCTATCCTCCCAATCCGAGCTTTCTGCATCCCGACGCGATGGACGCGGGGTTCAGCTACCTGACGATGATCCTGGGGATGAGCAACGTGGTGGGGCTGGCGTGGCTTTCGTTCTGCGTGCAGCGGCAGGAACTGCAGGCGGTTGCGCAAACCGACTCGCTGACCGGGCTGCTGAACCGCGGCGCGTTCGAGGAGATCCTGCGGCGGGAGCTGCTGCGTTGCGCAAGCGGAGACCAGAAGTCCGGCCTCGGGATGATGCTGATCGACATTGACTTCTTCAAGCAGGTGAACGACGCGCATGGGCACCTGGTGGGGGATGACGTGTTGCGCCGGGTGGGCGCCACGCTGCGGCTGGGAATCCGTCCGTCGGACGTGCTGGCGCGCTTTGGCGGAGAGGAATTCGTGATTCTGCTGCGCGATGCCGGGCTGGAAGCGGCGGCCGAAGTGGCCGAGCGGCTGCGGCGGGACGTTGCCTCGCTCGAAAATATGCCGGCCAGCGTGAACCTGACGGCCAGCTTTGGCGTTGCGGTGAGCGCTCCGGGAGAACTGGCGGGAGAGTTTCTGGTGCGCGCCGATGAAGCGCTGTACCGGTCGAAGCGCGAGGGACGGAACCTGGTGCGGGTGGATCGCGGAGAGTCCCGGCTGACCGCGGGGCTGCATGTCGTGCGGGGCTAACGGGCTGCGGCGCGCGATCGGGAAATGAAAAGGCTGCGCGGGTGCGCAGCCTTTTTTGCGGATCGCCGATGGGCGACTCGTGACTAAGCCGGCTGTTTCGCGCAGAGCTCGTTGAAAGCGCGGGAAAGCTCTTCGGCGATGGCTTGCGGCGCGTTGTTCTCGATGATCTGCCGCTGCATCAGGTAAACGAGCTTGCCGTCGCGCAGGATGGCGACCGCGGGCGATGTGGGCGGATTTCCGCCGAAGTAAGAGCGCGCCCGCTCCGTCGCTTCACGGTCCTGACCGGCAAAGACGGTGATGGATTGATCCGGAGTGACCTGATTGCGGAGGGAGAGCCGCACGCCGGGACGCATTTTGCCGGCGGCGCATCCGCAGATGGAGTTGACGACCAGCATGGTGGTGCCGGGTTTGGCCAGGGCGGCGTCGACAGCTTCCGCGGTGCGGGCCTCAGCAATGCCGGCGCGGGTCAGTTCCTCGCGCATGGGGATGAGCATGATTTCGGGGTACATTCTTTGTGGTTCCTCCGGCAGCCAGTCAAGCTGGGGTGGCTGGTACTTCTTATTGTACGGGGCGCGCCGTATACCCGCTAGCCTGCTGGTATACCTCTGGTAGATGCAGATGCAGGAACACATTCCGCTGGCGCCGTTTACGACCTTCGGCATCGGAGGCCCGGCGCGATGGTTTGCCGAGGCGCGCGACGAACGGGCGCTGCTGGAAGCGGTACGTTTCGCGCGGGAACGCGGCCTGCCGCTCTTCGTCCTGGGCGGAGGCAGCAATCTGCTGGTGGCCGACGAGGGCTTTCCCGGCGTGGTGCTGCACATCGCGCTGCCGGGCATCGAGCAGAAGGGCGACGTTTTCGAAGCCGCAGCGGGCGAGAACTGGGATGGGTTCGTTTCGCTGGCGATCGAGCGCGGGTATGGCGGTCTCGAGTGCCTGGCCGGGATTCCTGGAACGGTGGGCGGAGCGCCGGTGCAGAATGTCGGCGCCTACGGGCAGGAAGTGTCGGGAACGATCACGTCGGTGCGGGTGCTGGATCTGCAGCACCTGAACTTCTCAGAATTGCCGGCGGCTGCCTGCGGGTTTGCGTATCGGCGCAGCATCTTCAACTCATCGCATCGCGGGCGGTTCATCGTGACGCGGGTCCATTACCGACTGCGGAGGAACGCGCACCCGGTGCTGTCGTATCCGGATTTGCGCCGCCACTTCGAGGGACGGGTCCCGGGGCCAACGCTCGCCGAGGCGGCTGAGGCGGTGCGGGCCATTCGCCTCGCCAAGGGCATGTTGCTGGTCGACGGCGATCCGGATTGCCGCAGCGCCGGCAGCTTCCTTAAGAATCCCGTGGTTTCAGAGAAGGTCTATGGGGATATTGCGGCGGAGGCGAATGCGCCGGTTCCGCGGTTTGTTGCGCCGCATGGATTCGTGAAGATTCCCGCCGCGTGGCTGGTGGAACAGGCCGGATTCCGCAAGGGATTCGCGCTGGGAGCGGCGGGCATTTCCAGCCGGCACACGCTGGCGCTGGTCAATCGCGGGGGCGCAACGGCGAAGGAGATTCTGGCGCTGCGCGACCGGATTGTCGAGGGCGTCGATGCCAAATTCCATATCCGGCTGGAAACTGAACCGGTGTGGGTGGGCGGGTAACGCGGGGTTCTCGCGCCAAAATCCGCCATACATCTCAGCATCGGAAAAACAGCACGGCGCCAAACGGCCGGCAAACGTTTACGGCGAGCGTCCGCCCTCGCCAGACTCCGCGTCGCCAGCGCACCAGGCTCTTCAGCAAGCATGTTAGCCGCTGATAGACGCGTCTCTCCCACACACACTTCAGATATCAGTATTTATCTCGCCACGTATGCATGTGTAAATACTTTGGCTTGAGATACCGTTTACATTACCCCCCGTCACCGATGCACATCTGCAGCCGCCATACTTTACTAAATCTCTTCACTACTGCGTTTTTGATGACCTTCGCGCGCGGCCGACATTTGACAGTGATATTTACCGTCAAGTAAAAATGGCAAGCACGTTGTGTGTGCGAACCCCGGCAAAATCCGAGAACAGGCAATTTCACCCCCCTACAGAAAGTCTTTCGGAGGTTTCATGTCGAAACAATTCAGGAGGCTCATCCCCTCACTCTGCATCGCGACGATTCTGGCGCTGATGTTCAGCGGGAGATCGTGGGCGCAGGTGAGTTCTTCGCTCACCGGAACAATCACTGACCCCAGCGGGGCGGTGATCCCGAACGCAAAGGTGACGGCAACGCTGAACGAGACAGGAACGGAACAATCCACGGTGACCAACGGCGACGGCTTGTACAACATTCCTGGCCTGGCCATCGGACATTACACGCTCACGGTGACGGCAACGGGATTCCAGACCTATAAGCGGACCGGCATCGTCGTCAACGTGGCGCAGACTCTGCAGGAAAATGCACAGCTGACGGTAGGGGCCAACAATCAGACGGTGACCGTGCAGGCCAATGCGCTGCAGGCGCAGACGGAGACCAACGAAGTGAGCAGCCTGATCAGCGGGCAGCAGGTGCGGAATATTGCGACGAACGGCCGCAACATTACCAGCCTGACGACGCTGGGGGTGGGCGTTTCGAGCAACCTGCCGTCGTTCAATGGCGTGGCGGCGCAGACCAGTACGGCAACGATCAGCTTTAACGGGATGCGGCCCGACCACAACAACTTCCTGATCGACGGCGGCGAGGTGTACGACCGAGGATCGGGAGGGAAGCTGGACGCGCTTCCGTCGCCCGATGCGATCTCGCAGTTCCAGGTGCTGAGCAGCAATTATTCTCCGGACTACGGCATTTCGTCGGCGGGCACCGTGCTGATCGATCTGAAGAGCGGCTCGCGCAATTTCCACGGCGGCGCGTGGGAGTTTAACCGCAACGACGATTTCGACGCGGCCAATTACATTTCCAAGCTGAAGGGGCAGGCGACGCCGGAACTGCGTCTGAACATTTTCGGGGGCAACATCGGCGGACCGCTGGTGATTCCAAAGGTCTACAACACCAGCCGGCAGAAGACGTTTTTCTTCTGGCAGGAAGAGTGGCGGCGGTTTATTCAGGGCGCAAATCCGACAGTGACACCGACGGTTCCGGCGGATGATTTTCCGACCGCGGGGGCGGCGCTGACGTATACGCCGTGGAACGGGCCGGCGCCGATCGTGCCGGTCACGAGCGATCCGGCGAAGCAGGCGATGTATACGACCGATCATCTGGTGGCGGGCCAGCCGTTTCCCGGAAATGTAATTCCGGCAAACCTGATGGACCCGAACGCGGTGCTGTTTATGGGAACGGGCGCGATTCCGCAGCCGAACTCGGGGTCGGATAGCTACGTCGCCTCGCCAAAACAACCGACCTACGTCCGCGAAGATGTGGTGCGCATCGACCAGAATCTGACCAACAAATACCACCTGATGGGAAGCTGGATTCACGACCAGATGTCGCAGACGATCTTCCCGACGATGTGGAGCGGCGACAGCTACACGACGGTGGGCGATGTGTTCAGCAACCCTTCGTGGGGCGCGGCGGTTCGGCTGACGCAGTCGATTTCGCCGTCGCTGCTGAACGAGACCGGGTTATACGTGAACGGCAACAAGATCGACGTGACTCCGGCTGGGACCTATGCGCAGCCGTCCGGCTGGAACGCAGGCAGCTTCTTTGCCAATAACAACCTGGACAGCCGGCTGCCGCAGGTAGAGTTCAGCAGCGGACCGCTGAACACCACCTGGAGCGTGATTTACTGGCCATGGCACAACTCCTATCTGGACTATCAGCTACGCGACGACCTTTCGATGACGAAAGGCAGGCACGCGATGAAGTTCGGATTCTCGTACATGCGGGACGACAAGAACCAGCAGCAGCAGGCGGACACGGAGGGCGATTATTCCTTCAACGGGTCGCAGTTCTCGGGAGATGCCTACGTGAATTTCCTGCTGGGATTCAGCAGCAGCTATACGCAGTTACAGAGCCTGAACACGGATCACTGGATCAACAACACCTACTCGTTCTATGGCATGGACAACTGGCACCTAACGCCGAGGCTGACGCTGAATCTGGGCCTGCGCTACGATCTGTTGCCGCATGTCTATGAGAAGAACAACCGGGTAGCGAACTTCAACCCGGCGGCGTATGACGCGGCGGATGCAGCAAGCTACTCGACGGCGGGCACGATTTGCACGGCGTCGACAGATCCGGGGTGCACGGGCCCGAGCGCGGGGCTCGACACCGTGGGCGGCAATCTTTACTACCTGAACGGCATGCAGTTGGCGGGAACGTCCGGTGTGCCACGCGGGTTGGTGAAGAACGACTACTTTACGCCGGAACCGCGGCTGGGCTTCGCCTATGACTTGTTCGGAACAGGCAAGACCGTGCTTCGCGGCGGCGTGGGACTCTTCTACGAGCGTGTGCAGGGGAACGACATTTACAACCTGAGCACGAATCCGCCGTTCTCGTACCAGCCGGGCGTGAACGACGTGTACTTCTCCGATCCGCATACGAACGATCTGACAGGAGCGACGTCGACGGTTCCGCTGGGAGCGTCAAGCATGACGAACCTGCGGTCTTACTATCCGGATCCGGCGACGGTGCAGTACAGCCTGGGGGTGCAGCATCAGTTGGCGCCTTCTACTCTGCTGGCGGTGCAGTATGTGGGATCGGAAGGATGGAACCAGGATGACCTGCGGGAGATAAACGATCTGCCGCTCAGCGCCGTTGCGGAACGGGAGGCTGTGGCTACGGGCGGAGCGAACGGTCTGAACGCCAACGCGAACCTCTATCGCCCCTACCTGGGATACGGCAACCTGCGCCAGGAAGAGAACGGGGTGAACTTCAATTACAACTCTCTGCAGGTGGCGCTGCGCATGGATTCGCGGCATGGGTTAAGCGTGCAGTTGGCGTATACCTACTCGCACGAACTGGACATCCAGAGCGCGGATCTGACGACGGCAACACAACAGGGGACAGGAGGAACGCTTTCCAATCCGTACAACCCGCGATATGACTACGGATCGGGAAACTTCGACCGCCGGCACATTTTTAACGTCAACTACATTTACAACCTGCCCTTCTTCGAACACGCGGACGGACTGGCGCGCACCGCGCTGGGCGGGTGGGTGTTCTCGGGCGTAACCCAGGCGGAAGCGGGAACCCCGGTCAACATTTTCTACAACGGCACGGACACGCTGGGACTGGGCGGCAATACCGACAACCGGCCGAATATTTCGGGGCCGGTGAGCTTCCCGAAGAAGCAGTCGCAGTGGTTCACCACGTCTTCGTTCACGGATCCGGTGGCGCCGTGGAATGGCGGGACGAACAACGGCTTTGGCGACGCACGCAAAGACACGATTGTGGGTCCGGGTCTCTTCAACTGGAATATGTCGCTCTACAAGGATTTTCCATTTACGGGAAACACGGAGGGGCCGCGGGTGGAACTCCGCGTAGAGTCGTTCAACACCTTCAATCACACCGAGTTTAACGGTATCGACACCGGAACCAACGACGGTGTCGGGCAGTACGGGACGGTGACCAGCGTTTACGATCCGCGCGTGCTGCAATTCGGAGGCAAGCTGCTCTTCTAGATCACAACCATCAACGGGAAGCGCAGTGGAGGTCCCTCCGCTGCGTTTTCTTTTGCGCGCGGAAGGACCCGCGGGAGGTGCGATGTTGCAGCGAAAGCAGGGGTATGGTCGAATGGCGGCCATGGACCGCAGAGCATTTTTGAAGAGTTCTGTTCTGGCGTCGGGCGCGGCGCTGTGCGGAGAGAGCGTCTGGGGAGAAGACGCTTCTTCTGTTGCGATTCGGCTGACGCTGGATGCGAAGAAGGCGGGCAATCGAATTCCGGCGGATTTTACCGGGCTGAGCTATGAGAGCGCGCAGCTGAGCCAGCCGGAATTTTTCTCGCCGGACAACGCGGAACTGATTGGATTCATCCGCCGGCTGGGCGCGTCGGGCGTGCTGCGCATCGGCGGCAACACCAGCGAGTATTGCTACTGGACGCCGAGCGCGGTGGCAGACAATCCGGCGACCCGGCAGCAGGATGAGGCGAACGTGATCGAGCGGGCGGTTGGCCCCGATAAGGGGCACAAACCTCCGCCTCCGAGGAAGCTGACGCCGCAGGCGGTGCGCAATCTGCGCGGGTTTATCGACGCGACCGGATGGAAGCTGATCTACGGGCTCAACATGGGCACCGAATCCGCGGAGACCGCCGCGGCAGAGGCCGACTTCGTGATGCGGACGATGGGCGACAAGCTCATCGCCTTCCAGTTGTGCAACGAGCCGGATTTGTTTTCGCGCAACGGACTGCGCAAGCCGGATTACAACTTCGCGCAGTTTGCGGCAGAGTGGCAACACTTCTTCGAGGTGATCCGCAAGAAGGTTCCGCATGCTCCGTTTGCGGGACCGGATACGGCGTTCAACAACGAATGGCTGGTTCCGTTTGCGAAACAGTTCAGCAAGGAGGCGGCGTTTCTGTCACAGCATTACTACGCGGAGGGCCCGCCGGAGAATCCGTCGATGACGATCGAACGGCTGCTGAGGCCGAATCCGCGGCTGGAGGCGGAGTTTGCGGGGATGGCGGCGACGAAGGCGGATTCCAATTTGCCATTTCGTCTGGCGGAGACGAATTCCTGCTATCAGGGCGGCAAACAGGGGGTGAGCGACACGCTTGCGGCGGCGCTGTGGGGCGCGGATTTGATGTATCAACTGGCGACAGCGGGCGGCGTGGGGATTAACTTCCACGGCGGCGGGTACGGCTGGTACACGCCGGTGGCAGGCACGGTGGAGGATGGCTTCACGGCGCGCCCGCTGTATTACGGGATGCTGTTGTTTGCGGAGGCGGGACCGGGACATCTGATCGCCGCACAGATCGATCATGCGGACGATGCGCCGCTGCTGAACGCGTATGGGCTGGTGAACGATGCGGCAGAGTCGCGCGGCACCGTGAAGGCCGTGGTCCTGAACAAGCACGACGACCGCACCGTGGCACTGACGATTGACTGCGGAGAGCGGGCCAACCGCGCGCGCGCCCTGCGGCTGTCGGCTCCGCGCCTGGACGACACGCAGGATGTGACCCTGGGAGAGAATCCGGTGGGCGGCAGCGGCGCGTGGAATGCGGAGCGTGAGGAGACGCTGGCGGTGCAGGATGGGCTGGTGACGCTGGAATTGCCGGCGGGCAGCGCGGCGGTGGTGAGCCTCCACTTTGGCGGATAGCAGTAGATTTTGCGCTGACGATGGTTGTGGGACGGCGGCGGGGTTCTGCGGGCGTATTCTGAATCGCTGACAGAAAGACGGGGAGACGACGCATGAACAGGGTTCCGCTGACGCGGAGGGATTTTGTGAAGATCAGCGCGGGCACGGCAGCCACCGCGACGCTGCTGGAGCCGCGGGGGCTATGGGGGATGGGGCAGGCGGCGAGCGATCCGGTGAAATTCGCTTCGATTGGGACGGGGACGCGCGGCTGCGAACTGCTGCGCGCGTCGCGCCAGGTTCCGATGGCGGAGTGCGTGGCGATCGCCGATCTCTACGACAGCCGTCATGATGCGGGACGCGAGGCGGTGGGGCACGACGTGCCGGCGACGCGGGATCACCGTTCGATTCTGGATCGCAAGGATGTGGAGGCCGTGCTGGTCGCGGTCCCGGATCATCAGCACCGGCGCGTGGTGGAGGATGCGTGCGAGGCGGGCAAGGATGTTTACTGCGAGAAGCCCATGTCGCACAACGTGGAAGACGGCTTTGCGATGGTGGCCGCCGTGGCACAGCACCAGCGCATTCTGCAGGTGGGCAGTCAGCGCGTGAGCAACATTGTCTATGCCAGGGCGCGCGAGATGTGGACGTCCGGCGCACTGGGCGATGTGTTCTTCATCGAGGGCGTGTCGGGACGCAATTCACCGAGCGGAGCGTGGGTGTATCCGATTCCGCCGGACGCGAACGAGCAGACGATCGACTGGAAGGCGTTTCTGGTGGACGCGCCGGAGCGGCCGTTCGACGCGGCGCGGTTTTTCCGCTGGCGATGCTTCGCCGACTACGGCGAGGGATTGTCAGGCGATCTGTTTGTGCATCTGCTGTCGGGAATTCACTTCATTACCGGAACGAACGAGGCGCCGCAGAAGGCGCAATCGACCGGCGGCCTGTACCGGTGGAAGGATGGGCGAGACTTCCCTGACCTGATCGAGACGCTCTACGACTATCCGAACTTTCGCGTGGCGCTGCGGTGCAATTTGAACAACGCGCAGGGAGAGCCCATCACGTTCTACGGCACGAAGGGAACGATGACGCTGAACGGGAACACGCTGACGTTCGTTCCACAGGATACGCGTCCGCAGCCGGAGGGCTACTCGCTGATCGGATGGCCGGAGCGGCTGAAGACGCAGTACCTGGCGCAATGGCATGCGGAGCATTCCGACGTGACGGCGCAGACGGGGGACGCGGTGTCGTCGACCTACACGGCTCCGCAGGGATACAACGACGTGGTGGATCACGAAACCGTGTTCTTTGAGGCGGTACGGAGCCGTAAGGCGGTGGTGGAAGACGTCCACTTTGGGAACAACACAGCGATTGGCTGCCACATGGCGAATGCGTCCTATTTTGGCGGCAGCGCGGTGGGCTGGAATGCGGCGAAGAGGAAGATCGAGGCGTAGGCGGCAGGATTTGTAACCGAGATTGACACAGAGAGGCGGGGACGATGGCGGTGATTTCGAGAAGGACGTTTGTGAAGACCGCGGCGGCGTGTGCGGCTGCCGCAGGGACACGGGAGTTGTGGGCGAATCCGCTGGGCAAGCCGCTGGGATTGCAGCTTTACTCGGTGCGGGATTATTTGCCCAAGGACTATGCCGGCACGTTGCAGCGGCTGGGAGCGATGGGCTATCGCGAAGTGGAGGCGGCTGGATTTTTCGACCACTCGGCGGCCGAGGTGAAGCAGGCGATGAGCGCTGCCCGGCTGCGGTGCGTGAGCGCACACTACGCGCTGGCGCAGCTCAAGCCGCAATTGGACGAGATCATCCAGTACGCACAGGGGCTGGGGCTGAGCTTCATCATCTGCTCGGCGCCGATGATGCGGGACCCGTCGCGAGCGAAGGGGTTGAGCTGGAACGCCACGATGGAGGCGGTGAGCCTGGACGACTGGAAGTGGAATGCAGAGCAGTTCAACGAGATCGGGGCGAAGGTGAACGCGGCGGGCATTCAGTTTGGCTATCACAACCACTTTGTGGAGTTTCACCAGAAGGAAGGCGGGGTGCGGCCGTACGACGTCATCCTGGCGAACACCGATCCAAAGCTGGTGACGATGGAGATGGATTGCGGCTGGGTGGTGATTGGCGGCGCCAAGCCGGAGGAGTATCTGACGAAGTTTCCGTCGCGCTTCACGCAGTTGCACGTGAAGGAGTTCAAGCTCGAGGGCTGGAAACCCGGAGAAGAGCCGGTGTCGACGGAGATGAATCAGGGAAGCCTGGACTATGCCAGCATTTTTGCGGCGGCCAGGCACACGAAGGTGCAGCACATTTATGTGGAGCAGGAAGCGTTTCCGGATATGGAGGCGTTCGCCGCTCTCAAGGTGGACGCGGAGTGGCTGCGGAAGTTCAGCGGCTAGCTGATCCCGGCTGCCAGGGCGTCTTCCAGGGTCCCGGTGCTTCGCTCCCGATCGTCGAAGCCCCGCACAGGCGGCGAATCGCCGCTACAGGGGAATATTCCCGTGCTTCTTCGGCGGATTCTTGTCCCGCTTCCCGTCCAGCATCTCCAACGCGGAAATCAGACGCCGCCGCGTTTCATGGGGCAGAATCACCGCGTCCACATACCCGCGCTCCGCCGCCACATAAGGATTCGCGAATTGCTCGCGAAACGCATGCGCGCGCTCTGCCCGCTCCGCCGCCAGCACTTCCGCGCGCCGCGCAGCGCTCAGTTCACCTTCCGCTGCCTCCGCCGCA
Source organism: Acidobacteriaceae bacterium (assembly GCA_036267295.1). Taxonomy (GTDB): domain Bacteria; phylum Acidobacteriota; class Terriglobia; order Terriglobales; family Acidobacteriaceae; genus Palsa-343. The sequence goes on along the minus strand of DATAWI010000015.1, from coordinate 28,148 downwards.
CGCACCGCGGCCGCCAGTTCCCGCCCGTACACGATGTTCACCGCGCCCTCCGGCCCCATCACCGCAATCTCCGCCGTCGGCCACGCCAGGTTCACATCTGTCCGGATATGCTTCGAACTCATCACGCAGTAGGCGCCCCCATACGCCTTGCGCGTAATCACCAGAATCTTCGGCACCGTCGCTTCCGCATAGGCATACAGCAGTTTCGCCCCGTGGCGGATAATCCCGCCATACTCCTGCTGCGTCCCCGGCAAAAATCCCGGCACATCTTCAAACGTGATCAGCGGAATATTGAACGCGTCGCAGAAGCGCACAAACCGCGCCGCCTTCACGCTGGCGTCGATGTCCAGCACCCCCGCTAAAAACGCCGGCTGATTCGCCACAATCCCCACCGGTCGCCCGTTCATGCGCGCAAAGCCCACCACAATATTCCGCGCGAAGTGCTCGTGCACCTCGAAGAAATATCCATCGTCGATCACCCGCACGATCGCGTCCTTGATGTCATATGGCTGCTTCGAATCCGCCGGAACCAGCCCATCCAGGTCCCGGTCCGCGCGGTCCACCGGATCCGTGCACGGACGCCGCGGCGGATCGTCCAGGTTATTCGACGGCAGAAAACTCAGCAGCTCGCGAATCATCGCCAGGCAATCCGCATCGTCATGCGCCATAAAATGCGCCACGCCCGAAATCTCGTTGTGGGTGGTCGCCCCGCCCAGCTTTTCCTTGGTCACTTCCTCATGCGTCACCGTCCGGATCACGTCCGGCCCGGTCACAAACATGTACGACGTCTTGTCCACCATCAGCGTGAAATCCGTGATCGCCGGCGAATACACCGCCCCGCCCGCACACGGCCCCAAAATCGCCGAGATCTGCGGAATCAGCCCGCTGGCCAGCGTGTTGCGCAGAAAAATGTCCGCGTACCCCGCCAGCGACACCACGCCTTCCTGAATCCGCGCCCCTCCCGAATCGTTCAGCCCAATCACCGGAGCGCCCACCCGCATAGCGGTCTCCATCAGCTTTACGATCTTGGCTGCGTTGGTCTCCGAGAGCGACCCGCCGAAGACGGTGAAGTCCTGCGCAAACACAAACACCGTCCGCCCGTCGATCCGCCCGTACCCCGTCACAAAGCCATCGCCCGGGATGCGCTTCTCTTCCATCCCGAAGTCGGTGCAGCGATGCGTCACCAGCCGGTCGGTCTCTTCGAAGGTCCCTTCGTCCAGCAGCAGGTCAATGCGCTCCCGCGCGTTCATTTTCCCTTCGCGCCGCTGCCGCTCCCGGCGTTCGTGCCCGCCGCCCTCTTCCGCCAGGCGGTTCCGCCGCTCCAGTTCGTCCAGCACATGCTTTTCCATCGAAACGGATTATAGCCGTCGTCGCGCTCGCCTCTCAGGAGTCCTCACGCCGCAATGGCCGCCGCAACTGGAGTATGAAATCTTCGAGCGATGGGAACGGGCTGGCCAGCCAAACCACGACCGTCAACGCGGTCGCGATCAGCAGCAGGACGTCCACGATCGAATTGAAAAAACCGTTCAGCTGGAAGTGTGGCCAGGCCGTCGAAATCACCTGCCACACCAGCAGCACCGCCATCGCAATCGCGCTCCATCGGAGCGACTTCACCCCGACCAGGACGGCCGGAATCGCCAGCAGGAACGAAATCGCGCTGAACAATGGAGCCGAGTCGAGCGTGAGACAGGCAATGAAGGCGGTGAACGCCGCAATCACGCACGCGGGCAGCCACAGCAGCAGGAAAGCAAGACTCGCCCGCATGATCCTGGATTGGCTGGCTCCGGTTGCGCCCATCCCCCGAAGCATACAGGGAGTTCTCCCGACCGAAAACTCGAATCCACCGGCCCCGCAGCCGATCGCGCCGGACAAGCAACGGAATCCTGCCAGGCACTCTCTGCCCCCCAAATGCAAAACGCCAGTGGACGGTTTGTCCACTGGCGTCACACTCAAGTAGCCCTCCCCCAAGTGCTACTCAATGATCAAAATCTACCCGTCCCCGCGACCCTTGCCTATCCCAATTTAGTTCCAAATCGCCGGACTTTTGTAATCATGGAGCGGTTACCTCCTGGGCATCCGGACCCCCCAACCTTCATGCGATTCTTCGCTTTTCCTTCCCGGACTCCCTCTCTCTGGTTACCTTTTCCCGCCTCGGGGCGCAAAAATCTTCACATCCCGCCCCAAAACCACCATTTATGCCCCTCCGCAGCCTAAAATTCCCTAGTAAATCCACCAGGGGGCTTTGGATCGCCATGAAAAGATCCCCGTTCTTCGTCCTTTCTGCCTTGGCCGTCTGCGCGCTGGCTCTCCCTCCGAGTCCCGCCTCCGCGCAGCTCAGCAGCCTGCCGCAGCTCGGCGCGCCGGCTCCCGCCACCATCTTCGCCTCGGAAAAACACCTGAAACAGTGCGAAACCGGCCCCGGCCACAAGGACCCCTGCGCGGAAATCGAGCTCACCGGCACCAAAATCAAATTCATCGTTGCCTGGGACGCCCAAACCAAGGCCATTACCTATCTCTTCACCAACGACCCGCGGGTGGTCACCGATACGCAGCTCTCTTATGGCGGCACCTGTCGCGTGGTCAGCGATTCCGGCCAGCCGGACCCCGCCACGCCCTACATGAAATGGGTGATCGACCCGAAATGGAAGGGCCCGGATACGCTGTTGACCGGCAAAGCCGTCTGGTATGCCGCCATCCACAAGGACAGCTTCGACCCCACCTACGGCGACATCGTAGGCCTCGTCCAGAGCCGCTACATCCAGCTCAAATAGCTGGCGCGCTCCCCGGCAACGCGGCAACAACCCCAGCGCCGGCGGCCAGGCAGGATCGCGCCCGAAGCCTTCAGCCCGCCGCCGGGACTGCCACGATAGCCAACGCATAAAGACAAAAAAGACAATCTTCCGTGCTGTCATCCTGAACGAACGGGGCCCCGTTCGTTCAGGATGACAGCGCTCGGTGAGAGAAGGTTTTGGGGCGATCCGGTCAACGCTGCCGGAAAACCGGCGAACTCCTGTTTTCGTATCAGGGGCACGCCTTCAGCGTCTGCACCGAGTGAAGCGAACGTGTGCGGAAAATCCGCAAAATACCTGTCGAATTCCCCTTCCCCCGTTCGTCGTTATAGTGAAGGCGGGAAAACCGCCGCACCCAAAGTCCCCTCCAGGAGATGACCATGCCGCAGTTTTTGGTGGCGATTCACCACCCCGACGACTACCAGCCGTCCCTCGAAAACGAAGCGATGATCCGCGATATCGTCGCGCTCAACAAGCAAATGGTGGCTGCCGGTGTGAGGGCCTTCGTCGGTGGCCTGTCGTCGGCAAGCAACGCGAAATCGCTGCGGGCGGACCCCCATGGCAAGGTGCTCACCACCGACGGACCGTATCTCGAAGCCAAGGAGCACGTCGGCGGATTCTGGGTGCTCGAATGCGCTGACCTCGACGAAGCGCTCGCCTGGGGCCGCAAAGCCGTCGTCGCCTGTCGAACGCCGGTCGAGGTGCGCTCCTTTCTCACCCTGCCGAAAGCCCATCAGGCCGTCGTCGACGAGAAGACGCAGCCTCCGGCTCCGCAGTAAGGCTGCGTTCCCGGGACTCGATTCCGCTGGAAACAGAGATCGATGAGCAGTCCGGCTTCTCTTTCCGAACCAGGAAACCGAAAAATTTCTGCGATGCTTGTCGAATTCCGTTTCCGCCGTTCGTCGTTATAGTGAAGGCGGAGCATCGAGACCCCGCCAAGCCACGACAGGAGAAAACCATGCCGCTCTATTTCCTCACCATTCAACTCCCCGACAACTACGACCCGTCCGTTGAGGACCCAGCGAAAATGGGCGCTATGGTCGCGCTCGGCGAAGAGATGGAGGCGGCCGGCGTGGTCACGAAATTCGCCTGCGGCCTCGCGCCGGCCAGCAACGCGAAGTCGCTGCGGGTGCAACCCAATGGCCAGGTCCTCATCACCGATGGCCCCTTTATGGAGGCCAAAGAACATGTCGGCGGCTTCTCCATCCTCGAATGCGCGGATATGAACGAGGCCATCAAATGGGCGCGCAAGGGCGCCCTCGCGTGCCGGGCGTCGGGCGAAGTGCGCGAGATCTTCTTCCGACCCGACTAGCGACGAAGCGCCAGTCCCGAACGAACAGAAGAGCCGTTATGCGCAGCGGCGGCGGCGGCCGCAGGAGCATCGGAGGCAGTTCGTGATTCCCGTGCAACGGTGGTCCGACGGAACGGAAGTTCACTCAACCGAACCAGCGCCGGACTTCGGATTCAACGGGCCTCGGGGCTGCAATCCACGAGAAGGAGCAGTGCCATGCGTTTCATGATGATCGTGATGCCCAAAGGATATGAGGCGGCGCCGCCGGACGCCGTTCCCAGTGCGGAAGCGGTGGCAAAGATGATGGAGTACAACAAGAGTCTGCAGCAGGCCGGTGTCCTGCTCGCGCTCGACGGGCTGCATCCGCCCTCCAGCGGCGCGCGGGTTGCGTTCTCCGACGGCAAAATCACCGTGACGGACGGCCCCTTTTCCGAGACGAAAGAGGTGATCGGGGGCTACTGGATCCTGCAGGTGCGCTCGCGGGAAGAAGCGATCGAATGGGCCAGGCGAGCGCCGTGTTTCGGCGACGGGATCATTGAAGTGCGCCAGATTCAGGAGATGAGCGATTTCCCCGCAGAGGTACAGAAGGCGGCGGAAGGCTTCAAAGATCTTCCCAACGCAACCGCCGGCAGGCGATGACCGGCATTCAAAAGACCATTGAGGCCGTGTGGAAGATCGAATCCACACGCCTCATTGCCGGCATCGCCCGCGTCACCCATGACATTGGTCTCGCCGAGGAACTCGCTCAGGACGCTCTGGTCACGGCCCTCGAAGTGTGGCCCGAGGAAGGGATCCCCGAAAATCCCGCGGCCTGGCTGATGACGGCGGCTAAGCGCCGCGCTCTCGATTCTCTGCGCCGCGGCCACATGCTCGTGCAAAAGCACGAGGAAATTACCCGCGAGCTTGAATTCCAACAGCGGCAACTCGGAGAGGCGATGGACGAGGCGCTCGACCAGGTGATCGACGATGACGTCCTGCGGCTCATCTTTACCGCGTGCCACCCGGTCCTTGCGGTCGAAGGCCGCATCGCGCTGACCTTGCGTCTCCTCGGCGGCCTCACCACGCCGGAGATCGCCCGCGCCTTCCTGGTCCCGGAGAAGACCCTCGGCCAGCGCATCTCCCGTGCGAAGAAAACCCTCTCCGAAGCGCGTGTTCCCTTTGAGACGCCCCGCGGAGACGAGTTGCGCCGCCGCGTGGAGTCCGTCCTTTCCGTGGTCTACCTCATCTTCAACGAGGGCTACACCGCGACATCGGGAGAGGAATGGATGCGCGCCGGCCTCTGCGACGAGGCGCTCCGCCTCGGGCGCATCCTCGTGCAACTGCTGCCCGGCGAATCGGAAGTTCATGCTCTGCTGGCGTTGATGGAACTACAGGCATCGCGCACCGCGGCCCGCCGGGGACGCAACGGCGAGGCAGTTCTATTGCCGGATCAGGATCGCTTGTTGTGGGACCACGCGCAGATTCAGCGAGGCAGGTGTGCGCTCGAACACGCGCAGCGTCTGGGCGGAGGCGCGGGGAACTATGCCCTCCAGGCAGCGATCGCCGCCTGTCACATGCGCGCCCGCACGGCCGGAGAGACGGACTGGGAGCGGATCGTTCTGCTCTACGACGCGCTGCTGCAGATCAGTCCGTCGCCCATCGTCGCGCTCAATCGCGCGGTCGCCGTGGGCAGGGCGCGAGGCCCGGCTGCCGGACTCGAGGCCCTCGACGCGATGGCCCGGCTCGGCACGGACTCCGCCCTCGCCGCCTACCACCTGCTGCCCAGCGTGCGCGGAGACTTCCTCATGAAGCTGGGCAGGTTCAGCGAAGCGCGCGAGGCGATCCAGCGCGCCCTCGCCATGACGCACAACCTGCGCGAGCAGGAATTGCTGACCGAAAGGCTGAAGCAAATCGAGAAAGCCGCCTCGTCCGCCCAGGCGCGGTTCAACCCCGCGAAATGATCTCCCCGTCCGGGGTGCGCCGGAATCGAAATCAACCGGTCCAATGAGTGCATGGGCCGGAATGCATCATTCCCGGATCACCACGCTGAATTCCTCAACACCCCCGATATTTCGGTGCCAATCCCTGTCTCAACAGGCGGATGTTGCGGCGTTATCCATCTGTGTTCGTGTCGGATCCCTCTCAGGCTTGTTGGGTGACCCTGGGCTTCAGTCGGACCAGTCGTGGGACCGCCAGCAGTGTGACGGCATAGACGAAGATGGAAACGGCGGTAAAACCCAGGTGGCCGTGGCGCAGGTCCTCGAAGAGCAGCTTGACGGCGAGGCCGGCGAGCGAAACCCATGCGAGCCAGGCCAGTTCGCGGCGCTCCTGGCGGGAACCGGCCCACGCGAGAAGGACCACCAGGCCGCAGCCGGTGAGCGTCCGCAGCACCGCCAGATGCTCGACGCCGGGAGCCTCGCCGACGGCCAGGCGAACAAGTCCCCACACCAGCAGAGCCGCCGCGGCGCTCAGTGCCAGGGCTGCATCCAGCAGGCGAAGCAGGCGCGGCCACCAGGATTCAGCGGGAACCCGGGCCACCGTGGCATAGCAGACCATGGCCGCTACCGCGACGATGAAAACGATCCATGCCGGCACAAGCGGGAATTTGCCGGCCAGGGTGTGACCCATCCAGGCCAGCAGACCGGAGAAGACAAACGCAGCGGACAGGAAGGCCAGCCCGTGGAACTGGAGCGTGCGGCATTCGGCACGCACGCCCGCGATGGTGGCGGCGACGGCCAGCAGGGTGAGCCACAGCGGCAGCCCCACCGCTGGCAGAGACAGCCAGCAGCCCGCCAGCAGCAGCGCGAGGCTTCCGGTGGCGTAGACATGGAAATTGCGCTGTGCGGAGACGCGCGCGAAAGCGGCAAAGGCGACGGCGTATCCTGCGGCCCCAGCGACGAGGCAGAGGATGCCGAGCATACGAGCGGCGGGCCCCGACCGGAAAGCCAGCAATCCCCACACGACCAGCAGGAACGCGACCAGGGTCTGGGCCGTTTCAAAGAAAGAAATGCGGCGACCCAGGATCAGGGTCTGCGTGCTGGCGCTGCCCGCGTAGATGAGCAGAAGCAGGGGCGCGAAGGCCAGCAGCAGGGGCGCGCCGATGGCTGGATACTCGGTGCGCGCGGCAGCTGGACTGGAATAAATCCAGATGAGTGCGAACAGGATGAAGTCGGCGGCCGCCGCGACCAGGGGCCGAACGCGCAGCGTGCGATGGCGTGCCGCGGCGACTTCGCCGGCGATGGCGATGACCAGCATTGCCGCTATGAACGGCGTGAGGTCGCGGGTGGCCAGCGCCAGAGCCACGGCAGCCAGACTGGCGGCGGCCTCGGCGACCCACGCGACTTCAGCGAAACGCCGCTTCCAGGCAAGCGCGGAGGCGACGACGACGAAAGCCGCGAGCACCCCCGCGGTGACGGCGTGCGGCAGGGTGGCGAAGCGCAGGGTCAGCTCCCACAGCATGGGCACGAGGATGAGCGCCGAGGCGCCAGCCCAGGCTACGCTGGGCAGCCAGGCCTTCGCGCGCGCAGCCGGGATGAGCCAGAAGAAGGCGTAGACAATCGCCAGGCCCACCAGCGGCGGGCGTGGCCAGGCGCCTGACTCCACAAGGGCGCGGAGCAGATAGGCTCCCGCCACGGCGAGCATAGCCTTGCCGGCGACGGAGAAGATGCCGGTTTCCCGCGGCAGGGCGACGGCGGCCGCGGCAGGGATTGCTGCTGTCGCTGACGGCGCAGCCATCGCGGGCGGTGACTGTGCCTGAGGAGCATGCTCCAGCGCGGAGACCCGGCCCTCCAGGGTTTCCATGCGGCGCGTGAGCCGATCGACCGCTTCGGAATGATCGTTCAAGGTCCTCACCTTTCTGAAGACCAGCCGTGAGCGCCCGGGTCAGTCGCCGGCCGCGGACGCCGGCAGAGGCGCGTGGCCTTCTTCGGACCACGGTGGCAGCAGCTTGACGAGGATCGCCAGAAAGACCAGGGGCAGGAGGGTCAGAGCGATGGAGACCAGCAGGCCCTCGCGCGTGGCCAGAGCCATTTTGTAGGTGGTGTACCCGAGGAAGCTCTTGGAAAATAACTGGCCACCGATGACGACATTCCAGCGCATGGCAAAAATGCCGATGAGGGCAAGCGAGCCGGAGACAACGTAAATGCGCTTGCGGACCGTTGCGGAAAGCTTCGTTACCTGAACGAGAGCCACCAGCAGGATGGGCACCAGCGTGCCCAGGCAGATCTGCAGGATTACCTGGGAGAACCACAGCTTGGTGTGCACCATGAAGTCCAGGCTGCGGAAGGATTCGTCAGCTTCGTAGATGCGGTGGATCAGGTCCAGCATCTCCAGGCTGAAATCGACGATGAAGATGTAGAGCATGTACTGCGCGATGGTGTCCACGCAGCGCATGTCGATGGGCTGACGGCGCAGGCGCATCATGGCCATGTAGAGAAGCAGGACGGCGGCGATCCCCGAAACCATGGCGGAAAAGATGAAGACGACAGGCATGAGCGGTGAGGACCACCAGGGATTGGCCTTGATGGAGCCGAAGATGAATCCCACGTAGCCGTGCAGCAGGAAGGCCGACGGAATGCCAATCAGGGTGATGAACCACCCCACCCGGTCGTCGATGTGCAGCGCGCGTTCGCTGACGTTGTCTGAACCGAGGGTCAGGATGCGGTAGAGCAGCCGTCGCCAACCGCGGGTGGAGTGCGAGAGCGCGACGATGTCGGCGCGGTAATCGAGCCAGATTTCAACAGTCAGCACCGCCATCAGGTACCAGAGATAGATGAAGCCGAACATGGCCATCGCCGAGGTACGGTGCGGCGTCATGTACATCTCATAGGAGCGTTCCGGATGCCCCAGATGGAGTTGCAGCGGCATTGCGGCGACCAGCAGAAACGCCAGCGCGGTCAGCAGCGCCAGACGGTAGGTGGGCTTCACCGCTTCCACGCGGAAAACGCGCTCCAGCGAAGCCAGGATAAACGCCCCAGCCACCAGTCCGGTGATGTAGGGATAGAGAACGATCAGCACGCTCCAGTAGAGCGAGGCCTCGTTCGGATACATAAAGCCTTCCACACCGGGCATCTCTTCGTTTCCTTTCCTCTAGCGCACCGAGCCGTCCAGGTCGTTGTAGAAGACCTTGGCGCCGGTGGCCATCTGCGGCTTGAGCACCTGCACGCTGTGGGTCTTCAGGAAGGCGTGGATCGGATCTTTGGGATTCTTCAGGTCGGCGAGTTGCCGCGCGCCGGTGGGACAGGCTTCGCAGCAGGCCGTCGTCAGGCCTTTGGTGATGCGGTGATAGCAGAGCGTGCACTTGTCCGCGACCTTCTTCTGTGGATGAATGTAGCGGCAGCCGTAGGGGCAGGCCTGCACACAGTAGGCGCAGCCCAGGCAGTATTTCTGATCCACCAGCACCACGCCGTCCGGGCTGATAAATGTCGCGCCGACCGGACAAACCTGGGTGCAGGGCGAATCTGCGCAGTGGTTGCACATCTTCGGCACGAAGAAGTATTTGCCGTCAGGGTTCTCGGTCACGGAAGGAAAGCCCTCCTTGCCGCCATCGGGGGAGATCACCTGGGGATTGGTCATGTTCCAGTCGTCCACGTGGTACCGCTCCACCCAAGTGCGGAAGAAGCCGTCGGGAACATCGTTCTCCGCCTGACAGGCGCGCACGCAATTTCCGCAGCCGATGCATTTGGGGATGTCGATGAGCATGCCCCACCAGTGCTCCGTCATGGTGTAGTTGGGCGACTCCTCCGGCGTTCCGGCCAAAACCGACTTCCAGGCCACAGCGGCGGCCGGCAACAGGATGAGCAGATGGCGGCGGGTGATGTTCATTTCGCGCCTCCCGCGGTGATCACCGGATTGTGCGGCTGATGACAGGTGTTGCAGGGCAGGCCGCCGGAGTGCTGGGACGCGTCGACCTGGGGGAAGTCCTTCGGCCGCGCGGCGCTGGCGGCATGGCAGCGAACGCAGAGCGTGGCTACATCGGGCTTGCCCGGATCGATGGAAGGATCGTCGGCATGCTTTGCCAGCGGGCCGTGGCAGGCTTCGCAGTTCACGTGAGCGTGCATCCCGGAGGCTTTGGTCTGGGCGACGTCGGCGTGGCAGGTTTCGCAGCTCTGATGGCCGGCAAAATGGCGAGGCTTGGCAGCGATTTCCGCCACGGCCGCGCCGCGGTAGTGCCCGTACTGTCCAAAGCTGTGCGGGACCACGGCCGCGCGAACCACCAGGAAGAGCAGCGTCCCCGCCAGGTACACTCCCGCCAGCCGGAAGAGATGTCCCGCATCTTTGAAGATGCTCATGAAATTCCCTCAACGGAATACCGCGCGGCACGTCAGCAGGATCAACTCCAGCGCCCGATATTCGTTGGAATCATTCAGACGAAACGGGCTGACGGTTGTATGTGCTGGCGATCACATTCCGAGGTAACCGGCCCAACCGACCGTTCCCTCGAGGGGGGCGCTCCCGCAGCAGGGCGGACTTTCATTACCATGATCGCAGCATGATTTCGCCTGCCCAAAAGATCGAATCCCTGCGCGAAAAGATTCGCCACCACGAGCATCTCTACTACGTCCTCGACCAGCCCACGCTCTCTGACCTCGAGTACGACGGCCTGGTCCGCGAGCTCAAACGCCTCGAAGCCGAACACCCTGACCTCGTCACGCCCGATTCGCCCACCCAGCGCGTCGGCGGCAAGCCCAAAGAAGGCTTCGTCAAGGTTCCGCATTCGCGCCCCATGCTCTCCCTCGACAACGTCACCAGCGAAGAAGAGCTCCGCGACTGGGATCGCCGCGTCCATCAGTTAGCCGGCGAAAACGCGACCGTCAGCTATGTCTGCGAGTACAAGATGGACGGAATCTCGATGGCGCTGCAATACCAGGCCGCCGCCAGCGGCTCCGCGCATCTGGCCCGCGGCCTCACCCGCGGCGATGGAACCACTGGCGAGGATGTCACCAGCAACGTCCGCACTATCCGCTCCATCCCGCTGTCCATCTCTGCCGCCGCGCTGCACAAGGCGGCCATGCCCCCCACCTTCGAAGTCCGCGGCGAAGTCGTCATGCCCCTCGCCGCTTTCGCCAGGGCCAATGCGGAACGCGAAGCGCAGGGTCTCGCCGCCGCTGCCAATCCTCGCAACTATGCCGCCGGCACCATCCGCACCCTCGAGCCCAACATCGTCGCCCAGCGCCGCCTCGACTTCTACGCCTACTTCCTCCTCAACGAACGCGGCGAAGACCTCCTGCCCGAACAGGCCGAAGCTCTGCACGCCCTCACCATCGCAGGATTCCGTGTCAATCCCAATCGCGAGTCCATTCCCTCCATCGATAAGGTGCTGACCTTCATCGAACGCGCCGAAAAGAATCGTGCCGGCCTCGGTTACGAAATCGATGGCATCGTCATCAAGGTCAACTCCGTCGACGTCCAGCGCCGCCTCGGCTACACCGGCCGCGCCCCGCGCTGGGCCGTCGCCTTCAAGTTCACCGCCCGCGCCGGCATCACGCAGGTCGAGGACATCCGCACCCAGGTCGGCCGCACCGGCAAGCTCACGCCCGTCGCCGTCCTCACTCCCGTCGTGATTGGCGGAACCACGGTCAGCCGCGCCACTCTGCACAACGCCGACGAGATCGAGCGCCTGGGCCTCCTCATCGGCGACTATGTCAAAGTCGAACGCGGCGGCGACGTCATCCCCAAAGTCGTCGAAGTCGTCGACGACAAGGATCATCCGCGCGGCAAAAAGCACTTCAAGTTCCCCACCCACTGTCCCGACTGCATCAGCGAGATCGTCCGCACCGAAGGCGAAGTCGACTACCGCTGCGTCAACATCGATTGCCCCGCGCGCCTCACCGGCAGCCTGCTCCATTTCGCGTCCCGCGGCGTCATGAACATCGAAGGCCTCGGCGAAGCCGTCGTCGCCCAGCTTCTCGAGCAGAAGCTGGTTTCCAGCATCGCCGACCTCTACCACCTCAACGACGAACAGTTGGCCACGCTCCAGCACGAAGTCGTCACCACCGATAAAAAGACCGGCGAAGAAAAGACACGCACCCAGGCCCTCGTCGGTCCCAAAGAGCGCAAAGACCTCCTCGCTGAAATCGAGGCCTCGAAGAAGGCCGGCCTCGCCCGCATCCTCTACGGCCTCGGCATTCGCTTCGTCGGCGAACGCACCGCACAGCTCCTCGCCGAAGAATTCGGCTCCATGGAAGCCCTTATGGCCGCAACCGCCGAAGACCTGGAACGCGTCAACGAAGTCGGCCCCCGCGTCTCGCAGGCCATCCGCGAATTCTTTGACGAGTCCCGCAACCGCGACCTCGTCCACCGGCTCGAAAAGGCCGGCCTTACCATGACCGCGGAGAGGCGGAAGAAAACCTCGCAGCTCGAAGGCCTCACCTTCGTCCTGACCGGCACGCTGCCGACCTTGTCGCGCGAAGACGCGAAGGCCAGAATCGAAGCCGCCGGCGGCCGCGTCTCCGGCTCGGTCAGCAAGAAAACCAGCTACGTCGTAGCCGGCGAAGAAGCCGGCTCCAAACTCGACAAGGCGAAGGAACTCGAAATCAAAGTGATTGGGGAAGCAGAGCTGGAGAAAATGCTGAAGAGCGACTAGAAACGGCGAGGCCACCGCCGCGCACCGTGCAGCACGCGCAAGATCCGAATCGCTGTTCCCTCAAGCCGGTAAGCGACGACATACGGCGTCCGATCAATCGCCATCTCTCGCGTGCCGGGTATGCGACCGGGACGACCGCTTTCGGGAAATTGGACCAGCCGGTCCACCTGTTCTTCGATCCGTTCATCCATTTCGATCGCGGCCTGCCGATTCTCCGCCTCAATGAAGCTGAATATCTCGTCGCGATCATCGATCGATGCGTTGGACCATTCCAAACGCACCTAGCCAGCCTTGCGCATGGCTTGCGCACGTCTCTTCGCGAAATGCCGCTTCACCTGCTGGTTGGGAATACCCGGGCTCTTGTCATCCAGCGCCTTCTGCACCTCGGCACGAAACCACCCATCGTGCTCGCGCGCCTCATGCTGGCTGCGGATAAATTCGCGCATGAACTCCCGCACCAGTTGCGACGCCGGCTGATGCACCGCGGCCGCTTCCGAGATAAACGCGTCTCGCAGCTCAGCTTCCAGCTTGAGGGTAAATACGGCCTCTTTGGGCATCGCGGCTGCCTCCGTGGAGTAATGACGTTGACTATACCACGTCATTACGATAGAGGAAACGCCCTCACTGCCCTTTCCCAATCTCCTTCGTCATCGCCGCGCCCAGCACTTTGCCCGGTCCCGATTCCTGCACAAACGCCACTACACGCAGGTTCGCCGGATCGGCGTCCGGCCACAGCTTGATCCGAAACGGCTGATCGAAGCTCTTGCCCTTGTCCAGTTTGCCCACCTTCACCAGTTCGCGCACCACCGCGATGTTGGTCAGCTTCCTGCCGTCGTTCTCGCCGGCCAGCACATCGGTCTGCGTCTTATCCATGGCGACCGCCACGTAGACATCGCCGCCGTGCTTCTGGCTGGTTCCATCCGCTTCGATTTTCCCCGTCAACACACCGGTCGCGAGCGCAGCGCCGTCAATCTTCACCGCGATCATCGCCGCGGCAGCAGCCTGGTGCAGCGCCGCGTCGGCCTGCTGGCCATTATCCGGATGTACCTCCACGTCGCCATCCACGATCACCTGCGGCGTGTAGACATCCTTCAGGCTCAGGGCGTTCATATAGCCCCGCTGCCGATCCGTGATGGCCGGCGAGGAGAATGGGTCTTTCCATCCATCGTGGTCCCAGTAATCCACGTGCTCGCTCAGGACAATCAGTTGCGCGCCGGCAATCGGTTGCGCCGCGTCCAGGCGCTCCACCCAGTTATCGACCGGCGGACAACTCGAGCAGCCTTCCGAGGTGAACAGCTCCATCAGAATGGGCGTTCGCCCGGAATCGGGCGGTGTCGCCGCACTGCCGCTCGCACCGGCTCCGGCAAGCGCGAGCAAAGCGGCAACCGCAGCCAGCCACGCCCAATTGCTGCGAATCAACCTCGTTCCGGGACGCATACGCACACCTCCGATCGCTGCCCGTTGGACGAGCCAGCGATATCTACGTCTGCGAAAGTGTATTGCGAGAGCAGGACCGCCCGCCATCGCCACGGAGCGAGCGTCCGGCATAGCCAATGATTCCGGAAGCGGACCGCAAACCCCGTCCGTCGAGCCAATCAGGCGGTTGGCAACTCAGCCGACCCAGCCTTACCCGTTGGGCGCGAAGTACCCTTCGCGCACGCGCACCGTGTACCGTCGATCCAGACAGAACAAATAGATCGGCCGGAACGCTCCATCCGCCTTGAAGTCCGCCGGCTTATACACCAGCGCGTACTGGCTGCGCAGCTCGTCCTGAATCGCCTGGAAGCTGACCGGCATGTCCTCGATGTTCGTCGGGAAGAATGCCTTGCCGCCGGTGGCAATCGCCATCTTCTGCAGGGTGTCGTCGCCGCGGTCGCGGCTGGGGCTCACATTGGTGCTGATCGCGTAGATGATGGTGTCGGCGCGATGGCACTCCTTCACCGCATCTTCAAGAAACGCATGGCTCTGGTTATCGTCGCCGTCGCTCACCAGCACAATCGCTTTGCGCACCGGCTCCTGGCCGCGGGAGGTCAGCAGCTTGTCGCGACACGCGCTGTACACGGCGTCATACAGCGCCGTGCCGCCGCCTGGCCGCAGCGCGGCGATGCCTCGCGTAAGCGCGTCCATGTCGTTCGTCCAGTCCTGACGGTAGTCAGGCGTCACGTCGAAGCCTTCCACGAATGCCTTGTCCGACTGCGGATGCAGGATCGACAGCAGAAACGACGTCGCCGCCTGCTGCTCAAACTCGAACCGCCGCCGGATCGACGTGCTGGTGTCGATCAGAATGCCCACCCGCAGCGGCAGGTTGGTTTCCTGGGTAAAGCTGTACACCTGCGCCGGCGCCTTGTTGTCGTCCAGCAGCGCAAAATCGCTCTGCTTCAGGTCGCGGATGAAGTGCCCGTGCTTGTCCGACACGACAAACTCGAGGTAGACCTCGTTCACCGGCACCTTGATGGTCAGCGTCCCGTTCTGGTCGTCCTGCTTCGGCGGCTGGTCCTGGGGCTGCGCGCCATTCTGGGGAGCGGTCCCCGCGGGCGGCAGCGGAGGAGCGCTCGTCTGCGCGATCAGCGCGTCCGTCATACACAATGCACACGCCAGGCACAGTGACAGGCGCAGGATTTTGGAAACTGCAATTCTCATGGGGACGTTCTTCATTCTATCCTGCCGCCTGTGCGCCGCGCATCATTTGCCACGCTGATCCCAAACCCGGCAGAATCAGGTCATGAACGAATCGCAGAAGTCGGCTGTTTCCACCTCCGGCGCGCCGGGCGCTATCGGGCCTTATTCGCAGGCTGTCCGCGTCGGCGGCTCCGTTTACACGTCGGGTCAGATCGCGCTCGATCCGGCCACCGGTCAGCTCGTTTCCGGCGGCATCGCGGAGCAGACCACGCGTGTCCTCGAGAATCTCAAAGCTGTGCTCGCCGCCGCCGGTACCGACCTCGCCCACGTCGTCAAGACGGTCGTGTTTCTCAAAGACATGAGCGATTTTGCCGCCATGAACGCCGTCTATGCGACTTACCTCGCGCCCGACGGCGTCGTGAAGCCCGCCCGTTCCACCGTCGAGGTCGCGCGCCTGCCCAAAGACTCGCTGGTCGAAATCGAAGTGATCGCGACCGTCTGAGATCTCGCGCCATCTAATCAACTCAGGAGACTGCCCATGTCCGACACGAAGCCCGCAAAGATCGAGAAGACCGACGCCGAGTGGCGCGCTCAGCTCACGCCCGATCAGTACCGCATCGTCCGCGAAAAAGGCACCGAGCCGGCTTTCACCGGCGCCCTCTATCGGAACCACGACAACGGGATGTACCAGTGCGTAGGCTGCGGAGCGGAGCTGTTCAAGTCGGACACGAAGTTTGAATCGGGCAGCGGATGGCCCAGTTTCTGGCTGCCGGTCAGCCCCGACGCCGTCGAGACCCATGAGGACAGCAGCTACGGCATGCGCCGGATTGAAGCCACCTGCGCCCGCTGCGGCGCGCACCTCGGCCACGTCTTTCCCGACGGTCCCAAGCCGACCGGCCTCCGCTACTGCATCAATTCCGCCTCGCTCGATTTCGAGAAGGCCAAGTGACTGCAGCGGGGCGCCGGACCCCGCCAGTCCGCCGCGCAGGCCACGTTTTTCTGCTGGCGTTCCTTCTCGCCGGCTCCTCATTCGCTGTCTCGCAGGACCAGCGCCCTCAAGGCGAACACCACGGACCCCCCTGGGAAGCCTCTGTCGCTTCCTCACAGACCTTCAACGTCACCGGCGCAACCATCCAGGTCGACTTCGGCCCAGGCACTCTCGATTTGCCCTTTCCAGCGGTGCTGCAATGGGTGGATCATGCGGCCACTGCGGTCGCCACCTACTATGGCCGTTTCCCGGTCCCGCGTGACCGCGTCCTCATCCAGATCCGGCCTGGCGAAGACGGGGTCCTGCAGGGGACAAGCTGGGGCGGCGTTGGCGGATTCCCGGCGTTCACCCGCATCCGGCTCGGCGAACACACCACGCAACAGGAACTGACCGACGACTGGATGATGACGCACGAACTGGTCCACGGCGGTTTTCCTTCCCAGGACGACGCTCAGCACTGGATCGAAGAGGGCCTGGCCGTGTATGTCGAGCCGATCGCTCGGGTTCAGGCCGGCTATCTGCACCCCCGGCAAATCTGGTCGGACATGGTGCGCGACATGCCGAAGGGCAATCCGCAACCCGGGGACGAAGGCCTCGATCGCACGCCCACCTGGGGCCGCACCTACTGGGGAGGCGCGCAGTTTTGCCTGCTCGCGGACGTCACGATCCGCGAACAAACCCACAACCGTAAAGGTCTGCAGGATGCGCTGCGCGCCATCGTTGCCGCCGGTGGAACCATCGATCGGAATTGGCCCATCACGCGGGCCTTCGCCGTCGGCGATGGCGCCACCGGCACGCACGTGCTCGAGGACCTTTACCGCCGCATGAGCGACCAGCCGGTCACTGTGGACCTGAGCGGAATCTGGCAGAAGCTGGGAGTGGAGCGAACGGCGGAGGGCATCCGCTTCGACGACGGCGCCTCAGAAGCGGCGATTCGTATTGCGATTACGCAGACGCCAGCCACGCGCAACGCGGCAGTCCAGCCATGATCGGGTCCGAATCACGTGATGGAAGCAGCCGAATCGGAGCTGGAATCCGGCGCGCCTGGCGCACCGCGCCCGGAAAACCGGGTCTCGACCGCAGGGCGGGTCTCTCCATTCCCGGGCCCTGTTCCCTGCCTTTACGCCTTAACCACTTTGCCGGCTTTCAGGCAGCTGCTGCACACCCGCAGGCGCTTGTTGCCGCCGCCCACCTTCGCCTTCACCGGATGCAGATTCACATTCCAGCGCCGCCGGGTCACGTTATGCGCGTGCGAAATGTTGTTGCCGAACTGCGGGCCTTTGCCGCAAATATCACAAAGCTGTGCCATGATCAGGACTCCGAGAGTTTCGCGATTCAGCCCTCGGGCCAAAATCCGCGGGATTCCGCACTGCCGCGGGAGACCCGCAGCGCCGAAATATCAGTTTACCGGGAAATTGCCGGTCCTACAATCGTCGCATCTTCTCCTCACGCGCGCTAACCCGTACCTTTTCTGACACCAACGGGGAATCCCCTCCGCCGGGGGTGAAGTCCTATACTCTGCCCAATGCCAGAGTCGCTCCCATCGCCTGACGCTAACCCGCCGATGTCCCCGGCCATGCGGCGAGTCTTTGCGATTCTCGGCTGTGTTTTTGCCATTGCCGTTCCCTGGTGGCACCTCGGACAAATCAATCATCTGATGCCGGCCAGCCACTCCGATCTGGCGGATGAGTGGGTCGGCGTGCGCGCCGCCCTGCACGGCCAAAATCCCTACTCCGCCGAAGTCATGCGCCAGACGCAGCTCGCCTACTATGGCCGCCCGATGCATGCCGGCGATCGCGACCCGCAGGGATTCCCCTATCCCGCGCATCTTGCGATCCTGTTTGCTCCGTTGGCGTCTCTGTCGCTGCCCGCGGCCCGCCTGGCTTTTCTTCTGGTCGTCATTCCGCTTCTGATCCTGAGCTTCTGGCTGTGCGTGCGGATGCTGAAGCTGCCGTTCGGCCGCACCGCGACCGCGTTTGCGGTGGTGCTGTCGCTCAGCAGCTGGCCGGTGCTGTGGGGACTGCGCCTCGAACAGCCCACCCTGTTTGTCATCGCGATCGTCTTCGGCGGGTGCTTCCTGTTCGCCCGCAGACAGGGGACGCTGGCCGGCATCCTGATAGCGTGCGCCACGGTCAAACCCCAGTTGGTTCTTCTGCTGATCCTGTTTCTGCTGGCCTGGGCGGCAGTTCATCGGTTTTGGAGCTTTATTGTTTCTTTCTCGGTCGCGGTCGCCGCGCTCCTGCTCTGGGCGGAAATAATTGTCCCGCACTGGATTCCGAGCTGGCTCGGCGCTCTCCACGGCTACGGTCAAACCCACGGCAAACTCCCCTTTGAAGTCCTGCTCGGCCACGACGCCGGGTTCGCCGCGTCGGCAATCCTGGTGGTCTGGGTCGGCTGGGTGCTGTGGCGCCTGCGCCGCAGCCCCGCGGACAGCTCCTCGTTTGGCGTTGCTGTCGCGCTGGCCCTGTCGACCATCGTGTGCATTACCCCGATCATGACGCTGACCATCTACAACCAGGTCGCCGTCCTGCCTGCGTGTCTGGTCCTCGTCGTAGCCCGCCCCAAAGACGCCCTCGCAACTCTGGTCCGCAAGCTGGCCATCATTCTTCTGCTGTGGGGATATGCCGCGGTCCTCATTTCGGCTCTCGGCGAGGCGTTCCGCGGCGATGGAACGTACTTCGGCGTCGCGAACTTCTGGGCCGTCGTCGGCTTTCTCAACCCTCTGCTGCCGCTGGCCGTTACGGTGGCGACCGCGCTTCTGGCCCTCCGCGAACCAGCCCTGCAGTCGCAGCGGGAACCATCATCCGCCCTTCGTTTTGGCGAGACGCCGGCGGCCGCGCATGCTTACGACGCCACCTTCTATCGCTACATCCAGAGCGGGGCCACCCGCTCCGCGGAGACCATCATCCCCATCGTGGTGAAGCATCTGCCCGTGACCGGCATTCTCGATGTGGGCTGCGGCGCCGGCGCATGGGTTGCGGTTTATCGCAAACTGGGCATCCAGGATTCCATGGGCGTCGATGGCGATTATGTGGATCGGACGGCTTTGCTGGTTCCCCCGGAAGCCTTCGCCGCTCACGATGTGGCGCAACCCTTCGATCTGGGCCGGCGCTTCAGCCTGGTCCAGTGTCTGGAAGTCGGCGAACACATCGATCCCGCCGCCAGCCGGACGCTGGTGGCCAATCTCGTCCACCATGGCGACTGCGTCCTGTTCTCGGCGGCAATCCCCGGGCAGGGCGGCGAAAACCATGTCAACGAGCAGCCCTACGCCTACTGGCGCGGCCTCTTCGCCGAGCATGGATACGCTCCCTTTGACTTCCTGAGACCGCTCCTGCGGGACGCGGCCGGCGTGGAGCCCTGGTACCGCCACAACACTCTGCTCTACGCCGCCCCTTCTCACATCGATCGCCTGCCCGCGGGACTCTCGGCAACGAGGGTGGCGGACGATCGCCCGATCCCCGACGTTTCCAGCTTTCCTTACCGGGTACGCACGCGAATCCTCGCACCGCTGCCCGTATCGTGGCTCTCGCGGCTGGCGGTCCTCAAGCACCGCTGCACTCTGTTCTTCCGCCCCGTGGCCGAACGGTGAGACTATCAGGAGAGTCCAGGAGGTGATGCTTCGGTGACCGAGATTCTGGCCGATCGTCAGGCCGATACCGCCGCTGTTTCCGCGCCTGCGGTCCCGTCGCAGCGCAGCCTCCCCATACTCTCTGTGGTCGTCCCCTGTTACAACGAAGAGGAAGTGCTGCCGGAAACGGTCGCTCGCCTGACGGCGTTAATGCAGGAGCTGGCCGCGAGCGGTCGCATTGCCGACGGCGACCTCTACTTCGTCGACGACGGATCGGATGACGGCACCTGGGATCTGATCGAGAAGCTTGCAGCCGAGCGGCCCGGCATTCGCGGCATCAAGCTCTCCCGCAACTGCGGTCATCAGGGAGCGCTCCTCGCCGGCCTGCTCAGCGTCCCCGGCGACATCGTCATCAGCATCGACGCCGATCTCCAGGACGATCCCCGTGCGATCGAGGAAATGGTCGAGGCTTACAGGAATGGGGCCCAGGTGGTCTACGGAATTCGCCGCGACCGGACTCGCGACTCGTTCTTCAAGCGCATCACCGCCGAGGGCTACTATTCGGCGCTGCGCGCCATGGGCGTGCGGCTCGTCTTCAATCATGCGGATTATCGGCTGTTGAGCCGCCGGGTTATCGAAGTTCTGCGAACCTATCGCGAGACCAACCTGTTCCTGCGCGGACTCGTTCCCCAGCTCGGCTTCCGTTCCGCCCAGGTCTATTACGATCGCCATGAGCGTTTCGCCGGCAAGTCGAAGTACCCGCTCTCCAAAATGCTGGCCTTCGCCTTCGAGGGCATTACCTCGTTTTCCGATCTTCCCCTGCGGGCCATCACGCTGCTCGGCCTGTTGATCTCGCTGTTCAGCTTCGCGATGGCCGCCTGGGGATTGTGGGTCCGGTTCGTCAATCCCGCTGCCGTTCCTGGCTGGGCATCCACCGTCATCCCTCTTTACATGCTGGGAGGCGTGCAATTGCTGTGCATGGGCATGATTGGGCAGTACCTCGCCAAGATCTACACAGAGACCAAATCCCGGCCGCGTTACATCATCGAGACAATCTCGCCGGAGACCGGCTTCGCGCCCACGCCGCAGGGGAAGTAGGCGCGCGCGATCGCCCGCCCCCTGGCCGCCCAGCTCGTGCGGACGGCCAGCCCTGGTAAATTGCTGAAAATAAATCGGCCCGCTCGGAGATCGCACCTCTCTGGCCCGAAAGAACCCCGGCTTTTGTTATGCTGACCCCTGTGTTGGTTCTGTATGGCATTTATGTGGCGTGTACCGTGGCTCTCATCTGGGCCGCCGTGGCGGTTACCCGGCACATCGTGCAGCAGCGCCGCTCGACTCGCTCGCGCGTCGAACCCCATGACGAATCCGTGTAGCCTGGAGCTGATCGATGAACCCTGAATCCGTTGTTTCTCCCAGTCTGCCGCTCGCTGAGCCCTCCGCCTCCGAGTCTTCCCGGCTCGTGCGCCGCGCCGCTTCCGTCGTTCTCGGCTCGCTGCTCGTCGCGGTCTGCGCCCATGTGGCGGTTCCCCTGTGGTTCACGCCGGTTCCTGTCACCCTGCAGACCTTCGCTGTTTTGTTTCTGGGCCTCATCCTCGGTCCCGGCGTCGCTGCCTCCGCAATGATCCTGTATCTGTTCGAGGGCATGGCCGGACTCCCGATGTTCAGTCCGGTTGGGCCGTCCGGATTTCTGCACATCCTCGGCCCCACGGGCGGCTACCTGCTGGCCTATCCAGCGGCAGCGGCGCTGGCCGGTCTTCTCCGCCGGCGCATGGGCCGTGGCGGGTTCGCGCCGTCGCTTATCGCGGCAGCCGTCGCCAGCGTGCTCATCCTGCTTTCGGGCGCCCTCTGGTTCGGCCTCTACAGTCACAATGCGCCGAGCGCCGTGGTGACCCTGGCCGTCGCTCCGTTCCTGCCCGGCGATATCCTCAAAATCATCGCCGCCGCCGGCGCCGCGACCGGGCTGCGCCGCTTCAAACGCCGCTAAAGCTGCATTCGGACCGGCGCGTTCCCGCGGATCGAAATGCTAGCCGCGGGCGGCTCCCCTACTGCGGAAAATGGATCCCGCACTCCAGCTTTTGCCCACCCCAGCGGCCCGAGCGCGGATCATTCGCGTCCACCGGCAGGCTGGTGCACGGCGCGCACCCGATGCTGCCATATCCCTGTTCGTACAGGGGCAACAGCGGAATGTCATGCGCTGCCGCGTACTGCCATACATCCCAGTTCGCCCAGTTCGCCAACGGATTCAGCTTGATGAGCCGATGGCCGGTCGGCAGAACCGCGCTGTCCTCTCTGCGAAGATTGGCTCGGGTCGCGGCCTGATCGCGCCGCAGCCCGGTTATCCAGACTTTGTATTCCTGCAATGCGCCGAATAAAGGCTCGACCTTGCGCAGGGCGCAGCACCGATCCGGCGCGGTCCGATTGAGAATTCCAAAAGCTGATTCCTGTTCCGCAACCGTGCGCTCCGGCAACACGTTGATCAGATTCAGCCCCCACGCGCTGGCGATACGGTCGCGATACGCGAGCGTCTCCGCGAAATGGTAGCCGGTGTCCACAAACAGCACCGGCACATCCGGAAGAATGTCGCGCAGCAGGTGCAGCAGCACGACCCCGCTCGCCTGGAAACTGCATGTCACGCAAACATCCGTCGCGCGAGGCAGCCGTTCCCAAAGAAAGGAGCGGACATCTTCCGCTCGATCCTCGATGCTTGGTTCCGGATCGATCGCCTGGGCGACTTCCGGTTGCTCGGTTGGTTCGAGCGAGTGTGTGCTGGCCACGCATTCCCCCTTGGGTCGTGTGTAAGTGCTGTGGAGAAAGAAAAAGCCCGTGCCAGCATCGAAGCTGAAGCACGGGCCTATGGGTGTCCGGTTGAGTCGCGCCTAACGCGATTTACCCACAAGTCCGGCCGCGCGCGCGACAACACTCGCGAACCGCAGCGGGACTGGGGCAGTAGCTCATTGATCAATACTATAGCGGCGCAGCGCGCGCGGGGTCAAATCCGGATCTCCCTGATCCACGCCCGGTCCGGCTGCACCCGCTGCATTTTCGCAAAGAAAAAGCGCCCTCACGGGCGCTTGTTTCAGTAATGCGAATTTCTTACCGGAGAATCAGGAAGCCATCGCCGTGGAGGTCATCGTCATTTCCGCGCGCAGCCGCGACTGGGGCCGCAAAACCACGTGCACGCCCTCCGTCGACTGCTGCATCGCCATGGTCTGTGAACAGGCTCCGCACAGCCAGAAATGTTCGATCCGCCGCGTGCGCTTGCCGGTGGCCGCGACCATCTTGTCCTGAACATCGAATACGAAGATTCGCCCGTCCCGCAGGTAATGCAGGGGCTTGGCGCATTTCGGATTTGCGCAATTGCTTACCATCGTTCCCTCCTCTGCGCTGTCGAGATCCCTTCAACGCATCTGCGTTGGTAGTCCTGAGCGCTGCTGCCTTGCTTTGATGATGGGGCGGGAAAGCCCAGCCGGAAGCCATGCCCTGCTGCGGCGCGATTTCACGGCCAGAGGATTGGATGCCGGATTCCCGCGGAAGTGTTTCCCACAGGCTCCAGCTACCTCAGGATTGCTCAACGTTAACCAGAAGCTAACCGTTTCTATTGTGCATGAAATTCTCACAGCGCGCGGGAATATCTGATAAATTCCTGACGCCATCTCCGGTCAATGTGCAAAAATGAACGTTTGCTCAAAACGTTGCCCACTTTGGAGCGAAATTGCCACTTCTGCGGTCTGCCTTCATCGCCCTTTCCAGATCTTCCCGTCTGCGCGGCTTCGCCGAGCGCTCTTCCCTCGGCCGCCGGATGTCCTCCCGCTTCGTGGCCGGCTTCCATATTGAAGACGCGCTGCAGGCCACGGCCGCTCTGGGCAATCAGGGAATGGCCGTCACCCTCGACAGCCTCGGCGAAAACGTCTCCAGCCCGGATCAGGCCCGCGCGTCCGGCCGCATCTACACCCGGCTTCTCGACGCCATCGCGCAAGCCCACCTGAATGCCAACGTCAGCCTGAAGCTCACGCAGATGGGCATGGACCTGGGCGCGGATCTCGCCGCGGAGGTGGTCGGGGGGCTCGTCCAACGGGCAACTCAAGCCGGAAACTTCGTCCGCGTGGACATGGAAGGAACCCCGTATACCCAGGCCACCATCGATCTGGTGCGCCGCCTCCACGCCGAGCCCGCCAATCGCGGTCATGTCGGCATCGTCATCCAGGCCTACCTGCGCCGCAGCGCCGACGACGTCGCCACGCTGCTCGCCGACGGCATCCGCATCCGCCTCTGCAAAGGCGCCTACAAGGAGCCGCCGGAACTGGCCTTCCCGGACAAGAAAGACGTCGACGCCAACTTCGTCGCCCTCACGAAGACCCTGCTGAAAAGCGGCGTTTATCACGGCATCGCCACCCATGACGAGGCCATGATCAGCGCGACCAGGGAGTTTGTCCGCGCCGAGAACATCGACCGCGGCAGCTTCGAATTTCAGATGCTGTATGGAGTGCGCCGCGACCTGCAGCGCAAGCTGGTCCAGGAGGGTTACAAAGTGCGGGTCTACGTCCCCTTCGGCGACGAGTGGTATCCCTATTTCATGCGCCGCCTCGCCGAGCGGCCGGCCAACGTAATCTTTCTCGCGAAAAACTTCTTCCGCAATTAGGCCTGGAGTTTATGACGGAGCCGCCACGCCACCGAGGCGCGGCTAGTTGACGCCTGGCTGAAACGGCTCAACCGACAGCAGGCTGCCCAGCACATGCCGCTCCTGGGGCGAGTAATCGTTCGCGAAGCGCGCCGAACCAAGGATCTGCTGGCGCTGCTCCACAGGAACCTGGCGCAATTCGTTAAAGGCCTGGCGCACCGCTCTCTGCCGGTCGGGACGCATTTGCGCAAACGATGCGGCGGAACTGCGTACGTCCTGCCGGGCGTTCGGCGACAGGCGCTCAAAGGCTTCGTTCCGTGCCAGAATGCGCTGTTGCTGCACGGCTGGCCTCGACTCCAGCGTGCGCAGCCGGCTCATCACCCGCTGCTGCTGGTCCGGCGACAGGCGGTTGAACCCCGGCTCGCCGCGCAGCAGATTCTCCTGCTGCCCGGGCGACATATTCTGATGATGCGCCAGCCATTCCGGCAGATGCTCCTGCCCCTGGCGTGCCGGGCCGTTTACACCCGGCCGCACCGAAGCGTACGGACCCGGCCGATAGCCGCCGTTCGGGACGGGACGATAGCCGCCGTTTGGGACGGGCCGATAGGCGCCGTGACCGCCCGGCCGGGCTGTCCCATTTCCGTTCCGCTGAACTGGCCGAGCGGGAGCGCGCCTGACCGCAGGCGCTGGACGCGCTGGACGAGCACGCTGTCCGTATCCGCTGCGGCCCGCAAAACTGGCCGGCGCAAACAGGATCAGGAGAGACAGCACCGCCGCGAGCGCAACCCGGCTTCCCGGGCGCCGCTCACTGCCCTGCGTCGCTTTCCTGATTCCGGAGTTCATCGTCCTGCTCCCCAGGCCAGATCGCAAATTCAAAACCGGGCCGGCTGTTTTCCGCCTGCCCCGCAGTCTTCGCCAGCCCATTGCGTATACGCGTTAGAGACTGCTCGGCCCGTTACCGCCATTGTCGCCTGTGTCCTGCTGCTGATCCATCGAATTCAACTGCTGAAAGAGCTGGGCGTTCTCGTCCAGCGACTGCAGATCGCGGATCACCGGCGATGCCGCGGATGCCGGCGTGGGCGCCGCGTGATCGCTGAATACACCGTACATTCCCCCGCCCACCGCGATCATCAGAGCCAGAGCCGCCGCCGCCAGCGGCCGCAGATGCATCTTGTTCCCAAACAGGAAGCGGGCACGCAGCCGCTCCATCCAACCTGCCGGCTCGGCATTTTGCTCTTCGCGCAGCATCGCGGCCATCCGGCCGTCGAAGTACGGCGACACCTCCGGCGCTTCCCAGACGTCCAGTGCTGCCATCGTGGCCTGCAGCTCGCGCAGTTCCTGCGCGCACCCGGCACAGTCCTTCACGTGGGCACGAACCTCCACCGGCACCGACTCGGGCGCCAGCAGCAGATCCGGCATGTTCGACTTGATATTCCGGCAGATCATAATGACCTCAATTCTCCAGTGTTCAACCCTGCTCCACAAATTCCTTCAGCCGTTCCCGTAGTGTCTGATACGCCCGAAACAACAGCGACTTGGTCGCCGATTCGCTCAGGTGCAGCACCGCTCCGATTTCCTTGTAATCCAGCCCCTGATACTTGTGCATCAGTACGGCGGTCCTTTGCCGCTCCGGCAACGCCATCACATGCTTGCGGATCGCCTGCATCCGTTCGTCGCGAACCAGTTCCTCCTCGGCGCCTGCGTGCATATCCGCGACGTCCGGCGTGGTTCCCGTTTCCGGATCCGGCTGATCCAGATAGATCGTCTGCGCCGACCGCTCATGGCGGGTGTCGCGCGCATGGTTCACGCCCAGGTTGGTCGCAATCCGATACAGCCAGGTTGTGAATTTCGCCTCCGCCCGGTAGGTCTCCCGGGAGCGATACACGCGCAGGAAAACCTCCTGCCCCAGTTCCTCGGCAACCGCCTGGTTGTGCACCATGCGGTACATAAAATTGACGATCGGCTTGCGGTACTTTTCCAGCAGAAAGTTGAAGCCGGCGTCGTCGCCTGCCCGCACCCCGAGCATGATCTCCGCGTCGGTCATCGCGCCCCAGTCCCGTGGGCTACCGGAACGCGCCCCGCGCGCGGGAACATTCTGCAAAACCGATGGATTGAGAGCAACGGTTGCCATATCCCTGCTAACCCCATCCGGGTCGTCAGGTTGCGGCGAATCTTCCCCTTCGGCTGGCTCCGCCCACTCCTCCGGAACCCCCACCGAACCTTCATCTTCCTCATCCTGAGGCCGTCCCAAAGCGTCGCGCAGGTCGCGCGAATCATCGGGATCGTCCGGACTGGGCGACGGGTTATGCAGGGCCATACGTGCCTGCATCATTCTATCTCTCACCGGGCTACACCCCCTTTGCCCTTCCTGCCGGGACCCTCATGCCGGGACTGGCGACGCACCCGCCCAAATGTTAATCTGATCTCGGTCCCGCCATCGGTTTTCGGGCGCATAACTCAGCGGTAGAGTGCCACCTTCACACGGTGGAAGTCGCAGGTTCGAATCCTGCTGCGCCCACCATAAAATCAATGACTTACGGTCTGATCCCGGGGTTGGTTGGTAGCAT
This sequence comes from Acidobacteriaceae bacterium, assembly GCA_036267295.1. Lineage (GTDB taxonomy): Bacteria > Acidobacteriota > Terriglobia > Terriglobales > Acidobacteriaceae > Palsa-343. The sequence continues at coordinate 1,145 of DATAWI010000015.1, read as the reverse complement.
TTGGTAGCAAACGCACGACCTCCTTCCCGCGATTCCCTCCTTTCCGGAGCATCGCGTACATCGCGCCGACCATCTGTTGAACGCCATCGGGAAGCTCCTGCATGTACTCCCAGGCCGTTGTGTCGGGCCGGGAGTGCCGCAGATGCGCCTGAATGTCTTTCACCGAACCCATCCTCTGCGCCTGTGTGGCCATGGTCCGGCGCAGGATCTGGAAATTCAGCTTCTCGATTCCGAGCTTTTCAGCAAGCGGCCTGAGGACCCGGAACCTGTAGTTGGCGGTGTCGATGAAACCCCCATGTGCGTTTGGGAAGATAAAGGCCTGCGGCGAGCGGTCTTTGCACTCCAGCTTCCAGCGCCGAAGTTCGTTTGCCAGGCCATCCGGGAGGTGGACCTTGCCGAGACTGCCTGGCGTCTTTCCGAATGGACGGATCGTCCGCCTGTAGACGGTCTCTGTAATCGACAGGGTGTTTCGATCGTCAAACGAGCGCCACCGAAGAGCGAATAGTTCGCCCGGCCGAAGCGCCTCAGTCATATCCAGCATGAGCAGGAGCCGGTCTCGCCTGGCCGTTTCTGCCAGGATCGACCACATCTGGTCCCAACAGAGAACCCGTTTGTCCCTGGGCCGGAGATTTTTGGGAATCTTCAGCTTGCGGGTTGGGTCCTTCATCAGAAATTCCTGCTCAATGGCTTCATCGAAAATGGACTTCAGATACGACCTCGCCTGCCTGACACGGTCCTGCGAGTAGCGTCGCGCCAGCTCGTTCACATGCGTCTGCAGCATGAAGCGATCGAAAGCGTCGAGTGGATACTCGCCAAACCTGGCAATGAGGTCGATTTCAATCTGGGCCATCTTTTCCTTTGCCGTTTCTGGCCGCCAGTCACCCTTACGAAGCGGAAAATAGCGGTTGCGGACAAACCACTCGAAGGTGGTAGAGCCATCCTTGAGTACCCTGCCCGGTCCGAGGTCTTGACCGGTCTGCCTGGCGATTTCCAGGCGGAGAGCGTCCCGCGCCTCCGCCTTGGTCATCCTGGATTTGAGTTCCAGCAGGATGCAGACCGTATCCTCCTGTTCCTCGTTGGTAGTGGGATCAAGGGTGCGCTTGCGGAAATACCCATACCAGCGTTTTCCCCGCAGGACGACCCAT
>DATAWI010000014.1:0-210936 GCA_036267295.1 Acidobacteriaceae bacterium | reverse complement strand
CCGGCCGCCGGGATGCCGGATAATCGAGAGAGCAGGAGGAATCAATGGCAAAGACATTGCTGGCGCAGCTCCGCACCATGACGACGGTGGTCGCCGATACGGGCGACATTGAGGCGATCGAGAAAGCGCGGCCGCAGGATGCGACCACGAATCCGTCGCTGCTGACCACGGCGGCGCAGATGCCGCAGTACAGCAAGATTGTGGACGACGTCCTGCTGCAGGCGAAAAAGCAGCTGGGCGAGAACGCCGATGACGCGAAGGTGAGCAAACTCGCGTTCGAGAATCTGGCGGTCGCTTTCGGAAGGAAGATCCTCGAGATCATTCCCGGCCGTGTATCGACGGAGGTGGATGCGCGCCTGTCGTTCGACACGGAAAAGACGATGGAGCAGGCGCGGTCGATCATCAAAAAGTATGAAAGCGCGGGCGTCTCGCGGGAGCGGATCCTGATCAAGATCGCATCCACATGGGCGGGCATTCGCGCCGCCGAGAAGCTGGAGAAAGAAGGAATCCACTGCAATCTCACCCTCTTGTTCGGCATCCATCAGGCGGTAGCCTGCGCCGAAGCGGGCGTGACGCTGGTCTCGCCGTTCGTTGGGCGCATTCTCGACTGGTACAAGAAGGACACCGGCAAGGACTACCAGGGCGCGGACGATCCGGGCGTGCAGTCGGTGACGAAGATCTACAACTACTTCAAGAAGTTTGGCTACCACACGCAGGTGATGGGCGCGAGCTTCCGCAATCCGGGCGAGATTATCGAACTGGCGGGGTGCGACCTGCTGACCATTTCTCCAAATCTGCTGGCGCAGCTGGATTCAACCGAGGGAACGCTGGAGCGGAAGCTCGATCCGCAGAAGGCGAAGTCGATGGATATTGAGAAGATGACCATCGACAAGGCGACCTTCGACAAGATGCATGCGGCCGACCGCATGGCGCACGACAAGCTGAGCGAGGGCATCGACGGATTCAGCAAAGCGCTGGTGCAACTGGAGCAGCAGTTGGCCAAGCGGCTGGCGGAACTGGAAGCGGCGAACCCGAAGGCCGTGGCCGCGCACTAAGAATCAAGATAACCAGGCAATGACCAGGGCAGCCTTGCGGGGCTGCCCTTTTGTTTGTGCGCGCGGTGCGGTTGCTTGTCGTAAGATACGGGCAATCTCCAAGCTGCACTTTCATCGAGGGCCTACCATGCGCTGGATATCCAGCAGTTTGTATCTGGCAGCGATTGCCGTTGCCGCTCCGACCTTTCTGCACGCCGATAGTCAGTCAAAAATCATGGATCGTATGCGGGAATTGCGGTCGCTCTCCGACACGAAGCGTCCCGATGCCACGGTGCAGCTGGCGACCGATATTCGCGCGTTGCCGCCATCGCAGGAGAAGGTGCAGCTGGCGGACAGCCTCGCACACCTGGTCACCGAGGGCGATCAGGGACAGGCGACTATTCAGGCGGTGGCCGACACTCTGCGCCAGGCGCTGACCGAGACTCCGGTTCCGGCGAAGAAGGATCAGCCGCCGATGCCGTACACCGACGTGGCAAACCTGGTTCGCTACGAGCACGCGCAGGAAACCTGGGACGACGCGATGTTTCTGCGGGCCATGCAAACGCTGCGCGACGATGAGACACAGATCGAGAAGGCGGACTTCACGCTGAAGGACCTGCATGGGAAAAAGTGGACGCTCTCTGAGCTGCGCGGCAAGATTGTGATGGTCAATTTCTGGGCGACGTGGTGCGGCCCGTGCCGGCTGGAAATGCCGAGCCTCGATGTGCTTTACACGCATTTTCAGAATCAGGGGCTCGTCGTTCTTTCCATTACGGACGAGCAGCCTTTCAAAGTCTCGCAGTTCCTTGGCGGAAGCAATTATCATCCACCCGTTTTGCTCGACTCGGAAAACTCAGTGTTCAAGGCTTTCCACATTGAGGGCATCCCGCGCACGTTCCTCTTCAATCGCGACGGCAAGCTGCTCGCTGAGGCCATCGACCAGCGGTCGCAGCGGCAGTTCCTCGTGATGCTCTCGAAGACCGACCTGCATCCCTGAACGCGGCCTTCAACTGACCATGTGGGTTGCCAGCGTGACCGTCACGACGTCATCCGGCGTCTTGGTGGCGCCGCCGTCCTGCTGGGGATGAAACTCGATGCGCATCGTGGTTGCAGTAACGACTACGCGCAGATAGCCGAAGTCGGTCGCGTCATAACTATCGAGAGTTAGTGTGCTGTCGATGGGATACGGTGTGCGATACGTGCCGCTCATCCTGGACAGCGGGGCATGGCCGCCGCAACCGGCAACGATGTAGGGGATGGAGAGGCCGTTGACGGTGCGCGTGAAGCGCTGGTAGTTGTGCGAGTGTCCGGAAAAGACCGCGTGCGGCCAGACGCCGGCAGCCGTGCAGGCGCTGTCAATGTCGGCGAGCATGTCGGGGCTGCCGCCGTGTTCGGATCCTCCCGTGAAGGGCGGGTGATGGACGGCGATGAGAACGGCGCCGGTGAACTTGTCGGACTTGACGCGCTTGAGGGCAGCGGTGAGGAAGGCGATCTGGCGCTGGTCGAGGGTGGGATAGGTGCCGCTCTGATCGGAGATGACGCCGGGATCTTCCAGAACATTGCTGTAGACGCCGAGGATGCGCACGAGCGGCGCGTCGAAGGTGTAATACACGCCGGGCTGGATCACGGTGGTGCGCACCAGGCCTCCAGCATCGGGAGCCGGGTCGGGGGCCGCGGTGCAGAAATTCGCGAGGAAGGCCTCCAGCGTGGGGGCCGGGTCGCCCGACCAGACAACGCCGTCGTGGTTGCCGGGAATGGCGACGATGGGGGCGGGGTAGCTGCGGAAGGGGTCGTAGAACTGGTCGTAGTAGTAAGTCGATTCGCCGAAGTAATAGACCACATCGCCGAGGTGATAGAAAAACGAGGGCACGTCGACGGCGTTGGCTTCGCTGAAGTCGGCGACCATTTTGTCGGCGACGAGGCTTTGTGTCGTCGGGCCGGCGGGGCTGCCGGTGTCGCCGACGGAGTGGAAGACGATCTGGCCTGCCGCGACGATGGCCTGCTGTTTTGTGGCGCCCTGGCTGCCGTACACCTGCGCGAGGGTCAGGATCGGCTCGATGGCGTTGCCCCTCGGCTGCGGGACGGGTTCGACGGCGTTGATCTCTTTGTCACTCTGATCGGTGACCGGATTGCGGAAGCTGGTGGGGTCAGGGGACGGAGCGGGCTGGGCGAAGACGGGGTCGCCGGCAGGGGTGCGCGGCTTCGCCGGTTTCGCGGGCTTGTGCTTCGGCTTTGAGCCTCTGTGCGACGCGGTGCGGGACGGGGGCATATTCCTCTCCTGCGAGAAGCATAGGCCTTCTGATGGAGGACTCGTGTGAAGCGAGGGTGAAGGAGACATCGCCGAGGCGGTGCGGGCGGAGGGTGAGGGGCGGCCCGGTACGGTCCTTCCGTCAGAGCCCGGTTGCAATCTTCAGGCGTCGAACCGCGGCGGGCATTTCCTCCTCAGAGGTGTTGGCAAAGCCAAGGATGAATCCCTGGCGTTGAGTCGCCCCGAAGTAGCAGGCGGACAGCGGCCAGAGCCAGAGCTTGTCTTTGGCGGCGCGCATCGCGATCTCGGTGTCGCGCAAGCCTTCGGGCAAAGTGACGGTCAGGTGCATGCCGGCCTCGGCGCCGTGAATTTCCAGCCGTCCGCCGAATTCCGCGTGCAGGCTCTCGACGAGCGCGGTTCTGCGGGCCTTGTAGAGGGCGCGCATGCGGCGGATATGGCGCGCGAAATGCCCGGCGTGCATGAAGTCTGTGAGGACTTCCTGGAAAAGATACGACGGGAAGATGTCCATGGCGAAGCGGACGGCCATGAAACGATCGACGAGTTCGGGCGGCATGACGATGTAGCCCAGCCGCAGCGACGGACGGAGGACTTTGCTGAACGTGCCGATGTAGATGACAGAACCGCTGGGGTCGAGACTCTGCAGAGAGGGGATCGGCATGCTCTCGTAGCGATATTCGCTGTCGTAGTCGTCCTCGACGATCCAGGAGCCGGACTGGCGCGCCCATTCGAGCAGTTGAAAGCGGCGCCCGGCGCTCATGGTGACGCCCAAGGCGTAGTGATGGGAGGGGGTGACGAAGGCGACGCGGGCATCCGGCGCCAGGCGGATGGCCGCACTGACGTAGAGGCCCTCCTGATCGACGGGAATCGGAACGGGGCGGCATCCGGAGCCGAGCAGAAGAGAGCGCACCAGGGGGTAGCAGGGCTCTTCGATCCAGGCAGCGTCGCCGGGATCGAGAAGCACGCGGGCGGTGATATCGAGAGCCTGCTGGGAGCCGGAGACCACCATGATCTGGCTGGGGTCGCAGCGGACCGCTCGGGCGGTTCGCAGATACGAGCAGATCGCCTCGCGGAATGGCTCGAGGCCGAGAGGATGGAGATTGTTGACCGGGTGGACGCGGAGGGTCCGGCTATGCCGGGCCATCAGCCGGGACCAGACTTCGAAGGGGAAATGATCGAGCGCCGGCTGATGGATGCCAAACGAGCCCCATCCGTGACGCCATGGGAGCGGCTCATAAGCGGGAAACAACGCGGATTGGCGGGAGGTGCGGCGCGGCGCGCTGACGGTCTTCGCGGCCGGCCGGGTGTTGTTCACTCTGTCGGGGAGCGCGGCGGAGACGAAGGTTCCCGCACCGACGCGGGTCTCGAAATAGCCCTCTGCCAGCAACTGCGAGTAGGCATCGAGGACGGGGAAGCGGGAGATGGACAATTCCGCGGCGAGTGCGCGGCTGGAGGGGACCTGCTGGCCGGCGGCGAGGTCGCCGCGCAGGATCGCATCGCGAAACCCGGCATAAACCTGGCGATGGAGAGGCATCGGCGCATCGCGGTTCAACGGGATTACGGGAAGGAGCCCTGCGGAGACGTCAGCCATTGGCGGGATCATAGTGGTTATGAATGAACTCAATCAAGTGGTCATGTTGGGATGCCACTTTACGGCACAAAGTGGTCGGAGCGCCTGACCAGTGAGCCAATTTAGACGAATTCCAGAGGCGGGCGTGAGCCGTTTAGTGGTGATCGACAGCTTCCGGGGTGCGCTCGATCGAAGGCCACTCCGGCTCGCGCTTCTCCAGGAAGGCGCGGATGCCTTCGCGAAAATCTTCGGTCGTGCGCGACTGGACGTTGGTGAGGATGGCGGCCTCGATATCGTCGGGAAGGAAACGGTCGGTATAGCGGGTGAGGAGGCGCTTGGTGGCTTCCATGGCGGCGGGACTGTTGCGCGAGAGGCGATGCGCCAGGGCGCGGGCTTCGCGCATGAGTTCGGGTTCGCGCACGATGCGGGTAACGAGGCCCAGGGAAGCGGCCTCGGCGGCATCGATAAGGCGGCCGGTGAGCACCAGATCGCGGCATTGTTTGTCGCCGATCTGGGTGCGCAGGAAGGCGGAGACGATGGCCGGGACGAAGCCGATGCGGACTTCGGTGTAGCCGAACTTCGCTTCCGGGACCGCGAGGGTGAAATCGCAGAGCGTGGCGATGCCCATGCCGCCGGCGATGGCGGGGCCGTTGACAGCCGCGATGGTGGGTTTGGGCAGAGTGTAGAGGGTGCGCAGCAGGACAGCGATATTTTCGGCGTCCGCCCTGCAGGTCGCCGCGAAATGCGGATCGCTCGCGGCTCCGGCGGACATGGCGCGCAGGTGTTCGAGGTCGAGACCTGCGCAGAAGCTGGAACCGGCGCCGGAAACGATCACGACCTGGCAATGTCGATTGGCTGCCGCCGCTTCCAGAGCCTGCGTCAGATCGCTGATGAGTTGCGGCGTGAGGGCGTTACGCTTATCCGGACGATTCAGAAGGATGGTATGGATGCCGGCATCGGAATGGAGGCTGAGGGTCGAATAATGGGTCATGGGCGCTTTCGCAACGACTCAGAATGTTACCGCGGAGCGCAGGAGCGCGCCAGTGACCTGCGCTACAGCCGATCCGGGGCCGGATCGGCTGTAACGCGATGAACCAGCGATCAGGCCCAGTGGCCGTCGATCCAGAACCAGCCGCCGGGATCGTGCTGCCAGTGACCGCGGACCCAGACGCCGCCGGGACGCGGGGGGTTAGCCCAGAATCCGTGGACCCAGAGGTAGTGGTGGCCGTCCCACTGGTGATGTCCGTCGACCCACACCCAACCCGGGTGCGGCCTGCGGCCGGGATGTTCGACAACGTGCGGCGGCGGACCGATGTGGACGTAGATGTGCTGGGCAAAGGCCGGCGGCAAGCTCAGCAGCGTCGCAGCGGCAAGCAGAAGAAGCTTTTTCATAGGGCAGGTTTCCTTTCCGGGTGAGGGCGTTGAAATGGGGGCCCGTTGATGAGGGTTTACGTCAACAGCGAAGTAATTTGGCCGCAGGAGACCCGGCGCAGCGCAAGGTCAGCCCGGACCGCCTCCGGGGACAAAACCAGTTTGAAAAATACTTCGATGCAGTCCAGAGACGGGGAATGGGATTTTTCAGAGGACCGTCCACGGCTCCGGAGCGATTTAGGGCAGTTACGAGGCCGAACCACCGATGATTTAGTTCTTTTCCTCGTAGTTGGACAACGGACCTTCGCGGCTCAAAGCGGAGCCGGGGGATCTTACCGGATGGAACACGATTCTATCAGCGCGGTTGCGCGGCTGCCGAGGGATCGCGGCGAGGGGTCAGGGCTTGCGGGGGATCGAAAGCTGCGCGGGGGGCACGATCCTATACGATTCTGCGAAGTTTCCCTGGTTGACCGCGAGCGACAAGCGTCCGCGCGAGTCGATATAAAAAAGCGGCTTGCCCATCGGGACGTCACTGAAAGTTTTGTGGAAGGGAATGCTGTACGACGCGCCATTGAGCGTGACCGGGACCGCGTCGCCGAGGTGATAGCCGAGTTCCGCGAATACATCCTCAGGAATATTGAGAACCAGATTGCCGAAGGGTCCATCGGTGCCGATGACCTCGCCGCGCAGGCCGGTGCCGTCGACGGTTGCGGTATGCAGATCGAGGCGAACCAGCCTGGCGACGTCGAGCGAGGGGCCGGCCTGGGTCCAGTCATCGCCGCGGGCCAGATGGGCGCCGGCGGGAGAAAAGATGTCGCGTCCATGGAAGGTGGAAGAGAGCCTGGAACCGATCATCCAGTCGGGGTTGGTGATTTCGCGCGCGGCGTCGATGCCGTCGCGATCCTGCACCAGCGTCAGCAGGCCATTGTCGGGAACGACGAAGAACTGCCCGACTTTGGACCGGGCGATGATGGCTTTGCGGGCGCTGCCGACGGTGGGGTCGACGACGCCGACGAAAACGGCGTCCCTGGGGAAGTACGGCGCGGAGCCGGCGAGAAAACGCGCGCCTTCCGCGATGTCGAAGGGAGTGACCTGGTGGGTGATGTCGATGACCTGGACGCCGGGGGCGATGCCTTCCATGACGGCCTTGCAGATGCCGATGGCGTCATCTTTCACATCGAAGTCGGACATGAAGCCGATGACGCGGAGAGGTTGCGGGGCAAGCGCAGGAGCGCCGTGGCAGGCGGAGATCGAAAGGGCAACGAGAGCCGCGGCCGCGGCAGCGAGGAAGGGTCGGCGCAGAGACACACGAATCTCCTGCGAATCGGGGTTTTGAGGACTGTAGCACAAGCTGCGACGTGCCGGTCAGCAGGCCTGCGATCGGATCGTCAGCGGGCGAGGAGAGCCCAGGCGACCACGGTGTTGCCGCTGACGCCCGCGGCGTGCTCGGCTTCACCGGTCAGTTCCGCTTCCAGCGCATCGCACTCGAGATGGACTTCGCAGGCAGCGATTTCTTCCGGAGTCGCGCCGTGGAAACACAATTCGCAAACGCCGAGACCATCGTCGGTGCGAAGCGGCGGCCCAAAAACGCGGCAGGTCATGGGTCGCGCCGCATAGAGATCGCACGCGCCGGTGGTGGGATCGAGAGCGGGACAGGGCTCGTCGTTGGCAAAGTCCTCAAACTCCTCGGCGCGGGATTCATCGAGAAAGCCGGTTACGCCATCGCCGGGGAAGTCGGCTTGCAGGCGCGCGACCGCATCCCGCGCGCGCTGGCGAACCGCGGTTGCTCGCGCGGGATCGCTCGCTGCCAGCGTCTCCAGGCCCTCGCGCAGGCGCGCCGCATCGAGCTGCGAGATGGAGAAGATTCCGATGCAGCACTGGGTGCAGCCGGGACGGCAAAGCAGCCAGGAGCCGGCGCGTTGGGCCGCATCCGCCGTCGCGGCATCGACAATCTGCACCAGTTCGGCGTCGCGGCGGGGAAGCATGCATTCAGCATAGAAGAGCGCGCTTCGGGCTGGTCCATGACATTTTCGTAACGATGCGACGTTAAGCTGATGCAGAGGCGACATGCAGCTGGCTTCACGGTGGAGATACGCTGGCCGCGTTCTCGCGGCGCTCTTCGTTCTGGTCCTGATGCGACCGCTGCTGCATGCGCAGGAAAACTACGAGATTCAGGTTTACCCCTCAGAAACCATGAAGCCCGGAACGCTGCTTGTGGAGTTGCACTCCAACTACACGGTGGAGGGCAGCACAGCGAAGCAGTACGGGATGATGCCGACGCAGGGGCAGGAGCACGAGACGGTCGAGTTCACGCAGGGCATCAACGACTGGTCGGAAGTCGGCTTCTACGTTTTCACTGAAGAGTACAACGGCACCGGCGTGCAGTGGGTGGGGGATCACATCCGGCCGCGGGTGCGCGTGCCGCCGGGCTGGCACTGGCCGGTCGGCGTGAGCCTGTCGAACGAGATCGGCTACGCGCGCGCCGCGTATGCGAATCCGACGTGGTCGTGGCAGATGATGCCCATCGTGGATCGAACGATCGGCAAATGGTATTGGTCCGTGAATACGACGGTGAACTGGGGCATCCATCCCACGTCTTTGCCGCCGGGGACGCCACAGTCTGAGGTCGACGACTATTACCGCAACGTGTCGCCGCATGGGCTCACTTTTGGTCCGGCGGCCACGCTGACGTATCAGCCCAATAAGCTGTACAACTTTGGCCTGGAGTATTACGGCGCCTGGGGCGAGTTCGGTCACTTCGTCAATCTGCATAACCAGCAGCAGCAGATCTTTCCGGTGGTCAACCTTTTTGTGTCGGACAAATGGGAGATCAATGTGGGGGCAGGCTGGGGCGCGACCGCGTCCACCGATCACCTGATCGTCAAGGGCATTCTGGGGCGCTACTTCGATTGGGGCAAACCGAGAATCATCCGGAGGAAGCCCACCGGCTGAACTTGCGCGCAGTCGCATAGAATGCGGTTGTCGAGGTGTCATGACTCCTGCTGGGGAATCCATCTTCGTCGGCCCGGAAGACCGCGTGTTCGTTCTGACCGGCGCGGGCGTGAGCGCGGAGAGCGGCCTGAAGACCTTTCGCGACCAGGGTGGATTGTGGGAAGGTCATCGGGTGGAAGACGTTGCCACACCGGAGGCATGGGCGGATGATCCCGTGCGCGTGTGGAGCTTCTACAGCCAGCGGCGGCGCGATGCCGGGCGAGTCGAGCCGAATCCGGCGCATCGCTCGCTTGCCGCATTGGAAACGCAGCTGGGCGACCGGTTCTTCCTGTGCACGCAGAATGTTGACGATCTGCACGAGCGCGCTGGATCGCGGCGGCTTGTGCATATGCATGGCGAGCTGTTCGCCTCGCGGTGTGAATTTCATCCGGCGGCCCCAGGTGTCGGAACGTTTACGTGCGATCGCGATCCGTTTCACGACGAAGCGGTCTACGAATCCGCAGAGCCGATGGCGCGCTGTGTGTGTGGCGGCCGCATTCGGCCCCATATTGTCTGGTTTGGCGAGATCCCTCTGGAGATGGAGCGCATTCAGCGGGAGATCGAGCGGTGCACGGTGATGCTGGTGGTGGGGACGTCGGGCGCGGTCTATCCGGCTGCAAACTTCGTGCGGTGGGCGGCTCCAACGGCGCGCAAATTCTATATCGGGCCGGAAGAGCCGCTGAACGCGCGCGCTTTCACCCGGGTCGTGCTGGGACGGGCGGGAGAAGTTTTGCCGGGCTTGGTTGTGGCGCACTGAGTCGTGCGCCGCCCGCCTGGGTGCGGCTTCGCGCGGAGTTGCCGCTAGTCCGGGGGGAGGGAATCGCGGAGGCCTGAGCGCATTCTCGCAATTTCGTCGCTCATGGCGCGCGCCGCGATCAGGCAGAGGTGCGGCGAGCGCTCGAGGAGCGCCGAGACCAGGGGAGCGGGAATGAAGCCGAGTTCGGCGTCTTCGGCTACCTGCGCGGAAAGGCTGTAGATGCCCGTGAGCGCGGCAGGCAGGCCAGCAATTTCCCCCGGTCCGAGGGTTCTGGTCAGGCAGGATCGATTCTTCGAATCGAGAAACATGCTGACGCTGCCGCTGCGGATAAGAAAGACGGCGGAGACCGGATCGCCGCAACGGAAGAGGACACTTCCGGCCGGGAGGCTCACCAGGGTAGCCATGCGCTCCAGTTCTGCGCTCAGTTGGAAAGTTTCAATCGCCATAAGCCGGGGGGCCGCTGCATTGGGCCCCTGGCAGTATCTTCCGGGTCAGGGGGACCGCGCGCTGTGATGGCCGTCACAATGACGCCCGCGCCGGAAATGGAAGACGGTCCGGGGCAGGGCGGCGTCTTCCCTGCGTTTTGCGAAGGAAAGGCAGGCTCGGATCAGTGCGGGGCCGTCGCGGCGCGCATCCCGTCGTTGAGACCGGCGAACATCTCCTCGTATTTCGCCTGGCCTGGCTCGGCCGCATAGCGCAGCGGGTAGACGCGCTTGACGCAGACTTCCTTTGCATACGGCTGAGTGTGCAGGATCTCCATCACCTCCGCGATGAACTCTCCCAGCGGCATGGCGCGCGGGTCAGAGGACTGGTGCGATCCCAGCAGCTCAGTCTGCACATACGGGGGGATCAGCTCGATCACCTGCACGCTTGAGCCCTGGAGTTGGTAGCGCAGAGACTCTGTCCACGAATGGATGGCGGCCTTGGTGGCGCAATAGGTGGGTGTCATCGCCAGGGGAAGAAAAGCGAGGCCGGAGGAAACGGTCATCAGGGTGGCGTGGGGCTGTTTTTTCAGGAGCGGCAGCAGGGCGGCGGTCAGGCGGAGCGGCGCAATCAGGTTGGTTTCCACCATGGACTCGACTGCGGTGAAGTTGGCCGACGGGTCATTCAGGTCTTCCGTGAGCATGACGCCGGCATTGTTGATGAGGACATTGAGATCGGGATACCGGGCTGCAACCGAGGCCGCCAAGGCGTGCAGCGATTCGGCGTTTTGCAGGTCGACCACGGCGGACTGCATGCCGGGATTGGCGGCGGTGACGGCATCGAGGGCCGCCTGCCGCCGCCCCGCGATGATGACCTGGTTGCCGAGACGGTGGAAGGCCTCGGCGAGGGCGCGGCCGATGCCGCTTCCGCCGCCGGTCATCAGGATGGTGTTGCCGGTCAAATTCATGAGGGAGTCTCCTGCGGCAAGGATACCGGGGCGTCCGCGTGACAGGAAAGGGGCGGGTGGGCGGCGTAGATTGCATCGACTTGTAATAGATCGTGCTACGATCTAAACTGTATCGCAGTGCGATCTATATACCGACCGGAAACGGCGACCGGATCGCGAGGTTTGAGAATGGGCATAGGAGAAGAGACCATCGTCCGCAATCTTGCCTGGTTCCGGTATAACCTTCGTCTGTTTCTGCGCTTCAGCGAGCAGGCGGCGCGGGCGTGCGGCGTGACGCCGCAGCAGCATCAGTTGATGCTCGGAATCGCCGGCTTCGCAGAGGGGGGATCGGCGACGGTGTCCGAACTGGCGGAGTTTCTGCAGGAGCGCAACAACTCGGTGGTGGGTTTGGTGGAGCGCGCGGCCCGGTGCGGACTGGTACGGCGGGACGCCGGCAGCGAGGACCGGCGTCAGGTGGTGGTTTCGCTGACGGCGCGGGGGGAGGAGATTCTGGCGAGACTCAGCGTTCTGCACCACGACGAGGTCGCAAGGATCCGCAGTGGATTTCTCTCGCCGCACAAACGGAAGAGGCGTGCGGCCGGAAGGCATGCGGAGAGAGAGAGATCGATCCGGTCATGAGCGAGGAAGTTGCAAAGCGTCCCCGCAAAGGGAACTGGCTCAGCCGGCATGACCTGGTTCGGCGCTGCCTCGTGCTGGTCCGGGAGGACATGGTGCACGTCTACGCGCGCGACCTGCGCAAGTGGCTGGTGGTGGCGCCGATCATCGGCGTCCTCACAGGTCTGACGGTTAGCGGGATCGCTGTCGTGATTCTGGGGGCTATGTGGCCGGCCGTCCTGAAACTGTACCTGCATCATCCGTGGACGATTGTGCCAGGTGTGGTGGCGGGATCGGTGGCGGCCGGTCTGATCATGCAGTTTTTCACGCCGGATCCCAATGAGCATTCGACCGAAGAGGTGATCCGCTCGTATCACGAGCATGAGGGGCGGATCGACGTACGGTGGTTCATCCCCAAGATCGCGGCCGCGATCGCGACGGTGGGCCTGGGCGGCAGCGCGGCGCTGGAAGGGCCGAGCATCTATGGGGGCGGGGCGATCGGGTCGTGGCTCTGGGGCCATCTGCGCCGCCTGCGGCTGACCGAGCGGGAGCGCAGGATCATGCTGATTTGCGGCGCGGCGGCGGGGATGTCCGCGATTTTCCGTGCCCCGCTGACGGGCATTGTGTTCGCGCTGGAGATGCCGTATCGCGACGATCTGGCGCATGAGGCGCTGGTGCCGTCGCTCCTTGCTTCGGTGGTCTCGTTTGTGACGCTCAGCTCTTTTCTGGGGGCTGCGCCGCTCTTCGATTTTGCGGGTGCGGCCGCTTTCACGCGCAACGATCTGTACTGGAGCGCGCTGCTGGGCCTGCTGATCGGCCTCGCCGCCATGGTGTTCGTGATCACCTTCCGCCGCGTTCGCACTTACTTTATTCGCTGGCGGCAGCCGCACTGGATCAAGCTCGGCCTGGGAGGGTTGCTGACGGGATTTTGCGGCGTGTTGTTCCTTTGTATGTATCACGGCAATCTGGTGCCTCTGGGTCCTAACTACGAAGCGGTGGGGGCGGTGCTGAACCAGCACCACAGCTCAGGGGAGTTGGTTGTCTTCGCGGTGCTCAAACTGGCCGCGACGCTGTTCACCCTGGGCGCCGGCGGAGTGAGCGCGATGTTCGTGCCGCTGTTTCTGACCGGAGGCAGCCTGGGGACAGCCTTTGCACAGAGTGTGGTTCACAGTCCGGCGACAGGACTCTATGCGGCGGTCGGGATGGCGTCGTTTCTGGCGGCGGGGTATAAGACGCCGCTGGCTGCGGTGGTCTTTGTCGCTGAAGCGACGGGCGGCCACGCGTTCATTGTCCCGGCGCTCATCGGCGCAGCGGTCGCATACGCTGTTTCCGGAGACGCCTCAGCTTCGGGCGACCAGCGCTTGCACGAAGGCGAGCGCGTCCGCGAATTCGCGGGATAAGTTCGGCTAAGTCGCTCCCCCCCAAAACATGATCGACCCAGGTAATTTTGTGGTAAAAAGGCGCTACCGCAGTTAGGCGATCGCCACTCGCAGTTCTTGAGCGGCTTTTCATTCCACGAGAGAATATGGTGAACTGGAGCACACTGCCGGATCTGGGAGCGGTTGCGCTGCTGACGGCCGCGTTTGGGTCGGTCGCGCGGCGGGGCCAGACAGCCGTTTCTCGCCTGTGGCTCACGGGCTGGGTGATGATCGCGCTGCATTTCGCCGCGCTCATGCTTGATGCCGAGCCAGGGGTGACCGGGGTTGCGGCCAGCGTGGTCGCGCTGGTTGCTTTGGTGTGGGCCGGAGTTCTGTTTACCTGGGCCTCGGTACCGTATCGCCAACGCACTTCCAGCCGCTGGATGCTGGCGGTTCTGCTGGCGACGAACAGCCTCTACATTGCGTTGAACGGTACCGTCCCCAGCGCTGCGTGGGCGCTGATTCCGGCCGCGGCTCTGTTTGGCGTTCTGCCGCTGGGGGTCGCGCTGGCGTCGCTGCGCAGGTTCACGCATCCCCTGCGCTGGACGCTGGTCATCCTGAACAGCGCACTGGCTGTTTTCCTTTTGAGTTTTCAGATGCGGCCGTCGAACGGTTCCGATCTCGCGCTGAATGCGGTCATCTTTACGGTCTACTTCACATGCTGCATCCACTTCTGGTATGCGTACCGCCGGTCCACGGCGGGGGCCTTTATTACCATCGCCGGGTTTTTTGCCTGGGCCAGCGTGTTTGTCGTGGCGCCTCTGACGGAGACCTATTTCCCGAATCTGAAGCTGGAGAGCGAGGTGTGGAATCTGCCCAAATATGTTGTGGCCGTGGGCATGATTCTGCTGCTGCTTGAGGACCAGATCGAGCACAACAAGTATCTTGCGCTGCATGACGAACTGACCGGTCTGCCGAATCGCCGTCTCTTCCAGGACCGCCTAGCCAGCGGCCTGGAGCGCGCGCGCCGCGGCAGATCGCGCGCCGCGCTGCTGCTGATCGATCTCGACCAGTTCAAGCAGGTGAATGACACGGTGGGCCACCATGTCGGCGACTTGCTGCTGAAGCGAGTCGGCGATCTCTTTGTGTCGCGCGTGCGCCGGTCCGATACGGTGGCGCGCACGGGAGGGGACGAGTTCGCGGTGATTCTGGAGGAGCCGATCACTCGCGAAGCTGCGGTTCGCGTCGGGTCGGCGCTGATCCGGCTGTTGGACGAACCGCAGACTCTGGATGGGCACACGGTCACCGTCAGCGCGAGCGTGGGGGTCGCTGTCTTTCCCGAAGATGCGCCCAGCGCGGAATCCCTGTGCATCGCGGCCGATCTGAACATGTACGCGGAGAAGAGAAGCCTGCGATCCAGCGGCCCTGATTCGGCGACCGGGGTCTCTCCGAGCCCCTCGGAGGAGATTTCCGGCTGAGATGCCGAAGGGGCGCCCTCCGCGGCGATACAAAGCCGCTCCAAGCCAGCCCAGACACTCATCGATTCGCCGGCGGTTTGCCAATCCTGCCTCCGTCCGGGTAGCGTATAAGGTTTTCGCGCAGACCCGCGCCTCCCCAGAACGCGCGGGCACCTCAGGAGGAATCGATGTCGCACGCCGAACTGCAGTATCAGTCCGGATTTGGAAACGAGTTCGCCACGGAAGCCGTCGCCGGAGCGTTGCCGCGCGGCCAGAATGCTCCGCAGAAATCGTCGCTGGGCCTCTACACCGAGCAGTTGAGCGGGACCGCGTTCACCGCGCCGCGGGCGACAAACCGGCGCACCTGGACCTACCGCATCCGGCCGTCGGTGACGCATAAGCCGTTCAGCGAAATTGATTCCGGGCTGCTGCGCAGCGGACCGTTCAACGAACTGCCCACGCCGCCGAACCAGATGCGGTGGAATCCGGTGCCCATGCCCGATCAGGCGACCGATTTCGTGGAGGGCATCGTCACGCTGGGCGGCAGCGGCGATCCGGCGATGCAGGTGGGCGTGGGCGCGCATGTGTATGCGGCCAACGCTTCCATGAAGGGGCGGTACTTCTATAACGCCGACGGCGAGATGCTGATCGTGCCGCAGCAGGGACCGCTGCGCATCCACACGGAACTGGGGATTCTGGGGGTCGCGCCGGGCGAGATTGCGATCATCCCGCGGGGTATCAAGATGCGGGTGCATCTGGAGGGGCCATCGCGGGGATACATCTGCGAGAATTACGGGCTGCCGCTCCGGTTGCCGGAGCTTGGGGCCATCGGCGCCAACGGGCTGGCCAACGCGCGCGATTTTCTGGCGCCGGTGGCGGCGTATGAGGATCTCGATGGGGATTTTCGCGTCGTCAGCAAGTTTCTGGGGCGGCTCTGGGAGGCGGAGATCGATCACTCTCCGCTGGACGTGGTGGCGTGGCACGGAAATTATGCGCCGTGCAAATACGACCTGGCGCTCTTCAACTGCATCAACTCGGTTAGCTTCGACCATCCTGACCCTTCGATCTACACTGTGCTTACGTCCCCCTCCGTCATGGCCGGAACTGCCAATGTCGATTTTGCGATTTTCCCGCCGCGCTGGCTCGTCGCCGAGCATACGTTCCGCCCGCCGTGGTTTCATCGCAACATGATGAACGAATTCATGGGGCTGGTCTTCGGCGAATATGACGCCAAGGCGGAGGGCTTTTTGCCGGGCGGGGCCAGCCTGCACAACTGCATGTCCGGCCACGGTCCCGATGCTGAGACGTTTGAAAAAGCCAGCCACGCGGAGTTGAAGCCGGTGAAGCTGGACAACACTCTGGCGTTCATGTTCGAGACCGGCCTGCCGGTTCGACCGACAAAGTTTGCGCTGGAGACGAAGATCCTGCAGCACGAATACTACGAGTGCTGGCAGGGGCTGAAGAAGCACTTCAAGGATCCCAAAAAATGAGCGTGGTCCGGGCCCTGCTCGCGCACATTGTCGATTATGCCGGGCTGTTCGCGCCTGCCTCGCTCGATATGGAGCGCGCGGTGCGGAACTACTACGAGTATCGGCACGGCGAATATGACTGGATGCTGGGTAACTTCGTTGTGCCCGCGACCCGGCTGGCGGAGTTCGCGGAAGCCTTCGATGCGGTGTGCGCTCGAGAGGATGAAAAGCCCTGGAAGCTGAACGTGCTGTGCACCGGTGACGATTTGCGCGCCGACGTGCGGTTGATCGACGCCATGGATCTGGACAGGGGATCGCCGGAGGCCTACGAAGCGAAGGCACTGAACGCTACGGCGGCGAATCAGATCCTGAAAGTGCTGCTGCGCGGGCACTCGCGCTATATCGAGTTTGCCCCGGAGAAAGCGGGGACGGTGCTGCCGGTGTTGACGCGGTACGAGGCCCGCGCCAAACTGCGCACAGGCGGTGTGACGGCTGAGGCGATTCCGCCGGCGAAGACGGTGATCCGTTTTCTGCAGGCGTGCAAGCGGCATCGCGTTCCATTCAAAGGGACGGCTGGACTGCACCACGCGATGCGCGGGACGCGTGCGTTGACCTACGACCTGGGCAGCCCAACCGCGAAGCTGCACGGGTTTCTCAACCTGCTGCTGACAGCCGCGCTGGTGCAGATGGGCGCAGCCGAGGAAGCGGCCGTCAAGACGCTGCTGGAAGAAGATCCGGCGGCGTTTCGGGTGGACGAAGAGCACGAAGACGCGATTGAGTGGCACGGAAATCGGCTGACGGTGGAGCAGGCGCTGCAACTGCGGGCGGAACTGGTGATCGGATTCGGCTCGTGCTCGTTCATGGAGCCGGTGGAGGATTTGCAGGCGATGCGATGGCTGTGATGCGCGAGGGCGATCCGCCGGTGCGGAAACGGTGCTGGGTGGAGTCGGCGAACGATCCGGAGACGGATTTTCCGGTGGAGAATTTGCCGATTGGGTCCTATCGGTACGACCGTTCGCTGCGCGGCCTCTGCCTGCCCATCGGTGACAGACTTCTGGATCTGAAGGCATGTCTGGACGCTGGGCTCGTCCGTACGACGAACAGCCCCGGCGCACCATACTACTTGTCGTCGCCACGCCAGCCTGGAGTGCTGGACTTGCGACGGCAGGCACGGGAGTTGTTGATCGATCCGGCTCGGCGCTCCGAGGTCGAGCCGCATCTTCTCGATCCGCAGTCTGTTGAGATGGGAACACCTTTTCCGATCATCCGCGACTACACCGACTTCTATGCGTCCGTCCATCACGCCACGAATGTGGGACGGCTGTTTCGCCCGGATAATCCGCTGTTGCCGAATTACAAATGGGTGCCTATCGGCTATCACGGCCGCGCATCGTCGATTGTGGTGAGCGGCGCGGAGATTCGCCGGCCATGGGGGCAGACAAAAGCACCCAATGCCCCCGAGCCCAGCTTCGGCCCCAGCCGCATGCTCGACTACGAACTGGAGATGGGATTCTTTGTTGGGGTAGAAAATGAGTTGGGAACGACCGTGCCGATTGGGCAGGCGGAGGAGCACATCTTCGGTCTGTGCCTCGTGAACGACTGGTCGGCGCGTGATATTCAGTCGTGGGAGTACCAGCCGCTGGGGCCGTTTCTGGGCAAAAGCTTCGGGACGACGATTTCGCCGTGGGTGGTCACGCTCGATGCGCTGGAACCATATCGCGTCCCCGTCGCGCCGCGGCCGGAAGGCGACCCTCCGCCGCTGCCTTATCTCTACTCGGAGCGCGATCAGCAGCGTGGGGCTTTCGACATCCACCTCGAAGTCTCTCTGCTCACGGCGAAGATGCGGGCAGCCGGCGACAAGCCTTTCCGCATCAGCCGCGGCAATCTGCGCGATTTGTACTGGACACCGGCACAAATGCTGACGCACCACGCCAGCAACGGGTGCAATTTGCGCCCGGGCGATCTGCTGGCCACGGGAACGGTCTCCGGACCGACACCGGATTCGGTGGGCAGTCTGCTCGAGCGCACGAAACGCGGCGCGGAACCGCTGCAATTGCCTAACGGCGAGCAGCGGAAATTCCTCGAAGACGGGGACGAAGTGATTTTGCGCGGATGGTGCGAGCGCGAGGGCTATCCGCGCATCGGATTCGGCGAATGCCGCGGCGTGATTCTGCCTGCGCATTCCTGATTTGCGACGGGATCAGGAGAAGAACTTCAGGTACCAGGCGAGAATCGGGGCGCCCGCAAAGATGGCGTAGAGTGCCGCTGCGCAGAGAAAGGCTCCAAAGGGGAGTCGCATCGTCATCGCGCCGCGCCGACCACGAATCACTGTCCACAGCACTCCTACCAACGCCGCGCCGACCACGCCCAGGAAGAGAGTCAGCAGCGTGATCATCGGGCCGAGCCACGCAGCAATCATCGCGAGAAGCTTGGCATCGCCGATGCCCATGCCTTCGCGATGCCGCAGAAGGCGATAGAGCCAGCGAATGGCGAGAATCAGGAGTGCCCCCACCAGGGCCCATAGCGCAGACGCGACCATCCCTACAAGAAGGGGGGGGTATTTGCTGGTAACGATAAAGCCGCCATGGAGTGCGATCCGTGAAGTTGAGCCAGGCCAGAGCAGAAGAGCGTCAGAGAGTTTTCCCTCCGCACCAATCTCGAGTCCAGACCACACAACACCCGCGGCAATCCCCGGCCACGTAAGGGCATCCGGCAGGCGCATCGTCTCCGCGTCCATGACGGCGAGGCCGAGCAGCAGGAAGCAGAGGACCGCCATCCCCGCGCTGAAAATGGTCAGCCCGAAGCGCAAGTAGCAGAGCACCCACAACGCTGCCATAGCCGCCTCTACCGCCGGATAGCGCCACGGAATCCGCCAGGCGCACGCGCGGCATTTTCCTCGGAGCAAAATCCAGTTCAGCAGGGGGATGTTGTCGCGTGCGCCGATGGTGACGCCGCAACGCGGGCAGCGCGAACGCGGGCGCACGATCGACTCATGCCGCGGCAGCCGCGCGATGCACACATTCAGGAAGCTGCCAAAGGCCAGGCCCAGCAGCGCGATCAACGCTACGATGAGTCCGGTTGGCACGGCACCCGCAATCGATTGAATGACGTCTCTCCCGCCTGCCAGCATACCGGGGTTGGCGGCAGCCGGCGTTGTAAAGTGGAGTCATGCCTCGCGAAAAGGACGCTGACGCGCTCGCTCCCGCTCCGCCGCGACCCCAGGATGATCGCACGGGCGAGATTTTTGCTGAGGCCGTGGCGATCATGGCGCGGCTGCGCGCTCCGGGCGGCTGTCCGTGGGATCGCGAGCAGACCTTCGCGACCATCCGCAAATACACGCTCGAGGAAACGTACGAGGTTCTCGACGCGATCGAGCGCGCAGCGTGGCCGGATCTGTGCGACGAACTGGGTGATCTGCTGCTGCAAGTGCTTTTCTATGCGGAAATGGCTGGCGAGGCAGGCCATTTCTCCATCACAGATGTGATCGCGAATCTCAACCGCAAACTGATTCGGCGGCATCCCCATGTATTCGGCGAGGCAGCGTCGGCGGAGGCCGGGAATCGCGCCGAAGGCCTGGAGACGGACGGCATTGACTCTACAGAAGTGCTCCGCAACTGGGAGCAGATCAAGAATCTCGAGAGAAAGGCGCGTCCCGCCGGGGCGGGCCGTCTCGACAAAATTGCGCGCTCTATGCCTGCGCTGGGAGAAGCCGGCAAGATTGGCTCCGCGGCGGCGAAGGCGGGCTTCGACTGGCCGGATGTCCATGGCGTTCTGGCTAAGCTGCGCGAAGAGACCGCGGAACTCGACGCAGAGATTGCCTCGGGGGATCAACCAGCCGCCGCGGAGGAGTTGGGCGATCTGCTGTTTACCGTGGCCAATCTGGCGCGGCACCTGAAAGTGGATCCGGAACTCGCTTTGCGCGAAGCGAATGCAAAATTCCGTCGGCGGTTTGCAGCGATCGAGGCGGCCGCCGAGCGTCCGCTGGAAGAACTGAGCCCGGATCAACTGGAAGAGCTGTGGTCGAAGGGCAAAATCTCAGAAAAAGCTTCTCACGCATGAAACCGGAAACCATTCAGACACGCGACGGCCAGCCCATCGTTCTGCGGTCCTGCCAGGACCTTGACGAATTGGGGGCCTGCGTTGACCTGCAGATCCAAACATGGGGCTACAACGACGGGGATGTGATTCCGCGGCGGCTGTTTATCGTGGCCCAGCGCATCGGCGGCCAGGTGATCGGTGCGTTCGACACTGAAAATCGCATGATCGGTTTCGCCATGTCTTTGCCTGGCGCCAAGCCTTCCGGGGGCGCGGGGCATGCTCCCAGGGTCTACCTGCACTCGCATATGCTGGCTGTGCTGCCGGCGTACCGCAACAGCGGGATTGGCCGCCGGTTGAAGATTTATCAGCGCCAGGAAGCGCTGAGCCGGGGCATTTCGTTGATGGAATGGACCTTTGATCCGCTTGAAATCAAGAACGCTTTTCTGAATATCCACAGGCTGGGCGTGATCGTGCGCTCCTATTCTCCGGATTTTTATGGTGTATCCTCATCTCGTCTGCAGGCTGGCCTTCCCACAGACCGTCTCCATGCGGAGTGGTGGATGGAGTCGGCACGGGTCCAGGCCATCCTGAGCGGATCCCCGTATACATCGCCTGAAATTCAGGAGACCATCGTGGTACCGAAATCCGTCATCGAATGGAAAGCCAGCAGTGTCTCCAGGGCGCAGGCCGTCCAGGCGGAAAACCGCGACAAGTTCCTCAATGCTTTTACTCACGGGCTTGCGGTCACGGGATTCCGGGTAGACTCTGAAGGTAACGGCACATTCGAACTCGCAAGACTGCAGGAACCGGAACCGAAAACTCTATGAGAATCGATGCCATCTTCCTCCGCGAATTGCGCCTTCCCCTTGTTCAACCTTTTCAAACCAGTTTTGGGACCACGACGGACCGGCGCATTCTGCTGGTGGAAATCCGTGGCGAAGGGCTAAGCGGCTGGGGCGAGTGCGTCGCCGGCGAGCACCCGTTCTTCTCCGATGAGACCGTGGATACGGCGTGGCTGGTGACGCAGCAGGAACTGGCGCCTGCGCTGGCCAGCGCCGATCCCGAGCATGGGGGAAAGTGTCCAGGAATTTTCCGGCAGGTGCGCGGGCATCGCATGGCCAAGGCGGCGCTGGAAAATGCAGTTTGGGATCTGGAAGCGCAGATGAAGGGCGTTCCGCTGGCGGCGCTGCTGGGCGGCACACGCGAGACCATCGCCTGCGGCGTTTCCATTGGCATCCAGTCAAGTCTCGAGAAGCAACTGGCCGAAGTTGAGAAGGAACTGGCGGCGGGATATCAACGCATCAAGCTCAAATGCAAACCGGGCTGGGACGTGAACGTGCTGGAGGCGGTGCGCCACCGCTGGCCGGACATCGAGCTGAGCTGCGACGCGAACTCCGCCTATCGATTGGGCGACACGGATCATCTGGTCACCTTCGACGAGTTCCGGCTGCTGATGATTGAGCAGCCCTTGTGGGCCGACGATTTTTATTTCCACTCCATGCTGCAGAAGCGGCTGGAGACGCCGATTTGTCTCGACGAGTCGATTCGCAACCGGCGCGATGCGCTGGCCGCGATTGAAATGGAGTCCTGCCGGATTATCAACATCAAGTGCGGGCGCGTGGGCGGATTCAGCGAGGCCATCGCCGTGCACAATGCCGCGCAGGAGCGGGGCGTGCCGGTGTGGTGCGGCGGCATGCTGGAAACCGGCATTGGGCGCGCACACAACATCGCGCTTTCGTCGCTGGATAACTTCACCTTGCCGGGAGATGTTTCCGCGTCGAAGCGCTACTGGAAAGAAGACATCATCGAGCCGGAGGTCACG
This sequence comes from Acidobacteriaceae bacterium, assembly GCA_036267295.1. GTDB lineage: Bacteria > Acidobacteriota > Terriglobia > Terriglobales > Acidobacteriaceae > Palsa-343. The sequence goes on along the minus strand of DATAWI010000014.1, from coordinate 188,819 downwards.
GTTTCGCGGATCGGCGAGATCGCGGTGCCCGATACGCCGGGCCGCGGTTTCGAGGTCCGGACGGATCTTGTCGAGAAGCTGACGGTGCGGCGCGAAGAGATTCGCGCGATGGCCATGGCTTAGACCAAATCGCGCAAATCAGGGAAGAAGGGGAAGCGCTCAGCGCGTTCCCCTTTTTATTTGCCGTCAGTCGCCGTGCATTGCCGCTACGACCGGCTCCGGAACGGCCGACGCCCGAGCGGTCCGCCGGACCGCCGCAGCAATTACTGCCAGAGCCAATGCGAGGAAAACGGCGTTGCTGATTCGCGCCGCGAGGACTGACCCCATCAGCGGCTTGGCGAGGAACGCGTGCAGTCCGTAAGCCAGCGCGCCCCCAGCGGCCAGGCTCAGCGCGTGCAGCCGTGTCCAGCCGGTGCGCCGGGAGAAGACTGCAAGCAGGCCCAGGAACACAAGATCGATGCCCAGCATCGCCGCGACCGCGCCCCAGTTCCACGTCGCGGGAATGAGCAGCACGCCCAGGCCAAGGAGCAGAGTCGTCGCGCCGGTGGCCCACGGCGACGGCACAGGCAGCTGCCCCCGAGGTGGCGTGGGACGCGGCAGGCGCAGGGCCACCGCGATCACCAGCAGCGCCACCAGGGCGGTCACGCCCAACTGCATATGCGACGCGACAAAGCGGTCCATCTTCAGCGAAATCGCTGTGCTCGCGACGCATCCGAGCAGGAAGAGGGCCCCCACCACCGAATCGCCTGCCTTGCCCAGCCAGGGGCGATCGGCCCACGCGGGAAACAGCCCCTCGACCAGCGCGATCGATACCGAGATACTCCAGAAGGTGTGCAGGTTGAGCATGAACAGCGTCCACCACCCCCCGATGCCCAGCACGGGGATCGCCGCGTGCGACAGGAAGTGCATGTGCAGTTTCAGATAGTCGGGATTGAAGAGCGACTGCGTCGTGAAGCCCTCTTCGATCACCGTGTACGCGACGCCGAGGACCAGAATCCCGCGCCAGCCCAGGCCGCGGCGCCGCGCGATTTCGCGGATGAGTAGCGCGCCGCCTCCGTACATCGGCGCCAGCGCCACCAGTGCGCCCAGGAGCTTGAGGGGCAGATCGCCCAGCAGGTACTCCGCCACCAGCGGCGCTGTGAAGACCAGCACAATGGCGGCGGTAAGGTTTCTTGTCGAACGCGGCATCCGGTATCCTCCGGAGCGCGGCGGCCGTCTCGACCTGACAGCGCTCCTGAACTCTTCCAGCATGCGCTCCGCCTTGTGCCCGCGCCAGTGGAGTCTGTCACGCCGGCGAAATGACAGTTGTCACCGCCGGCCTCGCGACAGCGCGGATCGAAGTGGTACCGTGATTCGATGAGAACTTCCCTGGTCTTCGCCGCCTCTCTGTTCGTCGGCTGCGCAGCGGCCTTCGCGCAGGCTGCGCCCCTGCAGGCCACTCCGCAGGACGGTTACGACTCCGCGCGCAGCCTCGAGCTGTATCGCGAAGGAAATGCTGTCATGCTGATGAACGATTTCGGGCAGTTGCGACGCTACCACGACGCCGATGTCGCTCTCGGGCCTCCGACACCCGGCGAGCGGCGGGTGGTGTTTTTTGGAGACTCAATTACGGATATCTGGAAGCTGGACCAGTCGTTTCCTGGGAAACACTACATCAATCGCGGGATCGGCGGTCAGACCACGCCGCAGATGCTGGTGCGCTTCCGCGCGGACGTGATTGACCTGCGGCCGGCGGTGGTGGTGATTCTGGCCGGCACCAACGACATCGCAGGAAACACAGGCGAAGAAACGCTGGAGCAGATTGAAGGGGACTACGCAAGCCTCGCCGAACTGGCGCGCGCCAACGGCATTCGCGTTGTGTTCTCCTCCGTGATGCCGATCAACGCCTACAATCCCACAGCGCTGAAATTCTTCCTGCAACGTTCAACGCAGAAGATTGGCGCGCTGAATGCGTGGCTGGAGAAGTACTGCGCGGGCAACGGCATTGTCTATCTTGATTATTTTTCGGCGATGGTCGATGAGCATGGATTTCTGAAAGCCGACCTCACGCAGGATGGGCTGCATCCCAACGCCGCCGGCTTTGCAGTGATGGCGCCGCTGGCGGAAGCTGCGATTGAAAAGGCGCTGGGCCAACCGGCTAATGGCGGGAACTGAGATCGTCGAGCGCGAGGTTCAGTTGCAGCACGTTGACACGCGGTTCGCCGAGGAAGCCCAACTGACGGCCCTCGATGTGCGATTCGACTAACGCATGCACGGTCGACTCGGACAAGTGCCGCCCTGCCGCGACGATGGGTACCTGATAGAGCGCGTCTGCGGGCGAGATTTCCGGATCGAGGCCGGAGGCCGAAGTTGTTACGAGGCCAATCGGGACGGGCTGGCCGGGATTCTTCTTCTGCCATGCGGCCACATCGGCATCGACGCGCGACACCAGCGCTTTATTGCTCGGCGCGAGATTCGAGCCGCCCGAATTGTCGGCGGCGTAGTTGTTCGCGGAGAGACGCGAATGAAAATAACGATCGCTGGCGAATCCCTGGCCGATGATCGCAGAGCCAATCACCCGACCGTCGCGCACAATCAGCTGTCCATTCGCGTTCGTCTTCATGGTCAGTTGCGCCAGGGCTGTGACGACGAGGGGATAGACGATTCCGAGCAGAACCGTCGTGACCAGCGTGTAGCGAACGGCAATTTTCAGTGTGCTGCTCATGGTTGTCTCCATCTACGCCAGGTGAAGGCCGTTCAGGGCCAGGTCGATCAGCTTGATTCCGATGAACGGCACGATGATTCCGCCGATGCCGTAGAGGATGAGGTTGCGGCGGAGCAGCGCCTGCGCGGACATCGGCTCGTATTTGACGCCACGCAGCGCCAGCGGGATCAACGCGACGATAATGAGCGCGTTGAAGATGACCGCCGACAGAATTGCCGAGTGCGGCGTCGCCAGATGCATGATGTTCAGCGCGTTCAGCACGGGAAAGACACCGGCAAACATCGCCGGAATGATGGCGAAGTACTTGGCGACGTCGTTGGCGATCGAAAACGTGGTGAGCGCGCCACGCGTCATCAGCAATTGCTTGCCGATCTCGACAATCTCAATGAGCTTGGTGGGGTTGGAGTCGAGATCGACCATGTTGCCGGCTTCCTTGGCGGCCTGGGTACCGGTGTTCATGGCCACGCCCACGTCGGCCTGCGCCAGAGCGGGAGCGTCGTTGGTGCCGTCGCCGGTCATCGCTACCAGCTTGCCTTTGCCCTGCTCGCGCTTGATCAGGTCCATCTTGTCCTTGGGCTTGGCTTCGGCGAGGAAGTCGTCGACGCCCGCTTCGCGCGCGATCACCGCAGCGGTGAGGGGATTGTCGCCGGTGATCATGATGCTGCGGATGCCCATGGCGCGCAGGCGCGCGAGGCGGTCCTTCAATCCGCCTTTGACGATGTCTTTGAGGTAGATCACGCCCAATGCAGTGCTGTTCTCGGCGACCACGAGCGGCGTGCCGCCCATGCGCGCAATTTCTTCTACGCGGTCGGAGACGGGCCGCGGCAGGCTTGACCCCTGCTGCTCCAGATAACGCGCGATGGCGTCGGCCGAGCCTTTGCGAATCTTACTGCCCGGCAGATCCACGCCCGACATGCGTGTTTGCGCGCTGAACGGAACAAATTCCGCGCGCATACCGGTGAGGTCGCGCCCGCGCAGATTGTATTTTTCTTTAGCCAGAACGACGATGGAGCGCCCCTCGGGCGTCTCGTCGGAGAGCGACGCCAGTTGCGCTACGTCAGCGAGGCGCTCGGCGGTGATGTTCGGCGCAGGGAAGAATTCCGTCGCCTGACGATTGCCCAGGGTGATCGTCCCCGTCTTATCCAGCAGCAGCGTATTCACGTCGCCCGCGGCTTCGACCGCGCGGCCCGACATGGCCAGCACGTTGTACTGGACCAGGCGATCCATACCGGCAATTCCAATGGCCGAGAGCAGCGCGCCGATGGTCGTCGGAATGAGGCAAACCAGCAGCGACACCAGAACGAAGATCGTCTGCGGCGCGTGGGAGTAGATCGCATACGGCTGCAGCGTGGCAACGGCGAGCAGGAAGATAACAGTGAGGCCAGCCAGCAAAATGCTGAGGGCGATTTCGTTGGGAGTCTTCTGTCGCGTTGCGCCTTCGACCAGCGCGATCATGCGATCGAGAAAGGTCTCGCCGGGGTTCGAGGTGATCTTCACGCGGATCCAGTCCGACAGCACGCGCGTGCCGCCGGTGACCGCCGAGCGATCGCCGCCCGCTTCGCGAATCACGGGCGCGGACTCGCCGGTGATCGCCGATTCGTCGACCGAGGCCACGCCTTCGATGACCTCGCCGTCGCCTGCGATGAACTGCCCCGCTTCCACTTTGATGACGTCGCCGGCGCGCAGCAGGGAACTCGAGACCGTTTCCATGGAGCCATCGCTACAGTAGCGGTAGGCGATGGTTTCTCCCTTGGCTTTGCGCAGCGTGTCGGCCTGCGCTTTGCCGCGGCCCTCCGCAATGGCTTCGGCAAAGTTGGCGAAGAGGACGGTGAACCAGAGCCAGAGCGTGATCTGGAGGTCGAAGCCGATCGGCTTGTGCTGGACGGCCTCTTCGATGAGCAAGGCGGTTGTGACGACGCTGCCCACCTCCACCACGAACATGACTGGGTTTTTCATCATGATGCGCGGATCGAGTTTGCGGAACGAGTCCTTAATCGCCTGGCGAAGGATGTCAATATTCCAAAGGGATTGCCTGGTTGCCATGGGTATCTGTCTCCTCGCCTTACGAGAAAAGCGTTCCGTGCTGCAGCAGTAAATGTTCGAGAATGGGACCCAGGCTCAGCGCCGGGAAGAACGTCAGCGCGCCGACGATGAGAATGACGCCGGTCAGCAGAACGGTGAAGAGCGCGGTATTCACCGGGAAGGTGCCAGGCGATGGGGGAATGCTCTTCTTCGTCGCCAGATTGCCGGCGAGTGCGAGCATCGGAACCATCATCAGGAAGCGGCCGGCGAGCATCGTGAATCCGAGGGCGGAGTTGTACCAGGTGGTGTTAGCGTTCAGCCCCGCGAAGGCCGAACCGTTATTGCCAGCCGCCGACGAAAAGGCATAGAGGATCTGGCTCAGTCCATGGGGACCTGGATTACTGATGCCTGCGAGGCCCGCCGGCGTGAGGACCGAGATAGCTGACAGCGTGAGAATCAGGAGCGGGAAGATCAGCACGTAGAGCATCGCCATCTTCACGTCGTAGGATTCGATCTTTTTGCCGAGGTACTCCGGCGTTCGTCCCACCATCAGGCCAGCGATAAAGACCGACAGCACGACGAAGATGATCATGCCGTAGAGGCCGGATCCGACGCCGCCGAAGATGATTTCGCCGAGCATGATGTTGGTGAGCGGGATGAGTCCGCCCAGAGGCATGAACGAGTCGTGCCAGGAATTGATCGCGCCGCAACTGGCGTCGGTGGTGATGGTGGCAAAGAGCGCTGAATCGGCGATGCCGAAGCGCGTCTCCTTGCCCTCCATGTTGCCGCCCGCCTGCTGGGCGCTCGCCTGCGTGGCCACTCCATGCAGAGCGGGGTTGGGATGCGATTCCGCCCAATAGGCAACGGTGAAGCCGGCGACGAACAACAGGGACATGCAGGCAAAGACCGCCCAACCGTGTCCGGGTGATCCTGTCATTCGGCCGAGCGTCACCGTGAGCCCCGCGCCGATGAGAAAGATAGAAAACATTTCCAGGAAGTTAGTGAGCGGCGTGGGATTTTCAAATGGATGCGCGCTGTTGGCGTTGAAGAATCCGCCGCCATTGGTGCCGAGCATCTTGATGGCTTCCTGCGAGGCGACGGGACCCTGCGCGATGGTTTGCGTTTGGTGCTCCAGGGTATGAGCGACTGTATAGGGATGCAGGTTCTGGATGACTCCCTGACTGACGAGCGCCAGCGCATACACGATGCAGAGCGGCAGCAGGATATAGAGGCAAGTCCGCGTGGTATCGACCCAGAAATTGCCGATAGTCTTCGATTCGCGGCGCGCAATGCCGCGGACCAGAGCAATGGCAACCGCGATGCCGACCGCGGCGCTGAAGAAGTTGTGATAGGCGAGGCCGGCCATTTGCGTGAAGTAACTCATGGTCGTCTCGGGCGTGTAGGCCTGCCAGTTTGTGTTGGTGGTGAACGAGGCCGCTGTGTTCCATGCGAGCAGCGCACTTACTCCCGGCAGATGCTGGGGATTCCAGGGGAGAATGTGCTGCAGCCGCTCAAACAAATAGGTCAGCACCAGGGAAGCAAAGCTGAAGAGGAGCATGGCGGCGGTATACTCGCGCCAGGTCATCTCCTCGCTTTCGTGAATACCCGATGCGCGGTAGATCAGATGCTCGACCGGCCGGAGGAAGTTATACTTGCCGGAAAAAATCCCGGTCATGTAGATGCCCAGCGGCCGCATGCAAATCAGCAGCACCGCGAAATACACCAGAAGCTGTAACCACCCGTTGGCAGTCATTTTAGAAGTTCTCCGGAAACAGCAGGGCCACAATCAGATACGCGAGCAGAACTACAGTTATGGCCACAACGATCACTGTTGTCATGTTCATGGAATTACCTCAGCTTCTCGCAGGCTGCGACGTAGAGCAGCGCGACACCAAAAAAGAGAACGGAAAACACGATCATTTCCAGGTCAGTCATAGGTGAAAACCCTCCTTACCATGCTCCCTGTTTGCCGCCGTACCACCACACCAGGCCGAGGGTGGCTGTGTCCTGGTGCGTCGACGGACCTACCGGATTACTGGTGACGAAATAGCGGCGATTACTCCAGTCACGGCGGTATTCCAGGAACGCATCGAAGCCGTCGCCGAGGGAGTATTTGTAGGTGCCGGTGGCTTCCTTCAGCGCCTGCGTCTGGTTGCTGAAGAGGCCGCCGCGATCGGAGAGATATTCCGCACGCGCTGCCAAAGCCGCTCGCGGATCCAACTGGTATTGCGCGTAACCGGCCCCGCCGTCGACATGCTCCGGCGCGGAATTCGCCCACTCGCGCTCGATCACGTAATCGGCTTCGCCCGCCAGCGTCAGCTTCGCGGAGGCCTGCAAAGTCGCGTAGCTGTCGAAAATATGCAATTTTCCATCCGGCGCCGGGCTGATGGGCGATACGCAGAGCCCGGGCTGCAGGGGCGCCGTACAGTTGCTCGCCGGGACTGTGTTCGGATGCTCCTGGCCCAGGTAGTAATTGAAGGTCCAGTTCACCGTCTTCGACGGCTGCGCTACAAAGCCGAAGAGCTGATCCTTGAACCCATTCTGATCTTCTGTCTGCTGAGTTCCGTTCACGACCCAGTAATTCGCGGCCAGACGGGGGTTGATCGCGTAGTTGACGCGTGCGCCCATGTGGTAATACGGCAGATAGTTGAAATAATACGAGCGTGAGTAGTTCATCTGGTCCTTGGTGTAATTACCTTCGATGCCGAGCGCGCTGGCCCATTTTCCAAAGTCCACTGTCAGGCTCGACCGGGTTGGGGCAACCCACGTTCCGTATGCCTGGAAGACGTTACGCCAAATATCCGGCCTTGCTTCGTTGACGGGATTACCCTGCAGGGTCGCGGTCGCCTGGCCGTATTGCAGATCGAGCCGCACACCGAAGCGCCGCCCGGCCGCGACATCGGGGCCCAGCTGGAAGATAGCCGCGGCCTGGTTCAGGCTGAACGAGTTGCTGGACACGTCGTACGCGCGCAGCAGGTTCACCTGATCGTAGGGATGGTCGAAGTTATACGCATAGTAACCGTCGAGCGTGTAACTGAGAGTTGCTCCCCCAGGCAGAGTTCCTTGCAGGGGTGCTGCCATTGGCGGGGCGGAAGTAGCGGCCAGTTGAGGGAGCGCGGAACTTGATTCCGGCTCGCGTAACTCGTCCGCAGCCAGCACGAGCGCCGCCGCGGCACCGGGCCCGCTGGCTCTGGCATCGCGGGTGTCGGTCCGGACCTCGCGGGTCTGTTCCTCGAGGACGGCCACGCGGCGCTCCAGTTCCGCAACGGTCTGACGAAGTTGCTGCACTTCGTCGTTGTTGGACTGTGACTGAGCCCGCACCCCGGGAGCGGCGGCGGCGAGGATGCTGAGGAGCAGAATGGAAATCCGGAAATGTGTCATGGCTGGTCTGCCGTGCATTCCCAGTACAGCGGGAGCTTCGGTAGGAGCGCATAACGAACCTATAAGGATTTTGTAAGGCCCCAGCCGCGGCGTTTCGCCGCGGGGAACGGAAAAGGGTGCTACTCCGGCGCGCCCTCCGGCAAAAAGCGATAGCCGACCCACGGTTCCGTCTGGATGTATTCCTTCTGCGCGTCGCCGGAGAGCTTTTTGCGCAGCTGGCCCACAAAGACGCGGAGGTATTCCGGCTGCTGCGCGGACTGCGCGCCCCACACCGTGGTCAGCAGCGCGCGATGGGTCAGAACCTTGCCCGCATTGCGCGCGAAAAGGAGCAGCAGGTCAAATTCCTTGGGGGTGAGATGAATGGGCCTTCCCGCCACCGAGATGCTGTGGGCTGCCGGATCGACGAGGAAGTCGCCGACCTCGATGGGAGTGTCGCCCGGCCGCTCGGGAGCCCGCCGCAGATGCGCTCGCACGCGCGCCAGCAGCTCCTGAATGCTGAATGGCTTGGTCACGTAGTCGTCGGCGCCGGCGTCGAGGGCCTCCACTTTTGAGGGCTCCTGATCGCGGACGGAAAGGATCAGAATCGGCGTGCGGCTTTTGCGGCGGATGGCGCGACAGAGCTCGATGCCCGTCATCCCCGGCATCATCAAGTCAGTCACCACGAGGTCCGGTTTCCATTCTTCAAAGAGCCGGAGAGCTTCCTCGGGGTCGTTGGCGGTGCGGACGTCGTACCGCTGGGACGAGAGGGAAGCGCGCAACACCCGCGTGATCTGCAGCTCGTCGTCCACCACCAGAATCCGCTCCGCCATCGATCTCGCTCCGGGGTATGATCGCCCTGTCATGGAAAAGCATACAGCGCGACTGGGTCAGGCAGTTCTGCGGTATGCGTCTTTGACAGTGGCGTCTTCGCTGTTGGTCGCGCTTTTCCGTTGGGTTATCCCGGTGAATCAGACCACCGTAGCGCTCAGCTTTCTCATGCTGGTGTTGCTGACCGCGTCGCGCTGGCGGCTCGCCTACTCGGTGTATCTGTCGGTCTTATGCACGTTGCTCTACAACTTTTTCTTTCTGCCGCCGGTTGGCCGTCTCACGATCGCCGATCCTCGCAACTGGGTTGCACTCTTCGCGTTTCTCGCGAGCAGTTTTCTCGTCAGCCATCTGTCCGACAAGGAACGCCGCCAGGCCGAGTCGTCGGAGGCGCGGCGCAAGGAGGTTGAGCGGCTCTACGAATTCAGCCAGCAACTTCTGCTGCAGGAGGATTTGCGCGCGCTGGCCCGGGCCACGCCCTCGGTGGTGGCCGCGGCGTTTGGCTTTCGCGCCGTCGCTCTCTATCTCCGCGATGAAGATGCGGGCTACTATTCCGGCGATGAATTGCTGCCGGTGGCGGAGTTGAGGCTGGCCGCCGCCCAGACCGATGCCACCGTCGCGCTTGCCAACGGAGTTCACGTCATTCCGCTTTCCCTGGGGATGCGATCCATTGGCGTGCTGGCCGTTACAGACGGTGGATTTTCGCCGCAGATTTACGAGGCCATCGGCAGCCTGGCGGCGATTGCTCTGGAGCGCGCGGCCGCGGTGGAGCGCAGCAGCCGTCTGGAAGCCTGGCGGGAGGGGGAACGCCTGCGTTCAGCGCTGCTCGATTCCGTGACCCACGATCTGCGCACGCCGCTGACCGCGATTCGCGCCGCTGCTACGATGCTTGCCAGCCAGGCGGAGCTGAGTGACGCGGAGCGAGCTGAAATGATTGCGATTGTGGATGAAGAGAGCGCTCGCCTCAACCGGCTCATCGGTCAGGCCGTGGAGATGGCGCAACTGGATGCCGCCGCGGTGCAGGTGAATCCGCAGCCGGAGGACGTGCGTGAGTTGATCGAGACGGCGGTCGATGACATCCGCTCGCTTCTCCGCAACCGCACGGTGGAGGTCGAGGTGGAAAAGGACATGCCTCTGATCCCGATGGATCGCGCTCTCGTTCGCCGCCTGCTGCGGCATATTCTGGAGAACGCCGCGAAGTACTCCCCGCAGGGATTGCCGATCGCTGTGCGCGCAGCGCGGGATCAAAGCCGCCTTCTGGTAACGGTAGCCGACAGTGGCCCGGGTGTCGATTTCGGCGACCAGCCCTTCGTCTTCGACAAGTTTTTTCGCGGCAAAAAACAGCAAAGGCAGGCAGCGGGAACCGGGATGGGGCTGGCGATCGTGAAGGCCATTCTCGAAGCGCACGGGGGCGGCATCGAACTCACAAGCCGCGCCGGGCAGGGCGCGCGCTTCACGTTTTGGCTGCCGCTGGTTGCGGCCCGCTCAAACGATTCACTATGATGAGCGGCATGCATTCACGCCGATCCTTTCTCCGCAAATCGGCGGCGCTGCTGCCGTCCGTGGCCCTGGCGTCGCGCGGCGCATGGGCGGCCGCCTCCATTCCCCTCGGTGTTCAGCTGTACACCGTACGCAGGGAGGCCGAGCAGGATTTGCCGCGTGTTCTCGACCAGATTCGGCGCATCGGCTATCAGGAAGTTGAGACGTATTCCGGGATTTACACCTACTCGGCCGAAGCCCTGAAGCATATGTTCGACGGCGCGGGTCTCAGCGCGCCCAGCGGACATTTTGGCTACTACGATCTGGGCGCGCGCCTGAATTTCGCCAAGGAACTCGGCCTCTCATGGATGGTATGCTCCATGATTTCTCCGTCACTGTGGGGGTCGGCCGAAGGGTTCACGACCGCGGCGAAGCAATTCAATTTCTGGGGACAGCGGGCCCGCGATCTGGGCATGCGGTTCGCCTTCCACAATCATGATTACGAATTTCGCCCGCAGGCGTCCGGCCAAACGGGGTACGACATCCTGATCAACGAGACCGATCCCAACCTGGTGTTTTTTGAGATTGACTGTTACTGGGCCGCGCAAGCCGGGCACGACCCGGTGCAACTCATCCAGCGCCTTGGCCCGCGCGTGAAGATGCTGCACCTCAAAGATCGCAAACCGGGATTTCCGCCATCCTTCGAGATGAACGAAGCATCCGCCCACTTCGTTCCGGTGGGCAGCGGAAGCCTGGACTGGAAGGGGATTCTGGCCGCCGCCGAAGGGCTTGACGTCCAACACTATTTCGTCGAACAGGACCAGACCGCCGTCCCGCCGCTGGAGGCGATCCGCCGAAGTTACGAGTATCTGCGCAGCATTACGTAACTGTGCCGATTACGTTTCAGCGACGGTGTGATTGACCAGCTTGCCGAGTCCCTCTATTTCCACGGTCACTGTTTCCCCGGGCTTGAGCCAGCGCTGCGGCTTCCGTCCGAGGCCTACACCCTGCGGCGTGCCGGTGCTGATGATGTCGCCTGGTTCGAGCGGCGCGATCGAGGAGATATAGGCGATCAATTCCGGAAGGCGGAAGATCAGTTCCCGCGTATTCGAGTGCTGGAGTTCTTCGCCGTCGATCGTCAGGCGAATGTCGAGCGCATGCGGATCGGGGATTTCGTCGGCTGTTACAAGCGCAGGGCCAATGGGGCAAAAGGTCGGGAAGCTCTTCCCGAGAATCCATTGCGAGGTGACCAGCTGCACATCGCGCGCGCTCACGTCGTTCAGGATGGTGTAGCCGAAGACGTGGTCCCGCCACGCTTCGGCAGCGATCTTGTGACCGCCCTTGCCGATGACCAGGGCGAACTCAGCTTCATAGTCCGGCTGCGTGGAGACCTTCGGCAAGACAATCGGCGTGTTGGGCCCGGTGATCGAAGATGTCAGCTTGAGGAAGACGGTAGGGACCGCGGGAATCTCCATCTTCGACTCGATCGCGTGGTCGCGGTAGTTGAGCCCGATGCAGAAGACACGCGGCGGATTGGATAGCGGCGCCAGCAGGCGGGCGGCTTCGAGCGAGATTCGCGGCGCGGCCTGGACGTCGGCGGCTTTCAGGGCGCGGCCGCTGGCGATCAGTTCCAGCACGCTTGAAAATCCCTGATTGGTGAGGTCGACGATCCCATCCTCGAAAAGAACTCCCGCGCGCGGACGGCCATCCTGCAAAGCAAACGTGACAATCTTCATGATGATTTTCCTTATTTCTCGGTGGAGGCCCAGACGGGCCCGTCGGGATAGGTGTAGGTCTTCAGGGTCTCGGGCTGGATCTCGGTGCTGTAGCCTGGCTGGTTGGGGAGCAGGTAACGCCCGCGCCGAATCCTCACCGGATCGACAAAATGCTCGTGCAGGTGATCGACGAACTCTGTCACGCGGTCGGTTAAGGTCGCCGACGCGCGCAGGTAGTCGAATGCCGACAGGTGCTGGACCATTTCGCAGAGCCCGACTCCGCCCGCGTGCGGGCAGACGGGAACGCCGAACTTCGCCGCCATCAGGATCACGGCCAGATTCTCGTTCACGCCCGCGAGGCGGCAGCTATCGATCTGGCAAACGTCGATGGCTCCCGCCTGCATCAGCTGCTTGAAGACGACGCGATTCTGGCAGTGCTCGCCGGTCGCGATGCGCACGCCGGTCTCGCGCCGGATGCGCGCATGGCCCAGGATGTCATCGGGGCTGGTCGGCTCCTCCATCCACCAGCAATCTACTTCGGCCAGTTGCCGTGTTCGCTGGATCGCCTCGTCCACATCCCATTTTTGATTGGCGTCCATCATCAGCTTCGCATCCGGTCCAATTTTCTGGCGAACGAGACGAGCGCGGCGCAGATCGTCGGCGGGATCGCCGCCCACTTTCAACTTGAAGTGCGTCCATCCCTCGGCCAGCGCTTCGTGGGCCAGTTGCTCGATGCGCGCATCGCTGTAGCCCATCCAGCCCACCGAGGTCGTGTAGGCGGGATAACCGTCACGCTGGAGATCCGCCAGGCGCGGGGCAAGGCCGGTTTCACGCTCGCGCAGCAAGTCGATGGCTTCCTCGGGGCGCAGCAGGTCAGTGATGTAGCGAAAGTCGATGACGTTGACGATCTGCTCGGCGGGCATGTCGGCCAGCAGCTTCCACAGCGGCTTCTTCTCGACGCGTGCCCACAAATCCCACACGGCATTCAGCAATGCCGCCGCGGCCAAATGCACCACGCCCTTTTCCGGGCCAAGCCAGCGGTATTGCGTGTCGCCGGTTACCTCGCGAACGAATGCGGCAAAGTTGCTCGTAATCGAGTCGAGTGTGCGCCCCACCGCGAAGCGCGACAAATATTGGACTGCCTGCACGCACAAATCCGTCCCGCGTCCCAGCGTGAAAGTGATGCCGTAGCCGCGCAGCTCGCTGTTTGTTCCGAGGATGCAGTAAGCCGCCGAATAGTCGGGATCCTTGTTGACCGCATCGGAGCCAATCGCCTCCCGCGAAGTGGGAAAGCGCAGGTCGATCGTACGCACGGCAGTGATGGTGAGGTCGCTCATGCCGGCAACTCCACGCCGTCCCGCTCGCTGGAAAGATAGGCGGCCTCGACGGTGCGCATCGTATCCATCGCGGACTCTACGCTGGTCGGTAACTCGCTGGCCTCGCCGGCGACGAAAGCTTGGAGCGACCCCATGGAGCCCATAAAGGCGTCAGGAAACCAGTTGCCGGAGCAGGGAAGCGACTGCCACTCTTCGCCGCGGCGCGCGACGCGGAGCGTGTCGGGGCGGCCCGTCGGATAGTCGAGGTTCACGCCCATCGACGCGGCCATCGCGCCTTCGGTGCCTTCCCAGCGCACCTGGCTGATCTGATCGCCGGCGTAATCGTTGCCGTGATTCGCCGCGATGTACACACGCTTCCACTCTCCGTAGTCCAGCACGATCACGCTCTTCGTCGCGGAGAGCCCTGGCGTTCGCGGATTCCGCACGGTTTTGGCGAGGACGCGCTGCGGGTTACCCAGCCACGATCGGATGAGATCAATGTAATGGATGCTGTGATACAGAATCTCCAGTCGTGGCGCGGTGGCGAGAAACTTCCAGATATCCCACGGCATAAAGACATTCACCAGCACTTCCATGTCGTGGATCTCGCCGAGCAGTCCGGCGTCGGTGATTTTGCGCGCGGCCATCATGTTGGGCGCCCAGCGCAGCTGGAAATTCACCGCAGCCGTCAGCTTCTTGTCACGGCAGATTTGCAGGATGGTCCGCGCCTCTTCGAGCGTCTCGCCCATCGGCTTTTGAATCAGCACCGCCGCGCCATCGGGCAGGTGCGGCAGAATGCTGGGAATGATTTTCGCCGGCACCGCGATGTCGAAAATCACCTCGCGGGGAGCCTGTCGCATTGCGTCGTCCAGCGAATTGGTGGCCAACGGAACACCAAATTGAGCGGCCAGACCCTGGGCGCGGGCGAGGTCGGGATCGACGATCACCGCCACGGGAAATCCTGCCTTGCGATAGGCCGGCAGGTGCGCGTCGTGCACGATGCTGCCCGCGCCAATGCTGATGATGGGCCGCGGCCGTTGCGGTCGCGGCGCTGCGATGTTCCCAACCAGTTCAGAGATCGTTTGTTCCGCCATGGGTTCCCTTGATGTGTTTCCGGCAACGCCTGGACTCGACGGCCCGGAAACAAAACGATAGAACAAATCGCGCGCCGGAGTATCGCCGCGCGGCGTGCTACCATTTCCCGTCGAAAGAAAACCTCAGCCGAAGGACCTCCTGATAGCGCCAACCACAGCCATCCGGGAGCGACGATTCGGCTCGACGAAGGAAGCGAGAAATTCCGTGCACATGCGCATCGTTCGAAGTCTCACTCTGGTTTCGGTTCTCTTTGCAATGTATCCGTTTGCAGGCCGGGCCCTCGACAACGGTCTCGCCAGAACTCCGCCGATGGGCTGGAACAGCTGGAACAAGTTCGCCTGCAAGGGCCTGAATGAGCAGGTGATTCGCGAGACCGCCGACACCATCGCCAGCAATGGTATGAAGGACGCCGGCTACGAGTATGTGAATCTCGACGATTGCTGGCAGATCAGCCGCGATGCGAGCGGCAATATCGTAGCCGACGCGAGCAAATTTCCCTCCGGCATCAAGGCGCTCGCCGACTACGTGCACAGCAAGGGGCTGAAATTCGGGCTCTATACCGATGTCGGCACAAAGACCTGCGCGGGCCGTCCCGGCAGCATTGGGCATGAATACCAGGACGCGAAGCAGTATGCGGAATGGGGCGTGGACTACGTCAAGATCGACTGGTGCAACACGCTGCCGGGACAGAGCGCTGAGTCCTCCTACACGCTCATGCGCGATGCGCTCGCGGCATCGGGGCGTCCCATTCTCTTCAGCATCTGTGAGTGGGGATCGAACAAGCCCTGGCTGTGGGCGGGGCCGGTGGGCAATCTGTGGCGCGCGACCGGCGACATTCAGGATTGCTGGAGTTGCAAGCGCGACTGGGGCGGCAATGGCGTTACGCAGATTCTCGACCAAATGAACGATATCTGGATGTACACCGGCCCGGGCCACTGGAACGATCCGGACATGCTCGAAGTGGGCAACGGGGGCATGACGACCGAAGAAGACCGCGCACACTTCAGCATGTGGGCGTTGTTTGCCGCGCCGCTGCTGGTGGGCAACGATGTCGCGCATATGTCCGCCGAGACGAAATCCATTCTCGAGAACAAGCAAGTGATCGCCGTCGATCAGGACCCGCTCGGCATCCAGGGGCATCGCGTGAAGAAAGAGGGCGATCTGGAAGTCTGGTCGAAGCAACTGGCGGATGGCGGACGCGCGGTGGTGCTGCTGAATCGCAGCGAGGCGGCGGCGCCGATCAGCGTGGCCTGGACGGATATCGGGTACCCCAACACGGTGACTGCGTCGGTGCAAGATTTGTGGTCGGGCAAGACGGTTGCGGGGCAGAAGGGAAGCTATTCCGCGCAGGTGCCGAGCCATGGCGCGGTGATGGTCAAGGTCACGCCGTAGCCTTCGCGCTGCCTGGAAGCACCACATTGACCCGATTTCGCAAATCCCGTAAACTCATAGTTTGCGGCGGATGCGCAGCGAGCGTCTGGTCTGCCCGCATCCACTGCGAAAGAGAGATTCGATCCATCCATGGCCAATCATGTTTCGGCGCTCAAGCGCGCCCGTCAGACTGTAACCCGCACCGCGGTGAACCGTTCCAACCGCACCAGCTTCCGTTCCTCGCTCCGCGCATTGCGTGAGGCCATTCAGGCCGGCGATCCGAAGGAAGCGGCCACGCAGTACCGCGCCACCGTCTCCGCGCTCGACAAGAGCGTGCAGAAAGGCGTGCTCCACAAGAACACTGCCTCCCGCTACAAGAGCCGCCTCAACGCGCGCGTGAAGGCCGTAGGCCAGAAAAAGTCGGCCTAAAGCCACCGCATCCTGATGTGAAGAATGCCGGCGAAGGCGCCGGCATTTTTGCTGCTCGCTCGGCAGTCTGCGCAGCCCAGGTTTGCTGCTGCGTCCCGCCTCCACCGCTCTCGATCGCGAGCGCGGCTCCCATTCTTCGGGGCCGTGGTTCCGGCGGTGCGTACCAACGTAACGTGGAGGCAGTCACGAGCGGGAAGTGCTCCAGGACCCTGGTCATGCAGCCAGGCGTCTGAAATTGCGGTGATGGGTCTCCCGGCAGTACCCTCATCCTGTGATCACTGACCTGCGGCAGGACTTCAACAGCGGTTTCCGTCCAGAGGCTCTCCGCAGCATGCTGCACGGCATCGACGCGGTGTCGCGCACGCATGTCGCTTTTCCGGTCGCGGAAACGCCCTGCTTTTTCCCGCGGACTCTGCTCGACGAGATGGCCGGCATCGGCGCCGAACTGTGCCTGCGCCTGGTGGATGATCCTGTCTATCTGGCTGCCTCTCTCGCCGCGATTCCGCAGGAATGGCGTGCCGCGGGCGAGACGGCGCACCCGCATTTCCTCACCGCCGATTTCGGGCTGGTGCGCGCGCCGGATGGCCGTCTTGCGCCCCGCCTTGTGGAAATGCAGGCCTTCCCCTCGATCTTTGGATTCCAGTGGGTGCTCGCGGAAGCGTATCGCGCGGCGTTCGGCCTCTCCGATTCGTTGGGCATTCTTCTCGGCGGACTGGATGAGTCCAGTTTCTGGAAGTTGCTCGCGCGCGTGATCGTTGCGGATCATGATCCCGAATCCGTCGTCCTGGTGGACGTTAGCCCCTCGACGCAGAAGACTTTGCCGGACTTTCACATTACCGCCGATCGCCTGGGGATTCGCATTGTCGACATCGCTGAGGTCGAGGCGGGCGATCGCCGAGGCAGCCACACTGGCGCAGTCGGCCTGTTCTATCGCAACGGCCGCGCGCGGGTTCCCATCCGCCGCATTTATAACCGGGCGATCGTGGACGAACTCGTGGCCCGGCAAGTCCACCTCCAGTTCGATTACCGCGAGCCGCTCGATGTGGAATGGGCGGGTCATCCCAACTGGTATTTTCATGTGAGCAAATTCGCCCTCCCGTGGCTCTCCCACCCGGCCGTGCCTCCTGCGGTTTTTTTGACGGACTGGCTCCGGCATCCGACGCGCTCAGCCCGGGAGGCGGCGTTTCTGAAAGATCGCAACTCGCTTATTCTAAAGCCGTTATACTCATTTGCCGGGCAGGGGATCATTTTTTCTCCGAGCGATGAGCAGATTGCGGCCATCCCCCTCGAGCGGCGGGGCGACTATCTGCTCCAGGAGCGCGTTACCTTCGAACCGGTCATTGACACGCCCGCAGGGCCGACCCAGGCCGAGATTCGCATCCTGTATGCATGGCCAGACCGAGGCGTTCTTACGCCGGCGATCTGCCTGGTGCGCCTCGGCCGTGGAAAGATGATGGGCGTGGACCACAACCGCGGACAGTCGTGGGTGGGGGCGTCGGCGGCGTTCTATCCTGGCTAAGTCTCAATTCCTGAGGCACATTCTGGTCAGGTTACGAACGGAAGCGCCGCCCTGTGCCAAAACGTGCCGTGTACACCTTTTTGGTCATTGCATCGCATACACTATCGGGTTTACAAATTGAGTCATCAGTATAAACTTTGGTAATTGGTTCTACCCTTGTTTTGCGGGTACTGTAGGGATGGCACGGCAGGAGTAATTACCTATGGAATTCGCAGTTTGCCCCGCCCCCGGTGTGCGGGACTGGCGTCCTCTGCGAGGCGCGGTTCGATATCCGCTCCAGTTGCGGGTGACCCTGTTGTCGGATGGCCGCGCAAGCGATGCGGTCACGGAAGACCTTTCTGCCAGTGGCGTGCTGTTGCGGTTGAATGAACCTCTGCAGACAGGACAAAAGATCGATTTCCTGCTGGAAATTCCGTCCGGGGCGCTGGGTTTCTCGACCACGGCTGCGGTGTACGGCTCCGGAAGAGTGGTTCGCTCGTACTGGATGCATGGTCAGCCTTTTGCCGCGGCTGTCATTGACGATTACCGATTTCAATAAGTGAGTTGACACCAGATCTATGACGCAGACAAACGGACACAATAACGGCGAGCAGCTTCCGGTTGCGTCGCCTGCCCCCCTGGTTCGCGTGATCCTGGCAGACTCCCAGGCCATCTATCGCGTCGGTATGCGCAAGGTTTTCAGCCCGGATTCCGGCATTTCCGTGGTGGCCGAGGCTGAGAATCTGCAGGTGCTTCAGGAAACCGTTCAGCGGAATCCTGCCGACGTATTGCTGCTGGAAGGAGCCATGATCACCGGCACGGCCAACGCGGTGCCCGCTGTGGTTCGACATGCGCCGCAACTCAAAATCATCGTCCAGGCTGCGTCGACGGACGAGGCTCACACGGTCGATCTCTATCGCCGGGGTGTGCGGGGGATCATTCCCCGTTCCATCTCGCCCGACCTGCTGATCAAATGCGTGCGCAAGATTGCCGCCGGAGAGACGTGGATCGACAACCAGTCCATTAACTGGGTGATTGAAGCGTACCGCTCGCAGGCGACATCGCTGGTCAATCCGCGCAATCAGCCGCGCCTCAACCAGAAGGAGATGCTCATCATCGCGGGCATCACGCAGGGCAAGCGCAACAAGGAAATCGCCTACCAGCTGGGTACGACCGAACAGGTGGTCAAGAACTATCTGCGCAAGATCTACGACAAACTCGGCGTCTCCGACCGGCTCGAGCTGGCGCTCTACTGCCTGCATCACCAGCTTCACAAGCGCGCCGCGGAAATCGACGCGCACGCCATGGAAGCCGCGGTCGCGCAGCCCTGATCGACTCGTAACCTGAAAGAAAAAGCCGGACCCTGGCGGTCCGGCTTTCCTGTTCCTGCGCTAATTCTGCCGCAGCGAGGTTTCACCGCCACGGATCCTTTGTCTGCCGCGGCCGTGCGCCCCGGTTCTACTCGCAAAACACGCGCACTTTGGTTCCGTTTCCACCTTTGCCGTCGACGTCGACCGTCAGATCCTCGAGGTGATCGATCAGTTCCTCGAGATTCTCCGGCTTGATCTGCGACAGGGTCAACGGCACTCCATGCTTGCCCAGCGCTTCGTCCAGCTGGTCGTGTGCCTGCACAGGAATGAGGCCCGCAAGGCGCACGCCGGCGCGCAGCAGTTGCATCGGCACGCGCACATTCACGGTGGTCATTCCACCTTTCAGGCCGGTCATCGATTCGTCCGCCTCGACCAGCACGCGCAGATATTTTGGCCGGCTTTTCGCAGTGCCGGCAGAGGACCCATTGGCCGCCGACGCGGATGTTGAAGCGCTTCCTCCGTTGGGCTCGGTCGCCGCGATCAACCGTTCCGCCTCGTCTGCGGTGATCTTGCCGGCGGCCAGCATTTCCAGGATTTGACGTCTGCTTTCGTTCATTGCTTTCCTCCCCATCAGAGTTTGATCCGTGAAGCTGCTTGTCGAATCGCGTCGATCGTCGCCGGCAACAGGGAGCGAACCGCATGTACTGCGCCGGGAATCCCATGCATGTGCGTCTCACCCATCACCGCCAAAATCAAACACGCGCCAACGACCCAAAGCGTTTCGCGGTCCGTGTTCCACAACATCAGGAGACGCTCGGCCTCGGCGGGCGTCACTCGCCCCCAGGCGATGAGTTGCAAAAGCGCGCGACGATCTCTGGACATAAATCACCTGCAGAATGCGAACTAAAGAATGCGAACTAAAGGATTCGAACCAGGACCTGGTCGTTTTTGGAATGCACATGAACGTTGGTCCCGGGCAGCGCACACAGCAGAGCCCAAAATGCTGCGATCGCCTTCCATGGGTTCATCTCTCCCACCATGCACACGATGAAGACGACCAGAAGAACGATCGGCGCCAGCAGGAGAGCCGGAATCCATAACAGGAACAGAGGAATCCACAGCCGAATTCCGCGCCAGTGCGGATTGTGGACGTGAACGATGGCAATGCTGGGAGTCATCGCAACGCCTCCAGATCCCTGATGGCTTCCGTGGCCGAGATTTCCCCGCGGCTAAGGCGCTCCAAAACGTCGGTGCGCGGCGGGGCCGGGTTGGTCTCGACGAATTCAAGGCTGCCGGCGATCCGGTTCAGCCGTGCCTTGATCGTCGGGTAGCTCACGCCGAAGACCTGTTCCATTTCCTTGATCGAACCGTGGCTGCGAAGGAACGCCACCACGAAGACCTGGTCTTCCGCGCTGAGCCGGGCCATTTGCGGAAGCTCGAAGGCGCCTTCGATGGCGATGTCCTTGCCGGTCAGCCGAACCCGCTCGACGACAATCGGGCTGCCCTGGGTAAGCCGGGAAAGCTCCTGCCAGTCAGACGGCGTTTTGTTTTCATTTCTCATAAGGAATCATCCAACACAAACAATCTTGTGCCTGGAGTTCATAAATGTCAATGTAAAACTCAATAAACGTTATTATTTATCGTAAAAAACTTAAGAAATCATGATCGAAATCTCAGAATATTTGTGGAAAAAGAGGTTTTGCGATTGATTCGAAAGCAGATCGACGGAGCG
The DNA here is from genome assembly GCA_036267295.1 of Acidobacteriaceae bacterium. Lineage (GTDB taxonomy): Bacteria > Acidobacteriota > Terriglobia > Terriglobales > Acidobacteriaceae > Palsa-343. The sequence continues at coordinate 167,963 of DATAWI010000014.1, read as the reverse complement.
CGAGCGGGCCGGCCCATCTCCAAAGCGTCAACTGGCCAAGCAAAGACAGCGACAGCCTGCGCTGGACCCAACCGGCGTTTCAGGAGCGCTATTCGGCTTTCGTGTCCCGGGGCTCCGCGGGCTTCTCAAAGGGCGGCTGCGTGTATTTGTAGAGCGCGTTGAAGAAGAACTTGTAGGTTCCGTGCGACTGGCCCCGCCACTGCGGCCGGAAGCCGTAGAGGAAGATGCGGCCCTCGCCGTAGGGAACTTCAAGGGCGGCGACCTTGTCCTCGATCGCGTCGGGGTGGAGCAGAAGGCCGCTTTCGAGCGGATTGCTGTCCCTGGGATAGCGGGCCAGCACCGCGCCGTGAAAGGCAGCCTGGGTGGTGAACGCCGGACCTTTCTCGAACATCACAACGGGCTCCTCGGGCAGCCCCCAGGTAACCGGCCGGTCCGTCGACGCGAGCTCGACGCGAAGAAGCGCCCCGGAGCAAAAAAACTTGTCGCTCTTGAGGCCTTCGAGCACGTTCGACACCGGCAGAGACAGCAGCGGAACCAGCGTCGAAGCGGTGTTGTTGAAGGCGAGCAGAGTGCCGCCCCGGCGCACGAAATCGCGCAGATTATCGAGACCTTCTTCGCTGAGTCCGCCGGCATACCGGCCCGGGACAATCCCGTCGCGGAAGCCTTCCATCAGCTCGCGCTGGCTCATGTCGGGCAGGATGATGACGTCGACGCGGTCGCGCAGTTCGCCGGAGCGCATATCGGCGTTGTAGAGGCTGATGGGTGCGAAGCCGTACTGCTCGAGGATCCACCGCGTCCAGCCTTCGTCCATCGACGGATCCCACGGGCGGTAGAGGCCGACGCGCGCTTTGTGCAGGGCGAGGGTGTGCTCGGGTGCGCGATCCACGGCTAGGACCGAGACGGCGTATTTCTTCGACAGATTGTCGATGGCACTGCGGGTGACGCCGCTGAGGACGATGGCGCCCTTTTCCATTCCCTGCGGACCCTTCGTGTCGTCCGGGGCGAAGGCGACCGATCCTCCCGATGCCAGAACGTCGTTGATGACGCGGAAGCTGGCGTTCGGCTGATGGCTGAGCAGGAAGACACTGCCCGTGCCGGTCACTGCCGCGGGGGGCGCGTCCAGATCCGTGACGGATTTCAGGTGAGCGAGTTCATCCGGGGTCAGCGGATCGGAGATGGCGTCCACGCGCACGCCCATTTGCAGCGGCAGCGTCCATCCGGTTACATCGTACGGAAGGTCGACGGGCTTGGAGCTTTCGTTGAACAGGGCCGCCGGATAGCGCTGCACTTCAAACAGCTCCTTGGCCATGGCCGAGTACGGCTGGTTCATCAGGATGACCCACGAGCCTGCGGGATAGTCGCGGTCATTGGCGTGGAAGCCGGCCTGGGACTCGCGCATCGCAATTCCGTTTTCCTGCATGATGTGGGCCAGTAGCTGCGCCTCGGGGGCATCTGCCTGCACATCGGGAATGACATACGCGAACGGTGGTCCGTCTTCAAAGCGCTTGATGTTGTCGCGGGCGGCCTGGTAGCGGTTGTAGAGAAGCGTCTCGCGGTAGCGGGCCGCGGTGTCGAGTACCGACATGGAACCAGCCACCATGTAGTCGACGGCGTCTTTCAGGTGCCACCATCCGCCCTGCCACGGGGTGGTGTACATGGTGAGCGCTTTCAGGTCCTGCATGTCCTTGGGGAACTCGTCGACGGTGTAAAAGCGCGGCGTGGCATAGCGATAGAGAGCGGTCTCCGTAAAAAACGAAATTTCATTGCGGAAGGAGCCCGCGTAATCGACGAAGCCGGGGTACCAGTTGTCGAACTCGGACTCGCTGATTGCTCCCGGCATCTGGTGCGCGTCAAGATAGGCGGTCATGTTGGTGCCGATGACGTTGAACCAGCTGCGGACATAGGGGCTGATGTTCGACGAGATGGGATCGGAGAAAGGCGGGATCCAGATACGCGCCGGGAAGGGAGCGGTCTGGTGCTGGCAGTAGAAGATCACCGGGCTGTATTCGATTTCGGTCTTCGTGACCACCTGCGACTCTTTCATGTTGAGCATGTAGCCGTCGCGGTTGTTGTCGTGGCCAACGTAGTCCTGAAAGAGCCAGGGCATGGGGCTGACTTCGAAACGCGTGCCAAGATTCTTGCGATACCAGGAGACCACCATGTCCTGGCCGTCGGGATTCAAAGTCGGCCACAGCAGCAGGATCACGTTGTTCAGGATGTTGTCGATCTCGGGATCGCCTTGGGTGGACGCCAGTTTGTAGGCGAGCACGATGGAGTGCTGGCCTCCGGCCACTTCGCTGGAATGCAGGCCGCCATCGATATGCACGATCACTTTGGAGGTGCGCGCCAGTTCCATGGCCTGCGCGTCGTCCAGTCCCTGTGCGGTGGCCAGCCGCTGCGCGGTCGCTTTGTACTCATCCAGGTGCGCGAGGTTTTCCGGCGAAGAGATGACGGCCACCTCGATGTCCCGGCCCTCGGTCGATTTGCCGACGGTGAACATCTTTACCCGATCGGAGTGGGCGGCCAGTTCGTGGAAGTAGTGAATCTCTTCTTCGTAGTTAGCGAGGTAATAATCGTCGCCGGGCGTATGGCCCAGAACGGAGACCGGCGTGGGCACCTGCGGTCGAGCGGGCAAAGAAACCAGCAGTAATGCGAGGGGAGCGAACAGCGGCAGCTTGGAGCGCAAACGCATGGGAACTTCCTTGTCGAACCGTTCGGTATCGGTGCGCCACAGCGCAGGAAAAAGGCGCCGAAGGTTTTCTCCCCGGCGCCCGCAGGTTGGTGATGGTGCGCTAGAAGTCGTAGCGCAGCGAGAACTGCATACGGCGCGGCTGGGTCAGCAAGGCGCTCGCCACGCCGAGATTGCCGCCGGTGAGGCCCGACCCGATCGAGTTGGGATCGAAGCGAACGGTGTTTGTCGTGTTGTAGGTTTCCCAGGCAAACTTCAGCGCGCCGTATTCGCGCAGCGTCCAGGACTTTGCGAGGCCGGCATCGATGTCGAAGTAGCCATCGCCGCGGAAATTGTTCCGTTCGCCGGCTTCACCTGGATAGGGAAGCCGAACCGGGTGCCCGGAGGTTACGTTGGAATTGATGGAGGCGGCGTCGGCAAAGAACTGCGGATCGCCGTACTGGTCGAAGTGGCGGCGCATCGGAACTTTGCCCGTCACCACGCCGTACCCTTCCTGCTGCCAGTTCGTGGTCCAGCCCGGTTCGAAGAGCGTGAAGGGCAGGCCGCTGGTCGTGCGGTTGATGCCCGAAAGCTGCCATCCGCCGAGGAGGAAATTCGTGACCCGGTTGGTGTTCCCCAGCAACTGCCGGCCCCTGCCAAACGGCAGCGCATAGACGCCGTCGACGGTCAGCAGTTGACGCGTGTCGAAGTCGGAAGACCCTCGATTGAATTGCGGGGACCAGCTGTTGATGATGCTGCTGAGCGCGGTGCTGGTGCTGAATTCGGTGCTGCGTTCGGAATCGGATCCGAGGTCAATGGAGTGGGAGAGCGTGTAACTCACGTCGAACTCGAGTCCATGGCTGCTGGGGTGGCGCACCGTGACCTGCAGCGAGTTGTAGTAACTGGAACCGATGGTCGAAAGCGCGTACAGCGAGGAGAACTGGCCCTGCCAGAAATGCGGCTGCCAGTTACCGGGCGCGGGATAGAACCCGAAACCGGACGGCGGACCGTAAAAGTCCAGATCGGCCAGAGAGGTTGTCGCCCCCAGGTCGTAGCGATAGGGCGCCCACTCGTTGTTGTAGATTGCCTGCGTCGCGCTCTCGCCCGGATAGTCGTAATTGGCCATCCACGGAAAGACGTCTTCGAAGTACTTGATGGACGGAACAGACGGACTGGCGTAATTGCCATTGTTTTCGTAGTTGCCGTTATGCTGATCGACCAGACGCGAAAGTTGTGCGCCTGCGTGGAAGTAATCGCCGCCGCCGCCGGGATCGACGAAGTCCACCGGTTCAGCGAGGTCGAGACTTTGAATCAGATGACGTCCCAGCGTCCCGACATAATCTGTCTCGAGGGTGAAGCCTTTGGGGAACTGGTGCTGGACCGACAGGTTAAAGGCCTCGGTGTACGGGGTCTTCAACCGGCTGTCCAGCCCCCAGGTAATGGAGAATCCCTCAATGGCTCCCGTGGGCGGCGCAAAGGGATAAGGCGGGGAATTCGGGAAAGTCCCATTGCTGAAGGGCAAGGTGCTCCGCCCGGTAAAGCGGGGCGAGTCCTCGTAGCCATAGGTGCCGGCAGGATTGGTGACGGCCCCGCTCAGGCCGAAAGCGCCGCTCTGGTCGAAGAGATTAATCAGACTCTCGCCGTAGTGATCGAAGTAGATGCCGGCGCCGGCGCGAATCGTCGTCCTGGAGGTGGGCGCATAAGCGATCGCGAAGCGCGGCGCAATGTTTGCCTTTTGCTTGGGCCAGAAACCTGGCTTGTTGTAGTACGGACCCGCCGGGGCAAAGCTCAGTTCGGGTTCGTAGATCTGTCCCTGCTGGGCCGCCGCCTCACGTTCCAGGAACCAGGAGTGGGTGTCGATGGTGGGCGTGACTTCCTGCCCATGAGTCTCCCACGGCGTCTGCAGAATCGTGTGGCGCAGTCCGAAAGTGATGGTCAGGTTGGGGATCGGCTTCCACGCATCCTGCACGTAATATTCAAACTCGTTGGACTTGAAATGCCGCGTGACGAAAGCCCCGTCCGCCAGCAGCGTTCCCGATCCGTTGCCCAGCAGATAGTTGTATTGGTTCGTCACCGAAGGAACGATGCCGACCAGATTGGCATAGGCAATGCCATACGAGTTACCGAAGCCGCCGTCCACCGGATAGCCGGTGATGGTCGAGGGATCCGGGGCGTCGCCGCCGACCCAGTAGGGATTGGTGCTGGCACTGTTATAGGAATTCGCATCGGAAGTGCGGTTCTGATGGATCAGCCGCCAGTTCGCGCCGATCTGGAAATCGTGCTTGCCCTTGTTCCAGTTCAGGTTGTCGACGATGTTGTTGACGGGCACCGTGGCCAGCGTGGTGCGGGATTCGGCCGTCGGCGAGGAGAGGAAGCGGAAGTCCACGTAGTCGCCGTCGCCGACGCCGTGCAGGCTGTTTCCCTGGCGGATGTAGCCGTAGCGAACATCATTCACCAGATTCGGCGAGATGGACCATGTGTCGCCCCCGATGACGCCCTTGGTGTTGTCCTCGTAATAGCTGGACGGCCCCTGGCCGGGAAAATTCTCCGTGCCGATCGTCGTGTCTTTCTGGAGATTGCCGCGCACGAAAATGCGGTGTTGCTGATTCGGCGTGTAGTCGAGCCGCACGATGCTGGTGTTCAGCGTCACCGGGTTCGGCGACGAAAAGGAAAAGGAGCCTTCGTTCAGTCCGTCGCCTTCCGTGAAGCCGTTTGCCACCGGCATGGCTGCGAAGTAGGCGAGCGCGTTCGGATTGGGGCCGGGCCCGGGGGCGTAGCCGGAATCGTTGGCGCCGTGGCAGACCTGGCAGCCCGCGTCCAGGGTGGCCACCTGGGATGGTGTGAGCACCACATTCACAATGTTGCCGCTCGCATCATCGCCCTGGTAGCTCAGTTTGCCGGCCGCGTAGGCCGCGGTTGGCACGGTCTGCGTTACCTGCGTGTTCTCCGCCTGGCGCGTGCCTTCATAGTTGCCAAAGAAGAAGAGCTTGTCTTTGATAATGGGGCCGCCAACCGCCGCGCCAAAGATGTTGCGGATGAGCTTGGGAGGGATGTTCGGCTCGTGGGTGTTGAGCTCGGCTTGTTTGTTGAACCAGTCGTTGGCGACGGTCAGCGTTGGACGGTTATATTCATAGGCCGCCCCGTGGAACGAGTTCGATCCTGACTTGGTGACCAGGCTGACCTGCGCGCCGGCCGAGCGTCCCTCATCGGCGTTGGAGTTCGCCGTGGAAACGCGAAATTCCTCGACCGAGTCCTGGGTCTCGCGCAATACGCCGGTGAAAGCGTATCCGTACACCTGATCGTTGTCGTCGACGCCGTCCAGGGTGACGTTGCCCTGGTCGGAGCGCACGCCGTTGACCGTCCCGCTCCGGCTGTCACCGCCCGGATTCGCCTCGGAGGCGCCCATGGTTGGCAAATAAAGCACGCCGGGCTGCAGGGACAGGAGGTCGGGGACGTTGCGCGTTTCGCTGGGCAGCGCCTGAATCAGCGCATTGCCTTCGGAGTTGCCCAGCGATGCGTCTGTGGTATTCAGGGTCTGCGCTTCCGCGCTGACGTTCACCACTTCTGAAATCGCCTTGAGCGTCATGGTGAAATCGATCGTGGCGGGCTGGTTCACCAACAACTCGGCTGCCTTGGTTTGATCGCCAAAACCGGTCGCCGACACCTTGATGGTGTATTTGGCGGGCTCCAGGCTGACGAAAGTGTACTCGCCCGCGGCGCTGGAGATCGCATTCTGCGCCTGGCCGGTTGCGCCGTTCAACAGCGCGATATGCGCTCCGGGAATGACTGCGCCGCTTGGATCCTTGATGACTCCGCGCAGAGAAGTCGTCGCCATCTGGGCGAAGGCCGTCACGGTGCAGGCGACCAGAAACAGGGAAAGGGCAACTGCTGAACAGCGTTTGGTCACTTTTTCCTCCAAAATAGACTGCGTTCGCCGGTTGTCCGGCTTTTTTGTTTTCTGTTAGAGGGTTGCGATCCCGTGGGGCGGATAAGGCTCCCATTGTGACCCATGATGGATACAATTTCAAGCGGTCATGGGCCGAACGGGGGAATTGGTCATGAGCCTATAAGAAAAGCTTCTGCGCAAGATCAAAATGCAGGGGGGACCGCGGCGCAGAGATCCCGCACTGCACCCCGCGCCCGGGAAATGCGTGGTGCGGGACGGCTTCGCAGAAACGATTCCCGTCTCCGCAGGCGCGAGATCCAGTGCGGGGCTGCCGGACGCACCGGGTTGCTGCGGAGAGAAAAGGCAATCAGGGGTGCAGCGCCAGCCAGTCCTCAATTCGTTTTGCCTCGGCATCGCTCAGGCGAAAGGTCGCAGCGGTCAGGACCCCATCGACCTGGTCCGGCCTGCGCGCGCCCACGATCGCCGCGGTGACCGCCGGATGCCGCAGCGTCCAGGCGACGGCTACGACGCCCGGTTCGACGCCATGGACGCGGCCAATCTGCCGCAGCACTTCAACCAGCGCGAGGTTCCGCTCCAGTTTCGGCGGCTGGAAATTCGGGCTGCGCTTGCGCCAGTCGTCTTCAGGAAAATCCCGCACGCGTTCCGCCGTCATCTTGCCGGTCAACATGCCGGAGAGCATCGGGGAATAGTTGATGACGCCGATGTTGTTCTCGAGGCAGAAGGGAAGAATCTCCGCCTCGATATCCCGGCGCAGCAGGGAATACGGCGGCTGCAGCGAGGTGATGGGCGCAACCTTCTGGGCGCGCTTCATCTGCTCCACCGTGAAATTGGAAACGCCGATGAACCGCACCTTGCCCTGCTCCTGGAAGCGCGCCAGTGTCTCCCAACCCTCTTCAATTTCGTCTTCGGGATTGGGCCAGTGAATCTGATAGAGGTCGATGGTGTCGACGCCCAGACGGCGCAGGGAACTCTCGACTTCCTGCTCGAGGGAGGAACGCTTGAGGCTGCGCCAGATGCTGCGATCCGCGTGCCAGCGCATGGAGCATTTGGTGAAGACGAGCGGCCTCTGCGCACGATGCTGGATCGCTTTGCCAACGATTTCTTCTGAGTGGCCGAGGCCGTAGATGGCCGCCGTGTCGATCCAGTTGATGCCGCTGTCGAGAGCGCGCTCGATCGTGCGCAGCGATTCCTCATCGTCCTGCGCACCCCACGCAAATTCCCAGTTGCCGCCGCCGATGGCCCACGCGCCGTAGCCGATGGCGGTGAGGTGGAGATCGGAATTGCCAAGGGCGCGAGTGGTGAAGGGGGCAGCGGTGCTGGTCGACATGCCTTTTCGATGCGGGCCCGTCAGAGAGAGCTTCAGAAACCGGTTATGGTTCGATTAGAAACTTACCGTCCCGCATGATTGGTTCGTCCTCGATCCAGATGTTGAATTTGAGACCGACGACATCGATGTGCGTGGTTGAAGTCCAGGGAGCGCCGGTGTGTTCGCCATACGGATTGCCGAAGGCGATGTGAATGCCGGGAAACTTTTCATCCTGCAGGATGTTGCCGATCATGCGCTCGACGCCGATGTTGGTGCCGATGGCGAACTCACCGACGCGATCGGAGTTCTCGTCCGTATGCGTGTAGGCGTCAAAGTCGCGGCGCAGTTGCTCGTTCTCTGAGCTCGTCGAAACAATGCGATTGCCCCGGATGTCGATGGTCAGCGGAGACGCTTCCAGCAACCCATATTGCGCGCAAAGAAAGTCGCCCACGACGCCATCGACGACAAACGTTCCGTTGACTTCTCCGGGAGTGGTAAAAATCTCGCCGCCGGGGAGATTGCCCCACTTGTCGCGGGAAATAATGCCGGAGGTCTTGAGCCACTTGTAGTCGGGGTTCATCTCCGCGCGAATGTCGGTTCCCGCCGCGGTAGTGGCGCGGATAAAACGTGCTTTACGAGCCTTCTCGATCACTTTCTGCGAGAGGCTGTCGACGCGGTCGTAATCGGCGCGCATGCCGTCGCACATAATCTGTGGCGTGATGTTGACCATGTGCGCATGGCGCATGCGGCGGCGGTTCACCACCTCGGTCATCTGCATGCGCGAGCGCAGCTCATTGCGCTGCACCTGGACGGCAAAGATGCTCACGTCCGAGGATTCCATGTCGGCCAGAACTTCCGCTGGCATGTCAGTCAGCGGACGCGGCGCCAGATCTTCGAGCAGGAACGCGTTCCAGCGGCAGCCATTGGCCGTTAATTCCGCAGCGAGAGACGCCGCAATGTCGATGGTGGTTCGGTCGCAGATGAGCGTGACTTTCTCCGACGGCTCGACGCGCAGACAGGTGCGGATCGCGGCGCGCGCTCCCGGCGCGAAGTCGGCGGGAAAAGGCGTCTCCATCAGCAGGGAACGCGCGGAGGAATCGGGAAAAACAGAGGCGGAGGTCGAACTGCTCATCTTTGTAAGGCTACCTGAACCGGGCATCTGCACCAATAGATGCAATTTGGGGGAAACCGCCGCCGAACTGGCGCGAAACCATGGGTGGCGCCGGCAGGCTGGACTGTACCTACGGCTGCGGCTGTGCGTAATATCCGTTACCCGCGTGGACGACGATGTTGGGCTTGTCGACGCCAACCTGCAAGTCATGCCACATGTTTGGCTTGTCGCTCAGCTGCCCGGTGAAGGTGAGCGTATACCAGGAGGTCGCATCGGTGAGACACTGCGCAAGTTCGCCGGCAACATCGTTGCTGGAGTGCACCACCTGGCCCCCGCTTTGAATAGCGAGCACCTGCAGGGTGACATCGGCAGGCTCGGCGCGATCCCACTTCTTCACGGGCTTCAGGTTGGGACGCCAGATCGTGCTGAAGTCCACGTGTGCCGACCCCTCGGGTTCGACGACCTCGATGGTCGCTTGCTCCTTGCGCAGATTGGTCGATGTCGCCACAATCAGATCCATCCACATGCGCAGCAGTGGGTCGGTTGCCTGCACGTCGGTCGAATGGATGAACGGCCAGCCGGGGCTCACCCAGATGAGAAGCTTACGACCGGGCTGGTCGCCAACGTGCCGCAATATTTTGGAGAGGCCCAGCACCGACTCCTGCCAGCGCTCCTGCATATCCGCGTCGGACTGGGTCGGACGCGGCTGTAGATGGGGCTGCCACTGGTCCAGTTCCTCGGCAAGCTTATTGCCATCCGCGGAGGTCTCGCCGATCCACACCAGGTCTTTCTCCGTTACGGCCGCGATAGAGATGGGCGCAGGCAGATACCCCTGATTGCTGCGCAGGAAGGTCTCGATCTGCGTGCGCTCCTGGCTCAACAGGTTGAAGTACACATTGATGGCGTCGATCACCACAACCACGGACTCCGAATCGGGCTCGGCCAGACCGCCGTTGTGCGCGTAGAAGAAATCCAGCTTCACGCGATTCCCGTTGTCCAGAATCGTGAAATCACTCTGCTGCAGGCCCTTCACCAGTTGGCCCGACTTGTCCGTGGCTGTGACGGCCAGCCGCAATTGCGGCCCATTGGCAGCACTCTCCGCTGGCAGTTGCTGCGCTTGCGCGCTCCCTTTGGCAAACACGAACAGCAGACAAGAAACAGCCAACAGTTTTCTCATACCTGACCCTCTTACGTTTTGCATCTACGTCGTTGCCGCCGGCTCATAGATTCCGGCTTTCGTTTCTTCCGCCATGTAATCGACCACGGCCTTCAGATCGCCGGTCGCCTCAAACACCCGGAGTTGGCGATCGGCTCCGGTGCCCATTTCCAGAATTTTTCGCACATAGTTGATTGCGTCGCGGCTGCCCAACTCGTCGACCTCCGGATCGATGAGCGCCAGGTATTCCTCGATCAGATCGCGCTCAGGAATCTCCTGCTGCTTGCCGAAGTCGATCAGGTTGCCATCGAGCCCGTAACGCACGGCGCGAAACTTGTTTTCCATCAGCAGCGGGCGTGCATATTGACGGTAATCCTGATTGGCGGCATGCAGGCGATACAGATACGACGCGGTCGCCTGGATGAGGGCGGCGATGGCGACGGTCTCTTCGGCGCGCAGCGGAATGTCGCAGGCGCGCACTTCGATGGTGTTGAAGAACGGATGCGGCCGGATGTCCCACCAGATCTTCTTTGCGTTGTCGATGCAGTTGGTCTTGACCAGCAACGCCACGTAATTCTCAAACTCGGAGTAACTCGAAAAGGCGTCAGGAATACCGGTGCGGGGAAAATTCTCAAAGACCTTGGCGCGGTAGCCCTTGTAGCCGGTGTTCAGGCCCAGCCAGAAAGGCGAGTTAGTCGCGAGGGCCATGATGTGCGGCAGAAAATACCGCATCGAGTTCATGATGCGAATGGCGGCCTCGCGGTCCTCGATGCCAACGTGCACGTGGAGGCCGAAGATGAGGTTGGCGCGCGCGACGAGTTGCAGGTCCTTCACCACCTGGTGATAGCGCGGGTCGGGATAAATCTCCTGGTGGCGCCAGTCAGCAAAGGGATGGGTGGCCCCGGCCACCAGCACCAGATCGTGCTCGCCGGCGAGTTTGATCATTTCGCGGCGCAACTCAAAGATGTCGTCGCGAGCATCGTCGATGGTCTTGCAGACCCGGGTTCCTACCTCGACGACCGAGGTGTGCATTTCGGCCTTGACGCGCTCTTCGAGCCGCATCTTGCCCTGGGCCAGCATTTCCGTGGCGATGTGGGACCGCAGGTCGCGCGTGACCGGGTCGACGGTCTGGTACTCCTCTTCAATACCGATGGTGAAGGAAGGCCGCATAGTGCTTACCGTTGTATGCCGGGAGCATCCCGGACCGCAAGCGGTTTACTCAAGGACGCTCACGGTGGCCGCGCTGGCTGCCGTCGCGGCAGCCTTTTTGCTGGCCGCCTTCTTTTTCGCAGGAGCCGGCTTCGGCTTCGCGCTCTTCCTGGCGGCCGCCTTCGGGGCAGGGCGTCCGCTCCCGCTCAGATACACGCTCCAGTGAAAATCTGGAGTCTTTGGCGTGGCTGCCTGCGCTTTTTTCACCGCGAGGGTCGCGACAGCATCGACGATCCATTCGAAATTGGCTTGTCCTACGGAATGCAAATCGGCGTCGGGCGCCGGATTCATGAAGTCGATAGCATACGGCACGCCATCCTCGACGGCGAACTCGACGGTATTCAGGTCGTAGCCGAGGGCTCGGCACAGCGTAAGAGCGTCCTGCTCCACGCGCTTCAGCAGTGCTTTATCGGTGGGCGGCGGGTTCAGCACATAGCGCTCCGCATGCGGACGGCGCGGATCGTAGTGCATGATGTGCACCTTCTCCTGACCGACCACGTAGCAGCGGAAGTACTCGGTGAAGTTGACCGCTTTTTGCAGCATCATGCACAGGTCGCGGCTCTGATCGTAGGCATGGAAGAACTCTTCGCGGGAATGCACATGGAAGACGTCGCGCCATCCGCCCCCGTTGACGGGCTTGAGAAATGAGGGGAAGCCGATATAGGCGAAGACGCCGTCCCAGTCGAGCGGAAACTGCAGGTTGCGCATGGAGCGCTCGGTCGTGCCGGGCGGGTAGTGCTTGTGCGGCAGGATGACGGTGGGCGGCGCGGCCACGCCGAGCTTGTCGGCGAGCGAGTAGTTGAAGAACTTATCGTCGGCGGACCACCAGAACGGATTGTTGATGACCGTGGCGCCATGCAGCACCGCGTGTTTGAGGTACGCGCGGTAAAACGGAATGTCGTGGGAGATGCGATCCACGATCACGGAATATGCCGAGGGACGGTCCAGGCGCACCGCGCCCACCTCGACAAACTCGGCCGAGATGCCACCGAGATTCATGCCGTTGATCTTCTCGACGAGTGCGCCGGGAAAGGTGTTCTCCATGCCAAAAAGGACGCCGATCTTTTTCACGATTCCGCCTCGCAAGAGTGATGAGCAGAGGGTGATTCCGGATTGGACTGGGCCGCCTCTGCGCTCCCATGGTTTCACATTCGCTGAGCCGTTCGAAAGGGGAGGACACGTCGCGGTATGGAAATCGACCGCATCCTTCGTAACGAGCCTATTTGCGCTTCAGGAGTTCGAGTTCGTCGAGTGTGCGCGGCCAGTCTTTGCCAAGCAGGCGGGAGAGACCGCGGTCGGCGAGCAGCTTACCGCCAGTCTGGCAGTGCGGACAATAGTCTGTTTCGTTGTCGGCGTAGCGGATGCGCTGGATCTTTTCGCCGCAGCGCGGACAGGGCTGGCCGAAGCGGCCGTGGACGGCCATCTCGGGGCGAAAGGCCGTGACTTTTTCGGGGAATCCGTCGCCGGTTTCGCTCCGCAGCCGGTCGATCCAAAGCTGCAGGGTTTGCCGGGTTGCGTTGAAGAGGCGCAGCCAGTCGGCGTCCCTCATTCGCTGGGTGAGCGTGACGGGCGACATTTGGGCCGCGTGCAGGATCTCGTCGGAATAGGCGTTGCCGATGCCGCTGACCAGGCGCGGATCGGTCAGCGCGCGCTTGATGGTGTGATTCTCGGCGGTCAGGGCGGCGCGAAAGCCGGCGAGGTCGCAGTTCATCACGTCCATGCCGCCTGGATCGATCGAAAGCAGGGCTTCTTCACCGCGGAGCAGAAAGAGCGAGGCGCGGCGCTTCGACCCCGCTTCTGTCAGGACGAGCGAGCCCGCGGAAAAGTCGAAGGAAGCCAGGGCATTGCGGCCGGCCAGTTTCGCTCCGGGTGCGCGCCAATGCAGGCGTCCGGCAATCATCAGGTGCAGGACGAGCCAAAGATCGCCCTCCAGTCCGAACGCGATGCGCTTGCCGATGCGGCGCAACTCGCGCACGATGCGGCCCTCGGCGCTCGCAAGCGGAGGCTGGGCCGTACGCAGCAGAAAGGCGCTGGCGATCCGCACCTGCTCCAGAGGCTGGCCGAGCACCCGAGTCTCAAGGGCGGAGATGTAGGCCGCAATGTCGGGGAGCTCCGGCATAAGGGCAGGGTAAACGGTGCGGCGTAGGGCGAAAAGGCAGCGCTTCGCGAATCCGGGTCAGCGCAGAACTTCATCGAGGAAACGACGGAGCGTGGCGCGCACCGTGATCTCGGGAGCTCCTCGCAGATCGGTATAGTCCTTCGGGTAGGACGAGGCGTGGAAGACATCACGTGTCCGGTCCGTGTCGCCTCTCCTGTCAAGAAACAGGCGCGGGAGATGAGCGGATCGGAGGTCTGTGGCCGGGTCCAGTGTCTCGTTGCGCAGCAGAAACAGAGGCACCATGCGGGCGCGCGGGTCGGCTGCGAAGGTTTGCCGCGCGGGCAGATTGGGATCCTCGAGAATCACGCCGGCGGGCGCGAACCGGGTCACCAGCGCAGCCGCAAACGTGGCGCCCACTCCGTTGCCGTAGACCACGATGGACTGGGCGGGGAGATGCCGCGTGTCGGTCAGCCATGTCCATGCGGCAATGGAATCGTCGATGCCCAGCCGTTCCGTGGGATGCCGTCCGCCACTGCGGCCAAAACCGCGATAGTCGATGGCAAAAATATTGATGCCGAGCGAGTGCAGCTCTGCCAGGGCCGGCACGGCGTCCGACAGCGAACCGCTGGCACCGTGCAGGTACAGGATCGTATCGGCGCTGTAGCGAGACTGGGGCGCTGCGGGCATCCACCATCCATCGAGTTGGGGAAGGCCGGCGTCGGTGACGTCGAAGCGGATATCCTCGAAGGCGATCCCGACGCTGCCCGGCGTTGTGCTAATCGTCCGCGAGGGGTGGAAGAGCATCTGCCACTGCCCCTGATAGAAGAGCAGACAGAGAGCGCAGTATCCGCAGACGGCGGCTCCGGCCAGCGTTACCGCCAGTGCCGCCAGCAGCCATTGTCCGCTGACGGTAGGCGGTGGCTCTTTGACCCCGGTTCCCCGGCTCGGTGTGGTTTCAGGAGTCCTGCCCATTGCGTTAGCCAAACGCCAGCTCATCGGGAGATTCAAGCGGCGTTCCGCAGACGCGACAAATCACCGCGGAGCAATCCCCGCAGACCAACGGGTCCGTGACGGAGCGAGCGCAGACGGGGCACCAGAGAAGCTGCGAAGGGGAAATCGCGGCCGGCGAGGCTGGCGGCACAGAGGACATTCCGATACTGAGCGTAACAAAGTCCGGCACCGACGCGCTCGGTGGGAGAAGGTGCCCAATGCCTCGACCAGGAGTGTCGAATTTTGTTCGGGCAGAAATATGTTTGCGGTTTTCCAGCAGCCGCCGATGTTAACTAGTCAGTGAGGGGTCCGGGGAATTGCGCGCGACATGGCATCCGCCGATCCAGGAATGCTGTTTCGCGGGAGGAGTTCGACTGTGGCGACTGCAGGCGTGAATCACTTGATGTTGTGGACGGATGTGGAGGGGCGCGCCTTCGGTCGCTTTACCTGCGGTCAACTGGTGCGTCCGGAAGGACGGACGGCGTGGTTCCGGGCAACGGATGCTAACGGGCAACCGCAGATGGTCAGCGTGACCGAGACATTGAACGACGACGACGATCTGATGGCTCGGCTGCGCGCGGCGGCGAAGATTCATCACCAGAACGTTGTGGAGATCCGCGAGGCCATGGCCATGAGCCTCGACGATACGCCGGTCGTGATCGCTGTGATGGAGCCGACCGAGGAGAATTTGGCCGACGTCCTGCGCGAGCGGACCCTGAGCATGATCGAGGGGCAAGCCGTTCTCGAAGCCCTCATCCAGGGCCTGGCGGCGATGCATTCGCGAGGGCTGGTGCATGGACGCATGGAAGCAGCCAGCGTTCTGGCGATGGGCGAGACCATCAAGCTGCGCAGCGACTGCCTGCAGACGCCGGGGCCCCGGTTTGCCACGGGAGCTGCGGAAAACGTGCGGGCCCTGGGAAGGATCGTGACGCACGCCGTGACCCGCCGCGTTCCGGCGGGCGAAAACGATCCCGTGTTGCAGTTGCTGCCGGATCCCATGGCGCGCGCCGTGCGCCGTGCGCTGAGCGGAACTGCGCCCATTGAAGAGATCGCGTCGCTGGCGGGGGTCAGAATTGTTGCCCCGGCGCGAGCGGCGGATCCAGGCCCGGTCGCCCTCCGTGGACCGCTGACGGTCGAAGCGAAATCCATTGGGGTTCTCCCCATCTCCGAATTCCCGCGCGGTCCGGCGAGCGCTGCATCGCCGGTCGCAGGTCGAAGCCCGGGCCCGACGGCCAAAGCTCCGCCAAGCACGCAGGCCGCGCCATCCGAGGCGGAGAAATCAGCCGCCAGAGCGATCCCTGTAGCGGAGCCAGACGCAGCACCCGCACCCGCCGGGCCTGCGTT
This sequence comes from Acidobacteriaceae bacterium, assembly GCA_036267295.1. Taxonomy (GTDB): domain Bacteria; phylum Acidobacteriota; class Terriglobia; order Terriglobales; family Acidobacteriaceae; genus Palsa-343. The sequence continues at coordinate 152,174 of DATAWI010000014.1, read as the reverse complement.
GCCGCCCCGGTTCAGCACCCGTCCCCGGGCATCGTCCGATGAGCCGCAGAGGGTCCGCCGTGCCAGCACCCCATGGGTGCTGGGAGCGGCTGCATTGATCCTGCTGGCCACCATCATCGCGCTCTATGCGCTCGTCCATCGCGACAGCCGCGCGGTGTCAGGACATCCCGTCGGCGCCGTGCCGGTGGCCGGGCCTGCCGCCTCGCCGGGCACCCGCCCTCTTCCCGCCAGTTCGAGCACCGCGTCCGCGGTCGTTCTGGCCTCGCCCGGATGGCGCGTCGTGGCCTACACCTACAATCACGAGGCGCAGGCGGAACACAAGGCGGTAACCATTCGGCAGCGGTATCCCCAACTGGCGCCGGGAGTGTTCGCTCCCCGGCGCGGTGCGCCCTACCTGGTGACGCTGGGCAGCGTGATGAACAAAGGAGACGCCCTGGCGCTCCGCAACCAGGCCGTGCGCATGGGACTGCCGCGCGATACGTACGCGCAGAACTATCGCTGACCGGGCACCATTCCATGGCGCCCTGAGGCGGTTCGTCCCACTGACCGGAGAACCGCGGCCGTGAGCGAACGCCCGGGTCCGGGGAGCGGCGCGGGCGCGATTCCTGGAATCTTCTAATCTTTCTGTCCTGTTCCCGGGCACTCATTCGCAATGCTGTTGCGAGTGATGAGCGCAGAAACTGAAAACAAGCTAACCGCCCAGGCCTCGAGTGCAGCTCCGGCAGCGCTGGAGAATCCGCCGGCGGCCGATCGGGAAAGCTCTTCGGCGCTGTCGCTGCGCGTCGAGGAGGGGGAAGAAGCCCGCCCGCACGAGAGCCGCGAGTCGCGGCTCGATCACCTCCCCATGCAACTGGATGTGATGGTGAAGGTGCGCTCTTTTCGCGTCGAAGATTTGCTGGCGCTCACCAAAGGAACTGTCGTCGAGACCATTCACGAGCACGCTCAGGATATTCCCGTGCAGTGCGGCGGGGCGCTGCTGGTGTGGGCGGAATTCGAAGTAGTGGAACAAAATCTGGCGGTCCGCGTCACGCGGCTGGCCTGAGGGGAGCGCAGCAGATATGGAACAGGCGTACCACATGTCGATCTCGGCAGGCGGGAAGACGGGCTGGGCTCATCGCCTCGCCGGGTGGCTGCGAAGACTGGCCGGCAACCCCGCTTCGCAAACGATGCCCCTGCGAGTGGAAGCGCGCCTGAGCCTCGGTGCAAAGAAGTCGCTGGTGCTGGTCAACTGCTCCGGCCGCCAGGTGCTGCTGGCGCTGCATGGAGATGCGATCACGCCCCTGCTGGAGATGCCGAAGCCGCGCAAGACCGCCGGTTCGTCGCGCCTGGCGGGAAGCGAGGCTTCACGGTGATCGCTTTTTTGCTGCTGGCGAAGACGCAGACGAACCTGCCCGGAGGCCTGAACCTGGGCGGCAACAGTTCCGTCCCGTGGACGATTGTCTTCACCCTCACGCTGCTGACCCTGCTGCCGGCAATCCTGCTTTCCATGACCCCAATGGTGCGCCTGCTGGTGGTCTTCCACTTTCTGCGCCAGGCGCTGGGCACGCAAACTGCGCCCTCGAACCAGGTGCTGATGGGTCTGGGGCTGATGATGACCTGGTTCCTGATGCAGCCGGTGCTGCTGCAGGTGGACCAGCAGGCGGTGGAACCGTTTCGCGCCGGGCAGATCTCGGGATGGGAGGCGATCGACCGCGGTTCCGGACCTCCCAAGGTTTACATGCTGCGCTACGCGCGGGAAAAGGACCTGGCACTGTTCGTTTCGGCGTCGATGACGTCTCGTCCCGCGCAGCCCGCCGACCTGCCCATGCGCGTCGTTCTGCCGGCGTACATCCTGAGCGAGCTGAAGGCCGGGTTCGAGATTGGGGCGGTGCTGTTTCTGCCCTTCCTGCTGGTGGACATGGTGGTGGCGTCCGTCACGACATCGATCGGCATGTTTCAGTTGCCGCCGGTCGTGATTTCGACGCCGCTGAAAATTCTGCTGTTCGTGATGGTCGATGGCTGGAACCTGCTGGCGGGATCGCTGCTGAAGAGTTTTTGAGGAGTGCGGGATGGGAGCGGATGAGGCGGCCGAACTGATGCGCAATCTTCTGCGCGAAGCCCTGATTCTGGGCGCGCCTGTGCTGCTCGCGGCCTGCGCGATCAGCTTTGTCATCAGCCTGGTGCAAACCCTGACCTCGCTCCAGGATCAGACCCTGTCGACCGTCCCCCGCATTCTCGTGGTCGTGGGGCTGCTGCTGGCCTCCGCTCCCTGGTACCTCGGCCGGCTCATGAGCTACACCATTTCCCTGTTCTCCGACTTTCACCGCTTCGTGGGGATGGGATGACGGCCTGGACGAATCCCGGCTGGGCGGGCGGCGACTGGGCGGCCGCGCTGTCCGCGATGACCCTGGTGCTGGTGCGCATCAGCGGGTTGATGGTCTTTGCCCCGGTCTTCTCCTCCGAGGCGATTCCCATGCGGGTGAAGGCGGCCTTTGTGCTCGCCGTTTCCTTTCTGGTGGGACCGGTGGTGGCGGCCTTTCCGCGGGCGCATGTCGAACTGGGCGTGATGCCGATCGTCGGGGAGTTGAGCGTCGGGCTGGTTTTCGGGCTCGCTCTGTCGATGGTCTTTGAGGCCCTGAGTTTCGCCGGGCAGGTGATGGGATTTCAGTTCAGCTTTTCCCTGGTGAACCTGCTCGATCCGAATGCGCCGGTGCAGGTTCCGCTCATGGGGCAGGTCTTCGGTCTGCTGGGCACGCTCACGGTGATCGGGACGGGACTCGACCGGACGGCTCTGGCCGCGCTGCTGCGCACCTTCGCCGCGGCGCCGGTGGGGACGGTATCGCTCGATCCGCGGGCCGGCCTGGCGCTGGTCTCGATGGGCTCCGGAATCTTTGCCGCTGCGCTGCAGTTGTCGGCGCCGGTGATGGCCGCCACCATGCTGGCGGATGTTGCGGTGGCGCTCGCGGGCAAGCTGGCGCCGCAACTGCCCGTGATGGCATTTACGGTGCCGGTGAAGACGCTGCTCGGTTATGTCGTGCTGATCGGGTCGCTGGCTCTGTGGCCGCACTGGATCGAAGGCCGTTTCACCTCGCTGCTCGATGTCGCCGGGCGCCTGCTTGCGGGCGCATCCGGAGGAGCCTGATCGATGGCAGGCGATCGCACCGAGCAAGCAACGCCGCGGCAACGGCAGAAAGCCGCCGAGCGCGGAGACCGCGCCCACAGCCGTGATCTGATCTCGGGAGCCGCCATGCTGGCGGGCGTCTTCGCCCTCGGCGGCATGGCGCCCCGCTGGATCGCGGGGTGGACGGACGCCTACCGGTCGTGTCTTGAGCTGGGACAGCCGGAGCTGTGGTCGCGTGTATCGGCGAGCCAGATTGCCCTGATGCTGCGCCACGCGGCAGCGGGCGTCCTTAGCCCGCTGGTGACCGTGTTTGCCGCGGTGGTGCTGGCAGCGGTCATCGCCGGCATTGCTCAGGGGGGCGGATGGTCTCTGAACGTCGAAGCGCTGCAGCCCAAGCCGGAACGGCTGAACCCGGTCGAGAACCTGAAGAATATTTTCTCCCTGCGCGGCGCGGTCCGCCTGGGAAAGTCCCTGATTCCGGTCGTGGTGCTGGGCTTCTTTACCGCCCGTGCGATCGCGGCGCAGGCGGCCATTCCTCCCCTGGGCACAGAGCGCTACCCGGACCTGTTTGCGCAGATTTACAGCCTGCTGCTGGACTGCGCGTGGATTTTTCTGGGGTGGGCGGGCATCGACTACGTCATGGAATGGCGCAGCCGGGAGAGCCGCCTGCGCATGTCGAAACAGGACCTTCGCGACGAGTTTAAGGAAACCGAGGGAAGCCCGCAGATCAAGTCGAGGATCCGCGGCCTGCGCCGCCAGATGCGGCGGCGGCAGCTCAAAGCGGATATCGCGCGCGCCTCGGTGGTGGTCACCAACCCGACGCATTACGCCGTGGCGCTGAGCTTCGACTTCGAGACCATGGAGGCGCCGAAAGTGCTGGCCAAAGGCCGCGACCTGCTGGCGGCGCGCATTCGTGAGGAAGCGCAGTGGGCGGGCGTGCCCATCGTCGAGAATCCGCCGCTGGCGCGCTCGCTCTACCGCCAGGTGGAACCAGGCCAGGCGATCCCGGCGGAACTGTATGCAGCGGTGGCCGGAATTCTCGCCTGGCTGTACCGTCGCGAAGTCGAGGAGCGCGTCCAGCGCGAGCGGGCCGCGGCGCGGCGTCCGGGAGAAGCAGGGGCGATCTCGTGAAAACCGGAAGAGCGGAGGCACGGCAATGAGCGGTGTGGCGATTCATCCTGCAGGCGCAGGAGCGGAGGCGGCCGGGCGCGGTGGGTGGAAGATGCTGCGCACCATGGTGCTGCCGGTGGCCGCGGTCAGCGTGTTGTTTGTCATGGTCGTTCCCGTCCCGGCATTCGTCATGGACATGCTGCTGGCCTGCTCCATGGCGGCCTCGATATTGGTCTTTCTTTCCGCCGTGCAACTCCGCCGCGCGGTGGACTTCTCCGTCTTCCCCACGCTGCTGCTGCTGCTCACCCTCTTTCGCCTGTCTCTGAACATAGCCTCCAGCCGCCGCATCCTGCTCCATGGCAACGAAGGAACGGCCGCCGCCGGGCGGGTGATCGAGGCCTTCGGGCAGTTTGTCGTGGGGGGCAACTACGTTGTGGGCTTCGTCCTCTTTCTGGCCCTCATCGCGATTCAGTTTCTGGTGGTGAGTCACGGCGCGGTTCGAACCGCGGAAGTGACCGCACGCTTTACCCTCGACGCCCTGCCGGGTAAGCAGATGGCCATCGATGCCGACATGAATGCCGGGCTGATCGACGAAGCGACCGCGCGCAAACGGCGCATCGCCATCGCCCAGGAAGCCGAATTCTATGGCGCCATGGACGGAGCGGCGCGCTTCAACCAGCGCGATTCGCTGGCCACCATCCTGATTACCGCGATCAATATCGTGGCCGGGTTGCTGATCGGCACGCTGCAACAGGGAACCAACCTCAGTGAAGCCGTCCGCACCTACACCATCCTGACGGTGGGCGACGGGCTGGTGACGATGATCCCCTCGCTGCTGGTCTCGGTGGCCGGCGGCATGGTGCTCACGCGGGCCTCGTCGGCCGGCGCGCTGACGACGGAGCTGGAAACCCAGCTGCTGAGCAAGGGAACCACACTCTATGTTGCCAGCGGGGTGCTGGGCGCGCTCTGCCTGATCCCCGGCCTGCCCAAACTGGCGTTCCTGCTGCCGGCCGTAGCTCTGGGATACATGGGAAGGCGAGTGGCCGGCCGCGAGGTCACGGCGGCTGAAGGGGAACCGGGTAAAAAGGCTGCGGAGAAGGCCGAAAATCCGGCGTCGGTTCTCCGTCTTGATGACCTGAGCCTCGAGATCGGCTTCCAGCTGATTCCGCTGGTGGATGAAAAACAGGGAGGCCAGATGCTGCAGCGGGTGCGCACCCTGCGCCGGCACCTGGCCGGCGAACTGGGCTTTCTGATCCCCCCGGTGCACATCTCCGACAACCTGCGGCTGAAGGCGCGGGAGTACGTCTTCTCGATGCGCGGCATGGAGATCGGCCGCTGGCAGACGGAGGGGAACTGCCTGCTGGCGGTCACCACCGAGCCCCGGCCGAGCCCGCTTCCGGGCCGGGAGACGCGCGAGCCGGCTTTTGGAACCCCGGCCCGCTGGATCCAGCCGGCTATGGAAAACGAGGCGCTGGCCGCGGGCTACTCCGTGGTCGACCAGGTGACGGTGATCGGGACGCATGTCGCCGAGATGATCCGGCGCCATGCCCATGAGCTGCTGGGACGCGCAGAGACCCGGCGGCTGCTCGACTCGCTGGCCGACAGCCATCCCCGGCTGGTGGAGGAGCTGGTGCCCAAAATCCTCTCCCTTGGCGAGGTGCAACGGGTGCTGCAGCAATTGCTGCGCGAGCAGGTATCGATTCGCGACCTGGGCACGATCCTCGAGGCGCTGGTCGAGTCCGCGGCGCAGAATCGCAGCCTGCCCCACCTGGTGGAAGCGGCGCGCCAGGCGATGGGGAGGCGGCTGGTCCAGCCCCTGGCGGAAGCAGACGGCGCCCTGCGGGTGATTGCCCTCGAGCCCGCGCTCGAGGAAGAGCTGCAGTCGCTGGTGTCCGCAGAGCCCGGCATGCGCCTGCTGAGCAGTGGCTCGCACCTGCCGGTGCTGCGCCGCGTTGCCGATTCTTTGAAACGCCTAATCGGAGCCGCCCCGGCTTCGGCCCAGCCCGTGCTGCTGTGTTCGAGTCCCGTGCGTTACCACCTCAAGCGATGGCTCGAGCCGGTATTTCCAAAGCTGACCGTCATCGCTCCAGGCGAGATTCCGCCGGAGATGGTGGTGCGGACGGCGGGAGTGGTTCGCCAAACCTAGCCGCCGAGGCCCGGCAGAAAGCGAGAGTGACGATGGAATACGCCAGTCAGACCGCAGATCAGCCCGCGCGCGCATGGAAGAATCCCCGGGGCATGGAGGCGGAGAACGCCGAACCGGCTTCCCCGGCGATCCCGCTGAGCGACGAAGAGCGCGAGCGGATGATGCTCGAGCAGATGCCGGCGGTGCGCTGGATGGCGCGCCGCATCCACGAGCGGCTCCCGGCCCACGTCGACCTGGAGGATCTGGTGAGCGCCGGGACCATCGGTCTGCTGGACGCCTTTAACAAATTCGATCCCGGCAAGAAGGTTCAGTTTCGCAGCTACGCGCAGTTCCGTATCCGCGGGGCCATTCTCGACAGTCTGCGGACCCTCGACTGGAGTCCGAGAGATCTGCGCCGCAAGGGACGGGCGGTGGAGGAGGCGATCCGCCGGCTGACCGCGCAGTGCGGCCGCGCTCCCACTGAGCCGGAGATCGCGCGCGAGATGGGGCTCGATCTCGAGGACTATCAGCAGCTGCTCGGCGAGCTCAAGGGTCTGGAGATCGGCACCCTGCACATGGAGCGCTCCGAAGACTCGGGCGAGGAAGAGATCGCCTACATTCCCAACCACGCCGAGGACGACCCGCTCTTCCGCTGCCTGCGCGGCGAGATGCGGGAGAGGCTGGGCGGAGCCATCGACCAGCTGCCCGAGCGGGAGCGGCTGGTGGTCACGCTCTACTACTACGAAGAGATGACGATGAAGGAGATCGGTCTGGTGCTGGGGGTGGTCGAATCCCGCGTCTCTCAGATCCATTCGTCGGCAGTTCTCCACCTGCGGTCGCGTCTGGCCGCCATCGGGCAGGACCGGCGCTAAACACGGCCGGCACTTAAAAGGAGCGGGCATGGAAAAAGAGCTCGGCCAGGAAGAGATCGACGCACTGTTCCATGCGGCGCGCGCGCGGGCGGTGGCGGCTCCGGCCGAGCCGCACAGCCGGGTTTTGCCGTGGAGCTTCTCCCGCTCCGGACAGATCAGCAACGAGCAGCTGCGCGCCATCAGCGTGCTGAACGACATTTTCGCGCGCAACCTGACCCACCACCTGAGCGCATGGCTCCGCAGCCGCGTGCAGGTGAGCCTGGTCTCCGCCGAACAGATTCCCTTCAGCGAATTTTTGCAGCGGATCCCGGAGCTTGCTTATGTCTGCTCCGTGCGCCTTGAGCCGCTGCGCGCCGTATCCGTGCTGCAGATGGACCTGAACACCGCGCCCCTGATGATCGATCTGCTGCTGGGGGGAGACGGCGCGCCGTCCCCGCCGCGCGAGCTGACCGACATCGAGGAGTCCATCCTCTCCGGGGTGGCCGAGGCCGTTTGCCGCGAGCTGACCACCGCATGGCAGCCGGTTGGCCTGACCTTCGGGTTCGAGAAACGGCAGATGCAGACGCAGACCCCGCGCCTCATCCCCGTCTCCGAGAAGACCCTTTGTCTGAGTTTTGAGCTGCGCCTGCTGGAGAGCAGCGGGCTGCTGAACCTGGCTTTTCCGGCCGTGGTCTCCAACGCCATTCTCCGCCGCCTCGCGGGCGAGAAGTCGCGCCAGCGCCGCCACGCGGAGGAAACCCGCCGGCGCATGGTCGAGCTGACCGGACGCTGCCGCACCCGGGTCACCCTGGAATTGCCGCGGATCAGCGTGGCGGCCGATGCGCTGGCCGGACTGCGCAGCGGGTCGATCCTGAAGCTCGATCTGCCCGCCCGGACCCCGGCCCAGCTCCGCGCCGGAGGCGTGTTGCTGTTCTCCGCGGCGCCGGTCGGGCAGTCCGAACATCGTGCCGCGCATCTGCTGGCATCGTCCGGGGTGACATCATGATGGATGCCGGGCAATGGATCGCGCAGCTCGAGGCGGAAATCGCCCGCGAACTGGGTCAGCCGGTCACGGCGGCCCTCGGGGGCGCGCCGCCCGATCCGCAAAATGCCTGCTGGATCAATATCGAGCTTTCCGCCGGAGGGATCGCGCTGGGCGCGGACTCTGCGGATCTGGCCGATTTTCTGGTCGAAGGCCGTCTGATCGATCGCGCCCAGGCCGATGATGCCACGGTGCGCGAGTTGTGGCGGGGGATTCTGGAAAGCGTTGCCGCGCGCCTCGGCGGCCGGCTGAGCCCGGGAGGCGATCCGCCCCGCGCCGCATCCGCGCCCTGCACCCTGCGTATGGGCGAAGCCGCAGTACGCATGGCGCTGGCGGCCGGGGCCGCCGAGATTCCCGCGAACCGGCGGGAGGAGGCCGAGCCGCCCGCGGTCGAGCGCGCAGCGCCCGGCGCGGGCAATTACGATCTGCTGCTCGAGGTGGAACTGGACGCCTCGGTGCGCTTTGGATCGCGGGAGCTGGAGCTTCGCGAGCTGCTGGACCTTGGCCCGGGCGACGTCGTCGAGCTCGACCGGCACCTCTCCGATCCGGTGGACCTGATTGTGGGAGACAAAATCGTGGCACGCGGAGAAGTTGTGCTGGTGAATGGGAATTTCGGCCTGCGCGTGACCGAGGTGGCCACGCCCATGCGCCGTCTGGAAAGCATTCGATGTCTCTCCTGACCCTGCGGGCTGCGGCGGCCCGGACCGACGCCGCGGAACTTCCGATCGCCGAGCCCCGGTCGCTGTTCGCGCACTGCGGCAACCCGCGCTGCGACACCGGCTGGATGCAGCTCTGGCGCAACAGCCGCCGCCCTCTCTTCGCTGGCCGCTGGGCCTGCTCTCCCCGCTGTATGGAGCAGATGGTGAGCGCCGCACTCAGCCGCGAGTCGGCGGATGCGTCGCCCCTGCGCCCCCGTCTTCCCATGCCCACCGGGCTCATCCTCGTCGAGCATGGCGACATCAGCGCCGAGCAACTGCAGGCGGCTTTGCGGGAGCGCGCGCAGAGCGTGGCCGAAGGGGGCCAGAGCGTCACGCTCGGAGAATGGCTGGTGACCTCCGGCGTGGTGAGGGAATCGGTGCTGACGCGGGCGCTCGGGATGCAGTGGAGCTGCCCGGTCTTTTCGCTCAGCGGCTATCGCCCCGACGGGCTGGGTCCCGCGCTGCCGCAGCTTCTCGGCGAGTCGCTGGCCGCTCTGCCGGTATCGGCGGCGCCGGGGAAACTGCTCTATCTGGCATTTGCCGGCTGCGTCGACCGCAGCCTGAGCTATGCCGTCGAGCGCATGCTGGGCGTGCGGGTCGTGCCGGGGGTCGCAGGCGACGGGGAATTCCGCCGTGCGCAGGCCCGGTTCCGCGCCGAGCCGGCTCCGCCCGCCCGACTGCTCGAGGCCGCCGGCGCCGGGTCTCTGGCGCGCTCTCTGGCCCGGATCGTCGAACGGGAGAAGCCGGCCGACGCGCGCCTCGTCCGGGTCCACAATACCTGGTGGCTCCGGCTCTGGAAGCACGCAGGACCGGTGCCCGGAACGCCCGATTTCCGCGACGTGGAAGACATCCTGTGCGTGGCGGGGGCAGCGCCTGCTCCCGCCGGATAGCGGAAAATCCGCATGCGCCGATAAGAGAGGCGGGAGGAGAGCGCACGCCATGGCAGATATGACGGTGCTGATCGTTGACGACTCGTCGGTGATGCGGAAGATTGTCGAGCGGGCCCTTCGTCAGGCAGGGCTGAACCTGACCCGGGTGGTGGAGGCGGGCAGCGGGCGCGAGGGCCTGGAGGCTCTCGATCGCGAACGCGTCGACCTGATCGTTTCCGACATCAACATGCCGAACATGGACGGGCTGGAGTTTGTGCGGCAGATTCAGAGCCGCTCTCTCGCCCGGGGAGCCCCGGTGGTGATGATCACCACGGAGAGCGGCGAGGAACATGTCCGGGAGGCGCTGGCCGCGGGCGCCCAGGGATATATCCGCAAGCCCTTCACCCCCGACCAGGTGAGAGACCGCGTGCTGCCCCTGCTGGTTCCGGCCTGAGCCGGGGCGAAGCTGGGGAACGGCAACGCGGGCGGCCTAACCGGCGCGCGCGAACCTTGACCGGGTTCAGCGAAAGGAGTCGTGGCGATGGAAGCGTTGGCGGTGGAAGCCGGGCAGGCCGCCCGGCTGGAAGGGATGCTGGACCGGGCGGCGGAAGAAGTGTTCGGCACCATGATGGGTATCCCCTGCGGTCCTGTCGAATGGGCCGAGGTCGAAGACCGGGAGACGGTCTCCGCGGTCATCGGGCTCGCCGGGGCGATGAGCGGATCCATGATCCTGCGCAGCGAAGGCCAGGCGGCCATGCGCATGGCGGAATACCTGACCGGAGTCGCGCCGGATGAAGTCGACGCTCTGGTGCGCGACGCGGCCGGCGAGGTGTGCAACATGATCGCGGGAGCGTGGAAGGGATTCGACCCGATGCTCAGTTCGGGCTGTCTGTTGTCGACGCCCACGGTGGTGGCGGGCAGCAGCTACCAGCTGTTCAGCCAGCGGGCCACTCTGCGGATCGAACGCCGCTACCGGTTCGGCGAGATGCACTTCACGGTCACCGTCTGCTGCGAATTCCCACGATAAGACATCTCTAATCTCCTCCCTCGGCCTGCGGCACCCCTGATGCAGGTACCCTTACCCGGAGGCGGAGCGGTGGACAGCGGGTACTATGCGGCGTTCTCAGGTTTGCTTTCGCGCAGCCAGGCACTGGACGTAGCGGCCAGCAATCTGGCGAATGCGGGAACCTCCGGTTACCGCGCTGAGCGTGACTATTTCCGCTCGGCGATCGTCGGGCCCGATGCGCTCGACTCGCAGCTGAACACCACCATCAACAATTTCGGCGTGCTCGGGGGCAGCCGTCTCGACATGGATCAGGGGGCGATGACGCCCACCGGCAACCCTCTGGATCTGGCCATCGAAGGCGACGGTTTCTTTGCCGTTCAGACCCCCCAGGGCATCCGGTACACGCGCGACGGAAGTTTCGAGCGCGCCCAGGACGGTTCGCTGACCACCCAGGCGGGCGAGCCGGTTCTCGATCAGAAGCATCAGCCGATCCGCGTTCCCGCCGGAGACGTCCATGTCGGGTCCGACGGCGGGGTGTCGGTCAACGGAGCCCTCGCCGGCCGCATCGGAGTTTTCGGTTTCGCCTCAGGCGACGCCTTGTCGGCGGAGGGCGCCAACCGCTACGCGGCGTCCGCCGGGTCGCAGCCAGTGGCGGCCACCGGAGCCATTCATCAGGGCGCGCTCGAGGCTTCCAACCAGGATGTGATTCAGGGCAGCCTGCAGCTGATGCTCATGCAGCGCCAGGCGGAGATGATGCAGAAGGCGGTCACCATTTTCAGCAACGACTTCGATAAAACGGCAAGCGAGGATTTGCCGCGGGTGTAGGTACGTGCCAGGAAAGCAGAGGAGGGGCAACATGATTCGTGCTTTATATACAGCGGCCAGCGGGATGAGCGCGCAGCAGATGAACCTCGACACCATCGCCAACAATCTTGCGAACTCGTCGACGGTGGGCTTTCGCCAGCGGCAGTTGCAGTTTCAGGACATGATCTACCAGAACGTGGTGACGCCGGGGGCGGCGCAGAGCCAGGAAACGGTGTCGGCGGGCCTGCAGATCGGCCTCGGCACCAAGTCGTCGGCGAGCGAGGTGATTATGACCCAGGGCGACATGAACCAGACGAATAATCCGCTCGACCTGGCGATTCAGGGAACGGGATTCTTTCAGGTGTCGCGCCCCGATGGGACCCTGGCCTACACCCGGGCGGGAAACTTCTTTCTGAACAATCAGGGGACCCTGGTCGACGCTCAGGGCGATTCTGTGGTCCCGAGCATCACCATCCCGGAGAATGCGACGGCGGTGACCATCACCCAGTACGGTGTCGTCAACGCGACCCTGCCGGGACAACAGAACCCGGCGCAGCTCGGACAGGTCCAGCTCGCGACCTTCGTCAACCCCGGAGGCCTCGAAAGCGTGGGCTCGAATCTCTATACCGCGACCCTGTCTTCCGGCGATCCGGTGCTCGGCAATCCCGGCGGAACCGAAGGGCTGGGCACGCTGCAGCAGGGATACCTCGAGAATTCAAACGTCGATGTGGTAGGTGCCTTCGTGCAGATGGTGCTGGCGCAGCGCGCCTATGAGAGCAATTCGAAGGTCATCCGCGCAGCCGACGACATGTACAGCGAAGTCAATAATATGGCGCGGTGACGAATGAGACTCGCCGGCCTGCTCTTCGCATGCGCTTTGACTGCCGGTCAGGCTTTCGCGGCCTGCGGCGGAAGCGCTCCGCATGTTCTCGTCGACTGGGGACTGCACCGCATCTGGCGCGTCGAACTGGACTGCCTTCACCCCGCCTGGCCGGCGCATCTGGTCGAGCAGCCGTGGGTCAAAACTCCCCGGCCGGAGAAGCCATCGCCGGCCGCGCCCGTCCATCGGGAAGACTTTCCGGTGCGGGCGGGCATGCGCGTCGCGGTGATCGCGGTCGAGGGCGATGCTTCGATTCACCTCACCGGCACGTCCCTCGATGCCGGACGAAGCGGGGAGACGATTCGCGTCAAGGCGGGATGGGACGGCGCGACTCTGCGTTGCGTGGTTCGCGGGGCCGCGCTGGCGGAGCTTGTGAAGGAGGGGAACTGAAATGGGCGGCCATCGTGGAGCGCGATTTCCGGCAGTCCTGATGCTGAGCATTGCCGTCGTCTCCGCTGCCTGGGCGGGAACGGCGAAGCAAAAGCAGCTGAAGCCGAGCGGATCCCCGCCGGACGTGGCATTGCGCGACTATATCGCGCGGGTGCGCGCGGAAAAGGCTGCTGAGACCCTGACGCCAGGATCCATCTGGTCGCCCACCGGGCGGTTGACGAATCTGGTCAGCGACGTGAAGGCGGCGCGGGCGCACGATCCCATTGCCGTGGTGGTGTCGGAGAGCCTGACTGCGTCGACCGACGGAACGGTGAAGAATCAGCGGGCCTCGAATGCCAGCTCGCAGGTGTCCGCGCTGCTCGGCAAACTTTCCGCCGGCAATGCCCTCAACAATCTGCTGAATCAAACGTCTTCCTCGGCGCTCAACGCCCAGGGGCAAAGTGTGACCGACTCGAGCATCACCACCACCTTGGGGGGCGAGGTCGCCGAGGTGCTGCCCAACGGGATGCTGGTCATCCAGGTGGTGCGGCAACTGACCTTCAACCAGCAGACGCAGCTCATCCGTCTGCGCGGGCTGGTGCGGCCCGAAGACGTGAACGCACAGAATCAGGTGATGTCGACGGACATTACCGACATGGAGCTGGAAGTGGTCGGCAAGGGCATCGTCAACGACGCTACCTACCGCCAGAATCCGCTGGTGCGATTCATCGAGAAGATTCTGGTTTTTTGAGCTGAGGCGCAGAGATGAAATGGACGGGCGCGAGGAACGGGCGGGTAGCCGGTGTTCTGCTGGTATTGTCTGTTGTTGCCGCAGTCGCCGCTGAGGATGCGCCGCGAACCACCCTGGCCCGGGTCAAGGATGTGGCCTCGGTCGAGGGGGTGCGGGACAACCAGCTGGTGGGATACGGGATTGTCGTCGGCCTGCACGGCACCGGCGACAGCTCGCAGACGGTTTTCCCGCTGCAGACGCTTGAGTCGGCGCTGGAGCGGATGGGCGTCAGCCTGCAGGGCAACGCTATGGCGTCGATGATGCAGACGCGCAACATGGCGGCCGTCTTCCTGGCCGGAACGCTGCCGCCTTTCGCGGAGCCGGGCAATAAACTGGATCTGACGGTCTCCTCGGCCGGCGACGCGCGCAGCCTCGAGGGAGGACTGCTGCTGCTGACTCCGCTCTACGGGCCCGATGGTCAGGTCTACGCCGAGGCGCAGGGACCGCTGGTGCTGGGCGGCTACGCGGTGACCGCCAACGGCAGCAGCAAGTCGGTCAACTACCCGACCACAGCGCGGATCCCGTCGGGCGCGATCGTGGAGCGGGCCGTGCCGCTGGATCTGAATCATCTGCGTCCGCTGGCGCTGCTGCTGGACAACGCGGATTTTCGCACCGCGGAGACCGTGGCGGCCGCCATCGATCGCGACCTCGGCCGCAAGCTGGCGCATGCCGTCGACAGCCGGAGAATCGAAATCCAGGCTTCTCCCAACGAAGACATTCCTGCGCTGCTGGCCCGTGTCGAGGAGGTCGAAGTCGCGGTGTATCCGCGCGCGAAGGTGGTGGTCAACGAACGCACTGGAACGGTGGTGATCGGCGGGGATGTCCGGCTGCAGCCGGTCACGATATTGCACGGCGGGCTGGTGGTCAACATTGTCAGCCGGACGGAAGTATCGCAGCCCAATGCACTGGCCCAGGGAACGACGCAAGTGGTCCAGCAGGTTACGGTGCAGGCTCAGGACAAGCCGGTCAACCGCATCGATCTGCATGAAGGGGCGACGGTGGACGATCTGGTCCAGAACCTGCAGCAGATCGGCGCCACCGCGCGCGACATCATCTCGATTCTGCAGGCGATGAAGGAAGCCGGCGCTCTGGAAGCAGAACTGGAGGTCTTATGACGACACCTGGGGCGATGGCGGGAGTCGGCGCTCTGCCGGCCGAGATCCCCGGCGCAACCGATCCCCGGCTGAAGCCGGCGGCGCATGAGTTTGAAGCCTGCCTGATGAAAGAGTTCCTGCAGCCGCTGCAGCACGATGCGCTTTTCAGCGACGACAAAAACGACGACAGCGGCGAGGGGAGTGGGAGCGCGCTGCTGAGTTTTGGCTCGGCCGCGCTGGCGAAGGCCATCTCGGAGCGGGGCGGATTCGGAATCGCGGACAGAATAATCGGCCATTTTCACGGCGGCATCAGGGCGGCCGCACAGAACAACCGGAAAATATGAGGAGCTTCTTAGAATGGGCCGGAGATCGGTACTAAAGTGCCTGATGGATCTGCCGATGACTGAAGTTGAGGAGATAACGCATGAATGTGAATAACGATGTTCAGGGGATGCAGCAGCTGTTCTCAAGCCAGGAAGTGACGTCCGCGCCGAGCGCCCGGACGCACGGTACGGCGGCGCAGGGGTCGGCGGGCAGCGATCAGGCCACGCTGAGCGCGGCGGCGAGTCTGGCAGCGGAGAGCGCTGCAGGGTCCGACGTCCGGCTCGACAAAGTGAATCAGGTGCAGCAGGCCCTTTCGGCAGGAACGTACAACGTACCCGCATCGGAAGTGGCGGGCAAGATGATCGACAGGATGCTGGGGAAATAGGGTGACCTCGGCGCTCGAACTGATCGGCGAGGCCATCGACGCGCTGATGCGTGCCGACGCCGCGCGCCTGGAGCGGCTGGCAAAACAGGCCCCTTCTGTGCCGCTACCGCAGACGGAATCGCAAAGGCGGGAGCTCGCGCGGAATCAGCGAACGCTGGCGCATCTGCTGACACTGACGCGCCGCAACCTGAGGATCCTTGGCGGACTCCGCGGTGAAGCGGGAAGATTCGAAGAGGGGCGCGGCTGAGCAGGAGCAACCATGGGAACCATCAGCACAGCATTCAATATCGCAACCGGCTCGCTCGACGCCGACCAGGCCGCCCTCGACATTATCGCCAACAACACGGCCAACTTGAACACCCCGGGATACACGCTGGAGATGCCGACCTGGGAGCAGAACGATTCAGTCTCGCTCAATGGCATCAGCTTCGGCATGGGGGTGACGCTCACCGGGGCGGAATCGCAGCGCAGTCTGGTGCTGGAGCAGGCGATGCAGCAACAAACCCAGACGGTGAGCGCATCCGGCGCGCGGCAAACCGCCCTCGATCAGTTGCAGGCCATGTTCAGCGGGGCCACCAGTGTCGGGACCAGTTCGAATCCGTCCAGCGGCATTGGGTCCGACCTGTCGAATTTCTTCGATGCTCTGTCGTCGCTGGAGAGCAGTCCGGCGGACGACGCCCTGCGCGAGCAGGTGCTGAGCGCGGCAAATACGCTGGCCTCCGACTTCAACAGCACCGCGTCGCAGATTGAAAGCCAGCGCGCGTCCCTCGATCAGCAGGGAACCAGCATTGTGGGTCAGGCGAACACCTTGCTGACGAGCATTGCGCAGCTGAATCTGCAGATTGAAACGACCAGCCCGAAGAGCGATGCGGGGACTCTCGAAGACCAGCGCCAGCAGGATCTGACCAATCTTTCCCAGTTGGTCGGCATTCGCACGGTTGCGACGGAAAACAACGGTCTGACGGTCACCACGACCCAGGGAGCGCTTCTGGTGTCGCAGGGACAGAGTTTCCAGATCACCAGCGGGGAAAACGACGGCGTGACCCATTTCTTCGACTCGCTGGGCAACGACATCACGTCCGATCTGACTGCCGGCGGAGGCGAGCTGGGCGGGGTGCTGACGGCGCGCGACCAGGATATCCCCCAGGCGACCAGCGCGCTCGACCTGCTTGCGTTTCAGCTGGGGTCGGCGATCAATACGCAAAACGCGGCGGGATCGGATCTCCAGGGGAATCCAGGCGCCCCCATCTTCAGTCTGCCGGCGGGCGCGACTACGGCCAACCCGGCGGGATCGGCGGCGGGCATCGCGGTGATCGTCACCGATCCGTCGCAGATCGCCGCTGCGGCCACCGGGGCCGGAACCTCGGACAACACCAACGTGACGGCGATGGCGAATCTGGCCAGCTCTGCCATGGTGGACGGGACCACACCAACGCAGTACTTCTCGGATTTTGTCACCACGCTGGGCAGCCTGGTCACCGAAGTCTCGAGCGAAAACACGGCTCAGCAGGCGGCCCTTACGCAGTTGCAAAATCAGATCGGGGCGCTCTCGGGCGTGAGCCTCAACGATGAAGCGGCCTCGCTGGAGACGCTCGAACAATCCTACCAGGCGGCCTCCAAGGTATTTACGGTGCTCGATCTGGTGATGACTTCGGCACTGAACCTGGGCGTGGAGACCTCGTACTCGTAAGGAGCGGAAGCATGCGGGTGAATCCGCAATATATGACGAGCCTGGTCGGCTCGCTCGATGCCACTTCGTCGGCGGAGGCGCTGCTGACCGCCGAGCTGGCCAGCGGCTCACGCGTCAATGCGCTCAGCGACGATCCGGTCGCCTCCGGCGAGAACGTGCTGCTCAGTGCGCAAATCGCGAGGGACGACTCGTTTTCGCAGACTGCGTCGACCACCCAGAGCATGCTGCAGATGAGCGATTCCGCACTCAGCACGGTGGTGAGCCAGTTGACTTCGGCGGTGTCGCTGGCGACCGAAGCCAATAACGGGACCTTGAACGCCGGCGATCTGCAATCCATCTCGAATCAACTGGCCGGCATTCGGGAGGAGGTGGTCTCGCTGGCGAACACCACGTATCTTGGCCGGTATATCTTCTCCGGCAACCAGGGTGGATCGGCAGCCTACACGCTGGACACCACGACGTCGCCGGCTGTGGCGACCTATCAGGGCGACAGCGGTGTGCAATACCTGGAGACGCCGAACGGCCAGAAGATTCAGCTGAACGTCCCCGGCAACCAGATATTTTCAACGACCGGCAGCGATGTGCTGGGGACCCTGAACCAATTGGTTGCGGACTTTTCTTCCGGCACGCCTTCAGCATCCGCGATCGCAGACACAGAAGCCCTGGGATCGGCGCTGAGTTATGTCGGCCAGCAGCGGGTCCTGATCGACAATTCGATGTCGCGGCTTACCGCGGCTGAGAATTACACGCAAAGCGAGGGAACGCAGCTGACCTCGGCGCAGACAACCCTGCTCCAGGCCGATGTCGGACAGATCGCGACCCGACTCAGCACAGCCGAGACCCAGCAGTCCGCTCTGAGCCAGGTGATTGCCACGTTGGGCAAACAGAGCTTATTCAACGACCTTTAAGCCACGACGCATGAAAAAGGCGGCTGCGCATCGGGACGCGTCAGCCGCCTTTGTCTTCTCCGGACGGGGCTATTGCACCTGAATGTCCTGGTGCAGAGGCGTGTTCTCCGACGAATCGCCGACCAGGACCACGAAGCGTCCGGGGTCGACCTGCCATCCGTTCTTCTCGTCGCTCCAATAGGCCAGCGAGCGATGATCGAGCGAGACAGTGACGTGTTTTGTCTCATTCGGAGCGAGGCGGACCTTTTCAAAGCCCTTCAGTTCTTTCACAGGCCGCTTCACCTTGGCCGATGGATCGCCGACATACACCTGAGCCACAGTCGCGCCATCGCGCTGGCCGGTGTTGGTGACGTCGAACGAGACGGTGATGGTTCCATCGGGCGAAGCTTGCTCGGGAGACACGCTCAGGTTCGAGAACGAGAAGGTTGTGTACGATAAACCGAATCCAAAAGGAAAGAGCGGCTGCTTGTCGAAAGTGGTGTAGTAGCGATAGCCGACGTAGACGCCCTCTTTATATTCGACGTGAGGTGTTTGGCCCCTGGCGACCGGCGCCGCATAGTAGTTGTCGTGAACCGGATTCTCTGCCCACGACCGCTCGAAGCTGACCGGAAGATGGCCTTCGGGCGAGTGCCGGCCAAGCAGAACCTGCGCCATCGCGCGACCGCCTTCCTGTCCCGGATACCAGTTGTGCAGCAGCGCCGGGACGCTGTCGATCCAGCGATGCATGTCGACATTGCCGCCGGCCGTGATGGTGACGATGGTGTGTGGATTGGCCTGCGCCACCGCCTGGATCAACTCATCCTGACCGAAAGGCAGCTCGAAGGAACGATCGAATCCCTCACTCTCTTCTGATGGATCGAAGCCGACGGCAACGATCACCGCATCGGCCATCGCAGCAATCTTCTTCGCTTCGGGAGAAACCACTTCGTCGACGCCGCGAATGCCCAGGCCAATGCGCGGATACGCTGCGTCGGGCCAGTAATCCAGCTCAATCGCTGCAAGTTTGCCAGCCGTCAGCGGCAGTTCCACGTAACGCGGCGCCTGGCCTTCGCGCGTGGGCTGATCGATGACGGTCTTGCCATCCACCACCAGCTTGTAGGCGTCCGAACCGCCTGCCCCGGTCAGGAAGAGATAACTCTCTGTTTTGGCCGGCATGTACTGCATGGTGTAGCGCATGCTGCGATGAGTCGGGGCAGGCGGAGTCCACTCTTCTGACTTGAACGTGGCAATGCGGCGCGCGGCGGAAACTGCCGGCGAGCCGCTCAGGTTCGGATTATCGAAGGTTTCAATCTTGACCTGCGAACCCACCCACGGATTGTCCGGCGCCTTGCCGGATGCGTCGTAGAACTCTGTCTGCTGGAAGATATCGTCGATACTCGGCAAACCAGCGGCGAAAAGAACCTGCGCCTTGCCGGAGAGAGCATTGGAAAGGCCCGTCAGCAGGCTGACCGGCGCAAAGGCATCGACGTGGGAACTGCCTCCCGCGCCAGGAACCGCCGGCCATGCGTCCGGACCGAGGACGGCGATGGTGTGCACGTGGTCCGGATCCAGCGGCAGCAAATGGCCTTCGTTCTTCAGCAGCGTGATGCTCTCGAGCGCCTCTTCCAGCGCGACCGCGCGCCCTTCCTGGCTGTAGGCCGGATCGTTCGCGTCCAGTTGGTCGCGATCGAGGAACCCGAAGCGAATCGCGGTGCGGAAAATCCGCCGCACCTTCTCGTCGATGGTCGCTTCCGACACCTGGCCGCTCTGCACGGCGGGCAGCAGGTTTTTCGGATTCATGAACTCGCCGAAAGGCATCTCGAGGTCGAGACCGCCATTCGCCGCTCCCACCGCGGAATAGGTGGCCATCCAGTCCGACATCAGGATGCCGTCGAACTTCCAGTCGCCTTTCAGAATGTCGTTATTGAGGTGCTGGTTCTGAGTCGCATGCACACCATTCAGAAGGTTGTAGGAGTTCATGACGGCGCCGACGTGACCTTCCTTCACCGCGGCCTCGAAGGCGGGCAGATAGATCTCGCGCAGCGTGCGCTCGTCCATATCGGAGCTGACATTGTGCCGGTCGTACTCCTCGTTATTGGCGGCAAAATGCTTCACCGTGGCGATCACGCCTTCATCCTGCACGCCGCGAATGTAGGCAGCCGCAGTCTGGCCGGCGAGGAACGGATCTTCCCCGAAATATTCGAAGTTGCGGCCGTTCATGGGAGCGCGGTAGATGTTCACGCCCGGCCCGAGCAGGAAGTGAACGCCGCGTGCGCGCGCGTCTTTGCCAATCGACTCGCCCATCTGATCGGCGAGTTTTGGATCCCACGTGGCCGCCAGCGCGATGCCCCCGGCATACGCCGTGTCGGGACCCCAGGTGCGCACGCCTTCCGGTCCATCGCTCATCTTGAGCCGTGGAAAACCGGCAGACGGCTCGGCGCGGATAAACATATTGTCTTCGCCGCCGATGAGTTCGAGTTTCTGCTGCAGGGTCAGCTTGGCCAGCATCGCGTCCACGCGCTGCTCGATGGCGGGACTGTCGGGAACCGGCCCGCTGGTACTCGGAGCCTGCGCGAAAACGGGCAGCGCGCAAACGGCGCAGCACAGAAGGGAAGCGGCGATGTGAATCGATTGATTACGCACGATGATGCTCCATTGACAGCGCAGACCAGACTCGCAGAGCAAGGCGCATTTGTAAAGCGCGAAACCGATTGCGCAGGTTACCCATTGGGGGCGGACGCGGGTCCGTAGTAACATAAGGAAATTTTCCCGGCCTCAATGACTGGCCTGATGTGGAGCGCATTTGCAGGAGAAGGTTGTCGGTAAAGCGCCGATTCGCAAAGAAGGGTTGGGAAAAGTGTGCGGCCGGGCGCAGTATATCGACGACCTTTCTCTGCCCGGAATGATCTATGGAGCCACCGTGCGCAGCAGCGTTCCGCGTGGACGGATCCTCGGCATCGACTTCGAACCCGGCATCCCGTGGGACGAATTTGTGATCGTCACCGCGACGGATATACCGTGTGCGAACGAGATCGCTCTCATCAACCACGACTGGCCCTGTTTAGCCGACGGAATCGTCAACCACCCCGAAGAGCCCATTTTGCTTCTGGCTCATCCGGACCGGCATCTTCTGCCCAAAGCCGTCGCGGCCGTGAGGGTGCGCTACGAGGAACTGCCCGCCGTCTTCACCATCGAAGAGAGCGAGCGTGTTGAAACAGTCGTCTGGGGCACCGATAACGTCTTCAAGTCGTTCCTCCTCGAGAAAGGCGATGTGGACGCCGCCTGGGCGGAGGCCGACCTCATCGTCGAGGGTGAGTACGCGACCGGCGCGCAGGAACACCTCTATATCGAAAACAACGGCGCCATCGCCGTGTATTCGGCGGAAGAGGGGCTGACCGTATGGGGATCGCTGCAGTGTCCGTTTTACGTGCATAAGTCGTTGGTGAAGCTGACGGGCCTGCCGGAAGAGAGAGTCCGCATCGTGCAGATGGAAACCGGCGGCGCTTTCGGCGGCAAGGAAGACTACCCCTCGATGATCGGAGCGCACGCCGCGCTGCTGGCGATGAAGTCGGGCAAGCCCGTCAAGATCGCCTACGATCGCGCCGAAGACATGGCCGCGACCACCAAGCGGCATCCTTCGCGCACGCGCCATCGCACCGCGGTCACGCGCGACGGCAAACTTCTCGGCGCGGAGATTGAAATCGCGCTCGACGGCGGCGCGTATTCCACTTTGTCGGCGACGGTGCTCTCGCGTGCCACGATCCATGCGGGCGGCCCATATTTCTGGCCGAACATTCGCATCCGCTCCAGGGCGTACGCGACCAATTGCCCGCCGCATGGAGCCTTTCGCGGATTTGGCGCTCCGCAAAGCCTCTTCGCCATCGAGCGCCACATGGATCACATCGCCGAAGCGTTGGGGATGCTTCCGGAAGAACTGCGGCGCAGGAATTTCCTCAAACCTGGCCAGACTACGACGACGGGGCAGGAGATTCGCGAAGCCCTCGATCTCGAGAAGCTGATGGAGCGCGCGCTGGCGGAAGCAGACTACTACGACAAGCGCGCGCAATTCGATCGCGAGAATGCCGCTGCCGGCATGAAGAGGAAGGGAATTGGCCTCGCGAGCTTCCTGCATGGGTCAGGATTCACCGGCTCCGGCGAGCGCTACCTGAATTCTCTTGCGGCCATGGATGTGACCGCCGAGGGCCGCGCCCGCGTGCTGGTTTCGAGCACCGAATTCGGCCAGGGAACGAACACCATCCTTTGCCAGATTGCCGCCGAAGCCCTGGGCATCGACTACGAGGCGGTCGAGATGGGGCCGCCGGACACCAGCGTGGTGCCGAACACCGGGCCGACTGTTGCTTCCCGCACGTCGATGGTCGTCGGCAAGCTGGTGCAATCCGCGGCGCACGGCCTGAAGCAGACGCTGCTGGCGAGCGGCCTGCTCAGCGACAGGTACACGACGGCTGATTTTCATCGAGCCGCGAGAGAGTACCTCGCCCAGTATGGCGCGTTGCGTTCGGAAAGCCGCTATCAGGCTCCGCCGGGTGTTCACTGGGATGACGAGCATTATCACGGTGAAGCGTACGCAGCCTATGCCTGGGCCGTTTACGTTGCGGAGGTCACAGTCGATCTGGCGACCTGCGCGGTCACCGTCGACGATTTCGTGGCGCTGCAGGAAGTAGGCCGCGTGCTGAATCCGGTTCTCGCAACCGGACAAATCGAAGGTGGTGTGGCTCAGGGCATCGGCTGGGCGCTCTACGAAAAAGTGGTGTGGAACCGCGGCCGCATGCAGAACAATCAAATGACGAACTACATTATTCCCACGACGCAGGACATCCCGCCCATCCGCGTCTTCTTCGAAGAGCAGCCCTTCGGCGATGGGGCCTACGGCGCCAAGGGCATCGGCGAACTGCCCATGGATGGCCCCGCGCCCGCAATCCTGAACGCCATTGCGCACGCCACAGGCGTGCAGTTCGACGCGGTGCCGCTGTTGCCTGAGGATATGTTCCGTCGTATCGCCGTTCGCGAGCCTGAAGTGGTGGCCACGTGAATCCACAGCGCTATAGGCTGCGCGTGAACGGAGATGTGCGCACGGTGGAGACGCACGGCATGGCCCGCCTGCTGGATGTGCTGCGCTTCGATCTGCGGTTGACTGGCACCAAGGAAGGCTGCGGCGAAGGTGAGTGCGGAGCCTGCAGCGTCCTGATGAACGGCGACCTGGTCAACAGTTGCCTGGTGCCTGTGGCTCAGGCCGAGGGCACAACCATCGAGACGGTCGAAGGACTTGGCAACGATGAACGCTTGCACGCGGTCCAGCGCGCGTTCCTCGAATGTGGTGGCGCGCAGTGCGGCATGTGCACGCCGGGCATGCTGGTGGCCACGGCGCATTTGCTCAAGAAGAATCCGCAGCCCGATTTGGAAGCGATCCGTGAAGGACTCAACGGCAACCTGTGCCGCTGCACCGGCTACACGCGTATCTTCGAGGCGGTCGAGCGCGCCGTGAGCCTTGCCGGCGAGGAGCGCGCATGAGGTCGCACCCCGCCGAGTACGAAATCGTTTCGCCGGGAACTTTGCCGGGCGTCCTGCGGCTCCTCGACGAGCAGCCCGGCCAGTGGCTGCCCGTGGCCGGAGCGACGGAAGTCATGGTCATGTTCAGCGCCGGCAAACTGGGCGCGCGCCGTCTGGTGAATCTGAGCAATCTGCCCGAACTCCAGTCGATTCGCGATAACGCGAAGACACTGACTCTCGGCGGCGGCTGCACCTTCAGTCAGATTCGCAATTGCAGCGCGGTGCACAAGCATTTTCCCTTGCTCGCTCAGGCCGCGTCGTGGACGGGCAGCATCGCCAATCAGAATCGGGCGACCCTTGCCGGCAACCTCGCAAACGCTTCACCGGCCGCTGACTCGCCGCCTGCTTTGTTGGCGTACGATGCTGAACTCGAACTGGTTTCGGCGCGCGAAACACGGCGGATGCCCTATCGGGAATTCCATCTCGGCTATAAAAAAACGGCACTGCGTCCGGGCGAGCTGATTCTCTCCGTCACGTTGAAAAAGCACTACGACGGTTACTTTCTCTACGGACGCAAGACCGGCGCGCGCAACGCGCAGGCGATTTCGAAGGTCTGCGTTGCGGGAATCGGCAGGCTGCACGATGGCCGTGCGATGAATGTTCGCATCGGGATAGGCGCGGTGGCGTCGGCTCCACTGCGGCTCTTCGGCGTGGAACAGGCAGTGGAGGGCAAGCGTATAGACGACCAGGTGATCGCCGCCGCGCGCCGTGCGCTGGACGCGGAGATCGCCCCCATCGACGATATTCGCTCGATCGCCGAGTACCGGCGCTGGGTCGCCGGCAATTTGGTGGTGGAATTCCTGCGGACACTGGCGGCATCCGGGGACACTTTTAATCCCGTGCTCGCGCGGTGGAACGCCTTGCCGCCCACCGAAGCTGCTGAAGAGATTCTCCCGTGTTGTGGGTCAACCCGCTGGGCGCGCGAGCTTGCGGCCTTGCAGCCCTTGTCCACGCCTGAAGAAGTGCTGCAGGCTGCGGATCGGGTGTGGTCCGACATCGGGCCGGAAGATTGGGACGAAGCATTTCGCAGCCATCCTCGGATTGGCGACCGGCGGCCAGCGGCACACGCGACGGCGCAATCGGCGACCTGGTCGCAGCAGGAGCAGAGTGCCGCGGCGACTCAGGATGCGCATACGCTGGCGGAACTGGCGGCGGCAAACGCGGAGTACGAGCACCGGTTCGGACGAATCTTCCTCGTCTGCGCTACCGGGAAGACAGCTGCGAAGATGCTCGAAATCCTGCGAACGCGGCTGAGCAACGACGAGGCAACGGAATTACGCGAAACAGCAGAACAGGAGCGGCAGATTACGCAGTTGCGTCTGCGGAAATGGCTGGGCTTATGAGCGGAATCTCGACCCACATCCTGGATTTGACGCTGGGCCGTCCAGCGGCAGGAGTCATCGTGCGGTTAGAACAAGAACAGGACGGCCAATGGAAAGAGGTCGCGCAGAGCCAGACCGACGGCGATGGCCGCGTCCGTAGTCTTCTGCCCTCAGTCCACGAACTGCGTCCCCGGCGCTATCGCATCGGCTTTGCGACCGGAGAGTATTTCCGTGCGCAGGGCATCGCGTCTTTTTACCCGTATGTTGAAATTGCCTTTACCGTCGACGACCCAGGGCAGAGTTATCACGTGCCATTGCTCGTCACGCCGCACAGTTATTCCACCTATCGAGGAAGCTGAGGAATCATGATTGAACTGGGGGACAATCGCTACGGCAAGTCGCGCGTCCGCGTCATGCGCGTGCAGCGCAATGGCGAGCGGCATCAGGTCCAGGAATGGACCGCCGAGGTCTGGCTGAAGGGCGACTTTCAAAGCTGTTTCGAAGACGGCGACAACAACCGCATCCTGCCCACTGACACGATGAAGAACACCGTCTATTACCTCGCACGATTGTCGAAAGCGGAGAACATCGAGGGATTTGCCACGGAGCTGGTTACATATTTGCTCGCGAATAGCCCTCAGATCGATGAAGCGGGAGCCACGGTTGTCGCCAGCCTGTGGGGTCCGCTCGTGGGCGGCGGTCACGTACACGATACTGCCTTCCTCCAGGTGGGCACTGCGCACGATACCGCGACCGCGATCGGCCGTCGCAACGAGGCGATGACCATCCGATCGGGCTTCAAAGACCTGGCGCTTCTCAAGACCGCAAAGTCGGGCTTTGCAGGCTACATCAAAGACAAGCTCACAACGTTGAAGGAGACACACGACCGCCTGCTGGGCACGCTGGCTTCCGGCGAGTGGACCTTTGCCAGCGTTGCTGCCGATTACAAGGCTGCGCGGCGGCGTATCATGGACGCTCTCCTGCACACCTTTGCGGTGCATGACAGCCTCTCCGTCCAGCAGACTCTGTTTGCCATGGGCAAGGCCGCGCTGGAAGCGGAGCTGGAGATTTCGGACATTCAGCTTTCCATGCCCAACAAGCATTGCAACCTGGTCGATCTCTCGCCCTTCGGGCTGGATAACCCAAACCATATTTTCGTGCCCATCGACGAGCCGCATGGCTCCATCGAGGCTACCCTGCGGAGAGCAGATTGAGCGTGGCCACCAGGGGCGATGCGGTTGCCGCTGCTGAATCGGCGGCGCGCGCCATGGAGCGCTGCGCTCTGCTGGCCCTCATCACCGACAAACCGGGCGAAATCCTGCGCACGTTTCTCTCCCCGGCGATGGAGGAAGTCCACGGCGCGGTTCGCCCCTGGATGGAAGCCGCTGGCATGGAAGTGCGCGTCGACCGAGCTGGAAATCTGCGCGCCGCCTATCCGCCCAACGCGCGCCCGGCAACGCCGCGGCTGTTGATCGGGTCGCACCTCGATACGGTTCCCAATGCCGGCGCCTACGATGGCGTCCTGGGAGTTCTGATGGGATTGGCGCTGGTGGAGGCGTTAGCCGGAAGCGCGCTGCCCTTTACGATAGAGGTTGTCGGCTTTTCCGATGAGGAAGGCACGCGCTTCGGCGCGCCCTTTCTCGGCAGCCGGGCGCTGGTTGGCGAACTGTGCGGCGCAGTGCTGGAATCACGGGACGCAAACAGCATCACCGTTGCGGAGGCGCTGCGGGCTTTTCGCGACAGGCGCCCAGGCCTGGAAGACGCGACCCTGTCGCCGGCAACCGCAGCTTATCTGGAATTCCACATCGAACAGGGGCCGATCCTCGAAGCGAAGCACCTCGCCCTCGGAATTGTCGAAGCCCTCGCCGGACAGAGTCGCAGCACCGTTACCTTTCGGGGCCGCGCCGGCCATTCTGGAACCACCCCGATGCGCCTGCGCCATGATGCTCTGGCCGCGGCGGCGGAGTGGATCGCACGCGTCGAGAAGATCGCAAACCAGTTCGAGAATCTGGTCGCGACGGTCGGTCAAATCGAGGCACAGCCCGGGGCCGTCAACGTAATTCCAGGCTGCGCGCGATGCAGTCTCGATGTGCGCCACGCGGACGATGCTGTGCGCGATACTGCGGTCGAGGCGATTTTCGCTGAGGCCCAAACGATTGCCGAGCGTCGCGGCGTTGCCGTCGATTCCGAGCAATACAACGTGCAGCCCGCTGTCCGCATGGATGCCGAAATGGTGAGGCTCGCTGAGCGGGCCGCAGCGCAGGCCGGCTATCCGGCGCTGCGCATGACCAGCGGAGCCGGTCACGACGCCATGGTGATCGCGCGCCATGTGCCTTCGGCTATGATCTTCCTGCGCAATCCTGGAGGGATCAGTCATCATCCCGACGAGAGCGTTGCCGAGGCAGATGTGGCTGCGGCCCTTCATGCCGGATTGTGTTTTCTGCAGGAATTGGCTGCCTGGCTGAAGGAGAAGGAGAGAGCACCCGTTGCATAACCTTGGACACACCCGCAGCGCGCGGCGATCGAGCTATTTGCTCCAGACTCCGGACACCTTTGTCCGCACGCAGATTCCCGGCTCCGGGAAGGCGAACGCCATCGTGCACACGTCGCCGGCGATGAGCGCGCGCTTCACGCAATATTCCGTCGAGTTCGAAGCAGGAGGCGTGCTGGGCGAGGCTGTCGGCCAGCGCTTCGTTTATGTACTGGAAGGAAGCGTTCGGCTGCATACGCGCGCCCGCACCTACACCCTTGCGAAGAATGGCTACGCTTACATTCCGCAAGGCGCGGAACACAGTTTCACGGCCTTTGACGCGGCGCGAGTCGAAGTCATCGAGAAGCCGTACAGATCTATCCCAAACATCGAACCCCCGGATCTTCTGGTAGGACAGGAATCGCAGATTGAAGGCCTGCCCTGCATGGGTGACGGCGATTTGCGCGTGCGCGCGTTGTTGCCGGATACGCCGGCGTTTGATTTCGCCGTGAACACCATGGTCTATGCGCCTGGAGCGGCTCTCAGCTTGGTCGAAATCCACGTGATGGAGCACGGCTTGATGATGCTGGAAGGCGGCGGCATCTATCGGCTCGATGACGACTGGCATCCGGTCACCGCTGGCGACTTCATCTGGATGGCGCCCTATTGCCCGCAGTGGTTCGGCGCAATCGGCAAGCAGCCGGCAAAGTATCTCATTTATAAAGACTCGAACCGGCATCCGTTGGCATGACGAAGAAGATCGAAGTCGACGCACCACGACTGGCGCGGGAGATCGACGAACTCGCCGCTTTTTCTGACGCCGAGGCGCCGGCCGTCACGCGGGTTGTCTTCAGCGAGCAGGACATGCGTGCGCGCGCGTGGCTGAAGGTGCGCTGCACCGAGGCCGGCCTTTCCATTCGCGAAGATGCCGTGGGCAACACCTTCATTCGCTGGGAAGGCTCGCGTCCCGAACTGCCCGCCATTGCCACCGGATCGCACATCGACGCGATTCCGCACGCCGGTAAGTATGACGGCGTAGTCGGCGTGCTGGGCGGCCTTGAATCCATCCGAGCTCTGCAGGCGAGCGGATTTCAGCCGGAGCGTTCCATCGAGCTGATCCAGTTCACCTCTGAGGAACCGACGCGCTTTGGCATCGGCTGCATCGGCAGCCGTCTGCTGGCGGGGGTGCTTGGCCCTGAGGCGGATGAACAGTTGCGCGATAGCCAGGAGGAGACGCTACGCGCTGTGCGGACACGCGCTGGATTCATCGGCGATCTCGCTTCGGTGCGGCTTGCGCAGGAAACCTATGCTGCGTTTGTTGAGCTACACATCGAGCAAGGGCCGATCCTCGAGCGCGAAAGCATTCCCATTGGCGTGGTCACGAACATCGCTGCCCCCGCCAGTTTCTTTCTCACCGTCAAAGGGCAGGGCGGACACGCAGGCGGCGTGCTGATGCCCGATCGCCACGATGCGCTGTGCGCGGCGGCGGAACTGATCCTGCACATCGAAGCGCTGGCAAAGGAATCCGGGTCGAACGACACCGTCGCCACTGCAGGCATCTGCGACGTTCATCCTGGCGCCATCAACAGCATTCCCAGCCGTGTGAAACTCGGCGTCGACCTGCGTGACACCGACGGCGCTCGCCGCAACCGCGTGCTGGTCGGCATTCTGGCGGCTGCGGAGGAGATCGCATCGCGGCGCGCTGTCCAGGTCACGACGAAGATGCTTAATGCCGACGATCCGGCAACGTCAGCGGCGGCCATTCTCGACATCATCGAGCACGCCTGCAAAGAAGAGGGCCTGTACTCGCGCAGGATCGTTGCCCGTGCATACCACGACTCGTCGTTTATGGCGCAGGTCGCGCCTATGGCCATGATTTTCATTCCCTGCCGCGGCGGCGTCAGCCATCGGCCCGACGAGTACGCATCACCGGAGCACATCGTCGCCGGCATCCAGGTTCTGGCGCACACGCTGGCGACGTTGTCCCGCTAGCGATCTGTCCCTCGATCGAGTTGTTCACCCAGCAGCGCCGCGAAACGCAACAAACGCTGGTCGTCATTCTGCGCGGCCATCAACTGCACGCCGCATTCGGCGGATGGCAGAACGACCGTCGGCAGACCGCCCAGACTGGCGGGTGTGGTGTGGCGCAGGATGCGCGCGCGCGCGTCGGTCTGGTCCTCGCCTGCCAGCAGCCGGCTGACCGGCGTCACCGGAGCCAGCAGAAAATCAAAACGCAGGAAGATCTGCTGAAGTTCCGCGCGAAATGCGGCCAGCCGCCGGTGAAATTCGCCTGTGGTTTCCTCCGTCAGCGAAGCGCCCCACGCCAAGCGCGCGGCGATGCCCGGATCGAATTCCTGAAAATGTCCGGCATGCAGCTTGGCGGCTTCCACAGCCTGGATGGGCGCGTAAATATCCCACGCCTCCAGCCAGAACGACGGATTGGTGCGATCGAGGCGCGCCGACGCCTGCAGCAGGCGTTCCTCCCAAAGTGCGAGCGAGTCGCGAACGACGGCGTCGCAGTCGTCGACCAGCGGGCCGGTGAGAACGCCGACGGTGAGGCGTTCGGGCGAGGGCCGCTCCGGCGGCAGATCGAACAGGGCATGCGCCAGCAGCGGAGCATCCCGCAAATCGCGAAACAGCCAGCCGATAGTGTCGAAGGACGGCGCGAGATGCCAACCGCCGTTCCAGTGGCCGACCCCGAGCGACGAGCGATACCCTGCAAGGCCGCAGAGCGCGGCCGGCGCGCGCACCGAACCGCCCGTGTCCGTACCGATGGCCGCGAGGGCCGAGCCTTCCTGAATCGAAGCAGCCGCACCACTCGACGATCCGCCGGTCAGAAGCGCCGCGTTCGCCGGCTGCAGGCAGTCGCCGTAGTCCGGATTTTGCCCCGTGATGCCGTAGGCCAGTTGGTGCAGATGCGTCTTGCCGGTGATGACCGCGCCCACCGCGCGCAGACGAGCGGCAACCCAGGAGTCGGCCGTTGCCGCTGGCTGCTGCGCGTAAAATCGTGAGCCGCTGCTGGTGGGGAAGCCGGCGAGGTCGAAGCAATCCTTGAGCGAAACGGGAACGCCGAAGAGCGGCGTCGTCGCAGCATCCGCGGGCGCACGCTCTGCCTGTCGCCGCGCTTCCTCTAGTGTCCACGCGGCATCCAGTGCGATGTAGGTGTTGCGGCTGGCACTCCCGTTGGCGCGGACCAGAGCAGCTCCTGCTTCGGCGACAGGATCGGCGGTTCCGGCGCGGCAATCGGCAGTCAGGGCTGCAACGGGCGAAGGTGCGAGGATCATGCGGCCATTGTAGAGCGCGCCCGCGAACCCGCTTGTCGGCTGAGGAGCCAAGGAAAGGCGGCCCACAGGCCGCCTTTGATCCCAGCTGGGTCATCGTCAGAAGTTGAAATGCAACGACATCTGAATCTGACGCGGGCTGCCGATGGTGTGCTTCACAACGCCCAGGCCCGACGGGCAACTGTAGAAGGTATTGGCGGGCGCGCTGTTCGATTGGCACTGCTGCGGAGTGGGCGCCACCTGGCTGTAGGCGCTGGCCAGGTCGGGCGCATTGTTATAGGCGGCGTTCTGTGTTACCTCGTCCGTCGGAATGTCGAAGCTTGTGGTATTCGACACGTTGTAGATATCGAAGGTGTAACGAACGCCGTAGCGCTCGTTGACCTGCAGAGTTTTGATGATCGAAACATCCGCCCGCTTCTGGAACGACTGGCGGAAGATGTTGCGCTCACCGGTGGTGAAGGTGGTTTCGAAGTTGTCGCCGGTGGGCGCGCCATCGGTTCCCGGATTCACCAGCGGCAGCGTGAAGCAGGATGCCTTGAGCGCTGCTCCGGCTCCGGTCGAGCTGTTGTAGAACGCGCCGGTGCGGCCGGTGAGAGCGGTCTTGGCGCTGCAACCCGGAGCCAGCGGGACGATGGGGTTGGTGATGCCGTCGAAGGTGCTGTAGTAGAGGCTGCCCACCGCGCCGGAGAAGTCGATGACACTATAGGGCTGGCCACTTTGCACGATCGCAATGCCGGTCAGCGACCAGTCGTCGAGCACTTTCCCGGCCAGTGAGCTCTCGTTATAGACCTTCGGGAGCACGAACCCATAAGTGAAGTTGAGCACGTGCGTGCGGTCGAAGTCGGACGAGCCATAACCGCTGCGCAGTTTCAAAGGATTGCTGCCGTTGTAGAACAGGCCGAGGGCGCTTTGCTCGTCGGTAGCGTGCGAGTAAGTGTAAGAGACTCCGGCCTGGAAGCCGTAGCTCAGCCGCTTTTCCAGGTGAGCCTGCAACGCGTTGTAGGAAGAAATGCCGGCCGCAGTGTAGGCTTCCGACTCAGACGACAGTCCAATATAGGGCACGCGCAGGTCGACGTTGCCGCCTTCGTAGTTTTGCTGCATCGGACCATACGTGCAGTTCGGATCCTGATTCACGCAGATGGGATAAAACGTGTTGGGATCGTAGACGGTGTAGCCATAGGTGTAGTTCTGCTGGGCAGTGCCGCCGGCATGCGTCGGTTTGCCAGGCGTCGCAATCTGGGACTGGTTAAAGGGCAGTGGGATAACCTGATGGCGTCCCAGGTTGCCGACATAACCCAGCTCGATCATGATCGTGTTACTCGGCTGCCATTCCAGGTCGAGGGTGTAATTGATCGAGTAAGGCAGTTTATTGGCGCGGTTATAAACGCCCAGCGTGAATGGCTGCGCTCCGGCGATGATGCCCGCAGCGTTGGGAAGATATCCGCTCAGCGAAGCCGCGCTGGGATTGCTGGGCGGTGGATTGCGTGCCGGACCCCATGGATTCGCGAGGTTATAGGACAGCATATCGCCGTCTTCCGGCGCGAAGGCGTCGAGGCCGCAGATCGGGATGTAGTAGTTGTAGAGGAAGCTGGTATTGCCGTACGGCGACGCCGTATAAGGACATTCCTGCGCGGTGACGAAAGGGGCCGTCTGGCTTACGCCAAACGGGCCCCCGGCGATTTCGCCGGCCGCGTAACCGGGCGAGAAGTAGGTGTACAGCTCGCCGCGATCGTAATAGAACCCGCTGCCTCCGCGGACCACCAGCTTCGAATGGAAATTCGATGGCTGCCATGCAAAGCCGATGCGTGGGCCGATGCCCCACTGTCGCCCCGTGAGCGTGGTATTGCTCACGCCTTCACTGCCGTTCACGGCTTTGGCTGCGGCGTTATTGCCGGCGACGATGATGCCCGAGTTAGCGATCGTGTCACCCTGATAGCTGTAATACTTTGGGTCGAAGTTATAGATGCGCCCGTATTTCTCGGTCAGGCCGCCGTTCCAGTCGTAGCGAATGCCGCCGGTGATGCTGAGGTTCGGGCGTATCTGCCACTTATCCTGCACATACAGGCCCGATTGGTTGGCGCGGTAATAGCGATTGGCATTGCCCTGGAGAAAATCCGTCGCCACGAAACCGTCAGTCGAATACGGCGACACCCAGTTCATCGCGAACGTCGAAAGATCCGGGGTTGAAATCATGCCTTTCCCAGTGCGCAGGTCGCGGACGTTGAGCTGCGTGAACCACCAACTGCCGCCGAACGTGATGGAGTGGGCGCCTTTGGTCCAGATGGCATTGGCCGACGGCTCGATGCGGTTCTGGAAGACGCCTGTGAACGCTCCCTGGTTGGCTGCGCTCGGCCCGATGTTGAGGGGCTGCTGCGAGAGGCCCAGATTCCCACCGTAATCGCCGAGAATATCGACAATCGAGAAGCCTGGAAAATAGCTGCCAAAGGCCGGGTTCATGCCAATGGACTGCGGAGAGAGATACTGATCGTTTGTGCTGTACGCCTTCTCGCGGAGGATGCCGAGGGTCTCCGTGACGCTGAAGTTCGGCCGCGGAGTCTGGATGTTCGTGATGGTCGCCACCTGCGATCCGGCATCCATGTGCTCGGTAAACCCAGGCACACTGGAGGTTCCGTACGGCGCACTGTTCGGATCGTGCTGGTAGTAGTACCTGAAGCTCACCAGGTCCTTCGTTGAAGCAGTCCAGTCGACGTCGCCGACCGCCTGATCGGAAATGAAGTAGGAGGTTCCGACTTCAAACGCGTTCGAGGGAGAGAGCGGATCGGGCAGGTGGCCATTGTCATTCGGGATCAGCCACTGCCCGTTGGGCAGCTTGGCGGTGAACAGAGCCATGCCCACGGGATTGGCGGCCCAATCCGACGCGCCAACGGTGAAGCCGTTATCGCTGTCTTCGCCGCCAAAGTTGTTATCGACAATGGTCGCCAGTCCGGCGGGAGTGCGGTTGCTATCGCTCAGGCCCGCCGGCACTGCAATCAGGTTGTCGCCGGTTTCCTGATCGGAGATGTGCAGGTGCTGGTAGCCGAGGAAGTAGAAGAGCTTGTCCTTGATGATCGGTCCGGAGATGGCGCCCCCGGCGATGTAACGGTGCAGTTGTGGATTGCGGTCTTCCACCGGAATGCCGGAGTTGTTCTTAAAGAAGAAGGGCGCGGCGTTGAGCCAGTTGGTGCCGCGGTGTCCGTAGAGGCTGCCGTGGAAACCGTTCGTGCCGGAGCCGGTGCTCATATCGATATGAGCGCCGCTGGCCGATCCCTGCTGCGCGTCGTACATTGAGGCATTGACGCGGACTTCAGACAGCGTTTCGGGCGCGGGCGTGGGCAGGGAATTGCCGATCGACAGATACACGGACGACGCGCTGGGCTCGACGCCCGCGCTGGTGGTGCCGCTGCTGGCCGCCCCGCCGGTGTTGTTCACCACGCGCGCCGATTCCACCTGACTGGTGCTCTTGCCGTTGAAGAGGTTGCTGGCGTCGACGCCGTTTAACAGGAAGGCGTTGGAGGTGTCGCGCTGGCCATTGGCCCAGATCGGCGCGTTGCCGAGGCCGCTGTTCGATCCGGTGCCGCCGGGCAGTTCCGCGTTCACGCCGGGCGACAGGATGGCAAGACCGGTGAAGCTGCCGGTGGGCAGCGGAATCTGATCGATCTGCGCCTTGTCGAGCACATAACCGTTCGTGGTGTCGACAGTGTTCAGCAGCGGCGAAGCTTCAACAGTGACCGAGGTGCTGACCTGGCCGATTTTGAGCGTGGCATTGACGGTTGCGGTACGGTCGGCCTGGACGATGATGGCCGGAAACTTCTGCGTGTCGTAGCCCTGATTCACGATCGTGATGGTGTAGTTGCCGATGGGCAGATTCACGATGGTGTAGACGCCATCCGTGTTGGTCGTTGTGGCGCGGGTGAGGGAAGTTTGATCGCCTACCGCTGTGACGCTCGCGCCGGAGACGGCTGCGCCTGAGGAGTCGGTGACCTGGCCGGTGATGCCGCCGAGGGTTTGCTGCGCTCGTAATCCAAGGGGAACGATGATGCAGGAAAGAAGCAGAAAACCAAACCGACAAGCCATGCGCTTCGACATCAGATACTGCCTCCTCAAGTGGAAAAACGTTAGGCCGCTCGCCTGGATGCAGGTGTGCGGCGGCTGCGTATGCAGTCCATCGTGTAGTTGTGAGACAAGTGCGGCTGCGAAACGAAAGGAGCCTGGTCGACGGGGACTTTCAGAGAGCATAGCCCAGGCCGTAATCGGCCCAAAGGGAAAAAGCGGAGGAAAAGCGGAATCTATGATGGGCGCGATAGATTTTGGTTATGCGGCGGCTGAGCTAATGTTGACGCTGCGCGCAATTTCAGGTCATGGGGTTGGTGGCGGCGCGAGCGCCGCGTTAGGATAGGCGGCATGCGATTCGGATGGCTGGTGCTTGCTCTGGGCATGTTGAGTTTGGGTTTCGGTGCTGGTGTCCCTGCGCCTGGACCGCCGAAGCTTCCGCTGCAGGCGCAGCGATCGTCGCCGCAGGATCTCGAAGTCACAGGCGACGTGCCTGGGATTCCTGCGGGCGCGAGCCGGTTTGTGCGTTACAGCGATCTGGCTGCGCTGCCGCAGGTCGCCTACACGGTGAAGGACGACACCAATTTTGGCGGCCCGGTGCAGCTGAGCGGGGTTCCGCTGGACGAGTTGATGCAGGCCCTTGGCGCTACCAGCGGCAAGCTGCTGGTGGCCGCAATCTGTGTCGATGGCTACGAGGGGCATTACACGGCGGAGTATCGGGCGCAGCATCATCCATTTCTGGTGCTGAAGGTGGAAGGCAAAGAGCCGGCGAACTGGACGCGCGACGAAGACGGGCAATTGCTCGCACCGTATTTTGTGTCCCATCCATCCTTCAAGCCATCATTCAGTATTCTTGCGCATCTCGATGAGGCGCAGCTACCTGTCGGCGTGACCAAGCTTCGTTTTTACGATCAGGATGCGACGCTGAGTGCGTTGAAGCCGCCGGCTTCGGCGGGCCTGGCCGCGCTGCAGGGGTATCGGATCGCCATGCAAAACTGCCTGCGCTGTCACAACGCCGGGTCGATCGGCGGGAGTAAGTCTCCCTTCCAATGGCCGCAGATGGAGATGATCGCCCAGGGGAACGCTGCGGCGTTCGGCAAATATATTGTTCAGCCCAATCGAGTGAATCCCGAAGCGACCATGCCGCCGAATCCGAAGTACGACGCGGCGACGGTGGCCGCGCTGACGGCGTACTTCCAGAGCGAAGGCGCCAAGCCATGACCGTTCGGCTGGCGAAGACGCTGCTGGTGGCCGCGGTAGCGTTTTACATGACGCTGGTGGTGATCAACAACCTGGTCGACTACGGTTCGAATTACCTGTTCGTCCACCACGTGCTGGAGATGGACACGACGTTCCCCGGTAATCACGGGATGGGCCGGGCGCTGCACGTTCACTGGGAAGAACTGCTGTTCTACGACGGGATCATCATGTGGGAGACGGTGACCCTGGTGCTGTGCTGGGCGGGCGCGTGGCGGATGGCGCGGGCGCTGCGGCGTTCGCCGGAGGAATTTAACGAGGCCAAGAACACGGCGGTGGTCGGCCTGGCGCTGAATCTGCTGCTATGGCTGGTCGCGTTCCTCAGCGTGGGCGGCGAGTGGTTCCTGATGTGGCAATCGAAAACATGGGACGGCCGCGAAGCCGCCGGGCGGATGTTCGCCGTGGTCGGCGTGGTGTTCCTGGCGGTGCTGCTGCGGGAGTGACAGCCATCCTGCGCGAAGCAGGCCGGCGTCACAGCGATTGCTAATCAAGCAGTTAACTAATGTCCGGTCGGCGACAGGCTCGACAACAGGGTAGAAGACCTCCGCCGAATTCAATCCTCAGTGAGCCGGATTGAGCATCGGCCTGCCCTTGAAAAATGCTAGGATAGACGGGTCTCTCATGCCCCCGGGTGTGCGAGGCGACTCCCCCTGGCGTTCCGATTTCGTCTCGTGGTGTGAACGACTCCAACACCTTATTTTCATCATCGTTGGACTGAACAGCGCAACCGTTCGCTGCAGGCCGTGATCCACCGCGGAGAATTCCGGAATGTATCTTTCGTCGTTCATGCAGATGGCGCGTCAACGGGAGTATTGGGCCCCGCCGCGCCTCGCCAGAATCGTATCGTCGATCGCGCGGAACATTCCCCGGCAGATGGAGATATTCCGCGTCCTGGCCCTCCCGCCCTTCCGGAGTATGAACTCAATTCACCCGGCGTTTCCATTCAAATACCTGTCCACCCGGTATCTGGTGCGAGGTTATACGGCGAGGGAGCGAGCCACCTGCTTCCTGCACCATTACAGATTCCTGCAGACGAAACTGAACAGCCCTTCGGTGCGGACGGCCCTCGAGGGAGATACGCCGCTCCTTGCCATGTCCGCAGGTGGAAGTAATTATGTGGTAACGCTCGGGCCGCCTCGAAAGGATGCGATCTGGGAAGGCGAGTTACTCCTTCGCCTCACCGTCGACGGCCTGGCGGTGTATACGTTGCAGTTCGCCGTCGTCCCCGGGTGGGTTGTGCGCTCGCGGCAGGAGAATGTGCTGCTGATTCAGCGTCTGCAGGGAGTGAAGGGATGCTCCGGGGAGATATTCGCCGCAACCAAAGCTCTCCACGAAGTGGCTCCCCCGGCGCTGCTGGTCGCGGCACTGCTCGGAATCGCGAATGCGTGGGATATTCGGCAATTGGCGGGCGTCTGCGCTCGATCCCAATATTCCCACCGAGCGCACCTTTCGGATGCCCTGGTGCGGACGTACGACGATTTCTATGTCGATCTGGGAGCGAGCAGGATTTCGTCTGACTTTTTCCTGAGCCCGATTCCCCTGGTTGAAAAACCAATCGACGGCATCCGCAATGGACACAAATCGAGGACGAGAAAAAAGCGTGCATTCAAGCAGATGATTGCCGATGATGTGTGCCGTTGGATCTCCGCGGGTGTTTCGCAAGCCGAGTTGGCCGGCATCGCGGCCACCCAGGGCAGGGTGCAGGATTCCGGCGAAGCAGCCTGAGGCACGGCGCAGACGATGAGTCGGCCGCGAGCGCCCCATTTTGCAGTGGATTCGAGTTCGCCCTGCGTTAAAGCGGCGTGTAATCCATATGGTTGAGGTCGGTGATGAGGTTGGGGCCTGCGGGGTTCCAGCCAAGTTGGGCGCGGGTTTGCGCGCTGGAGGCGGCGATGTCCCATCCCGCGAAGGACGCGAGCCAGCCGAAGTACGCGGGGGCTTCTTCGGGCGTGATCGACACAGCGGGGATGTTGAGGCCGCGGCCGATGGCCTCAGCCATGGTGCGGACGGGCACTCCTTCCTCCGCGACGGCGTGCCAGATGGCGCGGTCTGCGGCCTTCTCCAGCGCGAGGCGGTAGAGGTGCGCGACGTCGGTGACGTGCGCGGCGGGCCAGCGGTTGCGGCCTTCGCCGATATACGCGGCGACTCCTTTGGCGCGGGCGATCTGGATGGCGTAAGTGACGAGGCCCTGCTTCACCGTGTCGTGGACCTGCGGCAGGCGCACGATGCCGACGCGCACGCCGCGGCTGGCGGCGGCGAGCGCGGCCTCCTCGGAGGCGGCGCGGGCAACGATCTTTGAGCTGAGCGGCGGATCGTTTTCGGTGATGAGCTGGCCGGGTTGTGCGGAGCCCATGCCGGTGCCGGAGGTGACGAGGAGCGGCTGTCCGGGGCGCACGGTGGCGCCAAGGGTTTCAATCACGCGTCGATCGGTCTCGCAGTTCTCCTGGAATTTCGAGAAGTCGTGGTTGAAGGCGAGGTGGATGACGGCGTCGGCCTGCGCGGCTCCGCTGCGAATGCTCTCGAGGTCGTAGATATCGCCGCGGTGCGGCTGCGCGCCGGCGGCGGTGAGGGCTGCGGCTCCGGCTTCGCTGCGCGTGAGGCCGAGGACCGAGTGGCCCGCGGCGATGAGTTCGGGAACGACGCGCGAGCCGATGAATCCTGTCGCGCCGGTGACAAATACACGCATAGACATTCTCCTTCTTGCTGAATCGCCGACGGCGGCGATTGGGTTAGCTGTGGTGCCGCGGAATCGGATGCCAGTCGGTCTGACTGGATACTTCGTCGAGTTGGGCAAGCAGGGCATCAGGAATTGCGAGCGTCGCCGCCTGCAGATTCTCGCGAAGATGGCTGACCGAGGACGTTCCGGGGATCACCAGGATATTCGGCGAGCGATGCAGCAGCCACGCGAGCGCGACCTGCAGGGGCGTGGCGCTGAGCTGCGCGGCAACCGCGGAGAGCGTTCCGGACTGCAGCGGCGAGAATCCGCCCAGCGGGAAGAAGGGAACATAGGCGATGCCATCGCGTGCGAGGGCGGCAATCAGTGCGTCGTCGTTGCGATGCGCGAGGTTGTACTGGTTCTGCACGCAGACGATGGGAACGAGGCTGCGGCCTTGTTCGATCTGCGCCGCCGTGACGTTGCTGAGGCCGATGTGGCGAATGAGGCCCTGCTGCTGCAACTCGGCCAGCACGGTGAGCGGCTCCTCAAGGGAGCCTTCCGCCGGTGCGTGGATGCCGAACATGCCGCGCAGGTTGACGATGTCGAGCGCGTCGAGACCGAGATTGCGCAGGTTGCTGTGGACGGCTGCGGTGAGGCCTTCGCGCGAGAGGTCCGGGATCCATGAGCCGTCGTCGCCGCGGCGCGCGCCAAGCTTGGTGACGATGACCAAATCGGCAGGGTAGGGATAGAGCGCCTTGCGAATGATCTGATTGGTGACGTGCGGGCCGTAGAAGTCGGAGGTGTCAATGTGGTTCACGCCGCTGGCGACGGCCTCGCGCAGGACGGCGATGGCGTGATCGGGATCGCGCGGTGGTCCCCACACGAGCTTGTTGCCGTCGCGCCCCGCCAGTTGCATGGCGCCGTAGCCCATGCGATGGACGTGCAGCGAGGTGCCGGGAAAGGTCAAGGTTCCGGCGAGTTTCTGCTGGTGATGGGACATTCGATTTCCTCCTGATTGGGTTCGCGCTCGACGGGTCGGATTGGCAGCGGCATAATAAAGCGGAGACGTTCTCCGTATATCATAGATAATCGGAGAGTGTCTCCGGTTGCAGGAAATTTCGACATGGTGAAAAAGAAATCGAAACCGGCGCCCCGCAGGCCGCGGCTGGATGCGCAGCGGAACCGCGAGCGCATTATGGAGATCGCGAAGGATGCGTTCGCGCGCTTTGGCGCGGAGGCCAGCCTGGATGAGATCGCGCGCCAGGCGAACGTGGGCCCGGGCACGCTGTACCGGCATTTTCCTACACGCGGCGCGCTCATTGAGGCCGTCTACCGCAACGAAGTGGAGAAGATGGCTGCGGCCGAGCGGCGTTTCGCCGAGACGATGCCGCCGCTGGAGGCGCTGCGGGCGTGGCTGCTGTTGTTCGTCGATCACATCGCGGCCAAGCACATCATTGCGCCGGTGCTGAACATGGTGGAGGGCGGCGCGTCCAAGCTGTACGCCGGGTCGCGCTCTCTGATTCAGGGAGCAGTGGAAGGACTGGTGCGGCGCACTATCGCGAGCGGCGACCTGCGCCGCGACATCGAGCCGTGGGACCTGGTGGGCGCCCTGATCGGGTCGTCGTACGTCGCGTCCGGCGCGGAATGGCGCGAAAGCGCGCGCCGGCTGGTGGACATTCTGATCGCCGGATCGCGGCCGCCGGCTGCCAAAGATTCAAAACCGAGCCGGACAAAGTCTTTGCGGTAGAACACCGGGCAACGCCCACGTCCATCGTGCGCAGCAGGCCTCCGCACTTGCTACACAACGAACATGGCGACGCCGGCGACGAACATCGCCACGGTGGTGAGCGCCACGACCGCGAAGCCGAGACGCGAGCTGGGCTGTCCCTGCATCAGCTTCCTGTCCGACGCCACGATGAGGATGGCGACCAGCAGAAACGGTGCGAGCAGGCCGTTGATCACGGCTGTCCAGTAGAGCGCCTTCACCGGATTGACGCCGGCGAAGTTCAGCACGATGCCGACCGCGGTCGAGAACAGGATGACCGCATAGAAAGGGCGCGCCTGCTGCAGCTTGCGATTCAGCCCCTGCCGCCACTCGAGCGTTTCCGCGAACGCGTAGGCCGACGATCCGGCGAGCGTAGGGATGGCAAGCAACCCGACGCCGACAATGCCGATGGTGAACAGTGTGGTGGCAAATTTCCCGGCCAGCGGACGCAGCGCTTCCGCTGCCTGGCGCGTGGTTTCAATATGCGTGAGGCCATGGCGGTTGAGCGTGATCGCCGTGGTGAGGATGATGAAGAACATCACCGAGTTCGAGAAGAATGCGCCCACGCCGACGTCGATTTTGCGCATGTCGATCTCCTCGGGCGATGCGCCTTTGCGTTTGGCCAGTGTCGTTTGGCCGGCCAGTTTGTCCTCTTCCACTTCTTCGCTCGCCTGCCAGAAGAAGAGGTACGGACTAATCGTGGTGCCGAGCAGCGCGACCAGCATCCCCCACTGATCTTTGCCGTGCGGCAGCGACGGGAGCAGGCCGTGGCGCACGACCTCGCTCCATGGAATGCCCACCACAAACGCCGTGACCGGATAGGCGAACAACACGAGGACCAGCCACTTGAGCACATTGGCGATCTGCCGATAGCGCAGCCGCACGGTGGCCCACGCGATGAGCGCCCCGAAGACGACGACGTAGATGCGGGAGCTGATTCCCGTGAGCATGGACGCTGCATCGGCCATGCCGGCGAGGTCGGCAGCGATGTTGATGGTGTTGGCGGCGAGGAGCGCGCAGACGACGATCAGCAGCAGCCAGGCAGGGAAGCGCGTGCGGAGATTCGCGGCGAGTCCCTGGCCGGTGACTTTGCCGATGCGCGCGCACATCATCTGCGTGGCGGCCATCAGCGGCCAGGTAAGCGCGGCGGTCCACAGCAGGCTGGTGCCGAACTGCGCCCCGGCCACGGAGTAAGTGGCGATGCCGGAGGGATCGTCGTCCGCGGCTCCGGTGATGATGCCCGGGCCGACGGATTTGAGGAACTGGCGGAGCCAGCGGGCGGCGGGTCGTCGTTGCACGCTGGTGGGATGCAGAATTGTGCGGTGTGACGGCTTGCGGCTGGCCGGTGGGTGAAATCGGTACTCGGGTTGGACGCTCGTGGGCCTGGGCGTGATGGGGAACGTACCGTCTGTCCCGGGTTTTCATCTTCGCGGGCCAGATCGAGCAGAACGGTCCCGTCCACAACGCCCACGCTGGTCGCCGGTGCTACAAGTTGCCTCAGCGGCGACACCTTCAGCACCCCGGTCGCCACCATCCAGTTGAAAGTGATGGCCGGCGCGACGCAAGCCCTTGAAGGGAATCAGCGGGAGTGAATCGATCCGCTGGTGTCCATGTCGGCAAGCAGGTCACGCCCGACGACGGAGGAGTCACCCGGAATGGTCGATACGATCGCGCGATAGAAGCGAATCCTCCGGGCCTCCCTGAGTTCCGGCGCACGTTGCAGACAGAGTTGCCACAGAGCAAGCAGGCGCTCGTCGTGTACTCCGGGATTGTCTAACACGGCCTCAAACATTCCTCGCGCACGCTGATCGGAAAATGCAGAACGAAGCGGAGCGGAATCTGTCGGCAAAGGGCGACCATCCTGCCCGATAGCCTCGATCTGCAGCACAGAAATGTGGCTGGTCGCCACGTTCGCGAAGGTGGGGAAACAGGCAAAGGGCCAGCCATTCACAATTTCCCCTGCCCCCGTATAAAGACTGCCCGCCAGCAGAACAATCCCAGTCGCAATAGTTATTTTCGGTGACCTATAGTTAACCCGCACCGGTTCTGTGCGTAATATTTCGCAGACGCGCGCATGCTTGACTCGCTCGTATGCCTTCTCGGCAAGTTTGCATATTGCCTTCCCTCGCAAAAGCAGAGCCAGTGGCCAAAACAAAGGAATCCGCCGCGCCATCTGGTGGTAAGTCGCTATCCCTGCGTATCGCCGCTCGCCGCAAAAGGACTGCATGTCGTGCAAAAGGGCGCCCTCCTGGCCGGGATATTTTGCCGAATAAAGATCTGCATCCCGCCGCGCCTGCGCATAGCAGATTGCGTCCAGCACATCGACGGTGCGGATGGCGGCTATGGTGCGCCGGCAAAAGCTGCAATCCTCGTCGTAAAACACCACCAATCGAGTCTTGAACAGTCGCTGCCCCAAGTTGCGCAGCACTGCACTCACATCGAAAAGAGCGATATAGAAAACGATCAGGTCATAGAAAAAGATTCGCAGGAAGAAGTAACTGCCGATGTGAAACGATGCCGCGCCCGCCGCTGCCGCCCGCCGTAATCGCGGGAAGAAAATCAGAAACAGGAACGACATTTCAATCACCAGCGTGGCCAATGCGACGGTCCAGCAAAGTCTCGGGTGCAGGTCGAGACGGAAGAACGGCAGCCAGCCCGGAAACTCCGTCCACTTTGAATACATTTGAAACTTCAGGTTGTCAGAGAAGGCCCATTCGAAGCCGCTGATCCAGAACTTCCAGAATCCCGGGAAAAAATAGATGAACCCGAGCAGCACGGAGGCGAAGCGCAGCGGGAGCGCGTACGCCAGCGAATCGGCGGGGAGTGCCGTGCTGCCTGCATCGGCGCGCCTGCGGGCAGAGAAGATGGCATCGATCGACAACGCATCGGCGCACGGGCTCACCGCCAGCAGCAGAAGAAACC
The DNA here is from genome assembly GCA_036267295.1 of Acidobacteriaceae bacterium. Classification (GTDB taxonomy): domain Bacteria; phylum Acidobacteriota; class Terriglobia; order Terriglobales; family Acidobacteriaceae; genus Palsa-343. The sequence continues at coordinate 108,859 of DATAWI010000014.1, read as the reverse complement.
ACAGGTACTCGTGGTCGTGACTCACCTTGCCATAGAACTGCGTAATTCCCAGGACGTAGAGGCCCAGCAGGCTGGCGAGCAACGCCGAGGCGCGCGCCCATAGTCCCAGGACACCGGCGACACACAGAACCAGAAACACGATGGACGCGATCCGTGCCAACTGCGGGTTGATGGGAAGGTGGGGCAGCAGCCACGCCGTGCCATAAGGAGCGACCTCAAGGATCTTCGGAAATCCGGCGTACCAAATGGTCGACGCGAAGTCTGTGCTGAAAAAGTAAAGCGTGACGCCGAAAACTGCTATGCGAAAAAGTGCCAGGTTGACCGGCGATGTGGGCGTTGTGAAGAAGGCCTTCAGCAACCTGCGCACCGTGTCGCGTGCCACCCACGCCGCGACGCAGCCATCTAAAAATATGGCCAGCAGGCACAATTGCGAAAAGTGCAACCGACCACTGTCGATAAATGCATCGAGATCCATTGCACCCTGATGCCGCCGCAGGCGAATGAGATGCGCATAGAATGTCCCCCCATAAACGTGCCGCAAGAGAGGGTCGAGAAACCAGATGAAGACCGCGATTGCAAACGCGACAAAGAGGGCTCCGCAAGCGAGAATGAACAGCGCCGTTCGGTCTGATTTGCTGGAAGACTGCAAACTCATTCTCGCGCTCGCCCGCAGGGTATCGAAGAATCTCAAAAAAGCGTATCGCTGGATGGTATCAGCCCGTTCCGGCACAATTCTCCGCCTTGCGTGGCTTTCCGGAGGCTTGAGTGGGCTCGCATCTCCCCCCCCTCCCCCGTCCTGGTTAACATTTTGCTTAAGTGCCTTGCAGTCTATTCGGTATGAAATCCGTTTGACGATGTTAAAAGGCAACTGCCGCGAACGATGGCAGTTGTTGACGCTTTCAAATGGCTCCGTTGCGGGGGGCTGGACGGAAACAGGGCACTTGCCCGCGGTCGTCAAACGGCGGCCGGCGCAGCCTGAGGCCGGATGCGGCGCAGATAAGCCTGCTGCACAGCGCGGAAGGCGGCTTGCTGGGCGGCGAGTTGCAATTCGCGTTTGCGGTCGAGGATGGCCTGGAGAAGCCGTCCGGCAGAGGTGGGCGAGATCTTATGCTGGGCAAGCGCGTTCAGGATCGTGGCGAGCGTGTCGTCGAGGTCGTCAGGGTCGGACGACCGCGCGATGACGCGGTGCTGCATGCGCCAGCAGGCGCGGAGTTCCCAGGTTGTGGTTTCGTGCGGGGCGGCGGGGTTGGCGGATGGGTTGGCAGCCGGCCCGGCGGTGGGCGAGGGCCTTGCGGGTGTGGTGGCGACAAAAACAGAAGTCGCGGAGGGCGGGACCCCTGCAGGGTTGGCCGTTGTCGAGGACGTAGGAACATGTGGACGCTGGATGGGGGGCGGTGCTGGCCATGGAGGGAGACTCCTCGCAAAAGGAAAAGGACCGCTGGTAGGCGGTCCTTTTCGTGATTTCTACTCTATATATTCAGCATATCAGGTTGGGTAAATTAGACTGCCAGGTTTGTTGGCTTGTAAGTGGCCGGGAATGAGGGAAAGTTACTTTGGTGAAGAGGTGTGGGGGTTGACAAGTTGGAGTTGCGGGCCGGCCCGCCGGGCGTTTCCGTTGGGGTGCGGCAGGTTGGCGGGTTTGAGCCCGGGATGTTGGGGTAATCGGTATGCTGTCCCTTGAATTCCTTGAATTCCAAGGGAAGCGTAGCGGCGAGCTTCTTCTCCAGTGAGCCTGGAGTCCGTGGACGATGCGGCCTCCCAACCGCAAAAAAGGAAATGGTGCACCAGCAGTGTGCGCCTCTCTCATGAAGCTGGCACAATCGGGACCAATCCGGGGACCAATCCAATCGGGGGACATGATACCGATTACCCTTCAGACGCCCTGGCCCGCCAGACCCACCCGAGCAACTCCGGCTCGTACGGGGCACCCGGGATGGTTTCGGCTGTCAAAGGGCAAGCCCACGCAAGCCAAAAGAAGGCTTGCATGGGCCACCGGCAGCGGGTCTTAACCCGGCGAAAGGGGGAAATCGGTATCCTGACCCCGGAATTCCCGGGGGGGTGGCGGAAGGGTTGATTGATTCTGCTGGATTTGCGGCTGGGGTGTTTCGGGCTGCGCGGCAAGTGATGGACAGGAGGTCATTTGCGAGACGCGCATGATTGCGTCAATGGCGAGCGCGAGTGATGCAGTGGCGCGCGCGAACGGGGTTGATGATTGAGAGCGGGTCACTTGCGAGGCGAGCATCTTTGTATCAATGACGCTCGCGATTGATGGGTTCGCGATCGTCATTGATGCAGTCGCGGGCACGATTGAGGCACTGGCTGTTGCGGGTCGCGTTGGGCGGCGGTCGTGGCAGCCGGTGAGCGTGATGCGGGAGATTGTGCAGGGCATCATTGCTTCTCGTGGTGGCTGGCGGCTTTGCAGCGGCGGCCAGCCAAGGAAAAAGGCCGCGTGGGCGGCCCTGGTTTTGTTTTTTACTCTCTATATTTAGGATACCAAGTTTGCATAATTAGACCGCCAACTTTTTTGGGGGTTGGCGGGGGGATTGGTGCGGCAGATACAGGAGTTAGGCGCGGTGTGACTTTCGTAAGGATTGACAGAGTTTCCACAGGGGAGAAGGGACCGGGTTGATCGTGAGGTAATTGGTATCATGTCCCCAGAATTCCCCCAGAATTCCCGGAATTCCAGAACTCCCCTGGGCTGCCTGCGGCTGGGCGCTATAGTAAACAATTCGTTTAGGTCAGCAAAAGCAGCGTTGAAGATGGGAAACGTGCACATGTCAGTCCCGTTCAGGCAAAGGAGAACCGAATGAAGGAGAGCGTCGTATTAGGGCGTCGCATACGAACTTGTCGAGCTATTATGTTCTTCCAGGTTTTAGTTGTAATTGCATCCATGGTTGCAGTTTGGAATCCTCCTGAAATGTATCGCCACCTAATCAATGTACTGTGGTATGGATCCCTGTTTATTCATGCAGGTTTGGCGCTCTTTCTTGGGAGACGTATTTCACATGCAAAGGAGGAGTTGTACATATTGAACCATTCATTAGATGCATAGGCTGGTAGGTGGCCCATTCAAGCCTTCTTTTGGCTTGAGTGGGCGGGCATTACCGCAGTGTCCCCTATGCAGCGGTTTGTCCTGGGTCAATCGGGGACGTCAATCGGAGGACAGGATACCGATTACCCCTCAGGGGTATTGGCGGCCAGGCCCACCCGAACAACACCGGCTCGGATGGGCCGCCCCGGTTGGTTCCCGACGTCGACGGACTTGCCCACGCACCCCAAAAGAGGGCATGCACGAGCCACCGGCGTTAGGTGGGATCCAGGACTCGGAGGATGGCTGCTGGCCTATAATTCCAGCGATAAGGCCTCTTCATGGAACGCGATTTTCCTCCGAAGCCGTACCAACATCCTAACGAGTGGTTTAAGACCGCCTGCTTGTTCCTCGCCGTCGTCGCGATTCCGGAGGCGCTGCACGGGGTTTGGTCCCTGAATCTTTGGTTCGCCGAGAGTATCGGGCTTGTCGGCTCTCTGCTGCTTCTGGCGCTGATGCCGCCGCGCGTCGGCCCCCGGAAGGTTGCTGTCTTTCTCGCCTTGATGAGTGTCATCGTCGCGGTGCAGTGTCTCGCCCACTTGTACTTTCGCCGGCCTCGCTGATCTGGAGGGCGACTCAAGACTGCATCAGGGCGTGCCCACTCAAGCCAAAAGAAGGCTTGAATGGGCCACCAGCGGCTGTTGCAGGGCGAGCCCACTCAATCCAAAAGAAGGCTTGCATGGGTAATCGGGGGACATGATACCGATTACCTCCCAAGACGCCCTGGCCCGCCAGACCCACCCGAGCAACTCCGGCTCGGATGGGGCACCCGGTCCGGTTACTGCGGCGTCTGTTCGGGGACGGCGTCGGGGAAGAGATTTTTGATGGGCGCCATTTGCTGCTCGCGGAGCTCCGGATGCGGGAGCGGCTTGCGCGGCAGCATCTGGTCGCGCATGGCGGCGTTGTAGACGAAGATGGCTTCGACCGTTGCGGCCTGCTCCAGGTCGGCGGGGACGAGATGCTCATAGACGTCCTGGTTCGAGTGGTGGGTGCGGGTCTCGTAGTCGAGCGGGTCCTGGATGAACTGGAAGCCGGGGATGCCGACCGCGTCGAAGGAGAGATGGTCGGTGCCGCCGGTGTTCTGCATGGTGAGGGTGGTGACGCCGAGGTCTTTGAGGGGCGCGATCGACTGGGCGAAGATGGGCGCGATGGCGGCGTTGCCCTGGAGGTAGACGCCGCGGACCTTGCCCGATCCGTTATCGAGATTGAAGTAGCCGGAGATGAGGCGCTGCTCGGGCTTGAGATCGAGCGGGCCGCTGGCCCGGCGCATGAACTCGGGCAACGCGGCCTGGTCGGGCGCAGTGGAGAGCGCCGCGGAGCCGAAGTGCTCTTTCACATAGCCGCGCGAACCGAAGAGGCCTTCTTCTTCGCCGGACCAGAGGGCGATGCGGATGGTGCGGCGCGGCTGGACCTTGAGCGCGGTCAGGATGCGCATCACTTCCATGGCGACGATGGAGCCTGCGCCGTTGTCGGTGGCGCCGGTGCCGGCGATCCAGCTGTCGAGGTGGCCGCCGACCATCACGACCTGCTCTTTCAGGTTGGGGTCGGTGCCGGGGATCTCGGCGACGGTGTCGAAGCCGTGCTCGTGGTCGCCGGTGAATTTGGTCTCGACGTCCATCTGGATGGTGACCGGGACGTGCGCCTGGAGCAGGCGGTAGACGCGGCCGTAGCTCTCAATGGCCATGACGACGGTGGGGACTTTCATCTCGTGGCCGCGGATGTAAGGGGTGCGGCCCATCGACGCGCCGTTGTCGTCGAAGATGGTGCCGCCCGAGCCGCCGCCGTGCTCAGCATCGCGCGAGGGACGGATGACGCCAGCGACTTTTTCGTCGGCGAGGAACTGGACGAGCTTGTCGGTGAGGCGCATGCGCTGCATGTAGCTGCGGAGGCGGTCGCGCATGGCGGCACTGGGGCCGCCGCTCCCCATGGGGTAGGCGGCGATGTCGGCAAGTTGCTGATCGGTGTAGCGCTCGAAGAGGGAGGCATCGACCGGAGGAACGGGGCGCATTTCGCCAAGGAGAACGATTTTGCCGGCGAGCTTGCCCTGGTATTTCGCGAAGTCCTCGTCGGACTGGATGTTGACCCAGGTAGCGTCAGCCGTGATGGGCCCGCTGGTGGCGGGCGACCAGGGCGTGGCCTGGGCGATAAAGACGGCGGTATCGGGCGAGGCCATGCGGACCCAGGTGTTGAGCTGCTGCCAGCCCATGCCGAACTCGCCCCAGTCATCGAGGTGGGCGTTGACGCAGCCCATCGCGGTGAGCTGATCGCGGGTCCACGCATTGGCCTTGGCCATGTTGGGCGAGCCGGTGAGGCGGGGACCGATGTCGTCGGCGAGGGCAGAGCCGTAGTCCATCACGTGGGAGTGCTGCAGGCCCTCTTCGCGAATTTTCTGATACATGGTGAGGTCGAGCTTCTCGACGCTGGGCTGGGGGTCGGACCAGGGGCCGATTTCGGGATCGGCAGCCGCGGCGGGCGTGGGCGCAGGCGCGGCTTTCTTTTTCTGGGCGGCGTAGAGCGGAAGGGCGGCGAGCAGAAGGAGCGCAGAGAGAGATCGCTTGGAGAGGTGCATGGGCGTGGGGTTCCTCCGGAAAACCAACGGGTACAGGGAAAAAACAGGGTACAGGAAAAGCTGGAGTTGGCCCACTCAAGCAGGAGAAGGGTTGCATGGGCCCCCGAGGCGAAGTGCGAGCCCACTCAATCCAAAAGAGGGACTGAGTGGGCCTCCAGGGTTAGTGCTTGGCGTACATGTCCATCACTTCTTTGCGGAGGGCGATGCGGCTGCTTTCCCGCGTGTAGAACATGTGGCCGCCGGGGAACTCGTGGACCGAGACGCGGGTGGGATCGCCCATGACCGGCATCTGGTTGGCGGTGAGGATGGAGCCCATGAAGGGGCAGGAGAGATCGTTCCAGCCATGGACGATGGTGACGCGGAGCTTGGGATCGGCGGCGACCGCGTCGCGGAGTTGGGTGACGGAGCCGGAGCGGAGATCCTGATCGCGGTTCCAGTGCCCGCCTACTTCATAGGAGAGCGCGTTGTAGCGGGCATCGACCTTCCAGCCCACAACGCGGGTGACGAAGTCGACCATCGCGGTGGTGGTGGGGGCGATGATGCTGGCGAGGATGGGATCGTTGGCTTCCTGCTGCGCGGCGTAAGGGAAGGGATCGAACATGGTGACGTTGGAGTCGTAGACCGAGCCGAGCTTGCCCTGTTCGCGGTGAACTTCGCGGAGATAGGCGCCGGTTTCGAGGCGTCCGCCGGAGAACTTGACGAACTGCGGATCGAGGCCGGTCATCTCGGTCACCTTCTTGATCATGGCGTCCGTAGCGGCGGGGTCGGAACTGCCCTTGATGAGGGTGGTGGCGTACTCGCCGAGGGTGTAGTCGATGACGTCGTGCATGGCTTCGGGGGTGAGCTTGCCCTGGCGCTCGAGGTTGGCGGCGGTGATGGAAGGCAGCGTGACGAGCCAGGGCAGAGGCGAGAGGTCACCGTTCCCCTCGATGGTGGGGTTGAGGTAGGGCGAAACGAGGGTGACGCCGTTCATGGCGACGCCGAGCTGGGATTGCAGGAAGTAGGTGATGCGGGGACCGCGGAATCCGCCATAGCTTTCGCCGACGAGGTATTTGCGGGACTGGAGGCGGTCGTTCTTGACGAGGTAGTCGTAGATGGCGCGGGAGAGGTATTCGATGTCGGGCTCGGTGGACCAGAAGAGCTTGCGGGTCTGGTCGGCGTCGACGAGGGAGCGGGAGAAGCCGGTGCCGATGGGATCGAGGAAGACGAGGTCGGTGAAGTCGAGCCAGGTGCCCGGATTGTCAGAGAGCGTGGCGGGATCGGAAGGGCTGTCGCCCTCGTTGCCGACGTTGAGGTGCTTGGGGCCGATGGCGCCGAAGTTGAGATAGACGGACGAAGCGCCGGGTCCGCCATTGACGGCGAAGGTGACGGGACGGTTGGGCCCGTCGACGGTGTAGGCGGTGTAGACCAGTTCGCCGGCGGTCTTGCCGTTTTCGTCGCGCACGGGCAGCGTGCCGACGGTGACGGTGTACTTGAGGGTCTTGCCATCGAGAGTGATGGACTGCTCGACGTGCGCGTCGGGCGGGAGCGGGGGAAGCTTGTTGACGTCAGCGTCTTTGTCGGCGGGCTTGGCCTTGTCGGGAGCAGCGGCGGGCGCAGCCTGGTCGGGAGCGCCGCGGTGGCGGGGCGCGCTGTCGTCCGACTGGGCGCGGGCGGCGAAGGCGGCGAACGAGACGAGGCACAGAAGAGCGCAGGCAGAGGCGAGGCGCCTGGGGGCGCGAGCGAGCGGAGAAATTTTCATGTGGATACGATATATCGATAGCGGCGATCCAGGATATTGAATGTGACGGGACGATGAGGCGGATGCGGGTGGGTGGATTGGCGAAGGGGCGGAGACGGATTCTGCTGCGGCGGCGGCAGCACGGGGCGGCGGGAGCGGTTGCTGCGGTCCTGCTGGCGGGGATTCTGCTGGGCGGGTTGCGGATCGCGGGGCAGGCGGCGGCGAGCGATGGGCCGGCCGGGCTGGATGCGCGGACGCAGGGCGCGGCGATCATGGCGCACCTGAACGCGGTGATCCAGTTCTATCGGGAAGTGCATGTGCCGGTGCAGAAGACGGGCGAGCCGAATGACGCCGTCTATCAGGATGAGGCGGCAGCGCTGGCGACGCAGGTAGGGATGCTGGCTTTCCAGTCGGCGCAGGCGGAAGCGGCTCTGCTGGAGGGTTCGGCGGGGCAGGCAGCGGCCGCGACGGGTTCGAGCCAGCAGCAGCGGCTGGCCGCGACGCAGGCAACGGTGGAGAAACGGATCGTCGATCTGGAGGCGCGGGAGGCGGCGCTGGACAGGCAGATGGCGAGCGCGAGCGGCCGGACGCTGGAGGCGCTGACGGCGCAACGGAAACAGGTTGCGGCGGCGCTGGATCTGTCGAATGCGATGAAGGGGGCGCTGGGGCGGATTCTGGCGGCGTCGAGCACGGCGGCGAGCGCCGGGTTGCCGGCGCAGATTACGCGGCTGGAGGGGTCGGCGCCCGAGTTGCAAAGCAAGAACAAGACGAGCGGCGCGCCGCTAACGACGGTGGGGTCAACCTTGTCGGCGGGCATCACGACGCAGGGCGAAGCGCTGATCGAGATGACGGGGACGCTGCATGCGCTGGGCACGCTGTCGCAGGCAAATGAGCGGCTGCGGGCAGAGGCGACGGCGCTGCGCGCGCCGATGATGCAGATTGTGCGCGGGCTGCTGCAGCGGGGCGATGCGCTTTCGCAGGAAGCGGCGACTGCGCCGGCCGCGGAGACGGCGCGGGGCAGGGCGGCTGCACATGCGAGCGCGGCCGCGGGGGCGAGTGGGCCGGCTCCTGAAGATCTGCAGACCATCACGGCGCAGTTCAAGGCGACGTCGGCGGCGACGATTCCGCTGAGCGAGGAATTGATTGCGCTGGAGCAGAGCAGCGCGAATCTGGCGGCGTGGCAGGCGTCGGTGGAGCAGGAATACGAAACGATCCTGCACGCGCTGGTGCTGCGGCTGCTGGTGATCGCGCTGGCGCTGGCGCTGATTGTGGGCGGAGGCGAGGCGTGGACGCGCGCGACGACGAAATACATTCGGGACCTGCGGCGGCGGCGGCAGTTGCTGATCGTGCGGCGGGTGGTGGTGGGGTTTCTGTCGGCAGTGGTCCTGCTGTTTGGATTCGTGACGCAGTTCAGCTCGCTCGCGACGTTTGCGGGTTTCATCACGGCGGGCATCGCAGTGGGGCTGCAGACGGTGCTGCTGTCGGTGGCGGCGTATTTCTTCATCGTGGGGCGGTTCGGTATCAAAGTGGGCGACCGCATCACGATAGCCGGCGTGACGGGCGATGTGATCGAGGTGGGGCTGGTGAGGTTTTATCTGATGGAACTGGCGGGCTCGGGGATGACGCTGAATCCGACGGGGCGAGTAGCGGTGTTTTCGAATGCAGTGTTATTCCAGGCGGGCACGCCGCTCTACAAGCAACTGCCGGGGACAGGGTATGCGTGGCATGAGCTGACGGTGAAGCTGGCGGATGGGGCCGACTACGCGAAGATCTGCGACGCGATTCTGGCGCCGGTGCATGCCGCGTATGAGGAATATCGGCCGAGTGTGGAGCGGCAGCACGAGAGCGTGCAGAACTGGATGCAGGCGACGATTGAGACGCCGGGCATCGAGTCGCGGCTGCAGTTCAGCGGCGGATCGTTCCAGTTGTGGGCGCGGTTTCCGGTAGAGATCGGGCAGGCCGCGGAGACAGACGAGAAGATCACGCACGCGCTGCTGGATTTGTTGGCGAAGGATGCGGAGATGAAGGCGGCGGTGACGGGGATTCCGTCGATTCAGGCTTCGGTGCGGGGGTAGGCGGGGAACTCAATCTCCTTCCCTACAGTTCATCGATGTGAATTCGTATCGGCCGCTTTGCGACCGACTCCCCTGCGGGCGCTGGGGCGCGTGGTAGAGTGGCGGCCAGGAGGCGAATGTGACTCTGCGGGAGTTTCTCGGCAAACAATTCATTGCGGTGATTCAGTGGAACGAGCCGGAGGATGGGATTCTGGCCTGGGAATATCCCATGCGCGACATGGAGATTGAAAACGGCGGCCAACTGACGGTGCGCGAATCGCAGATGGCGGCCTTTGTGAACGAGGGCAAGATCGCCGATGTGTTTGGGCCGGGGCTGCATACGCTCAGCACGCAGAATCTGCCGGTATTGACCGATTTGAAAAACTGGACGAAGGATTTTCAGTCGCCTTTCAAGTCGGATGTGTATTTCTTCTCCACACGGTTACAAATTGATCAGAAGTGGGGCACAGCGACGCCGATTACCTTCCGCGAGAAGGAATTCGGAGCGGTGAGCGTGCGCGGATATGGGATTTATGCGTACCGCATTGCCGATCCGAAGATGTTTTTCCTGCAGGTAAGCGGGACCCGTGACACCTACTATGCGTCGGATCTGGAAGGGCAACTGCGGGAGACGATTGTGGCGCGGATGACGGATATTCTGGCGTCGAGCGCGGTGTCGTTTCTGGATCTGGCGGCGAATCAGGCGGCGTTGGCGGAGAAGGTGACGGAGGCGATGAAGCCGACGTTCGCCGCGCTGGGACTGGAGTTGCAGCAGTTCGCGGTGGAGAGCCTTTCGCTGCCGGAAGAACTGCAGAAGGTGATGAATCAGCGCATCGGCGTGAACATGGCCGGGGATATGGGACGGTTTACGCAGTTTGAGACGGCGGAAGCTCTGGAGACGGCGGCGGGGAATCAGGGAGGGGCAGCCGATGCGGGCGTAGGACTGGGCGCGGGCGTGGCGATGGCGCAGGCGATGATGGGCGCGATGAAGACACCCGCGGCTCCGGCTGATGTGGCGGCGGCGAGCACGAAGTTTTGCCTGGAGTGCGGCAAGGCGATTCCGCGGGCGTCGAAGTTTTGTCCGGAATGCGGGAAGCCGCAGGCGGGAGGGACGCAATGAACTGCGCGGCGTGCGGCGGGCCGTTGAAGCCGAATCCGCAGAACGATTCGCTGGTGTGCGAGTACTGCCACAGCGTTTACTTCCCGGAAAAGAACGAAGACGGCGTGGTGGTGGCGGGCGAGGCGAAGGATGAGGCTTGTCCGGTGTGCGCGGTTCCGCTGATGCAGGCGGTGCTGGAGCGGACGGAGATCTGTTACTGCACGAAGTGCAGGGGGATGCTGATTCCCATGATGTCGTTTCCGGAACTGATCGACGCGCTGCAGGCGAAGCATCCGGGGCAGGTGGATATTCCGGCGGCCGATCCGCAGGAGCTGGAGCGGAAACTGACCTGTCCGCATTGCCACAAGGCGATGGTCGTGGATTATTATCCGGCGGCGACGAATGTGGTGGTGGGGTCGTGCGAGACATGCGCGCTGAACTGGATCGATCACGGGAAGATGGCGCGGATTGTGGATGGGGCGCGAGTGATTCGCGCGACCGAGGAGCATCTGGCGGAGGATCGGCTGGATGCGGATTATCGGTATTGAGGGGCGGGTGGGAAGGCCCTTTTTGTCGACTCCAGGAAAGCATGCTTGAGTGAAGACCTGGTTGAGTGCATGGCGGCGGACGTTTCTCGGCCGCTGCGCGAGCGACTCCCCCGCGGAGGGGCCCTCGACTGCGCGCCGGGGAGCGCTTCTTCGCCGGCAAAGGAACCAGTTGCACTTCGCTCGGGATGACAGGGCTGGACGCGGATTGTCGGTTCTAACGACGCGTCCGGTCCGCCGAAGAGGGCGCGAAGTAGGCGGTGGGGGTGGTGCCGAGGGCCTTGCGAAACGCGGCGATGAAAGCGCTGGGCGTGCTGTAGCCCGCTTCGAGCGCGGCGTGCGTGACTTTTGCGCCGGCACCCAGCAGTTGCATTGAGTGCATGAGGCGCAATTGCTGACGCCACTTGCCGAAGGTCATTCCACATTCCTGTTGAAAGAGACGTTCCATGGTGCGGCGGCTGGCGCCGCTGCCTCGGCAAATGTGGGTGAGCGAGTGCGGGCTGGCTGGGTTCGCCAGGAGGGTGAGACAAACGCGCAGCGCGCGGGGATCGGAGAGCGCCGGGAGGCGCAGCGGCACTCGCTGGATGGCGACCAGCTGGTCGAGGATCACTTCGATGAGATGGCGTTCGCGCAGATCGCGCTGATAGAGAGCGCCACAGGTGCAGGCGTGGAGGATGAGCTCGCGGAGCAGCGGCGAGATGTTGACTACGCAGCAATCGCGCGGCATGGAAACGGCCAGCCCAGGTTTGAGATAGAGAGTTCGCATCGCCACGGTGCCGGACATGGCGATGGTGTGCGGGACGGATGCCGGGATCCAGACTGCACGATGCGTCGGAACGACCCAAACGCCGGCCTCCGTGCGGATCGTCATGACACCGCGCGAGGCATAAACGAGCTGATCGCGATCGTGGAAGTGGAGACCGATGACATGCCGGGGAGGGTAGTCGCGGGTGTGCGTGTCGATGCGGGCGTGGCCGCTGGGCAACGGATCGAAAACAGCAGGCTGGCGCAATTTCGACATTGCTTGTCAAAATATCGGAAGCACGCAGCGCCCGCAATCGCTACTTTCAACCTGTGACCGAGATCACAGGAGGGGCAATGATGGGAAGGCGCTTGCAGGTTGGGTTAATGCGGGGAGCGAGCCGGGTGGCTGTGGCAGCGGCGATCGGCGTTCTGCTCGGGTTTGTGCCGACGGCGATGGCCGCATCGGAGCAGGGAAGTTGCGCGGCGAATCCGCAGAATCGCGCGTTCGACTATTGGCTGGGCGACTGGAGCGTTCGCGGTCCGGGCGCGGCTCCCAACGCAGCGAGCCAGGTATCTCTCGCGCTCGATGGATGCGTGGTGGTGGAGAACTGGGACGGCGGGCGCGGACACCGGGGCGAGAATATGTTCGGGTTCAGCGCGGACGACCATAGCTGGCACGGGATGTTCACCGACAATCAAGGCCGGGTTCACGTATTCATCGACGGCAAGGTCGAGGACGGCTCGGCAGTCTTCACCGGGCCAAGCCGCGGGCCGGATGGTGCAACCGTTCTGAACCGCGTGGAGATCAATCGCCTGAGTCCGGATCAGGTGGAGCAGGTGTGGAAGAAGTCGACCGATAGCGGCGTGACGTGGTCGACGGAGTTTCACGGAGAGTACGTTCGCAAGAAAACCAGATGAGAGAGACAGCGAGGCGCGCGACGAAGCGCCTCGTTCTGAGGCTACGGCAACGCGAAGGCGATGTAGCTGCCGCCTACGGGCGAATTGGGGTCGCGGCCTCCGCTGGCGGCGATGACGACGTATTGCTTGCCGTCGACGGAGTAGGTCGCGGGCGTGGCGATGCCGGCGAAGGGCAGCGTGGTTTCCCAGAGCATTTTGCCGGTGGAGGCGTCGAAGGCGCGGAATTTGTGGTCGTAGACCGTCGCGCCGATGAAGAGGATGCCGCTGGCGGTGAGGATCGGTCCTCCATAATTTTCTGAGCCGGTGCCGGACATGCCTTTTGCGGCGAGCGCGGGATATTCGCCGAGCGGAACCTTCCAGAGAAATTTTCCGGTCTTCAGGTCGATGGCGTTGAGCGTGCCCCAGGGCGGCGCGACGGCGGGGTAGCCGTCGGGGTCGAGGAATTTGTTGTAGCCAGTGAAGTGATACTCGACTTGGGCGCTGGACGCGGGAGGCGGCGCGGCGGCGTTATCCGTTGTGGGCGCGGCGGGTGTGCGGAGGTACTCGATGAGTTCGGCGACTTTCGCAGGATCGAGCGAAGGGAAGCCGACCATGCGGCCGCGTCCATGGGCGACGATCTCTTTGATCTGGTCGTCGGTGAGACGCGTGGTGACGCCGATGAGCGAGGGGAAGGCCGGCGGCGATCCGGTGCGCGTGGCTCCGTGACAGATGGAGCACTGCGAGGCGTAGAAGGCGGCTCCGCCGGAAGCGTGGGGCGCGGTGAGGCCTAACTCGCCGGTCCAGGCCATTTCGTTCGCATTGACATAGAGGACGCCGGTTTTGGGGTCGACGGCGGGACCTCCCCATTCGGCTCCGCCATCGAAGCCAGGGAAGATGATGGTGCGCTTGCCGCTGGTGAGGGGGACGAACTGGCCGTCGCTGTGATAGGAGCGAAGCTGCTCGACCGCCCAGGCGTGCGCGGCGGGCGTGCGGTTGGTGAGGTCGTCTTCTGTCAGACGCTGGCGCGCGAAGGGCGCGGGGTCCGTGGGCCAGGGCTGCGTGAGTGAGGCCTTCTCGCCGATGAGGTCGCTGGGCGGGAAGGGCTTCTCCTCGATGGGGAAGAGCGGTTCGCCGGTGACGCGATCGAAGAGGTAGACGACTCCCTGCTTAGTGGTTTGCGCGACCGCGTCGATGGACTTGCCGTCGCGGGTGACGGTGACGAGGGCGGGCGGGGAGGGGAAGTCGCGATCCCAAATATCGTGATGGACGCCCTGGAAGTGCCAGAGGCGCTTGCCGGTGGCGGCGTCGAGGGCAAGCAGCGTGTCGGCGAAGAGATCGTTGCCGAGGCGGTCGCCGCCGTAGAAGTCGAAGACAGCGGAGCCGGTAGGGACGTAGACAATGCCGCGGTGGGCGTCGAGAGTCATGCCTGTCCAGTTATTGGCGGCGCCGGCGCTCTTCCACGCGTCGGGCGGCCAGGTGTCGTAGCCGAATTCGCCGGGACGCGGGATGGTGTGGAAGGTCCAGCGCAGTGCGCCGGTGTGGACGTCGAAGGCGCGGATGTCTCCCGGGGGCGCGGGATGGGTTTCGGGATTGCGTCCGCCGACGATGATGAGGTCTTTGTAGATGAGGCCCGGGCTGGTGAGCGCGACTGACTGCTTCTGGTAGCCCTCGCTGTCGCGCAGGCCTTTGCGCAGGTCGATGCGGCCCTGATCGCCGAAGGTGGGAAGGAGGGCTCCGGTGGCGGGATCGAGAGCGTAGAGATAGTTCATGCTGCCGACGAAGAGGCGCGCGTCTTTGCCGTTGGCCCAGTAGCTGAAGCCGCGGGAGGGTTGGGTGGCGCCGCCGATGGAGGGGTCGTGGGTGTCCACGGTTGGGTCGAAGAGCCAGAGGCGCTTGCCGGTGGCGGCGTCGAGGGCGAAGACTTTACCGCTGACCGTGAATCCATAGAGCGTGCGGCCAATGACGAGGGGGTTGGTTTCGAGATTGCCCTTTTCGCCGGTGTCGTAGGTCCAGGCTACCTGGAGTTGCGCGACGTTGGCGCGGTCGATCTGGGTGAGCGGCGAGTAGTGGTCGCCGTTGACGCCGCCGTTGTAGGCGGGCCAGTCGGCGTCGGGCCCGGACGCAGTTTGGGCGGCGGCCACAGAAAGCGAAAACAGGAGACAGGCGAGGTAACGTCGGGCAATCATGGCGGAAAGGGAAGCCCTGCCAGTGTAATGCGAGCGGGGGGAAAGGTGGGCGCGGTGGCGGTACGCCGGGAGGGAAGGCTTCAGATGCCGAGCTTTTTGACTTCCTCGTTGTAGTACTTGCGGTAGAGGATGTCCCACTCCTGCGAGCCTTCGGGGATGATGCGGCGCTGGGTCTCGATTTTCTTGCGGGCGGCTACGTCGATGCGCATTTCCTCGAGGAGCAGGTGCTCGAGGGCTTTGCGGGCTTCCTGGCGGATGGTGTTGCGGTCTTCGAGGAAGTCGGCCTCGGGCGTTTCGGCAAGCGTGTCGGCGACGACGTGAGCGAGCTTATTGAGTTTGTCGCGCGAGATTCTCACAGCACCGCCTTGTATTTGCGCGCCAGCTCGGTTTTGACCTTCTTGAACATCTCCGAATAGCTGGCGCCGGAGCGGCGCATGTCTTCCTGGTAGGCGTCAAGGATGACGCGCACCTCTTCGTTGATGCGGTCTTCGAGAGAAAGCTCTTCGAGCAGCCCGCTGTAGACGCGCTCTTCGACGGCCTTTTGCTTGCCGGTGTGGATCATTTTGGCGTCGACGAGGTGCTTGACCGTATGGCGCGCCAGATAGCCTACGTACTCACGTGAAAAAATCATTGAACTCATTCGGAATATAGCACATGGAGGGCGCGGGAACCGGGTGCGCTCCGTGGTGAAGAGGGTGCGGCAACTGCCGCAGAGACCGGAGTTGTGGATGGCGCGGGTCTATGCGGAACCACGGCGCCCGGGGGAGGGCTGCAGGATGCGCGGATGGTCCGGGTCCGGAGGGAAGGGACACCACTCCGCCGGGCTGTGCGGGTCGGTGGGCGCGGCGAAGGGGACGCTTCGCGGAAGGGGCGGGATTGCCGTCCGTGGCGTTGCTTTGCCCGCTATTGAGGTTGGGAGGGTTCTTCCGGAGTGGGACGATCCACGCAGCGATTGCCGACAGGTTGATTGGGACCGCACCGAATGAACGAGAGACGGGTTGGCCGCCAGGTTCGGCGGCCGGAACTCCGACCGTGCAGTTAAAAAAGCCAGACTGCGGAAAGCGCGAAGCGGATGTGACGAAGTGAAGCGGCTCCGTTACAGGCTGCTGCCGACTTTGGTGTATTCGGAATTGATCTTGCTGGAGAGACCATTCAGGCCGGAGATGATGACCAACGCGAGGAGCGCCGCGATCAGCGCGTACTCAATCAGATCCTGTCCCGATTCGTCCTGCAAAAGATTCTTGAGAAGCCGCATTTTCGATTCACACCTTGAGGGAAGTGTCCCGATTTGGGAGCGCGGTGAGAACCACGCTCCACCTTCGAGTGTTCTCCTTGAGGGTTGGATGAACAATGCCTCATCGGAGGCAGGGGAAGTACAACCCGTCCGGGTAAGGAGAACAAACGGGTTAGCGGGACAGGAAAAGACTGAGCCAAACCGCGTTGGCGAACGAGGGAGAGGCGGGAAAAATGCAACGGGCGCGGGGGCGCGGGCAACTCGCGGATCGGACGAGACAGGTCCGGCATCGAGGGAACGGCCGATTGGGGTGCTGGGGGGCGCAGGCTGGATGCCAAAGGCGAGTGCGGTCCGGGGCTGCCTCTACTGGCCGGATCGTTTGGCTTCGCGGATGCGGCGGATTTCGTCCATGCGCTGGGCGAGGAGCTTTTCCCGGCCTTCCTGGGTGGGGCGGTACCAGCGGCGGCCGGCGAGCGATTCGGGGAGGCAGTCCATGTCGGCGACGCGGCCCTCGACGTCGTGGGCATATTGGTAGCCCTTGCCGTAGTCGAGTTCCTTCATGAGGCGAGTGGGCGCGTTGCGCAGATGGAGGGGGACGGGTTCCTGGCGAGTGGATTCGATGTCCGCCTGAACCGCGCCGTAGGCGGTGTAGAGGGCATTCGATTTGGGCGCGAGAGCGAGATAGACGGCGGCTTCAGCGAGGGCGAGATCGCTTTCGGGTGAGCCGAGGAATTCGACTGTCTCTTTGGCAGAGAGGGCGAGGCTGAGGGCTTCCGGGGCGGCGAGGCCGATGTCCTCGACGGCCATGCGGACGAGGCGGCGCGCGACGTAGAGGGGATCTTCTCCGGCGTGGAGCATGCGTCCGAGCCAGTAGAGGGTGGCGTCGGCGTCGGAGTTGCGGATGGATTTGTGGAGGGCGGAGATGAGGTTGAAGTGCTCCTCGCCGGACTTGTCATAGACGAGGACGCGCTGCTGCAGGGCTTCGGTCGCGAGGTGTTTGGTGATGACCTTACCGGGGGCGTCCGTGGCGAGTTTCGCGGCGACTTCCAGGGCGTTGAGACCGTTGCGTGCGTCCCCGGATGCGTAGGAGGCAAGCAGTTCGAGAGCGCCTTCGGAGGCGGTGAAGTGCTGGGAGCCGAGGCCGCGCACCTCGTCGCTGAGGGCGCGCTCGAGCAGGGTGACGATCTGCGCGTCGGTGAGGGACTGGAGAGTGTAGACGCGGCAGCGGGAGAGCAGGGCGGAGTTGATTTCGAAGGAGGGATTCTCAGTGGTGGCGCCGATGAGGCGGATGGAGCCGCGCTCAACCCAGGGCAGGAAGGCGTCCTGCTGGGCGCGGTTGAAGCGATGAATCTCGTCGATGAAGAGGATGGTGCGGGTGCCCCAGGTGGCGGCCTTTTCCGCGTCGGCCATGACCTGCTTGATCTCTTTCATGCCGGCGAGGACGGCGGAGAATTCGATGAAGGTGGCCTGGGTGGTTTCCGCGATGATTTTGGCGAGGGTGGTTTTGCCGACGCCGGGCGGTCCCCAGAAAATCATGGAGGAAGCATCGTCGCGCTCGATCTGGACGCGGAGGGGCTTGCCGGGACCGAGGAGATGCTGCTGGCCGAGGAACTCGTCGAGGGCGCGGGGGCGCATGCGCTCGGCGAGAGGAGCGGCGACGGGTCTCGACGTGTCGCCGGGGTTGGGGTTGAAGAGGCTCATGGATGCCTGATCCATCATCGCTCATGCGGCGAGGCGGGCGGGTGGTTTCGAGAAAGAGCATCGCAGCCGCGGCATGGTGTTGATATTTTCCTTTCGTAACCGACATTTTCCAAAACAGGATGTCCATCGAGTTTGGTTGGACTCTGGGTGAACCCGGGCGGTGGGGAGCGTCCGCGGATCGGGCGAGAGGATCGGGCGACCGCTCGATTCTGACTGATTACGTTATGGTTAGCACAAAAGTTGTAGACCGGGAGCATGCCTCTGGTAGGCGGTGCCATGGGCTCCGCAGGGGTCTTCCGGGCAGGGAAGCAGTGTCCCAACCTGGTTCCAAATGGCTGAAAATACACGCAGTAGGGCGAAATTTCCGATTGTCCGCGGAGAACAATTAGAGATACGCTCTGGTATACCGCGGCTACGCCGCCACAAGGAGAGTCTTTACCATGAAAATGTCCGTTCGTAACGTTGTTTTGTCCGCAGCCGTCTTTGCCGTCACCGCGATGCCCCTTCTGGCCAGCACCTCAGGCAGCGATCCGCGTCCGACGACCACGACGACAACCACGTCAACATCCGGCATAATCGTCTCGACCATCCTGACCACGCTCGGTCTGTAAAAGCGTGACAGGTCCGTCAGGACCGCATGAATATCACATCGCTGGCAGGGGCACTGTGGGCGGCGGGCTTCGCCGAGCACGTTCTCCTGCTGCTGGTGCTGGTGGTGCGCCAGCGCTGGAGAAAATTTCCGTTTTTCACCGCGTTTATTGTTTTCAACGTGGCGCGCACGATTGTGCTGTTCTGCGCCTATCGCTTCGGAAGCTCGCCGCTCTACGCCGGGCTGTACTGGAGCGCCGATGTTGCCGATCTGGTGCTGCAGATTCTGGTGCTGCTGGAAGCGATGCGCATCGTGCTGAGGCCTGCCGGGGTGTGGGCGCACGATGCGCGGAGGCGATTCCGGCTGCTGGCAGGCATGGGTGTGCTGGCGGCGTTCGCACTTGCGTATGCCGCGCATCCCCATGTGTCCGGGACGATGCACGCGTGGATCGAACAGGGCGAGGTATTTTCGGCGGCGCTGGGGCTGGTGCTTTTCATCGCGCTGGGCTCAGCGACGACCTTTCTGGGGCTGGTCTGGGAGAAGCATATAGCGGCGCTGGCGACCGGCTGGGCAGTGTGGGTGATCGTGAACTTTCTGGTCGAGGGCGCATACAGCTATCTGGGCTCCCCCTGGCATGGGATCGATCTGGACATGATCCGGATTGTTGTTTACCAGCTGGTCACTGTTTATTGGGCGATAATGTTCTGGCTTCCTGAACCGGAAAAGCATAGACTGTCGGTCAAGCAGCAAGACCATCTTGCCGCGATGCAGAAGCAGGTCGAGGCCGAAGCGCAGTTTTTCGACAGCGGTCGGCGACAATAGGGGCGACGTTATGTGGTTCCTGGTCATCCTGACGCTCACGGTTGCGGCCGCCGGCTGGTTCCTATGGCACCAGTTGCGCGCGCGCCGTCTCCGCTCGGCAGACTGGGCGACGCTGGCCGCCGCACTGCAGCCAGTTCCGATTCGCGGCCTTGAGCTGGTTGCCCGGGATTTCCTGGAACCAGGAGGCGGGCGTTTTTGGGAACGCAGCGGACAGACCCGCATCGAGCCATCTGAAATCTACGAATTGCTGGGCCAGTCCGAGGGGCTGAGCCACATGCGGCATAACGCCGAAATCATGGTGCGTCTGGCAGCGTACGTGCAGGTTTGGGATCACACCGAATCCGTCGTCGTTGCCCATCGCATGCGCCATGATGCGATCCTGTTGAAACGCGCCCTATTCCGCCTGCGACTGGCCGGCTTCATCGGCGCGCGCGCGTTCGATGTGCCGTTCTACACGCAACAGGCTGCCAGCCAGTACTACCTGATGAGACAGCGGCTGCTCGCGCTTTACGAGACCAGTCAGTTCGTCCTCTATCCGCAACTGCAGGCGGCGCTCGAAACCCTTTAACTGGCTGGATGCTCGGCGACGCCGGCATTCGATGGGAAGCCGGCCGGGTGTTTGTGCCGAAGTGAAAAATTCGAGTTAGCGGCAGCGCCGTCAGCGACTCGGTTTCGCTGGAAGCGGGCGGATTGCCTGGAATCCCTCCTGCGTTGCGTTAAAAGACGCGAAACCGTACTCAGATAAATAGCCTTCGATCTTCGCTGTTGAGGCGGTTCCGAAAACGCGAACCACCGTGTACGGCGGATCGGCGGAATGCTCGCCGTGGTGCAGATCAATTGTGGCAAATTCATCGAACAGCATCTGCTCAGCGCTTCGATCTGAGGATGCGTCGAACACCGTTAT
Source organism: Acidobacteriaceae bacterium (assembly GCA_036267295.1). Classification (GTDB taxonomy): domain Bacteria; phylum Acidobacteriota; class Terriglobia; order Terriglobales; family Acidobacteriaceae; genus Palsa-343. Next base: position 88,707 of record DATAWI010000014.1, on the reverse strand, counting down.
TCCATCGAGGTGTCCATGCGAGGGAAATGTTTTCCAGAGATCCTGCGCAGACTCGCGATTGGAGGGGGAATCAACAATCCAAACGGGACCCGATTCAAACAGCTTCCGTAGTTTTGGGCCAAATTTGCGGTCGACAACGATGGAAACCGAATACGGGACAATATTCACCGGCTCGATCCCTCACGCAGACTCGCGCCGCGTTGTCGAGCCGCCTCATACAGCAGGATGCTGGCGGCGATGGCGGCGTTGAGGCTCTCGACGGGGCCGGGCATGGGGATGGCGATGCGGGCATCGGCGCGGTCGAGCAGGTCGTGCGAGAGGCCGCTGCCTTCGTTGCCGATGAGGATCGCAGCAGGCTGGGTGAAGTCGTAGCGGGAGCAGGGAATTGCGTCGTCGTGCGCGGCAGCGGGCACGGCGGCGAGGATGGGGATGCGGCGTTCGGAGAGGGCCGAGAAAACGGCCGCTGAGCGTTCGTGGACCACGGGGACGCGGAAGGCCGAGCCGGCGGAGGCGCGGAGGGCTTTCGCGTTCCAGAGATCGACGGTGCCGGGCAGAGCGAGGACGCCGCTGGCGGCGAAGGCTTCGGCGGAACGGATGAGCGCGCCGAAGTTGCCGGGGTCCTGCAGCCCGGCGGCGATGAGGACGAGCGGCGCGGGGCGGGCGCTGTGCAGGGTGGGAGTATCCGGCTCACCGAGCGCTTCAGCAAGCGAAAAGCGGGGCGGCTCGACGAGGGCGGCGATGCCCTGGGGTGATTCGGTTTCGACGGCGCTGTCGAAGACGGGCGGGGTGAGCTCGACGATGGGGACGGACGGGGGCAGAGCGAGGCGATCGAGGCGGTGGAGGCTGTCGCCGCGGCGGGCAGGATCGGCGCGGACGAAGACGGTGCGCAGACGGAGGCCGCTGCGCAGGGCTTCGGCGAGGAGGTGCTCGCCTTCGAGGCCGATGACTTCGGTGACCTCGCGAGGAGCGCGGGCGAAGGCGGCGCGGAGTTCGCGGACCCGCGCGTTTTGGCGACTCTGTACAATGCTGATGAGGCGCGAGCGATCCGTGGCCGACGGCATGGGGGGATTCTAACGCCTTCCCAGGCGGGGCGTGGGTGGCGAGCGCAAATCCTTCCAATGATTCGCTGAGCCGAGAAGTTCGGGAGAGGCCTTGTCAGCAGAGATACTGCGCATCCATCCGGACGAGCCTGAGCCGGAGAGGATTCAATATGTCGCGGGGTGTATACGCGCCGGCAAAGTGGTCGGGCTGCCGACGGACACGTTTTACGGGCTCGCCGTCGATCCGGTGAACCTGCGGGCCGTGGAGAGCATTTACGAGATCAAATCGCGGCTGAAGCACAAGCCGCTGTCGCTGCTGGTGGCGAATCTGTCGCAGGCGTACCAATTGGCGCGCGAGTGCGGGCTGTGTTTCGACCTGCTGGCGGAGCGATTCTGGCCGGGGCCGCTGACGGTGATTGTGCGGGCCAGTTCGCGGCTGCCGCTGCGCAGCACGGCGAACACCGGGAACGTGGCGCTGCGCGTGCCGGACGCGGCGATTCCGCGGATGGTGGTGGAGGCGCTGGGGCTGCCGATTACGGCGACGTCGGCGAACCTGGCGGGGCTGCCGGAATGCACCTACGCGGGCTGCGTGCGGGATCAAATCGGCGAACACATCGAACTGATTGTGGATGGCGGCCCGACGGGGCGCAGTGTGCCGACGACGATTGTCGATCTTTCCGGCGAAGAGGGGACCTGGCAGGTGCTGCGCGAGGGGGCGATTCCGACGCACGCGATTGCGCTGGCTTTGCAGGAGAGGTGAAGGGAAGCTCAAGTCCGGTCAGGGGAGAAACGGCCAGGGCAGAACCGGCCAGCTAAGAACCGGCCAGCTAAGAACTGGCCAGCTAAAATGCGGTCAGCGAAGTTGAGGCCAGCCAGGAGATTCGGGACGGCCGTAACCTTCGGCGCCTCGCCGGCCTATTTTGGATCCGCTCAACGCGTCGTTCTGGAGTGACCCGGTCCCATGATCGTACCCAGAAGCAATCTGGAATCGGTGCGAACGCCGGCGTTGGGCGGGTCGCGGCGCGGGCGCATTCGCGTTGCCTTGTGGCTGGCGGTGACGCTGATCGCCGCTTCAATCGCGTGGGTGTTTTGGGTGAATGCGCAGATCCAGTACTACGCGCATCGCGATGAGGAGCGGCCGGCCGACGCGATTGCGGTGTTTGGGGCGGCGGAGTATGACGGGCGTCCCTCGCCGGTGCTGCGGGCGCGGCTGGACCATGCGCTGGATTTGTACAAGCGCGGCCTGGCTCCGCTGGTGATTACGCTGGGCGGCGGCTACGAGGCCGACGCGGATCATTCCGAGGGCGGCGTGGGCGAGAACTATCTGCTGGCCCACGGTGTGCCGGAGGCGGCCATCATTGCCGAGACGGAAAGCGACAACACCGAGCAGTCCGCGGAACGGCTGGCGGTGATTGCGCGCGCGAATGACCTGAAGAGCATCGTGGTGGTGAGCGATGGGACGCATTTGTTCCGGGTGCACGCGATTTGCGAGCGGGATGGGCTCGAGGTGTACACGTCGCCGCGGCCGGTGCTGCGGCCGACTTCGTGGGAGACGCGCGCGGAGCGGCTGGCGCATGAGATTCTGAGCTATACGGCGTGGCGGCTGCGACTGCACTAAGGCAGCGACAAACTTGTAGCGAGAGACTTGTAGCAATAAGCTGGTAGCAAAAGACTGGCAGCGAGAGGCTCGTAGCGAAAGGCTGGTGGCGAGGGATCACCGGCGAGAGACTGGTGGTCAAATGCTGGTTGCGTGGATCTTGTAGCCAAGTGCTCCCAGCGCAGGGCCGATCGCGAACTGGGGATTGCGAAGACCTATTCGACGTCGGCTGTCCGCGAAGGGAGAACGGCTGAAGCGGGTCGCCGGATTGCCGTCAGCAGTGCATTCAGCATGCGCGCAAGTTCTCCGATTTGCTGCTGGATGGGGAGGATTTTGTCCCCTGCAGCAAAACCCAGCCTTTGGGCGAGTTCCAGCTGAGTTGCGAGTTCATTTAACGAGCCGCGCGCCTGACTGAGAAAGAGAGCGAAGCTCTTATCGCTGAGGCGGCCATGCCCTTCAGCGATATTGCTGGGGATGGAGACGGCGGCGCGGCGCGTTTGATCGGTGAGCCCGAAGCGCTCTTCGGCCGGAAAACTTCCGCTGAGCGCATACACGGAGCAGGCAAGAGACATCGATCGCTGCCAAACCTGGAGGTCGCGAAAATTGCGGGACTTCATAGTGAATCGATCTGACAATGGACCCGTGAGAGCCACAAGATCACGAAAGTTTGCGGGTCGGAATGAACTGGTGCGCAGATCAACCGCCGGAAGAGGATCGTCCGCTCCCGGCGTCTCGCTTCAAGCCTCTCGCTACCAGCTTCTCGCCGGGGGCTCTTGCCACCAGTTTCCTGCTAGGAGTCTTTTGCTAAACGCCCTTCGCTAACAGCTTTTCGCGACAGCATTTCGCTAGTGGATGCCGAGGTCGCGGGCTAACGTTCCGTCGCGAATTATTTGGGCGGCTTTGTTCATGTCGACGTCGTCGGGGACGGGTTTGTAGTCGCTGGTGACTTCGTCTTCCTGGTCGCCGATGCTTTTGAAGAAGAGGGCGTGGCCGGAGATGTGGACGTGCGTCTGCGTGATCTGGTAGATGCCGGGAGCGACCTCAGTCCGGACGATGACGAAGGTGCCGCCGGCGTCCAGATGGCCGAGTATTCCCCAGCCGAAGTAGACCCCCTGGAGCAGTTTGCCGGTGAGTTTCACCAGGCGCATATCGCTCTCGCGGATGATGAGGGTGCCGGACATGGACGCGAGGACGCGCGCGCTCATGCTGGGCGCGTCGAAGTTGGGGTTGGGGCGCGAGTCGAGGGTGATTTCACCGTTGTCGCGGGAGACGATCTTCCAGAGAAAGGCGGTGGGGAGCATGCGCATGAGGTCGTCGGCCTGCTGGCCGTCGTGCGCTTCGCTGCGGCGCATGCGTGCGCGCAGGCTGGGATCGGAGATGACCTGCTGGATGTGGTTGAGGTCGGCCTGGTGCTCCTGGGGGGTGACCGGTTGGCCGTGGTCCTCGACGGTTTCGTAGAGGTCTGCGTCGGGCGTCTGGATGACGAGCTTGACGGTGTCCTTTTCAGGGGACTTGTAAGCGTCGCGATACATCCAGCGGCTGTGGTCGGCGGCTTCGATTTTGACTTCTCGCTGGACCATGGTGCTGACGACCTCCTCGGCCGACTGAGCGGCGGCTGGAACGGGAACAGCCAGCGGCGCCGCGAGGAGAAGAAGCGCGCTGAGGAGACAACGGAGCCCGGAAAACTGCTCTTGCTTTGACTTTCCCGATGCGAACGGCAAAGAACCTGCCTTTCTATCCTTGCAGAATTGTAGTCGCGTCGCGGGAATGCGGTCCCGGTGGAGTGACGTTGCCTTCACACCCTCGTCATCCGTAGGTGCGAAGGGGAATAGCGGCCGTGGGGTTGCCTGAAGGCGCAGGCAGCAAGGTTGGGGCGCAGGCCTGGTACAATGGCGGGAGAGACTGACAACGATGCAGCACATGGTTTTTTGCTCGCGCAACAAGCAGGAGATGGAGGGGCTGGATGAGCCTCCGTTTGACAGCGACTTTGGGAACAAGGTCTACAACAACGTTTCAAAGAAGGCCTGGGGCGAGTGGGTGGAGCGGCAGAAGATGCTGCTGAACGAGTATCGGCTGCAGCCGTGGACGCCGCAGGCGCAGGAATTTCTGGTGGAGCAGATGGATCAGTTCTTCTTCGGCGAGGGTGCAGCGCTGCCGAAGGAGTACGTGCCTCCGTCGCATTGAGCCTCAGGGGCTGAAGCCCGCTTCATGGGCGGCGGTAGAGCGTCTGACCTACCTTGTATGTGGCGCGGTGGATGTGTCGGGGATGAATCCCTGGCCTGCCTTGTGTTTGGCGCCTCGAACGTGTCAGGGATGAATCCCTGACCTACCTCGAGTTGAGGGCTTGGTTCGTCGCGCGGATTAGTTTTCCTTTTCTGACGATGAATCGTTCGCCGCGCCAGACGACGGCGTCGGAGGCGTAGCTCCATGCCCAGACGGCGAGGTGCAGCAGGTCGCGGGGGAGCAGGAGCCAGAGGTCGCGCAGCACCTGGCGGTCGTCGAGGATGCCGACGCCGACTCCGAGAGCGATGGAGACGCGGAAAAGCAGCGCCATGCTGAATAGCGCGATGGAGAAGAGGCTGACGCCGGAGGCGATGAGGTTGAGGAAGGCCCAGGCAAGCAGGTTGGCCGAGCCCATGCCGAAGTAGCCGGCAGGGCGCGAATCGCGGACGGTGCGCATCCAGCGCAACTGGTGATCGAGAAATTCGCGGACGGTGTAAGCGGGGACGGCGGTCTCGACGATCTCGTCGCAGAGTTCAACGCGGAAGCCGGCGCGATCGATGTGCAGGCCGAGTTGGTAGTCGTCGGCGATGTAGTCGACGACGGCGCGGAGGCCGCCGATGGAGTGGAGCGCGGGGCGGGTGACGGCAAGGGTGGAGCCGAGGCCGAAGTGGAGTCCGCCCTCGAGCACGCGGGCCGAGAGCAGCGCGGGGATGAAGTCAGTGGAGATGCCGAGGGACTCGAGCTTCGAGCCGAGGGTTCCGTGCGCGCGGCCGTGATAGAGCGCGGTGACGAGGCCGGTGGGTTTGCGTTCGGGAGCGGCAGCACTCTGCGGCCCGAAGGGCGCGAGGACGCGGGCGAGATAGTGGGGGCTGACGCGGATGTCGGAGTCGTTGATGACGAGGTAATCGAAGCGGGCGTGGGGTTCAAGCTGCGCGAGGTTGCTGACTTTGCCGTTGGGACCGAGGGTTTCCGGACAGAGGATGAGGCGGATGCTGCGCTGGGGAAATTCTGCCTGGAGTTGCTGGACGAGGGCGGCGGCGGGGTCGTCCGTGGAAGAGACGCCGAAGAGGATTTCGTAGTCGCCGCCATATTGCTGGCGGCAGTGGCTGGCGAAGGCTTCGACCATTCCTGGATCGACACCGCGCAGTGGTTTGAGGATGCTGACGGCGGGGGCGAAGCCGAGCGGAAAACGCCTGCGGCGGAGCCAGGAACGCGCGCCCCAGAAGGCGACAAGGTAAAAGCCGAATCCAGCGAGGGTGAAGAGCGTGGTGATGGCGGCGATGACGGTAGAGAACATCTGGGGAAAGCGTAGCAAAAAGCGGTTAGCGAGAGGCTGTTAGCGAAAGACTGCCAGCGAGAGGCTGTTGGCGACAAGCGTTGAGGGACAAGCGAAGAACATTGTGCGTCGGGCTGACTCTATTCTCCCAGAATCGGCATATCGAGCGGCGGCTGGGCGAGCCATTGCGCGTGCTCAATGCGGGCGAGAGCGCGGCGCAGGGCGGAGGCGGCGCAGGGCTCGACGGTGACGACGAAGGGGAGACTGCCCTTTTCGTAGCCTGGACGCTGAAAGAGCGCATCGATGTTGATCTTCTCGGCGGCGAGCGCGCCGGCGATTTCCGCGACAATGCCGGGTGAATCCTTCACGACAAAGCGAATGTAGTGGCGGAGGAGGAATTCTCCGCTGACCGGCGTAGGCTTGCTGGGCAGATCGACGGAGCCGGCTCCGTGGGCGAGCGCGATGAGATCGGAGACGACGGCGACCGCGGTGGGATTGCCGCCAGCGCCGTGTCCGGAGAAGACCACGTCGCCGCCGTACTGGCCGGAGACCAGGACCATGTTCTCTGTGGAGCGCGACCAGGCGAGCGGGGAGCGCACCGGGACGAGCATGGGGCCGACCGTCGCAGAGACGCCATCGGGGAGCAGCTCAGCTTTGGAAATTTGGCGGATGGTGCAGCCGAGATCGCGCGCGTAGACCAGATCGACGGCATCGACCTGGGTGATGGAGCGGCAGGCGACGGCCTCGACATCGAGGCCCACGCGGAGCGCGATGCGGGCGAGGATGACTAGCTTGGCGCGCGCGTCGTAGCCATCCACGTCTTCGCTGGGGTTGGCTTCGGCGTAGCCGAGTTTCTGCGCGTCCTCGAGAACGTCGGCGAAGGCGGCGCCGGCTTCCATGCGGCTGAGGATGTAGTTGCAGGTGCCGTTGAGGATGCCTTCGATGCGGGTGATGCGGTCGCCGGCCAGGCCCTGCTGCAGGCCAGGGATGACGGGGATGCCTCCGGCAACGGCGGCGCCGTAGAGCAGGTGCGCTCCCTGGGAACGCGCGAGGCGGTCCAGTTCGATACCGTGCGCGGCGATGAGCTTCTTGTTGCCGGTGACGACGGATTTGCCCGCTTCGAGCGCGCTGCGTACCCACTGGCCGGGGAGGTCGAGGCCTCCGACTAATTCAACGACCACGTCGACGTCGGAGCGCAGGATGGTGTCAAAGTCCTCCGTCCAGCAAACGGTGGTGGGCGTCCAGTCGGCAATTTTGCGGGCGATGCTGCGGTTGAAGACGTGCGAGAGGGTGAGGCCCCGAGGCTGGAGGTCGCAGAGGATGCGGGCAACGGAGGAGCCCACAGTACCGAATCCCAGGATGGCGACTTTCATGAGTACAGGGTATAGGGGATAGGCTGTAGGGGATAGGGTTTAGGGTGGAGGGCCCGTGCCGAGGGGTACAGAGTCCGTTACGGCGCGAGCGAATTGGCGGGTTGACGAGCCACGGTGTATTCGGATTGCACCAGACCCCGGTCGTAGGTGCGCGTGGCGATGTGGTTGAGCTCGATGTCGCGGGGAAGCGCTCCGAAGAGCGGGATGCCCTGGCCGATGAGGGCGGGGACGCGCGTGATGATGAGGCGGTCGATGCAGCCGGCGCGGAGGAAGCGCTGGATGGTGACGCCTCCGTCGATATAGAGGTGATGCGAGCCGGTGGCGGCGAGTTGGGCGACGATCGCGGCGGGCTCACCGGACATCTGCTCGATGCGGGCTTCGGGAAATCGGCTGAAGTCGAGCGGCTGACTGCTGAGCACGACGACGCGCATCTTGCCATACACCCATTGGCCGTAGCCGAGCACCCATTCCCAGGTCTTGCGGCCGATGACGACGGCGTCGATGGTGGCGTAGAACTCCTCGAAGCCGTGGGGAACGCCTTCGCCGGCGTGGAGAAAGTCGACCGAACCATCGGGACGGGCCATGAAGCCATCGACGCTGATGCCGCAAAAGACGGAGCAAAGCATGGCACTCTCCTGGGGATGGGCGGAATTGTAACCCGCGAACCGAACACGGAGATTGAGCCGGTTTGCCGGCGAAGATGCAGCAGGGTGACGGGTTGCGGGTGGCATGAGAAAAGGGTGCGCTGGTTGGCGCACCCTTTGGCTCGTGGAACCGTCTCGATCAGGCCGTCTGGCTACGATCGGCCGGGCGCACGCGGAACTTCCTGGTTGTGATAGACAGCGTGCGTTCCATTTTGCGCAGGGCGTGAATCTCGTCCGGCGCGGCGAAGGTGGATGCCACCCCGCGGCTGGATGCGCGGCCGGTGCGGCCGACGCGATGGACGAAATCTTCCGCCTCTTTGGGCATGTCGTAGTTCACGACATGCGCCACGTCGGCGACATCGATGCCGCGAGCGGCGACATCGGTGGCTACGAGGATGCGGTGACGTCCCTGGGCGAAGCTGCGCAGGGCGGCGTTGCGCTGCGACTGCGAGCGATCGCCGTGGATGGGTGTGGCCGAGTGACCGGAGCGCACCAGGCGTTTGGCCACGCGGTCGGCTCCGTGCTTGGTGCGCACGAAGACGAGGAAGCTGCCGTCGGAGGCGCCGAGCAGATGCTCGAGCAACTCGTGCTTCTTGTCCGTGGGAACTTCAAAGCTCTGCAACTCGACGTTGGGCGAGGGCTTGAGGACCGAACCGATCTCGATGCGCGCCGGATTCTTCAGGTAATCGCGGGTGACTTCGTGAATCTCCGGGCTGAGCGTTGCGGAGTAGCAGAGTGTCTGCCGGTCCGCGGGCAGAGCGGCCGCGATGCGCCGGATGGAGGGCTTGAAGCCCATATCGAGCATGCGGTCCACTTCGTCGAGAACGAGGATTTTGATGCCGCTGAGGTTAACCAGCTTGCGCTGGAGATAATCCTCGAGGCGGCCGGGGGTGGCGACGATGAGGCGCGCGCCGCGACGGATATTGTCGAGCTGCGGGCCTTCGGCGAGGCCTCCGCAGACCAGCGCCGCAGTACCCTGGCTGCGAGTGAGGTGACGATAGGCTTCCAGCACCTGCATAGCGAGCTCACGCGTGGGCAGCAGAACGAGCGCGGAGGCGCCTTTGGCATTCTTTGGCATGCGCTCGATGAGCGGGATGAGGAAGCTGAGAGTTTTGCCCGTGCCGGTTTGCGCGGTCGCGAGCACGTCGCGGCCTTCCATGGCGGGCGGAATGGCTCCTGCCTGGACCGGGGTGGGGATGGTGAAATTGGCGTCGGCCAGCTGCTTGTGCAGAGCCGGAGAGAGGTTCAGTTCAGAGAAATGTTTCAAAGGGTTCCTGTGCTCGGGCTCGCCTGGGACTCCATCTCGGGGATCGCGTCCCCACTCATCCATGGAACCGGCAAGGCGGCCGGAGTCTGTTGTGTTCCTGGCCTGCGACGCTGCCAAGGCAGAGCTGCGGCGGGAACCTATTTGCTTCAATGCAGGGAAAACCTGGGAAGCGCAAGCTGCGCGCTGGTACAAGAATCCGACCCACACACTCGGGAAGCGCTTTCACCGGCCTGTTCCGATTCGTATCGGAGATTGCAGACGAATGAAAACCCTTCATACGTTTTCGGCTGGGATGCGGTCCGGAATGCAAAGCAAGGGCGCGTCAGCCTGGCCCGGTCACATTGAACTATGACACATGGAGCCATCACGCTGAGGGATCTGGAAATTATGGGAGGACGGTCTGGCGGATGAAGGCGAGAGCGGCTCACAACCAAACAACTGAGCGTGGCTTAAGCATACCACAGAAAGGCAGGTGAGGGCCGGTTAGCGGTGAGACGGTCAGCTAAGAGGCGGTCAATGATGAGACGGTTAGCTAAAAAGCGGCCGGTGACGGGGAGGATTGCCGCTTCTAGAAGCGCCACACGAACCCTGTCGATACTCGACCAAAGAAGTTGGGCAGGTTGTGGATGACGACGGGATAGACCGTGGGGGTGGGCGGGGCAGTGATGGCGGAGTTGAAATTGGCGTAGAGGAAGTCGGCCTGCACGCGGAGGGCGAGGCGCGGGCGGACGGGCGTGTCCAGGCCGCCGCCCGCCATGGTGGCAAAGGAAGCGGACTGGCCGCCGGTCTGGTCGGCGCCCCAGTTCTGGTTGGCGCCAGCGTCTCCGATGAGCGCGTCGGCAAAGGCGGTCTCGCGGTTGAAGCGGTGGTAGTACTCGGCGCCCGCCAGAATGAAGGTCGGGTGCTGGGGCGCGCCGAGGTTGGAGCCGAGATAGCCACTGATGTCGACCTTGAAGCGCAGATGATGCCAGTCAAGGGCGGCGAGGGAGACGTCCCATCCGCTGAGGGGGTGACGATAGCCGGGTGCGCCGTTGAGGGAGTTCGAAATCCAGGAATAGCCGCCCGAGACTTCGTACAGCGAATACGGGTCGGCCTGGGCGTGGAGGGCAGGCACGAGGGTGAGAAGGGCGATCAGGCCGAAAAAACGGAGGGAAGAATGGAGGAAGCGCAGGGGCATCGAGTGCATGATGTCGTGATGTTTATCGTATCGGGTTGCCGGTTCAGTTGCTAGTTCCCAGTTGCCAGTTGCCAGTTACTGGTTGCTGGTTCTTAGTCCCTGGTTGCTAGTTGCTCGTTGTCCGTATCGAGAACTCTTCAGGGGGTGGGCCTTGTCCGTTCGGCGATGGGGATTCTGACCTCGGCGAGACAGCCGGCTTTGCCCGGACGATTGCGGAGGGTGATGGCGCCACCATGGGCTTCGACGATTTGGCGGGCCAAGGCGAGTCCGACACCGGAGCCGGATTTTTTGGTGGTGTAGAGCGGAACGAAGAGGTTTTCAGGATTGGCGAGGCCGGGGCCGTTGTCCTCAATCTGAATGGAGACGAGGTCGCCATCGTCGGTGGCGCGCAGCGTGACTTCGGGGGAACAGGGCTCGGCAAGGAGCGCGATTTCGGGGTCTTCGCCCGCACAGGTGTTGGCGGCTTCGACGGCGTTGCGGAGGAGGTTGATGAGGAGCTGCTCGATCTGGTCGGGGTCAGCGAGCAGATCGACGTCGGGCGCGCCGAGGATGCGAACGTCGAGGCGGATTTCGAGGGAGACGACCCGTTCCAGTAACTGCACCAGCGGCACGCGCTTGAGGATGGGCGCGGGCAGCTGGGCGAGCTGACGGTAGGCCTGAACGAAGCGGTTGAGGGAGTCGGCGCGATTCTCGATGACGGAGAGGCCGCGATTCAGGTCGCGATCGAAGGTGCGCGCGGACGCTGTGGGCGGCGCCGGCTGGGTGGCGGGCGAGGATTCCGATCCGTTGGCCGGCGACGGGTGCAGGCGCGAGCGCAGGCTGCCGGCGATGGATTTGATGGGCGTGAGCGAGTTGGAGATTTCGTGGCCGATGACGCGGATGAGACGCCGCCATGCAAGGCGCTCCTCGTCGCGCAACGCGGTGCTGACGTCGGAGAGGACAACGAGGGTGTGGGGAACGCCGCGCTGGCGGAAGCTGCCGCGGCGGATCATCCAGCGAGGGTTCTCGGAGCCGGGGCGGACGGGGGCGTGGCGGAGACGGGTTTGTGCCTCGGCGGGGAGCATGGTTTCGCTGGGGTGATCGAGGAGGCCGTCGAGGGAGAGATCGGCGGCGGATTTGCCGAGGTCGCGGGCGGGTTCGAGGGCGAAGGCGCGTTCGGCGGCCGGGTTCAGCAGGCGGAGACGGGCGTCCTGATCGAAGGCGAGGACAGGCGCGTCCATTTCGGCGATGACGCGGCGCAGGAGGGCGACGGCTTCGAGGGCGCCGACGCGCTGGGCCTGCAGGGTGTCCGCGAGGGCGTTGATTTCGAGGGAGAGCTGACCCAGGGAGTCGTCGCGGTTGGCGCCGCGGGCGCGGAAGGAGTAATCCTCTTCGCGCAGGGCGGCGACGACGTTGGCGAGGGTCTGGATGGGGCGGACGGCTGCCTCTATGAAGGCCGCGAAGACCAGCAGTAAAACGAGCAGCAGGATGCCGAGCGTGGCGAACATGGGGCCGGCGGAAACATGCAGCAGGGCGAGGACCGCGGCGCAGAGTCCCATGACGCAGAGGGCCGCGATGGTGGAGAAGATGCGGAGGCGCGCCTCAAAGGAGACGCTCTGGCGTTTGGGCTTGCGTCGCTGTTGGTGGTTCGCCATCCGTCAATGGACAGTACTCAGTGCACAGTGCTCAGTGAACAGGAGAAACGCGAGGTCCTTCGCTGCGCTCAGGATGACCCTCAGATGCCATATTTCTCCATCCGCCGGTAGAGCGCCCCGCGGCTGAGGCCGAGGGCCTCTGCCGCCTGGCTCACGTTGCCGTTGCAGCGCGAGAGGGCTTTGCGGATGAGGATACTCTCCACGGACTCGAGGCTCATCTCTTCGAGCGCCTGGGTGGAGACACGGGCCGGGGAGAGGCCGAGGTCGGAGACTTCGATGATGTCCTCGCGGGACATGAGGACGGCGCGCTCAATGGTGTGGTCGAGCTCGCGCACGTTGCCGGGCCAGAGGTAGTGCAGCATGAGCTGCAGAGCGGTGGGATCGATTCCCTGGACCTGCTTGCGGTAGCGCTGTGCGTAGCGGGAGAGGAAATGCGCGGCCAGCGGCGGAATGTCTTCGCGGCGGTCGCGCAGGGGCGGCAGGTGGATCTCGACAGTATTGAGGCGGAAGAGCAGGTCAGCGCGGAAGCGGCCCTCATCGACTTCTTTGTGCAGGTCGGAGTTGGTGGCGGAGATGACGCGGACATTGACGCGGCGGGTTTTCGAGGAGCCGACGCGCTCCATCTCGCCGGTTTCAAGGACGCGGAGGAGCTTGGCCTGCTGGCGCGCGGGGACGTTGGCGATTTCGTCGAGGAAGAGCGTGCCGCCGTCGGCGAGTTCGAAGCGGCCGATGCGCTCGGTGCGGGCGTCGGTGAAGGCGCCTTTGACGTGGCCGAATACCTCGCTCTCGAAGGTGCCTTCGGGCAACGCGCCGGTGTTGACGGCGACCAGGGAGCGCGAAGCGCGCGAGGAAAGCGCGTGGAGGGTCTGCGCGACGACTTCTTTGCCGGTTCCATGCTCGCCCGTAATGAGCACGCTGGCATCGGAGGGGCCGATGCGGGCAATGGTCGCGAGGACAGGCTGCATGGCCGGCGCGGTGGCAATCATCTCCGGCAGGTTGGTGGCGCGGAGCAGGCGATTCTCCGCTTCGAGGCGCTGCGAGCGGCGCACGGCGTTGAAGAGATCGATCTGGGTGCGCAGGACGGTGAGCAGGCGGGCGTTGTCCCAGGGCTTCTGGATGAAGTCGCTGGCGCCGCGGCGCATGGCTTCGACGGCCAGCTCGACGTTGGCCCACGCGGTCATGACGATGACAGGGAGCTGCGACTCGTGGGAGCGGATCTGGGAGAGGAGGTCGAGGCCTTCGCGGCCGGAGGTGGTGTCGCGGGTGTAGTTCAGGTCGAGGAGCAGGGCATCGAAGGTGGCGGACTTGAGCGCGTCGAGCACCATGTAGGGCGAGTTGGCCTTCTCGATGCGATAGCCTTCGGGCTCGAGGAGGAGTTCGAGGGCGTCGAGAATGTGGGGCTGATCGTCGGCGATGAGGATCGAGGGCGCGAGGCGCTCACGGCCGGTTTCGGTGCTGGCGGGTTGGGCGGCTGCGGCCATGGATGCCTCAGGGGCTAACGCCCCTTTGATTATCAGGCTCTTACGGCACGACTGAAGTCGTGCCCCTGCAAAGCAACTTCGCGCTTCAGACCGCGTCATTTTTCCGGAGAAATGCTCACCGCGCTCCGTTCACCACATTCTACGGCGCGTGCGTGACTACGCCGGTTTTGGCGTCGTCGATGGAGACGCCGGTGCGTTCGAGCGTCTCGCCGGTGGCGCGGTCGATGTCGACTTTGGCTTTCTCATACTGGGTCTGTGCGAGATCCAGTGTGGATTCGGTCACGGCCAGGGCGTTTTGCGCCGCCAGCGTGTCGAGCGAGGATTTGGCCCCGAGCTTCTGCTCCTGCTGGGTGATGTCAAAGGTGCGCTCGGCGAGGTCGCGGGCTTTTTGTGACGCGTCGACGCGGGCCTGGGCCTGCTCCAGGGCAAACTGCGAGTTGCGCACGTCGAATCGGATGTTCTTCTTCTGCTGCTCGTAACTGATTTGCGCCTGGCGGAAGCCAAGCTGGGCACGGTACTGGTCCGCTTTGGCGATGCGGTTGCGGATGGTGATGTTCAAGGTGAAGCCTACCTGGTACTCCGGCGAAGAGTAGTTGAAGGCGTCGGCGAGAACCCCAGGCGTGCCGCTGGGCAGATTGGTGGTGCAGTAGGTGCCCAGATCGCAGTGAGGATTGAGCGGACCGCCGGTGCCGTATCCGCCGAACAGCCCGTAGGCGTTGAGGGAAGGCAGCAACTCATTATTGATGGCCTTCAGGTTCATCTGCGCGACCTGCATGCCGATCTGGTCCTGCGAAACGTCGGGGCGATTCTTTTCCGCTTCAACAATCAGGGCGTCGATCGGCTTGCCGGCGTTGGGGTCCGAGGGCCCGATCTTGTCGAGGGGAATGACCGGCATGTCGTCGAGGGCAGGATCGTCGGTCTTGGTGAGCGCGTTCTTCAGATTCAGCTCCGCCGCCTTCAGGTCGGCGCGGGAGACGGTGAGATTGCCTTCGGCGGTGGCCACGGCGGCCTGATCGGTCATGACCTGCATGGCGGGAATCGCTTTGAGCTCGAGCTGCTTCTGGTCGTCGGTCATGGTCTGATTGGCGAATCCCAGGGACTGGGTCTTAATCTGCTCGTCCTGGTAGGCGTTGACGAGGTCCCAGTAAATGTCCTCCACGCCGGTCACGGTCGCGATGACCTGAGCTTTGAACGCATAATCCGTCAGCTCGAGATTCTTCTTCGCGATACGGATCCAGCGCTTGTTGGTCGCGGTGCCAAAGCCGGCCAGCAGCGGCTGGGTGAGGGTGAGCTTGTAATTCAGGAAGGTGTCCGGGTTGACGATGCTCTCCGGGCTGTTGCTTGCCTGCCGTTCGCCGCTCAGGGTGAAATTGACGCCCATGCCGGTGGGGAAATATTGCTGGTACGCAGTGCCGAAGCCGACAGTGTTTTGTTCGTAGAGCGGAACACCGTACTGGATGGTGTTCACCTCCTGCGTCTTGGTGTGATCGACCAGAGCCTGGAGGCTGAATACGGGATCGAAGGGCTCGACGTAGGTGCCTTCGCCCAGGGTCGAGGTCACCAAACCGCCTGCGCCGGCTGCGCCCGCGCCGCTGCTTTGACCGCCCGCGCCGCTCGGGGTCGAACCCGCGCTGAGGCTGTTCTGGGTGGACGAAGAGACGACGCCGGTATTGACGCCGTTGGCCACGCCGCCGGCCATGGTGCGGGCCAGATCCATCTGCGCGGTGGGCAGGGTGTAACGGGAGTAGGCGAGGTCGAGATTGTTTTCAATCGCCAGATCAATGGCGTCCTGCAGCGAGATGTAGAGCTTGCCGTCGCGCATCAGCGACTGGAGGCGGGGCGAGTTCTGCAAATTCAGCGGCGGAGCAATGCTCGGCATGTAGGGCGCGAAGGGATTGCGGGAGTGGGGGAGGGTAACATGGAAAGGCTGCTGCGGAGCGACGGGCTGGTGCTGCTCCTGCTGAATTTGCTGAGCGAGCGAAGGCGAGGCGGGAGCGGCGGCCGGCGCGGGCGCGGGAGGAACGGTCTGGGCAGGAGCGGGGGGAGTCTGCGCCGGAGCCTGCGTCTGATTCTGCGCGAAGCCGGCGGGCGCGAGCAGGCCGCAGAGCAGAGCCGCCGAAAGTCGCTGATGCCAGGGAGCACGGCTCACGATGCAGTGACCTCCACACCAAGATTGGGATTTGCGGTGTCGGCGACCAGCCAGCCGTCGCGCAGCTCGATGACGCGCGAGCCGAAGCCGGCGTTGACTTCAGAGTGCGTGACCTGGACGATGGTGGTGCCCTGCTGATTCAGCTCGCGGAAGAGCTCCATGATTTCCTTTGCCTGGCTGGAGTGCAGGTTGCCGGTCGGCTCGTCGGCGAGCAGCAGGGCCGGCTTGTGAATCACGGCGCGGGCGATGCCCACCAGTTGCTGCTGGCCCCCGGAAAGCTGGGAAGGGAAGAGATCTTTCTTGCCGACGATGTTGAAGCGGTCGAGGGTGTCGGCGACGAGGCCCTGGCGCTGGGCGCGGGGCATGTCCTTGTAGGAGAGCGGGAGGTCGATGTTCTCCTGCACGGTGAGGTCGTCGAGCAGGTGATAGCTCTGGAAGACCATGCCGACGTTGCGCTTGGCGAGTTCAGCGCGCTGGCGGCGGTTCATGGGGTGGACGGCTTCATCCTTGAACCAATATTCGCCCAGCCACTGATCGTCGAGGAGAGCCAGCACATTCAGGAGCGAGGATTTGCCCGCGCCGGAGGGCCCCATGATGGTGAGGAACTCGCCTTGCTGGATGTCGAGGGCGACGCGGCGCAGAACCCAGGTTTGGCCGGCGCCGGATTTGTAACTGCGTTCGATATTTTTTAGATGGATCATCGGTGACGTCCTGGCTTCGGCGGAAGGCACACGTCTGCCGCGAGGATGCGCGGCGCGGCGGGTGCGGTCGCGTTACTTAACTTCGAGAACCTGTTCCAGCGACTCGCCCTCAGCGACCACCTTGCCGTCGAAGAGGTGAATCTGACGATCGGCGTGGCGGGCGAAGCGGGGATCGTGCGTGACCATGCAGATGGTGGCGCCTTCGCGATGCAGATTCTGGAGCAGCTCCATGACCGCCTCGGCGTTGCGCGAGTCGAGGTTGCCGGTGGGCTCGTCGGCGAGGAGGATGGAGGGCGATCCAGCGAGGGCGCGGGCCACGGCGACACGTTGCTGCTGACCGCCGGAGAGCTGCGATGGATAGTGGCGGATGCGGTGCGCCATGCTGACGCGCTCGAGCGATTCCTGCACGCGGCGCTTGCGCTCGGTGGAGGACATGCCGGAGCGGTAGGTGAGCGGCAGCTCAACGTTCTCGTAGACGGTGAGGTCGCCGATGAGGTTGAAGCTCTGGAAGATGAAGCCGATTTCCTGGTTGCGGATGCGCGAGCGCTGCGAGAAATTGAGGTTCTCGACCGCGTGGCTGTTGAGCGTGTAGCTGCCGCCGGTGGGCGTGTCGAGCAGGCCGATGATGGAGAGCAACGTCGATTTGCCGCAGCCCGACGGGCCGGAGATGGCGACGTACTCGCCCTTGTCGATCTTCATGTGGACGCCGGACAGGGCGTGCGTTTCAATCTCGTCGGTGTAAAAGACCTTGGTGAGGCCTTCGATTTCAATCAGCGCCTGAATGTTTTCCATCATGCTCTCCTGCTCCTTGAAATTTGGACCTGCCCAGTCTAGTTGAGCCGTACTTTGTCATTTGCATCGTAGCGGGACATATCCGAAAGGATCACGCGATCGCCTTCGTTGAGCCCACTGAGGATCTGAATCTCGGTGACCGAAGCACTGCCGACTTTCACCTGGACCCGGGTAGCGGTTTTGCCGTCGGGATCCATGCGGAAGAGGCTGATGGTGCTGTTCTCGTTGCCGAAGGCCGGGCGCCCCACATACAGCACATCGTGGAGGTGCTCGAGGTCGATGGTGCCGTCCACGCTCAGTTGCGGAACCGCGCCCTGCGGGAGCGGCCCATCGAGAGTTACGTCAACGGTGCGCGTTCCGTTCAATACGGAGGGATCGATGCGGGAAACATGGCCCTTGACGATGCCGTTGTGGGTATCGATTTCGGCGGGCTGACCGAGCTGGATGTCGTGCGCCTGGGTTTCGGCGATCTGCAGAGCGGCCTTGAGCTGGGTGGGGTCGATGACTTCGGCGACCGAGGTGCCGGCGGTGACGTGCTGGCCCACCTGCACCGGCGTTGCCAGCGAACTGAGCACGCCGGAGATGCCGGCCTTCACCTGCAAATCGCTTTCCTGCTTCTGGTAGAGACCGAAGAGCGCCTGGGCCTGGTCGATTTTGGACTGGGAGGAGGCGAGCTGGACGATGATGGCTTTCTGGTTCACGTCGAGCTGCTCGACGCTGATCTGGTGCTGGGCGGTGAGCTGATCGGCGTTGTTCTTCGACTGCTGATACTGGAGGCCGCTGATTTCGCCGAGGGCGTAGCGCTGTTTGTCGATCTGGGCCTGCAGCAGGGCCTGGCTGTACTGGGCGTCGACGCCGGCGGCTGTCGACTTGAGCCCCATGATTGTGGACTGGAGTTGCGCCTGGAGACTCTTGTAGTCGGCGCGGGCGCCGTCGAGAGCGAGCTTGGCGCTGAGCAGTTGCTGCTGAAGCTGCGGGTCGGCCATGTCCAGCAGAATGGTATCGGGGCTGACGCGGGTGCCGGGCAGGACGCGGATGCGGATCACGGTGGCGTCGGTCTGGGCGGGGATCAGCTCGATGCTCTCTTCGCGGGGAACCAGGGTGCCGAGGCCGCGGACGTTGCGGGTAAAGTCGCCGCGTTTGACGGTGTCGGGCCAAACGGTGCTGGCGTCGACGGTGGGAATGGCCGGTTTGAGACGCATAACAGCCCAGGCGGCAGCCGTGACGCCGAGGGCGACGACGGCGAGGATGGCGATCTGCCGGCGGAGCTTCTTCTTCCGAATGTCGGGGCGAGCGATGTCCATTGCAATAAGGTCATTGCATCTGCCGCGCCACTTCCGGCGGCAGAAACAAGGCTAATAGAGTGTGCGGGATAGAGGCGTTTCTAAAGATACGGCGGGGAGACGGGGTGGCCGATACTGGAAACGAGTGTCCGTTTGCGGACAGTGGTCCGTGCTCCCTGGCGCTACGCGGAAAGATTGGCGGCGCGCAGGCGCTCCGTGACCAGGCGCAGGATCTGCTGGTGGATGGCGCCGATGGTTTGGTCGCCCTCGATGACCGTGACGCGGTGGGGTTCGCGGGCGGCGATGGTGCGGTACTGGTCGTAGACGCGGCGGTAGAAGGCGTGGTCCTCGGCCTCGAAGCGGCTTTCGTCCTTCCGGGAGCGGTTGTTGCGGCGGCGGGCGCGGGCCAGAGAGGCGTCGAAGTCGGGGAGAAGCAGGATGGTGAGGTCGGGGTTGAGCCCGCCGCACAGGGAGCGGTGCATGGCGAGGACAACGTCACTGCCCAGTTGGCGTCCTCCGCCCTGGTACGCTTCGGTGGAGTCGGTGTAGCGGTCGCAGAGGACGATGCGATGGTCGGCGAGGGCGGGGAGAATGACTTCCGCGATGCCCTGGGCACGATCAGAGAACATGAGGCCGAGTTCGGTCATCGGCGCCAGGCGCTCGGTGCGGGAGTCGAGCAGGAGAGCGCGGATGCGATCGCCGATGAGCGTGCCGCCGGGCTGGCGCGTCACGGTGACGGCGTGGCCCTGGGTTTCGAGCACCGCGGCCAGCTTACGCAACTGGGTGGACTTGCCGGAGCCGTCGAGGCCCTCAAAGGTGAGGAAGAATCCGCGAGACGGTCCTGGACCGCTGGGCGACATGGGTGGAGTTTAGCAGGCGGGGGGCGGCGATTGAGACGGACGGAATGTACTAAAAACCGAGGCGAATCTGATCATTCGGCCAGAGATTTATTCCACATGCTATGATTTGCGCGCTTTTACTGAGCGTTCTTTGTGCGATGGCTATGTTCGGCGAGTGCCCCCTTTGGGTTCCTTCAGAAAACGGGGATGGGATCGGGAACTGGTCGATGAGGCATGGTGCGGGGCGCTGGAAGCAGAAGGAAAATCCCATGGCAAAGTTCCCTGGCAACATCCTCGGCATCGGGCGTTCGATCGTCCCGGCCGCAGTACTGCTGTGCGCATCGGCGATTCCGATGCGCGCGCAGGTTGTCGTTGTGCCGACGTATCCGCAGGTGGGATCGTCGAATCCCGCCACAGCCGAACCGACGGTTCCTCGACCGACTACGAAACCCTGCACGGTGCCGCTGTTCCAGAACCTGGAGTTTGCGGATTTCAATTTGAAGAGCTTCAGCTACACGCCGCCGGCCGACTGTCCCGGGCCATGGTCGAAGGTGGTTTTCACGGCGGACTTCACGGTGACGGCGGGTCGGCAATACGACCGCACCGCAGCGTTTTATCTGGGCCAGGCCAGCATCTTCTATGGAACGACCGCGGAACCGCGCAGCGCGCTGAGCCCGTCGTGGCACGTGGAGCGCGACGTGACCGATCTGACGCCGATCTTTAAGGCGTCGCAAACTGGCGAAGCCAATATCGGCAACTTCGTGGGCACGTACGATGGCGTGGTCTACAACGGCATCATCTACGCCAACGCGGCGCTGGAGTTTTATCCGGCAAATTTCCGCAATCCTGCGCCGCGCACCCCGGACATGGTGATTCCGGTGAACGGATCAGGCGGCGATGCGGGCACGCTGAACACAACGACCGATCAGATTACACAGACCCTGAACCTGCCGCAGAACGTGGAGGGCGCGTATCTGGACATCATTGCGCAGAGCCAGAGTAATGACGAGTTCTGGTATTTCTGCGTGCCCAACGACGAAACCGGGCCGCTGGAAAGCTGCGGCGGGACGGCGTTTCGCGAGACGGAAGTGAGCCTGGACGACAAGCCGGCGGGCGTGGCGCCCGTGTATCCGTGGATTTTTACGGGCGGTATCGATCCCTATTTGTGGGAGCCGACACCGGGCGTGCAGACGCTGGAATTCGTGCCGTATCGGGTGAACCTGACTCCCTTTGCCGGCGTTCTGTCCGACGGCAATACGCACACGGTCGGGGTGAGCGTCTACAACGCGAACTCGTATTTTCTGGCGACGGCGAACCTGCTGGTGTATCTGGATCACGGATCGCGGAAGACGACCGGAGGACTGATCAGCAACACGCTGTCGGCCGCGCCCACGCCGTCGGTCCAGGACAATATCGTTGCTTCCGGCGGAAATTATACGGGCAACATTCTGACGACGTCGCAGCGGAACTTCGCCATCAGCGGCTATATGCAGACATCGCATGGGCGCGTGGTGACGACGGTCCGGGAGAACGTGAACTTCAGCAACAATCAGACGTTCACCATCAACTCGTCGGTGTATGTGCAGAACCTTGACCAACTGACAACGGTGCAATCGACGAGCACGACGCAGCAGGGCGGGCTCGAGACGACGGATGTGCAGAACTTCCGCTATCCGCTGACGCTGGATTACTCATCGGGCGCCAACGCGAACGGATACTATGCGACGACCAACGTGAACCAGGCGTATCAGACGGACGATGCGCAGAGTCTGGGGCGGTTCCCGCTGTATGCGAGCGGCGTGAACAACCAGGTGGTTACGACGGATACAGACTTGTTCGATACGAGCGGCAACTTCCTGGGGCCGAGCGCGGGCAAGTCGACGGGCAGCTACACGTGGAAGGATTCGTTTGGCGGATGTTATAGCCGGACGATTACTTCGGCAATGCAGGTGCTGACCGCCGTGGACAACGGCCGGGGCTGCCACGATCGGTGGCATTTCTAACCACGGAGCCAGGATGAACGGCAGCATGCGCCAGGGACTTCGGTCTCTGGCGCTTCTGTTTTCGGGGCCGGGCTACAATCGACGAGACACACGAATAGCCTGGCGCGATGAGATTCTTCCGTCATAACTGGCAAACGATTGCGGCTCTCGGCCTGGCGCTCTGCCTGATGGCCGTGTTGCTGCATCCGGCGCCGGCGCATGGGACACCGCTGGCTGGATTCGTTCTGCTGCCGGTGATTTTGTTTGGTCTGGTGCTGGTGCCGCGGTCATTGTGGCCGGCTGCGGAACTGGATCAGCAATGCGCTGCGCCGATTTTGTGCCGCGCGAACTTGTTCGAGCGGCCTCCTCCTTCCTGCAAAAACTAATTTCCTTCAAGTTGTGTGCGTCACGGACGGCATCGGCCGAGCCGCGCACTGTGCTTTCCCCGCGAACTGTTAGGTCGGGAGGGGCGGAATGGTTTTTGTGTGGGTCGCGAATGGGTGCGTGATCGCATTTCTTGTGAGTGCGGCACTGCATTTGGTGTGGCAGACGCGGCGGCGGACGCGACGGCCGACTAAGGAGTTGATGATTTCGCCGCTGTCGGGCCTGGCGATGGGCGCGATGCTGATGGGCTTGCAGGCGATTGTGCAGCCCGAGGCGCGACATGCAGTGGTGGAGATCCAGAAAGAAGAGGCCGTCGATGATGAGAGCGGACTGGAGCCGGCGGGCGGACGAGCGTTTCATGAGCAGCTGCGCAGAATTCGCCACGGCGGGGAAGTGGATGCGGTGACGGTCAGGATGGCGGAGAGCGCCGCGTCAGACGGAGAGCTCTGACCGGGTGATGTCGCCATGCGAGGGCGTTTCGTGGAGCGAGACGACGTGGGCCATGGCCTTGGTGAGGCGGGCTTCCTGGGGGCGGGCGGATTTGTGGTGTGCCCGCGTGTAGATGTGCTCGACGCGCTCGATGCGATACGCGCCGGTCCCGGTGCTGCCGGCGGCGATGCCGGTGCCGGGCAGCAGGACCACGTCGCCGGGCCGGGGCAGCGCGCGCAGGGTTTCCAGCGGAATGAGGTTGACGCAGGCGCCGTCGGGGGAGACAAACTCGAGGCAATTCTCACTGTGAATCACGACATCGCGCGAGCGGCGAACCTCCTGGCGGGCGCGGATGGCCTGATGCCAGGCGGCTGCGGTGATGGGCATGGCGATGACGAAGCCGAGAATGTTGGCGAGGTAGCTGAGCGTGGGCAGCGGCGTGATCATGGGTGGTCCGCGAAGAGGATTCAACTGCGCCCTGCGAAGGGCTGTCCCCTTTGTATCAAAGACGCAGTGCGCGGACCGGCGCGTGCAGGGTCGCCGGAACCGCCAGAGTACGCCGTTCGCTCTCCGGAGACGGTGCGCCGGTGTCCCATGGTTACACTGGACATTCGCACCGCAGTACAGGAGGAGTATGCACGTTCGATTCCCCGCGTTGTTGGTAACGGCCCTGGCAGCCGTTCTTTCGCTGCAGGCCCAGACGACCGCAGCCAATCCGATCCAGCTCACCGTGGACCTGACCGATGCTCCGCGGAAGATTCTGCATGCGGAGATGAAAATTCCCGTGACCGCGGGGCCGCTGACGCTGCTGTACGCGCAGTGGATCCATGGCGAGCATATGCCGGATGGGCCGATCGACAACCTGGCGGGGCTGTTCATCACGGCGAATGGGCAGGAAGTGCGCTGGGTGCGCGATGACGTCAACATGTACGCGATCCATCTGACCGTGCCGGCGGGTGTGTCGGCACTGGACGTGAAGGATGATTTCCTGGCGACCGCGGCGGCCAGCGGATTCTCGGCGGGCGCGTCGACGAGCGCCAACCTGGCGGTGCTGAGCTGGAACGAGCTGGTGCTATATCCCTCGGGGCATCAATCAGCGGACCTCTATGTGAAGCCCTCGATGATTGTGCCGCAGGGCTGGCAATATGGAACGGCCTTAACGAAAGCGGGCGGCGATGCGGGGCGCGTAGATTTCGACACGGTGTCGCTTGAAACACTGATCGATTCGCCAGTGCTGGCGGGGAAATATTTTGTGGAGATTCCGCTGGCTGCGGAGGTGACGCCGAAACATTATCTCGACGTCGCGTCGGACGGGCCGGAGGATCTGAACGTGAGCCCGGAGACGATTGCGGGCTACAGCAATCTGGTGCGCGAGACGGACGCAGCCTACAAGTCGCGGCACTATACGAGCTATCACTTCCTGGTGACGGCGAGCGACCAGGTGGCGCACTTTGGACTGGAGCATCATCAGTCGAGCGACGACCGCGTGCCGGAGAAGACGTTCATCGACGACAACCTGCTGCTGCTTTCCGCCGACTTGCTGCCGCATGAGTTCACGCACTCGTGGAATGGGAAATACCGGCGGCCGGTGGGGTTGGCGACGGGCAATGACGAGACTCCGCAGGTGGGCAATCTGCTATGGGTCTACGAAGGCCTGACCGATTACATGGGCAATGTGCTGGCGGCGCGCAGCAAGATCGAGACCGCTGCCCAGTATCGCGACTATCTGGCCGACGATGCGGCGACGCTGGACGCACGCCCGGGACGCACGTGGCGCGACCTGCAGGACACCGCGACTGGGGCGCAGTTTTTGTACCTGTCCGGCGGCGGCTGGGATAACTGGCGGCGCAGCACCGATTACTATGCCGAGGGCGATCTGGTGTGGCTCGACGTGGACACGACGATCCGCAAGCTGACGAAGGATCAGAAGAGCCTGACGGATTTTCTGGGAATCTTCGAAGGGCTGGGCGGGGATACGCCGCCGAAAGTGGTGCCGTACACGTTTGAGGACGTGGTGAAGGCGCTGAACCAGGTGACTCCGTATGACTGGGCGGGCTTTTTGCAGACGCGGTTGACGAGCCTGTCGCCGCACGCGCCGATGGGCGGGATCGAGGCGGGCGGGTACAAGCTGGTGTACACCGATCAACCGAATGACATTACGGAAGCGCGCATGACGGCCACGGCAACCACGAACGCGTGGTGGTCAATCGGGCTGACGGTGTCGAGCGATGGACGGATTGACGATGTGCTGATGGGGTCGGCGGCGGACAAGGCGAAGCTGGGTCCGGGCATGCAGATTGTCGCGGTGAACGGGCGGCAGTTCTCGGGATCGCTGCTGAACGATGCGATTCGGGACGCCAAAGGGAATCAGAATCCGATTGCGTTGATTGTGGTGAACACGGGTGTGTATCGGGTGCTGGGGCTCGATTACCACGATGGGCTGCGGTATCCGCATTTGCAGCGGGTGGATGGGACGGATGATTATCTGGATGAGATTCTCGCGCCTTTAACCGCGGCGCCGAAGAGCAGCTGACCGGTTCTGCGCCGACAGGTTTTTCGCTGGCCGTTTCATCGCTGACCACTCCTTAGCTATTGGGCGGCCTTGTTGTATTCGCGGAGGCGAAGAACTTCAGGATCGTCTCCAGTTCCTCATCGGAGAAGCCGACGAGCATCGACTCGAACTGGCTCTGGATCGACTCGTAGTTGGCGGTGACGCGCTTCTGGCGCGCGGCGACCAGGCCCACCAGAACGCTGCGCCGGTCGTCGGGATTGCTGGAGCGGCGGACGTAGCCGGCCTTCTCCAGACGATCGAGCACGACCGTGACGCCTCCCGACGAGAGGCCGCTGCACTGCGCCAGCATGCCGGGTGTGACCGGCCCCAGCAAATCCAGCAAATTGAGGAACTGCATGTCGGTGGGGTGCAGGCTTAGCTTTTCCGCGACTCTCTGGCTGTAAAGGCCGGAGCCTGCGATAAACAGGCGGACCGCGCGATTGAGGGCAGGGAGAAGTTGTTTACGTTTTGCGCTTGACATATCGGCTGAACTTATCCTATAAGAATCTTATTCAGTAAGATACACTTTAAGCAAGGAGACGGCCATGGAAAAAGCATACAAGGGAATGGGCATGGAGGGGTCCGTCGCTGTCCGGTACGAGAAGACGACGCGCCGGGACATGGAGGAATATCGGCGGCTGGCGCAGCGTTTTGCGGCGGGGTTTCCGGAGGGCGCAGACGTGCTGGAAGTGGCGCCGGGGCCGGGGTTTCTCTCGGTTGAAATGGCGAAGAGCGGGCGGCTGCACGTGACCGGCCTCGACATCAGCAAGACCTTCGTGCAGATTGCCCGCAAAAACGCGGAAGAAGTGGGCGTGCGCGCGAATTTTGTGAACGGCAACGCCTCGCAGATGCCCTTTGCCGATGAGAGCTTCGATTTCGTCGTCTGCCGGGCGGCGTTCAAGAACTTTACCGACCCGGTGGGCGCACTCCGCGAAATGCGCCGCGTGTTGCGGCCAGGGTGCAGGGGAGTCGTCATCGATTTGCGCGGCGGCGTGAAGCTGGCTGAGGTAAAGAAGTACGTCGACACGCTGCAATTGCCGTTCTTCCAGCGTATGGTCGAGATGCTGATTTTTCGCTTCATGCTAATGCGGCGAGCGTACCAGCCGGAGCAGATGGAAGCCATGCTGCGCCAGGTTCCATTCGCGCACACGGAAGTGACGACGAACTCCATCGGCATGGAAGCGTGGTTTGAGCGGTAGACGGAATTGACGACGGCAGAGAGAGATGCGATGAGCACAGCAACCACGACGATGGTGTCGGAGACAGCCAGGAAGCGGAGGATCGCGCCGGTGCTGACGCTGGTTTTTCTGGCGCCGTTTATCGCTGAGGTGCTGAGCGGCGCGACGCGGATGAGCGCGATCTTCGCGCTGGTGCCGGAGATGATGATCTGGGGATGCGGCGCGCTGCTGGCTCGCGAACTGGTGCGGCGTTGGGGCGGCGGATGGCCGAGCCTGCTGATGTTCGGCCTGGCGTTGTCGATCGCCGAGGAGTTTGTCGTCCAGCAAACGTCGCTGGCGCCGCTGCCGTTCCCGGGGGCGCTGGCTAACTACGGGCGGCTGTGGGGCGTGAACTGGATCTACTTCCTCTTCATGTTGGGATACGAGAGCGTGTGGGTGGTGCTGGTGCCCGTGCAGGTAACGGAGTTGCTGTTTCCCGAGCGCCGGAACGAGACCTGGCTGCGCACGCGGGGGATGATCATTTCCGCGGTGCTGTTTCTGCTGGGATCGTGGACGGCCTGGTATGCATGGATCAGGCGGATGCGGCCAATGATCTTTCACGTGCCGGTATATACGCCGGCGCTGCTCACGATCATGGCTGGACTCGCGGCGATTGTGTTGCTGGGCGTGGAGGCTTATCTGCTGCGGCGCATCGGCCGCGTCGTGGCGGGGCGCAGTGCTCCTCCGGCGTGGGTGGTGGGGGTGGCGGCGCTGGTGCTGGGGTTTCCCTGGTATTGGCTGATGGAATTGCAGTTTTCGCCGCAGAGCACGCATCCTCCTTTTTGGATCCCGCTGGCGGTGTGCGGTGCGTGGGCGCTGCTGGCGTATGCGCTATTCCGGCGCTGGACGTCGTCGCCCGCATGGAGCGATCTGCGCCGGTGGGCGGGCGCCTTCGCGACGACGGTGGTGTGCATGGTGGCGGGATTTCTGGGCAGCAGTTCGTGGCTGCGCGTGGATGTGATCGGCAAGGCGGGATTGAATATCGCGGCCATTGCTGGATTTCTGTGGTTGCTGGGACGGATTCGGCAGCGGAGCGTGGTCTGATCCGTGAAGACTGCGATCAACGATGCGGGGTACTGGACGACGAAGGCGCTGAAGCTGTGGCGAACGTCGGCGGGCTTGCGCGTGGGAAGCGGCGGCCAGCATTCCTTCGTATTCGTGCTGATCGCCGGATTGCTGGTCGCTGCGGGGTGTAACCCCTCCGGCGACGTTCGCGTGCAGGGATCGGGAGTCGTGCCGGCGTTGGGATTTGCGTGCTGCGATCAAGGCATCGAGCAGGCACAAAGGCTGTTCGCGCAGCCGGGCGTGCTCGAGCAGTTGAGGGCGCTGCATGCAACGGTGGCGATCCCGACAGCGGACTTTTCGCAGCAGCGGGCGGCGCTGGTGCGGCAGCTCGGCGCGCGGGGCATTCCCGTGGTCGCCTGGATCGTTCTCTCTGCCGACGATGGCTACTATCTGAACGCTGCGAACGTAGCGCAGGCGGCGGCGCGCCTTGCGGATTTCGAACAGTGGACGCGCGCGAACGGGCTGCGGTGGGCGGCGGTGGGGCTGGATATCGAGCCCAACTTCGGAGAGTTGGCACGGCTCAGCCGGCAACCGTGGCGTCTGGCTGCGGTTCTGGCGCGGCGCAGCGCAGGGATCGGCAGCATACGGCGCGCGCGGCAGGATTACGCAGATCTCATCCGGCGAGTGCAGGGGTGGGGCTACCCGGTGCAGATTTACGAGATGCCCTATGTTCCGGCGGAGCGCGCGGCAGACTCGACGCTGGCCGATCGGCTGCTCGGCACGCCCCAACTGCGCGGCGACCAGAATTACACGATGCTCTACACCAGCTTTGCGCGGCCGGCGGGCGCGGGGGTGATTCGCTTGCTGGGGCAGCGGGCGTGGGGGATTGCCATTGGCAGCACATCGGGCCCGGGGACGGCTGGCGTGGGCATGGGCCCTCTCGACTGGGAGGAGTTCTCTGACGATCTGCTGGTCGCCAGCCACTTCACGCGTCACATCGGGATCTACAACCTCGAAGGCTGCGTGCACCAGGGCTTCCTGCCGCGGCTGGTGACGCTGGATTGGGGCAGGACGGTCGTCATACCAGCCGCTGCGATGCGGCGGGCGAAGCTGCATATCTCGCTGTTCCGGTCGGCGATGTGGGTGGGATCGAATCTGCTCTGGCTGATCGCCGCGTTCATGATTCTATGCTGGCTGTTATGGCGCGTGCGCAGACGACGGAAGCTGCCGCGGGCCGGCGGCGCTTAGCTCACATACGCCGGAGCAGATTGCGTCGCGGGAAACGCCAGGACGCTTTCGACGGCTTCCTGACCGGTGCGGATGCAATCGGGCACGCCGATGCCCTGGTAGGCGTTGCCGGCCAGCGCGAGGCCGGGCAGTCCGGCGACGCGATCGCGCACCAACTGGATGCGATCGAGATGGCCGACTCCATATTGCGCCATGCCGCGGCGCGAGCGATGGATGCGCACAAAGTTGGGCCAGGTATTCAGCTTCAGAATTTCGTTGAGTTCGCGGAGCACGGTTTTGGTGAGGTCGGCATCGGACTCGTCGAGCAGATCGTCTTTGCCCGCGCCGCCGAGGAAGCAGCGCAGAAGTCCTTTGCCTGGCGGTACGCGTCCAGCAAACTTGGCGTGGACGAAGGTGCAGGCCAGCATGGCGCGCTTTTCGGTGGCAGGGACGAGGAAGCCGAAACCCGCGGGCAGCTTTGCCAGATCGCCCATGTTGTAGCCAAGGTTGACGGTGATGGAGGAGCTGTAGGGAATGCCGGCGAGGGCTTCGGCAAGAGGGCGATCGATGAGGCGCAACAGACCGGCGGCGGTCCACGCGGGGAGGGCGAGGATGATGGCATCACAGAAGTCGACGCCAGCGGAGGTCTCGACGGACCAGCCGGGCTTGGAGCCGGCAGGAGCGCGGCGCGACTCGGGCTCGATGCGATTGATGGCGTGCACCGGGATGCCAGTGTGCACTTTGTCCGGCGGGAGTTGCGCGGCAATGGCCTGGATCATCTGGTTCATGCCGCCGCGGAGCGTGGTGAAGAGTGGCCGCGGCGCGGAGGGCGCGGCGGATTGCGGGGATCTCTTCCGCGCAGCGAGCATGGCGCGGGTGAGGCTGCGGTGGTTCTGCTCCATTTGCACCATACGCGGCAGAACGGCACGCACACTGAGTTGCGAGGCGTCGCCGCCATAGACCCCGGAGAGCAGCGGGGAGACGAGGCGGTCGACGGTTTCCTGGCCGAAGTGGCGGCGGGTCATATCGGCAACGGATTCGTCCTTCGTGGCGGGCGGCGGCGGGAAGAGATATTCGCGCGCCATGCGCATTTTGGTTGACCAGGAGAAGAGGCGCGTGAAGGCGGTGGGGACCAGTTTGGTCGGGACCATGAACATGAGCCCGTCGGGGAGAGCCACAAGGCGATTGCGCACCAGGATGTAGGTTTTGCGGTGCGCGTCGTTCGAGGGCAGAAGCTGATCGGCGATACCGAGTTCGCGGCAGAGTTGCGCGGCGGCGGGCTTCTCGGTGAGGAATGAGTCGGGACCGCCCTCGATGACGCAGGCGTCGATGGTCTCGGAGGCGATGACGCCGCCCAGGCGCGGAGCCGATTCGTAGAGCGCGTAGTCGATGTCCTGACCGGCGCGGCGGGCTTTCTCGAGGGTCCAGGCGGCGCTCATGCCGGCAATGCCCGCGCCGATGATCGCGATGCGTCGAGTTGGAGCCGGGGGGATTTCCACTGTGCGTTGACTCCGGGGTGAATCAGCCTACCATTTTCGACGGCCCATCGACATGAACGTCGCATCACTGCGAGACGAGAAGATGGGTTGGTCCTTCCAAGGCGCGCCGTGGTGCGACGGCTTGACCTCTGCGAGCGGCAGCCCGTTGTTACGAGTGCGCCACCTCTAACTGAATCAGATCATGGGTAGCGCAGGTTGGGGAAGCGTCTTTCGCTGCCGGGTCGGGATGATAGCCGCGGGGCTGGTAGATGCAGCAGGGCTCCTCGGCCATGACGTCGCCGGTGACGGCGTAGGCGCGCGCGCGCGATCCGCCGCAGATATTGCGGAATTCGCAGGCGCCGCATTTGCCGTGCAGCTGATCGGAGTCGCGGAGCTTAACGAAGATGGGCGATTCCTGGTAGATGTGCGCAAGCGTGTCCTTGTGCAGGTCGCCGCCCTCGATGGGCAGGAAGCCGCTGGGATAGACCTTGCCGATGTGGGAGATGAAGACGAAGCCGCGTCCGTCGTTGACGCGCTTGGTGGCCCAGCCGATGGCCTTGGCTTCGGAGCCGGTGCCGGGAGCGCTGGTCCAGCCGCCTGGGTGTGAGCCCGGGTGGCCGCCAGGGTGACCGTGGGGGAGGGTGGGCGCGGCGCCCGCATCGTCGTGGATGCCGGCGGTAGGACGGCCTTCCTTCATGCGCTGCTGGATGAGGTAGCGGCGATAGTGCATGGCCTCAGTGGTCTTGATGGCGAAGGGGACGCGTTTGGTCAGCTCCCACATTTTGGCGAAGACAGCTTCGAACTCGTCGCCGGTCAGCAGGTCGTCGGTCTTGCCGCGGCCCACGGGCACGAGGAAGAAGAAGCTCCACATCACGATGTTCTTTTGGGTGAGGAGGGCGGCGAGGTTGTCGAGGTCGGCGATGTTGAGGCGGCTGACGACGGTGTGTACCTGGATGGGCAGGCCGGCCTGGTTGGCCCACTCGATAGCGAGGAGTGTGCGCTCCCAGGTGCCGGGGATGCCGCGGATGCCGTCGTGAATTTCGGGGACCGATCCGTCGAGCGAGACGGCGAGGCGCGAGAGTCCGGACTCCTTCATTTTGAAGATGGCTTCGCGGGTGAGCAGCGGCGTGGCGCTGGGGGTGAGGGCGGCGTGGACGCCTTTTTCCGCTGCGTGGCGGATGAGCTGGAAAATGTCAGGACGCTTGAGCGGGTCGCCGCCGGTGAAGACGAAGAGCGGGACCTGGAGTTCGGCGATCTGGTCGATGAGGTTGGTGGCCTCGGCGGTCGTGAGCTGGCAGGGGTTGGCCAGCGGCTGCGCGGAAGCGCGACAGTGCTTGCACGTGAGGTCGCAGGCTTGCGTGGTTTCCCAGATGGCGAGAAACGGCGCGCGGTCGTAGTCGAGAGTGGTCATGGCCTGGCGGATGTCCATGGCAACAATTTTGCAGGGAGGCGCAAGGGCGGGATGTGATTGGGGTCACATTACCAACGGGATCGAAGGATGGGCGCATCGGATTGGCCAATGCGCGGCTCGCCTATTTGGCCACGATCGACGTGTAGGCAATCAGCTGCGGTACCGTCACCTGCAGCTCTCCGTTGCTCCAGGTGAAGGCAATCTTCGTGTCCGCGGAGGCGTCCGGCGAAACCAGCGTGATGGTCGACGGCGGCTGCGCGACGGGAAAGCTGACCGCGACGCTGGTCTGGGGGAGGAAGGCGCCGGAGTAGTTGTGGTTCACGAGATGCAGAACCGTGCTGCCGTCGGGGAGGGTAACAAGGTTGGTCATTACATGCTGCGTGGCGATGTTCACGGTCCCCGTGGTTTGGGTGGCTCCGTGGTAAAGAGCGGCATGGGCTTTGAGCCAGTTGGTGAGCTGCTGAAAGAGCGGCATCATGCCGAGCTGCGTGGCCGTGGGGTCGCCGCCGATTGAAGTGTTCACGGGCAGCGCGAAGTAGAGGCCGTTGGCATAGGACTCGG
Organism: Acidobacteriaceae bacterium; assembly: GCA_036267295.1. Taxonomy (GTDB): domain Bacteria; phylum Acidobacteriota; class Terriglobia; order Terriglobales; family Acidobacteriaceae; genus Palsa-343. Next base: position 56,986 of record DATAWI010000014.1, on the reverse strand, counting down.
CGACCAGCATGCGCATGTAGTTCTGGCGGTCGGTGAGCGAGAGGCTGTAATAGGCCGACATGACCGAGTCCGGCCAGTCAATGAAGAGGACGACGGGGACGTTCTGGCTGCCGTTGCTCTGCGCGCGTTTCAGGATTCCCTGGAGCGCCGGCTGCCAGGAGACGGCGCCGTCGTACGCGCCAGAGGGCGTCGTCGGAATCCATTCGACGGGGGATTGATCGGGAGCGTCCTGATTGCCGTCCCACAGGCCGATGGTTTGGAAATCGACGAACGGGTAGGGGCCATTGGAGGTGATGAAAATCTCTTTGCCGTATTTCTGGCGGGCGTAGGCGCGCAGGGCGGTGACCACATTCTGCCAGTAGACGAGGGTCGGATAGGTCTGGACAAAGGAGGCTGTCGACGTCTGCCAGCTATAGGGCTGGATTTCGCCCCATTCAACGGCGAGCGGGTTGACGGAGGTGAGGGGGTTGGTCGTCCAGCCATTGCGGGCGAGGTATTGACGATAGAGGAAGCCGCGTCCGCGGGTGGCGGCGGGCAGCGTGCAGTTGAGCTTGTCGGCGGATGTGACGCCGTACTGCGTGGACCACTGCGCGGCGGTGAGGCTGGGATATTTCGCGCAGAGGAATCCACCGAAATCGGCGATGTCGGCGTCGTCGAAGCCGGCGTCGCTGTCGAAGTTCGCTCCCTGGTAGCTGCTGTTGACCTCGTCGTAGAAGATGCCGTTGTAGCCGGCGTCGATTTGCAACTCGCCGATGGAGATGAGGTATTGCTGGTAAGCCGGGGCGGCGAGGGCTCCGCGGTAGGAGCCAGGATCGATGGGGTTGGGCGCGGGGTTGCCGCTGGCGTCGCAGGAGACGACCTGGGAAAAGTTGGGCTCATCGGCAAAGAGGACGGTGGCGGTGGTGCCTCCGATCATCTTGATGCCTTCGGCCTCGGCCGCCGGAGCATACGTGTCGTTATATTGGCTGGCCAGGATGCCGTAGGTGTCCCACTTGCCGACGGCACGGGGAACCATGTCGGGAGCGAGGGAGAGAATCTCAGAGTTGGGCGGATCGTCGGTGCCGTCTTCGCTGAAGGCGACGGCGGTCCACCCCGCAGCGTTCCCGGTTCCATAGGCCGAAGGGCTGATTTGAATCTGGGCCGCTGTGCCTCCTCCGCCGGGAGGGTTGGATGTGGCCGGAACGGAGCAGGTGGTTTGCGGTGTGGTGCCGCCTCCGCCACCACCACCCCCGCCGGGCGCGACGCCAGTGCTGCCGCAGCCACCGATTCCGACGGCGGCGAGACAAGCGAGCGTCACAACCGGAATTCGCAGCATTGATCCTCCTGATCACGGGGCGGTTCGAGGAACACGCGAAACCGCGGCATGCCGCCGGCGAAGCAGGCAACAGGGAAGTATAGGCCTGGATTTGCACCGCGCACCGAGGGGTACCATACGGGAAACATGGCGCGCGGGCGGTGCCGGGATCACGGTATACTGGAAGACGTGACCGCTATCACAATTGACGCCCCTGCCGATGTCGAGCGGACTGGCACGTCCGGCTCGGAGAAGCGCGTTCTGCTGCTGAAACCCCGCGGATTCTGCGCGGGCGTGGTGCGCGCTATCGATATCGTAAGGATCGCGCTGGAGACCTTCGGCGCGCCGATCTACGTCCGCAAAGAGATCGTGCATAACCGGTTCGTGGTGAACGAACTGGCGGAAAAGGGCGCGATTTTCGTGGATCACATCCACGAGGTGCCGGAAGGCGCGCGGGTGATCTACTCCGCCCACGGGGTGTCGCCGGCGGTGCGGGACCAGTCGAAGGAACGCGGGCTGAAGGTGATTGACGCGACCTGTCCGCTGGTTACCAAAGTGCACGTGGAGGCCATCAAGTTCGCCAAGCAGGACTACTCGCTGGTGCTGATCGGGCACCGCGATCACGATGAGATTGAAGGCACACTGGGCGAGGCGCCCGACGTGACCCAGGTGGTTTCGAGCGTGGCCGAGGTGCGGACCCTTGAAGTTCCGGACCCGGAGCATGTGGCTTATTTGACACAGACCACCCTGTCGCTGGATGAGTCGCACGACATTATTCAGGCGCTGAAGCTGAAGTTCCCGAAGATTGTCGGGCCGCACTCGCAGGACATCTGCTACGCGACGGAGAACCGCCAGGTGGCGGTGAAAAACGTGGCGCACAGCGCGGACCTGGTGCTGGTGGTGGGGTCGAACAACAGCTCGAACTCGAACCGGCTGGTTGAGGTTTCGCGGAATCTGGGGACGCAGGGACATCTGATCGACAACGCCGAGGCCATCGATCCGGCATGGCTGGCTGGCGTGAAAAACGTCGCCGTGACGGCCGGAGCGTCAGCTCCAGAGATACTTGTAGAAGGTGTCGTCAGCTATCTGAAAAAGAACGGCTTCGGCACTGTGGACGAAGTGGAAGTGATGCCGGAAAATGTCCGTTTCGGACTGCCTCCGGAGATTGTTCAGGCCATTCAGTCGGCTCCCGGATCGACACCCGCGGGTGTCTAAACCCTTAGTTGCGGCATCGCACCCCAGAGGGACCTTCACGAACGACAGGATGAGCATTCCATCAGAGTCCGGACCGCCGAAAGCAACGGCGTATGCGACGCCCCAGGGCAGAGGTGTCGGAGCCGGGCAAACTGTCGGCAATCTTAAATTTGGGCGGATTGACGCGGCCCTCGAAGACGTGGATCTGGCCATCGGCCGGGCGCGTGAAGGCGTGCTCTCGCGCCAGCTTCCGGACGGTTACTGGAACGGCGAGCTGGAAGCCGACGCCATGCTCGAGGCCGATTACATCTTCCTGCACACGCTGCTGGGCACCGGCGATGAAGGGAAGATGCGGCGCGGGCTGACCGAGATCTTCCGCTTCCGGAATGACGATGGCAGCTGGTCGCTGTATCCGGGGGGGCCGGGGAACATCAGCCTGACGGTGAAGTGCTACTTCGCAGCGAAGCTGATGGGGATGAGCGTCGAAGAGCCGTCGCTGATCCAGACCAGGGAATGGGTGCTCGCCCACGGCGGAGTGACTGCCTGCAATACCTTTACCAAGATCTATCTCTGCTCGCTGGGGCAGTACGAGTACAACTCGGTGCCGGCCATCCCGCCCGAGATCGTTCTTTTCCCCAATTGGTTCACTTTCAACATCTACGAGATTTCGTCGTGGTCGCGCGCGATTCTAGTTCCACTCTCGATCGCATACGCAAAGAAACCGTTTAAGAAAATTCCGCAAAACCATGGAATTGAAGAGCTTTTCGTTGGCGGACGGGAGAATGCTGATCTAAAGCTTCCATGGGATCAGGCTAAGTTATTGGGGTGGCGGAACTTCTTCATCCTCCTGGACCGTATTACCCACTGGTTTGAGCGGATTCACATCCGGCCGCTGCGGTCGATTGCGTTGAAGAAGGCGCAGAAGTGGATGCTGGAGCGGCTCGAAATGTCCGATGGGCTGGGCGCCATCTATCCGGCCATTTTGAACTCGATCATCGCGCTGCGGTGTCTGGGGTATTCGCTCGACGACCCGCAGTTCATCCGGGCGATGGACGAGTTCGAGAAGCTGGGAATCGATGAGCCGAACGGGACGCCGGAGTATCCCGAGCCGACCTTCCGGATGCTGCCCTGCATGTCGCCGGTATGGGACACGGCGCAGGCGGTGTACGCGCTGGGCGAGGCGGGGATGGACCGCAACGATCCGCGGCTGCTGAAGGCGGCCGACTGGATGCTGTCAAAGGAAGTCCGCCACAAAGGTGACTGGGCCGTAAAGGTAAGGAATGCAGCGCCGGGCGGCTGGTACTTCGAGTTCAACAACGAGTTTTATCCGGATGTCGATGATACAGCGCAGGTTCTGCTTGCACTGAACAAGGTCGATAATCCTCGCGAGCGGTACCAGTACGACGTCTGCCAGCGGGCGATCGAGTGGATGTTCGCCATGCAGTGCAGGAATGGCGGGTGGGGCAGCTTCGATAAAGACAACACGAAAATGGTGTTTCAGAACATCCCCTTCGCGGATCACAATGCCATGCTCGATCCGCCCACCGTCGACATTACCGGGCGGATTCTGGAGACGCTGGCAACCTACGGCTACACGCGCAAGGATCGGCGAGTCGAGAAGGCGATCAAGTTCATCTACGCAGAGCAGGAGGCGGATGGAAGCTGGTTTGGCCGCTGGGGAGTGAACTACCTGTATGGCACGTTCCTGGTGCTGCGTGGTCTCGAGGCGATTGGGGTGTGGAACCATGAGCCGGAGATCCAACAGGGGGCGGAGTGGATCCGGATGGTGCAGAACGCCGATGGCGGGTGGGGCGAGAGCTGCAACAGCTACGACGATCCCGTGACACGCGGAGTGGGGATCAGCACACCGTCGCAGACGGCCTGGGCGATCCTGGGGCTGCTGGCGGCCGGCGACACGCGGAGCGATTCGGTGGCCAAGGGTGTGAAGTGGCTGCTGTCGCGGCAAAAGGTCGATGCGGCGGGGCGGGGCTTCTGGGACGAGAATATCGGTGAAGGGAAGACGCGGCAGGCGATCTACACGGGGACCGGGTTTCCGCGGGTTTTTTACCTCGCCTACACACTGTATCGCGATTATTTCCCGTTACTTGCCTTAACAAACTATAAGCGTACTATTGAGAAAGTGCAGTAACCAGCTGTAAATAATTTGTTTATCAGTTTGTTGTTGCACTGTTCGCGACAAGCTGCCAGGATTTTGACAGGGGAGGATTTTCCGGCATGGCCGTACCCATATCGCAGGCGTGGACGGTGGCGACCTACGTTCTGAAGCAAAAGGCGAAGGGGCGCAAGCGCTTTCCCCTGGTCACGATGCTGGAGCCGCTCTTTCGCTGCAACCTGGCGTGCGCCGGCTGTGGCAAGATCCAGTATCCGCCGCACATCCTGAAGCAGGAACTGACGCCCGAGGAATGCTTCCGGGCAGTCGACGAAGCAGGCACGCCGATGGTGGCGATCCCGGGCGGGGAACCGCTGCTGCATCCGCAGATCGGGGAGATCATTGCGGGGTTCGTCGAGCGGAAGAAGTACGTTTATATGTGTACAAACGCGCTGCTTCTTAAAGAAAAACTTCACCTGTTCAAGCCAAGCAAATACTTCTCCTTCTCGGTCCACCTCGATGGGCAGCGGGAGCACCACGACTTCTCGGTTTGCCGCGAGGGCGGCTATGACATCGCGATGGAGGGGATCAAGGCGGCGATCGCGGGCGGGTTCCGCGTGACGACGAACACGACGCTGTTCGACGGGGCCGATCCCAACTCGGTGCGCGCGCACTTCGACGATCTGATGGCTGTGGGCGTGGAAAGCATGATGGTGGCGCCGGGCTATACCTACGAGAAGGCGCCCGACCAAAAGCACTTCCTGGGACGCGCTCGGTCGCGCCGCTTATTCCGCTCGATTCTGTCGAATAGGAAGAAAACATGGAAGTTTAACGCGAACCCTCTCTACCTCGAATTCATCATGGGGAAGCGCGACTTCAAATGCACGCCGTGGGCCATGCCGACGTACAGCATCTTCGGGTGGCAGAAGCCCTGTTACCTGCTGCAGGACGGCTACGCGGATACCTTCCAGGAACTCCTCGATGCGACGCAATGGGAGAATTACGGGACGGAAAGCGGCAATCCCAAATGCGCCAACTGCATGGTTCATTCAGGATATGAAGGAACTGGAGTAAATTACACATTCGGATCGATTAAGGGAATCTGGGAAACCGCGAAAGCGATGGTGAATCTGTATCCCGATAAGGGCGCGATCGACCTGCTGCACGAACCGGTGAAGCCGGCGCACAGCTTCAACCCGCTGATTCAGATTGAGACCCGGGTCGAAGTGAACGAGGAAACGCACGCATGACGAGCCACGCAACGATTCGCCATGAAGGAACGCCGGAGCCGGCGGGAAACCATGGGGTCGACCCCAATTCCGTCGAGGTGATGGAGGGGCGGCAGCGCGAGCAACTGGAGGGTTGGATTCCCACTCTGGCGAGCGATGGCGATGTCCGACAAGCCCTTGAAAAAGCATTCGATTACCGCGGAGACATCACCCTTACCTTGAAGGATGGCCGCGTCGTTCAGGGCTACGTTTTCGATCGCCGCAACGGGGCAACGCTCGAGGAATCCGCAGTGCGGGTGATTCCGGCCGGGGAACGAACCAGGCTGTCCATCCCCTACTCGGAGATTGCCGCGCTGGCCTTTACCGGGCGCGACAACGCGGCGGGCCGGACCTTCGATGCCTGGATCAAGAAGTACTGGGAAAAGAAGGCCGCCGGCGAGAAGAACATCGGGATCGAGGCGGAAGAGCTTTAGATTCCGTGCATGCCATGCGCTTCAAGGCGTGGCGCCAACTTACCGGGAAGCGGGCTTCGAGCGGTCATCGCAACGATTGCTCGCCTCCGATCCCGAAGCCAACCAACCAAGTGTCCCGTCCATCGGCAAGGGGCCTGGCAGAGAAGCGCCGTGACGTCGGGCGGGCGAGAGAACCGGTCGAGCGCCAGGGAAACGCCGACGGGCGAACGCGCACTCTTTTCCAGTCCTGAGCGCCTGGTTGCGCGTCCAATGGTGGTGCAGTTTCCGCTGATCTCCAGGAGGCGTTTTGCGACCTTTGTTTTTCGTTGGGCTGATGCTTTTTTGCGCATCAGGCCAAACCCCCGCGCAGCAGACGACCAGTGCTCCGCCGACCTCAACCCAGCCGCAGAACACCACACAAGTTGGAACCAGCGCCGCGTCGACGGCGGGACAATCGTCCTCCGGCACATTGCCTGAGGCGCCACCTCCCCAGCAAATCAAGCCCAAGCCGCCCCCGCAGCCGAAGCGGATTTTGGGGGTGATGCCGAACTATCGCGCCGTCAGCGCCGGCGAGAAGCCGCCTCCTCCTACGCCGAAAGAGGCGTTTACGGTTGCGACGCGCAACAGCTTCGATTACTCGGCCTTTGTCTTTGTCGGCGTCACATCTTTACTCGCCGAGGGAGACAATGCGCATCCCCAACTGGGAAAAGGCGTGGGTGGGTATTGGGGTTATTACTGGCGCGGCGTTCTGGACAAGACGGACGGGAACTACATGGTCGACTGGGCATTCCCCACGATCACGCATGAAGACGAGCGCTACTACGCAAAGGGGGTGGGCAGTCCCTGGAAGCGCAGCGTGTACGCGGCGACTCGCGTTTTTATCACGCCGGATTACCACGGAAAAGACACGTTTAACGCGTCGGAGGTCGTGGGCCGCGGAGTCTCGCAGGCGATTTCGCTGACGTACTATCCGAGCGCCACCCGGTCTGTCAGCGGATTCTCGTCGAAATACGCCTACGCTCTCGGTCGGGATGCGGTCACGAATGTCTTCCGCGAGCTGTGGCCGGACGTCTCGGCGCACGTGTTCCACCGGCACCAGCAGCGGGACGCCGGCCTGAGCAAATCGGACGGAGCGGGGCAGGGCTCGGGGGGCATCAAGACCGACTGATCACCGGTGCCCGCAGGTTCCGCCGGATCTGCGGCACATTGAGAGCGTGCAAGCCGCCGCGACGGGCGTCGCTGGATCTGACCGGGAATGTGGCGCTATAATCGCGCCGGAGTCGCATGAACCTCACGAAGTGGCTTCGCGGTTTTGTCCGCGCCTCGATCCAGAGGGCGCGAACGGTCCGGATGGCCAGTCTCTGCGCCCTGATGGCGCTGGCCGCCGGCACCGCGGTTGGACAGTCCACTCCGCCGCCGGTTTTGCCGGACGCACCGGTGCCCGCTGCTGCGCCCGTTTCGCCCCAACATCCGGATTCTGGCAAGCCGCCGGAGCACCCCGAGCAGGTGCGGCATCCCGCCGCGGAAAGCACCGAAGTCACCGTCCTCGAGAACACCTCCATCCGAACCATGACCGAACAGCCAGTGAGCACCAACCGGGCGCGGCCTGGAGACTCGGTGGTCTTCACCGTGACGGCCGACGTGATGGTCGGGGATGTGGTGGCCATCCCCCGCGGGGCGACTGTCCGCGGGACGGTGATCGGGACGCGGAAGTCCGGAGTGCTGACAGGAAGCCCGCAGCTCACCCTGGAGCTGACCGAGCTCGACCTCGGTGGGCGCGCCTATCCGCTCTATACGTATAAGTTCCAGGTGACGGGGCTGAGCAAGACGAAGCCGACAGCGAAGGACGCGGTGCGGGGCGCCTACGTGGGAGCCCTGGTTGCGGCGCTTGCAGTGAATGCCGATGGGCAGGCCACGACTACTGGCGAAACGGCACGGGCGGCAACTGCGGGTGCGGTGGTGGGAGCCGGGGTGGGCACGGTGACCTCGGCGGTCTCACCGGACCTGGAGATCCGCATTCCGGCCGAGGCGGAAGTGGAATTCACGCTGGCCGATCCCATCACGATTACTCCAGTGACCGCGCGGGAAGCGGCACGGCTGGCCGAAGGGCTGCTGCTGGGCGGGCCGGTTCTCTATGTCCGCGGGCAAACGCCCTAGTCCGGCGGCGGTTTCCTGAGGCCGATCCACAGGGAACCGGATCGCTCGCCGGCGTGGTAGTTTTCTAATTTCATGGCTACCCGCTCGACACGGTTGCTCTTCGGCTCGGCCATCTTTCTGGGGGCCTTTCTGCTGTTCGCCGTGGAGCCGATGGCGGCGAAGCAGTTGCTGCCGGCACTGGGCGGATCGTCGGCCGTCTGGATCACGTGCCTGGTCTTCTTCCAGGTCGCTCTGTTACTGGGGTACCTCACGGCGCACGGCATCGGTCGGATGGAGGACCCGCGACGCGCTGCCATCCTGCACATCGGACTGCTGGTGGTGGCAGCTGCTCTGCTGGTGCTGATCCCGGCACCGGATTTGAGCGGGGCGTCGGCGCATCCTCTGACCGCGATCTTTGGCGCGCTGACGGTGACGATTGGGCTGCCGTTTTTGCTGCTGGCGGCGACCAGTCCGCTGCTGCAGCTTTGGCTGGCGCGCGTGGAACAGGGCGCGATTCCCTGGCGGCTGTTTGCGCTGTCGAATGCGGGATCGCTGCTGGCGCTGGCGCTTTATCCCACGGTGATTGAGCCGCACCTGTCCCTCGGCCACCAGCGGGCAGTGTGGGGTTGCGGGTTTGGAGTGTTCGCGACGGTGTGCAGCGTGCTGGCCTGGCGGGCAGGGAAGTCCGCGGCTCCTCCCCTTACCGGCGTGTCTGAGGAACGCGGCCCGCGGACGAGTTGGCAAACGCGCACATTGTGGTTTGTGCTGCCGGCCGCCGCGTCGATGCAGTTGTGCGCGGTCACCGGGCACCTGACCCAGAACATCGCGGCGGTTCCGCTGCTGTGGGTGCTGCCGCTGGCGGCGTATCTGCTCACGTTCATCGTTGCGTTCGAGGCACCGGGATGCTATCGACGGTGGATCGTGGTGCGGCTTCTGGTGGTGATGCTGGCGGCGCTGGGGTACATGCTGTCGAAGACCGATGTGAGTTTGCCCATCGTCGTCAGCATCGGGTTTTTTCTGGTCGAACTATTCATCGCCTGCTGGTTTTGCCACGCGGAGGCCTTCGCGCTGCGGCCCGAGGATCCTGCCGAAGCGACGCTTTTCTATTTGCTGATTGCGGGGGGCGGCGCGGCGGGAACGATCTTCGTGGGGATCGGATGCCCGCTGCTCTTCGACGCGAATTACGACGTGGCGCTGGCGTTTTTGGGAACGGCGGCGGCGGCGCTGGCGGCGACCTGGCGCAGTGGGTGGCAGCAGCGGTTGCTGTGGTCAACCGGATCGGCGTTGATGGTGGCGCTGGCCATCATGCTGCATATCGTCTATGCGCGCAGCGCGCTGGTGGAGGTGCGGAATTTCTATGGGTCGCTGCGCGTGAAGCAGTCCCACTGGCCTCCGCAGGCGCTGACGGTGCGCACGCTGCTGCATGGCACCATCGAGCACGGTACGCAGTGGTTTGCGGACGAGTATCGCCGGACGCCGACGACGTATTATGCGGACGATTCCGGAATTGGCCTGGCGCTGCGCACGTGCTGCGCTGGACGGCGGCGCAACATTGGCGTGGTGGGGCTGGGCGCGGGGACGCTGGCGGCTTACGGCGAGCCAGGCGATCGGATTCGCTTTTACGAGATCAATCCCGCGGTGCGGCCGATTGCGGAGAATTTGTTTTCGTATCTGCGGGAATCGCGGGCACAGATTTCGTTTGCCGACGGCGATGCGCGGATTTCTCTCGAGAGGGAAGCGCCGCAGAATTTCGATGTGCTGGCGATCGACGCATTTTCCGGAGACGCCATTCCCATGCATCTGCTGACCACGCAGGCGATCCAGATCTACGAACGGCAACTGGCGCCGGGCGGGGTGCTGGCGTTTCATGTTTCGAACCAGTATGTGGACCTGGCTCCGGAAGTATCGCTGCTGGCAAAGGGGGCGGGGATGCAGGCGTGGCTGGTGGATTCGGCGCCCGAACCATTCGAAGGCGAGTATCGCGCCACGTGGGTGCTGGTGACGAAGAATGCGGGCTTTCTGCAGCAGCCGGTGATTGCCGCGGTCGCTCTGCCCATTCACTCCAAACCGGGATTGCGCGCGTGGACGGACGACGATTCGAGCCTGCTGCCGATCCTGCGGTGGGGCCTGCCGGAGATGCATTAGGGAGTTTGTGTGTGTCTGTGCAGGGTGGGAAAGGGAAGTATTTCCCGACGCGGTTCCGTGCAGACGCATAACTTTCGTAATGCGGCATTGTCACTTTCACCTCGTTCCTTCATGAACGGGAGCTACACTCCGCGTAGGATCATCCTCCAACTGTTTCTTCCACAAAGAGCATTCTCATGCTCCCGCCGTCAGGCGTGCTCCCTGCTCGGGCCCGAGCGTTCGTGAACGTCTCGATGAGCAGGAGGTCTGGATATGCGCTTTGCTATTTCTACGCTGACGTCTTCTTCCTTCCGATTTGCATTTCGATCCCTGGCGGCTGCAGGGCTGATGGTTGGCTTGGCGGCCGTGCCGACGGTTGCGGCGCAAAGCGCGCATCCGACGGCGGGCAGCAACGCCGTCAACCTCGGAACGGTGAATGTCGGCAGCAGCAGCACGGTGGCCATGATCGGCTTTACGTTCGACACCGGCGGAGAGTTGAATGCGACGATACCGTACCAGGTGTTGACGCAGGGCGCGCCGAAACTGGACTTTACCGATGCGGGAGGGTCGACCTGCGCCGGGGGCGTTACATATAAGTCTGGCGACAAGTGTTCCTTGAAGGTGATCTTCACACCCACGCGGCCGGGGACACGCTATGGCGCCGCCGAACTTCTTGATGGCGCGGGAAATCTGGTAGCCCTTGGTTACATCCGGGGGACGGGTGTCGGCCCACAGACAACTTTCAGCAACGCGACAACCGGCGATTACCTCCCGAACGCACTGAGCAATTTGGGCGGCGGATTCGGTTCACCAATGGGCCTGGCGGTGGATGCCAGCGGCAATATCTTCGTTGCCGAATACGGCGGCGGCGCAGTGAAGGAGATCCTGGCGCAAGGCGGCTACACCACGGTGAACACCCTGGGCAGTGGGTTCGACACGCCCGCCGGCGTGGCGGTGGATGGAGCCGGGAACGTCTTCGTCGCGGATTACCACGGCGGAGCGGTCGATGAGATTGTCGCAGCAGGCGGATACGTTACAGTTAAAGCCCTTGGCGGCGGATTCAACTTTCCCTCTGACGTTGCGGTGGACGGCAGCGGCAACGTCTTTGTCTCCAACGAGGGCGCCCGGGACGTGCGAGAAAGTTTCGCGGCGGGTGGATACACCACGGTCAGGATACTGGGCAGCGGATTCGTCCTGCCGGAGAGCGTGGCGGTGGACGGGAACGGAAACGTCTTTGTCGCGGACTGGGTAGGTGCGGTGAAGGAGATGGTGGCGGTTGACGGAAGTATTCCGGCGTCGCCCGTCATAAACACGCTTGGCGGCGGATTTCTCGATCCGGTCGGCGTCGCGGTGGACGCCAGCGGCAACGTCTTCGTGGCCGACGCGGACAGCACTGCGCTGCAGGAGATCGTCGCGAAGGGCGGATACGCCAAGGTGATAACCCTGGTCGGCGGTGTCATGGGAAGTGTGGCAGTGGACGGAAGCGGCAACGTGTACGCCTCCTCAAACAATCTGCACATCGGCCGAGTGGGCCAGATCTCGATGGTGGAGAAGCTCGACTACGCCGATCCGCCGTCGCTGACATTTGCGGATTCTTTGTCGGGGGGCGAAAGCGGCGACAGCCCGCAGACGGTGGTGCTGGCCAACGTCGGCACCGCCCCGCTGATTTTTCCTGTCCCGGAAACTGGAAACAATCCGAGCATCTCCGCGAATTTCCAGCTCGACAGCAACAGCAATTCGGCCTGTCCGCTGATCGCTTCGGGGGCCTCTGCGGCGGGGACGCTGGCCGCCGGAACCTCATGCGTGTTGCCGATCAGCTTCGAGCCGGAGGGCGCCGACGGGCCCGTCACTGGTGAACTGACGCTGACCGACAACAACCTCAACGCGGTGTCTCCCGGATACGCCGTGCATACTCTCTCGCTGAATGGCACGGTTGCATCCCTCACTCCGCCGTCGATGACATCCCCAACACCGGGAAGCACGCTGACCGGCTCCACGGTGACCTTTTCCTGGAATGGCGGGTTTGGATCGTCAGGGTTCATGCTCAAGGTGGGGACGACGGGCGCGGGCTCGAGCGATCTCTACGATAGCAACGGCACTACGGCCACCTCGGCGACTGTCAGCGACATTCCAATCGGGAATCAGACTGTGTACGTCAGGCTCCGGTACGAGATGGGCACGACGTGGTCATCCGTCAACTACACCTACATGGAGCACAGTCCGCCGCCGGAGGGAAGAATCACTGCGGTGGGCGACTCCGTAACGTACACCTCAACAGTTGCGCAGGCAGACTCGCTGGAAGTGAAGGGATGGGTGTGGGATACGGTGGATGGGGCTCCGATGAGCAATGTCAAGGTTTACATCGATGGGGCGCTGGTCGGAACGCCGACGCTCGGCGTGGCGCGGCCGGATGTGGTCCTGGCCCAGAACAACAGCGCATTGATGTACGCCGGGTATCAATTTGTCGCGTCGGCGGCCACCCTTTCGCTCGGTACACACGGGTTGACCGTGATCGCGACGGATTCGAAAGGAGAGTCGACGACGTTCGGCCCAGTGAGCTTCGCCGTGGCTGCGACGACCGTGTTGGGCGGTCCATTTGGGAGCATTGGCGAGGTCGTGGACAGCACGACATTCAGCACAACGGTGGGACAAGCCGATTCGCTCCTCGTCAGAGGCTGGGTTGCTGATCCTCAGGATGGGGCCCCGTTGAGCAACATTACGGTCTACATTGACTGGTGGACGTCGGCGGGGACGCCGACGCTGGGCATTGCGCGTCCGGATATCGCAGCCAAGTACGGCAGCGCGTATGGCAACGCGGGTTATCAGTTGACGTATTCGGTGGCGACCCTGGCGATCGGCGGACATCAGGTTACTGTGATTGCGACAGATTCCGGCGGGCGATCAAAAACCTTTGGACCGGTGGCCTTCACGGTCGCGGCCAGTGCGGGCGCGGGGCCTCCGATCGGCGCGATCGGCGAAGCGGTGGACAGCACCACGCTCAGCTCGACGGTATCGCCTGGCGACTCGCTATTGGTGAGGGGCTTTGTGGCCGATCCGGCGGACGGCTCTCCGCTGATCAACGTCAAGGTCTACATGGACGGAGTTCTGGCAGGGACGCCAACGCTGGGCATCGCGCGCCCCGATGTGGTTGCGGTGTATCACGATGCCGCTTATCTCCACTCCGGATTCCAGTTCCTCGATCCGGCGAATTCGCTCGCTGCGGGAGCGCACACAGTCACCGTTGTGGCCGTCGACTCGGGCGGACGGTCGAAGGTGCTGGGGCCGGTTGGTTTCACGGTGGAGTAACGCCGTCGCGGCCTGCGCGGGCGGCAGGTCGCGACGAAGCGATTCTGCGAAAGGATGAGGGGACGGCTCCGAGAGGGCTGTGATCCGGTTCGGCGGGCAGGGAATTACCTGGCGTCGGGCAATTTGGCGTCGGGCAATTTGCCCTCGAGCAGGTGCAGTTCTTTTCCGGGCTTGAAGCGGACGGCTTTGCCGGGGGTGATGCTGACTTCGGCGCCGGTGCGCGGATTGCGTCCGATGCCGGTCTTGCGGGGACGGACGTTGAAGACGCCAAAGCCGCGCAGTTCGATCCGCTGGCCGTCGGCGAGGGCGCGCTTGAGGGTTTCGAAAACTGTGTCGACCGCAGCTTCAGCCTTGTTGCGCTGCAGGCCGGTACGCTCAATCACCTGGTGAATGATGTCCTGTTTAATCAATGTGTTCCTCCGGCGTGCGGCGTACGCGTACTCAAAGTTAGCGTAGAAACCTTTTCCGTCGTTGTCAATGCGGCGTGCGTCCCGTAAGATTCATCCTTTACATCTGACCCGTGGATGCGGAACGCAGCGCGCACGCGGATGGTCCGCGCCGGCGTGCACAGGTAAAGGGATTTTTCAGCCAGAGATCGCATGGGCACCCCAGGCGGCGAGGAGAAGTATGGCCATTAAGAGCGACCGCTGGATTCGGGAGCAGGCGCTGAAGGGAATGATTGAGCCGTTCAGCGAGAAGCAGGTGCGCGAAGGCGTGGTTTCGTATGGGCTGTCGTCGTACGGCTACGATCTGCGGGTTTCCGACGAGTTCCGCATTTTTACGAATGTGAACAGCGCGGTGGTCGATCCGAAGCATTTTGACGAGCGGTCGTTCGTCACCGTGGAGGGGGAGTCGATCCTGGTGCCTCCGAACAGCTTTGCGTTGGCGCGCTCGGTGGAGTATTTCCGCATTCCGCGGGACGTGCTGACGATCTGCGTGGGGAAGTCCACTTACGCGCGATGCGGCATCATTGTGAACGTGACGCCGTTTGAGCCGGAGTGGGAGGGATTTGTCACTCTGGAAATTTCAAATACTACACCGCTGCCGGCACGCGTGTATGCGAACGAAGGGCTATGCCAGATCCTGTTCTTCCAGTCGGACGAGAGCTGCGAAATCAGCTACGCTGATCGCAAGGGCAAATACCAGAAGCAGCAGGGAATTGTTCTCCCAAAATTGTAAGCAGAGCATGGCGAGATCACTTATCACTACCGGTGACGTGCGGATTGGGTTGCTGGAGTTTGACCCAATCCGGGTTACAGGGCTGTCGGAGATTTTGACCAGCCGCCCTGCGTTCGAGGTCGTGGCGACAGACCTCGCCAGCGCATTCCTACGGGAGGATCTGGACCTGGTGATGCTGCTGGCGCGCAAGGGCGTCGAGTCCTACGTGCTGCTGGGACGGCTCAAGGTGCGGCAGCCGGAGTTGAAAGCCATCGTGATGTCGGAGGAGACCGACGATGAGACGATCATCGGGGCGATCTCCGCGGGCGCCAAAGGCTGGCTGGAAGAGACGGCGTCGCCGGAACAGGTGCTGCAGGCGGTCGACATCGTGCTGAGCGGGTCGATCTGGGCGCCGCGCAAGACTTTGTCGAAATTGGTGGACCGGGCGCTGGGCAAAAATCCCGTGCCGCTGCGGAAGACCACACCCCGGTTTACCGAGCGCGAGTCGGAGGTCCTGCAGCAGCTGGTGCTGGCCCGGTCGAACCGGGAAATCGCCCACGCGCTCAGCATCCGGGAGCAGACGGTCAAATCTTATGTGGCTCGGCTGATGCGCAAGGTGGGCGTCGATAACCGCATCGCGCTGTCGATGCAGGCGGCCGAGGACGACTGGTGGGGCCGGAAGTCGTCTGAGAGCAATCAGAGCCATCATTGAGCAAAGGCCGAACGGGGAACGGGTGGGAGGCGGCTGGATGCGAAGCGGCCGATGCTGGGTCGACCTGCGCTATCGCGCCGCTTATTTGCTGGAGTTTAGACTGAGTGAACAGAATATCTGTTATCGGACGTAATATCTGAGGAGCCGCTACGGATCCGGCGATGTCGATGGCGCCTCGTCAGCGTGCCCGGTCATTGCTTCTGACGAATAACAACGCCGCCTTTCATGACGAATGTAGTGTGCTCCAGGGACGTAATGTCGTCGACCGGGTTACCTGGAACGGCGATGATGTCGGCCAGCTTGCCGGGCTCCAGAGTGCCAATTCGATCCTGCAGTCCGAGGAGTTCCGCGGCGCTGCTGGTGGCCGCGTGAATGATCGCCATCGACCCCATCCCTTCGTTAGATAACGCCTCGAGCACATCCAGGCTCGCCTGGCCCCGTGTTTTCCCGGGGACCGTGGCATACATGTCCGAGCCGGCGGCTATCGGCACTCCGAGGTCGATTGCGCGCTGCAGTCGCCGCCGATTGCCTTCGAAGTAATCCTTCATTTCCTTGTCAAAGGTGCTGCGTTCTTCGGGTGTGGGCTCCCGGCCGCCGAACACCATAGCGATGAACTGGCTCAATGTGGAATCGGTAGGGACCAGAAAAATGTGCTTCTGTGCCATCATTCGCAGCACATCATCGGAGACGATGTACGCATGCTCGATGGAGTCCACTCCCGCCTCGGCCGCGATGCGCGTTTCCGCATCCCCGATCGCGTGCGCCGCCACTTTTACGCCGTCCCGGTGGGCCTCCTGGACGATGGCCGTCATTTCTTCAGGCGTTACGTCCGCTGGATTCCCGTTCACAATGACCTTGATACAGTTAGCACCGGAATAGAGCGCCTCGCGCACAGCCTGCCGGGCACTCTCCGCGCCGTCGATGACTACGTATTCCTGGTTGATCAGTTTCCGAGCGTCTGGAGTCAGCGATCCGAATTGCCCTCCCGGGGCGGAGAGTGCGCGGGTGGACACGATCATGCGCGGGCCGGGAACCCATCCGCGCATAATGGCGTCTCGGAGAGCGGCGTCGCCTTCGACGCCGGAGTTCCCGACATCGCGGACGGTGGTGATTCCGGCTTCGAGGTCCTCCCGAGCCGACCTGGCCCCGAGCAGAGCGCGCTCCGCGGTGCTCTCCGTCGCCACAATTCGCAGCATCTCGGCGTCCTGCTGCAGGATTTTGGAACCATCCATCTCCATCAGCAGGTGGGTGTGTGCATCGATCAGCCCCGGCAACACCGTCTCGTTACCTAAGTCGATGACCTCGGCGTTTGCGGGTACCGCCAGCCCGGATCCGACGGCGGTGATCCTTTTTCCCTCGATCTCAATGACACCGTTCGTCAATACCGCGTCGCCCTTGCCGGTAATGAGCCGCGCCGCCCGGATGACGATGCGGTGCGGGGGTGCGGCCGTTTGCGAGTGCAAAGAGTTGAGGCAGAAGAATGCGAACCCTGCCAGGCCTGTCCACGTGACAAATGCGGAGATTCTCATGCAGTCCCCCAATGGAATGCGAAAGGTCCGTTGGCTATGGATTACCGGTGGTGCGTCAGATTGTCTCCTCGGAACGGCCATTGACGCAACTCCGTGCTCCGTACGATTTCTTAGCTGCCGTCCGGGTAACCGCCGCGGTGCGTCACCAGCGGATAATGTGGCAGCGTGGCTGGCGGACGGACCTGGGCGCGCCATCCTTCCGGATACGGCACCAGTCCGCGGAAAAGCGGAGACTTTTCCGGGGTTCCATCCCGGACGATCGGTGCGAGGACCGTCGACAGCGCCCCGATGGTTTTGGCGCCAAAGCGCTGGCGCCAGCTCCTGTCCAACTCCCGAAGGCGCGTGATGTAACTTTCCTGGGCGACCAGGCCTTTCTCGCTCAGACGGATTTGCCTGCCGCGGTCGGGCGCGGGCGCTGTGTCGAGGACTGCAAAGCCGTGACGAGCCAGCCATCCGGTTCCGACTGCCGTGAGCGCGGTTGAGATTCCGGTTAGCTCCGGAAGATCGCGCAGGCGTGTCGGCCGTTCGTCGAGAACGCGCAGGATATTGGCTGACAGCGCCAGCGAGACGGACGACTCCTGCTCAAACTCGACGGCGCACGCGTGCAGGACGCGAGCCATGAGTACCGGCAGCGGGAGTGCGGCGACGTCGAGGTTCTCACCGGGCGCTGGGGGCGGGCTTTTGCGCGCTGCCTTTCTCAGGGGTTTCGGGCGCGGATCCGAGCTGAACAGCCCGTACCCCCCGATGGGCAGGCAGTCAGGAAGAGCCGGATCGAGCTGGCGAACGAGCGCGACGAGGGAGCCGCGGAGCCCCTGGATTTGCGAGGCCCCGAAACGTTCCTGCCAGCGAGCTTCGATCACGGGCAAGAGCGGTTGCCAGATCTTCTGCGCCAGTCGACCTGCCGGCGTCGAGCGGACGAGCCAGTCGGCTTTGGGAGGCTTCCGCCGCTGATCTGCGGGGTCCGGAGTGAGGTAGACATAGCCCCAGCGCTGCATGCCGTCGAGGTTGGTTTCGGTGCGGGCGCGGCGGCGCATTTCATGGAGGGCAATTCCCTGCTCGCCGACGTATTGCAGGCAGTTGAACCACATCGCCATCGACGCCAGCCAGGGGGTATGGACAGCACCGGGAGTGCGCCCGTAATCCGTGGTGGTGTGCGGCAGCTGGTGCTCAGCTTCGTTATCGAACTCGATGGTGAAGGCGACGAAGGCCTGAGAGAGCGACGTGATCCACGGAGGGCGAGGGGCCATGGGGGGAATATCCCATGGCGGGCGATTGGCAGCAAGGGGCCAAAAACAACAGCGCCGCCCGAAGGCGGCGCTGCATGCTGCGTTCCCGGAGGCTTGAACTACAACGTCGACTCGATCTCGAAGCCCCACGCTTCCAGGAGCGATTCGGGGATGTACTTCGAGTTACGGTTCCGGCGAGCCCACTCCCGGAGGCGAGTGGAACGGATGTACTGGTCCGGTGTGAGCTTGAATTCCTTGACGACCTGCTCGAAGGAAGTCACGGTGGGGACGACGGGGCCGATCGGCTCCGGCTTGCCCCAGTTGGGATTGCCACGACGCTTTGCCATGTAAGCTATGTCCTCTGCAGTAAAGGTGACGAACCAAGATCCGACGGCCCCATCACAGGGGACGCCGGGAGGTCACAAACCTTTATTATTCTAAGTATTTTTTCTATGAAAATCAAGAGAAAAATGCTGAATTCCCGCAGCAATCTTTCGTCTTAATCAGCCTGTAATCAACGGAAAGGCAAGAACTTAGGAGTTCAGCATCGCCGAAACCTCCGCCGCGGTGACGACGGTGCCCCGACGCGGGAAGCATTTGCCGGTCAGGCTGATGTGCAGGTCGGGATCGGGATCGAGGCAGCAATCGCCCACTACGAACAGGCGGTAATCGGCGTCGCTGGCGTCGACAAGCGTCGAGAGCACGACGCCACTGGTGGCGATCCCGAGCAGAATCAGCGTGTCGATCTCTTTGGCGCGCAGGATCATCTCCAGGTCGGTGCCGTGGAAGGCGCTGACCCGGTGCTTGGTGACCACAATGTCGCCGGGTTCAGGGCCGAGGGACGGGTGGATCGCACCTGCCGGCCCTTCGAAAAGCTGCTGGTGCTGCGGCGAGTTGAGGACAGCGGCGAAGATCGGATTGCGACGGCTGACTTCCGGCAGGCCCGGGCGGAAACCCACCTGGACGTGAATCACGGTGATGCCCGCCGCGCGAGCCTGTTTAAGAACTCCAGCAACTCGCGGCACCAACCCCGGATCGCTGGCCGCCAGCATCGACACAATGCCGCTCTGCAGGTCCATGCTGAGAATGGCCGAACGGGTTGGGTGAATGGAAAGATTAGAAGACATAAACTCCTTTATATCAGTAAAATAAAAAAGAAATAGAAAGTAAAAGATTACATGTAGCAGTCGTTCACCATGGAGTTTTCTTTAACTCTCTTATTATTTGTCGTTTGCAAACTGCCACTCAATGATCTTCTTTAGCTGCTCATAGGGGACGGCGAGCATGGGCAAACCGCGACCGTCCACGAAGAGCATCGGCGTCTGGTCGACGTTCAGATCGATGCCCAATTGCATGGAGGAGTGGACGGCGCTCTTCGCTTCAGCCGTGCCGGCGCAGGTGGTGACCTTGTCCGGGTCGAGACCGGCGGCCGTGACAGAATTGCGGAGCGCCTGGTCGGCGCCCTGGCCGGCGAGGGCGGTTTGGGCGTCGAAGGTAGACTCGGCGTATTTGAAAAATGCGTCCTTTCCTCCCTGCTGAAAGACGCACTGGCCGAAGGCCGCGGCCGTAAACGCCTCCGCATGAATGTTCACGAGGGGGAAACTCTGGAAGACGTAATGGGCCTGAGGGAAATCCTGGAGGAGCTTGTCGACGATCGGCTCGGCCTCTTTGCAATGCGGGCACTCGAAGTCGGCGAACTCGACGAGCATGAACTGTTTCCCGGTCGCTCCGCGGGAGGGTCCATCGGCCCGTTGCTGCAGGGTGTGCCAGGCATTGTCAAAGGGACGAGTGCCGAAGTCGAGGACCTGGTCCTGCGCGATGATGTGCTTGCCGTCGGCGGTGACGAAGAAGGAGAAGTTCCCCAGTTGCGGACTAGGCTTCTCCGCGACCCACACCTGCACCTTGCTGATACCGGCAGCGGCGGTCTTCTGGATCGCGGCGACCTGCCAGACGCGCTCGGTATCGTAGCCCCAGGTCGCCTTCAGGAAGGAATCCACCTGGTCCTTCGTGGGCGTGGTCGAGGTGAAGTTGGCGGGGTCGACGGGAGGAAATTGCGGTTCGGCGGCGGGGGCAGCCTGCGGAGTGGGGGCCGAGATCTGGCCATCCTGCGGGAAGACCGAAGCAGCAGAAGCCGAAAGCGCGAGGACAGCGAGAGCGGCAGTAAGATAACGTCTTTGCATAGAATCCTTTCAAGCTAATTTGCTAATCTTGTACTTTAGCAGCTATGGGGAAGCGACGGCCCATGCCAAAGGCCTTGGGGGTCACCTTCAGGACGGGCGCGGCCTGCTGGCGCTTGTATTCGCTGCGCTCCACCAGTCGGACCGCGGCGCGGACGGTTGCGAGATCGACGCCCTGCTCCGATGCGATGTTCTCCGGGGTCTCATAGCGTTCCACATAAGCTTCAAGTATTGGATCAAGAATCTCGTATGGAGGTAAGGAATCAGTGTCTTTCTGGTCCGGGCGAAGTTCAGCCGATGGGGCCTTCTCGAGGATGGGCAGAGGGATCAGTTCCCTCTCGCGGTTGAGGGCTCGGCACAGGTCGTAGACGCGCGTCTTGTAGACATCGCCGATGACCGCCAGGGCTCCGACCATGTCGCCATAGAGGGTACAGTAGCCGGTGGCCATCTCGCTCTTGTTGCCGGTGGTGAGAACTAAAGCATTGAATTTATTGGAGTAGGCCATCAGGAGCGTGCCGCGGATCCGGGACTGCAGGTTCTCCTCGGTGATGTCAGGTGAGACGCCGGTGAAGAGCGGCGCCAGGGCGTGGTTAAATCCGGAAAACACCTCGTCGATGGGGACGACTTCGTAGCGAATGCCGAGGTTGGCGGCGAGTTGGCGGCTGTCGTCGATGGAGCCGGTCGAGGAGTAGGGGCTGGGCATGCCGAGGCAGACTACATTCTCCGGGCCGAGGGCGCGGACAGCGATGGCCGCGACGAGGGCGGAGTCGATGCCGCCACTGAGGGCGATGACGACCTTCGAAAAGCCGCATTTGCGGACGTAGTCCCGGGTGCCGAGGGCGAGAGCCTGCAGCATGGCGTCATCTTCGTCAGTGGGCTGGGAGCGAATATCACCTAAATAGCTATTTTGTTTGTTGTTTAAATCGGCAAATATCAAGTCCTGCTCGAAGCTTTTTGCCTGGGCAATCACCTCACCATCCGGGCCGATGACAACGCTCGATCCGTCGAAGATGAGGCTGTCGTTTCCGCCGATCTGGTTGACCATGGCGACCGGGACATTGTGGCGTTTTGCGACAGCGGCCAGCATCTCGCGGCGGAGTTCACGCTTGTTGTGCCACCACGGCGAGGCCGAAATGTTGAGGACGAGTGAGGCGTGCTGCCGCATCATCTCTTCCACCGGATCGACCGTGTAGAGTCGATTCTCCCAGAAGCTCTTGTCGTTCCAGGCGTCTTCGCAAATGGTGAGGGCGACCGCCTGGCCGTTGAGGTGGCAGAGGCGCTGCCGGGGGGCGGCGGCGAAATAACGCTGCTCGTCGAAGACGTCGTAGAACGGGAGCAGCATCTTCGACTGGACGAACTCGACGTGGCCGTGGCGAACCAGGGCGGCGGAGTTCATGACGCGCTTCCCTGCTCCATGCTCGGCCGCGGTGACGTAGCCGGCGACGACGGCGATGCGGTCCTGGGCGGTGGCGCGAGCGATCTCGCCGAGGGCCTCACTGCAGCGGGTGACGAACTCTGGTTTTTCGAGGAGATCGGCCGGAGGGTAGCCGCAGATGGCCAGCTCGGGAAAGAGGACGAGGTCCGCGCCGCCCTGCTGGGCGCGGCGGGTGAAGTCGAGAATCTTTGCCGTGTTGCCCTGGAAATCGCCGACGGTGGGGTCAATCTGGGCGAGCGCGATCTTCACAATCCTAGTGTAGCAACGGGGCGGGAAGGTCTGAGGGCCGGGGAGCCGATCCGTGCTCTGCTACCCCCATGCACTACCATGGTCGCCATGGCAAAGGCTGGCTGGTTCTGGAGCGCGACGGCTGGAGGGATTCTGGCGGTGGGGCTGCTGGCGGTCGTGAGCGCGGGGGCGCAGATGCCGGGATCGAACGGCGACCCCATCCGGCTCAATCCGGCGAATCCCCACTACTTTCAGTTTCGCGGAAAGACGATTGCGCTGGTCACCAGCGGCGAACATTACGGCGGGGTCATCAACCGAGGGGTCGACTACAAACGGTACCTCGCGACGCTGGCTGCCGAGGGAATGAACGAAACGCGGCTTTTTGCGGGCAGCTATGTGGAGGTTCCGGGGAAGTCGTTTGGGATCGAGCGCAACGATCTGGCGCCGGCTCCGGGAGACTTTGTCGCGCCGTGGGCGCGCAGCTCCACGCCGGGATACGCGGGTGGGGGGAATAAATTCGACCTGGACCAGTGGAATCCGGAGTACTTCGATCGGCTGCACGGCTTTCTCGCGGAGGCTTCGCGGCTCGGCATCGTGGTCGAAATCTCGCTGTTTTCGTCGCAATACGGCGAGGCGCAGTGGGCACTCAGCCCGTTCAATGCAGAGAACAACGTCAACCACCTGGAGCTGAGCGACCGGAAGAAGGTCAACACGCGGGAGAATGGCGCGATTCTGCGTTATCAGGAAAGCTATGTGCGCAAGGCCGTCGCGGCGGTGAGCGGCTTCGACAACGTGATTTTCGAGATCCAGAATGAACCGTGGTCGGATCGCCCGGTTGCGGCGGGGATCATCAATCCGTATTTATTTCCGCCGGGGCGCGATCTGTTTCCCAATTCGGTCGACGTGGCCGACGCCGCGTCGGTGGAATGGCAGACCGCCGTGGCGGGGTGGATCACGAGCGAGGAGACGTCGCTGGGCCACCGGCATTTGATCGCGCAGTGCTATGCCAATTTCCGGCTGCCGGTCGCCGCGCTGATACCCGGCGTCAGCATCGTGAACTTCCACTATGCGTATCCCGAGGCGGCCATGTGGAATGACGGGCTGGGGGCGGCGATTGCCTACGACGAGACCGGATTCCTGGGCCATGACGCCGCGGTCTATCGGCGCCAGGCATGGAACTTCATGCTGAGCGGCGGCGGGATCTTCGACAGCCTCGATTACTCGTTCACGCCAGGCCATGAGGATGGGGCGGACACCGCGCCCAACGGGCCGGGCGGCGGGAGCCCCGCACTGCGGCGGCAACTGCATATCCTGAGCGCGTTTCTGGAGGCGCTGCCACTCGAGCACATGCGACCGGATGCGGAGAGCGTGGTGCATGCCGGCGCGGCGGTAGCTCATGAGCTTTCGTGGCCGGGACATACCTACGCGTTCTACCTGGATGGCGACGGGCCGGTCGATCTGACGCTGGCGCTGCCGGCGGGTCACTATACCGGGGAATGGATCGATGTGGTTACAGGAGAAGCGCTGGCTCACGCGGAGTTCGATTCGACAGGCAGCGCAGCGCGGCTGCATTCTCCAGCGTTTGAGGGTGGCATTGCGCTGCGGCTCGACGCGCGTGGAAAGTAGCGGGCCTAGACCTGAGGCAGGATGAGCTCATCCAGCTCGAGGAACTGGCGGAGGATGGGGTCATCGGTTTTCAGCAACTCGGCGGTGGTGCCGAAGAACTCGGCGCGGCCCTGGTGGAGGAAGAGGACGCGGTCCGCCAGACGCTCGGCGAAGCGCATGTCGTGGGTGACGACGATGCTGGTGAGCTTGAGCTGATTGCGCAGCTTCAGAATCAGGGTGCCGAGCAGCTTGGCAATGAGGGGGTCGACCATGGTGGTCGGCTCGTCGTAGAGGATGGCCTCGGGTTCGGCGGCCAGAGCGCGGGCGATGGCGACGGAGCGCTTCATGCCGGTGGAGAGGTCGGAGGGGATGAGGTCGATGACCTCGACGACGCCGACCATTTCGAGCAGGCCGCGCACAATTTGCTGGATCTGGTCTTCGGCCAGACCGCGGCCTTCGCGCAGCGGGAAGGCGACGTTCTCGGCGACGGTGAGAGAGTCGAAGAGCGCGCCGTTCTGGAAGACCATGGTGACTTTGCGGCGCACCGCCTGCATCTGCTTTTCGTCGAAGTCGGTGATGTCCTCGCCCGCGACGTAGATGCGGCCTGAGTCGGGCTTGAGGAAACCCATGATGGTCTGGAGCGATACGGACTTGCCCACGCCGGAACGACCGAGGATGCAGAGGGTCTCGCCCGGCATCACGAAGAAGTTGATGTCCTTGAGGACGTGCTGATCGCCGAAGGACTTGCAGACGTCCTTAAAGACGATGTAGGGCTCACGGTCGTCGTGACCGTTGCTCTCCGCCTTCACTACAATGGGTACCTCGGGAATGCCGGCCACGCTGTTTTCCTGGGTGTTCGCGCTGCTAACACTGTATGGGATGATCCGGAATTCCTCCAGAATTAATCCGAACTATTTCGGCGCGCGGGTGCGGAGGAGTTCGTAGTCGTCGGGGGTGTTGATGTTGCGGAACCAGGCCTCGAGGGGTGGTTCTGCCGGCCAGGTGTGGGGGATCAGCTTCGGGGCAAGCGGCTCGATGGCGAAGCTGTTAACGGGCGCGCCGAGAGAGGCTGCGGCGGCGGAGATGGCCACGGTCACTTTGCGGTCGCCCGCAGCCAACGCTGCACGCAGGCCGGGGAGCAGGCGGCGGCTGTAGACGGCGCAGAGGGGCTGGGGGCGTCCGGCGAGCGTGGGGAAGGTGGCGGCGACTTGGGAGGCATTTGCGCGAGCGGCAAGCCAGCGCAGGAACTCGAGCGGCAGGCCGGGAAGATCGACGGGGAGAAAGAGGTTCAGGTCTTCATCGGAGACGGTGAGAGCCGCTTCGATGCCGGCGAGGGGGCCGGCGTCGGAGAGATTGTCGGAGATGACCTCGGCAAAGCGGGCGAGGTCGGGACGCGATCCGCAGATGCGGGGGGGCATGCCGAGGGCGTTCAGCCTGGCGACGGCGTGGGCGATAAGCGGCTGGCCGTCGAGGTCGAGGAGAGCTTTGTCGCGGCCCATCCGCGAGCTTTTGCCGCCGGCGAGGATAAAGGCCTGCACCGGGCTAGCTCGGCGGCAGCATGGATTGGATTGTGCTGATAGCGGCGCTGGGATCGGCGACTTCGACGATCAGCTCACCGTAGCGCTCGTCGCGCAGGTCAATCACGATTGTGTTGTCGGGGTTGTGAACATCCCAGAAGATGCATTGTCCATGCTGGTAAAAGGTGCCGGCGGTGATGACGCCGGGGAGATTCGTGCCGACCAGCCTGAGACCATGCCACCAGCTGCGCGCGATTTCCGGGTCGGCGCGAACGCCGGCGATGTGCTGCAGCGGGATCTCCAGGGTGCTTTTCAGGGCCCAGAGTTGATCGGCGCCGCGCACGTGCAGCACCAGCTTGCCTTCTGCGATCGAGAGGTCGACCACGGATCACCTCACTTCGGAGCCATTCTAAACGGCCACTCGCGGCGAGCGTGGGCGCGCACCATGTAGAGCGCGGTGCCGAGGAACGCAATGGTCAGAGCGAAGGCGAGGTCGCGGAAGCTGCCAGTCCGCGAAAACAGGATGAAGATGAATCCGGCTAACGCGGCGAGGGGCGGCAGCGGATAGAGCCAGATGCGGAAGGGGCGGGGCAGGTCGGGCCGCTGGATGCGCAGCCAGATGACGCCTACCTGTTGCAGCAAATACTGCAGCACGATGCGAATGACCACGAGCGCGGCAATGACCTGCACGAGGCGCAGGAAGCAGAAGATCATGGCGACTCCGCCGAGCGCGAGCAGGGAGAAGTCGGGGAAATTCCGCTTCGGATGCAGGTGCGCGAAGATGCGGAAGTAATTGCCGTCGAGGGCCGCGGCGTAGGGGACGCGCGAATACCCCATCAGCAGGGCGAAGACGGAGGAGAAGGCGGTCCACATGATGAGACAGGTGACGATGATGGCCATGGTGGGTCCCAAGGTGACTGCCACCATGCGTGAGACGACGGTTCCGGCGGCGGCGCCATGGCCCATGGTGCCGGCCGGAATCACGCCGAGCACGCTGATGTTCATGCAGATGTAGAGGACAGCAACCACGGCGATGGAACCGAGCACGGCACGCGGGATCGCTCTGCCCGGATCGCGGACTTCTCCGCCGAGGAAGCAGACGTTGTAGTAGCCCCAGTAGTCGTAAGTGGCGATCAGGGTGGCGGAGCCAAGTCCTGCGAAAAAGGCGGGCGAGAAGCTGAAGGCGTGTGGCGCGACGTGGAGGAGCGCGGGGTGCAGATGGGTGAATCCCGCGAAGATCACGATGGCCATGGCGGCCATGACGCCCGCGAACAGAACCCAGGCGGTGCGCAGAATCGCCTGGATGTCGCGATAAAGCATGGCAATGATGACGACGACGGCGCCGGCGGCGAGCAGGCTGGTCCAGTGCACGCCGTTCGGCCAAATGGCAAAGACGGGATGCTGGAGGCTGGGAAAGAGGTAGGAGGAGAATTCCGCGAAGCCGATGCAGCCGGAGGCGATAGACAGCGGCGCGCTGAAGCCGAGCTGAAAGATATAGAGGAAGGAGAAATAGCGTCCTGCGCCGTCGCGGCCGTAGATTTCGCGGAGAAAGGCGTACGATCCTCCGGCCTCGGGCATGGCCGCTCCCAGCTCTGCCCAGACCAAGCCGTCGCAGGCTCCGATGAGCGCGCCGAGGACCCAGCCGAGCAACGCCTGCGGGCCGCCCATTGCGGTGACGATGAGGGGCAGTGTGATGAAGGGCCCCACGCCGATCATGTACATCATGTTCAGGGAGATGGCGCTGGGCAGGCCGATGCGGCGCTCGAGGTGGGGAGCGCTGCTCCCTGATTCGCCGCGCGCGGCTGCGTCGAGAGGCATTCCTGACTTTGTACCAGATCGTGTCACGGTACACTGGCTTTTCAGACGCGATGCTTCCCTTCTTCCGCTCACATCCTCGCAACGTTCGCTGCGCCTGCGCGATCATGGTGATTGCCGCATGCGCGCTGGGCGCGTCGGCGCAGGTGGTGCCGTGGCGCACGCAGATTGCTGCCTCTCCCGATGCGCAAACCTTGCCGCAGGATCGCGGGGCTGACGGCCTGGCGCAGACGCTGCGCAAACTCGATACATGGGGCAGCCTGCTGTTCATCGTCGCCCACCCCGATGATGAGGATGGCGGCATGCTGACCTACGAGTCGCGGGGCGCCGGAATTCGCACCGCCATCCTGACGCTGAATCGCGGCGAAGGCGGGCAGAATGCCATGTCCGATGAAAGCTACGACGCGCTGGGGCTGATCCGGACAAACGAATTGCTGCTGGCTGACCAGTATTCGGGGTCGGAGCAGTACTTTACGCGCGTGATCGACTACGGTTTCTCCAAGACCATCGATGAGGCGCACCAGCAGTGGGGACGCGATCGCGTGCTGTGCGACGTGGTGCGCGTGGTGCGGATGGACCGGCCGCTGGTGCTGGCGTCCACGTTTACGGGCAATATCACGGATGGGCATGGGCACCACCAGGTTTCCGGCGAGATGAATCAGGAGGCCTATCAGCAGGCTGGCGATCCCAACGTTTGCCCGGATCAAATTGCGGCGGGGTTGCGGCCGTGGTCACCGCTGAAGGTGTATGCGCGCGTGCCATTCTTCGGGGCGAGCAACCGGGGCATCTTCGACTACGCGACGAATAAGTGGTCGCCGGTGCGGTTCTACGACTACGTGGCGAAGCAGTGGGACACCAGCTTCCCGACGGCGACCGTCGATATCCCCGAAGGGATGTGGGATCCGGTACTGGGCGAATCGTACTTGCAGATGGCACGGACCGGATGGAGCGAGCAGAAATCGCAGAACGGTGGCGGGACGCTGCCGCTACCGGGACCGAGCAGTGTGGGGTATCACCGCTACGGGTCGCGCGTGGAGACCACGGACCAGGAAAGTTCGTTCTTCAACGGCATCGACACCTCGCTGGCGGGCATTGCTTCGCTGGCGCACTCGGGCGATACGGCATTTCTGGCGGCGGGGCTCAAGGAGATTCAGGGCCACGTGAACGTCGCGCTGTATGGCGACTTGCCGGCGCATCCGGAGAAGATCGCTCCAGAGTTGGCGGCTGGGTACAAGGCAACGCAGCAACTGATCGACGCGGTGCATGCGAGTGCGCTGAGCGCCGACGACCAGGCGAACGTGACGCATGAACTGAACCTCAAGCTGACGCAGTTCAACACGGCGCTGGCCGAGTCGCTGGGGCTGGAAGTGAATGCGCTGGTGATGCCGCGGACGGCGACGAATGAGAACCCGGCGCCACCGCTGGTTCCGGAGGAGACGCCGACCACGGTATCGCCGGGAGAAGAAATCGATGTGCGCGTGCACGCGAGCGCGGCCAGCGAGTGGAGTACGTCCGCGGATGGCCTGCAACTGACGCGTACGTGGCTTGAGACCCAGGATGGCGACACGTGGCAGATCACGCGGCTGGGTGCTCCGGGACTCGACGCAATGGGCAGCAACGCCGGAGATGCGATTTTCCGCGTGTATGTGCCACACAATGCGCAAGTGACGCGGCCGTATTTCTCGCGGCCGAACACGGAGCAGCCGTATTACGACATCACGGATCCGCGCTGGCTGAATTTGCCGTTCGCGCCCTATCCTCTGGCGGGGTGGGCGGAGTTTCGCTATCAGGGTGTGCCCATCCGCGTCGGCCAGGTGGTGCAGACGGTGCATCGCGTGCATGGGATTGGCGGCGTCTATCAGCCTTTGGCGGTGGTACCGCAGCTTTCTGTGAATCTGGCGGAGCCGGCCGGGGTGGTTCCGCTGGGAACCGAGACGATTCCCTTCCCGGTGACGCTCAGCAATCAGCAGCAGAGCAACGCCGATGGGACGCTGCATCTGGATCTGCCGAGCGGGTGGACGTCCGATCCGCCCAGCGCTTCGTTTCACCTGACACCGGAGAGCAGCCGGGATTTCCAGTTCGTTCTTCATCCAGGGGCGCTGAACGGGCAGAGCTACGAGATTCACGCCGTGGCACAGAGCGGCAACGACACCTTCACCGAAGGCTTTACGACGGTCGGCTACCCGGGACTGCGACCGTATTATCTGTATGCCCCGTCGACCTATCGGCTACGGGCTGTGGATGTGAAGGTGCCGGTGGGTGTCAAGGTGGGCTACATCATGGGCACCGGCGACGACGTGCCTACCGCGCTCGCAGAGATCGGCGTGCAGACGCATCTGCTGTCGGCGACGGATCTGGCGCAGGGCGATCTGTCCAGCTATGACGCGATCATCGTCGGGATTCGAGCTTATTCTTCTCGGCCCGACCTGACGGCGGCGACGCCTCGACTGCTGGATTACGTGCAGAAGGGCGGAACGGTTCTGGTGCAATACCAGAGCGTGCAGTTCCCTGCTCCGTACCCGGTGAACCTGGGGCGCAACCCGGAAAAGGTGGTGGCGGAAAACGCCCCCGTGACGCTGCTCGATCCGCAGAACCGCCTGTTCACCTGGCCCAATGCCATCACGACGGCGGACTTTGACGGCTGGGTGGAGGAGCGAGGCCACTCGTTCCTGGACTCCTGGTCCTCGCAGTACACGGCGCTGACGGAGACCCACGATCCGGGGCAGGATCCGCAAAAGGGTGGGCTGCTGGTGGCACACTCCGGAAAAGGCACCTGGATGTATATGGCGTACGCCGTCTACCGGCAGCTTCCCGAGGCGATCCCAGGGGCCTACCGGCTGCTGGCGAACCTGATCGCAGCGGGAAAGACGCCTCCGCCAGCATCCGGCGCGAATGCCCGTAATTAATTGAAAAGTAAACATTTGCGTCCCTGAAAACCACGGTTTTTCCCCGAACATTCATCGCCCTTTCTCCGAATATTCACAAACCCCTGCGAGCATTCGAACTGGGTAGATGTGGGCTGTTGGGAGTGGGCGCGATCCCCTCTGCTGCTTGTCCTCCGATGGAACCTCTCCTGCCCTAGCCGTTCGCACGCAGGCATTATCTTTCACGCAGTTCCAACTTGAGAGAGGCAGAATGACCAATCAAAGTAAGGCACTTGCCACCCTCGCGCTGGCTTTGGCTGTAGCCACGGGCTCCGCGCAGACCACGGCCAGTTCCTCCCCGACACCAAAAAAGGTTCACCATCACGCAGCAGCGCCGGCAAAGCCTTCGGTTCAATCGCAGATCGAGGAACTGAAGAGCCAGATGGATTCGCAGCGCGGCGAGATCGATACGCTGAAACAGCAACTTTCCGACCGCGACGCGCAACTGCAGCAGGCGCAGCAGGCCGCAACATCGGCGCAACAGGCCGCGGAGGCCGCGCAGGCGGCGGCTAACCAGGAGCAGCAGACGCTTTCCTCCAACGCGGAGGCCGTCTCCAGCCTGCAAAGCTCGGTCACGGATTTGAAGTCGAGCAGCAGCGCGCTGGCAGTCACCGTCCAGAAGCAGACTGCGGACATGAAGAAGGAGATCGAGAATCCGGACGCGATCTTCTATCACGGCATCACCATCAGCCCGCACGGCAGCTTTGTGGCGGCTGAAACCGTGTGGCGTCAGGGTGCCACCGGCGGCGGCTTGAACACGGCGTTTACCGGCGTTCCTCTGAACGATTCGCCGGATTCCAACCTGAGCGAGTTCAATGCCTCCGGCCGGCAGTCGCGTATTGCCATCAAAGCCTCGGGCCGGGATGGCGGTCTGGGCCTGACCGGTTATTACGAAATGGATTGGCTGAGCTCCGGCACCACCTCAAACAACAACCAGTCGAATAGTTACACGCTTCGCCAGCGCCAGATCTGGGGACAGGCGGCTCTGGACAGCGGCTGGAAGTTTACCGGGGGGCAGATGTGGTCGCTTACGACAGAGACCACGAACCTTCTCGACAACGGAACCGAGATCCTTCCTTCCACGATTGATCCGCAGTACGAAGCCGGCTTCGTCTGGAATCGGCAGTACGGCTTCCGCGTGTCGAAGGATTTCGGCAAGAAGTTCGCCTTCGGAGCTTCGGCCGAAAACGATCAGCTTCTGGTTGCGGGCAACAGCCTGCCGACCAACGAGTTGGTTGGTTCGGCTGGAACCGGCGGCGGCCTCTACGATAACCAGGCCAACTATTCCTTTAATCTTGCTCCGGAGATCGTCGCGAAGATGGCCTTCCAGCCAGGCTGGGGACACTGGGAAGTGTTTGGTGTCAGCCGTTTCTTCCACGATCGGATCTATCCCACAACCGGCACTCCCTATAACGACGCCACCGTTGGCGGTGGCGTTGGCGCCGGCTTCCGCGCACCTCTGGGCACGAAGAACCTGACCATCGGCCTGAAAGGGCTGTACGGCGATGGAACGGGCCGCATGGGTTCATCGACGATCGCGGATGCGACGCTCGATCCCGACGGCCATATCGCTCCGTTGCATACCTTCTCCGGCCTGGGCACGCTTGAAGCCAACGCCAGCAAGCGCCTGATGGTGTACTTCAACTACGGAGGCGACTACGCTGCGCGGCACTACTTCGGAACTTCCGGCGAAGGGTACGGCTCGCCGTACACCACCATGTCCGGATGCACGACGGAGACCGCGCCCACCGGGCCGAACGCCTCCAGCGCTCCCGGGACGCCGAGCAACTGCAAGGGCAACACGAAGGACGTGCAGGAGTTCACGTTCGGCGACTGGTACAACTTCTACAACGGCCCGAAGGGCAGGTTGCGCTTCGGTCTGCAGTACAGCCGCTTCGAGCGCGATCTGTGGTCTGGTTTGGACAGCACCACCAACCCGGGCGGCGGCGCGAAGGGCACCGACAACATGTTCTGGACGTCGTTCCGGTATTACGTCCCATAACCTGCGGCAACGCACAAGAAAAGGACCCGCTTGGGCGGGTCCTTTTCTATTGGGCAGGAATCGAGGCGGAGGCTCAGGCGACCGGCTGTTCCTCTTCAACCACCGGGCCGTGGGTCGCGGCGGTGGGCTTGTCAGGGGGTGCCGGAGCGGGCGCGTCGCCGATGCGCTCCGAGAAGGTGCACTCGACGGCGTTCGGCGTCTCTTCGACCTTCTGGCCCTTGCGCGGACGACGGCGCGGCATCATCTCCTTATTGTTGGGGCAAACCAGGTAGAGGCCGCCGTCGATCACGCGTTCGACCACGTAAGGTGAGTTGCACTGCGGGCACTTCTGCGCGACCGGCTTCAGGTTCGAGGTGAAGTCGCACTTGGGATACCGCGTGCATCCCCAGAAGATGTTGCCGGTGCGCGCCTTGCGCTCAGCGATGTCGCCCTCGCCGCACTTCGGGCAGAGGAGGCCCGCGATGAGGGTCTGCTTGACGTATTTGCACTTGGGATAACCGGAGCAGGAGACGAACTCGCCGTAGCTGCCGGATCGCAGCACGAGCTGCTTGCCGCATTTGGGGCAGTTCTCGTCGAGCGGGACCGCCGGTTTTTGCTGCTGCTTCTGACTGAGGCGGCGAACCGTCTTGCAGGGCGGGTCGGCGTTGTAGTCCGGGCAGGCCATATACGCGCCAAATGGCCCGCGGCGCAGAACCATCACCTTGCCGCAGTTCTCGCAATACTCTTCAGCCGGGCCGCTCTGGCCGTCGGTCGCCAGCAGATCGGGCTTGGCTGCGTGATTCTCTTTGGTGAAACCGCAACTGACTTGCTCGACGGTGACCTTCTGTCCGGTTTCGAGAGCCGTTTCGATGCCTGATTTGAGCTCGGCTTTGGTGTTCACTTCGGCGACGGTGTTCGATTCGTCATCCTGCGTAGTTTTGACCAGCACCGGATACTTCAGCTTCGATTCGATTTTCGCGATGACCTTCTTCGCGTCCTTCTTCCAGGCGGTGGCGGAGACCGAGACCGGCTTCTCTTTGCCGTAAGCGCTGCAGGCGTAGAAGGAACCAAACTTGCCCCACTTGAGAATGAGCGGAGAACCGCACAGATCGCAGACCTCGTTGGTGGCCTGCTCCATCCGCTTCACGTTTTCCATGTGCTTCTCGGCGAGCTTCAGCTCTTCCTCGAAGTGTCCGTAGAAGCCTTTGAGCAGATCGGTCCAGCGTTCCTTGCCTTCTTCAATGTCGTCCAGCTCTTCTTCGAGCTTCGCGGTGTACTGCGGATCGAAGATGTAGGGGAAGTTGGCCACCAGCAGACGAGTGACCACCGCGCCGATCTCGGTTGGATAGAAGCGGCCGCCGCGGCCGGTGGGCGGGACTTTGGTGACGTACTCGCGATCCTGGATGGTGGTGATGATGGAGGCGTAGGTCGACGGGCGGCCGATGCCGCGCTCTTCCAGCTCTTTCACCAGCGAGGCTTCGTTGTAGCGCGGAGGCGGCTCGGTGAAGTGCTGCTCCGGCAGCGTATGCAACAGGCGCAGCGGATCGTTGTCTTTGACGGGGGGCAGCGCGTTCTTCAGCGCATCGTCGTCTTCATCCTTGGTGTCGCTGGCTTCTTCGTAGACCTTGAGGAAGCCGTCAAACTTGAGGACCGAGCCGCTGGCGCGGAAATCGTAGCTGCGATCGGAGCGGGCTTCGATGTTGACGGTGGTTTGGTCGTAGACCGCGGGCAGCATCTGCGAAGCGACGAAGCGCTGCCAGACGAGCTTGTACATCCGGAACTGCTCGTCGCTGAGATAGCGGCGTATGTCGTCGGGATGCATTTCAGGATTCGTGGGACGGATGGCTTCGTGCGCGTCCTGCGCGTCCTTTTTGGAGCGATAGAAATTGGCCTGGTCGGGCAGATACTGGTTGCCGAGCTTCTGGCCGATGTAGTCGCGGACGGCGGCGATGGCCTCTGGCGCGACGCGCGTCGAATCGGTACGCATGTAGGTGATGAGGCCGACGGTGCCTTCGGCGCCCACTTCCACGCCTTCGTAGAGACGCTGCGCGACGCCCATGGTGCGCTTCACGCTGAAGCCAAGTTGACGAGAGGCGTCCTGCTGCAGCTTGCTGGTAGTGAACGGAGGCGCGGGGCTGCGGCGGCGTTCTTTGCGCTCGACCGAGCGGACGGACCAGCGCGCTTTGTCGAGCGCCGCGAGGACTGCGTCGGCGGATTTCTGATCGGGCAGGCTGGGTGCGCTCACGGTCGCGACTTCGGCGCGGGTGCCATCAATGCCGATGAAGCGCGCGACAAACTCCGGTCCATCGGGAACCGGCGCAACCGCGGCGTCGATGGTCCAGTATTCGACCGGGCTGAACGCGCGAATCTCCTGTTCGCGCTCGACGATGAGGCGGACAGCGACGGTCTGCACGCGGCCCGCGGAAAGCCCGCGGCGGACCTTGTCCCAGAGCAGCGGAGAGATCTGATAGCCGACGATGCGGTCGAGGACGCGCCGCGTCTGCTGCGCGTCGACCAGGTTTGCGTCGACGTCCCGCGCATGCTCGAAGGCGGCGCGCACCGCTTTCTGCGTGATCTCGTTGAAGGTCACACGGCGGATCTTGCTCTTATCCTTCACGACGGGGAGAAGCTGCATCGCCAGATGCGCGGCAATTGCTTCGCCTTCACGGTCGGGGTCAGGCGCCAGAAACACCGCGTCGGCGGTTTCGGCGAGCTTCTTCAGGTGGCGCACGACCTTTTCCTTGTCCGGCGTGACAATCAGTGTTGGCTCGAAGGTGCGGTTCTTCAGCTCCACGCCGATGTCCCGCTTCGGCAAGTCCATAATGTGGCCGAACGAAGCTTCTACCTTATAGTTTCTGCCCAGATATTTATTGATCGTCTTCGCCTTGGCCGGCGACTCGACGATGACCAGAGATTGACTCATCTTTTCCTTTTCAACCGGCAGCGCTCGCACTCTTCCTGCGCGCTGCTGCTCATCCGCTCTTGCTGTCTTCCTTCCGGGAAGCTACCACGACCTGCCCCTTTGAATCTACAAGAGCACGGCGAGATGAACCTTTCAGCACGTCGTGCGACGCGCCAATCCCATCAGAAGCTCCTGACGTAATTTCTGCCGGGAAGTTGTCGTATGCGTCCCGCAAGTTCCAGTTCGAAGAGCGCTGTAAAGACTTCAGAGGAACTCATTTCCGGTTCGACCTTCTCCAGAATCTCGTCCATCTGCAGCGCCTCATCGTGGCGGAGGACGCTGAAGATGCGCGCCTCGGACGGTGGGAGCGGAGTTCCGTCGAATAGTGATGCGAGAGAGGAGCCTTCGGATGCAAATCCCTCGCTTTGTTCGAGGGCCATGCGGATGTCGGTGGGCAGATCTTCCCACACATCTTCCCAAGTCGAGGTCAGCTTCGCGCCCTGTTTTATCAGCAGGTTAGGGCCCCAGGAGTTTTTGTTCGTCACGTTGCCGGGTACGGCGTAAACGTCGCGGTTCTGCTCGAGGGCGCAGCGAGCGGTGACGCGCGTTCCGCTGTACTCGGCCGCCTCGATGACCAGCACACCGACGCTCATGCCACTGAGGATGCGATTGCGGCGAGGAAAGTTTTGCGGAGCGGGAAAGGTGCCGAGGGGCAATTCAGAGAGGATGGCGCCGCCGCCGGCGATGATCTGCTCGGCGAGAGACTTGTTCTCTTTGGGATAAACGACGTCGATGCCGGTGCCCCATACGGCGACATTGGGTTTCCCTGCTGCAATTGCGCCCTTGTGGGCTGCGGTGTCGACGCCGCGCGCCATGCCGCTGAGAATAATGATGCCGCGCAGGGCCAGGTCGCGCGACAGCATCTCGGCCATCCCGGTGCCGTACGGCGTGGGATGGCGGGTGCCGACGACGGCGATTATGGGCCGCGACAATAAGGATGCGTTGCCGCGCAGCCACAGGAGCGCAGGCGGATCGTAGATTTGGCGCAACCGCTCGGGGTAGGCCTCGTCGTGATAGGTGAGAATCGCGGCGCCGGTGGCCGCCAGTTTCTCCAACTCCTCGTCGGCGGATTTTGCCGCTTCTCCGGAAGCGATGAACTGCGCGGCGGCCGCCGGAAATTCAAGCGCCTCGAGTTCGGTGAGCGGCAGGTGCAGCACGTGATCGGCGCAGCCGCAGCGCTCGACGGCGCGCAGAATGCGGCGCGGCCCGATACCCGGCGTGAGAGCCAGAGCCAGCCACGCGTGGCGTTCGTGGAAGGAGGCATCGCGCGGGGTGGTGGCGGAGGAAGCGGCGGCGCTCATCGGGGGAGAAATCCCCCGCACCCGCGACGCGCTGCTGTCTGGTTGAAGCTCATGAATTCTGCCCGGAGAGTATCGCCCGCATCGGGCTGGGTCAAGCAAAAGCGGCCCTCCGCAGGTTACCGAAATCACAGCGGGGATAGAATGGACCGCACCCCCTGATCCATCCAACGTCATCGCGTGAAGATACCGGCAATTTTCGTTCTGATGGTTATGATCTCCGTCTGCCCTCGGATTCACGCCCTGCAGGCGCCGTCTGTGGGTGCGCCCGCACCCATTGTCCACATCACGCTGGGCCAGTCGGCGGTGGCGCTGACCGGGCCGTGGAAATTCCACGTCGGCGACGACCCGGAGTGGGCTGGTCCTGCTTTCGACGATTCGCAGTGGGAAACCGTCGACCTGGCGCGCAAATCGGGCGCGCCTGTCGCGCAATCCCCGCTTGCCGACACCGTGCCGGGATGGACGGCGCGCGGGCGTGCCGGTACGTGGGGCTACGCCTGGTATCGGATCCGCGTGCAGGTGACCGCGCGACCTGGCGACCGCACGGCGCTGGTCGGCCCTCCTGCGGTGAACGATGCTTACCAGCTTTTCGTCGATGGTCACCTGCTGGGCGGCTCCGGCACATTTCGTGGCGGCGATCGATGGCCTGTCACCTATTCCGCCGGGCTTCCGGAGACCTTTCTCCTGTCTCCGCCAACAGTTCACGGCGATGCTTCAGCACCCCAGGTGCTGGCGTTGCGCGTGTGGATGAGCCCCCACACCATGGAAACTGCCCCGGGAGCCGGCGGCCTCCGCTCGCTGCTGCTGGTCGGTGAGCCCGGGGCGATTCGGGAGCACGCGCGGCTGGTCAGCTTCGAGATCGTCCGCGAAAACGCATGGCATATCGGCGAATGCCTGCTGTTCGTTTTTCTGGCCATCATCGCGGGGAGCCTCATCTATTTCGATCGTTCCGATCCGGTGTATCGATGGCTGACCCTGGCCTTTCTCCTGATCGCCATCGCGAATACATACGAGCCACTGTGCTGGCTGCACCTGCAAAGCGATCGCACCGGTCATCTGCTGGAATCGGTCTTCCTCAATCCCGGGATCTTCGCCGTGTGGACGATGGTGTGGTGGGTGTGGTTTCAACTGCGTCGTCCGTTGTGGGCGCCGAAGATGGTCGCGGCGCTCACGGTGCTCTCTGCCCTCTCAGAGCTATTGCGTGGGCGATTCCTGCATCACAGCCTGCCGCCAAGCGTCATCGATGCCTCTCTCGTGGCCTCCGTCGGCTTCCGGGTGCTGATCCTCCTGCTGCTGATTTTGATCGTCGTCCTGGGCATACGCCAGCAGGGACGCGAGGGCTGGCTGACGGTGCCGGCGATTTTGCTGCTCGGGATCGGCTTTTTTCAGGGGCAAACGGGCGTGCTGCACATCCCGAGTGAGTACTTCCCGTTCGGGGTGCGGTTCTCGCTGCACCAAATTGGCGATCTCGCGCTGATCGCGGTGCTCGGCGTGCTGATTCTGCGCCGTCTGATTCTTTCACTGCGCCGCCAGCGGGAACTGGCGCTCGACGTGAATCAGGCGCAGGAAGTGCAGCGGGTGCTGATTCCTGAAGATCTGCCGCAGGTGCCGGGGTGGATCATCGAGAGCGAATATCGCCCGGCCAGCGAAGTGGGCGGCGATTTCTTCCAGATCATTCCGCTCACGCCGGTTGGAAACGTCCTCGTGGTGATGGGCGACGTGACCGGCAAAGGCCTGCAGGCGGGCATGCTGGTGGCGCTGATTGTGGGAGCCCTCCGCACCGCGGCAGAAGCCGATCCCGATCCGCTGCACGTGCTCGGGGCCCTCAACCGGCGGCTCTTCGGCCGCGGACATGCGCATGCAACCTGCCTGGCTCTGCGCGTCGAAGCCGACGGATCCGCAACGCTGGCCAACGCCGGCCATCTGCCGCCGTGCGTCAACGGAAAAGAGCTGGCGATGGAAGGCTCCGTGCCGCTGGGCATCGTCGACGACGCGGATTTTCCCATTACGCGCTTCCATCTTGGCGCGGGCGATCGGCTGACGCTGATGTCGGATGGCATCGCCGAAGCGCAGGACGAACAGGGCCATCTGTTTGGGTTCGAACGCATGCAGGCGATCAGCGGCCAGTCGGCGCGGATCATTGCGGAGACCGCACAGAAATTCGGCCAGCAGGACGATATCAGCGTACTGAGCGTTGTTCGTGCCGTGGTTGGCTGAGGTCATTACGAGCTTCGCAGAGCCGTTCGGTTGTTACACTGGCGGGTGCGCCCCAACCGACTTCGCGTCTCGGCAATTCATTTTCTCAATCCCGCTCCGCTGATGTGGAGCTTCGATCATGAGCCGGAGCGCTCGCGGCTGGCCGAGCGGTACGAGCTGTCCTCTGACACGCCGGCTGAATGCGCCGTGAAGCTCGAATCGGGCGACGCGGACATCGGCCTGGTTCCGGTGGCTGCGCTGGCCTTCCAGCCTGACTTGGCGGTGATTCCCGGTTGCACGATTGCGTCGCGGGATGCTGTGCGCTCCATCATTCTGGTGGTACGCGAGGAGGTGGGCATTGCGGGCGTGCGGCGCGTGGCTCTGGACACGGCGTCGCGTACATCAGCCGCGTACACGCGGATCCTGTTTGCGCTCCACTGGAAGACGCAGCCGGAGTTTGTGGCGCATCCTCCCTATCTGGGCGCGATGCTGCGGAAGGCCGATGCCGCCCTGCTGATCGGCGATCCCGCGCTGCTGGCGCTTGAAGATCGCATCGCGCGCGAACGCCGCACCGGCGAGCGGCTGCTCTATCTTGACCTGGCGCACGAGTGGCATCGGCTGACGGGCACGGTGTGGGTCTCGGCGGTGTGGGCGGTGCGGCCGGAAGCCATTGCCGCCTCGGCGATGGACGCGGCGCAGGTGGTCGAGGACTTCCAGGATTCACGCGATGCGGGCCTGGCGCATATCGACGACCTGGCGGACGAATGGGCGACGCGGATCGCGGTGCCGCGCGCGACCATTCGCACCTATCTTTCGGACAATATCTGGTATCAGCTCGACGAACGTTGTCTCGAAGGACTGAGGCTTTTCTACCGCTATGGCGTGGAGTGCGGCGCATTACCGCTCCAGCCCACGCTGCGATTTCTGTAAGCGGCGCTTCGCTCCGAGGCGCAGGAATTCGGGCGACTCGGGAGTCCTGAGCGCGCAAAGCTGCGTCCAACGAACGTGATCTTTGCCGGACAACCAGCAGCGCAAGCGACGGTGCGCACCGTGCGCCATCGGCTGGCCCCGGCGTGGATTGTGCATTTTGGCATTGCCGGCGTCTTTGTGGTCGCGGTGCTCGATACGGCGCCGTTTCCCCTGCCGATTCCGGGGAGCACGGACATCCTGATCCTGATTCTGGGTGCGAATGGCGCGTCGCCGTGGCTGCTGGCTCCGGCGGCGATCGCGGGCGCTCTGCTGGGCGGCTATCTGACGTGGGTCGCCGGAAAACGAGGCGGCGAGAAGATGCTGGACCGCTATGCGCCGCGGCGTTTTCGATCCCGCATTGCAGGATGGGTGAAGACCCACGGCGTGCTCAGCGTCTGCTTATCAGCGCTGCTGCCGCCCCCGATTCCGCTGCTTCCCTTCCTGCTGGCCGCGGGCGCTCTGGGCGTGACGCGCAAACAGCTTTTCATCGCTCTCGGGATCGCGCGGACGATCCGTTATGGAACCGAGGCCGCGCTGGCGGCTTATTATGGACACCGCATTCTGCGCTTCTGGCATCGCGAGATGGCGCAGTGGTCGACGGTGATTCTCTACAGTTTTCTCGGGATCTTTGCGGTCGCGATTGTTTTTTGGATCTGGAAGTACCGGCACGATCGGCAGGCCGACAACGCGGCGCAACACGCAGCGCGCGCAGCAGACGGAGTGGCGTAGAGAGCGCGAAGCCGCTGATCCCCCGGCCTTTACGTGATGTCGTCGGTATCGAAGGGCGCTTTGACGGCCACGCCGTGCACCTGGCTCACCAGGTCGCGCACCACGTCTTCCAATTGACGCTGGCTCTCCATGACCGCGCTCATGGTCTGCAGTTCGCTGGGAGCTTCAATCCGCTCCAGCAGGACGACGGCATGCGCCTGGGCCACGTGGTCCACGTTGAGGCCTTCGGGCGTTTTGGCCTTGATGCCGACGTTCGAGGGCACGATGCCGAGCAGGTCGGCCACGCGCTCGCGCATCTCGCCGGAGATGGGCCCGATGCGGGGAGCATTCAGGATCAGCGTGGTGTCGACGTTGATGATGCGGAATCCCGCTGACTGAATCTCCTCCATCGCAACGTTGAGGAAGATTGAGGAGTCGGCGTCTTTCCAGCGCGCATCGCCGGGGGGAAAGAAGCTGCCGATGTCGCCGGCGGAGACCGCGCCGAGCAGCGCGTCGGTGATGGCGTGGAGGAGGACGTCGCCGTCGGAGTGACCGGCGAGGCCTTCCGGATGCTCGATGGGAAGTCCGCCGAGAATGAGCGGCACGTCCGCCTTAAATGCGTGTGAGTCGAAGCCGTAGCCGATGCGGATATCCATGGTGGGTCCGAGGAGGAACGCGGTGTACGTTCAGGGTAACGCAGGTTGCCGGGGAATCAAGCGCGATGCGCCAGGAAAAACTCCGCCAGTTCCAGGTCGCCGGGCTGCGTGATCTTGATGTTCGACAAAGATCCGGGCACGACGAAAACCTGGGTGCCGGCGCGCTCCACGATACTGGCTTCGTCGGTGCCGGCAAATCCGTCGGCCTCCGCCTCGGCAAAAGCTTTGCGCAGCAGGCCGCAGCGGAATCCCTGGGGCGTCTGCGCCTGGACGATGTATTCGCGTGGAATGGTCGCGGTGACAATTGCGCCGTCGGCGGTGCGTTCCACCTGCTTGATGGTGTCGAGTGCGGGCAATCCGACAATAGCGGCGTTGTGCTTCTCGACGGCTTCGATCACGCGGCGGATGACGGCTGGCTCAATGAGGGGGCGCACCGCGTCATGCACCAGAACGATGTCGTCCGGGTCGCATTCAAGCGTGCGCAGGGCGTTGTAGACGCTCTCCTGGCGCGAGTCGCCACCTTCGACCAGGCTGACCTTGCCGGTATAGCCGTGCTCGTGGATGTGCGCGGCCAGTCGCTCGCGCTCGGTGGCGCGCACCGCGATGATGATGGAGGAAACCTCCGGCACCGCTGCAAAGGCGCGCAGCGTGTGGATGAGGATGGGCACGCCGGCCACTTCCAGGAATTGTTTGGGAGCCGCCTGCGCCGTGTGCCCCGGCGTCATGCGCGTGCCCAGGCCCGCCGCCGGCAGAATGACAAATACCCGCATAGAAGGTGGAGTATACCTCAGCGAGACAGGGTGTAGGGTGGTGGGGGACAGGGTGTGGAAACATCTGCCGGGAGGATTTGCAATGCGAGGGAGCGCGAGCAGGATTTTCGTGCCGGTGGCGGTGGCGTTTCTCACAATTGTGGCGACGGCTTCCTCAGCGCGCGAGGACCGCAGCGTGCTGGCGCCCACACCGCCGATGGGCTGGAACAGCTGGGACGCCTGGGGCCTGACCATCGACGAGCAGCAGTTCCGCGACAGCACGACCTGGCTGCACAACCACCTGCAGCGCTATGGCTATCAATATGTCGTGATCGACGAAGGCTGGTTTGCGCAGCATCCCGAAGCGGCCGCCGGGCAGCAGGGGTATGTCCTTTCGCCGGACGGGCGCACGCTGCCGGCGGAGAATCGCTTCCCTTCCGCCGCCAACGGCAGAGGCTTTGCTCCGCTGGCCGCGTGGGTGCATGCGCAGGGTCTCAAGTTCGGCATCCACATTGTGCGCGGCATCCCGCGCACAGCGGTCGAGCAGAATCTGCCCATCGCGCACTCGCATTTCCATGCGGCGGACGCCGCAGACACCAGCGACACCTGCCGCTGGAATCAGGACAACTACGGGGTGCGCGACAACAAGGCCGGCCAGGCGTACTACGATTCGCTGGCCGATCTGTACGCGAAGTGGGGCGTCGACTTCCTGAAGGTGGACTGCATTTCGAGCCCGTACAAGGCAGCGGAGATCCACATGGTGCGGCACGCGCTCGATCAGACGGGCCGCGCGATCGTGCTGAGCCTGTCGCCGGGGCCGACGCCTCTCGACGACGCCACGGACGCCGTCGCAAGCGCGCAGATGTGGCGCATCTCCGATGACATGTGGGACGTGTGGAGCGGCGGCGCAAACGCTCCGCCATTCCCTGAATCGCTCGACCGGCATTTCGCGAAGCTGGCGGCGTGGGAGCAATACGCCGGCCCGGGCCACTGGCCGGATGCCGACATGCTGCCCGTAGGCACGCTGGGGCCGCGGCCTGGGTGGGGCGATCCGCGCACTTCCCGGCTGACGCATGACGAAGTCCGCACCATGGTGACCCTATGGTGCATGGCGCGCTCGCCGCTGTTTCTGGGAGCGAATCTGCTGAAGATGGACGCGTTCACCGAGGGCGCAATCACCAATCCCGAAGTGCTGGCCGTCGATCAGGAATCTGAAAATAACCGGCAGGTGAGCGAGAAGGACGGTGCGATCGTGTGGATGGCTTCGCCGCCCGAGCATCACGGCGAATACATCGCCATCTTTAATGTCTCCGACCATCCGCAGACCCTCACCTACACCTGGCAGGATCTGGGCATCACCTACGGCAAGTGCCCGATTCGGGATTTGTGGGCGCGGGAGGATCTGCCGATCAACAATCAGATTTCGGTCACGCTGCCACCGCACGCGGCAGCTGTGTACCAGGCAGAGCACCGATAAAACGGGCTGGTCTGTGGAAAACTCTTCGACGAGTATTGAATCTAAAAGGGATAGGGTTTCCGAATTATTTTCGAGAATGAGGCAACGGCAGCCAACCTTCGGGCGGCATGCGCATCTATATCAGCATTACCAGAGGCAACTTCAGGTTTTACCAACCTACCTGGTTGTTGAAAGTCTCTTCCTGTTCTACCCCTTCGCGGTCTAACGGCTGCGAGGTCCTCAAAAATCACCCCTGGTTCCTCCTCCCCAATTGCCTCTGAAGCAGGCCCGCTGGAAAGCGGGCCTTTTGCTTGCCCGAAGCATCGGCCGGGGCAGCACAATTCGCTTGAAGAGCCTGTCCCGCCGATTCGTCCTCCGCCAATCTGCTATTCTGCGTCGGCCACCTTGCCGCCGCTGCGGATCGGAGACACTTGATGAAGCTTCTGCTCGCGACTCTGCTTCTCTTCCCTCTCTGCGCGGCTGCCCAGCAGGGCACGATCGCTGCGCAGGCTCCAAATACCGACACCAGCTATATTGACGCGGATGGAACAGCGCACATCACCCGCGTGCTGCCGCTCCCGCAGGATTTGAGCCCGGAAGCGAAGAAGCTGGTCGGCAAGCAGGTTTCCGACGCTCTCGTCCCGCGCCCCATCGAAGAACGGCGCGCGCAGACCGATGCATGGCAGGCGATCTCCGCGAAGGCGGCCGAGCAAATCTACCCGGTGAACCTTGCTGAGAGCACGATCGCCGGCGTGCCGGTCCGCGTGGTCACGCCGGTGGCGGACATGGTGCCGGATCGCGTCCTCATCAATCTGCATGGCGGCAGCTTCAATACGGATTCGGGCTCGCTGAACGAGAGCATTCCGATTGCGAACCTGACCAGGATGAAAGTAGTCGCGGTCCTCTATCGCCTTGCTCCGGAGCATCCCTTCCCGGCCGCGGTCGACGACGCGGTGGCCGTCTATCGG
Source organism: Acidobacteriaceae bacterium (assembly GCA_036267295.1). Lineage (GTDB taxonomy): Bacteria > Acidobacteriota > Terriglobia > Terriglobales > Acidobacteriaceae > Palsa-343. Next base: position 12,872 of record DATAWI010000014.1, on the reverse strand, counting down.
GAGTTGCTGAAAATCTACAAACCTGAGCATATGGCGCTCTACGGGACGTCGGCGGGCGCGGTCATGACCGGCGAAGTTGCGGTGAAGCTGAAGCAATTGGGGCTGCCGCTGCCGGCGGCACTGGGCATCTTCTCCGGCATGGGCGACTTTACCCACGAAACGGACTCGTGGGCGATGTTCACGCTGGCGGGACTGGCCGGGCACCACGAACTGCAGGAGACCGGCAAGCACGATCCCTACTATGTGGGGACGGCCGACCCGCGCGATCCGGTGCTTTCTCCCTTGTACGCCGATCTGCACGGCATGCCGCCGACGCTGTTCATCAGCAGCGAGCGCGATGCCCTGCTCAGCGGAACCGCTCTGTTGCACCGCGCATTTCTGCGCGCCGGAGACGATGCTCGGCTGGTTGTCTTCGAGGGATTGCCGCACGCTTTTTGGTATGACGCGCCCATGCCCGAGTCAAAGGAAGCGGATGGCCTGATGGCGCGATTTTTTCTCGCTAATCTCAAGCCATAGCTTGCTCATAACTGACATTTAACCCAAAGGAGTCACCGCGTGATGCTCTGCTATTCTTCCCCGGACAGCGCTACTCCTCGGAGAAATCGCATGAAGGTCTTCTTTTCTGCCGTTCTTTTGGTTGCGTGCGGGACCGCCGTTGCCCAGCAGGCGACCACGGCTGCGCAGGCTCCCAACACCGACACCAGCTACATTGACGCGAATGGGACGGCGCACATAACGCGCGTGATTCCGGTTCCGCAGGACCTGAGCGCGGAGGCGAAGAAATCGTTGTCGCGGCCTGCGTCGGACGCGTCGCATCCGCAGACGCTGGCCGAGCGGCGCAGCGGCACCGACGCGTGGCAGAATCGCGCGGGAGAGTTTTCGAAATCGCTGTATCCCGTCACCGTGACGGAGAGCACGATGGCGGGCGTTCCGGTGCGCATCATTACGCCGCTCGCCGGTGTTAGCCCAGATCGCGTGCTCATCAACCTGCACGGCGGCGGATTTAATTCCGACTCGGGATCGCTGACCGAATCCATCCCGATCAGCAACTTGACGAAGATGAAGGTGGTTGCGGTGCTGTACCGTCTGGCGCCGGAGTATCCCTTCCCCGCCGGGCTGGACGATGCGGTCGCGGTTTACAAGGAATTGCTGAAGACGTACAAGCCCGCGCACATCGGCATTTACGGCACGTCGGCGGGTGGGATTCTGACCGGCGAAATGGGCGTCGAACTGAAAAAGCTGGGACTGCCGCTGCCCGGCGCACTGGGCATCTTCTCCGGCATGGGGGACTTCACGCGAGATGGCGATTCGCAGGCCATGTACGCGCTCAATGGGCTGTCAGGGCATCTGGACCCGCCCCAGCCTGGCCCGCACAACTCGGATTACGTCGGCTCGACGGATCCGCGGGATCCGGTGTTGTCGCCGCTCTTCGCAGATCTGAGCGGGATGCCGCCGACGCTGTTCATCACCAGCGGGCGCGACATTTTGCTGAGCGGGACGAGCATTCTGCATCGCGCGTTTCTGCGCGCGGGTGACGACACTGCGAGCCTGATTGTCTTTGAGGGGCTGCCGCACGCGTTCTGGAACGATGCCAGCCTGCCGGAGTCGAAAGAAGCTTATACGGACATGGCGCACTGGTTCTCAGCGCATCTCGCCGGACACTGACGTAGAGCGAATCGAGCTGCTTAGCGGTGCATGTTCGGTGCGGCGACGGGTTCGACTTCGCGCCGGTTGAGCGATGGAGACAGGGAATGGGCGTCTCCGGTTGGCCTTTTATTCACAAAGGCAAACCCCGCAAGCCATTTTGTTATCCGATAATCTGACGAACCGATGAACATCTCCGACCTGCTGTTTGGACGACCGCTGGCCACATCCGAAGAGCGCGCCGAGTGCATCGGTCCGGCGGCCGGCATCCCCATCTTCGGCCTCGACGCGCTCAGTTCGGCGGCGTACGGGCCGGAAGCCGCGCTGACGCTGCTCATCCCGCTCGGCCTGGCCGGCATTCACTTCATTGTCCCCATCACGGCGGCGATTCTCACGTTGCTGGTGATTCTCTACTTCTCCTACTCGCAGACCATCGAGGCCTATCCGCATGGTGGCGGATCGTTCACCGTGGCGGGAGAGAACCTGGGCGTGCGCGCGGGCCTGCTGGCGGCCGCCGCGCTGATGATCGATTACGTACTGACTGCCGCTGTGGGCATCTCAGCGGGCGTGGGAGCGCTGATCTCCGCCGTGCCATCGCTGCAGCCGCATACGCTGGGCATCTGCCTGGGAATTCTCGCGTTGCTGACGCTGGTGAACATGCGCGGCGTGCGCGACACGGGCGTGGTGTTTCTGGTGCCCACCTATCTGTTTCTGCTCACCCTGCTGATCGTGATCGGCGTGGGTTTGTATCAGGTCCTGACGCATGGGGGGCACCCGACGCCGGTGGTTGCGCCGCCGAAGTTGCCGGCGGTCGTGCCCGTGGTCAGCCTCTGGCTGCTGCTCAAGGTGTTTTCCAGCGGCTGCACGGCGATGACCGGCGTGGAAGCGGTGAGCAATGGCGTCATGGCCTTCCGCGAGCCGACCACGAAAAACGCGCGCAAGGCGCTGACGGTCATCATTGTGCTGCTGATCCTGCTGCTGGCGGGGATCGCTCTGTTGTGCCGCTTCTATGGGATCGGCGCGACGAACCCGGACGGCGCTGGCTATCAAAGCGTCCTGTCGCAGCTCACAAGCGCGGTCATGGGGCACGGATGGTTCTACTTCGTCACCATCGGCTCTATTCTGCTGGTGCTGGCACTTTCGGCTAATACTGCTTTTGCTGATTTTCCCCGCCTCACGCGCGCGATTGCGCTGCAGGGCTATCTGCCGCACGTGTTCACCTTCCGCGGACGGCGGCTGCTCTTTTCGTGGGGCATCTATGTGCTGGTCTTCTTCACGGCGGCGCTGCTGATTCTTTTCGGCGGGGTCACGGATCGGCTGATTCCGCTCTATGCCATCGGCGCGTTTCTGGCTTTCACGCTTTCGCAGGCGGGGATGGTTGTTCATTGGCGCAAGGAGCGTGGACGCGGGTGGCGCGCGCGGGCGATGGTGAACGGCCTGGGGGCGGTGGCCACGGGCATCACTACGGTGGTGGTGCTGGTGACCAAGTTTGCCACGGGCGCGTGGGTGACCGCACTGCTGGTGCCGATCCTGATCCTCGCCATGGTGGGGGTGAGCCACCACTATCGGCGCGTGGCCCGGGAGATGGCCAATCCGCATCCACTGCATACCGGCAACATCCATCCGCCGCTGGTCATTATCCCGATGGATCGCTGGAACCGAATCTCCGAGAAAGCTTTCCGCTTCGCCATGTCCATTTCCCCCGACCTGCAGGTCGTTCACGTGGATAGTCCGGATATCGACCATGGCGCCGACGAGCTTTCTTCGCTGTGGATGGAGAAGATCATTGAGCCACTGCGCGCGGCCGGTCTGCCCGAGCCGAAGCTGATGCGGCTGCAATCGCCATTTCGCTATGTTCTGCTGCCGCTGCTGGACTATGTTCTCTCCGAGGAAAAGAAGAATGCCGATCGGCACATTGCCGTCCTCGTGCCGGAACTGGTCGTGCGCCACTGGTGGGAAAACCTGCTGCACAACCAGCGATCGAGCCTGCTGAAGCTGATGCTGCTGGTGCGCGGCAACCGGCGCATAGTTGTCATCAATATCCCGTGGTATCAGGAGTGACGGCAAAAAGAAGAGGCAGCCCGGAGGCTGCCTCGAACAAGTACGGCAAACTACTTCCAACTTTGCAGCCTTAGAGGAGGAATCCTTAGATCGCCATCTGCTCGAGCGCCTGAGGTTGCAGGACAGTGAGCGCGGCGCCGCGGATCGAGATCAGATTGTCGCGCTTGAGCTGGCTGAGGACCCGGGTGACCGTCTCGCGGGTGGTTGCCGTCATCGAGGCGATCTCTTCGTGGGTGAGGGGCATCATGCAGCGGCCCTGCACGGCGGTTGCGGGAGCTTCGTCGCGGCTCCAGTCGAGGAGGAGACCGGCGACGCGGCCGGAGGCAGTAGCGGGGAGGGCTAAACGGCGAACTTCAGAGAAGGCAGCTTTGTATTCCTGGGCGACGGTGCGGGCGGCGCGCATGCTGGCATCGGGGTTGCGATCCAGAAAGTCGAGGAGCGCCTGGCGGCGGATGGTCTTCAGACGGCAGGGTTCGACCGTTTCGGCGGTAACTTCATACCCTTGTCCGGCGAGTGCGGCGGAGAGGCCCAGCACCTCGCCGGCGCGGGCAATCTTAAGGATCAGGGTGCGGCCTTCGCGGCTGGTGGCGGAGAGCTTCACGCGTCCGGAGCAGAGGACATGCACCGATCCGCAGGCGTCGCCTTCGCGGAAGATGATCGCGCCGCGGTTGAACTGCACGGCGGTTCCGAGGGTGTCGAACTTCTCGAAGGAGTTGTCTTCCATGTTGCAGAAGAGGTGCTTACCGCGAACCGGGCAATTCATGCATCCCTGAGTACGTTCCATTGTCTTTTCTCCTGGGGACCTGGATGCCCGGAGATAATGCACGAGGAGTGCCAAAGCTGCGTCACACATGCATGTGATTGAAATCACAAACTTTGGTGCATCGCGTGCCGATTTGGAACATCAGCGCCTGGGCTGCGTGCTGCGTCACATCGCATGGCGCGGCTGCGTGGTTTGGCGCAGTGGCAGCGAAGTGAGGCGAGGGTCAGGCCCTTGCGATGCTGACAGACGCCGTCGATTCCGTATCCGCCGCGATGCCTTCTACCGGCAGCAGCATCGCCAGAACATCCGCGGCGCCGTAGCTGGTTGCGCCTGCAGGGAGAAACCGCGCCACGCCGACGAGGTCGTCGCCCGCGGTGACCAGCGCCGGTTCCACGCGATGGCCGCAGCGCACCTGCTGGTGGCCGATATTCGCCATGAGGCCGTTGCACAGGCACTTGCGACCAACAGCGTCTTCGGCTTTCCCACCTTTGGATAAGAAGATCGAGAGTGGCTCGGCAGGGCAGCGGTATGCCACCTGCCCATCGTCGCCACGATAGGCCTCGCGCAGAAAGCCGAGGTCGCAGATGCGCGGTCGAGCGGTGCACACATCTTCTTCCGAGGCGGTGCCTTCCAGACGCGCGACTTTGAATGGGAATCCTGAAGGCGAGGCGAAGGGGTCGGTAAAGATGCGGGCGGTTTGATTGCACGCCTGATCGAGCAGCGCCTGTTTCAGGTCCTCGCGCAGTGCGGATTCGCGCGTGAAAGCGAAGGCCGTGCCCACCTGCACGCCGGTGGCGCCCACGGCGAGGGCCTCGCGCACCTTGTCGGGCCAGCCGTAGCCGCCGGCGAGCCAGAAGGGCGCGCCCAGCTCGCGAATCTTCGCGAAGTCGACGGCATCGCGCTCGCCGTAAATTGGCTCACCCTGCGCGTCGAGTTGCAGCTTGCCGCGGGGCGGCGCATTATGACCGCCGGCAATGCGGGTTTCGATGATCAAGCCGTCGACCTTGCCATTGGCTTTACGGAGCATGGTGGCGGCCAGCGTATTCGAGGAGACAATGGCGAGGAATTTGGGCCGGTCGAGCGGCGGCAGTTCGCACTCCATGAAGGCCCGCGGATCGAAGCGCATGGCGGTGTCGTCGCCTTCGCGCGCGCCGATGACGTGCAGCGCGTACTCGGCCGGTTCGTGGCGAGCAAGGGTGTCGAGCACGCCAGGAACATGCAGCGGGATGCCCGCTCCCATGATGACGTAGCCCACGCCGGCGAGCATGGCACCATACATGGAGGACAGATGGGGAACCTGAATTTTCTCGAGGTAATTGATACCGACGGGATTCGCGTGCCCCTCGCCCGCCAGCCAAATCTCGACGAAGTTGCTGACGATGCACAGCTCGGTCAGCTCGCGGGGCTCCTGATGGGCGTGCATCGGGGTGATCCGATAGGCAGCGTTCGCCGCCTTGCCGCCGGGGATGTAGTACGCGCTCCAGATGCGCTCGGCCATGGCGGGAAACGGGAAGGCATCGAGGCTGCGGCGCATGTGTCCGCCGGGATCGCCGTCCTGCAGGCGGCGCACGAAGATCTGATCCAGCGCCGTGCCGGATACTACGCCCAATTGCCCCTGCCGGGAGACGGCCTGCGCCAGCCGCCAACTGGACACGCCCGCGCCCATGCCGCCCTGAATAATGACCGGATCGCTTTGCATACTATGCTGATCGTTTCATTCGGGGGCGAGCAACATCGTCGGAGTTTTGTAATTTCAAGGTATCGGGGGCGGTTTCGGCAAACCTAAGTACCGTATGAATACCCCTGGGGCCCCGCGCCCGAGTAACTGTTACGATTTTGAGAAGCTTTCCCCAAAGTCTCTCTCCGCCAACTATGGATATCTCGATCGTCATTGTGGACGACAATCCCGGCAGTCTGGAACTGCTGTCTGCGGCGCTTGCGCGGGAGGGCGCGACGATCTATACCGCGTCGCGGCCAGGCGCGGCGCTCGAACTGGTTCGCCAGCACCGCCCGCAGATGGTTTTAACTGATCTGGTGATGCCGGAAATGACCGGTCTCGAATTGCTGAACCGCATTATGGAGTTCGCGCCGGGCACGGACGTGATCCTGATGACGGCGCACTACACGACCGAGACGGCGGTGGAAGCTATCCGCAGGGGCGCGGCAGATTACCTGGAGAAACCGATCCGTCTGACGGTGTTGCGCGAGCGTGTGGGGCGGCTGATCGAGGACGCGCGGCGGCGCCAGACTCTCCATGCGGAGGACCGCGCCGAATTCGAAGGCATCATCGGGCAAAGTCCGCGGATGGGGGAGATGTTCGCGCGCGTCCGCCGCATCGCGCCGCACTACCGGTCGGCGCTGATTCAGGGCGCAACCGGAACCGGCAAGGACCTGGTGGCCCGCGCTTTGCATGCGCGCAGCGAGGTGAAAGGGCAGTATGTGGTCCTGAACTGCTCGGCCGTGGTCGAAACGCTGTTCGAGAGCGAGCTTTTCGGCCACGTAAAAGGCGCGTTTACCGGCGCCGATCGGGACAAGGCGGGCTTGTTCGAAGTAGCCAGCGAGGGCACACTCTTCCTCGACGAGATTGGCGACATGCCGCTGGCGACGCAGGCTAAGCTGCTGCGCGCGCTGCAGAATCAGGAAATCCAGCGCGTCGGCTCACTCCAGGCGCGCAAGGTGAATGTGCGCGTGATCGCCGCGACGCACAGGAACCTGCGCCAGGCAGTGGCCGACAGGCAATTCCGCGAGGACCTGTACTACCGGCTGGCCATGGTGGAGATTCAGGTGCCGTCACTGGCCGAGCGCAAGGAAGACGTGCCCCTGTTGATCCGGTATTTCATTGCGCGCTTTGCCCGCCAATACGGCAAGGCCATTCGCGGAGTTACGCCGCGCGCGCGGCTGGTCCTCGAACGTCACAACTGGCCAGGTAATGTGCGCGAACTGGAAAACGCCCTGGGGCATGCGGCGATGATGACCGAGAACGACGAGATCGATGTGGCGGATTTGCCGTCCGCCCTGGTGGGCGAGCCGGGTTCCGCGACGGCGCCTACGACCGCGGTGCCGCTCTTGTCCGGATCCGCCGAATCGGACCCCTCACTCGCTGAGCACGAGCGGCAGCTGGTGGCGAATGCGCTGGAACGCGCCAAAGGCAATCAGTCCCATGCGGCGCGGGCGCTGGGGATCGGACGCGATGCGCTGCGCTACAAGATGAAGAAGTACGGATTGCTGTGAGGCGTCAGGACCCGGGATCGCCGGGGTTCTCCAGCAGCCGCGCCACCGCTTCGCGCAGCTGATCCGGGCTGGCCGGTTTCGACAGATAGTCGGTAAATCCGGCGGCGAGGATGCGCTCCCGGTCGCCCGTCATGGCGCTGGCGGTGAGGGCCAGCACCGGCAATGCGGCAAACTGTCGGTCGGCGCGCAGGACCTTCATCACGCCGTAACCGTCGAGTTTCGGCATTTGCAGGTCGAGCAAAATGAGATCGGGGTGCTCGCTGCGAGCTTTCTCTACAGCCACTTCGCCGTCTTCCGCTTCGATCACCGCGTACCCGGCGCGCTCGAGGACCGTACGCAACAGCTCACGGCTGCTGGGGCGGTCGTCCGCGATCAGGATCAGCGCTTTCCCTGCAGGTGTAGACATGTGCGTCTCAGCTCGTCAACCGCGGAAATGCGATCGCGTATGGGGGCCCGAAATGCATGGTTTTGAGGAAACCGAGATTATCTTACAACTCGTTCATGCTGATGGGAAGCGTGAATGTGAAGCGGCTTCCCTTCCCGCGTGCGCTGGAGACTTCCATCCAGCCGCCATGCATCTGCACCAGTTCCTTGGTAATGGAGAGGCCGAGGCCGGTTCCCTCGCGCACGCCGCTGGCCGCGTTGCCGACCTGGTAGAACTTGTCGAAGATATTTTCCTGCTCTTCGGCGGGAATGCCGATGCCGGTGTCGACCACGGAAATATGGGCGAAGCCGGTTTCTTCCATGGCTTCGATGGTGACTTTGCCGCCTGCGGGCGTGAACTTCACCGCGTTGCTCAACAGGTTGTAGAGCATCTCCTTCACGCGCAGCGGATCGGCGTTCACCAGGCACTCTGCGTAGCCGCGGTCGTCGATCGCGATGCCTTTGACGGCCGCTCCCGGGCGAATGGCGCTGAGAGCTTCCTCGATACTGCGGCGCAACGGGTAGGATTCGCGCCGCAGGACCATGCCTCCGGCCTCGATCTTGCTCAGGTCGAGGACGTCATTGATCAGCTCGAGCAGGTGGCCGGAATCGCGGTGGATGTGGCTGAGGAAGCGCTGCTGCGCCTCGGTCAGCGGACCTTCGTGGCCTTCCTGCAGCAATTCCGTAAATCCGATGATGGTGTGCAGAGGCGTGCGGAGTTCGTGGCTCATGCTGGCCAGGAACTCACTCTTCAGACGATTGGCTCGTTCGATTTCGCGGTTGCGCGCCTCCAGCTCGGCTGTATATTTCTGCTCCAGCTTGCGCACCTCCTGCTCGGAGCGCTTGCGCTCGGTCACGTCGCGGATGACCGCCGTGACGTGCATGCCGGATTCGGTCTGTATAGGGCTGAGGCTGATCTCCACGGGGAACAATGTGCCGTCCCGGCGGCGGGCATGCAGTTCCAGTCCGCTGCCCATGGACCGGGTTCGGGGGTGGCCCAGATAGCTGTCGCGATGACGATGATGGTCGGGACGCACCGCATCGGGCACCAGAGAATCGACGGACCGGCCCAGCAGCTCGTCGCGCTGATAGCCGAACATCTCCTCCGCCACGCGATTGACGAGCACGATGGCGCCGTCGGCCGAAACCTCGACGATGGCGTCGGGAGCCGCTTCCAGCAACTGGCGGAAGCGCCGCTCGAGGCGCGATTGCTCCTCCAGCATCAGCCGCTGCTGGCGTTCCGACAAATCCACGTTGGTTTCGAGCACGTGGGACTGCGCGACGCCCAGCTCGCGTATCCAGCGGCTCAGCACCGAGACCTTCTCGCCTGCGCGTGTGCGATGGACCACCTCGCCTTCCCAGTGCCCGTCGCTTTCCAGCCGCTGCACGATCTCTTCCACCGGCTCAGGAAACGTGGTCTGCAGCAGCTCGTGGGTCACGCGGCCTTTGGCTTCCGCCGTGGTCCAGCCATAGAGGCGCTCGGCACCCTTATTCCAGTAGACGACGCGGTCGCGATGGTCGCGAACGATGATCGGCTCGTAGGCCTGATCGAGCAGCTTGGCCTGACGCTCCGATACTTCTTCCTGCTCCTTTTGCTCGGTGATGTCGCGCGCAATTTTGGAGATGCCGATGAGCTTGCCGGTGCCGTCGCGCACCGGAGAAAGCGTGAGCGAAACCACCAGCCGCCGGCCATCCTTGTGGCGGCGCATGGTCTCGTAGTGCTCGATAGTCTCCTCGTTGCGGAGGCGGCGCAGCAACTCGCGCATGTCGTCCTCATAGCCCGGCCAGGCGAGGGTGACGATGGGTTTGCCAATAATCTCGTCGGCTGTGTATCCGAAGATCGCTTCAGCGCCACGATTCCAGGTCATCACGAAGCCGTCCAGGGACTCGCTGATGATGGCGTCGTGGGAGTATTCGACGATGGCAGCGAGCCGCAGACGGGTTTCCTCCGCCTGGAGTCGTGTGGAGATGTCACGGCTGACGCACGCGATCCCGAGCAATTGTCCGTAGGCGCCGAAGATGCCGAAAGCGCGCATGTCGACGGTGATGACGGCGCCTGCGGGCACACGCAGCCGGAACTCACCGGCCCAGGGATCGCCGCGGAGCAGCGCCGGCAGGATTTCCGATTCGACCCGCTCGCGCTGGTCGTCGGAGTCGGTATCGAAGATCGGATAGTTGTGAACCTCGTCGCTCTCATCGAGGCCGAGGAGTTCGCGACCGGCACGATTGATAAAGACCGTCTTCAGCGAAGGGTCGGTGAGACTCACGCAGTCGGGTGTGTTTTCGACGATTGCCAGCAGGCGCCGCTGGGTTTCAACCGTTTGCTTCTCGGCGGAGACATCGTGCCAGGTGAGAAGCGCGCCCTCAATGCTTTTGCCACGATCCAGCAGCGGGCGGGCACGGACGGAAATCCAGTATCCGGCGGACGATCCGGGCGGACCTATATATTGTTCGGTCTCGACGGTCTGGCCGCGCAGAGCCAGCGCCCCCGGCAACTCGTCCGGGGGCCACAGGGTCCGCCGATCCGGCAGGTAGATCCCGTAGGCCTGGCTCCATGCGGAAAGCTCGGGTCCAGGGGACTTGATCCCATAGACGCGCTCTGCGGCCGCGTTGAGGAACTGCACGGTGCCGCCGGGCCGGAGGACCACCACGGCTTCGTCGAGATGATCGACGACCGAGTGCAGCAGGGCATCCTGCAGCGCGGGCGGGGGTGAGTGGGGAGCAGGGACGGCCGCCTCGGGCGGCGAATTCTCCGGAGGGGCAGGCGTATTTCGGGAAGGTCGCTTCATCGCATGCCGGGCACGGGGACGGTCCATTGCATAGGGAGGACAGAAACGGATTGTACCCGCTGGCTGGAGGCAACGCCAGACGGATAGGGAGTGGGCCCCGCCCACGGACGAGGCTGGCGACTGCGAAAAGGGCGCATGTGACGAGCGCAGTTTCGCGCAATTGCGCCATTTGGCGCAGGCAGAGGCCATTCCGAACCGCGCCTCGACCCGAGGGGTTACGACGGATTAGCCTGAAAACCCCAAAAAACGCCGGAGAATTCTCGCCGCCGGGTCATTGGCCCACAACGTGCAGAGTAGGCGCTGTTCCCTGAGGTTCTTGATTTGGACGTAACGCTCCAGTACACAGAGGGCGCGCAATTTGTTGCCGAGGCTCGCCAACACCGCCTAATTGTCGACCAGCCCGCAGAGGACGGTGCGAGCGACCACGGCATGACGCCCGCCGAGATGCTGCTGACCGCGCTGGGCAGTTGCGTCGGCCAGTTTGTCGCCCAGTACCTGAGCCTGCGCGGCCTTCCAGCGAAAGGCCTGCTGATCCGGGTGGAGGCAGACCGCAACGCGCGGCCGTTGCGCCTGGACAATTTTCGGATCGAGATTATTGCTCCTGGCCTGACCGAGCGGCAGTTACGGGCGATCGAGAAGTCCCTGCCTTCCGGTCTGGTGCAAAACGCCGTGGGCCGCGAGAATCCGCTGCGGATTACCGCCAGCGCAATGCACGCCGGCGATGTCACGCCGTGACGGCGGGCGGCGACCGAGAATTATAGCTACCTTTGGGCGGGCCATCCGTGACACACTTCACCGCAGCCGGTAACGTCGAACACCCCCTGAGAAATGGCTGTAGTACTAAGCTGCCGTCATGTCCGACCGGGGCTTCACGCTTATCGCGCCTCCTCCTTCGAATGGGCGCAGCGAAATCCTGTTGGCTACGGATTTCAGCGAGGCTTCCCGACGCGCCTTAGTGTGCGCGCGTTTTATCGCGCAACAGCGCGGAGCAACGGTGCGGGCGATCCACGTGATCAATCTCGCCAGCCGGCCGGCGGCCAGCATTCATTCTCCAGCGCACACGATTCCGCTCAGCGGGGCCTGCGCCTCATTCAGCGTGAACTGCGGCTGAACGGCATTCCCGAGACGGCCACGCTGATCACCGGGGGCACTCCAGCCCAGGCAATCCATGAAGCCGCGCGCCGATACAAGCCGGAACTTCTGGTTCTGGGGTTGCATGGGGATCGAGCGATGCTGGCACGCACCCTGGGAGCGACGGCGAGAATGATCCTGCCCCGCGCCGATTACCCGGTATTCACAGTCGGCGCGGAGGGGCTGGAGGACCTGCACACGGCCTGCAGCCGGGTTCTGTTCGTGAGCGATGCCGCTGCGGAGAGCCTGCGTGCCGCGCACCGCGCCTGGCCGCGGCGCGACGAGCCGGGGCTTACGTCTCTGGATGTCGTGTTGCCGCCCGGCGCCGCGGCGGATTCAGGATTCCATACGGACCCGCGACAATACTTCAGTCCCGTCCGGCTGCACCCGAGCGAAGGCGCGGCGGAAGCCATTCTGCAGCAGGCAGCCGTCCTGCGAGCAGAGCTGATCGTGCTGGCCGTGCGGGTAGATGGCTATCTCGATGTGTTAACGCCCGGTAACACGGCATACGCCATAGTTACTGGCGCTTCCTGCCCGGTGCTTACTGTGCGCGCGTAAGCTATCTTCCCCGTCCCCGGGGCGGTTAGTCGATCGTTCAGATTCACTATTCCGCTCACACAATCAGGTCAATGGGATTCAGGCGAACGCGCGACGGACGGAGTCGAGGCCACTTTTCACTGCTGAAATTGCTCTAGAGCCTGTTATTAACTTTGTTCCTGTATTTTGAAACAGATGAGGCATTTCGCTCCCCGTCGTGCATCCTGGGGTGGTGGGACGGCGTGAGCGGCGGGGCTATCCGAGCGATGTAACGGATGAGGAGTGGGCGCTGG
>DATAWI010000013.1:0-106488 GCA_036267295.1 Acidobacteriaceae bacterium | reverse complement strand
GCAGGACTACAACCATCAGCGTCCGCATTCGGTTCTGGCGGACAGAACTCCCGCAGAGTTTGCGGCCGACTGCAGCGGTGGAAATGACGGCGATACAACCGCCCTGGAAAACGCTGCGCGTTTCCCACATTCCCACCGCACGGCGACGACGGAAACTACGAATCCGAAAATGACTTACTCAGGTCGGTTGCTTGAGGCCGTCACTTGAGTTACATTAACCGCAACCGTGCCCGCCAAACGGGCACTAACCGAACCACGCAGGCCGAAATCTCTAACTTCCGGCGGCTCAGTTTTCCGGCGCGGGTCAGTAGGCATCCGAAAACCGACCTATCTCCGAAGCGACTCCTGCGGGCCGGTCCGAGTCATCCACGTCGGCTGTCCGGCTGGAGCTTATCAGTTCGGATGCATCGACAACACTTCATCGAGGACAAGTCCCAGCCAATGAAGGTGATCCCGAATCCCGATACACCCATCCAGTTGAACTTACGGGATGGTATTGATTCGCGATCCGTGTATCAACTTCCCTGGCCACCCACTGCAGTTCGCGCCGCGCGATCCCTGGTCGAATTGCTGACGAAGAGTGAAGGATGAGGCACGAGGCAAATGATCTCCTCTTCGCGTCTTACTGTGAATAGACAGCAACAATGGCCGCAGAGCCAGTAATGTTCCAATCTCATTCGGACCACGCCAGTTTCTCTCTGACGCTCAGCATTCGCAAATAGCAGGATTCGTCCTTCGCGCAGATAGTGGAGGACTTTGCCGCATGCCGGATTCGCGCATGTTTCAATCACACCGCACCTCTCACTGCATCCTCGAACCTTCACCGATATCATCGAGGACAGTGTTCCCCCCCATGGGCGATTTCAAAACGACCTGGTCTTCGAGCAATCGTTCCGGTAAAGGCTCCCCTTTCGTGCCCAAACAATTCACTCTCCAGGAAGTCGAAAGGCATCGTTGCGCAGTTCACTGTGGCAAAGGGGCGATCCGCACGCTCGCTCATAGAGCGGATGGTGCGGGTGATTAACCCCTTCGCGGTGCCGGTCTCGCCGAGAATCAGAACGGTCGAATCCGTTCTGGCCACCAGTCGAGCCTGATCGGGCACAACTCTGAGGGCGAAACTCTGTCCCACCCTCTCCACGTGTCGACAGGCATTCCGATCAAGGCTGCGCTGCGGAGGCCTTGGTAACAAAGGCACTTGAATTTCTCCCCATCAGAGTTCTCTTTCCGGTCTTTTCTTAGCGCTTGTCTTTCTCCTGCCGCTTAGGAACGGTAGTCCTCCAGCGCTCTCCGCAGAGCCGCGCGTCCCCGGCTTCTGCGAGACTTAACCGCGGACACGGTGATGCCCAGCAGCAAAGCCGTTTCCGTGGTCGACGCCTCCTGGAGATCGCAAACTTCCAGGGTTCTGCGGAGGGACGGCTTCAACCGGGTTACTCTGCTGAACAGGACGATCCCTCGCTCCTTTTCCGAATAGGTAGATTCGGGATCCGGCCGGGAATCTGCGATTTCCGGGGGCGGCACCGCATTCTCCCGGCCACCGACGCCAGGATGCGCGCTTTCACAGAGTCGAGATCTCTTCCTGTTCCACATCCGAGCTTCGTTGATTGCAATGGCGGTCAGCCACGTAGCAAAGGAGCACCTTCTCTGAAACCCGGGCAGTGCAACAAACGCCTTCAGGAACGTCTGCTGAGAGATGTCCTCAGCATCAGCGAGACTGCCCGTCATCCGGCGCCCCACTGCGAGAATGCGCCGCTGATAACGCCTAACAAGCTCTTCAAACGACCACGAATTGCCACCGATTGCCTCGGTCACGAGGATGTCATCGGGCTGATTACACGACATCGCCGGAGTGGTATATGGCTCAATCCCTTGTGCCGATGCGGCCATTGCCTGTTTCTCCCTTCTGGTATCGAAACTTCCAACTGTCTCCAGGGATTAGGCCACGCCAGCGCAGAGTAAGCTATTGACCGAAGGTATCGATCAGTACCTTGGTATCGGCAGAGAGGTCCTGAAAGGAGTGATATCTGACTTAAGGGACGCCGAGCAGGTGGTTCGTGATCGCCCAGACGCAATCCCACCAGGCACCGGCAACCTAGTTGAGAATGCATTGATCCGGTGGGCACCCCGATCCGAGTTGGCCTCCCAGGAGTTCATCGATCAGGGTAGTCATGAACTCTTATGCCGGACATGGCCCGCGCAACAGGGGTCCCCCGGCCAGCCCAGTGGCGCCATTTGGGGCCCTCCTCTGGCCATCGCCGCCGTTGTGGGCGGAGTCGAGACTCGCTCACTCATCGGTTGCGTGTGCAGACGAAGCAGGTTTGGTCGACGAAGGCACCCTGTTTTGTCCCTCACCTGCTCCAGACATCGGATGTCGATTCCGGAATCGCAGGTGCATCGACTCCCTGTCGTGCGCCTCGGCCTAATCTGGCGTAGGTCCGACTGCGCTGAAGTCATTCTGCTGATCGCTTGTGATCGCAGCTTCGAAGACAACATCCGGTTCGATACCAAAGTATCTCCTATACCATCGTCCAATTGTTTTGCGCGTGTCCTCTCTGATGATATTGAGCTCGCACGCTGCCAGGAGAGCGCACCCCTCAGTCGCATAACAGCCATGATCTCTGCCTTTGGGTTCGTCGATTTCTCGCTGCAGCAGATCAGGGAGTCGAGGGAGAGGAAAGAGCACCGTCGCACGTGAGTGCGCTGTGCCAGAGAGCGAGGGGAGGAGTTGAAATGCGGTTGAAAAGCGGGGCCAAAGCCATGCTGGTTGCTGGCGTGCTATGCGGCGGGTCAATTGCATCTGCGCAATACACTGGACCGGCCACCCCTGCTCCTTATAATCCGATCGGGCTGGCCCAGGTAACGGGAGCGCCCCGAACGGTTGTTCAGCTCGGACAGAATAGCGATCGCACCCTGTCGCAAGACCCGTATTTCGGAGGCGTTCCGTCGGGAACACTGAGCGCGGCGCCGCTAGCGCTTTCCCTCGGCAATGCTGTCACGCTCGGGCTCAGGCACAATCTTGGTGCAGTTTTAGCCACGGATGTTGTTACCGGCGCGCGTGGACAGCGCTGGCAAGCGCTAAGCGAACTGCTTCCCAATGTCGTCACCGATACGGGATTTGGAGTTCATCAAATCGATCTAAGGGCTGCCTTCGGCCTCTCCATTCCGGGAGTTCCTCCGATCATCGGGCCCTTTGGCTATTTTGACTTGCGCGGCTATCTCACGCAATCCGTTTTCGATTGGGGATCCATCAAGCGTTTGGGATCTTCGCAGGCGCAGCTCGATTCAGCCGAGTTCAGCGCTAAAGATGCGCGGGAGTTTGTTGTCCTTGTGATTGTTTCCAACTATTTACTGATCATCGCTGATCAGTCAGAGGTCGAGTCAGCCACATCGCAGCGGGACACCGCCCAGGCACTCTTTCAGCAAGCATCCGACCAAAAGACCGCAGGCCTCGCCTCGGCGGTGGACGTTCTGCGCTCCCAGGTGCAACTTCAGTCACACGAGCAGAAACTCATCAGCGCACAAAATGATCTGGCTAAGCAGAAACTGGTTTTGGCTCGGGCTATCGGACTTCCTCTGGGGCAGCAGTTCGAGATAACCACCCACGTTCCCTATCACGACCTTAACCCTTCGAGTCTCGACAAGGCGATCGAGAGTGCCTACCTGGCGCGCCCGGATTTTGAGAGCCAACTGAATCGTGTTCGCTCCGCTGAGCTTGCAAGGCAAGCCGCTTGTGCCGAGCGGTATCCATCGATAGGGGCAGAAGTGGGCTATGGACTTTCGGGCGTAAACCCCGGCACGTCGCACGGAACCGTCGATGCGGCTCTTACGCTCCGCATTCCTGTCTTCCAGGGGGGAAGAGTACACGGGGACGTCCTCGAGGCGGATGCGGTGCTGACACAAGAACAACAGCAACTCGAAGACCTCCGAGTCAGGATCAATCTTGAAGTTCGTGACGCTTATCTCGATCTGGACGCAGATGGGCGGGAGGTTTCAGTCGAGAAGAGCGCGGTAACGCTCGCCACGCAGACGCTGGAACAATCTCGCGACCGATTCAGTTCGGGTGTTACTGACAACGTTGAAGTGGTTCAGGCGCAGGATGCACTGGCTATCGCGACCGATGCCTACATCGCCAGTCTCTATAGCTACAACCTGGCCAAGATATCTATGGCGAAAGCGACCGGAGTAGCGGAATCCCAATACTCAGCATATCTGGAGGGTCATTGAGTATGTCCGATCACGAACAACCAAAGACACCACCGGAGACCAGTACACAGCATCCGGTCACGCCGGCCGATAATGCCACAGCAGATGACCCGCTCGTCTCAGTTTATCCGCATAGGCGATCCAGGAAACGCTGGATCATACTTGGGTCGATCATTGTGGTCGCGGCGGCTGGCACTCTTTTAGAGCATTATCTCTCGGGCTTCGAGTCTACCGATGATGCGCAGGTAGACGTACATCTTTACCCTGTCAGCGCCCGCATTCCCGGATATGTACAGACAGTAAACGTTGGCGACAACCAGTGGGTCGAAAAGGGTTCGACACTCGTCGAAATCGATCCAAAAGACTATGAAGTCGCCCTGGCAAAGGCCCAGGCGACGCTGGACTCTTCAGACGCTGCGGCGAAGAGTTCGAATATCGATGTGCCCATTTCTTCCGTCGATAGCTCAAGCCAGCTGAAATTCACATCGTCGGGCATCAAGAATGCGGAAGCGGCGATCGAAGCAGCAGAGAAGCAGGCCGCCGCCGCTCATGCCCGCGTTTTGGAATCCCAGGCGGAGAATGTGAAAGCTCAGGATGACGTTACGCGCTATCGCTTGCTTCTAACGAAGGAAGAGGTACCGAAGCAGGTTTACGACCATGCTTATGCTGCCGCGGCGACCGACTTCGCCGCCATCGCGGCGGCAGAAGCGGACGAAGCGGCCGCACAACAAGCTGTTCAGGAAGCGCGCGGTCACCTCACCGAGGCTCAAGCAAGCTATCAAAATGCTGAGGCCGGTCCGCAGCGCGTTGCGGCAAAGCGAGCCACGGCACTTTCGGCCGTAGCCGACGTGCACCAGAAACAGGCCGCTCTCGAACAAGCGCGGCTAAATCTCGAGTACACCAGAATAGTTGCACCTGTAACCGGGGAGGTTACAAAGAAGGTTGTCGTTGGGTTGAATGTCGATCCTGGGGAGCAGTTGCTCACCGTCGTTCCCCTCGATCAGGTATGGATCACAGCGAACTTTAAAGAGACTCAGCTCAAACACATGCGCATAGGCCAGCGAGCGACGGTTGTACTCGACGCAAGCGGCCGCACGTATGACGGCCATGTCGACAGTATCGCGGGGGCGACGGGCCCCATCTTCAGCTTGCTGCCCCCTGAGAACGCAACAGGCAACTACGTGAAAATTGTTCAACGCGTCCCCGTAAAGATCGTTCTCGATCCAGGCGACAATCGCGACCACCAGCTACGGCCGGGTATGAATGTTGAAGCGAAGGTGGATGTTCGATGAGCGCCACAACGCTGACTCTTCCGTCGGAGCTGGCCGTTTGGCGTCCTAAGGTGAACCCCTGGGCGATTGCCGCAACCGTGTCGATGGCGGCATTTATCGAAGTTCTGGACACGAGCGTCGCCAACGTCGCGTTGCCGTACATCGCCGGCGGCCTGGGCGCCAGTTACGACGACAGCACCTGGGTACTGACTTCGTACCTCGCTGCGAACGCGATCGTGCTGCCAATCAGCGGCTGGCTCGCGGAGATGATTGGCCGCAAGCGCTATTTCATGATGTCGCTTGCTGTTTTCACAGTGAGTTCACTCCTGTGCGGCCTGGCGCCCAGCCTTCCGCTGTTGCTGTTGTTTCGAGCTGTGCAAGGCATCGGTGGCGGCGGATTGCAACCGATGGCGCAAGCCATTCTAAACGATACGTTCCCTCCGGAACAGCGCGGCTCCGCGTTCGCCGTCTACGGCATTACTGCAGTTCTCGCACCTACAATTGGGCCCATGCTGGGAGGCTGGATTACCGATAATTACTCCTGGCGCTGGATATTCTTCATTACGCTGCCCGTCGTCCTTCTTGCTCTTTATTTGACACACACCCTGGTCGAAGACCCGCCGTTCCTCCATCGGTTAAAGAAAGGGGGAATCCGGGTGGACTATATCGGAATATCCATGTTGGCGCTGGGAGTTGGTTCGCTGCAGGTGGTTCTGGACAAGGGACAGGAAGACGATTGGTTCGGTTCGCATTTCATCGTGACCCTCATCGTGATCGCCACCGTTTGCCTCATCTCGCTGGTTATCTGGGAATGGTTTCGCAAAGATCCGATCATCGACGTCCGCATGTTCAGGAGCTTCAACTTCGCGGCAGCTAACTTAATGATGTTCATGATGGGGTTCATGCTCTTCAGCACTCTGGTACTGATTCCGGAATTTCTGCAGACGTTAATGGGTTATACAGCGGAGCTCGCAGGTCTCGTCTTATCCGGCGGCGGAGTTGTCTTGCTCGTGATGATGCCCATCGTCGGCCGGCTTACGTCAAAGATTCAGGCCAGATGGCTGATCGCCACTGGATGGCTGTGTCTTGCCATCGGGCTCTTCTATTGCGCGCACCAGATTGATTTGTCCGTCAGTTTCCGGTTCGCGATGTGGCTGCGCGTCGCCCAGGTCGTAGGAATCGGATTTCTATTTGTCCCGATCACTGCGGCGGGTTACATCGGGGTTCCTCCGGAGAAAGGCAATAGTGTCTCCGGCATGATCAATTTCATGCGCAATATCGGCGGCAGTATCGGAACTTCCGTCGTGATCACGATGATTGCCCGACGGGCTCAATATCACCAGCAAATACTCATTGGGCACATCGCTCCCGACTCGTCCGCATATCTCTCGGCATTGGCCGCACTGAGCTCGAAAATTGCGCACTCGGGGCTTCGGGCTGCGGATGCTCGCGATCAGGCAGTTGCCCGGTTCTACGAATTGGTGCATCAGCAAGGCGGCGCACTATCCTACATGGACATCTTTTGGGTTCTGGGCGCGCTCTGCTCCATCATGTTCGTTCTTGCGTTTTTCCTGAAGAGAAATGATCCGGGAGCGGCCGGAGATGTCGCGGTGGGCTGAGGAGAGCCAAAATGATTCGAGCCATCACAATTGAGCGCGAGTTTGGCTGCGGGGCTTCCCAAATTGCCAGTCTGGTCGCCAGTCGCCTTGAATGGAGTCTGTGGGACGAACGGTTGACCCAGGAAATCGCGCGATTGACTGAAAGTACGCCGGCGGCGGTCGAAGAGAGAGAATGGCGAACCGATCCCGGCGTGTTCAGGCTTTTCCAGGACTTTCTTCGGGGCGGATTTGAGGGGGGCTTGCCACCCACCAGCCGGCTGCACTTGCTCGATGCGCACCGGATTGCCCATGTTTCGGAGATAGCTGTCAAGGCGGCATTTTCGGACGGTCCGTCAGTGATTGTCGGCCGGGGCGCACAGTATTTCCTCCGTAATCGCCGAGACGTCTTCCGCGTCTTTCTGTATGCACCTCGCGATCACAAGATCCGCAGACTGATCTCCGAGGGCACAACTCAGAAGCAGGCAATCGAACTGGTCGACACGACCGACCGGGCGCGGGCTGCATTCGTCCGTCGGTACCTCGGGCTGAAATGGCCTGACCCCCACCTGTATCACGCAATGTTCAACACTGAGATGGGGGAACCTCTTGTGGTTTCGGTGCTTCTTCAGTGCATCGAACAGTTTGAAGACGATAGATGAAGGCCCCCTCTCAACGGTGGCAGCGGCATGACACCCTGAGGATGGCTCTACCGATGGATGTGAGACAGATTTCGTCGCAAATCCATCAAGGATCGTCAACGTCGTCAGACAACAAAGCAGGAATTCTCGATTTCCGAATCTGCGCCGTGTCGCGTTTGGGAGTTGCTCTATGACGACCAGGGAATCGCTCAATGCCCATCAAAAAGCGCTCGAGATCAATCTCGACAGGACCAGTTATGGTTCCTTCGCCGAGATTGGCGCCGGCCAGGAAGTCGCCCGATGGTTCCTGGTCGTAGGGGGAGCTTCCGGAACCGTTGCCAAGTCGATTTCCGCGTACGACAAGGAAGTCAGCGACGATTTGTACGGTTCCGGTGCGCGCTATGTTTCCAGACAGCGGCTGGAAGCAATGCTCGACAGCGAGTGGGGCCAACTTATCAAACAATTGAACGCAAGTCGTGGGTCAACCACCCGATTCTTCTCCTTTGTCGATACGATCTCTGCCCGCAACTTCGCCGGAACTAATGTGCCGCACGGCTGGATCGGGCTGCGGTTCCAGTTGCAACCTGATGGCGAACCACACCAGATCGTTGTCCATATCAACATGCAGGATTCTTCGAATCTTCTTCAGCAGGAGGCCATCGGTGTCCTCGGGGTGAATCTGATCTACGCAGTCTTCTTTCAGTTGCAGACAATGGAATCATTTCTCGAAAATGTTGTTCAGGACGTTGAAAAGCGCATTGAAATCGACCACGTGGAGCTTCGCGGGAGCGCCTTCAACGGGTGGGACCAGCGCACGATTCTGGCGTCGCTGGTATGCACAGGTCTCGCAGATGCCGTGTTGTTTCCATCCAGCGGTCCGGCTGTTCCTCCCGTTGAAGTTCTCCACAAAAAGGCGGTCGTGCTAGCACCGGGATCGTTCAAAGGCAGGGATTCCACGGATGCGGCAATTGAAATGCTCGCATCGGGGGAGCAGCAGCTCCGCGAAGAGTTAGACGATAAGGACGCTGCTGTTACTGGATTCTTTTGCCTTTCCGCGATGCAACTCTGGGACGCCGACACCCGTCCGGCAATCGCCGACCTGCTGGAACGGATTAATGCTCTGCACACGCGCGGCGCCAATATCCTTCTCTTCCGCGAGCGAGAGCTTTACAGCATGACCGCTTTCGTCAACCGCTACACGGAGGAAAGGGTCCGCTTCGTCGTGGGTCTCTCCCTTCTGATTCGCACATGGGAATATCGCTACGCGAAGCTCGACGGCAGCTTTCTGGAAGCTTTGTCTCGCCTTTTGGCACAAAACATCCGGATTTACGGTTATCCGATGACTTCGTCGGATCTCCGGCAAACGATCGAGAGCATTGCAGCGACAGGCTGGCAGTGGACCGAGGTAAACGGATGGGTCTCTGCTCGCGACCTTCATCCTCCCCCTCCGCTCAATCATTTGTACGCCTACGTTCTGGCCAGCGATTTGCTCGTTCCCATGCAGATTCCTGCGGCCGCGGCGATTCCTCGATTGATCGCATAGAGAAAGCGGATACACGAGAACACCGCTGTCACAGGCTGTGGCTCGACATCAAAGCGGCGCGTTGATTGATGCAATCGGAGAAGGTCAGCCGGCACACCACGTTCATAAGCCCGGGGCTTCCTCCGGGCTTCCAGCGTCAATCCCTGGAACCCTGGCGCATGGTACAGAGAACGCGAACGTGGCTCCCGGACCATTGTTGGCCATCGCCCATAGTCGCCCATTGTGCGCTTCGATAATGGATCGGCTCACCGAGAGTCCGATACCCATACCATCCTGTTTTGTTGTGTAGAACGACTCGAAAAGCCGCTCCATTGCTGCCGGATCGATCCCGATGCCGGTATCCCGGACTTTGACCTGCACCTCCCTGCCCGCCAGCTCCGTGCTAACCGATAACTCTCGCGGCCGATCATCCACGGCGCTCATAGCATCCGACGCGTTGCGGAGCAGATTCAGAGTGACCTGCTGGAGTTGTATGCGGTCCCCCTGGACGTAGGGCAGATCCTCGGCAAATTCCTGCCGCAAAATTACGCTGTTTTGCTGCAACTCAGTCACAGACAACGCAATCACCTCAAGGATTATTTCGTTGAGGTCGGCCGGCTCAGTCTTAACTTCCTTCCTGCTGAAGAGGGTTCGTAAGCGGGCGATCACATCGGAGGCGCGATTTCCGTCACGGAGTGCGCGCCTGACGGTTTCGCGCGCCCCATGCAGATTTGGAGGAGTGGCATCCAGCATCCGCAGGCATGTGCTGGCATTGGTAACGATGCCCGAAAGTGGCTGATTGATCTCATGAGCGATGGAAGCGGTGAAAGCGTTCAGCGAGGTAACCCGCGATATATGGGCAAGTTCTGCTCTTGCCCTCGCGAGCGCTCCTTCAGCTTGTTTCCGATCGTCGATGTCAGTCAGAAGAACATACCAACGGAGGACCCCGCCTTCAGCGTCGAGCAGCGGGAGGCCGCGCGCGTGGAACCATCGGTATTCGCCATCGGCACGCAACAGACGGTGGTCGACGTCGTAGTCAGATGCTGTTCCAAACGAGTGCGTCCAGGCGGCGACCACCGCAGGCAGATCCTCGGGGTGCACAGCGTCGCTCGTCGACCACCCTTTCAGTTCTTCCACGGTTTTCCCGAAATAGGTGAGGCATTGCCGGTTGACCACTTCGACCTCGCCTGTCCGCGTCATGATCGCCACCAGCCCTGCGATGCCATCAACGATCAAATGGAAGCGCTGCTCGCTTTCCCGCAACGCCTCCTCGTTCCGCTTGCGATCTTCAATATCGATGTTCGTACCGTACCAACGGACAACGGCGCCCGACTCGTCGTGCAGCGGACTTGCAAGAAACAAAAACCATCGATAGCTGCCGTCAAAGCGGCGAAGACGCGCTTCAACCTCTCCCGGTTGTCCCGCGCTGATGATCGAGCGCCAGTAGTCGCCTACCCGATCGAGATCGTCCGGGTGAAAAGCCTGGGACCACCCCCACCCCAAAGCTTCCTCCGCGGAGAACCCTGTGTAATCCAGCCAGCGTTGGTTGAAAAAGTCCACGCTGCCATCCCGCTCGGCAGACCATGCGAGGACCGGCATGGTATCGATGATGAGCCTGAGATTCCGCTGGCCGAGGAGAACAGCCTCCTCGGCGCGTTTCCTTTTCGATATGTCCCGGATGAAGCCCGTAAATATCTTTCGTCCATCCGCATTCATTTCTCCGAACGAGACCCCTGCGGGAAACTCCTCTCCACTCGCCCGCAGCGCGGTCAATTCCGCGCCCTGCCAGTTCAGGTGCCGCACGCCGGTCTCCAGATACCGTTTGTACCCCGCCTCATGGAGTG
Source organism: Acidobacteriaceae bacterium (assembly GCA_036267295.1). Taxonomy (GTDB): domain Bacteria; phylum Acidobacteriota; class Terriglobia; order Terriglobales; family Acidobacteriaceae; genus Palsa-343. The sequence continues at coordinate 95,415 of DATAWI010000013.1, read as the reverse complement.
CTTGCGCGCCGTTCGGCATCAGCATGGTGAGAGGTTTGCCGATCAGTTCTTCCGGGCTGTATCCAAATACCGACTTCGTCGCGGGGTTCGCGAGAATGATGGTGCCGCTTTCGTCCATGCTGATTACCGCGTCGCTGGCGGTTTCAACGACGACGCGATATCTCGCCTCGCTGCGCCGGAGTTCGTCCTCCGCGCGCTTTCTGTCTTCGATGTCGGTGCTGGTGCCGTACCACCGGATAATCCTGCCGGTCTCGTCCAGAAAAGGTGCGGCGCGGATCAGAAACCAACGGTACACTCCGTCGTTACGGCGAAGGCGCGCCTCGATTTCTCCCGGTTCTCCCGAGACCAGTATCTGCTGCCACCGCACCATCAAGGGCGGCAGATCGTCCGGATGGAAAGCCGTAGACCATCCCCAGCCCTGGGCCTCTTCAGGAGACAGGCCCGTGTACTCATGCCAGCCTTTGCTGAGGAATTCGTTGGGACCATCCGGCAGATTGCACCACGACAGAGTGGGGATCGTATCGATCACTCGGCGCAGGTTGGCCTCACTGGTCCGCAGCCCTTCATGGGCGAGTTTCTGGTCGTCGATGTCCGTGGTCGTGCCGACGAATTTGAGGACTTTTCCTTCCGCATCGCGCAGGACCACGGCCTGCATGAGATGCCAGCGATAGGTCCTGTCGTGAGCGCGCAGAGACCGGGCTTCCATCGCAAAACCCTGTCCCGAGCGAATTCCGTCCCAAAAAGCTCTCGATGCGGTTTCGCGATCGTCGGGGTGGACCGCGTTCATCCAGGCCTCGGGATGCGAACAGACGAAATCGAGGGTCTGGCCGGAGTACTCGAGCCAGACGCGATTCACGAAATCCGGGGTCCCATCCGGCCGCAGCGTCCAGGCGGATACAGGAAGGTGCTGCAGAAGACCAATCTGGAGTTGCAGCTCGGTGTTGGCTTCGGCAAGCTCTCTGGTCCGTACCGCAACCTGCCGATCGAGTTCACCGGCGACTCGCTTCTGTTCACTCAGAAGCAGTGCCGGCTGCAATCCGATCGCTGCCTGATTGGCGGCCACGCTCAGGATCAGCCGCTCGGTCTGCTCCGGAAAGCCGGGTCTCCGCGTGCCCGCGACGAGACAGCCGATATTTCCTCCAAAGCCCAGGGGCAGCGAGCAGATCGACATCTCCCGATCTCCCAGCTCTCTGCGCGTTTCTCCGAGCGACCGATGAGGCTGCTGTCCGAACCACTGATGGAGAGCCTGGCGAATCGCCTCAGGGCCAGGGCTGACAGCGCAGAGCTGAGCGATCCGCAGCACGTCCATCGGTCCATCGCCCAAATCGAGGCTTATCGAGCCGTACAAGAAATCAAGATCTAGCATCTGCAGCAGGGCATCAAGAAGCGTCTCCAGAATTTGCTTCGGCTCACTACTGCTCCAGACCGCCGGCAGGGCAAGGACGCTGCCGAGATCGTTCATGCAGCGTTCAAGCCGCCCGATCCTCCCGAGATTTTCCTGCTGCTCTTCCATCTCAGGCCGCCGAGCCGGGTCGCGTAGCGGGTTCATGGGGGACGCCTCCCTCGCGGAATGTTCTGGGAGTTGATGAGCCGGTTGCGGACGATCCGCGGTACGCTTCTCTGCCTGTGCTGGTCCAGCACAGGCGAGCCCTGTTCGCCAGATCGTCCGTGGGTGGACGTCTCGTGAATTCAGGATGACCGGAGCCCGGGAAGCCAACAGTTTATCCGAATCGACGTCACCCCCTCAACTCACCCTTCCCGGCTTTTCCCGGACGGGGAACCGGGTCGTGCTCGGGAATGATTCTGCTCAGCAATGGAAAAACACGCCTTCAGCGCTGCTCGTCCTGGCGAATGACGCGCCCCTGCCACCAGCCCTGAACGGCCAGAGGGCGGACCGATACCAAAGTACAATTGCGGTCCGGCCGGTGGCGGGGCATCATACCTGGAAGTGGGCTGCCGCTTCGGAGCCCGCAGAAAATCAGCGGTTGCCCTCGATGTGCTATTTCGTTGTCTCGGCCAGCGCCACCTTACAGAACCGTCGCCTTTCCCCGAATTCTTCTTGCCGATTCTGCGCTCTTAGCGGTTTGTAGAAAGTTTCGCGTTGCAGGTACGCCATGAGGAATTCATGACCATTCGGCGTCCACTTGTGGCTGTGATCGATGACGACCAATCTGTGCGCGAATCGCTCCCCGATCTGCTCGCCGTGTTCGGGTTTGCGGGCCGGGCATTCTCCTCGGCAAAAGAATTCCTGGCCTCGCCGGAGATGTCTGCCGCGGAGTGCGCAATCCTAGACGTTGCGATGCCGGGGATGTCCGGTCCTGACCTCAGGCGGGAGCTGAAAATGCTGCGGCCCCAGCTTCCGGTCATCTTCATCACGGCCCGAAGCGATGTGGGGCTGCGCTCCCAGCTGCTCGAACTTGGAGCGGTCGCCTGCCTGTTCAAGCCGTTCAGCGATGCGGCTCTGCTGGATGCGCTGCGCGCCGTCTTTCCGGAATAGAGAGCCCGCCTCCGCCAGCTTTCGGGTCACCAGGCGGATTAGAATCGGTTCTGACAGTCGGGGGACGAGGGAGGTAGTTCTTATGTCGCTGGCCTCATCTGTCGTGTTTGTTGTCGATGACGATCTCTCCGTCCGCGAATCGCTGGAGTTGATGATTCGTCAGGCGGGCTGGCAGCCGGAAACCTTTGCCACTGCACAGGAGTTCCTGGAACGCCCGGAGATTTCCATCCCCAACTGCCTGATCCTTGACGTTTCCCTGCCTGGCCTCAGTGGTCTCGATCTTCAGAAGAGAATCGTCGCCGAGCGTTCCGGCATGCCCATTATCTTTATCACCGGATATGGCGATATTCCCATGACCGTTCGTGCCATGAAGGCCGGAGCCATCGAGTTTCTGACCAAGCCCTTCAGCGACGATGTGCTGCTCCGCGCGATTGGTCAGGCTTTGGAACGAAGCCGTGTTGCTCTGCATCATGAGGCTGAGATCCGCGCACTCCGACAATCCCATATGACCCTCACGCACCGTGAGCGCCAGGTGATGGCGCTGGTCGTCTCCGGGTTGCTGAATAAGCAGATTGGCGGAGAACTCGGCATCTGCGAGATTACCGTGAAAGCGCACCGCGGCCGGATGATGGTGAAGATGAAGGCAGGCTCCGTCGCCGAACTCGTAAAAATGGCGGCACGGCTGCGCATTGGGTCCTCTCCAATGAGAAAGAGCCCGGCGGCGTAAAGGGCTGGTCGACCTGAAAAGAAATTGGCGCGCGGCTATATCTGTTCTTTCCCAGTCAACACGACTTTGATCTTTCCCCGGGCTTTCGCCCAACGCGGCGTCGAGCAGCGGGGTCTGCTGTCGTCCGGCGGGACGCCCACAGTCGAGACTCGCCGGCTGAAGACGTAAGGGCTTTTCGAAGCATGGGGTGACTTCGCCAGATGCCGTCCGGGCCGGGGGCAGCCCGCCGTGTAGGCGTCCCCGCCATATTCCCAAAAGCTTACTGCGAATCCTGACCGAAATGACAGTGGGCGCCCAGGGACATGAGGGCGGCAGGGATCATCGCGGATTTAGCGGAATTGCTCCACCACCGCGGCGATGTCCTTCTCCCCATATCCGGCCGCAATTGCATTTTCGAAAACACGGAGAGCCGCCCTGGCGGTGATGGGATCGATTCCGTGATGCGCCGCCTCCGCGGCGGCGTACCGCAGATCTTTCGCCATGAGTTGCAGGGCAAAGTTGGGATCGTACTGATGCTGCTGAGTGCGCTCCGCCATCGTTTTCACGAGCGGACTACCGGGGGCTCCCTGCGTCAGAACACCCACAGCCTTCGCCGGATCAAGACCGCTGTGTTCGATCATCGCGAGAGCCTCGGCGAGCGATGCCAGTTGCACTCCGCACATAAAATTGTTGATCAGCTTCATGCGCGCTCCGCTGCCGGTTGGCCCCAGATGAAGGGTTTCGCGCCCCATCGAACGAAGGGCAGGAGCGACCCTTTCGAGCGCTTCCACCGGCCCCCCGGCCAGGAAAAGAAGCTGGCCGGCGGCTGCCTGGGGCTTGCTTCCGGTCACGGGCGCGTCCACCAGCGTGAGTCCGCGCGCGCGCGCAGCCTCGTCCAGTTCTTCGATCCAGTCCACCGTGACCGTGCTGGATTCGACGAGCGTGGCGTTAGCGGGCACAGCCGCGAGGGCACCTTCGCTGCCCAGCCAGGCTGCGCGGCAAGCCGCGTCGTCGGCCAGCATGCTGATGACGATCTCCGCGTCCGCGGCCGCCTGCGCGGGGGAGCCGGCGATGGCTGCGCCCAAGTCCGCCAGAGGCTGGGCCTTCGCGCGCGTTCGATTGAAAACGGTGAGGGAATAGCCAGCGGCGAGCAGACGCGCGGCCATCCCCGATCCCATCAGGCCAAGTCCCAGAAATGCAATTTTCGTCGGTTTCATAGGGGTCATCGGTTATGCCAGCGAACGAGTTTCCACGAGGGATTCGGCGCGCTCCTCGATCTGCACAGGGTTGCGCAACGCACGGCCAAAGCCCTCAAACTTCACTTCCATCACGTCGCCGTCTTCGAGGTGAACGCCGTGTCCGAAGCTGAGAGAGTGCGCGCCGAGAAAGTGGATGTGCACGTCGCCGGGCCTGCGGTGCAGCGCAAACTTAAAGTGATGGTGTTCGAGATTGCGCAAGCTGTGGCACATGTTGCGCTCCCCGGTCGCGATCTCGCCGGTCCATACGACGGAGTTGCGCCGCTCGATGGTGACGCGGCCGGGGACGGATTGAAAGTCGGCGTCCACGACTAACTCCGGGCCGAGCGAACAGGTGCGCAGTTTCGATCCGGCGAGGTTGAGATAGTTCTTCTTCTCGAACTGATGATCGGAAAACTCATTGCCGGCGGCCATACCCACGCGCCAAGGCTGGCCGTTGGGTCCAATGAGGTAGAGCGCGGCGACTTCGGCTTCTTCTCCGCCATCCTCCGCATACGCGGGAACCACCAGCGACTCGCCATGCGCGCGGATCGCCGAACCGTTGCCTTTATGAAACCACTCCGGGGCGATGCCGGCGGCGTTCGGGGCCGGCCGTCCGCCCTCAACGCCCCAGCGAAACATTTTCATGCTGTCGGTGAGATGCTGTTCGCTGCGCCCGTGCATCGCATCGCGGTCGGAGGCGCTGCCGAGGTGGGTCAACCCGGTGCCGGAAACGATGCAGCGCGCCGGCTCCTGCGGGTGATCGAAGGGCGGAAGCAGGCGCCACGCTTCCCTGCCCTGGTAGATGGCGTCGTAGTCGAGGACCAGGTCACTCCGCTTCCGCGCGACCAGCGCCGTCAGAGGCTCTGCGCTGCGGATCGCCTCCGCGGCGAGGTCGCAGATCGACGCAAAGTCGCGAAGTATGCGCAGCCGCGGCTCCTGCACCTCGGCGATCGCGCGGTCTGCTGCTTTGCTTAGCTGAACCAGCCGCATGGATGCACCTCCATCACTCCGTCACCTGAAATTGTGCGAGGCGTTGCTCATTGATGGTGAGGCCGAGGCCGGGAAGGTTGTCGTCGAGATTGATATATCCGTCTTCGGGCCTGGGCTCGCCATCGAAGATGTACCAGAAGAGCTCGTTGCCCACTTCAACGTCGACGGGGGGGAAAAATTCGGCCATGGGCGAGTTGAGGCTGGCCATCACGACGTGGAAATTGTGCATTTGTCCGGCATGGGGAATGACCGGAACGCCAAAGGCTTCGGCCATGGCGGAGATTTTGCGCGCCTGGCTGATGCCGCCGACGCGATTTGTGTCGAACTGGATGTAGTCGAGGGCGTGCGCCTCGAGCAGATCGCGGAAGCCGTAGATGGTGAATTCGTGCTCGCCGCCGGCGATCGGAATCTTTCGGTACGAGCGCAGCTCCGCGTATCCGCGCACATCGTCGGGGATCACCGGCTCTTCGAGCCAACGAAGGTGAAAGGGCTCGAGCAGGGGCAGCATGCGTTTCGCGTAATCCAGGGTCCAGCCCATGTAGGCGTCCGCCATCACGTCGATGCCGTCGCCGACCGCGTCGCGCACCGCGCGGACGAGTTCAACGTTGCGCTGCATGCCTTCCGCGCCGTCGTTGGGGCCCCATCCGAAGCGCAGCTTCATCGCCTTGTAACCCTGGGCCTTGTAACTGCGCGCCTCAGCGGCCATGGTCTCGACGCCGGTGCTGTAGAGGCGGCTGGCGTAGAGAGGGATGCGGGGCTTGGTCCGTCCGCCGAGCAAGCGGAAGACGGGCTGCTTTGCGGCCTTGCCGAGGAGATCCCACATCGCGATGTCGACAGCGCTGATGGCGGTCATGCCGATGCCCTTGCGGCCGAAGGCCATGATGTTGCGGTACATGTGCTGCCAGAGAAACTCGATGTCCCAGGGATTCTGGCCGAGGAGCAGAGGCTTCAGATAGAGATCGATCACCTGTTTGGTGACCAGGGGCGCGAGGGCTGCGTTGCCGATGCCCACCAGGCCGTCGTCCGACTCGATTTCCACGATGAGCCAGCCGTGGAAGGTGAAGGCCTTCATGGACGATTGAGGCAGCGCGAGCAGGTCCATGGGATTAGTGCAAAAGTGAGGCGGCAGCGGCTGCGTTTCTCCGGACCACTGCACGGCGCGGGTGCGAATCTGACGAATCTTCATGGCAGGACCAAGGCTCCGTTGTTCGAGAGAGCGGGAGTTGTGGGCGTTCGCAGAATACCGGAGGTGAGCAGGATGATGCCGAAGGCGATGAGATGCAGGCTGCCGGCGAGGAGGAACAACGTGGAATAACCGGCTCCGTGGGTAAGTAACTCCCCGGCCACCATGCCAAAGGTGGCGCCGCCGACAGCGCCGCCAAACCCGATCAGCCCGGCGACCGAGCCGACGGAGTTCAGCGGAAAGATGTCGGCGGGCAAGGTCATGATGAGGCCGGACCAGGACTGCTGGCCGAAGAAAACGATGCTGAAGAGGAGAAGGGCCAGGGGGATGGGGGCTTTCGGCACCAGCATCACCACGGGCATCAACGCCGCGCTGAGGCCGAGGGCGACTTTCCGCGAGTAGTTCAACGAGTGCCCTGTCCGCATCAGCCGGCTTGAAAACCAGCCGCCGAGGAAGCTTCCCACGCCGGAGGCCGCATAGGGGATCCAGCCGAAGGTGCTGACGTGTCGAATATCGAAGCCACGCGCATCGTATAAGTACTTCGGCAACCAAAAGAGGTAGAAGTACCAGGCGGAGTCGCTGAGGAACTTAGCGGCTACTAATCCCATCACCTGGCGCGATTGCAATAGTCGCGTCCAGGGAATCACAACGGCCGTCTCGGCCGCTGCGGCGGTTGGAGCCGGCGGCTCACCGTGGGAACTGGCCAGCCACCAGCCTGTCCACAGGAGGCCCAGTCCGCCGGATGCGAAGAATACTTCCCGCCAATTTCCGAGCCACAGAATCAGGCCGATGAGGGGCGGCGCGAGAACCGAGCCGAGGGCCGTGCCGGCATTGATGATGCCCATGCCGGTAGATCGCCGGTCGGCGGGTAGCCATTCCGCTACGACGCGCGTGGCCGCGGGAAAGCCGCCGCCCTCGCCCATGCCCAGCAGCAGGCGCGCTGTGAGCAGCAGGGAAATTCCCCGCGCCAGCCCCTGGAGCGCACAGGCGAGGGACCACCAGATCATGATGATGGCGAATCCCCGGCGCGTGCCGATGGCATCGAGGAGCCTGCCTCCTCCGACATATAAGAGCGCGTAGGTGATGAGGAACGCTGTCTGGAGCGAGGCGAACTGCACATTGGAAACAGGGATATTGTGCTGAATGGCAGCGATGGCTACGGGCAGGGTCTGACGATCGAAGTAACTGATCGCGATCGCCGCAGTGACGAGTGCGACGAAATACCACGCCCGGGATGCTGACAGCGACACTCTGCTCTTACTCCTCGATCACTCGACTGCGGCCGTCTTCTGACAGAGAGTCACGGCCCTCGTGGTCATTTTCCAGCGAATCTCATCCGGACCTGCATTGGTCGCTACTCACCGACCTGCAGGGCGTCGCTTTCCTGATCGTCTGTCCCGGCTTCCCTGTTGCCGCGTAGCTCTCGAGAAGAGAGGATATCCGGAGATCTACTGCGCAATGGGTTTCCTCTCATACTGATTGGGCGCGCCGGGCGTCGCGATGTGGCCGGTGACCGGCGCGGCGGCTGGATGATTCCCTTTCAATGCGTTTGTGAGGGTGATGCCGGTGCCCGAAGCCTCCGCGCCGACAGCATGCGCGCGGCTGAGAGGCGCGGTGAGGGTGATCGCCGCGGGGCCGCGCCGGATCACCGAGTCCACGGTCGCGGTTTCCTGGTTTGCGCCGTTGTCGAGGGTGATGGTCTCGCCGTCGATGAAGCCGGCGGCGCTGACGATGGGGATGTCGGCTGCACCCGCTTCAACAGCGATGCGCAGAGTGGTGGCGCCTGGAGTGCCCACGGCCGCGATGACGGCGGTCTCGAGGTTTGTCCCGGAATCGATGCGAATCGTCTGTCCGGCGGCAAAGTCGGAGACGCCGGCAACCTTGATATTGGTGGCACCGGAGCTGGACGCGGCCGCGAGGACGGTGGCGGGGGCGGCGACAAAGTCGGCGCAGTTGCTGCCGGTGTCGGCACCATCGGGGAAACGGCCCGCACTGATATTGAATTGCGGAGCGGATCCGAAGGGACCAAAGGCCGCGCCGGGGGCGGTCGCGTAGCAGCCGCGCTCCTCAGGGCCGGAGGTGGCCTGGTATCCCTGGGCCGCCCATGGATCGACGAGGCCGCCGTAGTTAAGACTGTCGACCACCAGCCCGGCGGCATCGCGAAGCACCATGCTGCCGGCCGTGAGGGAGATGGTGAAGTCGAAGAAGGGGACGTCGGTGGAAAGCGTCGGGCCGCCAAACCATTGATTGGGAGCGGGCGTGCCCTGATAGCCCGCGTTGGTGACGGCGGCGTCCCGAACGACCGCGTCGACGGCGTGGCTGGCGGTGAGAGGATGGTCGAGCGTCACGCCGGCGCCCAGGGGCAAAACCGGCTCGTCGCTCGCATGGGCGAAAGCGGTTGCGGGCTGGAAGGTGATGCCGGTTCCGCGATCGCTGAAAGGCAGGTTGGAGGCGTGGCTGAAACGTAATGGGGCGGCGAGGTCGAGTCCTGTGCCGGGAATGACGAGCTGTTCGCCCTCGGTGAAGGCGTGGTCGAGTGCGGGCGTGAAGTCGAGGCCGGTGCCGTTGGGACCGCGCGTGCCGACCGTGGCGATGGTGACGATCGTGGGGTGCGCGGGGGCGCCGAGGGTCAACTTGTCGCCCACGGCGATGCCGTTGACGTTGCGCACCTTAATGTTGGTAGCGCCGGCGGGCGCATCCGCGAGGAGACCCGTGCGCCTGGTCGGCGTGCCGACAGACGTGACGGTCACGGTTTCGATTCCGTGGTGCAGGCTGTCGATGTCGAGGCGGATTTTGTCTCCGACGGAGATATTGGCGACGGAGGTGACCTTGAGGTTGGTGGCTCCGGCGGGCGCGTCGGCCCTAAGGTAGGCCTGGGTGCCTGGCTTGCCGACGGCGGTGACGGTTGCTACTTCGAACTTCTCCGTGGTGTCTGCGACCGCGGGGAAGGTGGCGCCATATCCGAGCGCGATTTTCTCGCCGACGGCCAAGTGGGCGACGCTGAAGACGGGCACATTCGTGGATCCGGCAGGAATGGTGAGGGGGCCATCGGGAAGGGGTTGAAACACGGTGGTATTGCTGGCGGCTGCGGTACCGATGCTCGCGATTTTGTGAGTCTCCGCGCTGGCGCCGGCGCCGATGGTAATGGTATCGCCGGTGGAGAGGCCAGTCGTGCTCCTGACGTAGATGGTGGCGTCGCCCGCACGCGCGGGACCGGCGAGGCCGGAGTTGGAGAGACCGAGCAGGTAGAAACCGTGGGCGGCGAGTTTCGTGCCGGCTGGGATTTCGTTTGTCGACGCGATGGCTTGTTGGGTGGCGTGCGCGGTCAGCGTCCAGTGGGAAAGATCGACGCTGCGGGTTCCAGCGTTGTAAAGCTCGATGAAGGAGTCTGTCGAGTTGGTGGGGGGACCAGCGCTGATCCGGAATTCGTTGATGCGGATCGGGCGGACGTTGCGCACCTTTTCCGCCGTGGCCGCCAGTTGCTTCCGGTTGCTGGCGGAGTTCGTCCACGAGGCGTTGGCGACGAGGTCGCCGTTGAAGGGAGAGGGGCCCGACGTGACGGTAAAGGCCGCGCTGACGCTGGCGCCGGGCGCGACGGGATCAGCGAAGGTCTTTGATGCATCATGGGTGGCTGCAACGACGGCGGTCCAGTGCTTGCCGGGTACGGAGATACTCAACCGCACGCCTGTGGCGGGCGCTGCCGCAGTATTCGTGAAGGTCACGGTTGTCTCTTGCGAGGAACCCGGGGAAAACGTCTGCAAGCCTGGCGGAGCGGCCGAGGCCGACGCGGGCGCGAGGCTCAGCGGCGGCGCGGCGTAGCCGGCGGCGACGATATTCGCATGCACCTGCCGATCCGTGGCATCCGCGGGGAATGTGCCGGCGGCGGTCATCGCGCCTTCATAGAAGGTGCCCTGGGAGCTGTTGCTGTTGTCGCCGCCGTTGCCGAGCAGGATGGCGCCCTGCTTACGCATGGGGTCATAGGTGGAGTTGACGCGCTGTCCGCTGAACATGACGGACAGGTCGCCCTGCTGCGCATCGCCGCCCATTGAGGTCCAGTGATGCGGTTCGCCTTTGGCTATCGCGGTGACGAATCGCCAGGTGATGTTCGGGAGGGTGGCGCAGAGTTTGGTTCCGTCGGGATTGACGCAGCCGACGAGGTTGTTCTCCTGGTCGGTCATGATCCAGGGGCCGGTCTTTGTCCCGTGAAACCAGGGAACGGCATCGCCAAAGTAGGCGGTCTCCATGGTGCCGTTGTCGTCGTCGCGGCTGTCAATCTCCGCGTTGCCGTAGTCGAAGCAGCAGCCGGCGTTGAAGTGATGGCCGTCGATGACCCAGTACTGTCCCTCAGCCTGATCGTCGACCGCGGTGCCCCGGGGATCGTCGTTACGGAGACCCATGCCTGGCTCGATGAAAACGCCGTAAACCTTGTGTCCCATGACGGTGATGGGCGCCATGCCGGCAAGGGGAACGTTGTTCAGGCCGCCCATGGCGGGGCCGCTGAATCCGCCGCGGGGCGCCTGGGTGAGGTCGTTGTGCTGCGGGGACTGATCGTAGACGGTCGTGATCCAGCAGTAGGTGTTCGCGCAAAATTTGTCCTGCGCGGCAGCGTCGGCGTAGCCGCCCGGATCGGGAACGGGCACAGCGACTGGCTGCATGACGCCGATATCGAGCGATCTGCCGTCGGACTGGCGGAGGACCCGATAGAGCGGGCCGTTGTAGGAGGCGTAGAGCGCCCGCGTGGTGCTGTGGGCAGCGACGCAGGGATCGCCGGCGGCGGCGTAAATGTCGCAGGGGCCTTCCGGCCGCGGCGGGACGGCAGGGGACGTGGCGGTTTTTTGCGCGATCATCAACGGAGCGACCATCAGCACGGGCGCCAGCACAACCACGAGTGCAATCCTGATTCTTGTTTTCATGCCCATCCTGCTTGCGTCGATCGAGTCGATCCGGGATTGGAAACCAGCGCTGCTGTCCGCCGGGAGTCGCGGTGCAGATCGTTCAGCAGCCTCGGGTAAACGTATACCACGAATTCGGGACCGGGTGTTGCGAAACCATGACAATCCGCTAACAAGAAAGTGATTCCTTATCGACATAACGGAACGACGCAATAATTAAGTTAGGAGCCATGCAGAACAGACGCTCCTCTTCTTTTCTCATTCTTCACGGTATGGCGGTGGCCCTTGTTCTTGGTCCTGCACTCCACTCCTCGGCACAGGAAGCGCCTTTGCTGTCAGGGGGCGTGGGGCTGGTGACGAACACGACCGGGGGCAACACCACCTATATTCCGGTGCTTGAGCCGCTGGCGGTCGTGCCGCTGGGAGAGCGCCTGACGATCGAGTCGCGCGCTTCCCTGCTGGCGTTCTTCACGCCAGGCGCCAATGGGTACGACCACTCGCATTTTGCGGCGCTGACTTATTTGCAGGGAGACTATCTCGTCAACCAGCACCTGACGGTGGTGGGCGGCAGCTATCTGCTGCCCTTCGGGACGTACAACGAGCGCCTGACGCCGATCTGGATCGGCAATTTCCAGGACGAGCCGCTGATGGAGCCGCTGGGGCTGATGAACGGCGGCGCAGGACTGGGCGGTCAACTGCGCGGCTCGCTGGTGAGCCGACCCCGCTATTCATTCGACTATGCGGGGTGGTTTTCAGCGCGGAGCGGCAATTCGCAGTTCAAGGCCGACCGCTCCACGGGAGTGCGCGGCAGCTTCTACTTCCCGGAGCGACGGCTGGAAGTGGGGGGATCGTACGGGCGGTTACTGCAGGGCCAGCAGGAAAACTTTGCCGGAGCCCATTTGTGGTGGGAGAGCCAGAACGCCGGATTTCGACTGCGATCGGAATTCGCGCGCGGAGAGCATGCGTACGGGTACTGGTTCGAGGCCGATTGGCGGCCGTTCGCCCAGGGGAACGTGGAGAGCCCTGCGGGACGCCTCGAGCCCGTGGTGCGGATGCAGCAAACCTTGCGCATCAACAATCTGGCGAGCGACGGTCTGCCTTCTGTGAACACGCAGCGGGCTGACTTCGGGATCGATTACAACCTGCCGCACAATACGCGGATCCTCAGCAGCTATTCGCGGCAATTCTCCGCCGCGGGCAACACGAACATCTGGGAGACCGGCATTGTCTACCGCTTCCTGTTTCCCGTCTGGAAAGGACGCCTGTGATGAATCGAAGAAGGATCGCCTACTGCCTCGCGACCGGAGCGGCTCTGGCATTGGCCGCGCCTCTGATTGCCTTGCAAGACCGTGCCCAGCCGCCCGCGCACCCGACCGCGCAATCGGCCGAACACTCTGCCACCCACCGGGGAACCCAGCCGGAGAGCCAGCATGCCGAGCAGGAGGGAGAGCGCGTATTCAACCAGAACTGTGCGCGCTGCCACAATGCTCCCGACGGCTTCTCACCGAGGATTACAGGAACGATTGTGCGGCACATGCGGGTGCGGGCGAATCTCAGCCGGCACGATGAGCAGGTGCTGCTGCAATACTTCAATCCGTGATGCCGCCGGCGGGGAGCGCGGGGGCGAGGGCGAGGCTGCGGCGACGATCCTGCATGAGCCGGCGGAAGAGGATGGCGAGGGCAGCCTGCAGAACGGCGATGCCGGCGAGCACGGGCGCATAGTGGAAGCGGACCAGCAGCGCGCCGGCAGCGGAGGTGGCGCAGGCCGTCCCAAGCGAATTGCAGAACATGGTCATGGCAGAAGCGGAGGACCGGTCGGCCTCGGCCATGGCGCTCATGAGCAGGGTGTAGATTGCGGTGGAGCTCATCCATTGGGCCGCCGAATACAGCACGAAAGCGGCGGCCGCCCAGGCCGGCGCGCCGGCGAGGACTAATCCCACGAGCAGGAGCGCAGTCCCGAGTTGGGTGACGAAGGTGGCATCGAGGAGGCCGCAGCGGCGCACGAGGACGGGAATGAGGAATCCGGCGATCAACTGTGCTATCTGGCTGACACCGAAGATGAGTCCGACGGCGGTGAGAGCGATGTGGCGTTCCGCTGAGAAGTAGACCCCGGCGAAAGGCGTGAACGCGGCCAGAAGGCTGGTCCAGATGGCCACGCAGGGCAGATAGCGACGCAGGAAAGAATTGCGCAGGAGCCCGGGATCCCAGGCGCGGACCGCGGTGTGGGTCCGGGGAGAGGGATCGCCCGCGGGGAGGCGCAGCAACGGCAGGGCGGCGAGGAGGGCGACGGCGCAGGCGATGAGGAGCACCACGCGTTTGGTCTCCGCCGGGCCGAAGCCGGGGTGGAGCATGCCGATGCGGCGGGAGAGGTAGCCGGAAGCAGCGGAGGCGACCGCGGTGGCGCCGATGCCGACGGAGAAAAGAAGGCCGATGGCCGAGGTGCGATTGCTTTCGGACGTGAACGAAGCACTGACGGGAAGAAAGCAGACGGTCCAGATGGACATGACCAGGCCGGCGGTGAAGGCGAGGCCGATTTGCGCGGGCTCCCAAACCCAGAGGGCGCGCAGGACGCCGAGAAGGGGCGCGACCAAAAAGCAGAAGAGCAGCAGCGGCCGGGCGCCGAATCTGCGGCTGAGGATGCCCACCGGGAGGGTGGTGACGAGCAGGCCGAGGGAGAGCGCACTGTTGATGAGGCCGATGGCCTTCTCGTCGAAGTGGAGATCGAGGAGGTAAAGGTTGAAGAGGAAGAAATAGAGGCCGAAGCCGGCTTCATAGAAGAGCGCGGCGGCGAAGAAGGTCCAGAAGCCGCGGCTGAGGTTGCGGTACGGGAGCCACAGACCGGAAAGCCATCGAGGCTTCGGGGGTGCCGCGAGGCCTGGCGGCATCAGCGCTCACGGACCATCTGCTCGAGCCGGGACACCGCCCGATCGAGCGATTGATAGCGCAACTCGAGGACGTCGGCGGTCAGGAGGCGTTCGATGGCGGCGTGGCGAACGATCCGGGTCTCCGGGGTTCCGAAGAGGACGCTGCGCATATAGCGGCGCGCGGACTCTCTGCTGTAAGGGACCAGATCGGGAGGGCCGGGGTGGCGGCGATTGAGGAAGACGACGAAGTCGGCATGCGCATCGCCGGCGGTGCGGATGCCATCGAGGGAGGCGGTGCGCAGTTCGACGGAGGGCTTTCCGGACATGCGCGGGGTCATCTCTGCGCCGGCAATCTCCGGGAACAACTCGGCGGCGGAGGGACGGAAACGTACCTGATGGCAATTGCCGATGACGCGCCGGGTAGATTCGCTGTGCAGAAGATAGCTGGTGTCATCGGCGACAAATTGCCAGCCTGCGCGGGCGCAAGCGTAGGAGAGCGAAGATTTGCCGGCGCCGGAGTCGCCGCACAACAATACGCCGCGTCCGTGGAGCGAGACGCAGGCGGCGTGGATGGGGGTCGCGAAGCGGGTGCAAAGCTGACAGGCGGGCGCGACCTCAAGGAAGGTCTGGCCGAAGTAGTGCGGATGGCGCAGGGCCGCCGAGGAAACCACCATACGGCTCTTTCCCCAGGGAAAGTCCACGGTGCAGACGTTGTGGGTGTCGGCGACCATGACGAGGACATTGCCCATGAAGTGGCATTTGGTGGCGGGAGGACATTCGAGCGAATCGCTCTCGATGACGTGGATGTCGGCTTCGATGGGCTGGCCGTGGGTGCGGGCCGCGAAGACTCCCCACTTGGCGGCGCACTGACGCAGGACTTCGGCGGAATTGGTGCGGACCCGGAGCGGGAAACCGAGGGGAAAGAACATCCCGTCCAGGGTGAGCGGAGGCGCATCGTCCGGAAACGGCTCGCACTCGTCCAGTCGGGCCGGATCCGGAAGAGCGCTGATGGAAGTGGCATGCATGGTGCGTCATCCTTTCGCGCGACTGCGGATCCACGCGGGTTGAAGGTCAGAAAACGTAGCGAACCGCGAGCTGAACGATGCGCGGGGCGGTGACGGTGCTGGTGATGCGTCCAAAGGAAGGAGCCGCAACTGGATTCGTCTGGGTGGGGTCGCCGTATCCGAGGCTGGTGGAGGGATTGCCGAACTGGGGCGTGTTGGTGGCGTTGAAGAACTCGGCGCGCAGGCGGAGGGCGCCCGCTTCGCTCAGCGGAAAGGCGCGTTCCACAGCCAGATCGAGGTTGTGCTGACCGGGGCCGCGCACGAACCCAACGCCACTGTTGCCGAAATCCTGGTCGGCGAGGCTGGTGGCGAAAGGAGCCTCGGGAGCGCGCGTAAAGGCGGCCGGATCGAGATAGCCGTTCGTGACGCGAGAGAACAAGGAGCCACGCGTGCGAGGGGAGGAGCCACTGCGCTCGGCGCGCACCTCGCCGCTGATGAGTCCGTAGACGGAACCCGCGTTGGTGTCGAAGACGCTGAGCGGAATTCCCGACTGCAGGACGCCGACGCCGGAAAGCTGCCACCCGTTGAGGACGCGGCGCGCGAGGGGCGAATCGGCATTCCAGCGGGGAATGGTCCAGGTGCAATCGGCAACCAGGCGCTGATCGCGATCATCGCCGGCGGGCCCGTAGGAGGATCTACGCAGGCTAAGCTGATCGTTGGTGGGCAACTGCAGCTCATAGATATCGGTGCCGACCTCGCCGTTCACCTCATCCAGGTTCTTCGCCCACGTGTAGGAGGTTTCAAACTCGAGCCCACGCTGCAGTCGGCGGCGCAGGCTCAATTGCAGAGCGTTGTAGTTCGCGACGAAGACGGAATCGGTGTAGAGAGAACCCTGGCTGATGCCCTGATAGGGCAGGCGGGCGGTCACATTGTCGATCGAGTTGGAGGTGACTCCATTCACCGGGTTCGCGGGGCCGGCGAGGAGAGCCTGATCGAATTCCCATTGCCCGGAACGATGTTGCGACTGGGTGCCGACGTAGGCGGCCTGGAGCAGCCAGTTTTCTGAAGGAGCGTATTGGAGGTTGAGGTTGTATTCCTGCGTCACGCCGTCGCGCATCGTCGGATTGGTGGCTTCGATAAACGGCGTCGATGCGGGGGTGCGGGGCGCGAAGCGGGGGAATTGCGAGGATGGCGGGATGAGCGGCAGGAAGGGGCTCTGCAGGGTCGCCGGCCCGTTGGCGGCTCCGGCAATCAACTGCTGGCTGGCAAAGGGGAGCTGATCCATGGTCTGCTCGGCCAGATTGC
Source organism: Acidobacteriaceae bacterium (assembly GCA_036267295.1). Lineage (GTDB taxonomy): Bacteria > Acidobacteriota > Terriglobia > Terriglobales > Acidobacteriaceae > Palsa-343. The sequence goes on along the minus strand of DATAWI010000013.1, from coordinate 78,736 downwards.
CGGAGTGACGGTCGTAGTAGAGGCCGTATCCGCCGCGCAGGACGACGACCGGCTTCTGCGCCAGTTGCCATGCGAAGCCGAGGCGCGGCGAGACATCGCCCAGAGGAGTGCGATAGAAGCCGGCGAACGGAGTCCTGACGACGCCGGCGGGCAGATCGCCCCGGAAGTTCGAGGGAAGCGTGAACCCTGTGTAGTCGCCCTGTGCCGGGAGCGCTCCCTGCTGCGCAGTCGTCAGGTTGAAATTGGCGAGACGTCCGCTGGTCTCGATCGGGGCGCCGAAGATTTCGTAGCGCAGCCCGGCGTTCAAAGTCAGCCGCTGGCTGAGCCGAATATCGTCCTGGGCGAAGCCGGCGAAGTCGGTATAGCGCTCGTTTCTGCGAAAGATGCCGCCGCCCGCGTTGCTGATGGTGACGTTGCTCAAGCCGAAGGGGCTGCCGTTCTGGGCAGCGCTCTGGCCGAGGAGGAAATCGTCGAAGGTGGCGACGATGAGCAGGCCATCGATGCTGAAGGGCTGCTCCTCGCCAACCTGATGGCGCTTGAATTCGAGGCCGGCGCGCATGCTCTGGCGGCCGTGGACCCACGCCAGCGCGTCCTGCCAGACGAAGGTGTTGGTGACCTGCCACTGATAGGGCGTTCCGGCATCGCCGATGCTGACGCCGCCGACGATGAGCCCGGGAGCGTTGACGCCGGGAGCGCTGCCGCCGGTCGGGGTGCCTTCGCCGAGGTCCGCGGCCTGCAGCGGGTTCTCGACGCGCGAATGGCCGTCGAACCGCATGTAGCCGAAACGCGCAATGTTGACGAGCGCGCTGCTGAAGACGTGGGTATCGGAGAGAACGGACATGGTATTGCGGGCAAGGGCGGTGGTCCCCCAGCCGGGCACGTTGGCCGCATTGGGAGAGAAGGGCTCGGTGGTGGGCGCCCGCGCATAGAAGAACCGACCGGCCAGCGTATTGCGCTGGCTGAGGAGCTGGTCAAGATTGACGGTGAACTGATCTTCGCGATAATGAGCGGGAATGGCGAAGGTCGACTGCCCCATGGGCACCTGGTCGGACGCATCGGCCCCGCTCGACGGCAGCGCCACCTGGGGACTGGGCACGGCGAATTGCCCGGTGGGCAGCTTCGCATTCAGAATCGCAAGCGCGACGGGGTTGATGTTCGAACCATCACACGCGACCTGGGCTCCGCCGGCGACTGTGAAGAATCCGGCGGCCGGCTGGCCCGCCGCATCGAGGTTGCCTGCCGGGCAGAACTGGGCGCCGAGCCGGGCGGCGGAGCGGTCTGCCGTGAGCAGGGGGAGAATGGCGGTCTGCTCGTCGCCGAAACCGTTGACCTCGGTGAGGCCCTGGTAGGCTCCGAAAAAGAAGGAACGATCGGTGCGGATGGGGCCGCCGAGAGCAGCGCCGAACTGATTCTGCTTCAGGTCGGGCCGCGGCTGTCCGGCGAGCTTTGAGAAGAAGTCGTCGGCGTTGAGCTTATTGTTGCGGACAAACTCCCATGCGCTGCCGTGGAATTCGTTGCCGCCGCTGCGGCTGACCAGATCCACATTGGCTCCAGTTCCGCGGCCATAGGCGGCATCGAAGTTCGCAGTTTGCACGCGGAACTCCTGAATGGCATCGACGGCGGGAATGGCGGTGCCCACTTCAGAAGTGCCGGCGGTGGCGGCAGAATTCTCCGCCAGATTGTTGGCGTCGACGCCGTTGAACTGAATGTTGTTTGCCGTGGGCGTCGCGCCGTCGGAGGCAACATTCTGGGTGCCGGACCCGAGGACCGCGGGGTTGGGCAAGTCTACGACTACGCCCGGCGCAAGGCCGAGAATCTGGGTGTAGTTGCGGTTGGCGAGGGGCAGCGACTGGATGGTGGCGTGGTCGACGAGGCCACCCAACGCGGAGTTTTCGGTGTCGGCGATCTCTTGATGGACGGAAACCCTGAGGACGGTTTGGGCGTCGGCAATCGCCAGGGTGGCGTCGAGGATTCGCACCTGACTCGCCGTGACCTGCACAGCGGGGGCGGTTCGGGGCTGGAAGCCCTGCGCGGCGATGGTGACGGAGTAATCGCCCGGGGGCAGGAGGGGGATGCGAAAGTCGCCGCGCGCATCCGTGGCGGCGGAGCGCGCTAACCCGGTCGCGTCTTCGACGGCGGTGATGGTGGCATCGGCGAGAACCCGATGGGCCGGATCGAAAACGGTTCCGGCAACCGCGCCCGTCCCAGGAGTTTGCGCCCCGGCACGCAGCCCGGCGAGTGAAAATGCGAGAAGAAGAATGACAGGAAGTTTCATACAGCCGCCCTCGCCGGTTGCGCGGCCCTGAAGGTCCGCCCAACTGAACTCTGGAGCTAAGTATGGGCAGGATGCGATGCTGCCTTGTTACGCGCTTGTCACCCTTTTGCATCCGTTCTGTCAGCACGCTTCGCCATGGTTGTTCAGCGATGCAGGAGCGCTCGATGGGCATGCGAAATTACGACCCGCCGACATCCGTGTGACAACAACGAGCGGCCAGGGCTCTACCTTTGTCTCCAGCGGGGTTCACCGCGCAACGCGCCATGGCCACACACAGGACAAACATCGGAATCGCCGGTTGGTGCACGGCCTCACTTCTGATTGCCGGCTGCGGGGTGAGCCGTCCGGGGCGGGTGGAATCGACGGTCATGAGCTGGGTGAAGCACAAAATCACGATTGGCGGCCGCAACGACAGGAATCCCCTCGATCCCGGACCCGCAACTGCCCAGGAGGGCCAGGCCGCGTTCAATTCGTACTGCATGGTGTGTCACGGCCTCGATGGACAGAACACCGGCGTGCCCTTTGCCGGCCAGATTGCGCCGCCGATTCCGTCACTCGCGTCGAAGGAGGTGCAGACGTACAGCGACGGTCAGTTGAAATGGATCATCGAGAACGGTATTGCCCCTTCGGGCATGCCGGCGTCACGCGGCATTCTGAGCGATGAGGAAGTGTGGTCGATCGTCGCGTATCTGCGGCATCTGCCGCCGCCCGGGAGCCTGGGAGAACCCTGCGTGTACACAGGGGCGTGCAGCGCCGAACCGGATCCGTTGGACGAACCAGATGAGTCGCACAAACCGGATCAATCGCACAAACCGGGGAGACCGATTCCCGCTCGACGCGGAAAGCGAGGTTAGCAGCCATGCGCGCGCAGCCGATCGGCAACGGGCTTCTGACGGCGCGGGTCTCCAGGGAATGTGCCGCGGTTGTGGCGGCGCTGCAGTTGCAGGGAGGCTCTGCGGAGGCACTGCTTGCCATCGACGACCCCGGCTGGAAGAAGGTGCTGGCGTATTGCGACCGCATGCAACTGACGCTCCCTCTGGCCGTGCGATCGTCGCGGGAATTTCCCTGGTGGGTGAGCGAGCGGCTTACAGGAAATCTTGCGCTTACGGCTCGACGGTTTCTCCGCGCGCAGGCGACCTACCGCGAGGCGGCGGCGGCGCTGGGAGCGGCCGACATTCCGCATGTGGTTCTGAAGGGCTTCACGCAGGCTCCGGATTTCGTCAGGGCTCCGCAATGGCGCACGCAGAGCGACATCGATCTCTACACAGACCGAGAGCACATCGAGGCAGCCACGGGGGCGCTGGAAGCGATCGGCTACGAATCCTCGGGGCCGCCGGAGATCTATCGCCTGGCGGATCACGTGCCCACACTGACCCGTTATCGGGGATGGAAGCCCGGCGCAACTCCGTTCGATCTGGAGATGCCGCTGGCCTTCGATCTGCACTATTGTTTGTGGAATTCGGCGGTTTCGCTGATTGAACTTCCTGAAGTGGACGAGTTCTGGAATCGCCGGGTGGAACGGAGACTCGGCGATTTCTCGTTTACGGCGCTGTCCGGCGTAGATCATCTCGGGTATTTCGCGCTGCACGTGCTGCGGGAGCTGTTTGCCGGGGGCCGTGTGCTGCATCATGCGCTGGAGCTGGCAAACTTTCTGCATGCGCGCGCCGACGATCAGGCCTTCTGGGGCGAATGGCAGACGGTGCATTCACCGCGGCTTCGGCAGTTGCAGGCGATTTCGCTCACATTGGCCGCGGCCATCTATTCCAGCCGGGTTCCTGACGCGGTCCGCGAGCAGCTTGAGAAGCTGCCGCCCGCAGTGGGAGCGTGGATAGAAACCTGCGGAGGCGATCTGATGGCGACGAGCTTTCGGCGCTCGCGCGATGGCCGGCTTCTGCAATGCCTGGTTGCCGATTCGGCTGCAACGCGGCGCAAGCTCTTGTGGAAGGCTTTTGCTCCCGGAGCGATCGCGAGTGCACGGAGCCTCGCCTGGCGGCCCGACGACGGGGCGGAGCCACAACGACGGCAACTGCGGGAGACCGGCAGGTACCTGGCCTACCTGGCCAGCCGGGTCTCTCTGAATTGCCTGGCGGTTCTCCGCATGGCCGTCAACGGCCTGACCGTTTTCCTGTTGACCTGCAGGCATCGAGGCGACGCGGTCTCCTAATAGACGGGACTCGCGTCGGGGCGATAATCATTGCCGAATTTATTCTTGTGCGCGGCGGGCTTCGCATCCGTCTCGATGGAGATGCTTCCGAGGCTGTCGGCATCGGGAGCGATGCGCACTCGGCGGGTGAGAGCATCCAGTTGGCCGGCATCGGCGCCGCTCGCCCATACGCGCAGCTCGTACATCCCGGAGGGGACGGCGGGCAGCAGAATGGATCCGCCCGACGAAATCGTATACCAGGGGCTGGAGACGGTGATGATGACGGCGCCCATCTCGGGATGAATATTGCAGAAGATATACGACACACCTTCATGATCGAAGCGGACGTCGCGGGTCGTGCCCGCCTCGTAGAGGCCCAGATCGAAGCGCTTGCCGTCGAACTGCGAAAAGACGTTGTGAAAGAACGGGTCGAGATTTGGAAACGCCACGGTGCTGCCCAGGGGAATGACCAGCAGGTGGGGCTGAAAGGACTTGTTCTTCTGGGCCATGCGAAAGCGGCCCGGAGGGGGAGGCCGAAAGGAGGGCGAGGGATCGAGCGGCTTCAGCCACACGACGACCTCGGGCGCGGGGGCGGGCCAGGGGGCGGCCGAAAGGGCGGGTGAAGGGGCGTGCGCGGCTGGCTTTCGCAGGTGCTTCTGCACGATCAGGATGCGGGCGCGCACATCGACATTCTGCGAGCGCGCCGAGCCCGCAATGGCAAGCAAGGCCAGCAGCACGATGCGAGCATGGAGCCGAAAGCGCTTCATCAAAAGAGGTATCCTGCGGCGAGGCCGAAGATATGGTTGTCGTTGGCCGATCCGGCGATCGGCCAGCTCCGAATCTGGCGGTACTCGCCGGAGAACACCAGATAGGTGCGGGGGCTGTAGACGAGGTTGGCGTAGGCGGTCAGGTTGCGGGCCAGGCTCTGATAGGCGTCCTGCTGTTCGGTTGAATAGTCGGAGCCGCGCAGGCCGGCGGCGAAGGCGTTGTCCTCGCCCGCCGCCAGATTCGCCTGGACAACCGGCGAAAACCTCCACTTCACCTGTCCCCATCCGCCTTCATCATCGAGGCCGCGGAGGCGGGTGTAGTTGTCGTACGAAGTGTAGTCCTTAAAAGCTCCTCCCCCGAGGCCGCCGATACCGCGGCCGCGATAGAACGCGCCGGAAATTTCCAGCCGGGGCGCGGGGGCGAATTTCCAGTCGGCGGTGGCGGCCCATGCATCGAGATGGCGATCGTAGGAGTAGGCTTGGCGGCTATAGTACGCACCCGCGCCCCATTCGAAGGAGCGTTCGCCGGAAGCCATGACATTTCCCAGATGGGCTTCATAGCCGGGCTGGCGGCTTCGCTCTGCGGGATCAGGGGTTCGCTGGCCGGTCGGCTCAAGAGCGCCGGGCGCCGCGGGATCGATGAGCGCCAGCTCAGCGGTCCATCGCCGGGAGAGATCCTGGCTGAACTCGAACTGGGGGGCCCAGATCCAGAGGTTTCCGGACCACGCCAGGGCAGGCTCGCCCAGCGTGATCCAGGAGGTGGGCTCACGCGGGCTGAGGATGGGGCGGTCGAATGCAACGGTGAGAGCGCGACTGGGCCACGCCAGGGTGGCGTGGGCGGTGCGCAGGCGCAACAGGCCGGCCGCCGTTGCGGTGTAGGCGTAAGGCGTGCCGCCGAAGAAATCGACGCTGAGCGCCGCGGAGGAGCGAGCGCCGCCGAAATGCGGGCCGGTGGCATCCAGTCCCAAAATCGTTTGGCGCGCGGTGGCGCTGAGGCTGCCGCGGGGCGCGTCCGGCTGCGGCGGCAAGGCGACCACGGGCAGATCGATGTTGTCCGTTGTGCCGCTGTTGACGATGGAGGTGAAGAGCACGGAGCCGGAAACGCGCAGGGGAAACTTCGACGCTGTCTCCACCTTGGTCTGGTCGTGCTGTTTGACCTCCGCCTGCAGAACGTCTGAACTCTCCTGGAGCTGCACGACGCTGGAACGCAGCGCGGCGACGGCGTTATCCGCCGGGCTAACATTTTTTTCGCCCAGCTCGCGGCGAAGGTCCGTGAGCTCCGCGCGCATCGCCTGCATCTCATTGCGCGAATCGATGAGCTCCTGGCGCATGCCATCGATCCGCGCGCCCATTTCATCGATATGCTTTTCGAGTTCGTCGATCGCGGGGGCGGGCCTGGCCGCATCGGAATTGCGCTGCGCCTGGAGAGGCGCCCTTACGGCGGCGAGAGCCAGAGCGATCAGGACGATGTGCGGAATCCGCCTGGACTTGCGCTTCATGCTGCTTCTCCCTTCAGACAGTGCGGGGCCGGGAAGTCAGTCGACGGCGGCCGGGGTGGGTTCTGACGGCCAGGCTTCGGCCGGTTGCCTGGGTCCTTCCCTGGCGAGCGCCATGGTGAAGACGGTGAATCCTGGCTGGGATTCGTCCAGCATCACGCTGCCGTTGTGTTCCTGGGCAATCTTTTGCGCCAACGCCAGTCCGAGGCCCAACCCGCTGGGTTTTCCCTGGCTGACGAAGGGCTGAAAGAGCGAATTGCGGATGGCGTCGGGAACGCCCGGACCGTTGTCGGCCACACGCAGGAAAAACCACGCTGCCTCTTCGCGGCAGGAGAGATGGACGCGAGGCGGTCCGGCTCCCTGGCGCGCGGCCTGGGAGGCATTCAGGATGAGGTTGCTGAGCGCGCGCTCGATCTTGAGGGTGTCGACCCATACGTCGGCCTGCGGCATGGCATCAGTGACGAACTCGACGTTGCGCGCATCGGGATGCGCACGCACGACGGCGAGCGACCGATCAACCAGGGACGCCACTGGCTCCCACCCCAGTTGCAGCGATTTCCCGGTCCGGCTGAAGAGGAGCAGAGATTCGATCAGTTCGGTCATGCCGCGCACGCCCTTGCGAATCTCCGCCAGCAGTTCCATGCGCTCGTGGGGGCCGGCGGCGTTGTACCCGAGGAACTCGGCGTTGGCGTAGACCGCCGAGAGATAGTGGCGCAGATCGTGGGAGATGGAGCTGGCCATCTGTCCGATGGTGGCCAGCCGTTCGGCCGCGAGGAGCTCTTCGCGGAGACCCAGAAGGCGGCGGCGCATGAGGTCGAAGGCTTCGCCCAGTTCGCGAATCTCGCGCACGCCGGCGCGCCGCAGGTGGTAGTCGAAATTCCCGGCGCCGAGCGCGCGGGTGCCGGCAACCAGCCGGTCGAGGGGCCGGGTGATGGTGGCCGAGAGCAGCACGGCGAGCAGCGCGCTGACCGCCAGCAGAAAGGCGCCCCAGACCAGCAGCAAACGGTTCAGACGCGTGAGGTAACTGCTGGCCTGGTCCCACGATTTGAGCACCACGAGGTCGACCGGATCCGGCCCTCCCTGGAGCTGTGCCGCGGCGCCCACAAAATGCTCACCGCCGAGCGAGATATCCTGACCGGCCCCGGTGCCCGCGAGCAGCGACGGAATCTGAGGGGTCAGCGCCGCCTGAGCTGCTTCCGGCATGTTGGCGGCGTGAATGATGCCCGCGGCGGAGAATGCGACGGCGGCCGCGGCATCCTGGCCAACCTGCTGCGCCACGCGATCGTTGACCGCGTGCCCGAGCAGGACATATCCCAACTGGGTTCCACCGCTCTCAGGCCCGAAGTACAGGGGGTGGGTCGCGACTACGTAGAGCGAGCCCTGATAGACCAGATACCCAGGCTGCCGCTGGAGGAATACCGACGCCGGGATGTGCTCCTTCGGCTCGCCCTGGGTGGGGCCGCCGCCGGGGAACATGGCAATCGCCTGGCCGTCGCGTCCGGCCAGCCCGAAGAGATCTCCGCCGCTCAGGGCGGAGAAGCCGACAGCTCCGTCGCGGATGGTTCGCGTGTCGGCGGTGGTCATCAGGGATTTGAGAACCGGAAGAGCTGCCAGCAGTGACGCCTCATGCTGCAGGGTCTGCTGCTGGAGCGCCTGCAGGTTGCGAAACGCAGCCATCGACCGCTGGAGGTCCGTAGAGATGCTGGTGCGAATTTGCTTGCCGAGGATGCTGTGAACGATGACGAGGCTGAGCGAACCGACGCCGAACGAAACCGAGAGAAGGCAAAGCAGGAGCGTGGTTCGCATGCGCAGGGCCAAGGATCTCGTCCTCCCTCGGGTGAATCGCTTAGCGCGGGGGCGCCGGCACAAAGCGATAGCCCGCGCCATGGACGGTGCAGAAGTGCACCGGCTCGGCGGGGTTCACTTCGAGCTTTTGCCGCAGTTTCAGAACCTGGTTGTCGACGGTGCGGGTGGATGGGTAGGAGTTGTAACCCCACACCTCATTCAGCAGTTCCTCGCGGGTGAGCACGCGCTCGGCGTTCTCGATAAAGAAGCGCAGCAGCCTGAATTCATGAGCGGTGAGCACGACCGGCGCGCCGTTGCGGATCGCCTGCATGCGCGCAAAGTCGACCTGCACATCGCCGAAGGAGGCGGTAGGCCGCACGCGGGCGCGGCGCGCCCGGCGCATCGCCGCCTGGACGCGCGCCAGCAGCTCGCGGGGGCTGAAGGGCTTGGTGACGTAGTCGTCCGCGCCCAGCTCGAGCAGGAGAACTTTGTCGGCGACATCGGAGATCGCGCTCAGCACCACGACGGGCGTGTCAGGAGACGATTCCTTGATGGAGCGGCAAAGCTCGCGGCCGGACATGCCGGGTAACATCAAATCGAGGATGACGGCGTCGGGCGAGGAACTGGCAAATGCATCCCAGCCCTGCTTCCCTTCCGACGCCGTCTTCACGTCATAGTGTTCGGCGAGGAACAGCCGCTGCAGGACGCGCTGGATACCCGCATCGTCTTCGATGACCAGAATCGAACTCATGCCCCACCTGTCCGGTGAATGTGCCTCATCGTGTGACGATTTTCTCTCAATTCGGCAAAGAATACCGGTTTGCAGGGCTGATTTGACAAGCAAGTGACAAACCAGTGACATTCGCGCGGGCGGAGGACCCGAGTGCGGCCCAGGACTCTGCCGATTGTTGGGTCAGTTTTCGGTTACGTGGACGACAAAGTGCATGTTTCCGTGACCGTTGCCGCAAAAACGTCCGCAGCGGCCTTCGAAATCGCCGGCCTGGCTGGCGGTGAAGAGAATCTCCCCGGGATGCGACTTCGAGGCGGCTTCGTTGATCCCCAGCGTCCTGATCAACAGGCTGTGCGGCACGTCGTCGGAAATGAGGCGCAGGCGAATGGTCTCGCCGTAATGCACGATGATGCTCGAAGGCTCGAAGGCGTAGCGATGGGCGTGCACTTCGATCGTTCGCGCCGGAGCCTGCGCCCGGCCAACGGACGCCACGAGGGAAAGAAACAGGAGGGGAACGGCGACAGCTTTGGACATGCTTTGGATTCCTTTGCGGGAATTGGTTGGCGGGGTCCACCCGGGCCGGTGCTCAGGCGCATGGCGAAATGGCCTGGGCGAGCCGCATCGAGGAGACACCTGCGCTCACGGGAAACTTTCGTACGATCTGGTGGCATAAAAAAGTCCGAAGCCGGGGGTTCTTTTCGATCGAGGCTTTGGGACCTCCCGGCAGACAGGCTCAGCGTAGATTAGGGCGCACTCCCGGGTTGTCAGCCGAGTGTCTCTGCGGAGTAACGATTGCCGCATGTCGGAAGGGGCTGCGAAGCGGAAGCGCTGCCGATAAGGGGACGGGCAATCGGCCTCGAGTTCCCTGCCCCCTTTTGCGGTTCGTGGTTTGCCCTTTGCACCGAAGCATCAGCGGGACTTCCAGACGGGCGTCAAACCGGGAGCGGCGAGCGGGGCATCGCCCACGCGGATGGCGGCAGGCCGGGCCGCGACGCCGTAATACGCCGGGAGATGGCGATCCCAGCTCCGCAGACGGCGATGCCGGTGATGGACGCGGACGGCGCGCTGATTGGAATTGTTGAGCCGCAAGATCGGATGAGGGCCGAACTGCCGGATCGCCGCTTCAGGATGCGCGCACTGGCTCGCCGCGATCATGTGCCGGCTGATCCGGGCGAGTCCGTGGACCCGGCGCATCGCCACACGATGCTAAAGAATACCGAGAACGAGGCTTCGGAACCGGGCAGGGCGGGCCTGTGGGCGGCACGTTCGACGGGCTGAGCCGTGCTTTCAGACGACACCGGCCGCTTCCAACTCGGCTGCCTGCGGTTCCGGCTCGGGATGGTGGAGGCTGGCTGGGACAAGCCAGTGGCGATAGTCGCTCAGGCGGCCGAGCGCGGCGTCGCAGTAGGCTTCACGGATGCCGCGGGTGAGCAGGCCGATGCGGCCGTCGCGTATGGGGCGGTGGTCGACGCGGACGACCGGAGCGATGCCGACAGCGGTGCCGGTGAGGAAGAGCTCGTCGCAGATGTAGAGCTCGCTGCGGGCGATGGGGCGCTCGACGATCTGGAGGTTGAACTCGCGGCGCGCCAGTTCCATGACGGAGTCGCGGGTGATGCCTTCGAGGATGTTTTCGGTGGCGGGGGGCGTGATGAGGCTGCCGCTGCGGATCATGAAGAGGTTGCAGGTAGCGCCTTCGGCGACGTGTCCGCTCTGGTTGAGGAGGATGGCTTCGTCGAAGCCGCTGCGGCGGGCGTCGTCGGTGGCAAGAGCGCTGTTGACGTAAGCGCCGCAGATTTTGGCGCGCGGAGGAATGGCGTTGTCGTCGATGCGCCGCCAGGAGCTGACGCCGGCGTGCAGGCCCATTTCGCTGTGGAGGTATTCGCCGAAGGGGAGGGCGACGATGGCGAAGGCGTCCTGATCGTCGGTGCTGACGCCGATGCGCTCCGCGCTCTTGTAGGCGAGCGGGCGGACGTAAATGTCGGTGCGGAAGGCGTTGCGGCGCAGGAGCTCCACGGTGATGGCGGATAGTTCCTCGGAGGTGAGGGGGAAGTCGATGCGCAGGATGGCGCAATTTTGCTTCCAGCGGCGGTAGTGGTCGACGGGGCGCATGAGGAAGAGCTGCTCGTCGCGATCGTCCCAGTAGGCGCGGATGCCTTCAAAGACGCCGGTACCGTAATGCAGAGCGTGGGTGAGGATGCCAACGCGCGCATCGCGCAGGGGGACGTAGTGGCCGTTGAAAAAGACGATGAGGTTTGGATCCGCTTCAGCGATCATGGACGTTTCCTTCGAGCCATTCGTGAAAGATGGCGCGGCCACGCTCGATGGCGCGCTGGTCGAGCTGGAGCCAGCGCGGGCTCTTGACGAGACGCTGGAGGGCGGCTTCGACGCTGGACTCGGGGAGGGCCGGGGCGAGCTCCAGCAGCGTGCCGAGCATGACCATATTGGCGACCCGTGCGTCGCCCAACTCCTCAGCCTCGTGAAGGAAGGAGCGCGCGAGGATGTGGGCGTCCGAGCGCTGGCAGTTCTCAGGGACCTTGTCGCCGTTGTAGAGGATCCAGCCGCCAGGACGGGGAGCCGCGTGGAATTTCTCCAGCGACGGTTCGTTCATCGCAACCAGCACGTCGGGGTGGGTGACGAGGGGCGAGTCGATGGGATCGGGGGCGAGGCGGACGTGGCAGTTGGAGGTGCCGGAGCGCATTTCAGGGCCGTAGGAGGGGAGCCAGGAGACTTCGAGACCGGCATCGAGGCCAGCTTCGGCGAGAACTTCGCCGAGCAGGAGGACGCCTTGTCCGCCAAAGCCAGCGACGCGGACCTGGAGGTTGATTTCGGAGGCTGCTTCCCTTTCCTGCCGGGTGGATTTCGCGGCGTCTTCGGCGACGATGCCGAGGATGGACGGGATTTTTTCGAGGGGCGGCGGGGCTGCGGGCGCGGGGCGCGGCTCGGCTTTTTGGGTGCGGTCTTTGAGGACGGCGAGGGGGAAGGTTTTCTCCATGACGTCTTTGACCCAGCGCTGGGCTTCGACGGGGGACATTTTCCAGATGGTGGGACAGGGGGAGAGGATTTCGACGAGGGAGAAGCCGAGGCCGCGGACCTGATTGTCGAGGGCTTTGCGGACGGCGCGAGCGGCCTGCGCGATTTGACGGTTGTCGCCGAGGCCGACGCGCTCGATGTAAACAGGCGCTTCGAGGGTGGCGAGCAATTCGCTCATGTGCAGCGGATAGCCTTCGGTGGCCGCGCTGCGGCCGGCGGGGGTGGTGGTGCTTTTCTGCCCGAGGAGCGTGGTGGGCGCGACCTGGCCGCCGGTCATGCTGTAGATGGCGTTGTTGACGAAGAGGACGGTGATGTTTTCGCCGCGATTGGCGGCGTGGAGAATTTCCGCGGAGCCGATGGCGGAGAGATCGCCGTCGCCCTGGTAGCTGATGACGATGCTGTCGGGACGGCTGCGGCGGACGGCGGTGGCGACGGCGGGCGCGCGGCCGTGGGCTCCCTGAATGTTGCCGACATCGAAGTAGTAATACGCGAAGACGGAGCAGCCGACGGGGCTGATGAGGACGGTGCGGTTCTGAATGCCGAGGTCGTCGATGGCCTGGGCGAGCATCTTGTGCACGATGCCGTGGCCGCATCCGGGACAGTAGTGGGTCTGGTTCTGGAGCTCTTCCTTGCGCTCGTAGGTCGAGTAGAAGGACTCTGGCTTGCTCTGCGCAATGACGAATTCGGATTGAGGTTCAGCCGGCATGGGCCATCTGCTCCTTATCTGCGAGTTGCCGCGCGAGGGTGCGAACGCGTTCGAGGACTTCAGCGTGGGAGGGAACGTTGCCGCCGACGCGGCTGAGGAAGTCGACGGGGCGCGCGCCGTTGAGGGAGAGCTTCACATCTTCGAGCATCTGGCCGTTGCTCATTTCGACGACGAGGAAGGTGTGGGCGGTTTTGGCGAGGCGCTGGAAATTTTCGACAGGAAACGGATAGAGGGTGATGGGGCGCAGGACGCCGACGCGGAGGCCTTCGGCGCGGGCTTCGGCGGCGACGGCTTTGAGGATGCGGGCGACGATGCCGTAGCCGACGAGGACGATTTCCGCATCTTCGGTGCGCAGCTCTTCGGCGCGGGTTTCGCGCTGCTGGGCGATGTAGTATTTGGCTTCGAGGTTGCGTTCATGGGCTTCGAGGGCGTCGGTGTCGAGATGGAGCGAGGTGATGAAGTTGCCGCGCGATTCTTCAGTGCCGGCGACGGCCCACTTCGGCAGGCGGGGTTCGGTGGCGTAGCGGGGGAAGGTGACCGGCTCCATCATCTGGCCGATGAAGCCGTCGGCGAGCAGGACGACGGGATTGCGATAGCGATCGGCGAGGTCGAAGGCGAGAGCGGTGAGCTCGGCCATTTCCTGCACGGAATGCGGGGCGAGGACGAGGGTGCGGTAGTTGCCGTGGCCTCCGCCCTTGACGACCTGGTGGTAGTCGCCCTGTTCGGATGCGATGTTGCCGAGGCCGGGGCCGCCGCGGGTGATGTCGGCGATGACGCAGGGGAGCTCGGCTCCGGCGAGGTAGCTGATGCCTTCCTGCATAAGGCTGATGCCGGGGCCGCTGGAGGCGGTCATGACGCGGACGCCGGCGGAGGCAGCGCCGTAGAGCATATTGATGGCGGCGACTTCGCTTTCGGCCTGGAGAAAGACGCCTCCGGCCTGGGGCATGAAGAGGGCGGCGGCTTCGGTGATCTCGCTGGCCGGGGTGATGGGGTATCCATAAAAGCCGCGGCAGCCGGAGAGGATGGCACTGCGGAGGATGGCCTCGTTGCCTTTCATCAACTGGCGGCGCATGGGGGCACCTCCTTTTTGGCGGAGAGGCGCAGCACAGTGATCGCGCCTGGCTCGGGGCAGACGAGGAAGCAAATGCCGCAACCGGTGCAGCCCGCGCCGGCGTAGGCAGCCGTCCGATAGCCGTGGTGGTTGAGGCGCTCATTCAGGCGAATGGCTTTGGGCGGGCAGGCTTCGATGCAGAGGCCGCAGCCTTTGCATTCGTCGTCATCCACCCGGAGCAGTCCGCGATCCCGTTTTCCTGTTTCGACCATGACTGGCTCCTTTCCGGGGCGAGTTGGCTCAGGCATACACGCCTTTGCGTTCGAGATAGTGGGCGCGCACGGCGAAGTCTTCCAGGTCGCCCTGGAATTTCGGGTCGGCGATGGCGATGAGGGCTTCGGCGCGCTCGCGCAGGGTTTTGCCATGGAGGTACGCGATGCCGTACTCGGTGACGACGTAGTGGACGTCGGCGCGCGAGGTAACGACGCCGGCGCCCGGCTCGAGAACGGGCACGATGCGGGAGACGGCTCCGCAGACCGCGGTGGCCGGTAACGCGATGATGGGAACGCCGCCGCGGGAGCGGGCAGCGCCACGGATGAAGTCGAGCTGGCCGCCGAAGCCGCTGTAGGGACGGGTGCCGAGCGAGTCGGCGCAGACCTGGCCGGTGAGGTCTATCTGGAGCGCTGAGTTGATGGCGACCATCTTGTCGTTCTGCGCGACGACGAAGGGATCGTTGGTGTAGGAGATGGCGCGGAATTCAAAGCTGGCGTTGTCGTGGATGAAATCGAAGAGGCGGCGGGTGCCGAGGACGAAGGCGAGGACGGCTTTGCGGCGGTGGAGCGATTTGCGCTCGCCATTGATGACGCCGGACTCGATGAGATCGATGACGCCGTCAGGACACATTTCGGTGTGGATGCCGAGGTCGCGCTTGTCGTGGAGGCACTGGAGGACGGCCTCAGAGATGCCGCCGATGCCGGTCTGGATGGTGGCTCCATCGGGAATGAGCGAAGCGACGTTGCGCGCGACGCGGAGATGCAGGTCGGTGAACGCTTCCCTTTCGAGCTCCTGCAACGGGCGCGAGGTTTCAACGAGCGCGGAGATGCGGCTGAGATGGATGAAGGAGTCGCCGTGGGTGCGGGGCATCTGGTCGTTGACTTCGGCGATGATGATGCGGGCGCAGCGGATGGCGGTGAGGGTGCAGTCCACGGAGGTGCCGAGGCTGACAAAGCCGTGGGCGTCGGGCGGGGAGACCTGCATGAGGACGACGTCGAGGGGCAAGGAGCCGGACTCCATGAGGCCTTCGATTTCGCTGAGGAAGATGGGGGTGTAGTCGGCGCGGCCGGCGGCGACGGCTTCGCGGACATTGGGACCGAGAAAGAGGCCGCGATGGCGGACGTGGCCCTCGAATTCGGGGCGGGTGTAGTCGGCGCTGCCGAGGGTCATCATGTGGACGACTTCGACATCGCGGAGTTGGGAAACGCGGGCGACGAGGGCTTCGACCAGCGTCGAGGGGGTGCCGCAGCCGGACTGAATCCAGACACGGTCGCCGGAACGGACAGCATCGAGGGCCTGTTCGGCACTCACACGCCGGGCCCGGCATTCATCGCTCCAGGTCATCTTCGATCGCCTCCACCCAGGGCCGCGCTTGGCGCAGGCGACCTGGTTTGCGTTGTCGGCGACGAATTGCGGGAGGACGGAAACGGGCGATCGGGGTGCGGTTTCCGGCGCTCGGCAAAGCATGCCAACCAAAACGTTTAAAGGTACGCCGTGGACCTGCGTTGGGATGTGATGAGGGTCACCTGAGAGGCGAGCGCGGGTACCAGCGACGCAAGCCCCTTGATTTCTTCGCTCGCACGCTGGACGCGCGGCGGTCGACGGTTCGTGCAGGACTTCGCGGCTCAGGCCGGCGAGTTATTCGGTGCGCAGCGCTTTGATCGGGTCGAGACGGGCGGCGCTCCAGGCGGGGGCGAGACAGGCGGCGATGGCCACGAACAGGAGCAGTCCCGCGACCGCGCCGAAGACCAGGGGATCGAACGGCTGCGTCTGATAGAGCATGCTCTGGATGAGGCGCACGAGGGCCGCGCTGGCGGGCAAGCCGATGAGCAGTCCCAGGAGGGCCGGCTTGAGCCCGTCGAAGAGCAGGAGGCTGAGGAGCGCGTTGCGCTGCGCACCGAGCGCGAGGCGGATGCCGAATTCGACCCTGCGCTGCTCTGCCAGATAGGCCAGCACGCCATAGAGGCCGGCGGCGGCGAGGATGAGCGCAATGATGGCAAAGGCGACGACGAGGACGGAATCGAAAGCCGAGTCGATGGTGCTTTTGCCGATGGCCTCGCGCAGGGTCATGACGCTGGAGACGGGGAGATCCGGATCGAGCTGGGCGACGGCCTTCTGGATGGGGACGGCGAGCGATTCGACGTCGTGCGGTGCGCGGACCACGATGGTGGCGAAGCTGTAACCGTTTCCGTAAATCGGCCAATAGAGGGTGGGATTCGGCGGCTGGGCGATATTCCATCGAACGTCGCCCACGACGCCGATCACCTGCCAGACGCCGCTGCCGTTGATTTCTCTTACATGCTGGCCGATGGGGTTTTCGCCGGGAAAGAAGAGCTGGGCGGCGCCCCGGCTGATGAGCACCACGTTGGCTCGATCGAGGCGCTCGTTCTGCTGAAAAGTTCGCCCCTGCAGGATGGGCAGCCCAATGGCCGCGAAATAGCCAGGATCGGCGCCGCGCAGCATGAAGTCGAGGCCCTGGCCTTTGGGCAGCGGCGGATGCTCGACGATGCTCATGAGATTGTCACCGTTCCAGCCTTCGCCCGGCGCCGCGCTCACCAAACCGGCGGCCGAGACACCGGGCAGAGCGCGGACCGATTCGATGAGCCGCTCAAAGAAGGCGACCTTCTGCGTGTCCAGGCCGTAGCGGGCGTCGGGTAAACCCAGCCGCAGGGTGAGCACGTTCCGGGTGGGAACGCCCAGGTCGGAGGAGCGCAGCCGCTCGAAGCTCCTGAGCAGAAGGCCGGCGCCGGAGAGCAGGACGACGGTGAGCGCGACTTCCAGGGTCAGCAGGCCACGCCGGAGCAACGCGCGGGAGCGGCCGCTGCTGCTGGAGCGGCCGCTCTCCTGCAAGCCAGCGAGGACGCTGCCGCGGCCGGAGCTGAGCGCGGAGATCAGTCCGGAGAAAAGCGCGCAGAGCACGATGACGCCGACGGTGAAGGCGGCGGCGACCAAGTCAAAGCGGATGGCTTCCACGCGATTCATGTCGGTGCGGGCGTGCATGAGCCATTGCAGGGAGCCCCACGCCAACAGCAGGCCGAGGGCGCCGCCCGCCACGGAGAGCAGCAGGCTCTCGATGAGGCGCTCGCGGATGAGACGCATGCGTCCGCCGCCGAGAGCGGTGCGAATCGCAAACTCCTTACTGCGCGCTGCGGCGCGTGCGACCAGCAGGCCCGCCACGTTCATGCAGGCAATGAGCAGGACGCAGCCGGTCGCGGCGAGCAGCGCGTAGAGCGGCGTCTTGTAGTTGTGGACGGCATCGTCGAGGATGCTGCGGGCGATGACGCCGGGGTGCACAGCGGGATCGGGATGCGCCGCTTTGATCTGCCTTTGCAGAGCGACGAGGCGGGACGCCAGCGTCGTGAGCGAAACGCCCGGAGCGAGACGGGCTACCACCTGAAACTCATGATCGCCGTAGGTCTTCAGAAGCCAGGCCGGCGCCTCATGGCTGACGGGCGTCCAGACCTGATCGGCGTTGCCGCCGAAGGCTCCGGAGTAGACGAAGGTGGGCGGCAGGACGCCGATGATCGTGTAAGGCTTCGCATCGAGCCAGATGGTCTTGCCGGCGATGGCCGGATCGGAGGCATAGCGGCGTTTCCAGAAACCCGCGGTGATGATGGCCGTCGCCGGCGCGCCTGGCCGGTCGTCGTCCGCGGTGAAGGCGCGGCCCAGCATCGGCTGGACGCCCAAGAGAGATAAGAAATTGTTGGTGCACCAGGCCGCTTCGACGACCTCCGGCAGCTTTCCGCCTTCGGCGGAGACGTTGTATCCCTGAAACGGCGAGAGCATCGCCATCTGGGCGAGGGATTGGGTGGAGCGCTGCCAGTCCCAGAAACTGCCGGCATCCACCGGCAGCCACGGCGAGGCGTGGCGCTGACTGTTGTCGGCCTCGTAGAGGAGAGCCAGGCGGCCTGGGTTGCGGTACGGAAGCGGCTTGAGCAGCACGCTGTGCACCACGGTGAACAACGCAACGTTGGCGCCAATGCCCAGCGCCATGACGACGATAGCGATGAGCGTGAAGCCGGGGCTGCGGCCCAGGGTGCGGACGCCATAGCGCAGATCGCGGGTGAGGGACTCCAGGCGGTTCCAGGCCCACACGGCGCGGGTCTGCTCGCGGATGAGCGTGGGATTGCCGAAGGCTCGCCGCGCGGCGTCGTGCGCGTCCTGCTGCGAGAGGCCGCGCTCGCGCTGCTCTTCTTCCTCGAGGTCGAGGTCGGCGCGCAGCTCACGCTCGAGGTCGGCATCTTTCTTTCCGAGCGGCCATCCTTTCATCTCAGCTCTCCTCGACGGCGGCGCCCATGACGCGCGCGACGGCTGCGATCATCTGCTTCCACTGCGACTCTTCGACGACCAGCTGTTTTCGGCCCTTTTCCGTGAGCCGGTAGTACTTGAATTCGCGATTGCGGTCGGGCGCGGTCTCCCATTTGGAAACGACCCATCCGCGCTTCTCGAGGCGATGCAGGGCGGGATAGAGCGAGCCATGCTGCATCTGGAGGAAATCGTTGGTGGTCTTTTGAATGTGCTTGCCGATCTGGTGGCCGTGGGCGGCGCCGAAGAGGAGCGTGCGCAGGATGAGCATGTCGAGCGTGCCCTGGAGCAATTTCGCGGATTGCTGTTCGGCGCGTTTGGTGATGGAAGACATTCGACCCTCGGTGTGGAACTGATGGTAGACACTCGACCCTCGCTTGTCAAACCGGGCGGGGACGGAGCGGGTCCGGATACAATTTCGTGCTGAGGGAGCAGACGACGATGGAACGACGCCAATTTGTGAAAGCGCTGGTTGCGGCATCGATGAGCGGGAAGGCGATGCTGGGGCAGAGCGCGAACAATCCGATGGCGGGGCCCAGCGCGCCGGGGACGGCGCATGCGGCCACGCCTGCTCCGGGGCCGGTGCCGTGGATGCGCGGGCTGCTGGATGTGAAGCCGCTGCCGGTGGGAACGCTGGTGCCGGACGAGGTAGCGCATTCGAATACGAAATTCTTCAGCGAGGAGCAGATGGCTGCGCTGCGGCAACTGTGCGAGATTCTGCTGCCGCCGCTCAAGGGGAATCCGGGAGCGGTGGATGCGGGCGCGCCGGAGTTTCTGGACTTTTTGATTTCGGTGTCGCCGGCGGATCGGCAGGAGCTGTACAGGAACGGACTGGATCGCCTGAATCGCGATGCGCGGAAGCAGTTTGGGGCGCCGTTCAGCGCGGTGAATGCGACGCAGGCGGATGCGCTGATTCGTCCGGCGCTGAAGGCGTGGATGAGCGATCATCCGCCGACGGAGCCGTTTGAGCAGTTCATCAACGAGGCGCACGCGGATATTCGGACGGCGACGTTCAACTCAAAAGAGTGGAGCGACGCAGAAGTGGCGGCGGGTCGTCGGCCGCCGGGCGCGGGACTGTACTGGTATCCGATTGAACCCGATGTTGAAGGTAAATTTCTGCCCCGGAGCTGAGTGGCGATGAGCGAAAAAGTGGATGTGTTGATCATCGGGTCCGGACACTCGGGCGGGATGGCGGCGAAGATTCTGACGGAGAAGGGCATCTCGTGCCTGATGCTCAACGCTGGTCCGATTGCGGATGTGAAAAAGGACACGGAGTTACGCGCGGCGTACACGCTGCCGTTTCGCGGCTTCAAGCAGCCGGGGCGACTGCCGCATGTTTTTCAGTCGGACGAGTTCGACGCGAATACGTGGGTGGATGAGAAGGAAGTTCCGTACACGTACACGCCAGGGAATCCTTATAACTGGGTGCGGGTGCGACTGTTTGGCGGGCGGTCGCTGTTCTGGTCGCGGCAGTCGTTCCGGCTGAGCGATTACGAGTTCAAGGCGAAGTCGCGCGATGGGTTCGGTGAAAACTGGCCGATCAGCCTGGCGGATCTGGGACCGTACTACGCGCGGGTGGAAGAGATTTTTCGGGTGCTGGGGCATGCGGATGGGCTGCCGCAGTATCCCGATGGGAATTTTGTGCCGGACAACTCGCCGTGGTGCGACTGCATGCAGCGGATCCGCGCGGCGGGGGCGCAGCGCGGGATTCCGGTGTGCAAGCCGCGCAGCTCGCTGGGGGTGGATGGGCTGGCCAGCTCAGTGAATCTGTTGTTGCCGGATGCGTTTGCGACGGGCAAGCTACAGGCGATTCCGAATGTGGTGGTGCGGGAGATTCGGACGAATCCGGCGACGGGGCTGGCGGACGAAGTGCACTTTGTGGATCGGCTGTCGCGTCGGGAGATGTCGGTGCGGGCGCGGGTAGTGGTTCTGGCGGCGGGAACGCTGGAGAGCACGCGGCTGCTGCTGAATTCCAATTTGGCGAATTCAAGCGGGGTGTTGGGGCATTATCTGATCGACCAGATTTATGGGGCGGGGCTGGCGTGCTCGGTGCCGGAAGCGCGGGATGGCAAGGCGACGCACGCGATGATGGATGGGGCGGCGCTGATTCCGCGGTTTCGCAATATCAACGACAAGGCGAAGAATTTTCTGCGCGGGTATGCGCTGAACTGCTACAGCGGCACGGGCGGGGTGGATCCGAAGCATTTTCCGCTGTACGGGAAAGAGCTGCAGGAGAAGCTGGACCGCTACGAAGGCAGCGGATTTTCTGTCGGCATTATGGGCGAAGTGCTGGGGCACTACGAGCACCATGTCGCGATCGACAAGACGACGGTCGATGCGTGGGGGATTCCCGTGCTGCACATCGATACGAAGTACACGGACAACGAATTCAACATGGCGCATGACGCGATCGATACGGCGAGCGAGCTGGCGGAAGCGGCTGGCTTCGAGATTCTGTCGAAGAATTACGAGCCGAATCCGCCGGGGTACAGCATTCACGAGCTGGGGACGTGCCGGATGGGCGACGATGCGAAGACCAGCGTGCTGAACAAGTGGAACCAGAGCCACGACATTCAGAATTTGTTGGTGGTGGATGCGAGCAGCTTTGTGAGCGGAGGGTGGCAGAATCCGACGATGACGATTCTGGCGCTGTCGATGCGGGCGAGCGAGCATTTGGCGGAGGAGATGCGGCGGGGGAATGTGTAGGGAGGGCTTCCCGGCAGGTTCGCTTCTCAGAACCCGGTGAGCTAGTTCTCTGTGGCTTGGGGATTCTGAACATCAAAGCCAAGCGTCATCCCGTCTGAAGCGAGCAATCGCTGTGTAAAGTCTTGGCCTTTCGGGGGCGGAGCCGCAGTCAATCTGAAATCGAAAATGCACTGTCCGAAAATGAGCGCAGGGCCCAAATACGGGGTTGCCGGCAATACGAGGTGTTGCTCTGGAATTTCGATTGCGTAGGGTTTGTTTTGAAATGCGAGTATGAGATCGATCGCACCGCCGCGGTAGACGATCAGGCAGTGCTTGAAACTGAGAAACGGGGCCCGGGCCATAAGCATGGAATTTACCTTGGAGTCGGCGTCCGGCGAATCGAGTTCGAATCGACAGTTTTCGTAATATGGGCCGTTGAAGGATCCATGGTACATGCCGTCCGGTCCCCGATCGGGGCTCGCGTTGGTCACGATTGGTGGATGAGGATCCGAATCGGTACAGTTCGGTAGATTCGCGTTCAATAATTGCGAGGGGTTCTGAGCCTGATTTCGTGAGCGATAGCTGATGAATTCGGCTGCGGCTGGCCAATACCCTAGCGCCGAGCTTTCGGTTGCGATCATCTTCTTCTGAATCGCGTCGACGGTTACTGGAGAAATTGAGATCTTTTCCTTTTGCATTGTCTGTAATGCAGAGCCTAAATCGGGGAGAGCGGCCCTAAATTCAGAAGCTGGCAAGGATGCCTGAGTGACGGCTGTTTGTTTCGCCAGTTGGCCCTCAATGCGGCCCAGCCTATCGTTTGTCTGGGTACGAAACTCGACGTACGCGGTCCATTGCAATGCCATAAACAGGACTATTGCAATTGCCGCTCCTGCCCCGCTCCAATCCTTGGTAAAGCGAGCGAGACGCCCCCGTCCGTTGATGTTCAGGGTGTTCTGGATCGTCTCCCGAACCCACGCTCGATCGGTTTCATTCAGCGGCATATAGGCTTCGTGCTCGTCAAAATCGAATAGGGGAGGGTTTTCGTCAGGCAGGTACCTACGTCGCTCGGTTGGAGAGAATTGCCCGATGCGCCTGACAAGGGCGGAAGTGCCCGTCTGCGAGAAGCTTTTCCTGTATCCGGATAGTACTCTCCCATGACTGTGCGATCAATTCGTTAGTCGTCCAGGCGCCGAACGCGGCTCCGGAGAGCGCGCTTGTATTCTGTTCAGGTGCCTGCCATTGCGTATCTCGAATGCTCCCGCTGCTCTCAGCAGGTTTCTGCTGACACTCCACAGACCGTGTGCCCTGCTTGCGCGGGGACGCTGTATGTCCGGTATGACCTGGAATCGCTGAAGGAGCGGGCGATGCGGCCCGCGTGCTCGGCGGTTCCTTCGATGTGGCGCTATGCGAATGTGCTTCCCGAGGTCGAGCCGGTGACGCTGGGCGAAGGCTGGACGCCGATGCTGCCGTCGCGGCGGTATCCGGGGCTGCTGATTAAGGAAGAGGCGGATAATCCGACGGGCAGTTTTAAGGCGCGCGGGATGGCGATGGCGGTGACGATGGCGCGCCACTACGGGCTGAAGAAACTGGCGGCGCCGTCGGCGGGGAATGCGGCGAGCGCGCTGGCCGCCTATGCGGCGGCGGCGGGGATGGAGGCGCACATCTTTATGCCGCGGGATGTGCCGATGGCCAACTACCTGGAGGGCGTTGCGTATGGCGCACACGTGACGCTGGTGGACGGGCTGATCTCGGACTGCGGGCGGAGGGTGGCCGAGGGGGCGCAGCGCGAGGGATGGTTCGATGTGTCCACGCTGAAGGAGCCGTTTCGCGTGGAGGGCAAGAAGACCATGGGCTACGAACTGGTGGAGCAGATGGGCTGGCAGTACCCCGACGCGGTGTTTTATCCGACCGGCGGGGGCGTGGGGCTGATTGGGATGTGGAAGGCGTTTGAGGAGATGGAAGCGCTGGGGTGGGTGAGCGGGACGCGTCCGAAGATGATCGCGGTGCAGGCTTCAGGATGCGCGCCGGTGGCGAAGGCGTGGAAAGAGGGCGCGACCGCGGCGAAGATGTTTGAGCATGCGGCGACGTTTGCGGCGGGATTGCGGGTGCCCAAGCCGTATGGCGACGCGATCATTCTGGAGATTGTGAAGGAGAGCGGCGGAACGGTGGTGGATTTGCCGGACGAGACGATTCTCGCTTCCCTGCTGGACTGGTCGCGGAACGAGGGGCTGCTGCTGTGTCCCGAGGGCGCGTGCGCGACGGCGGCCTACGATGCTCTGCTGGCTTCGGGATTTCTGAAGGCGGAGGATCGCGTGGTGCTGTTCAACACCGGGTCGGGACTGAAGTATATCGACGCGATCGCCGAGGCGATGCACCTGAGACGGCCGGGAGCGAAGAAGTATCCGGAACGGACGCCGGTGGGCGGGATTATTACGCCGCAGTAAGTGTCGCGGATGTCCGGTTCACTGCTGACACCACGGTGTCAGCAGGGGTGGCGCAGGATGCTCTCGTAGTCGAATTCAGCCTGCGAGAGGAACACCATGCCAACGCTTGAGCAAACCGCAACGTCCACGATCTCGTGGTTCGAGATTCCCGCCTCCGACTTTCCCCGCGCCATCCGTTTCTATGAGGCGATTTTCGCCAGGCCGCTGCAGCACGACCCTTCGTGGCCGGGCATGGCGCTGTTTCCTTACGAGCGCCCGGGCGTCTCGGGCGCGCTGATTTCCGGCGACGGGCATCGGCCGTCCGGGGACGGGGTGGTGATTTACCTGGTCACCGGCGGGCGGTTTGATGAGGTGCTGGGGAGGGTGGAGAGCGCGGGCGGCCAGATCGTGCGGCCGAAGACGTACATTCCCAGCGTGGGGTGGGTGGCGCAGATTCTGGACTCGGAGGGAAACCGGGTGGGGCTGCACGAGGCGGTGTAGACCTAAAATGACGCTATGCGCCGCGCCGACCGTCTCTTTCGCATTGTGCAGTTGCTGCGCTCCGGGCGGCTGCAGACGGCTCGACACCTTGCCGAGAAGCTGCAGGTCTCGCATCGCACGATTTACCGCGATGTGCAGGACCTGCAGCTTTCCGGCGTTCCGATTACCGGCGAAGCGGGCGTGGGATATACGCTGCGCCGCGATTTCGATATTCCTCCGCTGATGTTTGACCGCGAAGAAATTGCCGCGCTGGTGCTGGGCGCACGGATGGTGGAAGCCTGGGGCGGGATGCAACTGACCGAGGCCGCCAACCGCGCCTTGCGGAAGATTGAGGCGGTGCTGCCGCCAGGACTGCGGGAGAACATCGACGATGTGCTGCTGTATGCGCCGGGATTGCGCGCTCCCGCGGAGGTGCGACGCAAGCTCGATCTGCTGCATGCGGCGGCACAGACGCGGCACGTTGTCCTGATTGCGTACGCGCGGGAGGACGGCGAGCCGAGCGTGCGGCGGCTGCATCCGCTGGCGTTGTATTTCTGGGGCGGGGTATGGACGCTGGCGGCGTGGTGCGAGATGCGGAAAGATTTCCGGACGTTTCGCGTAGACCGCATGCAAAGGGCGGAGAGCCTGGAGGAGAGGTTCACGCCGCGCGCCGGGCAGAGCTTATCGGATTATTTGCGGCGCGTGCGCGCACAGTCGATTCCAGACAAAACTTAGTAGTTAGTATCCGTTGGACACCAAATACTCAAGTGTTACTTCAAAGGACGGTTTCGGCTTTCTGGCTTGTTCGACGGCCAGACGGATCATCACGTCCGCCTCGATGTTCATGGGGTCGCCGGGGTTGAGGACGCGCAGATTGGTGACGTTGCGAGTGTGCGGCAGGATGGCAATGCTGACGACGTATCCATCCCAGGCCGCGATGGTGAGGCTGATGCCTTCGATGGAGACGGAGCCCTTTTCGACCATGAAGGGGCGGACGTTTTCGGGGACGCGGACGCGGAGCCACCAGTCGGTGAGGGCGGGGTCGGCGGTGGGATCGACGGGATCGAGAGCGACGAGGACTCCGCGGCCGTCGACGTGGCCCTGGACGATGTGTCCGCCGAGGGGCGCACCGGCCGCGGTGGGCAGTTCGAGGTTCACGATAGAGCCGGGCTGGAGCCGACCGAGCGAAGTGCGGGCGATGGTTTCGGCGGCGAGAGCCGCGTAGAAGATGGGCGGCTCGATTTCGAGGGCGGTGAGACAGGTGCCGCTGACGGCGATGCTGTCGCCGCGACGCAGGCGATGGGCGAAGGCAGGGGCAGAGACGGCGATGCGGGTGGTTCCGTGGCGCGGCTCCAGGTGCTCCACGACGCCGGTCGCTTCGATGATGCCGGTGAACATACTTTCAGATTACGCCCGGGAACTACGACCAGGGATCGCGGAGGTAGGCGTCGATGCGGACATCCTGACCTATACGGTCGATCGAAGGATTGCCGGCGAGGACGGGACCGGAGATGGCTTCCTGCATGAGCGGCACGGCCCCGGGACCGAGAAAGACGGGGGCATAGAAGAAGCTGAGCTTGTCGATGTGCTTGCCTGCGAGGGCCGAGCCGTTGAGCTGGGCGCCGGACTCCATCATGACAGAGAGGATATCGAGATCGCCGAGGCGCTTCATGACCTGGCTGAGGGAGACACCGGCGCGGCGAGCGGGATCGCCGACGCGGCGGGTAGGGCCGCCGGTGGGCGCGGTTTCAGGATCGACGCGCTCCACGCGAACGCCCATGGCCTCGAGAGTGCGCTGGCGCTCGGTGGGAGCGATCGCGCAAAAGACCATGACGTCTTCCTTCGCGGTGCGGACGAGCTTGGCATCGAGCGGAATGCGCAGGGCGGAATCGAGAACGACGCGGAGGAGGGGACGGCGGCGCTGGAGGCCGGAGCGGTCGGTGAGCTGCGGGTCGTCCTGCAGGACGGTGTTGATGCCGGTCATCACGGCGTCGTTGTTGTGCCGCATGCGGTGGACTTCGGTGCGGGTTTTCTCCCCGGTGAGATAGACGGGAGCGCCGGGAGCGGCGCTGCCGGGGGCGGGCGCGATGCGGCCGTCGAGAGAGAGGGCGGACTTGAGGGTGACGAAGGGGAGGCCGCTGCGGATGTGGCGGGCGAAGCCATCGTTGATCTGGCGGGCCTCGCTTTCGAGGACGCCGCTGACGGCTTCAATGCCGGCGGCGCGGAGCTGGGCCATGCCTTTGCCGCTGACCGCGGGATTGGGATCGAGGGTGGCGGCGACGACGCGGGCGACGCCGGCGTCAATCAGCGCTTTGGTGCAGGGGCCGGTGCGTCCGGTATGACAGCAGGGCTCGAGGGAGACGTAGGCGGTGGATCCCTTGGCATTTTTGCCGGCGACTTTGAGGGCGCTGACCTCGGCGTGGTCGAGCCAGTCGTACCCGTGGAAGCCCTGTCCAACCATGGCCCCATCCTTGATGAGGACACATCCGACCGCAGGATTGGGCGAGGCGACGCCAAGGGAGCGCCGAGCGAGAATAAGGGCCTCCTGCATCCATTCTTCGTGCGGGGGGAGCGTGTCGGATGATCTCTTCAAGAAAGTCCTCATAAGCGGCACAGCCAGCGCAGGACGAGTCAGCGGTCCTGAGGCGCAAGCAATGCATTCACAAAAGCCGCACTATCGAAAGGCAACAGGTCCTGCAGTGCTTCACCTATTCCCACAAACTGCACGGGCAAATTCATTTCACGGGCGATGGCGACTGCGATTCCGCCTTTGGCAGTGCCGTCCAGTTTGGTCAGCACGATGCCGGTCACGCCCGCCGATTCTGTAAACAGTCGCGCCTGCTGCAGTCCGTTCTGCCCGGTCGTCGCATCCAGGACGAGAAGCACCTGGTGCGGGGCGCCGGGAATGATTCGGTGCGCGGTGCGCCGCATCTTATCCAGCTCCGCCATCAGGCCCGTCTTGGTGTGCAGCCGTCCGGCGGTATCCACAATCACTACATCGTTCTGCCGGGCTTTCGCCGCGGTGAGGGCGTCGAAGAGAACGGCAGAAGGGTCGCCGCCCTGCCGCGTTCGGATCATTTCCACCCCGCTGCGCTCGCCCCAAACCTCCAACTGCTCGATGGCGGCGGCGCGAAAGGTATCGGCGGCACACAAGAGAGCCGTCTTTCCCTGTCCCCGGTAATACGCCGCCAGCTTGCCGCTGGTGGTGGTCTTGCCGGTTCCGTTCACACCCACCATCATGATGACTTCAGGAGGCGCAGCCGCCCGGGTCACCGGTCCTGCATGTTCGTCCAGCATCTGCTGAATCTGTTCTCTCAGCAGGTCTTTCAACTCGGCCCCGTCGCGAATCTGCTGGCGTTTTGCTCGCTCGCGCAGGTTGCCGACGATCTCGGCGGAAGTCGTCACGCCGATATCGGAAGCGATCAGACTCATTTCCAGTTCTTCGAGCGCCGCTTCATCGACGGTGCGCGCCATGGCGAGGACGCTGTCGATGCGCTCGCCGAGATTGTCGCGCGTTCGCGAGACGGCCTGCCGCATCCGCTCGAAAATGCTCTTCTTTTCCGGCTCTTCCTGCTCTTTCAGGCTTCCAAACAGCGTTTGAATCATGCGAAAAAGACCTCACCCACCTGACTCAAGTGTAAACAACGCGTCAGACGGGAATGGCCGTGGCTAGACAACTTCGGCCGTCGGCCTGCGCATGCGGAACGAAACCGGAACGCGCAGCTTCTTCACCTCCAGAGCGCCGGACCTGACGAGCGCGGCCAGCGCATCGACGACGGCGGTATCGTAACGTGTTCCCGAGAGCCGCTGCATCACTTCCAGCACGTAATCGGGATTCATGGCCGCCTGGTAGGGGCGGGGCGTAGTCATCGCGTCGAAGGAGTCGGCCACAGCAATGATGCGGGCCATGAGGGGAATCTGGTCGCCTTTGAGGCCGTAGGGGTACCCCATACCGTCGAGGGACTCGTGGTGCAGTTCGACGCCGGGGATCAACTCATGCAGCATCTCGATGGGACGGAGGATCGCGGCTCCTTTGACCGTGTGCGCTTTGACGATCTCGAATTCCTCGGGGGCGAGGGGAGCGTCTTTCATGACGAGGTAGTCTTCGATGCCGAGCGTGCCGATGTCGTGCAGCAGCCCGGAGAGGCGGATCCACTCGACCTTTTCTTCGTCGAGGCCCATCTTGCGGGCGATGGCGGCGGCATAGCGGGCGACGCGCTCGGAGTGGCCGCGGAGGTAGGCGGCGCGCTCGTCGACGGCCTTGGCCATCATGCGGATGAGCTCGGCGAGGGTTTCGTAACTGCGGCGGGCTTCTTCGTGCTTCGATTGCCATCCATCCTGAAGCGTTTTGACAGCGTTCTGCCAAACGGCAATGACTTCAGCGAAGAGGCGATCGGAGGTTTGGCGTGCCAGTTCCTGTCCGTGCAGCGGCGATCCGGACTCAATGACCTGGATCAATTCCCGCAGACGTTTTTCGAAGCGCTTGCTCCACATTGCGGAGGCGAAGCCGGCGGCTGCCAGGCCCGCGGCACCCCCGGCAACGCCGAGCAGCAGAGTGGATTGTGTGATCTGCTGCACGAGTAACGTCGCTGTCACGGTAACCGCGACAACTGCGGCAAGAACCACGGCGAAGCGCAGAAAAACACGCTGACGCAGACGTGGAATCCCCGATGACGGGGTATGCCGTGCGACGAGTCGGGGAGAATCGGGCATAGCGTGCGTTCTCTTTGGTCGTACGGAGGGCCGCGGAGACTTTCTCGGCAAGTTTACGAAGTTTATGCTCTCCGTGAGCCTACACGAAGGTGGTAGACGAAAACGCGATTGGGTGAGCAGGGATGGTTACCCTGCTAACCATTGAGATATCAGGGGGACGAGCTAAGAAGCGGTCAGCGATAGAACGGTCAGCGAAGAGACGGGGGGCGAACCGGTTCAAGGATTGCGACCTTACTCGTCTCTTCCGGGGCGGACCATCAGCTCTTCGATGGCGCGCTGGGGAGATTTGCCGTGCATGAGGATGGCTTCCATCTGCTCGGCGATGGGCATTTCGACGCCGTGGCGGCGGGCGAGGCCCAGCGCGGCGGAGGTGGTGCGGACGCCTTCGGCGACCTTGCCGTCGAGGCCGGCGAGAATTTCTTCGAGGCCTCGGCCGAGGCCGAGCTCCATGCCGACGGTGCGGTTGCGGGAGAGCGAGCCGGTGCAGGTGAGGACGAGATCGCCCATGCCGGAGAGTCCGGCGAGGGTTTCCCTTCTTCCGCCGCAGGCAATGGCGAGGCGCGTGATCTCGGCGATGCCGCGGGTCATGAGCGCGGCGTTGCTGTTGAAGCCGAGGCCGAGACCGGCAACGATGCCGGCGGCGATGGCGATGATGTTCTTGAGGGAGCCTCCGAGCTCGACGCCGACGACGTCGTCGTTGGTGTAGAGGCGGAGGGAGTTCGAGGAGAATTCGCGCTGAACGCGCGCGGCTAATTCAGGGTCGGCGGAGGCGATGGTGATGGCGGTGGGCGCTCCGGCGGCGACTTCCTGGGCGAAGGAGGGGCCGCTGAGCACGCCGCAGGAGAGATTCAAACCGCGCGCGGAGAGGACTTCGCCGATGACCTGGGTCATGCGGAGGAAGGTGCGATCCTCGATGCCCTTGGTGGCGCTGACGAGCATCTGTCCGGGCTGAAGATGCGGGGCGAAGGCGGCGTAGGAGGCGCGGGTGAACTCGGAGGGCGTGACGCTGACGACGATTTCCGCGCCGTTGAGGGCTTCGGCCGCGTCGGTGGTGACGGCGATGGAATCGGGCAGGCGAAAGCCGGGCAGGAAGGCGATGTTTTCGCGGACGTCGCGCATGGTGGCGGCGACGTCGGGTGCGAAGGACCAGAGCGTGATGCTGTGGCCGCCGCGGCGCGCGAGGCTGATGGCGATCGAGGTTCCCCAAGCGCCGCTGCCAAGGATGGCGATTTTGCTCATGCGGGGTTGGTCCCCGGAGTGCCGCCGGTTTTGCCGAAGCGGTATTCGGTTCCGCTGAGCAGACGCGCGATGTTCTGGTGATGCTTCGCGATGACGATGAGGGGAACGAGGACGAGCACGGCGGAATACCAGGGGGTGCGGGGGCCGTGAGGAATGAACAAGGCGAAGAGGGGGAAGGCGATCGCGGAGAGGATCGATCCGAGCGAGACGTAGCGGGAGAGGGCGAAGACGAGGACGAAGACGCCGAGTCCGGCGAGCGCTGCCAGGGGATCGAGGGCGAGGAAGACGCCGAAGGCGGTGGCGACGCCTTTGCCGCCTTTGAATCCCAGCCAGACGGTGTAGATGTGGCCGAGGATGGCGGCGAGCGCCGCGACCGCGACGGCGTTGAGGCGCACGCTGGGGGCAACATCCATGCGGACGACGATTAATTCGCAGAGCAGCACGGCGCAGTAGCCTTTGAGGACGTCGAGCAGGAAAGTGACCGCGCCCAGGCCTTTGCCGCCCGAACGGATGACGTTGGTCGCGCCGATGTTGCCGCTTCCCTTTTGACGGATGTCTTCCTTGCGGAAGACGCGCATGAGCAGATATCCGAACGGAACAGAACCCAGCAGATAGGCTGCGATTGCAGCCACCAGATCAATGGTGAGGGGCATTGCGCTTACGAGTTTATCAGTTGCGGAGAGGGATCACTGGACGAGGAGTCGTGGTGAGGGGCCGGTCCTCTCACGGGGCAACCCACCCTACCAACTGCAGGCAGGATGGGGCACCCGCATTCCTGTACACCCTGATTCGCATTCACCCTGGGATTACTGGACTGGCCTGGCTTTTCCGTTTTGCAGCGAGTCGTGGATGATTTTCTGAACCTGGCGATCGATCTCCATGGCGAGTCTTCCCTGTTCTTCCCCGAGTTTCCCTTGCTGCTCGCCGAGCGCGCCCTGCTTCTCGCCGAGGGCGCCGATCTTCGCTCCGTAGGCTCCCTGCCGTTCACCAGCCTCGCCCTGCGCTTCGCCAAGCCGCGCCTGGAGTTCGCCGAGTTTGGCGTCGATCTCGGCCATTCGCTCGGCGGGACCTTGCTGCTGGACCTTCGCGAGTTTCTCCTGGATCTCGGCCATTTTTTCGGAGGTGAGCATTTTGTCCTGATCGGCGTTGAGGCTCGCTTCGATCTCCGCCAGTTGTTTGGAGTTCCAGGCATCCTGCGCGGCTTTCGCCTTCGCCAGATCGGCGTTCAGTTCGGCCATCTCTTTGGAGAGATCGGGAAGGCGGACGGTGGCAGCCTCTTCCTGGGCATGCTCCAGCGCATCCTGGGCCCTACCGAGAGCACTTTGCTGCTGGCCGAGGGCGTCCTGCTCGCTGCTGAGCTTCTCCATGGGGCGGTACATCTGCTCGATCTGCGCAATGAGGGCTGGGTCAGTCACGATGTACGGCTTGCCCTGATGGGTGAACCAGAGAATCGGCCCGCTGGTCATACGGCGCGCCTGCTCGATCTGTGCGGTGACCGCGGGTGACCAGTCTCCGGAGAAAGTGAACTTGTTCCCGGGTCCCCGGACGATGGCGTAGGAGTCGCCATTGGAGGAAAAGTGGAAGCCGTAGCCGTTGACCGATTGGCCATCGTTGACGATGTTTGCGTGATCGCCCTGTACGGAAACGCCGTTGCCGTCGCTGAGGATGGCCATGGTGGTGGTGTCGTCCGAGGGCGGGGGCGGCGCTACTGCGGGGGGCGCGGGGGGCGCGATGGCCGGCGCCGGCGGGGCGGCAGGAGCCTGCTGTGCCTCAGGTGCGGGGTTGATCGTGGTGACCTGGCTTTGATCGGGAGTGGAGACGCCGGTGATGGGCGCCGCGGGCGCAGCGGCAGGGGCCGACGGAGCGATTGGGGCCGTTGGGGCCGAGGGGGCCGTTGGGGCGGATTGGGCATGCGCGACGGGCAGGCGAACGAGGGCAGTGGCGATGAAGAGCGCGGCGGGAATGAGCAGCAGCGAGGCGAGGGCGCGGCGGCGTCCTTCCGCGAAAGCGCTGCGGAAGAGATGTTCGTTGAGCATCGACTCAACACGGCGGGTGAGATTTCCTGAGCGGGCCATAGCGACTCCTGGAAGAGCTTTGCGCGGCATCGCCGCAAATTCGAGAATGATGCGGGCGTAGCCGGCGCGGCTCGCGGCGGCGTCGAGGCCTGCGCGGTCGCTGATGGCTTCGCCCAGCGAGGACAAGGTGCGGCGCAGCCACCAGCCGAGCGGGCTGAACCAGAAGATGGCGGTGTAGAGGCCGGCGAGGAGCTGCAGGTAGAAATCCAACTGGCGGACGTGGGAGCGCTCGTGCGCCAGGACCATGCGGAGCTTGGAGCGGTCCCACGCGGCGTAGCCGGCGGGGAGAACGATGCCGGAGCCGATGGTGACCGGCGAGGTGATGCGGGCGCTGGAGCGGACGTTGGGCTCGGGTGCGATGAGCGGAGAGACGAGCGATGCGGTGGTCCACAAACGCAGGGCTGCGGCCAGGCCGATGAGGAGCCGCAGAAATAAAGCGCCCGCGACGGCGAGCCAGGTGAACACGATCATGCGGGTCGTCGAGGGCCATTGCCATGGCGTCGTGCTGGCGGATGCGGCGTCGCCGGTGAGGGGGCCTGCCAGCGGCGCAGGGGAGATGGGGGCGGATCGCTCAGAGACGGTTGCGTGCGGGGCCGCCGGGCGAGCGGTGATGGGCACGACGATGACGGCGGGGCGCGCGGCCCGTGGGACGGCGTGCGATGGAACTGCGGGCGTGAGGCGGATGGGCACGGTCCAGGTAAATTTGGCGGGGATGGAGGCGAAGGCCGGCCAGCGCATGAGCGCGGGCATGGCGAGCGATGCGAGCAGGACCAGCGTCCACGCAGCTTTGCGCACCGGGACATTGCGGATGCGGAGCGCGCTCAGACCGAGGCCCACGATTGCCGCCAGGAGCATCCCGCGCAGCGCAGCTTCTGTCATCCAGGCTGTCATGCTTTGCCTCCTTCGTGTTTTTGCGCCGCGGCGATGCGGCGCGCGAGCCGCTCCAGCTCTGCGCGGCTGAGAACCTTTGAATCGACCATGCCGACGAGCAGGTCCTCGACCGAGCCCTCGCAGAACCAGTCGACGATGCGCTGGACGGCGCGGGCGGCGACTTTCTGCGGCGATTGGGCGGAGCGGTAAATGAACGTGCGGTTGTCGAGGGAGTGGGCGAGGTAGCCCTTTTCTTCGAGGCGGCGCAGGACGGTGCGGATGGTGGAGTCCTTGAGGGGGCGATCGAGTTCTTCGCGCACCTGATCGGCTGTGGTTTCGCCGAGACGCCAGACGATGCCGAGGATGGCGCGTTCGAGGTCGCCGAGTTCGGCGGGATCGTGAGTGTTACTCGCCATAGTGTTACCCACTGTAACACATGAGACGGGGAAAGAGGCAAGAAGGTTAGCGAAGATTTTTATAGGATGAAATCTGGCCGGGGTTGGCTACATCAGGCGGCGGCGGACCAGGTCGAGGGCTTGCTGGCTCGCGTAGAAGCGGACGGCGGCGCGGTCTCCGGAGAAGTGCTTCTCGATGTCGTCGGTGCCGTCGGCGTCGCTGACGGCGATCCAGACCAGGCCGACGGGTTTTTCTTCTGTGCCGCCAGAGGGGCCGGCGATGCCGGTGATGCCGAGGCCAAGGGTCGCGCCGCAACGCTCGCGGATGCCTTCGGCGAGGGCGACGGCGACTTCCCTGCTGACCGCGCCGTGCTCCGCGATGAGCTGGGGATCGACGCCGGCAAATTCCGATTTGAGGTGATCGGTGTAGACGACGGCGCCGCCGACGAATGAGCGCGAGCTGCCGCTGACGCTGGTGAGGCGCTCAGCAACCATGCCGCCGGTGCAGCTTTCGGCGACGGCGAGGGTGGCTCCGCGCATTTCAAGGTAATAGAGGACGATCTGTTCGAGCGTTTCGCCCTGCGAGGAGTAGACGAATTCTTCGAGTTCCTCTTCGATTTTGCCGGCGAGTTCGTCGACGCGGGCGTGCGCGAGTTCGGCGATGGGCTTGGTGGAGGTGAGGCGCAGTTCGATGTCGCCGAGGTGGGCGAGGATGGTCGTCTCGACATCCTTAAATTGCGTGTAAATCGGTGCGATGCGGGAATCGGCGGTGGACTCGCCGATCATGGCGGCTTTGAGGACGCGGGTGGCGATGTGGCGTTTGGGGAGGATTTCGAGGAGGCGGGGCAGGCACTGCGCTTCAAACATCCCCTTGAGCTCGTGGGGAGGGCCGGGCAGGAGCATGCCGAGTTTGCGATGGGTGCCGACGACGGTATCGAGCCACTGGCCCGGGGCGCTGCCGAGCGGATTGGGGAGAATGGTTGCGCCGTCAATGACGTCGGCCTGCTTTTCGTTGTTGCGCGGGAGGGTCATGCGGCGGGCGGCGGCGCGAGCGTAGAGATGCGCGATGAGGTCGGGGTCGCGGCGCACGCGAACGCCCAGCGCTTCCGCGACGGCTTCGCGGGTGAGGTCGTCTTCAGTAGGGCCGAGGCCGCCTGAGATGAGGACGATGTCGACGCGAGCGAAAGCGTGGCGGACGGCGCTGGAGAGATGGCTTTGCTGATCGCCAACGATGGTCTTGAAGGCGACGGAGACGCCCAGCTCGTTGAGCTTCTGCGTGAGGTAGAGGGAGTTGGTGTCCTGACGGAAGGGGGTGAGCATCTCCGACCCAACCGCGATAATCTCCGCGTTCATCGATCTCCTCGGCCGGTGAGCATCCGCGGCGCGCGGCCGGGATTCAGGCCAGCCGCCATCCTTCTACGCCCAAAGCCACATGATATAGGGAGGTGTCGGTCGCGATGAGGGCGCCGCCTCCTGGGACAAAGGCAAAGCCCACGATGCCGGTGCCGGCGATGGCCAGGGAAGGTTCTCCGTCGGGGGTGATGGCGATGATTCCTCTGCGTCCGTGGAGCGATGCCGCGACATAGACGTTGCCGGCGATATCCAGGGCAATGCCCTGGGGGCGGCCGAGGCCGCGGTAGAGGATATCGATGTTGCCTTCGCGGCCGATGGCGTAGACGGCGTCGTAGCTGGAGGTGGTGGGGGCGGTGACGAACAACGTTCCGTCGGGACCGAAGGCCAGGTGGTAGGCGGCGACGCTGGGCTCCAATGTGGCGAAGACAAAGATCTGGCGGTCGGGCGCGATTTTGAAGATGGTGCCGCTGCGGTCGCCGACGTAGAGGTTCTGGTCGACGTCGAAGGCGATGCCGGTGGCCACGCCCATGCCTTCGGCGTAGACGGAGGCCGCGCCGTTGCGGGCGACCCGGTAGACCTTGCCCTCGTGGCGCGAGGAGACGTAGAGGTTTTCTTCGTAGTCGACGGCGAGGCCGGTGGCGTTCACGATGCCGCGGACGAAGGGGCGCATCTCGCCGTCGCGCTCGATGCGGAAGACGGAGACGGGCGTTTCCTGTCCGCGATCGCCGGAGAAGGTGACGAAGATGTTGCCGGACTGATCCATGACGGGATTGGCGACGACGTGTGTGCCGGTGGCGAGCAGGGTGGCGATGCGGACTTCGACGGCGTTGCTCTGCGCGCCGTTTTGCAGGATGCGGAGGCGGCCGGTTTCGGCTTCGTCAGGGACGCGGAGCATCATGCGCGCGCCGCGGCTGAGCAGGACGGGGGCAGCGAGGTCGCCGAGCATAGCGATGGGACGACGCCATTCGGGGCCGATGCCGCGGGCCGGGTCATTCTGCGTGGCGGCGACCGCGCCGAGGTTGGCGCCGCGTATCTCGACTTCGCCGCCGGGCATGGCCGCGGACGGCAGGATGGCATCGATCCTGGGCGTGGTGCTGGGTTCGGATTTGAGGAGACGGACCATCGTTATTGCTCGACCTGCAATTCAGTACTCCGAAACTCTTCGATCCGGATTATGTTGCTCCGGATTCGTTCCATTTTCTCGCTACCACCAATGCCGCACCAGCAGCATCACCAGCAATCCATACGCTCCGGCAGCGAGATCGTCCAGAACAATTCCTGTGCCGCCGTGGAGCCGCTCCAGTTGGCGCGCGGGCCAGGGCTTAACGATATCGAAGAGCCGGAAGAGCGCTACGCCGAGGAGGAGATGCCAGAACTCCAGCGGACAGACGGCCAGCACGACCCATTGTCCGGCGACCTCGTCGATGACGACAAACCCGGGATCTTCGCGACCGGCTTCGCGCTCGACGATGGAAGCTGCGGGAATGCCGATGAGGGTGACGAGCAGAGCCGCCAGCGCGGTGGCTCCGATGGCGGCTCCCCCGGTGAGATGGGCGCAACGGAGGCCGATGTACCAGAGGGCGGCAGCGGCGAGCGATCCCCAGGTGCCGGGACCGGGCTTGAGGAAACCGGCGCCGCAGACGGTGGCAACGGCCCAGGCCCAGGCCGTCTTGTGCGCTGCGGGGGTTTCGGCGGCGCGGGCGGATGCGTCGGCCGGGTCGGCGTTAGTCGTCATGATCGCCGCGCGGTCGGGAGGCTTCGCCCAGGTCTTCGAGGACTTCAGGGTCGAGGATGGGCGAGGAGATGCGGTAGGCTCCGCTGGCCCATTTGCCCAGGTCGATGACGCGGCAGCGGTCGCTGCAAAAGGGAAAGTATTCGTCCTTTGCCGTGACCAGGGAGCGGCAGGTAGGGCAACGCAGAACTTTTTGGTCGAGGCTCACAGCGCCACCGCGGCGAGCGCAGGCTCCTGGACGAGCGGCGATTCCTCGATCACGCGCGCGACGACGTCGTAGTCGTGCGCTTCGGTGATTTCGCAGCGGTAGAAGCGTCCGGGGGTGAGGGAGTCGAAGGGGCCGAAGTCGTTGAGGTAGACGGTGCCATCGATTTCGGGGGCATGGAACTGGGTGCGGCCTTCCCAGAGGAGCGGGGTTTCTTCGGATTCTCCTTCGACGAGGACGTCGATGGGACGGCCGATGGATGCTTGCTTCGCCTGGCGGCTGATGCTCATTTGCAGTTTCATGAGGGCGCGGCGGCGCTGCTCGATGACGCGCTTCGGCACTTTCGTGGCGAGGTCGAAGGCCTTTGAGCCGTCTTCGTCGGAGTAGGAGAAGACGCCGAGCCAGTCAAATTGCGCGTCGGCGACAAAGTCGCAGAGGGCTTCGAAGTCGGCGTCGGTTTCGCCGGGAAATCCCACGATGAAAGAGGTGCGCAGGGCGATGCCGGGGACGGCGGCCCGCACCTTGCTGAGCATCTTGAGGAAGATGTCCGCGCCGCCGCCGCGCTTCATGGTTTTGAGCACGGAGCCGGAGGCGTGCTGGAGAGGGACGTCGAGGTATTTGCAGATGTTGTCGTGCCTGGCGATGGTGTCGAGGAGCTTGCCGGTGATGCGGTTGGGATAGGCGTAGAGGAAACGCAACCAGGTGAGGTTTTCGATTTGCGCGAGGCGATCGAGGAGGAGCGCGAGGCCGTCTTTGAGGCCGAGGTCTTCGCCGTAGCAGGTGGTGTCCTGTCCGATGAGGGTGATTTCGCGGACGCCCTCGGCGACCAGAGCTTCGGCTTCGGCGACGACGGATTCGAAGCGGCGGGAACGAAATTTGCCGCGCAGGTTGGGGATGACGCAGAAGGTGCAGGGGTGGTCGCATCCCTCGGCGATCTTGATGTAGGCGGAGGCGGACTTTGTGGTGCGCAGGCGCGGGGTGGTGTGGTCGTAGAGGTATTGCGGCAACGCGGGTGCGGCTCCGTCCCAGGTGGTGCGGGAGAAGCGGCCCTGCTGTTCGCGGCGATCGCCCTCGGCGCGGGCGGATGCGTGATGCGTGCCGGAGCGGGATTCGACGCCGGGGCGGACTTCGGCGGCGTCCGCGCTGAGGATGTTGAAGGGCGAGGCGCCTGGCGCGGCGGGCGCGGGTGCGAGGCCGGCGGCGGCGAGGATCGATTCGAGCTCACCGGTGCCGACGACAGCGTCGACTTCGGGGATGTTCTTCTGAATTTCGTCGCGATAGCGCTCGACCAGGCATCCGGCGACGATGAGCTTGCGGGCGGAGCCGGCGGTCTTGAGGTGCGCCATCTCGAGGATGGCGTCGACGGATTCCTGCTTGGCCTTGTCGATGAAGGAGCAGGTGTTGACGACCAGAATGTCGGCGGACTCGGCGTCCGCGGTGATTTGGGCGCCGGCGCGGTCGAGCAGGCCCATCATCACTTCGCTGTCGACGAGGTTCTTGGGACAGCCGAGGGAGACGAAGCCGATACGGGGGCGCGCTTGGGTTGCGGCGCTCGCGGGAGCGCGTTCTATCTGTAAATCATCAGTCACAGTTCTATTTTATCGGGATTGGGCAGGATTGGCGTGGGGTGGTTCTGACAGCGCGCCGAGGCAGGCCGGGAGAAGTTTGGGCCGCACGGACGACATGACCGAAACGTAATGCGGATTTTCCGGGCGGGGGACACAACTATTCATCCAAAGGGAGTGTCCATTCAATAAGCTAGGGTCACAGTTCCATATTCCCAGACGGAGACAATTCACCCACGGCATGGTCAACTTCCTTCGCGACGCGCTCCGTCGCCGCACGACTTTTCTGCTGGTCCTCCTGGTTCCCGCTTCAGCCTTTGCCGGTTCCGTCGCTACCCGACGGAAGCAGGAGCCGATGCGTCAGATCTTTGTGGTGAAATCGCCCGAGGGCAAAGTGATTGCCAACGGCGAGGAAACGATCGCCGAGGACGGCGAGGCGATGCGGTCCGATCTCGTGTTCCGGTTTCTGGATGGGTCGCTGGATGAGCAGATCACCACGTTCACGCAGGACGGCGCGTTTCGCCTGATCAACGATCATCATGTGCAAAAGGGGCCGGCGTTCCCTGCTCCGCTGGAC
Organism: Acidobacteriaceae bacterium; assembly: GCA_036267295.1. Classification (GTDB taxonomy): domain Bacteria; phylum Acidobacteriota; class Terriglobia; order Terriglobales; family Acidobacteriaceae; genus Palsa-343. The sequence goes on along the minus strand of DATAWI010000013.1, from coordinate 39,863 downwards.
ATGACCATTGATGTGCCGACCGGAATGGTGACGTGGCACGCGCCGAAGGATGGCGCGGATACGGTGATGTCGCAGCATATCGTTCTGCCGGAGGATGTGGCCAACGGGCTGGTTCCGCTGCTGTCAGAGAACGTGCCCCCGGGGCCGGCGGGACTGCGGGTACCGTGGATCGCGATTGCGATGGGACGGCCGTTTCTGGTGACGCTCGCGATCGGCCCGGATACAACGGCGGTGACGGCTCCGCCGGTGGCGCACGCCCGCCGGTATCTGCTGCACGTGGAGTTGCACGGGCTGGCGCTGCTGGCGGCGCCGCTGCTGAACAAGCAGCCGGCCGATCTGCATGTGTGGGTATCGGACGCGGCGCAGCCGTCGTTCCTGCAACTGCAGGGACCGTTTTATCAGGCGGGGCCGGTGTGGACGGTGGAGAGCCTGGGGCCGGGGCAGCCAGCGACGGACGCACATCAGGGATAATCTGCGAAGCTCACCCACCCCGCCAGCGCCGGGTCGGTTCGGACACCCGGATTCCTGCGCACGAGTGTTATTCTTAGTGGTGTGCCGGGTCCTGCGCGGCGCAATCCCGCCAACCCCGCCAGGTCCGGAAGGAAGCAACGGTAACGGGCCAGTGCGTGCGCAGCAGGTCACCCGGTGCACTAAGACCTCTTCCCTGCCCGAGACGCTCCCCATCCCTCACGAATCTGCGACAATACTTTTTCATTCAGGAGAAGTGCATTGACGCTCACTCTGCGACCGCGTGTGCCGGTCCGTGCCAAAATCAGCGCGCTCGGAACGTATGTTCCGCCGCGGCTTCTGACCAACGCCGATCTGGAAAAAATGGTCGAAACCACCGATGAGTGGATTACCTCGCGGGTGGGGATTCGCGAGCGGCACATCGTGGAGCCGGGCCAGGCGACGAGCCACATGGCGACGGAAGCGGCGAAGAAGTGTCTGGCGCAGCGCGGGATCGAGGGATCGGCGGTCGAAGTGGTGATCGTGGCCACGGTGACGCCGGATATGTTCTTCCCGGCGACGGCGTGCCTGGTGCAGGACAGGATCGGCGCGAAGGGCGCGTGGGGATTCGACCTTTCGGGCGCGTGCTCGGGATTTGTGTACGCGCTGCAGGTAGGCTGCAAGCTGGTAGAGAGCGGCGCGCACAGCAAGGTGCTGGTGATTGGCGCGGACACGATGTCGTCGATCATCGACTACACCGACCGGGCGACGTGCGTGCTGTTTGGCGACGGCGCGGGCGCGGTTCTGATAGAGCCCGCGGGGGAAGACGAAGTGGGGATGATCGACTTCCACCACGAGATTGACGGATCGGGCGGATGCTCGCTGTTTATGCCGGCCGGGGGCAGCCTGCAGCCGTCGTCGCACGAGACCATCGACAAGAGAATGCACTACGTCCACCAGGATGGGCAGGCGGTGTACAAGTTTGCCGTGCGCAAGATGGTGGAGGCGGCGGAGACGGTGCTGAAGCGGAATGGCGTGACGGGCGCGGACCTGGCCTGCTTCGTTCCGCACCAGGCGAACCGGCGCATCATCACATCGAGCGCGGAACGGCTGGGGCTGAGGGACGAGCAGGTGATCATCAACATCGATCGCTTCGGGAACACGACGGCGGCGACGATTCCGCTGGCGACGGAGACGGCGATCGAGGAGGGGCGTCTGAAGAAGGGCGACCTGTTCCTGATTGCGAGCGTCGGCGCAGGGTTCACGCTGGGCGCGGCGCTGCTGCGCTGGGAGATTTAACAACCCTGGCTGCTTTTTGCACTCCTAGCTGCTTTTTGCTCCGACGATGACGAGGCAGATGCCGCCGACGAGGGCGATGCCGCTGAGGATGGGCGGGACGGGGACGCTTTTGTGCTGCTGGTGCGAGATGTGGACCGGGCCGAGGTCCGCGTCGTGGTGGCGCTCGGTGTAGTGAAAACCGCCAAAGGCGAACCCGGCGATGCCCACCAGGATGAGTAGAATTCCGACGATGGTCGCTGCTTTCAAGGCTTCCCTTCTCCTCAGAACGTGAGACTCTCCGGGCGTGGATGGGCCGGAGAGATTTGTCCCGGAGTGAGATGCAGGGGGGCGGGTTCGCGTCGTCGTGGCTGCGCGGTCTGATCGGGGAGAGACGCCCTGGCCGGGGACGAATCGCGCCTCCTTGATTACCCGGCGAGCGGCTTGGTAGAGTCGCGGGATGCAAAGCACCTGCATTATCGGGGGTGGTCCGGCGGGGATGATGCTGGGGTTTCTGCTGGCGCGCGCGGGGCTGCCGGTAACGGTGCTGGAAAAGCACACGGATTTCTTTCGCGACTTTCGCGGGGACACGATTCACCCCTCGACCCTGCAATTGCTGGATGAACTGGGGCTGTATGAGAAATTCCTGAGCATTCCGCATTCCGAGGTGAGCGGGCTTTCGGCCACGATTGGCGGGCGCGTCTTCACCATGTCGGATTTCTCGCATCTGCCCACGCGCGCGAAATTCATCGCATTGATGCCGCAGTGGGATTTTCTGAATTTTCTGGCGGCGGAGGCGAAGCAGTTTCCGTCGTTCACGTTGCGGATGGGGTGGGAGGCGACGGCGCTGCTCGAGCAGAATGGCGTCGTGACCGGCGTGCGCGCGCAGACGCCCGAGGGGCCGCAGGAAATTGCCGCCAATCTGACGGTGGGCTGCGATGGACGGCATGCGATGTCGCGCGGAGCGGGACACCTGAAGGTCATCGAAGAGGGCGTGCCGATCGATGTGCTGTGGTTCCGGATTGCGCGGCAGAGCTCCGATCCGGAGAATGCGCTGGGGTACGCGAACTTTGGGCGGATGGTGATTCTGATCAACCGGCGGGAGTATTTTCAGGTCGGCTTTCTGATCGCGAAGGGTGAATACCCGAAGATCGAGGCGCAGGGATTGGCGCATTTCCAGCAGGAACTGGAGCGGGTCGTGCCGTTCCTCGCGGGGCGGACCGGGGAGATCGATGCGTGGGAGAAGGTGAAGCTGCTGACCATCCAGGTGAATCGACTGGAGCGATGGTCTGCGCCGGGGCTGCTGTGCATCGGCGATGCGGCGCACGCGATGTCGCCGGTGGGCGGCATCGGGATCAACATTGCGCTGCAGGATGCAGTGGCGGCGGCGAATCTTCTGGTGGAACCGCTGCGCGCCGGGACGGCATCGATTGCACAGCTGGAGGCGCAGCAGCGCTACCGGGAAGGCGCGGTGCGGAATACGCAGCGGGTGCAGATTGTGGCGCACAGTCTGCTGAACCGCGTGTTGCGGAACCCAAAGCCGATGAGGCCGCCGTGGCTGCTGCGCGTGGCCACCAGCCTGCCGGGCTTCCGGCGGCTGACGGCGCGGTTTGTGGGGATGGGGCTGCAACCGCAGCACATTCGGACTGGGCAATATCCGGCGTCCTGACGGGGCGATTACTGAAAGGGCGAGACCTTCATCCGGTACGTACAGGCGACGGCTTTGCCATGGCGGAGGGCGGGAACGAATTTCCAATCTTTGGCGTCGGCGACCAGTTCCGGATCGTCTGCGGGCGATTCCATTTTGGCCGACCAAACCTTGCCTGCCTCATCGATCACCAGAGTCATTTTCTCTTCGGTGTCGGCATAGGCTGCACGGGTCGCGGAGGGCGGTGGTCCACGCATGAGGAAATATTGCGGCGGCGTATCGGCCTGGGTCAGCGTCATGACGTCGTCGTCGCCGTTGGACATGGGCATGGCGCCGGGACCGATCCCGACGGTGGCGGGAGCAGCATTCCCGCTTCTTGCGTTCGATGAGGCATCGGTTGCGTAGATGTAAGGATGTCTGTGCCAGAGGCTCGGAGAAGGCTTCTTCTCTGCTGCCACAACCCGGGACGCGAGGCCACGTGCTCGGGCGGCGAGGATGGCTGCTTTGGCGCGTTCGAGGTCCGCGGGAGGCCAGTCGGTCGATAACTCCGCCCAGGCCTGGTCGGTGCGGCCGCTGTAGAGATACCCCCAAACGATCTCGAGGACCTTCACTTTGGTTTTGCGGAGGGTCACGAGCTCCGCGCCGGGGACCGAGCCCAGCGCGAGCCTGCCATCGCTCCGCCGGAACGCGGCCAGCGATGCGGCGTCGAGGTGGGCGCGGACCTGAGCGATCTGGCGATCGTAGTGCGGCAGATAGTTTGCGCTGACGTCCGTCAACTTGCCGTGCTCGTAGCGGAGCACGACGGTGGGTGTGGCATCGATGTCGGCGTAGGTGAGATCGTCGAAGCCGTTCACGGCGGCGGCATCGGTGGTCCAGATGGCGACGTTGCGGGTGAAGTCGGCGTCGGAGGCGCGGTAGAGATCGCCGCCGGTGATGGTTCCTACCTGATGGGGATTCTTTTCGAGGGAGTAGATGAAGTAAGTGGACTGCCAGCCGTCACTCGCGTCTCGGACCTGAAACGCGGCGACGGGAAAGCCGAAGCCGAGGTCGGCGCCGAGGACGTCGATATCGATTTGGGCGGTGGGCGGCACGGCGACGATCTGATCGTGATTCCAGGTGAGGGTGGCGGTGCACTGGCGCGCAGCGAATCCGGCATGGAGGGCGGGACCGACGCGCACGGTGACACCGGTGGCAAACTCAGTTTCAAATTTGCCGTTGCCCTGATCGCAGACTACGTCCTGCGTCTGACCGCTGCAGGAGCCGCAAGCGATGGCCAGGAGGAAAATCCCGGGCATGAGGCCCGCAAGCAGGCGGTGGGCGATGGTTGCCGGGGTCGCATGGGCTTCGGCTCGAGGCTCGGTTTCACGCCGTGAGTTTGGCACGCTGCCACAGCATACGCCAGGGCCTCGATTGCGCCGTTTGCAGGGGTGAGTTTGAGGCTGGAAATCCGATTACATCGGCGTGGACGCGCAGCGGGATTCCTGTTGTGTGCGCTGGCGCGTGGCGGTATCGTGGGTACGCTGACCGGATCGACATCCGCCGGTCTGCAAAAGCCGTCCGGACCGAACCCGGTTCGAGGGGAGTATTCGTCATGTCCGTACTTCAGGCGCGGATCGCGTCAGGCGCGCGCCGTTGTTCGTTGTCTGCCTTCATAGCTTGTATTTTCTGCTTTGGCGCCATCGCGCAGTCGTCGGGTCCGGCCGAATCCGCAGGACAAACGTCCGATACCGAGGCGACGCCGACGATCACGACGAATGTGGACGAGGTTTCGCTCGACCTGGTGGTGCGGACCAAGGGCGGGAAGCCGGTGCTGAACATCCAGCCGAGCGATCTGCTGGTGACGGACAACGGCGCTCCGGTGAAATTGTCGGATTTGCATCTGGTGGCCACGAGCGCACAGTCGGATCACCTGGTCACGCTGGTTTTCGACCACCTGGATTACGGAGCGGCCAAGGCGGCGCGCGAGCTGGCCGCGAAAATGCTGCGGGATTTTCCCGCGCAGGGTTACGACTACGCCGTGCTGCAATACAACGGACGGCTGCGGGTGATGCAGTCCTGGACCCATCAGCAGGAGGTTGTGCTGAAGGGGATTGCGGACGCCACGAACACCAAATCCACGGAGAATCTGAGGGACCTGACGCCCGCGGAAAAGGACATTATCGCGACGACCCAGGAGGATTCGCTTTCGACGGATTTCGCCGACCGCAACCGGGCGCGGCTGCTGCTGACCGCGCTGACCGAATCGCAGCGTCTGATGGAAGACCAGCACACGTTTCCCTCCCTCTCGGCGCTGCTGGCGCTGGCACGCGCGCAGAAGCAGATCACGGGGCGGAAGATGATCATCTATTTCTCGCAGGGAATCGACGCGAGCGCGGATGCCCGGGACACCATCAAAGACGTCGCCAGCCAGGCGAACCGCGCGGGCGTGACGATTTGCGCGATCGATGCGCAGGCGATGAACCAGCAGATGGGCAACGCGATCATGGCGGGGTCCGCGATGGCCGGCGCGAATCCGGGAGGCGCGATGTCGTCGGCGATGTCGCTGGGAGCCCAGGGGTACGGCCGGGGCGAATCGGGTCCGCCGATCGGGCAAGTGATGGATGCGGCGCAGAACATGACGAACATGGAATTTGGGGGCGGGGGGGCCGATGCGCAGAGTCCGCTGGTGAATCTGGCCCAGGGCACAGGCGGCATCTACATGCGCGTGGGCGGGAGCACGAAGCACCCGCTGCAGGAGCTGCATGACGACCTGACGAGCTATTACGAAGCCACGTACATCCCGAATATCAAGGAGTACAACGGGGCGTTCCGGCCGATCGAGATTCGCGCCACGCGCAAAGGCATTGTGGTGAAATCGCGCTCCGGGTATTTTGCGCTGCCGCCGGAGAACGGTTCGGGGATTCGGCCCTTCGAGGTGCCGCTGCTGGCGATCCTCGAGCAGGCTAAGCTGCCGACCGATCTTGCCTTCCAGACCACGGTGCTGCATCTGGGCGAGCTTCCGGACGGAAACTCCGGCGACATTGCGGTGCAGGTGCCGTTGTCGCAGGTGCAGGTGCATAACGACGTCACGACGCATCTGATGTCGCTGCATCTCTCCATCGTGGCACTGGTGAAGAACGACAAAGGGGCAACGGTGGAGCGCTTCAGCGACGACATTGGCCGCCACGAGACCGCCGACGCGCTGAAGGGGGTCAACGGGGAGTTCATCACCATGCAGCGGCATTTTTCAGCGGCGCCGGGGAGCTACACGCTGGAGACCGCGGTGATGGATCGGTTCGGCAACAAGGCGGGCGCGCAGAAGACCAGCTTCACGATCAGCGAGCCGGGGAAGGGTCCGGGACTGAGCGACATCGCGCTGGTGCGGGCGGTAGAGCCGATCCATGCGGATTCCAGTTCGTTTGAGCCGATGCGCTATATGAATGGGCGGGTCATTCCTGATCTCACCGATGAATTGCCGGAAAACACCAGTAATCTTTCCATCTTTCTGCTGGTGCATCCGCTGGCGCCGACGGCCGGCGAAGCGAAGATCACACTGCAAATTATGCGCAACGGCCAGGCCGTGGGCACGCTGCCGCTGGACCTGGGAACGAGCCAGGGCCTGGGAGCGGTTCCCTACCTGGGCACCATCGGCGGGCACGTCTTTCCGCCGGGAAAATACACGATTGAAGCGGCGCTGACCCAGGGAGGAAAGACCGCGAAGAGCCACCTCGACTTCACGGTGGAAGGGACGATCGCAGCGTCGCTGGCGTCGTCGGACGAGGCATTTTCGGCATCGACGGGGTCGGTGGCGGAAGCGAATCTGCGTGCGGAAGACAGCAAGCAGACCGCCACAGAGGCGACGGCGAACAGCAAGTTCGTGATTGCGGCGTCGAAAAATCCGGTGCCTCCGCCAACCGATGCCGAGGCGAAGGCCATTATCGAGCGGGTGCGCGAGCATGCTCTGGCGTGGCGGGAATCGCTGCCGAACTTCCTGTGCACCGAGATTACGAATCACTCGGTCGATGAAGAGGGAGACGGCGACTGGCATCACAAGGACACGCTGCTGCAGACGATGCGGTTCATCGATCAGGCAGAGAGCCGGGCCACGATCGAACTGAATGGGCAAAAGAGCAACATCGAGGAGAGCGACCTGACGTTTGCGCATTCGACAGGCGAATTCGGCGGGCTGTTTACCGCCGTCTTCGATCCGAACGCGAATGCGAAGTTTACCTGGCAGGAGGGCGACATGCTGGACGGCGCGCCGGTCCAGGTGTTTGCCTATCGGGTGGACGTGAAGCACTCCGGGTTCGATCTGACCGGGGAGAACAACCAGCAGATCCCGGTCGGCTTCCGCGGACTGGTGTACCTGGACACGGCGACGCACAGCATTCGCCGCATCACCCTGGACGCAGATGAGATTCCGGAGAGCCTGAAGGTGCGAGCCACGAGCATCTCGGTGGACTACAACTGGGCGACGATCAACAACCACGACTACCTGATGCCGGCACGGGGCGCGGTGAGCCTGCGCGAGGGCAGGCGCGAGGCGGTGCTGAACGAGTTCGAATTCCGGAACTACCGCCGGTTCGGCGCGCAGGTGCGGATCCTGTCCACGGCGGAGTCGAAGGCGCTGGCGAAGCCGCACTGATGCTGGCCTGGGGGGTGGAGGTTGCTGGTATACTAACGCTAAGTCGCTTCGTTTTTCGCGCATTGCACACCCCACGCCGGACCGAAGCGCAGGATTCCTGACAGCATGTCTATCCGCACCCGCCGCACTCTCTTCTCTCTCATTGTGTTCTTCTCCGTCTGCGCGCTGGGTGGGATGATTCTCAGCCAGCAGGTTGGAGCGCAGTCTTCGGCTGACGAATCGACTTTCCGCGACAGCCTCAAGTCTTTCAGCGCGGTGTACGACATTGTGGCGAAGAACTATGCCGAGCCGCTGACGGGCGACATGCCGGACAAAGCGATTTACGACGGCGCGATCCCGGAGATGCTGCACACCCTCGATCCGCACTCGAGCTTCTACGATCCCAAAGCTTATGCGCGGATGAAGGAAGATCAGCACGGCAAGTACTACGGCGTGGGCATGCTGATTCAGCCGCAGAACAATAAGGTGGTGGTGGTGTACCCCATCGAAGGCTCGCCGGCTTTTCGCGCGGGGATTCATCCGGGCGACGTGATTTCTGGGATTGACGGGCAGTCGGCGGCGGGGCTGAGCTCCGACGAAGTGGCGAATCGCCTGAAGGGCCCGCGGGGAACGAACGTGACGGTGACGGTGACGCGCATGGGCGCGGCTGCTCCGCTGAGTTTCCAGTTAGTGCGCGATGAGATTCCGAATGCCAGCATCGATCTGAGCTTCCAGATCCGCCCGGGGATCGGCTACATCCATATCAAGCAATTCCAGGAAACAACGGGACGCGAGTTTGACGACGCGGTGAACGCGTATGGCTCGAATTTGAAGGGGCTGGTGCTGGATCTTCGCGGGAATCCGGGCGGCGTTCTGGTGGAAGCGGTGGCGGTTTGCGATCGGCTGCTGAAGCGCGGACAGATTATTGTTTCGCAGCGCGGACGGGCGTTTCCGGAGCAGGTGTATCGCGCGACCCATGGCAACGAGGGCGAGAACTTCCCTATCGTTGTGCTGGTGAACCACAACACCGCCTCGGCGGCGGAGATTGTTTCGGGCGCGCTGCAGGATCATGACCGCGCGCTGATTGCCGGGGAGACGACGTTCGGCAAGGGGCTGGTGCAGACGGTCTACACGCTGTCGGATAATACCGGGCTGGCGCTGACCACATACCACTACTACACGCCCAGCGGACGGCTGATCCAGCGCAACTACAACGGCGTTTCGCTCTACGACTACTACTACAATCACGCGCTGCCGCAGGACGTGAAGGATCGCGAAGTGAAGCTGACGGACTCCGGGCGGACGGTATACGGCGGCGGCGGCATCACGCCGGACGACAAGATCGAGACGCCGAAATCGACGCCGTTCGAGGACATTCTGCTGGAGCACGATGCGTTCCTCGGGTTCACGGAGCAATATCTGTCGCATCACAACGTCACGAAGGAATTCCAGGTGGACGACGCGGTGATGAGCGACTTCAAGCAGTACCTGGCGAGCCAGAATGTCGAGTACACGCCGCAGGAACTGAGCGACAACCTGGGCTGGGTGAAGGCGAACCTGAAGTCGAAGCTGTTTGAGACGCAGTTTGGGTACACATCGGGCTTGCAGGTTGAGGCGGACTGGGATCCGATGATCCACCAGGCGCTGGACCTGATGCCGCAGGCCGCGCAACTGGAGCAGCATGTGCAGCAGGTGCTGGCCCAGAAAGATGCCGCCCTCAACAAAGGCCCCATCGCGCAATAGAGAGCGTCGAGCGGGAATTTCGAGGGGCCGGCGGAAAATTGCCGGTCCTTTTCATTTGCGTTGAGCGTAAAGAGGAGATGAGCTGTGGAGATTCGTATTGCTGGAGAGTCCGATCTGGAAGCGTTGATGAGCCTGGTCAATCAGGCCTTCGAGGTGGAGAAGTTTTTCCTGAGCGGCGAGCGGCTCGATGCGGAGCGGACGCTGGAATATTTCTGGAAGGGCCGGTTTTTGCTGGCGGAGGACGAAGGCGGGCTGGCCGGGTGCGCCTACGTCGAACTGCGCGGGGACCGGGCTTATCTTGGACTGCTCTCCGTCGATCCAGCGCGGCAGAAGAGCGGCCTGGGGCGCCGGCTGACGGCGGCGGCTGAGGAGTTTGCGCGCGAGATGGGCGCACGCGCCATGGACCTGACGGTGGTGAATCTGCGGACGGAGCTGCCGCCGTTTTATCTGAAGCTGGGGTACAGGCTCGACGGCACGGAGCCGATCCGGGCAGAGATGGTGCCGCGGGCCAGGGTGCCGTGTCATTTCATCCGCATGACGAAGGCCCTGGGCGACGCGGAGAATTAGCCGGCCGCCACGCGGGCCGGAGTTCCCTTGCGGGACGCGGTGCGGCGGGCGAGGATGGGGCGCGCGAGCAACAGAACGGCGAGCACGATGGTGATGGTCATGGGGGTTTTGACGCCGGTCTTGACGCCCCACCAATAGTGGACGACCCCGGTAATGGCCGCCGCATAGGTGAGCCAGTGCAGGCGATTCCAGTTTTTGCCGCCGAGTTTGCGAATCGACCACGCCGTTGAGGTGAGGGCGAGGGGAAGGAGCATCAGCCAGGCGGTGAGGCCGGCGGTGATGAAGCGGCGGCGGCTGATGTCGTCGACCATGGCCGCCCAGCTGAAGCCGGCGTAGAGCCAGACGTAAGTCATCAGGTGCAGGCAGGCGTAAAAGAAGGCGTAGAGGCCGAGCAGGCGGCGGAAGCGGACGAGCCAGCTGAGTTGCGGAATGAGGCGGCGGATGGGCGTGATCGCCAGGGTGATGACCAGCAGCCGCAGCGTGCCGCGTCCGGTGAAGAAGGTGACGGTGTGGGTGGGGTCGGGCCCCAGCGCCTCGGGGTTGGTGGTGGCGGAGAGGTACAGCTGCCAAAGCAGCCAGGCCACCGGCGAGAAACAGGCGGCGTGGGCGGCGACTTTGAGGGCGACGATCCAGCGCTGCTTCATCCGCGAGGGGCCTCGTGGTTTGCCGTCAGGGCGTGGCGCTGGCTGGGCTTCGATGGTTCGCGTGGGTGGGCGCGCACTCAGTAATCCTTGTCGAGATTCATGCCGGCGTAGAGACTGGCCACCTGGTCCTGATAGCCGTTGAACATGAGGGTGGGCTGCATCTGCTTCCAGAGCGGTGCGCCGATGCGGCGTTCGCGCTTCTGGCTCCAGCGGGGATGATCGTGATTGGGGTTCACGTTCGAGTAGAAGCCGTACTCGTTGGGAGCCATCTGGTTCCATGTGGTTGACGGCTGATCTTTGACGAAGCGGATTTTGACGATGGATTTGGCGGATTTGAATCCGTACTTCCACGGCACGATGATGCGGACCGGCGCGCCGTCCTGGTTGGGCAGCACTTCGCCGTAGAGGCCGAAGGTGAGCAGCGTGAGCGGGTGCATCGCCTCGTCCATGCGGAGGCCTTCGGAATAGGGCCACTGGATGCCGGCGCTCCACGGGAGCTGCTCCTGCTTGGGATCGTCGAGGGAAATAAACTGGACGTACTTCGCTTTAGGCTGCGGTTCGACGAGCTTGATCAGCTCGGAGAGCGAATAGCCGGCCCACGGAATCACCATGCTCCAGGCTTCCACGCAGCGGAAGCGGTAGATGCGCTCCTCCATGGGGCGCAGCTTGAGCAACGAGTCGATGTCGAAGGACTGCGGCTTGTTGACGAGGCCTTCCACTTTAACGGACCAGGGGCGGGTGTGGAGGCTGCCGGCATTCTTCGCGGGGTCGCCCTTGTCGACGCCAAACTCGTAGAAGTTGTTGTAGTGGGTAATGTCCTCGTAGGGCGTGAGCGTTTCGCCGGAGAGGGAGAGCGGACTCTTGACGGTGGTGAGCTTTTCGGCCGCGTGGACGCGCGGAGGATCGACGAGCCCCCGCAAAGCGCTGCCGCCGGCGAGGGCGGCCACGCCGGTGGCTGCGGCGGCCATAAAGGCGCGCCGGTTCATGTAGTCCTGCTTCGGGGTGATCTCCGAAGAAGGGATTGCCGTGCCGGTTCGGATCAGCATGGGGACCTTTCCACCTACAATTCTCGCTCAGAACCTAATGATTCGACGCGCAACCTGGAAATCCGTCGCAGGATGAGCTGGGGCGGGGCGGGCGGAGCAGAATCCGCGGGCCAACGGTCTGCTAGTCTGGGCGTGTCGTCCACCCCACATTCAGGATTTGAACCTTCATGCGGCGAATCGCATCGCTTCTGGCGCTCTCGACGTGTCTTTGCAGTGCATGGTGCGTGCTGGCCGAGGATGCGCCTGCGCCGGTCGCGGTGAAAGTGGTGATCGTCACCACGTTCGAGGAGGGCAACGACACCGGCGACCAGCCCGGTGAGTTTCAGTACTGGGTGGAGCGGGAACACCTGGACCGGCGGCTTCCCTTCCCGGGCGGCGTGCGCGATCTGCGGACGAATGCCGATGGGTCGATTTTGGGGATCGTGACCGGGATGACGATTGGGCCGGCGGCGAGTTCGATCATGGCGCTGGGACTCGATCCGCGCTTCGATCTGAGCCATGCGTACTGGCTGCTGGCGGGGATTGCGGGCGTCGATCCAAACGCCGCGTCGCTGGGCAGCGCAGCCTGGGCGCGGTGGGTGGTGACGGACGTGCGCCAGGAGATCGATCCGCGGGAGGCTCCGGCGGACTGGCCTTACGGGATTTTCGCCATCGGATCGCTGAAACCGAATCAAGTGCCGGATCGGAAGCGGAACTGGGGCGATCGGCCGATTGCTTATCCGCTGAATCGGGGGCTGGTGGACTGGGCCTTTCACCTGACGCAGGACACTGCGTTGCTGGAGACGCCGGAAGTGGTGGCTCTGCGGGCGAAGTGGACGGGGTATCCGAAGGCGCAGCGCGCGCCCTTCGTGATGGAGGGCGAGGTCTACGCTTCCGACGCTTACTGGCATGGCAAGATCCTGACCAAGTATGCGGAAGACTGGGTACGTCTGCACACCGGCGGGCAGGGCCGGTTTGTGATGACGGCGATGGAGGATTCGGGCGTCGCGGAGGCGCTGGAGCGGCTGGATGCGCTGCATCGGGCAGACTTTCGGCGGTTCCTGGTGCTGCGGACGGCGTCGAATTTCTCGACGCAGAGGCCGGGGCAGTCGGCGGCGGATTCGCTGGTGGCTCCGTATGTGGGGGGAATTCCGGCGATTGAGGATGCCTGGAGGGTGGGCAGTCCGGTGGTGCGCGCGCTTGTCGGGAACTGGGCGGTGTATCGGGATCACGTTCCCGGTGGTTAGGACGGGCCTTCGGCGCGGGCCCGCCCTATCAACACCGGGTGGATGGGGCACCCACAGTCGTCAGTGGGCGGTGGGAAGTGAACGGCGGAAGATGAACCAGCACCAGAGCATCATCGCGGGGGCTACCCAGATGGTGACCGGCGAGCTCATGGCGGGGATTTTGAGCATCAGGAAAAATGCGGCGGCGTTGATGGCGATGAATATCCATTGCTCGATCTGCGAACCGCGCGGGTAGCAGTCAAGCACCGCGGGCAGGAACAGAACCTGGTCCACGAGAAATGAATACGGCGAGACCAGGGCTGAGGCGGCGATGAGCATGGCTCCCTCGCGGTGCCATTGCCAGCGATCGCGGGTTCTCCACCAAAACCAGAGTCCGAGGACGACGCCGACGGCTGCCGGCAAAAGCTGGGGCCAGAGGGATTGCGGCGCAATGAGGACGCGCAGGCCGACGGAGATATTGGGGAAATACTGGTTCTCGATGTGCTCGGCGCGGACGGAGGCCAGGTATTGGCTCCAGATATGCACGTCGAGGGCGATGGCCACCGCGGTTGCGCCCGCCACGCCGGCGATGGAACCCCAGAGCACGCGGAAATTGCGGCGACGCAGGATTTCGAGCAGGAAGACGGGCCAGAAAAGAAGGAGCAGGTGCGGCTTGAGCAGCGTGAGAACGAGCGCCAGTCCGGCAACGAATGGTCGATCCTTCTGGAAGCGGATGAAGAGGCAAACGCCGAGCAGGACGAGCAGGGTCGTTTGCCCGGCAAGCACGCAGTCGGCCACCGGCGCGAAGAAGTAGAGAATCAGCGGGATTTTGCCCGGCGCGAACGGCTGGAGAAGGCGCAGGGAGAGCAGCGCCGCCGCGATGGAGGCGATCTCCCAGAGGATGGCGGCCGTCCACACGCTGAACCAGCCGAGCGGCGCCATGAGGAAGAGGGTGATGGGGGTGTTTCTGAGGACAAGAGGGCGGGTGAAGGAGTTGCCGACGCTGTTTTCGAGCTTCAGAACGGAGGCGGCGTCGTAGGGATTGCCATGGGTGGCGAGCAGCTTTGCGCCGGCCCAGTAGCTGATGAAGTCTCGGTCGGTGGAGAGCGAATGCGCGGTCAGAGAGAGGAGGCCGACGCTGATCGCGATCAGCGCAATGGCCGCCAGGATGGCTCCGGGGGAGGGCTTCGTTCGCTGCTCGGATTTGGCCGATGCCGGTTGGTTGGCGGTCATGGGCGAATTGGCCTCGTCGGCGCTCGCATCTTTCTGCTGATTCTGGACAAGCTGATCGGACACCAGGGTTTCTCGGGTGAAATTAGCCTGCATTGTAACGCCCGCCCAGGAGATTCAGGGCGCAGGAATTGCTGGCTGGCGGAGGGGTTCTGGCGTTTATACTGGAGGGAAATCCCTGCCGCATCGGGAAATCGCCCTTTGCGCGCCCGTTGCCGGGCTGCGAGAGCGGCTGCAGACAGAAAAGGCTGTTACCTATCCATGATTCGCTTCCTGCAAAAGGACACCAAGTTCACCAAAGTCATTTTCATTGTCATCATCGGCATCACCTGCGTGCTGATGGTCATCTTCCTCGTGCCGGGCATGTTCAACGATTCGTCGGCGACCACGACGACGTATGCCAGCATCAAGCACGGCGGTATCTTCGGACGGTTCCTGCCGGCTGAAGAGACGATCCCCGCCGCTGACGTGCAGACGGTGGCGCAGCGCATGGCGCAGCGCGAGATGCCGGGGCAGCAGATTCCCGACATGCTGATGCCGTTCCTGATGCAGCAGGCCGGGCAGGTGGTGATCCAGCAGCGGATTGTGCTGGAGGAGGCGCATCGGATGGGCATCACGGCGACCGATGCCGATGTGCGCCGCTATCTGCATACCGGGATGTGGGGGCAGTATCTGTTCCCGGACGGGCAATACATTGGCGACCAGCACTATGCGGAGTTCATCAACGACAACTTCAAGATTTCGGTCGACAAGTTCGAGACGGAGATCAAGGAGCAGATTGTCTCCGATCGGCTGCGCGACCTGATCACTGGGGGCGTCACGGTTTCCGATGCGGAAGTGCGGAATTCGTATGTAAAGAAGGCGACGAAGATCAAGTTCGACTACGCGGTGATCAGCGCCGACGATCTGCGCAAGACCATCAACCCGACGGACACCGAACTGCAGGCTTACTTTAAGCAGAACGCCGCAAAGTATCGGAACGCCGATCCGGAGACGCGGAAGGTTGCGTACATCGCGTTCACCGACAAGAACCTACCGGGCGGCAAGCCGCAGGTGACGGACGCTGAGATCCAGCAGTATTACGATCAGAACCAGGCGCAGTACCGCGTGGATCCGCAGGTGAAGGTGCGGCACATTCTGATCTCTGTCGATCCCAACGCGGGAGCGGCGGCGGACGCGGCGGCGAAGGCCAAGGCGCAGGGAATTCTCGAACAGTTGCGCAAGGACGACGGCAAAGATTTTGCGGACCTGGCGAAAAAGAACTCCGATGACCCGGGCAGCAAGGACCAGGGCGGCGAGCTGGGCTGGATCAAGCACGGCGTAACGGTGCCGGAGTTTGACGCGACTGCCTTCGCGCAGAAGCCGGGGCAGATTTCCGACCTGGTGAAGACGCGCTTTGGGTACCACATCATCCAGACCGAAGAGAAGCAGGATGCGCACCTGAAGTCGCTGTCCGAAGTAAAAAGCGCGATCACCGACATTCTGACCAAGCAGAAGGACGCGCAGACCGAGGAGGCGTTCGCCCAGCAACTGGATTCCGAGGCGCAGAAAAGCGGTCTGGAACCGACAGCGGCGGCGCATCATCTGAAAGTGACGGCGTCGGACTTTGTGGCGACGGGCGCAACGCTGCCCGGACTGACGGACAGCTCGAAGTTTCTGACCGCGGCGTTTGCCGCGCAGAAGGGCGGAGCGCCGCAGATGGCCGACACTGGCGACGGCAGCTATGCCGTTTTTCAGGTGGTGGATGTGAACGCCGCGCACACGCCGACCTTCGACGAATACAAGTCGCATGTGCTGAACGATTTTCGCGATCAGCAGGTGACCGCGCTGCTGGCGCGCAAGACCAACGAACTGGCGGACCGCGCTCATGCCGAGGGCGATCTGGCCAAGGCTGCGAAAGAAGTGGGAGCGACGATCAAGACCAGCGATCTGGTGGGCCGCGAGCAGCAGGTTCCGGACATCGGCGCGCTGGCGACGGCGGCTCCATCGCTCTTCGACCTGAGCGTGGGCCAGATCAGCGCCGCGATCAACAATGGCACGACGGGCGTGGTGGCGAAGATCGACGACAAGCAGGCTCCTTCGGCAGCCGACGTGGCGAAGAACGTGGACACGACGCGCGATACGCTGCTGAACCAGCGCCGCGATCAGATGTACGACGTCTTTGTTTCCAGCCTGGTGAATTCGTACGAGAAATCGGGGCGCGTGCTGCTGAACCGCAAGATGCAGCAGCCGTCGCCGCTGAGCGGATCCTAGATCGTTCCTGGCAAGCAACCGAGGCCCGTGCTGCTCGAATCTGTTCGAAGGCGCGGGCTTTTTCTTTCACCCGCACCAAAACGGAATTTGCTTTCATGTCCTTTGAGCGCTCTTCGGGGCTATTGCTGCACATTTCTTCTCTGCCTTCGTACGGTGGTATCGGCGACCTGGGGCCGGCCGCGTATGCCTTCGCCGATTTTCTGGCGGCCGCTAAACAGCGCCTATGGCAAGTGCTCCCGCTCAGCCCGACGGGCTACGGCAATTCTCCCTATGCGGCGCTGTCGGCATTTGCCGGCAATCCCCTGCTGATTTCGCTGGAGCTTCTGTCGGACCGCGGATGGATTGACGGTGAGCGGCTGGGGGAATTGCCTGGGCGGAGCGGCCCGGTTGACTTCGAGCAGGTTTCCGCGAAGAAGCTGCCGCTGATTGAAGAGGCGGCGCGCAATTTTCTCGATAACCATACGGCGGAGGAATGGGCGCGGTTTGAAGGCTTCTGCCGGACGAATACTTCGTGGCTGGACGCGTGGGCGCAATATGTCGTGCTGCGGCGCAAATTCAACTACGCGCCGTGGAATCAGTGGCCCGATGGGCTGAAGCATCGCACCGCCGAGGCGCTGGACGGGCTACGCGCGGAGCATGGCCAGGAACTCGCGGTGGCGCAGGCGATTCAATTTGCCTTCGATGAGCAGTGGGGCGCGCTGCGGGAGTATTGCGCGTCCCGCGAGATCCGCTTCATCGGCGATGTGGCGATTTTTGTGAACTACGACAGCGCGGATGTGTGGACGCGTCCTGACCTGTTCGATCTGAATGCGGATCTGTCGCCGGTGCGGGTGTCCGGCGTGCCGCCGGATTACTTTTCGGCGACGGGGCAGCGGTGGGGCAATCCGCTGTACAAGTGGGACGTGCTGGAGCGGAGCGGATTTGCGTGGTGGGTGGATCGCATCCGGCGCACGCGGTTTCTCTACGACGTGATTCGGCTGGATCATTTCCGCGGCTTCGAGGCGTACTGGTCGATTCCGGCGGAAGACGACACGGCGGTGAACGGCACATGGGTGAAGGCTCCGGGCGCGGCGTTGTTCGAGCGGCTGCGGCAGGAGCTGGGCGAGTTGCCATTCATCGCGGAAGACCTGGGCATGATCACGAAGGAAGTGGATGCGCTGCGCGATCAGTTTCAGTTTCCGGGGATGCGGGTGCTGCAGTTTGGATTCTCCGGGCGCGGGGCGCACCTGCACCTGCCGCATCGTTTCGTGCCCAACACTGTGGCGTATACGGGGACGCACGACAACGACACCACGCGGGGATGGTGGGAGGGCGGCGCGAGCGCGACGGAGAAGGCTGCGGTGGCAGCGTATCTGGAAATCGGGGAAAGTGGCGTGGTGTGGCCGCTGATCCGCGCAGCGGCGACGTCGGTGGCGGATCTCTGCCTGTATCCCGTGCAGGACATTCTGGAATTGAGCGGCGAGGCGCGCATGAATGTGCCGTCGCGTCCGCAGGGCAACTGGAGCTGGCGATGCGCGGAGAACGCGCTGTCTCCTGAACTGGCAAAGAAGCTGGCGGCGCTGGCCGAGGTCACGGACCGCGATCGCGCGGCGGGCGAGCATCCGGCGGAGTAGGTCAGCTGCGGGCCAGGATCGCGACGGGAAATTCTGAAAAGACGGTCCGCAGCGGCAGGCGGCCGTCCTCGCCGACGCGCAGCGATGCGCCGGTGAAGATGTTTTCGAGCGCAGCGCCGGCCATTTGGGGAAGCAGCAGCGCCTCATTGCCCCACGCGCCGTTGAGCGGCATTTCGGCACGTCCCCCCATGAGCGTACAGGCGAAGCGCGGAACGACGGTGAGCACGCCGGGGCCGCGGGTGAAGGCGATGATATGAGCGGCAGCGTCCTTCGTCGCCTCGACGGCGGAGTAATCGCCGCGCTGGAAAACATCCGGCATCCGATTGCGGAGTTGCAGCGCTTTGTGGATGGTCCAGAGTTTTGCGCGCCCATCTTCGAGGTGGTCGAGCATGTCGCGACAAACCGCAGGCTCGCCCTGGGCGACGGCCTGCTCGCGCAGAGCCGCCAGGGCCTCGCAACGCAACTGGTAGTCGACGGGCCGGCGGTTGTCGGGATCGACGAGGCTCATATCCCACATCTCGGTGCCCTGATAAAAATCCGGAACGCCGGGCGAAGTTATTTTGAGGACGACCTGCGCCAGCGCATTGACGGCGCCGAAGATCTTCAGCGCGGGCAGCAGTTCGCCCAACGTGGAGGCAAACCGTGAAGCGCCGCCGCGACTGTCGGGCATGATCAGGTTCTTCAGAAAGCTGTGGACCGCGTCGACGTAGGTGGGATTCGGATTGATCCAGCTCAGATTCACCTTGGCTTCGCTGAGCGCCTTGGTCATGTACTGCTGCATGCGTTCGAGGAAGTCGGCATGATCCTGGATGGAATTCATCTGCCACGGCCATGCACCGGCGAGCGTCTGGTAGATGAAATATTCCTCGTTGGGATCAGGCGCGACGCGGCCATCTTCGAGGGTGCGCTTGTGCTTTGCGTTCATGCGGGTCCATCGCCGCACATGAGAGGGCCAGAGCCAGGTCATCTCCGAGATCACGTCGAGGCGGCTGCGGACATCTTCGCTGCGCTTGCTGTCGTGGGTTGAGGTGGCGAGCATCGCGTCCGGGGAGGTTCGCAGCCGGTCGCGGTTGGAGTCGTGGAAGGCCCCGGCAGTGATGCCGAAGGCTTGCATCGAACTGCCGACATCATTCGAAGACAGGAAGCGGTTGTAGACGTAGAACGCCGTGTCTTCGACGCCCTTGGCCATCACCGGCCCGCTGAGCTGCTGGAATTTGAGGGCGACGTACAGTTCGCGTTCGTCGATCTCGGCACCGCTCTTTCCGTGGAGCAGCAGCGTGTTCTCCAGAAAATCGAAGACGGAGGTGTCCATGTCGCGGTTGCGTTGTTCGGCGCGCGCGATGGCCCGGTGGATGAACATGCGGTCGCGTTCCGTGTACTGCCCGCGATCATCGATGTAGGTGCGGTAGACGGGGAAACACGCGATGGTCTCGCGGACCGCGGTTTCGAGCAGATCGTCGGTAAAGTCGCGCGCGCTGCGGTTGGCCGATGCAAGGCGGCTGAGCAGGTTGGTGAGCACATACACTTCGCTCGACAGAGCGTTGCGCATGACGTTCAGCTTCGACTGATAAATGATGGTTTCCGGATCGACAACGACACCGGTGAGCTTCTCGTAGAAATCCGTAAACCGCGGCTCGTTTTCGCGGCGGATGAAGACCTGGTTGGAGAAATAGACAAAGTCGTAGCCGGAGGTTCCGCACACCGGCCACTCCAGCGGTAACGATTCGCGCGGCTCGAGAATTTTCTCCACGACGACATAGAGCGGTCCCTGGGGGGCGGCCCAGTCGTGGCCGCGGAGGGCTTCGCGCACTTCGTCTTCAATGCCGTTAGCGCCGGTGGGCGCCTTCGCCTGCTCACCGACGCATCGGCTGGCCACGCAGAGCAGTTGCAGGCGGATGAGATATTGCCGGGGATTGAAGAGGCCATCGCAGTGATCGATGCGCAGGCCGGTGACTTCGCCGCGGGCCAACAGGCGGCGGATGAGGCAATGCGTGGCGGCGAAGACCGCCGGGTTCTCCATGCGCAGGCCGACAAGATCGTTGATGTCGAAGAAGCGGCGGTAGTTGATCTCCTCCGCCGAGACACGCCAGTAGGCCAGGCGCCAGGGTTGCTGCTCGAGCAAATCGTGGAGTCGGTCGAAGCTGCGCGGGTCGCCCTCTGTGCCGTTGATCCGCGCGAGGGCGATTTGCAGGGCGGGCTGCATTTCCGCGCTGCTCAGGGCTTCGCGCAGACGCGGGCGCAGCTCTTCCAACTGGCGGCGGCGCTGGGCTGCCAGGTTCCTGTCGGTCGTTTCCGGAGGAGGAATGTGGGCCGTCTCGCGCAGCGTATCGCGAAAGGAGGCAGGCACTCCAAATTCATCCATTTCAGCCGTCGGAAAGATCACTGCAATCGTGCGGGGCGTGATGGGGATAAGGTGATCGAAGTAGCGAATGCGCAGGTTGCCCTCGATCGCGGCCACCTGAATCCTCTTCGCCTCCAGTTCTTCGCCGTACTGGCGTCCCAGAATCGGCAGGAGGAGCTTGTCCTTCATGTCCGGGTTGAGTGGATTCCAGTCGATGTCGAAGTAGTCGGCGTAGTGCGAGGCGCGGCCGTTCTGGAGAACGTCCTGCCACCACACGGAGTCGTTGCCGACGCCCATGTGGTTGGGCACGATGTCGAGCAGCAGGCCCATGCCGAGCTCGCGCAGTCGCGACGAGAAACGCGCAAAGCCGTGGTCGCCGCCGAGCTCGGGATTGAGGCGATCGTGGCGGGTGACGTCGTAGCCGTGCAGGCTGCCGGGCCGCGCTTCAAAGATGGGGGAGGCGTAGCAGTCGCCGATGCCGAGTTCCCTGAGATACGGGAGCACCGCTTCCGCGTTCGCGAACGTGA
Source organism: Acidobacteriaceae bacterium (assembly GCA_036267295.1). Taxonomy (GTDB): domain Bacteria; phylum Acidobacteriota; class Terriglobia; order Terriglobales; family Acidobacteriaceae; genus Palsa-343. The sequence goes on along the minus strand of DATAWI010000013.1, from coordinate 18,721 downwards.
AGCCGGCATGGAACTGCAAACGATACGTCGAGAGCGGGACGCGCGCCGGGGCGCGGCTGGCCTGCTCAATGCAGTCACGCCGGGTTTGCGTTTGGTCGAAAGTGGGTGATTGGAGAGCCAACGCTTGCACCGGCCTTTAGATGCGACAACGCGGGACGCACGTTGGCCTGTGGACTGTGCTTCAGGTTGATGGCCCTGGCGATTGCCTAAACGAAGTGATCGCCGTCGGCAGACGCGTGCGCTTCGGGTTCCCTGCTGCGCAGGACGTCAAAGCCGGCGCGTAATCCGTTGAGCACGGCGCCTACCTGGCGTACCGGGCCGGAAACAGCGCGCTGGAGTATCGCAGTGGCATGCGCGAGGGTGTCGAGCGTGCCGGTCACCATCTCATCGACGCGCTCGGCCTGGACTTCGGTCTTCTGGCGCAGGTCGGAGACGGTGGCGCTCATCTCCTCTGTCTGTTCACGCAGCGTCTTGCTCACGGCCGCAGCGTTCTCTGAGATTGCGGTAGCGTGCTGGGAGACCTCCGCAGCGTTGGCGGCGACGGTCTTCACCTTGGGCGTGATGTCGTCAATCAGCTTGCGCGCGGAAGCCATCGCAGGAATGACGTGCTCTTCGGCGAGCTTCGACACCTGGTTGAGGCGGCCCAGCGCGCCGCGCAGCGCAACGAACATCAGCAGAAGAACGATGGCCTGGAGGAGCACGCCGGCTGCCGTGACGGCGGTGAAGGTGATGTAGATCCAGTTATGCTGCATGGGCGTTTCTGTCCTCGGCGCGAAACCGCAACGATGTGCGGCTCCGCGCGCCTTCCCTGACGATGCTTAGACGGCGTCTGTGGAATCCGTCGAAGCGGAGCCCTGATAGGCCGCACGTCCCGCGTCCACAGCGGCGGAGACTTTGCTCGTCTGGTCGGTGACGAACTGCCGGCCCTGATTGACAAATTCATCCCACTGCGCCCGACCGCGCTCCACGACTTCCTTGCTGCGGTCGACATAATCGTTGACCTGGGTCTTGCCGCGGTCGACCATATCGGTCACCTGGTCAGCGGCTTCGCGTCCGCGCTGCTTCAGATACTCGGTGCTCTCGCGGGCGCTGCTCATCAATTCTTCGCGCGTCTCGCGTCCCGACTTGGGGGCATATAAAACTCCGATCAGGGCACCGATTCCCAGCCCTGCGAGGAACCAGCTGAATCCGCTCGACTGTTTTTCGTCAGACATAGCACTGTTCTCCCTGTTTATGTAATAAGTCCACCAGACACATCATGGTAGCCGGAACGCCAACCCCGCGCAAATAACCTTGTCCGCCATGGTGTACGTGCGGAAGCCGTTAAGGTTGCGGGGAGGACCGGCAGCGCGCCGGCGCACACCCTCTTTTCTGATGCCGGGGCAGGGAGAGGGGGTGCCAGGTGCGCCGATTGCGGTGGGATTGAGTTATGGCTGGCATCGCGCGCGACACTGGAAGACGAAACAAACCCACCCAGGCAACATCGGATTGGATGGGGCACCCAATTCGCCGGCAGTCCCGCGTGTGCCGCTCTTATCCGCCGAGGTCGACCAGGTCGATGCCTTCGATGGGGCGTCCGAGAAAGCGGCTGCCGAGGGCGCGAAACTTCGCGACGGAATCGGTTGCGAAGAAGCGGGGCGGCGCGGCAGCCTCGGTCGGCGGGCGGGTATGCAGCGCCTGTGCGACCTGTTCCGCTGTGACCGCTGCCGAGTCGATCACGCGCAGCGTCCCTCGGACAACACGCTCGATCTGCGGTCGCAGGAGCGGATAGTGCGTGCAGCCGAGGACGAGCGTGTCGGGCGAGAGGTTCGCCGCGAGCGCCTGATCCTCAAGTTCCGACATGTAGATGCGCAGCACTTCCGCGGTCACCGGATGGTCGATCCATCCCTCCTCGACGAGCGGGACGAGCAGCGGGCATGCCTTCTCCACGGCGCGCAGGCCGCGTTCGCTGCAGGCGGCAGCGTAGGCGTGGCTCTCCACCGTCGCTGCGGTGGCGATGACCAGCACATCACGGGTGGTCGAACTGGCCTCGGCGGCGTTGGCTCCGGTCTCCACCACGCCCAGCACCGGCACGGAGACTGCCTCGCGGATTGCATCGAGAGCCAGGGCGCTGGCGGTGTTGCAGGCGATGACGAGATACTCAGCGCCTTCCGCAACCAGAAATCGAGCGCTCGAAGAGGCGTAGCGCGCCACGGTAGCGCGGGACTTGGCGCCATAGGGCAGGCGCGCGGTGTCGCCGAGGTAGAGGTAGTCCGCGCCGGGGATACGGTCGAGCAACGCGCGCAGGACGGTCAGGCCGCCAACGCCGGAATCGAAGACGCCGATCTTCATGGCCTGGCCTCCGGCGGACCGGGCTCGGGGCTGGCTTCCGAGGCCAGGTAGGTTCGGGTCAGGTCAGCGTGGCCGGCGAGGGTTTCGCGCGGTTGGCCGTCGATCAGGAAATGGACCTGGGCGATGGAAGGGAGATTGGCGTGCAGCGTCGCCATCATGGCGAGGAGGGTGAGCGTCTCCGGCTCGATGCCGGAGGGTTGGGCAGCGGCCAGTGCGCCGTTGAGATCGACCACGGCCTCCTGCCCGGCGCTGGCAGACAGGCCCTGCGTGGCGGGAACGGGCAGGAAGTAAACCTCATTGATGCCCGACGCCACGCTGATGGGATGGGTGGAACCGGCAGCGTGAAAGGCGTCGATGAGGTTATCGAGCAGGACGCGCGCCTGCGCGTTCTCATCGGGGGGCAGGGCGATGCTGCGCTGGACGGCGGCCATCGACCCGTCGAGATCGTTGGGGACGAAGAGCGTAACCGGGCGTGGGCGGCTGCCCGGTTCCTCGACCATGGAGGCGGGCGCACCGACGGCTTCGGCCTGCAGGCGGTCCTGGGCGCGATTGCGCAGGCGGATGAGCACCGCAGCCATGATCACGACGGCCAGCAGCATCATCAGGAACAAAATTTTGTGCGCGCGCGAAATCATTACTGCTTCCAGTCGTTCTGCCAGGATTCGAGGGCGGCGGCCAGCGAATCGACGACCGACTTTTGATAGGCGGCGTCGCCGAGATCGCGGGCTGCGGTGACGTGTCCCGCGACGAGAGGAGCTATTTCGACGGCGACCGTGGGGCAGGTGAGATTATCCATCGGCGGCACAGAGGCTCGTCCCAGGGTGACAGGAACTTGGGTGTGGGCCAGGGCGGTGTCGATCTCCGCTTCGAGGCGGAGGCTCTGGGCGACCCAGGCCGCCTGAGCGGTCGGCCACGGCAGAAGACGCGCCGGGGCGACCGGGGCGAGCGACGAGGTGTAGAGATGTACGCCGCTGCCGGTTGCGGTGGCGTGCAGGACGAGGCAGGCAGCGGCCTGCGCATGGTTGGCCGTCTCCGCGCGGTTGAGCGCAGGCAGCGACTGGTCTGAGACCCGCGTGGCGACGACTTCGATCCCGCGAGCCCGCAGCGCGGAGCCGAGGCGCTGGGACAACGCGAGAGTGATCTGCTTCTCCATGAGGCCGTTCTGCAGGTGCGCGCCAATATCTGATCCGCCATGCGCGGGGTCGAGCACCACGACGAACCTGGGCTGAACCTGAGCGGGAGGGGCGGCGGGAACCGCCGGCATCTGCGCGGCGGCGGTGCCCGTTATCGCGAGCGCGAGCGCTGCCGCAGCGTTAATCCAATGCATAGATGGCCAGGCCGCTGAGCAGTTTCGGATAGAAATCCGTCGACTTCTGCGGCATCACTTCTCCGGCGAACGCGACTTCGCGGAGCTGATCGAGGGTCACCGGGTTCATGAGAAAGGCGACGTTCGCCTCGCCGCGCCCGACCAGGCCGGCAGCCTCGCCGGCGTCGCGCAGGTAGCGCAGATGGGTCTGGTCGCGGATGGCCTCAGGCGTGATGCCGAGCAGTTTTTCGAGGACCAGGCTGTGCAACTGCACGATGTCCAGTTGCCGCTGACGCGGAGAGACGTGCGCTAACGCCTCGGCCATCGGGCCAGGTTTTGCGGTCAGCAGATACCAGCCGGCGGCGGTGACGGCCACGAAGGCGGTTGGATCCGTGAGGCGGGACAGGCGCTGCACGGCCGCGGCTGGATCGCGGTCGGCCAGTTCCTCCATGTCGAAATACGGGTGCGCGGCTGCGAGCAGTTGCGACGCTGTGAAGCCTTCCAGCCCGAAGACGACGCGATGGGTGGGCAGAATCACCAGGCCTTCGGATTCCATATTGATAAAGGTCATCATGGCCGCGGATTCGGGAAACGTGGGCTGCAACAGGCCGCCCACCATGCGTTCGCCCGCCTCCGGGGTCCGCGAGGCGGTGCGTTCCCGGGCGTAGGTGAGAGCGGTTTCGTAGCGATGATGGCCGTCGGCGATGATCAGTTTCTTGTCTTCGATCGATGTACTCAGCAGGCTGATCTTCGCCGGGTCGCTGATCTTCCAGACGCGATGGAGAACGCCATACTCGTCGGTGACTTCGATCTCGGGAAGGGTGACGCCGGCGGCGCCATCGCCAAAGAGGAGTTCCTCCGCGGTTCTAGCCGGGTCGGAGTACAGCATAAAGATTTGTCCGAAGTGGGCGCGGGTTGCGCGCAGCAGGTTCAGCCGGTCGGACTTGGGCCTCGCCAGCGTCTGCTCATGGCGGAAGACGACTCCCTGGCTGTAGTCGTACAGCTCGCCGAGGGCAATAAATCCGCGCCGCTCGCGCAGCACGCCGGGCAGGCCCGGCACGGCGAAGCGCTGCGCATAGGCAAAGATGCAGGGTTGCCGCTCCTGGGCAAGGATTCCCTGCTCGCGCCAGGCGGCAAAATCCCGGGCCGCATTGGCGTAGATGTCCCCGTCGGCGTCAAAGAGTTCGGGAAGGCGGAGGATGATGCGGACGAGGTTGTAGGGACTGCGCTGATAATAGGCCTGCTGCAGGGCCGGCGTGATCTTGTCGTAGGGCTGGGTGACAACATCCTGGGGCGGGACCAGGGCGGGGTTATAGCGCAAAGCGCGAAACGGATAGACGCGAGCCATAGGCGATGGTGTTCCCACCGATTTTAGCGCAGCGGGCTGCGGACATCCTGAGCGGGGCGGCGTGCGCTAAATCGCGCCACCCGCCTCCGTACGCCGGCGAGGCTGCATCGAAGCAGGATACGCGGCCGATACGAGGGCAGGCATTGCGACTCCGGATGCGTTGCCGCAGCTGGCCGCGGAATTGGCTATTGCAGAAGTCTCGTGGAAGTGCCAGTATTTTTCACACGTGAGGTACGGCCATGGTGTCGCCCGTGGGGCGCAATCTCGCAGGCAGGGGACGGGCGGCGCGGCGATCGTGGCCGAGCGCCTTCAGCGGTATGGTGCTGCTGTCCGCAGTGGCTGTTTTCCTGCTGTTGGGGCAGGCAGCGCCGGGCCAGGACGATCCGCTGAACCAGGTACATGTGCTGACCCCGCCGCCCGCGACGGCCAAAGCGGACACCGCGATTCCGTTGACGCCGGGCGCATCGCTGCGCAGCGGCATTGAGTTCCGCGTGGACACCAACCTGGTGCTGGTGCCGCTGATCGTGACCGATCCGCTGGACCGCCTCGTCACCGGACTGGAAAAGCAGAACTTCACCATCCTCGAGGACAATCGTCCGCAAAGTATCCGCACCTTTGCCTGCGACGACGCCCCAGTTTCGGTGGGGGTGATCCTGGATTTGAGCGGCAGTATGGGGAACAAGGTGGTGCGGGCGCGCGGCGCTGTCCTTCAGTTCATGAAAACGTCCAATCCGCAGGATGAGTTTTTCGTGATTGGATTCAACGACCGGCCGGTGCTGATTACGGATTTCACCTCGTCGGCGGACGACGTAGAGGCGCGGCTGGCCACGGTGGAAGTGGGCCATCGGACGGCGCTGCTGGACGCGATGTATTTCGGCCTTGAGAAGATGAAAGAGGCGAAGTATCCGCGCCGGGCGCTGCTGGTCATCTCCGACGGCGGGGACAACAACAGCCGCTATACGGAGAATGAGGTTCGCTCGGCGGTGCGCGAATCCGACGTGCAGATTTATTCGATCGGGATTTTCGATCCCGAGGCGGCGACGCAGGAAGAGCGCAACGGGCCGATGCTGCTGAACGAGATTAGCAACGACTCTGGCGGCCGGCTCTTCCGCGTCGACGATCTGGCCGAGATGGGCGATATCGCCTCGCGCATCAGCGCGGAGTTGCGCAACGAATACGTGCTGGGCTACAAGACCACCGAGTCGAGGATGGACGGGAAGTGGCGTAAAGTGAAGGTAAAGCTGACACCGCCGCCTGGCTTGCCGCAGCTGACGGTGCATGCACGTACCGGATACTATGCGCCTTTGCAGTAGCGTCATTCTTTGCGCCACTCTTTCTCTGGCGATCGGCCCTGGCACTCTGCTCGCGCAGAATGCGCCCGCGCAGCCGCCCCCCCAGTCCGCACCGCAGCCCGATGTTTCCCCGCAGAGCAGCGAGACTCAGCCGTCGCTGGAGGTCGATCGCGACCCGGTGGTTTCGCCGGATGCCGCCGATAACCAGCCAGTAAGCCCCGGGGAGCCGAACGGCGGCCAGGCGGTGCAGCGCGACAAGGGCGTGTTTACCATCCGTCGCGATGTGGACGAAGTGGTGCTGAACTGCACAGTCGTGGACTCCGACGGCCACCTGGTCCAGGACCTCACGAAGGACGATTTCCGGGTGCTGGAAGATAATGTCCCGCAGGCGATCGTCTCCTTTCAGCATTCGGATATCCCGGTTTCGATGGGGATTCTGGTGGACAATTCCGGGTCCATGCGCGACAAGCGGGCGGCGGTGAATACGGCGGCGCTGGATTTGGTGCGCGCCTCCAATCCCAGCGACGAGGCGTTTATCGTCAACTTCTCCGATGAAGCGTTTCTCGACCAGGACTTTACTTCGGACATCAACAAGCTGCGGGAGGGGCTCTCGCACATCGAGTCGCGCGGGGGGACGGCGATGTACGACGCCGTCAGCGCCGCCGCCGATCAGTTGTCGGAGGGTGCACGGCGGCCGAAACAGGTGCTGCTGATCATCACCGACGGCGAGGACAACGCGTCGAGTCTGGATCTGGAGCAAACGATTCGGCGCATTCAGGATCTGCAGGGGCCGGTGGTTTACTCCATTGGCCTGCTGTTTGGCGACGATGCCAGGGGCGGCGAAGCGCATCGTGCGCGGCGCGCTCTGCAACTGCTGTCGGACGAAACCGGCGGCATGGCCTTCTTCCCGCACTCGCTGGAAGACGTGGACAGCATTGCGGCTGAGGTGGCGAAGGACATTCGCAACCAGTACACGCTGGGATATCACTCGACGCGGCCGATGAGCCAGGGAGGATATCGCGCAGTGCGGGTCGACGCGCGAGCGCCGCATCACGGCAAGCTCTACGTGCGGACCAAGGCCGGGTACTATCCCAAGCCGGAGGGCCGGACTGCCCATAAAAGCACCGTGGCGAATTCGCAGTGAAGTGGGTGTGGGGCGGCCCACTCCGCTGATCCGCTAGGCGCGAATGCTGTTGTCGGCAGAAACGACGCGGTTGCGGCCTTTATGCTTGGCCGCATAGAGCGCATGATCGGCGGTGCGCAGCAGTTCTTCAGGATGCTCCGAATTTTCGGGGAACATGGCCAGACCGATGGAGATGGTGACCTGGCGGAGCGGCTGCCCGCGATAACGCAGTGCCAAATCGCCGACCATCCGCCGCAGGAGCTCGGCGCGGTCCATAGCGGCCCGGGTGGTGATCTCCGGCAGGATGATCACAAATTCCTCGCCGCCGAAACGGCAGACAATGTCTTCGCTGCGAACGCCGAGCCGCATGGCTTCGGCCACTTCGCGCAGCACCACGTCGCCGGCCTCATGGCCGAAGGTGTCGTTGAACTGCTTGAAGTGGTCGATATCCAGCATCATGACCGCAATCTGCTTGCCCTGGCGTCCGGCGCGATTCATTTCGCGCTCGAGGGCAATTTCCATAAAGCTTCGGTTGAACAGCCCGGTCATACCATCGCGAATCGACTGGCTTTCCAGGTTCTGCCGGAGATTCAGCCCGGAGATGGCCATGGCCGCCATCTCTCCGAGGGAGATCAGGGGATTCTCCCGGGATTCGGTCAATACGTAGGCTTCGGCGGTGGGCAACTCCAGCGTCACGATGCCCAGCGTCTCTCCGTGGGCCGTCAACGGGATACAAACGTAGCGTTCCGGTGGTTTGCCGGCGAAATGGGTGCAATGGACTTCAGACCGTTCCGGGCGGCGCCAGCGAATGCGGCCGGAGCGAATGGCGCAGCAGGTGTCGGGAGGAAATCCGTCGAAGGTGACGGCGTCGACTCCGCCCCAGGTGCCTACGCTCTCCAGCAACTGGCGCGAGTTGTTGATGATGCACAGGCTGCCGGCGGTTCCGGGCAGAAGCTGGCCGAGATACCGCAGCGTGGTGTCCTGTGCGAGCTTCACCTCCTGGCACAGGGAGACTTCGTCGCGCGCGGAGATGAGCAAGTTGGAGGACCAGGCCTGCTCCTCGAGGCGCTGCACCGTCTGCCGCAGGCGCTCATTGGCTTCGGAGATCTGCTCCTCGATGCGTCCGCGGCGGACAAGATCGCGGATCAGGAAGCCGAAGAGGATCAGAATCAGCAGGGATCCCACGGCGATCATGGCGGTGCGGCGGACGACGCCGTAGGTGTCGCTGCGGTCGGCGTCGGTTTTGCGCTGGGTCAGCAGACGGCGCTGTTCATCGGTGAGGAGGTTGAGGGCGCGACGGCAGTTGACCACCTGATCGCGAACCACGCCCGGACTCGCACCCATGTGGTTGACCGCGGAGGCCAGGGTGGTCATGGCAGTGGACATATCGGCGGCGCGGCGCTCCTCGTCCGGCTCGTCGGCGAGACGCTGCTGGACGCGCACCACGGCGGTGTTGAGCGCAACCGCCGCGGTTTGCGCCGCGTGCAGGTGCTCGTCATCGCCGGTGGCGCGATAGAGGCGGGCGTCCAGTTCGATGCGATCCAGTTGCTGCGAGATTCCGGCCAGGTCGAGCAGAACGTCCTGGGTTCGGCTTACCGGGCTGTCAGCAGAAACGGAACTGCGGGTATCGGCGTAGACCACCAGGGCCACGATCGACCCCACGCAAATGAGGCCAAGGACCAAAGCGGTGAGTAACCGCGCAACACGGCGGTTGCGGGGAAGCGGATTTTCTGAATGAGGGGTCACCAGGTCCGTTAGCTCGCACGTGCTGTGCGACTGGAGATTCGCGCTCATTCTAACAGCATTGATCGCGGTCTCCGCTGAAAAGAGAAACGGAAAGTGCCGAGATACGCAAGGGATCGCTTGCGGCCTGCGGCAGAAGGCAATTCCCGGCGGCGATCCAGCTCGCCTGGCCGCACACCTGATATAGACTGAGGAGTCTTATGAGCGAGACCAGCATCATTAGTCACCTTCGTGTTGCGGATAATGTAACGGATCTGATCGGGCAAACCCCTCTTTTGCGACTCAACCGCGTCGCCGGCCAGGACGCCGCGGAACTCTATGCCAAGCTCGAATTCCTGAACCCGGGCGGGAGCGTGAAAGATCGCGCCGCGCTGGGGATGATTCTGGATGCCGAGCGCCGCGGCTTGCTGCACGCGCAGTCGGTGATCGTGGAAGCGACGGCCGGGAACACCGGCGTGGGGCTGGCGCTGGTCGGCGTTAATCGCGGCTATCGCGTGGTGCTGTTTGTGCCGGAAGGATTCGCCGAGGAGAAGTGCATCCTGATGCGCGGCTTTGGCGCGGAGGTGCATCGCACGCCGGAGGCGGAAGGGATGGCGGGCGCGATTCGCCGCGCCCTTGCGCTGGCAAAAACCGACGCGAATGTGTGGGCCGCGCTGCAGTTCGATAACCAGGCCAATCCCTGCTACCACCACGACACCACGGCGGCTGAACTTTGGGAGCAGATGGAGGGGCGCATCGACGCGTTTGTGGCGGGCGTCGGGACGGGCGGGACCTTCTCCGGCATTGCGCGCTATCTGAAGGAGAAGGACCCGCGGATCCATACCGTCGCTGTCGAGACGCAGGGATCGATTCTGCAGGGCGGCGAGCCGGGTCCGCATAAGGTGGAGGGCATCGGGGTCTCGTTTGTGCCCAACACCTTCGATCGCTCGGTGACGGATGAGATTGTTGCGGTGACGGATGACGATGCCTTTGCCACGGTCCGCGCCCTGGCTGGGCAGGAGGGGCTGCTGGCGGGTTCGAGCAGCGGGGCCATGGTATATGCGGCGGTCGCGATCTGCCGGCGGCTGGGGGCGGGACGGCGCGTCGCTACCCTCATCCCGGACTCGGCCGAGCGGTATCTGTCGAAGCGGATTTTGGAAGCGGGGGCCTGACGGCCGGCTCTGGCACGTTACCTGCGCGGGTGGGGTCGGACCGCACTTTTCTCTGAAAACACAGATGTTACCGGGTGGGGATAACGGATTCGATACGAGTTTACTCTTCAGTTAACCAAGAACTCTGCCTGACGCGGCCCCTGGGTTGAACGAGTCGATTCTTCCCGTCCCGCCCCCCCGGTTTGCCGACTAATTCCGCTGTCAGTCGACGAGTGGCATCGCACCGCTGAGCGGCTATCCCTGACGCGCCGGCGGTGCGGCCCACCCTACCCACTGCAGGCAGGATGGGGCACCCGGCGGATTCTCTCCTTTTGGGTTGGTTCGCTAAGATGGTTGCTGACATGACCTCATCCAAAGCTGGCTTTTCTACTCGCGCGATTCATGACGGGCAGGAGCCCGATCCTCTGACGGGCGCTGTCAATGTGCCCCTCTACCTTTCGTCGACGTACCAACTGCAGGGGATCGAGAAGCACCGCGGGTGGGAGTACTCGCGGGTTTCGAATCCGACGCGCGACGCGCTCGAAGTGAGCCTGGCTTCGCTCGAAGGCGGCGCGAGCGGCCACGTCTTCGCCAGCGGGATGGCGGCGATTGCCGCGCTGGTGACGATGCTGCACGCGGGCGATCACGTCATCTGCGGGGACAACGTCTATGGCGGCACGACGCGGCTCTTCAGCCAGGTGATTGTGCGGCATGGCATTGAGTTCACGTACGTGGATACGTCGAATTCGGAGAACGTGCGGAAGGCGATTCGTCCCACGACCAAACTCGTCCACATCGAGACGCCGACGAATCCGCTGATGACGCTGACGGACATCCGCGCGGTCGCGGATGTCTGCCACGAGCACGGGATCGACATGAGCGTGGACAACACGTTTATGTCGCCGTATTTCCAGCGGCCGATTGAGCTGGGGGCGGACATTGTGATGCACTCGACGACCAAGTTCCTGAACGGGCACTCGGACGGACTGGGCGGCGTGCTGGTGGGCACCAAGCCCGAACACGCGGAGGACTTTCGCTTTGTGCAGAAATGCACGGGCGGCATTCTGTCGCCGTTTGAGAGCTGGCTGATTTTGCGGGGCGTGAAGACGCTGTCGGTGCGCATGCGCCAGCATGATGCTAACGGCCGCGCGGTGGCCGCGTTTCTGGCGAAACATCCGAAGGTGAAGCACGTTTCGTATCCTGGGCTCGAGAGTCATCCGCAGCATGCACTGGCCAAGCGGCAGATGTCGGGATTTGGCTCGATGATGTCGTTTGAGGTGGGCTCGCGCGCGAATGCCGACAAGATATTGCAGGCGGTGCGGGTGTGCACCAACGGCGAGTCGCTGGGCGGCGTGGAGACGCTGATTTCGCATTCGGCCACGACCACGCATGCGGCGCTGAGCGCGGGGGAACGCGAGCGGATCGGGATCACCGAAGGGCTGGTGCGGATTTCGGTGGGCATCGAGGACATCGAGGACATCCTGGCGGATCTGGATCAGGCGCTCGCGTCGGTATGAAGGGGCGTTGGGGGGCATGGCTGTTGGGCGCGGCGGTGGCTTGCGCTGCGCAGAGCGCTGCGCCGCCGCACAGCTACCAGTATTTTCGGAATGGGGCTGCGAAGGACAAGACCGCGCGTCCGCGGGCCGGCTACGCGTTGATGGGCGGCGGCACGGATCAGGACGAGGCATTTCGCTGGCTGTGCGAGCACGCGGACGGTGGGGATTTTCTGGTGCTGCGGGCCACCGGAACCGATGACTATAACCCGTACGTTCAGGGACTGTGCAAGCTGAATTCCGTCGCCACGCTGATTCTCCCTGACCGGGCGTCGGCGAACGATCCGTTTGTCGCGACCGCGATCGCGCATGCGGCGGCGGTGTTCATCGCAGGAGGCGATCAGGCCAACTACATTCGTAACTGGGCGGAGACCCCGGTGGAGCGGGAATTGCGCAGTGCGGTGCGGCGGGGTGTTCCCATCGGCGGTACCAGCGCGGGGCTGGCGGTGCTGGGGCAGTACATTTATTCCGCGCAGAATGATTTGCCGGATGGGCCGGACCTGAGCGCCGAGGTGGCGCTGGCCGATCCATTTGCGCGGAAGGTGGTGATTGCGCCGGATCTGCTGGGGATTCCGATTCTGCGCGGGGTGATTACGGACAGCCACTTCGACACGCGGCATCGGGAGGGGCGGCTGCTGGCGTTTATGGCGAGGATTCTCGCCCGCGGGCCGGTGCGGCGCATACGCGGGATCGGGATCGATGAGAAGACCGCGGTTCTGGTGGATCCAGATGGGGCCGCGCGCGTGATGGGAGTGGGCGAGGCGGATTTCTTCGAGGCATCGGTAAGGCCGCAGGAGTGTGCGGCGCATCGGCCGCTCACCTTTGGCCCCGTCAGCGAAGTCGTGGTCCACACGGGCGAGCGATTCGATCTGCGGGCGTGGCGCGGCGCGGAGGCTTCGGCAGAGATTGAGGTGAAGAGGGGGAAGCTGGGATCAGGCAGCGCGCAGTGATGGATCGGGCGTCAACTGGTTCCGATTTTTCCACAGTGGCAGTGACTGGAAACCGGGAAGCTCTGCTATGGTAACGGCCATGGAGGCACCAATGAATCGACGGACGGCAATCTGGAGTTCGATTTTTTGTCTGGGCTTGTTCACGACGGGCGCAGGTATTGCCCAACAGGTTAACTGGAGCCGGCATCCGAATCTGGCGGCGGCCCAGCGGCTGACGGAGCAGGCCTTCGAGAAAATGTCTGCGGCACAAGGCGCGAACGAGTTTGACATGGGCGGCCATGCGCAGCGGGCCAAAGACGATCTGGAGCGGGCCAATCAGGAGATTCAGGCCGCAGCCGGAGCGGCGAATCACCGCTAGGTAACTCCCTTGTAACGGAGCGCGGCCGCTGCGAAATTCCCCTGGGGAAAGTCGCAGCGGCCGTTTGCTTTGCGGCCCTGGCAACCCGCTTTTTTTTCTTCAAAGCGGCTGCGACAGTCTGCTATGGTATCCGCCAAGGAGAGACACGAAATGACACGACACAAGGCGGTATGGGTTTCTGTTCTTGCTTTTGGATTGACGACGAGCGGGATCGGCATTGCGCAGCAGATCAACTGGGCCCGGCATCCCAACCTGGCAGCCGCGCAGCGGATGACGGAGCAGGCGATGGCTAAGCTGTCGGCAGCGCAGTCGGCGAACGAGTATGACATGGGCGGACACGCGCAGCGGGCGAAGGAATTTCTGGCGCACGCAAACGACGAAATCCTGGCCGCGGCCGGAGCCGCGAACCACCGGTAGGCGCGGTACGGCTGCCTGCGCAGCCGAAAATGCCTGCATCAAAATATCGGGACCGCCGCCCGCCGGAGCTTACTGATGGGGCCTCTGCTCCACGTTCGCGGGCGGCACCGTATTCAGCACACTGGATTCGAGTACATCGGGGGTTTCCTCGCGCAGTTCGGGGAGCGGCGCGACCAGCGCGATCTTCAGGACTTCGTCCATCGTATCGACAAAATTCAGCTTCATCGCGGTCTTCAGATTTTCCGGAAGGTCGGGGAGATCTTTGCGGTTCTCTTCAGGGAGGATAGCTTCGAAGATGCCGGCGCGGTGCGCGGCCAGCAGCTTCTCTTTGAGGCCGCCGATGGCGAGGACCTTGCCGCGCAGGGTGACTTCGCCGGTCATGGCCAGGTCGCTGCGGACGGGAATGCGCGCCAGAGCGCTGGCCAGAGCCGTGGCGAGCGTGATGCCGGCCGAGGGGCCGTCTTTGGGAATGGCGCCCTCGGGCACGTGAATGTGGATGTCGACATTGCGATAGAAATCTTTGGGCAGGCCGAGATGATGGGAGCGGCTGCGCACGTAGGAGAGCGCGGCCTGGGCTGATTCCTGCATGACGTCGCCGAGCTGGCCGGTGGTGGTGAGCTTGCCTTTGCCGTCGAGCACCTGGACTTCGGTCTGGAGGATGCTGCCGCCGACTTCGGTCCACGCAAGGCCGTTGACCAGGCCGATCTCGCTCTTTTGGTGCACCTGCGAGTCACGGAATTTGGGCACGCCGAGGAAGTCGGGCAGGTTTTCGGGAGTCAGCGCTTCTTTATGTTTGGCTCCGCTTCTGACGACGCGGCGCGCGACTTTGCGGCAGACGTTGCCGATTTCGCGCTCGAGATTGCGGACGCCCGCTTCGCGCGTGTAGTGGCGGATCATGTCAGTGAGCGCGCCATCGCTGAAGGTGATGTTCTTTTCGGTGAGGCCGGTATTGTCGCGCTGCTTTTTGACCAAATACTGTTTGGCGATTTCGAGTTTCTCGGTTTCGGTGTAGCCGTGGAGGCGCAGCACTTCCATGCGGTCCTGCAACGGGGCCGGGATTGTGTGCATGACGTTGGCCGTCGCGACAAAGAGGACTTGCGAGAGGTCGTACTCGACGTCGAGGTAGTGATCCTGGAAGCTGTGGTTCTGCTCGGGGTCGAGGACTTCGAGGAGTGCGGAGGAGGGATCGCCGCGGAAGTCGGAAGCGAGCTTGTCGACTTCGTCGAGCATGAAGACGGGATTGCGGGTGCCGGCCTTCTTCATGGACTGGATGATCTGGCCAGGGAGCGCGCCGATGTAGGTGCGGCGGTGGCCGCGAATCTCAGCCTCGTCGCGCACACCACCGAGCGACATGCGGACAAACTTGCGGCCGGTGGCCTTGGCGATGGACATGCCGAGCGAGGTCTTCCCGACTCCGGGAGGGCCGACGAAGCAGAGGATGGAGCCTTTGGGATTTTTGACGAGCTGGCGCACGGCGAGGAATTCGAGGATGCGTTCTTTAATTTTCTCGAGACCGTAGTGGTCGGCGTTCAGAACCTTTTCGGCGTGATCGATGCTGCGCGTTTCCTTGGATTTCTTTTTCCACGGCACAGCGAGGAGCCAGTCGAGGTAGTTGCGGGAGACGGTGGACTCGGCGGACATGGGCGGCATGGCTTCGAGCTTCTTCAGCTCCTGGATCGCCTTTTCGAAGACGTCTTTCGGCATGCCAGCGGTTTCGATCTTCTTCTTCAGCTCATCGAACTCATTCTTTTCGCCGCGGCCCAGCTCTTTCTGGATGGCCTTGATCTTTTCGTTGAGGTAGTACTCCTTCTGCGCCCGCTCCATCTGCCGCTTGACGCGCGACTGGATGCTGCGATCCATGTTGAGCTTTTCGATTTCGATGTCGAGGACGTCGGCAATCTTCAGCAGGCGTTCGGGGAGATCGAAAATGTCGAGGAGCTCCTGCTTGTCGGGGACTTCGAGCTGGAGGTTGGCGGCGATGGTGTCGGCCAGTTTCGAGGGCTCGTCGGTGCGCACGGAAGAGGCGACGGTTTCGACGTTCAGCGACTGCTGCAGCTTCACGTATTGCTCAAAGAGGGAGGTGACGCGCTGGACCAGTTGCTCGATCTGGGGCGTGACCTCGGTGGCCGGCTTGGCGATTTTGACGGTGGCGACGAAGAAGCCGTCGGTGTCGGTGATGTCAACGGCGCGGGCGCGCTCGATGCCCTCGACCAGGACCTTGATGTTGCCGTCGGGCATGCGGACGCTCTGGACGATGTTGCCGACGGTGCCGACCTGGAAGATTTCGTCGGCGCGCGGCTCATCGACGCGGGCGTCGTGCTGGGTGGCCAGGAAGATTTTGCGCTCGCCGTTGAGCGCTTCTTCGAGTGCGCGGACGCTGGACTCGCGCCCCACAACGAACGGCGTCATCATGTGGGGAAAAATCACCATGTCCCGAATGGGCATCATGGGAAGCTTGCGAAGCTCGTTGCGTTCCCGGCTTTCTTTGGAGGGCTGGCTCACGGGGATCCTTTCGCGGCTGCGATCTTCCGGCTGGTGAAACGGGTCGTGCTCTTAAGAGAAGAGTACCCCATCCCGGGGAGGGGCTGGGCGGTGGGGCGCACTTTGGTGTGGAATTGGCGCGGATTGCCGCGCCAGAAGCGGACAGAGGGGATGCGGATGCTTCGCTGTGGATGGCGCTTCTTTTTAATTGATTGAGATCGCGGCGTGAGGGACGGGCGAAAAGCAGCTCCTTCGACTCGCGGTTGAGCTGATATCCACCGACGAGGTATTAGCCGGCTTTGTCGAGCAGCATGAGAGAGAGATCGCGGTTGTGGACCATGCCGGCCTCGATCTCGATCTCCTTGATCTTTTTGTTGCTGGGCAGGTGATACATCAGGTCGAGCATCAGTTCTTCGAGGATCATGCGCAGTCCGCGCGCGCCGACTTTGCGGAGCAGCGCTTCCTGGGCGACCGCTTTGGTGGCGTCTTCGGTGAAGGTGAGCTTGACGCCTTCGTAGTCGAAGAGCTTCTGGTACTGCTTGAGGATGGCGTTGCGGGGCTTGGCGAGGATTTCGACGAGGGCCGCTTCGTCGAGTTCGTCGAGAATGCCCATGACGGGAAGGCGGCCGACGAATTCGGGGATGAGGCCAAACTTGATGAGGTCCTGGGGCTCCGCCTGGCGCAGCAACTCGCTGTCGCGCTGAGCGCGGATGGGGCCTCCGCCGGGTTCGAGTTCCTTTTCCGACAGGGCTTTGAAGCCGAGGGCTTTCTTGCCGACGCGTCGTCCGATGACGCGTTCCAGACCGACGAAAGCACCGCCGCAGATGAAAAGGATGTTGGTGGTATCGACGGGGGTGAATTCCTGGTGGGGATGCTTGCGGCCGCCCTGCGGGGGCACATTGGCGACGGTGCCTTCGAGGATTTTGAGCAGCGCCTGCTGGACGCCTTCGCCGGAGACGTCGCGGGTGATGGAGGGGTTCTCGTCCTTGCGGCCGATTTTGTCGATTTCGTCGATGTAGATGATGCCGGTCTGGGCGCGGGCAACGTCGCCGTCGGCGGCCTGGAGGAGCTTGAGGATGATGTTCTCGACGTCTTCGCCGACGTAGCCGGCTTCGGTCAGCGAGGTCGCGTCGGCCGAAGCCAAAGGCACGTTGAGAATCTTCGCCAAGGTTTGGGCTAGATACGTCTTGCCACAGCCAGTCGGACCAATGAGCAGGATGTTGCTCTTCTGCAACTCCACGTCTTCCGGGCCACTGCCGCCCGTGGCGTGAATCCGCTTGTAATGATTGTAGACGGCGACGGACAGCGTTTTCTTGGCCTTCTCCTGGCCGATGACGTACTGATTGAGGATGTTGTTGATTTCCTTGGGTTTGGGCAGATTGCGGAAGCGAGTCGGGTCCTCGGTGTGGCGCGACAGCTCCTCTTCGATGATTTCGTTGCACAACTCGATGCACTCATCGCAGATATACACGCCAGGGCCTGCAATGAGCTTTTTGACCTGCTTCTGACTCTTCCCGCAGAAAGAGCACTTCAGAAGGTCACCGCCGTCTCCGATGCGCGCCATGGTGCTGGAGCCTACTTCCTGTTCACCGTTGTGATTGTGCTATGTCGCGTGTATTCCCGACGCTACCCGCTTGCTCCACGGCGATGCGACCGATAGAGGTGAATCGCGTCGGTGATATTCGTGTTTGTGCGCCTGAACATATCGCTTGAGGCGGCCCTACGCGCGCCGGAACGCGCCGCCGTGTCTTTGGCGTGTCGCGGCCGTTATGCGACTGAGAGGCAGCCGAACCCGTCAGCCATATGTCAGGCGTGGAAGTCGCCGTGGCCGAGGATACCGTGTTGATCGCCGACCGCGGCCTGGCCGAGTTGGCGGCCGCCCTGACCTAACCCTGCGTGGCTGCCAGTTAGGAGGTCGACGCCGAGAGCTTCCGGTACTCCAGCACGGTGTCGATGATCCCGTATTCCTTCGCCTCGGCGGCGGTCAGAATCTTGTCCCGGTCGGTGTCCTTGCGGACGACCGCGGCGTCCTTGTTGGTGTGGTGCGCCAGCGTCGTCTCCATCAGCGTGCGCATCCGCTCGATCTCGGCGGCCTGAATCTCCAAGTCGGAGAACTGGCCCTGGATCACGCCGGCCAGCGACGGCTGGTGAATCAGTATCCGGGCGTTGGGCAGCGCCATGCGCTTACCCGGGCTACCCGCGGCCAGCCGCACTGCCGCGGCCGAGGCGGCCTGACCCAGGCACACCGTCTGGATGTCGGCCCGCACGTACTGCATGGTGTCGTAGATCGCCATCAACGACGTGAAACTGCCGCCGGGCGAGTTGATGTACATAGTGATGTCGCGGTCGGGGTCCAGCGACTCCAGCACCAGCAACTGAGCCATGACGTCGTTGGCCGACGCGTCGTCGACCTGCACACCGAGGAAGATGATGCGTTCCTCGAACAGCTTGTTATAGGGATTGGACTCTTTGATGCCGAAGCTGGAGTGCTCGATGAACGACGGCAGGATGTCACGCGCCTGGGGCGCGAGCTCAGGGTTCATTGGGCTTCTCCGTTGATGTGAGCGGCGCGGGTGATGATGTGGTCGACGAATCCGTATTCCAGCGCTTCGGGTGCGGTGAACCACCGGTCACGATCGGAATCGGCCTCGATACGCTCCATGGACTGGCCGGTGAATTCGGCGTTGAG
>DATAWI010000012.1:0-124093 GCA_036267295.1 Acidobacteriaceae bacterium | reverse complement strand
GCCCATGAAAACTTTTGCAAACTGCCCTGCGGGACGGGGTCCTTTTTGCCCATTTCTTTGTCGCTCGTCGCTAAGATATGCCCGATATCTGCCACTCCTCGCTTCGCGAACTGGGCAAAAATGCCCTCCGTCGCCAACCATCCCTATATGTCGATACAGCCTAAAGCATGCATTCGGCTTTCCGCGTTACTGTGGCCAGCATCAGCGAGGACGATGAGAGGCTGGCGGAAAAAGATCTGCTCGATTTCCGCCTGCGTAACGCCGTGCTTCTCGTTTTTGCGGGCATTGCCCGCGTCCCAGTCGAACCCGACGACAATCGACCAATCCACCTGTCAGTATATGGCAGAAATATACAAACGGCTGGAAATCTGCCATTACTCGCCGGTGTCGATCTGGGCGCGCTGGAGTTTGTCGGAGTAATCGACGTAGCAGGATTTCCAGGTGGTGTAGAAGTCGAGCGCGCCGGTGCCGCCTTCGCGATGGCCGTTGCCGGTTTGCTTGACGCCGCCGAAGGGGAGATGAACTTCGGCGCCGATAGTCGGCGCATTGATGTAGGTGATGCCCGCCTCCAGATCGCGCATGGCGCGGAAAGCGCGGTTGACGTCGCGCGAATAAAGCGCGGTGGAGAGGCCGTAGGGAATGGCGTTCGCGATCTCCAGCGATTCGTCGAAGCTGGCGCATTCGAGGATGCTGACCACCGGGCCGAAGACCTCTTCCTGCGCGATGCGCATGCCCGGCTTCACTTTGGCGAAGATCGTCGGCGCGAAGAAGTGGCCGTTGCCGAATGCTCCTCTGGTGAGGGGTTTGCCGCCGGTCATCAGCTTCGCGCCCTCTTTCTTAGCGATCTCGCAGTAGCGCATGGAGGTCTCGATCTGCTGGCGATTGATCTGCGGGCCCATCTGCATGGATTCGTCGAGGCCGTCGCCGACTTTGAGTTCTTCAGCGCGGTCGACCAGTTTGCGGACGAAGGTTTTTGCGACGTCGCGGTGCACGATGATGCGGCTGGTGGCCGTGCAGCGCTGGCCGCTGGTGCCGAAGGCTCCCCACAGCGCGCCGTCCAGCGCGAGGTCGAGGTTGGCGTCCTCCATCACGATCATGGCGTTCTTGCCGCCCATCTCCAGTGAGCAGGGCTTAAAGTGCGCGGCTGCGGATTGGCCGACGATGCGGCCCACTTCCGACGAGCCAGTAAACGAAACGGCGCGCACCAGAGGGTGCTCGACGAGCGGCGCTCCGGCTTCCGGGCCGAAGCCGGTGACGATGTTGACCACACCGGGGGGCAGGCCCGCGTCCATGAGTGTCTGGACGAGGTTGTAGGTCGAGAGCGGCGTGTCTTCCGCGGGCTTGATGACGCAGGTGTTGCCGCAAACGAGCGCGGGGAAGAGCTTCCACGAGGGGATGGCCATGGGGAAGTTCCACGGCGCGATCATGCCGCAGACGCCGACCGGCATGCGCACGGACATGGCGAATTTGTTCTGCAGTTCGGAGGGCGTGGTCTGGCCGAAGAGCCTGCGCCCCTCGCCGGCCATGTAATAGGCGGTGTCGATGGCTTCCTGCACGTCGCCGCGCGTTTCGGCGATCACCTTGCCCATCTCGCGCGTCATTTCCTGGGCGTACTGCTCCTTGCGTTCGAGCAGGATTTCGCCGGTGCGGTAGAGGATTTCGGCGCGTTTGGGTGCCGGCACCAGACGCCAGGTCTTCCACGCTTCAGCGGCGGCCTTAACGGCGGCATCGATGTCGGCTGCGCCCGAGGCCTGAAAGACGCCAACGATGTCGTCGTGGCGGGCCGGGTTGATGTTCTGGAAGGTTTTGCCGGTGCGAGCGGGGACAAACTTGCCGCCGATGAGGTTCAGATAGGTTTTGGGCGCCACGCGAAAATCTCCTGGAGAGAGGGAACACTCCAGAATACTGGAAACGGATAGAGGCCTGGGTTGCGCGCGAGCGGTCCGCGCTGTGCACGCGGGCAGAGAGTACGGCGAACATGCCGGCGGGTCTTCTTGTCGCTAGGCGCAGCAGGCGGGGCCGCAGCAGGACTTCGCGGCTGGCTTGAGCGCATAGACCTTGACGCTGGCGGCTACCGCGTTCACATCGAAATGCGCGAGCAGCGTGCGCAGATCGTCGTGCACACTCGCGTCGGCGGGGGCGCAGCAAGAACTTTTCGCGATGGGGAAGGGCGACTCGGGCGATGTCTCCATGGCCGGCGAGCAGCAGCCCGACTGGTTCTCGACTTTGGCGTAGGCATTCAGGTCGGAGTCGCTGTCGATGACCTCGACATATTCAAAGCCGGCGGCGAGCAGACCGCTGCGGTAGTCATCGATGCGGATCGCTCCGGCGATGCAGCCGACATACGCGGAGAGGCTCGACGCAATTTCCGGGGGCAACTCGGCTTTGAGCGCGATGTCGCTTACGGCGAGGCGTCCGCCGGGCTTGAGGATGCGCAAGATTTCGCGGAAGACGGCGGGCTTGTCGGGCGCGAGGTTGAGGACGCAGTTGCTGATGACGCAATCGACCGAAGCGTCGGGCAGGGGCAGATTGTCGATGGTTGCGAGATGAAAATCGACGTTGGCGTAGCCTCCGGCGTGCGCATTGGCCTGGGCGCGTTCGATCATCTGCGGCGTCATGTCGATGCCGATGGCGCGGCCCTGCGGTCCTACCATCTTTGCGGCCAGGAATACGTCCAGGCCGCCGCCGGAGCCGAGATCGACGACTACTTCTCCGGGACGCAGATGCGCAGTCGCCGTGGGATTTCCGCAGGAGAGGCCCATATTCGCGTTGGCGGGGATCGACGTCAGTTCTTCGGCGGTATAGCCAAATGCCTCGGCGACGGCGCGCACACCGGCATGCTCGCTCGACAGCGTGCTTGCCGCCACCGCCCCATATTTTGCTTTCACTGAATCCAGCACCTGCTCCTGCATCGCATCCTCCGCGGAACATATGCGTTAAAGCGACTATATGCTTGACGAGTACATCTGTCAATGCGAATATGTCTGCATGGCGTCGAAAGCCGACTTCGACCTCGAAAGATTCTTCCAGGCTCTGGGCGACCGGACGCGGCTGCGTCTGTTGAACCTGATGGGCGACCGCGAAATCTGCGTCTGCTATTTCGTGGAGATTCTGAAGCTGCCCCAGCCGAAGATTTCCCGCCACCTCGCCTACCTGCGGAGCGCCGGCGTGGTCTGGGCGCGGCGCGAGGGAAAGTGGATGCACTACCGGATCGTGATGCCGCCGCATAACGGCGCTGCGCAAATCCTACGCCAGACCCTGTCCGCGCTCGACGAGGAGAAGCCGATGCAGGCGGATCGTGCCCGGCTAACGAAAGCCTGCTGTGCGCCGAAGAAATTCGCTGCGCTCGAGGGTGCGCCGTTGCCCGTGGCGCTGGGGCCGACATCCTGTGAGGCCTGCTGAAACGGATTCGACCCACCGTCGAAATTGCCCACACGCGTTCCGCATCGCTCCCATTTTTGAACTCAGGATCCGCGACGTTCCTCGACGCGCGGCGAACTCGTCGACTAAGGTAGTGGGTTGGACGGGAGGCGGGGGCAGGGATGCGGCGACGGGACTTTCTGAAGACGTGTGCGGTGATCACGGCGGGGTCGGTGGCTCCGGTGTGCGGATGGGCCGATGTGGGGGAGCAGGCGCACGGCGCGGCCACCAGCGGAGCGCATCGCGTGCTGCCGATGGTGGGAACGGGATGGCATGGGCACATGTTTCCCGGCGCCGTCGCTCCGTTCGGCATGGTGCAACTGAGCCCGGACACGTGCGGCGCTCCCGAGCCGAAGTGGAACGGCAAGTGGGATATCTACAACTGGGATCACTGCTCGGGGTATCACTATCCGGACAACTTCGTGATCGGCTTCAGCCATACGCATCTGCAGGGAACCGGCGCTGCCGATCTGGGCGATGTGCTGCTGATGCCCGTGGTCGCGGGCCGCAACTGGAGCTGGCAGAGCGGGGAACCGGGCGCAGAGGCCGAGGCGCAGGTGCAGGCGGTGGGGATCGAATCCGGCTGGGTGTTCAACGAGGCCGAACGCGGGTATCGCTCGCTGTTTGCGCACGAGCGGGAAAAGGCGCGGCCGGGGTTCTACTCGGTGCATCTGGATACGCCGGATGTGGAGGCGGAACTGACCGCGACTACGCGCTGCGGTATGCACCGCTACCGCTACCCGACGCTGCCGGCGGCGACGCAGCGCGGGCTGCTGCTGGATCTGGTGCACGGCATCGGCTGCGAGGTGTATGCCGCCGAACTGCATATCGAAAGCGCGACGCGGGTGAGCGGGTCGCGTTCGACGCATGGCTGGGCAGCGGACAAGACGGTTTATTTCGTGATGGAGTTCTCGCGGCCGTTTGCTTCGGTCCAGGTGAAGGTGGATGGAGCGGAACGCAGCGCGGCGGGTATGGAGCGCGTTGCCGGCAAGCAAATCCAGGCGATCCTGGTGCAGGGCGCGGCAGCGGAGCCGCTGGTGGTGCGGGTGGGGATTTCCTGCACCAGCATCGAGGGCGCGGCGAGGAATCTGGCGGCTGAAATTCCGACGTGGGACTTTGATCGCGTGGTGCGCGGCAATGAGCAGGCGTGGAGCCAGGCGCTGGGCGTGCTCGACGCCGACCTGGGATCGCAGGCGCGGAACGAGACGTTCGCCACCGGCGCGTATCACGGGCTGATTGCTCCGGCGACGTTCAACGATACGGACGGGACGTATCGGGGGCAGGATCACAGGAACCATGCCAACCCGGGGTTCACGAAATACACGACGATCTCGATCTGGGATATTTATCGTGGGGAATTTCCGTTCATCATGCTGATGCAGCCGCATCGCACCGGCGAGATGGTGCGCACGCTGCTGGCGGACTACGAGCAGCTCGGGCAGAACTCGCTGCCGGTGTGGCCGCTGTGGGGCAACGAGACGTGGTGCATGACGGGATTCCACGTGGTGGGAATGATTGTGGGCGCGTACGCGCGCGGCCTGCGCGACTTTGACGTGGAGGCGGCGTACGCCGCGATGCGGGACACCGCGCTGGTGGGGGCGACGGCCAACGACAACAAGGCGCTGCAGCAGCAGTTTCGGAGCCTGGGGTACGTGGCGGCGGGCGAGCAGCGGCAATCGGTTTCGCGGACGCTCGATTTCGCCTACGACTTCTGGTGCGTGGGGGCGATGGCCGATCTGCTGGGCAAGCAGGACGATGCGGCGATGTTCTACAAGCTGGGCCAGAACTACAAGAACCTGTTCGACGCGGCCAGCGGTTTTATGCGCGGCAAGACCGCGGATGGGAAATGGCGGGTGCCGTTCCGCCCCGACGAGGAGTTCTGGGAGGACTACACGGAGTCGGACGCCTGGCAGGCGACGTTCAACGTGATGCAGGACGTGCAGGGGCTGATCGATTTGTACGGCGGCGACGCGGCGTTCATCGGCAAGCTGGACGCGCTGTTTGCCGCGCCGTCGGACATTCTGGAATCGCCGCCGGACATCAGCGGCATGATCGGGCAGTTGGCGCAGGGCAACGAGCCGAGCAACCACATTCCGTACCTGTACTCGTTTGCGGGCGCGCCGTGGAAGACGCAGGCGCGGGTGCGGCAGGTGGCGGCGATCTACAACAACACGCCGGCGGGGGTGCCGGGCAACGACGACTGCGGGCAAATCTCGACTTGGTACAACTTCGCCGCGCTGGGCTTCTATCCGGTGAACGAGGCGACGGGCGTCTACGTCCTGGGGAGTCCGCTGGTGCAGCGCGCCACGCTGCGCAACCCGGGATCGGGGACGACTTTTACGGTGATCGCGGAAAACAACACGGCGGCGAATGTCTATGTCCAGAGCGTGGAACTGAACGGCAAGGCACTGCCGCGGTCCTGGTTCACGCATGCGGATATCGTGCGCGGCGGGGAGTTGCGGTTTCGCATGGGCAGCCGGCCGAACAAGGATTGGGCCGCGGCGCCGGGGGATCGGCCGCCGTCGGGAGTGGTTGCGGCGGGCCGGGACAAGGCCTGATGCGAGCCAGGCTGCAAGCCGAGGGCGGAGGTCCGACGGTGGCCTGCGGGAAGCTGTGGGGGCCAGGGTCCTCAGACGGGTTGGCGGGCGTGGCACAGTAACTACCTTTTCGCTGCTTTTACGCCCCGGGAGCCGTGTGTTCGCCGTCAACAGGCCGTACAATAACAAGAAGTTCCTCTCGGATTCGTATATTCCTTCATGTCATCGAATGGTTTTCAGCCGCGTTCGTCGCGATCGCATGGTTGGCGGTCGCTCTTCAGTGTCTTCTCCAACGATCTGGCGATCGATTTAGGCACGGCGAACACGCTCGTGTTCGCGGCCAATAAGGGCATCGTCGTCAATGAGCCGTCCATTGTCGCCATCAACAAGAACACCGGCGAAGTGGAAGCGGTAGGCAAAGAGGCCAAAGAGATGCTGGGGCGCACCCCCGGCAACATCGTGGCCATCAAGCCGATGAAAGACGGCGTGATCGCCGATTTCAAAGTCACCGAGAAGATGCTCAATTACTTCATCCAGAAGGCGCACAACCGCAAGATGCTGGTGCATCCACGCATCGTGATCGGCGTGCCGTCGGAGATCACGCAGGTGGAAAAGCGCGCGGTGGAGGACTCGGCGTATCGCGCGAAAGCCAGCGAAGTGTTTCTGGTGGAGCAGGCGATGGTGGCGGCTATCGGCGCCGGGCTGCCGATTACCGAGCCGAGCGGGAACATGGTGGTGGATATTGGGGGCGGGACCACGGACATCGCGGTCATCTCGCTGTCGGGCATCGTCTATTCGCGGTCGGTCCGCATGGCGGGCAACCAGATGGACGAAGCCATCATGAATTATTTGAAGCGGAAATATAACCTGCTGATTGGCGAGCGGACGGCCGAGCAGATCAAGATCGAACTGGGGTCGGCGTTTCCCCTGGACAAGCCGCTGACGATGGAGATCAAGGGGCGCAACCTGATCGAAGGCGTGCCCAAGACGATCACCATCGACGACAGCGAAATCCGCGAAGCGCTGGGGGAGTCCATCTCGACGATCCTGAATGCCATTCGGGTGGCGCTGGAACGGACCCCGCCGGAACTGAGCGCGGACATCAGCGACCGCGGCATTGTGCTGACCGGCGGCGGCGCGCTGATCAAGAATCTGGACAAGCGCATCCGCGAAGAAACCGGGCTGCCCGTCTCGATCGCCGACGATCCGCTGGCCAGTGTGGTGCTGGGCACGGGGAAAATGCTGAGCGATTTCAAGCTGCTGCGCAAGATCAAGATCGATTGATGCCACAGCGCGCCGGCCGCCTCCGACTCTGAGCTCATGGAATCGTTTTTCAGCCGATACCGCAACGCTCTGGTACTGATTGCTGTGCTGCTGGCGCAGGTAATCGGGCTGGCCGTACAGGTGCGCCGGCCGGGGCAAACGGCGGGCGACAAGGGCGGCGTGCGGCTGATTCGGGCGTGGGTGGTGGGCGCGGTGAGCCCGCCGGAACGCCTGTTGCACGCGACCGGGCTCGGCCTGCGCGGCGTGTGGACCAACTACCTCGACCTGATTCATATTCGCCAGCAAAACAAAAACTTGCAGGCGCAGATCGACCAACTGCGGCTGGAAGAGGCGAGCCTCTCGGAGGATGCGCGCCAGGGCAAGCGACTGCAGGCGCTGCTGGGCTTCCAACAGAAATACATCTACAAAACCGTGGCCGCGCAGGTGATCGGCACGGCCGGCACGGAGCAATCGCACGTGCTGTTTATTGATAAGGGGTCGAAGGACGGCATTGCGCCCGACATGCCGGTAATTACGCCGGACGGCATCGTGGGCAAGACGCGGGACGTCTTCGATTACACCAGCCAGGTGCTGGAAATCTCGGATGCGACCAGCGGCGCCGGGGTGATTTTGCAGCAGACGCGGATTCAGGGCGTGCTGCGGGGGAACAGCTGGGGACAGCCGGAGCTGGTGAATATCTCGCCGGACGACCGCATCAAGGCGGGCGAACCGGTGGTGACGAGCGGCGGCGATTCGATTTATCCCCGTGGGCTGGCGGTGGGCACGCTGGACCGCGTGGTGCCCGAACCGGATGGCACGCTGGTGAATGTTCTGGTGAAGCCGGCGGCTGATTTATCGCGGCTGGAAGAGGTGCTGGTGATTACCAGCACCGGGTCGGAGATGCCTTCGCAGATGCAGCAGGATTTAACCGATGCGCAGCAGAAGGCGTCGGACATTCTGGCGGAGCGGCTGCCGTCGCGGGCGGACCCGAATGCGCCGCCGGTTGCTGCGAGTGCGAACGGGGCGGCGGGAACGACCGGGACGCCCGCGCCCAACACGAACATCGGGCCTCCGCCGTTGCCGGCGCGGCCGCCTGCGCCGATCCATGTGGATCACTTTTCGCCCTCGACGGTTCCTCCAGCGGAAGATCTGGTGCCGGGGCAGAAGCTGAGCAACTCTGCGATCGAGGGGGCGGGCGGTCCGGCGGGCGGGAGCACGGGGCCGAAAAGGAACGCGGAGCGGGCCACCACGAGTGGTTCGGGCTCTCAGGCTGGAACGGCGAGTGAGCCAAACCAGAAAAAGCCTCCGTCCAACGCAAAGGGAACAGCACCGCCGCCTTCCGCAGGACCGCATCCGGCCGTGCCGCACAAGCCGGCGCAGCAGAATCCGCCGCAGAGCGCGACACCGCCGAGTACGACACCGCCGAGTACGACGCAGCAGGGCACTGCGCAGCAGGGCAATCCGCCGCAGGGGAGGGGCTGACCGTGGCGTTGATGGCCTCCTCGCGGCATGAGGTTGGGACCAAGTCCTACCCGGTGCTGATTTACGTGCTCACGCCGTTGCTGGCGCTGGGGCTGCAGTCGTTTCTGTCGCTGCACTTTACCTCGTTTGCGCTGATCGATCTGCCGTTGCTGGTGACCATCTACTACGCGATTTCGAAGCGGGAGCCGATCAGCGCGACGGTGGTGGGGGCGGCGATCGGGATTGCGCAGGATGCGCTCACGCATCACCCACTGGGGATTTTCGGGATCTCCAAAGCGGTGATTGGGTACACCGCCGCATCGCTGGGCGTGCGGGTGGATACGGAGCACCAGGGAACGCGTTTTCTGGTGACCTTCGCCTTCACGCTGGAGCAAACGGGGGTGTTGTACCTTCTGGAACGGCACATGCTGGGGCAGCCGTATGCCTGGCACTGGGTGCAGGAGCTGGGGAAGGCGTTTCTGAACGCGACGGTGGGGGTGATCCTGTTTGCGCTGCTGGATTTGAGCCGGCGGCGGGAATAATCGGTTCGGCCAGGAGGGACCGCCGGGGCGGCGACCCGGGCGGGTCCGCAAAAGGGGCCTGTCTGCATCCCAACACGGTTTACAATCGTCATAAGAAATGCCGCTGCCGCATTCCCATGAGGCGGGCTGCATGGAACCTCAGCCGGGCGGCGGGAGCCGACCCGGCGAAACGGTCCGGAACAGGAATTCCCACTCGATGAGCATGGTTTCGCCTCGCCGCCTCTCGCCGCTTTGTCTGTTTGCCACGCTGGCCCTGAGTGCGGGACTTGCCGCACAGACGGCGAAGCCCGGAGCGCCGCCGGCCGATCAAAAGGCCGGGCAGAAAGATGCCGACACGGCGGATAGCGGCTCCGCCTACTACCACTACATGCTGGCGCACGAGTACGAGGAGATGGCGACGACGTTCGGGCAG
The DNA here is from genome assembly GCA_036267295.1 of Acidobacteriaceae bacterium. Taxonomy (GTDB): domain Bacteria; phylum Acidobacteriota; class Terriglobia; order Terriglobales; family Acidobacteriaceae; genus Palsa-343. Next base: position 114,458 of record DATAWI010000012.1, on the reverse strand, counting down.
AGCGAGTACGCCACCCGGGCGATCGAAGAGTACAAGATGGCGCTGAACGACGATCCATCGTCGAAGTATCTGAACAGCCATCTGGCGGAGTTGTATTTCCGGACGGGGCACATTCGGGAGGCCATCGTCGCCGCCCAGGAGCGCATCAAGCAGGCCCCCAACGACCTGGACGCCCACAAACTGCTCGCCGAAGTCTATCTTCGCTCGCTGGGCGATGGTTCCCAGCAGGCGGAAGTCTCCGGGCAGATGCTGAAGCTGGCCATCGCGGAGTACCAAAAGATTGTTCAGCTGGAGCCGAACAGCACCGACGACCATCTGATGCTGGCGCGCCTGTTTGCCGCCGATCATGAGTCGGCGCAGGCGGAGGGCGAACTGGCGGCCGCCCGGAAGCTCGATCCCGGATCGGAAGAGACGGCGCTGATTGCGAACCGGCTTTATACCGATGAGGGAGACACGCAGAAGGCGGTGAGCGTGCTGAGCACGCTGCCGGAAGACGATCAGACCTCGCGCACCGAATACCAGCTGGGCATGACCTACGACCAGATGAAGCAGCCGAAGAACGCCATTGTGGCGTTCAGGAAGGCGCTGGAACTGGAACCGGACAATCTGGATGTGGAGCGCGCGCTGGCCGCCGATCTGACGGCGGACAACGAGAACGAGTCGGCGCTGTCGGCGTGGAAGGATATCGCGGCGGGGGATCCCACCGATCCCGATGCGTGGTCGCAGATTGCAGCCATCGACGAGCAGAACGGCAAGGCGGACGATGCGCTGGTAGCGATCAGGAAGGCCAGGGAACTGGACGCGGATTCGCTGAAGTTCCAGTTCGAAGAAGCGCGTATCGACTACGTGGCCGGGCACCTGGACGATGCGGCGAAGATTTTTGAGGGGTTGTCGTCGGCGACCGAACATCCCAGCGGGGAGTACTCCGAGGGGGAGAAGCAGAACTACAAGCTGATCCTCGACAACCTGGCGGAAATCTACAAGGAAGAGAGCAAGGTGGATCAGGAAATCGCGCAGTACGCGAAGATCGCGACGCTCGGCGGCGATTTTTCCGCCTACGCCTACGACCAGGAAGTGGAGGCGTACCGGGAAGCGCACAACTACGACAAGGCGGTGGCGACGGCGCGCGAAGGCGTGGAGAAGCTGCCGAAGAACGACGACCTGAAGCTGACGCTGGCGCGGCAGCTTGCCGATACGGGGCAGGTGGACCAGGGCGTCGACATGGCAAAAGCCGTGGTGGCCGCCAATCCTAAATCGCTCGGAGGCTACTACCAGCTTGCGCAGATCTATTCCGATCTTCGCAAGTGGAAGGAAGGTTCAGAGACGCTGGACGCCGCCGAGAAACAGGCAACGAAGAAAGACGATCAGACGATGGTAGTCTTCCAGCGCGCCATGCTGGCGGACCGGGCCAAGCGTTACGATGAAGCGGAGACGGACTTCAAGAAGGTGCTGGAGACGGATCCGGAGAACGCTCTGACGCTGAACAACTACGGATTTATGCTGGCGGACCGGGGCGTTCACCTGGATGACGCGCTGGCGATGATCCGCAAAGCCGTCAAGCTGGAGCCGACCAATTACGCCTATCTGGATTCCCTGGGGTGGACTTACTTCCGGCTGGGGCAGTACGCGCAGGCCGAGGACAATCTGCAGCGCGCCATCTCCCGCGGAGCGAGCGACCCCACCGTCCACGACCACCTCGGCGATGTGTACGAGAAGACCGGCAAGCTGAAGCTGGCTGCGGCGCAGTGGGAGTTGTCGCTGAATGAATTCGCGCACACGGTGCAGGCCGATATGGACGCCGGCGACCTGAACAAGGTGCAGAAGAAACTGGACAGCGCGCGCGTCCGCCTGGCGAAGGAATCGGACGCGCCGGCGCCCCCCAAGTCTGAGTAGGCGGTTTAACAGGGCTTACACTGACCTCATGTCTGGGATGACGGCTTTGCCGGCCGCCTGCGCTGTGTCGGAGACTGGACCGCTGACGCGGCGCCTTTTCAATGAGCAAGGGCATCCCTATCGTTCTCCCTTTCAGCGCGATTGCGGACGCATCATTCATGCGCGGGCGTTTCGGCGTCTGGCAGGCAAGACGCAGGTGTTCACGCATCGCGGGTCCGATCATTTCCGCAGCCGCCTGACCCATACCATGGAAGTAGCGCAGATTGCCCGGACCGTCGCGCGCGCCCTGGGATTGAATGAGGACCTGACGGAGGCGCTGGCGCTGGCGCACGACATCGGGCATCCGCCGTTCGGCCACGCCGGGGAGCGGGCGCTGGATGACGAGTTGCGCAAGTCCGGCCTGCGCTTCGACCACAATCTGCACGCACTGCGGATTGTCGAACACTTCGAAAACCGGCATCTGGAGTTTCGCGGGCTGAACCTGACGCTGGCGGTGCGCGAGGGCATCATCAAGCATTCCCGCGACTACGAGGCTACCGACCACCCTGAGCTGGCCGAGTATTTCCTCGACCAGAAGCCCCCGCTGGAGGCGCAGGTAATCGATCTGGCCGATGAGATTGCCTATCTCACCGCCGACCTGGACGACGGGATGGAGGCGGAAATCCTGACGCTGGATAGGATTCGCGCCGAGGTTGCGCTCTTCGAGCAGCAGTACGCCGGGCTGGAGGCCAGCCACCCTGGGGCCCCGGAGAAGCTGCTGTTTCAGGAGAGCCTGAAGCTGATGCTCAATGCGCTGGCCGACGATCTGGTGGCCGAGATCGCGCGGAGGGTCGAGGAGCAGGGGATTCGCGATCTGGAGGGCATTCGGCAGGCGCCCGAGCGGCTGGCGGGGTTTTCACCCGAAATGGAGCGTCTGCGCCGGGAGGCGAAGGACTTTCTCTACGAGAACCTGTACCTCTGCGACGATCTGAAATACGGCCACATGCGGGCCGCGCGGGTGATTTCCGACCTGTTCACCGCGTGGATGGCGGAGCCGAGCCTGCTGCCGGCCGCCTATGCCGGCCAGATTGCCGACGAGGGGGCTCCGCGGGTGATCGCCGATTATATTGCGGGAATGACGGATCACTTTATCCTCCAGACGCATCGTAACGTCGGGATGGTTTTTCCCGGCGAGGCGTGATGCCCCCGCAGTTTTGGCAAAGGCGCTATCCGAATCGGGGAAGAGGCTGTCCAACGAAATGAGGAGCCGGCTATGGCACTCTTCGCATTGCACCCCTGGATTCGCGTTGCTGTGGACATTCTTGTCGGTTGCTGGATTGGCGTGCCCTTCGGCATGATGATCGCACTAACCTTCGCCGGACGCCGGATCAAACAACTGGAATGCGCCAACAATCTGTTGCGGATGAAACTGCGCACGAGCGAGAAGCCGGCCCGCGCGAATGGCACCACCGGCATGGGGCCGAGTCTGGTGACGTCAGCGGCAACGCGGCGGGCGGTCAGCGCTCCGTTGCGGGCAGTCGGCGGCCGCTGAGGGGCTGCCGGCGAGAACCGGGACACGCGCCCCTGCGATAGAGTTGTTGGGTGCGGCGGAAACTTCTTCTTTCCTGGAGCAGCGGCAAAGACAGCGCGTGGGCGCTGCACTGTCTGCGGCGGCGCGGCGAATACGAGATTGCCGGGCTGCTCACCACGTTCAATGCAGCTTTCGATCGGGTCGCCATGCACAGCACGCGGCGTGTGCTGGTAGAAGCGCAGGCGCACGCGGCGGGATTGCCGCTGAGCGCCGTGCCGCTGCCGTGGCCCTGCTCCAATCCACAGTATGAATTGGCGATGCAGGCAGCCTGCGACGACGCGAAGACGCGCGGCATCGAGGTCATGGCCTTCGGGGATCTGTTTCTCGAAGACGTACGCCGCTATCGCGAAGAACGCCTGGCGGGTACGGGTCTGACGCCGGTGTTTCCGGTGTGGGCGATGGAGACGCGGCGGCTGGCCTGGGAAATGGTGGAGAGCGGGCTGCGGGCGCGCATCGTCTGCGTCGATCCGCAGAAGCTGCCGGCAGAGTTTGCGGGACGCGATTTCGACGCGGATTTCCTGCACGATTTGCCGGAGGGCGTCGATCCGTGCGGGGAGAACGGCGAGTTCCACAGCTTTGTGTACGGGGGGCCGATGTTTCGCGAGGAGATTCCGGTGGAGAGCGGCGAGATTGTCGAGCGGGACGGGTTTGTCTTTGCCGATGTGCGGCTGCGCGAGCCGGTTGCCGTGCCTGCCTGAGCGGCTAGAATCGGGCCATGGTCATTCATACTTTTGCTTTTCGCTGGAAGGCCGGGGTGTCGGAGGAGCAGCGGCAGCGCGTTGTCGCTGCCATCCGCGAGCTGCAGGGGAAGATTCCGGGGCTCGATGAAACCTGGGTGGGGGTGAATTTCTCGCCGCGCTCGCAGGGCTATGAACTGGGCGGGGTCATGAAGTTCTCCAGCCGCAGGGCGCTCGAGGCCTACAGTGGACACCCGGTGCACCAGGAGCTGCTCGCATGGCTGATGCCGCTGGTCGAGCCGGTGGAAGTGGATTTCGAGGCTTAGCGGCGGAGAAGATGGGAACTGGCGTCGAAGGGCTTCGACGCCAGCCCGGGTGCGGTTACTGCATGGTGATGGCGCCGTTCATTCCGTCGGGATAAAAACCTCCCGATTCCGTCCCACCGGCGTACACGATGTTGAGGACTTCGGCGGGTGTGCGGGGAATGCAGAGGGCATTGCTGTCGACGTCGTAGGGCATTTTGGTCACCGGCGGAATATCTTTCGAATCGACGGCGGGGCTGGTGACTCCGTTCATGATGCAGGCGAGGCGGATCGAACCGGAGTGTTGCGCTTCCGTGCCGAGGATGGCCGCCGCCGCTGCCAGGTAGGCGCTGCTGCTGATGAGCGGCGCCGCGCCGAGATAGGCGCTCAGTCCCACGTCTTCAAATTGCCGAGCCAGCTTGAGCCAGCTGTCGACGTTGGCGTAGCCGTAGCCGAGAGCGTTGAGATTGATGGCTGGTTTTTTGACGGCGGCCGAGCCGAGCGCCTTGCGCAGATAGAGCACATGAGCGATCTCGTTTTCGCGGAGAGCGGTGGCGATAGTGGCCTGGGGCGATTTGCCGAAGTTGGGCACCATGCTGCCGCCGGTGGTGGGTCCGCTGGTTTCCGCCTGGGTGATGACTTTGAGCTCGACCAGCGTGGAACCGTAGGTGGCCATGGCGTAGAACTCGGCTTCGAGATATTCGAGGTTGAGGGCGAAGTTCAGAATGTCGGCGTCGCTGTAGGAAGCTGCGTGGACTTTGGTTTCGCCCGAGAAGAGTTTGTTGCCGGCGATGGCTGCGCCCGCCAGGCCGAGGCCGGTGATTCCTGCGCCTTTCAGGAAGGTGCGACGGCTGGCCGCCGAACGGCCAGCTTCATCCTGTTTCATGGGGGTCTCCTGAAATCAGTTGTCGTGAGTTGATGCCAGCACGGCGGGGAAGCCTGCCTCTCCGCGCGTACGACTGCGTGCGACGATTGCCGGGAATGCGTCTGCGAGGCGTTCAGGGCAGAACAACCCAGTACCGTGAGTACGCGCGGAGACCGGTGGACGGATTGACGGATCAGTAAATATTTATTGGTTAGTACTGGAAGCCGCCGCGAAGATCGGCCGAACTACGGCGCGACCGGCAAGGTGAGCGCTTTGAGCTGGGCCAGGATGCCGGCGACGCCGTCGGCATAGTTCTTTTCCCAATTGGCCTTGCGGAAGGCTCCTTTGACCGGCTGCGTGAGGGTCCAGAGCGCGGTGTGCGATGTGCCGTCGGCCAGGGTCAGGTCCAGCTGCGGCGCATAGGTCAGGGGCATTCCTTTTTCGTACCCGGTCACAGGCGCGGAGAAACGCGCCGTCAGGATGAGGTCAGCGCCGTCGGGTGAGGAGACCAACTGCCAGTGTCCCCAGCTTTGCAGGGCGGTGTAAACCGAAGCATAGGGCTCGTTGACCTGGCCGGCTTTTTGAAAGGCCTGCGCCGAGACCGGATCGGCTCCCCCGTTGGCGAGGAAGATCGTATGCGCGGAAAGAATCGGCGCTGGGATGGGCGCGCGAGCCGGAGTGGTCGCCTGGGCTAAGAGCATGGGTCCGGCCAGCAGAACAGCAAAAGCAGCAGCAAAGCCTGTGATCCGCATGATGGTTCTCGACTTTCTGGCGGCGGCGAAGCGCGTTCAGACTCATCCACCGCACGCAGGGAGACGGAGCACAGGAACAGAAAGACCCACAGGCTAACCCGCATCAGGACGACGCGTCTGGTTCGCGGCCCGACTCAGGTCAGCCTGTGGGTCCCTGGCTTGCCCGATCAGTGAATCCGAACGTCGCCCGATCCGGTTGAAATGCGCACCGTGGGGCCACCGCCGTTGATGTCGCCCTGGACATGATGCCGTTCCAGCGTGCCGTGCGTGGTGAGCGGCGGATCGCTGTGCACGTCGCCGGATCCGGTGCTGGCGTCGAGGGTAAAGCGCGCGGAGCCGGTATTGAGGGTGACGGTCCCGGAACCAGTGTCGATCTTCCAGCCGGAGGCAGGCTGGCCGCCAACTTCGACGTCGCCGGAGCCGGTGCGGGCGATCAGAGCGCCATCGACTCCCTGCAGGTGAATGCTGCCGCTGCCGGTGTGGGCCTTGACGTCGTCGGCGGCCTTCAGATCGGCGCGGATGTCGCCGGAGCCGGTGCCGAGATCGACGAGGCCGGTGGCGCCGCCGGCCTGGATGGAGCCGGAGCCGGTGCTGGCTTTCAGCGGTCCGCCGATGTCGGCGATGCGCAGATCGCCGGAACCGGAGCTGGCCTCCAGTTCGGTGCCGTGCGGGGTGGTGATGTCGTAGTCGATGGAGACGTTGTGGATCCAGTCGGTGTGCTTGCCAATGGCGACGATGTTGCCGGTCTGCTCGATGGGGGGATTGGCGACCACCTGATGCACGCGATCGTCCGCGGAGGCATTGAATCCCCAGCCGTTAGCGTGGACGTGCCCGACGATATGGACTTCGTTCCCGGTGCCGGGGGAGACGTGGATGTAGCCAGACCCGGTGCCGACGCTCAGCATCACTTGTCCGCTGACGTGAAGGGTCTTGTCGAAGGTGCCGTCGGCGGCCCGCGCAGCCACAGGAACCAGAACAGCGAGGGCAACGGCGAGGATGGTGGGTTGGAGCTTCATAAGTTTCACCTCAATTGCGGGTTCGATCGTACGCGTGCCGATTATTGCTGGAGCACAACCGTGTCTCCCTCTTTCAGTCCGGAGAGAATTTCTGTGCGGCTGCCATTCGAAATGCCCGCCGTGACGGGAATTTTACGCTGCCCGTCTTTGTCTTTGGAGTCGGGCACAAAGACGAAGGCGTTCTTGTTGCTATCCCAGGTCATGGCTTGTTCGGGGACGCTGAGCGCGTTGTGGTGTTCGGTGACGATGATCTCGGCGTTGGCCGTCATGAGGGCCTTGATCTCGCCGCCGGGATTGTCGATGGAGACGCGGACTTCAAAGGTCGTGACGTTGTCCTTTTCCACGCCCAGCGGAGAGATTTTAGTCACTTTGCCGTTGAAGATCTTGTTCGGGAACGATTCGACGTGGATGCGGGCGGGCTGGCCGAGATAGACGTTGCCGATGTCGGCTTCATCCACCTTGCCGTCGACGTAGACCTGATGGATATCGCCGATGGTCATCACCAGCGTGGCTGTGGAACCGAGAACGAGGATGGAGCTGACGGCGTCGCCGACTTCCACATCGCGGGAAAGGACCATGCCGTCGATGGGGGCAACCAGGGTGGTGTAGCTGAGCTGTTCGTTGAGCTGGTCGAGGCTGGCCTGGGCCTGCTGCACCTGCGCCTCGGCCTGTTTGAGCTTGGCCTGATCGACGCCGATCTGGGCGATCGCGCCGTCGCGCTTGTTCTTCTGGCCGAGGTAGTCGCGCTCGGCGTTATCGAGCGTCTGCTGGGAGACGATGCCGTCCTTCAGCATTTGCAGATTGCGATCGTAGGTCTCCTTGTACATGGGGAGATCGGGGGCTTCGGCGTTGACTTTGTCCTGGGCGACATTCGCAGCAAAGGTGCCGACATTGGCCTGGGCGGCGGCCAGTTGGGCGCGCTGCGCAGCCACCTGAGCGAGGATCTCCTGCTGATCGAGCTGGGCCAGAACCTGGCCTTTGGTGACCATCTGATTGATGTCGACGTAGAGTTTTTCGACGAGGCCGCTGGCTTTCGATTTGAGCTCGACCTTGGTGATGGGCTGGATGGGCCCGGTGGCGACGACAGATTTTGCGATATCCCCGCGCGTGACTTTGGCCAGACGAGCGTCAGGAATCTTGGGATCGCGACCTCGGGCTACCGCGACGCTGACCCCGGCAATCATAAGAACAAGGACGACGAGGCCAGTCCAAAGCAACCAGCGCTGTTTACGCCGCGTTCGCGTCTGATTCACTGCTCGACTCCTTGCAAGACTGCGCTTAAGAATACGCAGGGGATACGGGAATGGTTCCCGTCCCGTGAGACTGGGATTGTGGCCGGAGGTTATCGTTCGCGGGAAGCAGAAACGGCGGCCGCGTCGAGGCCGAAACGGGCTTTCATCTCCGCGTAAAGAAAGCCGCGTCCTGGCCGATAGGGCTGTATCCATTCGCCGTCGATCACGAACTGCGGAATGGCGTACTTGCCGGTGTGTGCGAGGACTTCATCGGCAGCGCCAGGGGTTTCCTCGATGTCGATGAGCTTGTAAGGGATGCGGTTCGCTTCGAGGAAGCGGATGGCCTCGCGGCAGTCGCGGCACCACGGTGCGGAATAGACAACCAGGGTCACGGTTTTCATCGTACTGCAATGCAGGGCCGGCCGGGGTGACGCGAATCACACCCGACCGGCCGAGCCTCCGATTCTGTTCATCTCAGCCGTTTCCGTTGAGGAGGAAGACCACGCTGATGGTGGTTTCCACCTCCACGGGCTGGCCGTTCAGGAGGTACGGGCGATAGCGTGCCTCGCGAATCGCGGTGACTGCGGCATTGACCAGCATCGCCGGGCCGCTGACTACATGCAGGTTTTCGATGCGGCCTTCGGTGGAGATGGTGGCTGCGACGATGACCGTTCCCTGAATACCGGCCTCTTTCGCAATGATGGGATACACCGGCTGGATGGGCGCGACGAGTTGGCCGGCGGCCACACCCGAGCTGACATGAACCGGCCCGTCGGGCCTGGCGAGGCGCACGAGGGGCGCGGGCGGAGGAACAATTCCACCCAGGAGTGCGCCTGGCGGGCCGTCTCCTGTACCTGGAGCGACGCCGCTTCCGACAATTTTGCCGGGAGGCGCAGGGTCAATGAACTGGTAAATGCCGGCCGGAATGCGGGGCGGTGCGATCAGATCGAGGGACAGCACGGGGCGCGACACCGGAGCGGAGGCGCGCTGCGCGGCCATCTGCGGCGCGGGCGCGGGCGGCGGCGCGATCAACGGCACGCTGAGGAATTTCGGCGGCAGCGCGGCGGGGTAGAGGTAGGGCAGCAGGACGACGACGCTGACCAGCGCCGCCTGCAGCAGGAACGATCCCGCGGCGTAGCGAGGGCTGCGCGTGCGGATGCGTCCGGTGGACTCGACGAGACTGTCTTCAAACATGGGCTCTCTCCTTCAGAACGAAATCACGGCTTTCAGCACCGGGCCGCAAGGGTGCCGGGGCTTTGGAGAGAGAGCGAGGCTTTGCGCAATGCGATGGGCGGCGAGGAGCCCACACCCGCGACGTTGGTTGCCGCCGCGGTTGTTTGCACGGATAGACAATGCGGGCCGGTGAGATGTTCCCGGAGCGCGGCCGGGGCTGTGTTCTTCGATCGCGGCCGGGTTAGCATGGGCGGATGAAGGAACCGTTGACTGCCGAACAGTTGAAGCAGTTGTTGCGCCTGGAGCCGCATCCGCGCGAGGGCGGATGGTTTCGGCAAACCTGGCGGGCGCAGGAGACCATCGCGGGCGAGCGGATGCCGGCGCGCTACGTGCTGGGCCGCGACGCCGGTCGTGCGGCTGGGACCGCTATTTACTACCTGCTGGAGCCGGAAAGCTTCTCCGAGATGCATCGCCTCGCCTCGGACGAGGTTTTTCACTTTTATCTCGGCGATCCGGTGGAGATGCTCCAGCTCTTTCCCGATCGAACCGGGCGGAAGGTAGTTTTGGGGAGCGACCTGGCGGAGGGGATGCAGGTGCAGGCGCTGGTTCCGCATGGCGTTTGGCAGGGATCGCGATTGGTGGCCGGCGGCCGCCTGGCGCTGCTGGGGTGCACGGTCAGTCCGGGCTTCGAATATGCCGATTATGAATCAGGGAGCCGCGCGCAGCTCTCGCGGGACTGGCCAGACTGGGCGGAGATGATTGGGAAGCTGACGAGGGATTAGCTCGGCTGCTCGGGCGGCTTATTGCGCGACATAGGTGGCCGCGGTCGCCGCTTCCTGCACCTGCTCCATCAGGCCGAGCATGTCCCAGTTCTGCCAGGCTTCCACAAACTGCGATCCTTTCACGCGCAGGATGGAGATGCCGGTGATGCGGACGGTCTTGTTCGTCGGCGGCATGCCGAGGCCGTTGCCGGAATGGGTGGCCGTCGAGGTCCAGCGCACAACCACTTTGTCGCCCTCGGCGATGGTGTCGTCGATAACGATGTGCATGCCGGAGAGCGACGCCTGGATCCGGTCGAAGAACTCATAAAACGCGTCCGGGCCGGTGGTGATATTTGCGCCGTCGTGCAGCACCCCTTGAGAAGAAAACATCTCGCCAATCGCTTCCCGGCGGCCCTTGTTCCAAACCTCATCGAACCAGCGCTGGCCGAGCTTGCGTTCGTCTTCCGTCATGTGGATTCCCCCATTGGCCGACTATCATACGCGAGTTAGTAAATGGCGCGACATTCCTAAGTGCAGATTCGGCTAACTCGATGGCGCCCAGGCATCCACAATCGCCTTCGCGATTTAGGCCATCAGGACTTCCGCTTCATTGTCCGGCGTCCAGCTGGTGTCTTCGTTGTCGTGGGTGAACTCGGAAATGATGATGGTGCCGTGCTTCGTCGTGACGGCGCCGACGTCGTTGCGGACGTGATCGAGCGCACCGGTTTTGTTGGCGATGGCGGAGTCGCCCTCGGTCGTGTCCAGCTTCTCGAGATACCGCGGAATGCTGTTGCGGTAGAACTGCACTTTGAGCATGTGCAGAGCGGCGTCGCACAGTTGCTGATCGCCCGAATTCACGGGGGACGCCGACGCCGTCCCGATGGGGTTGCTCGCGAGGTCGCAGGTGGAAAAGCGCCCCATCAACTCGCCCATTTCGCGAGCGGATGTTTTGCCGAGGCCGAACTTCGGCTGGTCGGGCGGCATCGGGCCCACGGGAGGCTGGTAGACCTTCTTGTAGAGCCAGGTGTTCTTCATGCCCAGCGCGGCCAGTTGATCGTCGATAGTTTTGAGGCCCAGGTGGTCGATGACCAGATTGGTTGCCGTATTGTCGCTCTGCGCGATCATCAGGGTGAGCGCGTCCCTGAGCGTCAGCGTGGTCGGCGTGTCGAAGAAGAGGAGCACGCCGGAGCCGGGAACCTGATCGTCGTGGCGCAGCGTGAGGGGATCGCTGAAATGCGCGCGGCCTGCGCGAATCTGCTCGAGCGCGGTGTACAGAATGCCCAGTTTGATGACCGACGCCGTCGGGACAGGCTCGTCGGCGCGAATCTCGAGGGTTTGGCCGGTGGCGAGGTCCTTCGCATAGAGAGAAATCTGGCCGTGGAAGCCGGCGATAAGAGGGTCAATCTGGGCAGCGGGCGCAGTTGCCGGACCTGGACCTGCCTGGGCAAACGGCGTGGCCGGGATTTGCATTGCGAATGCTGCAACGAAGGGCGCGAACCAAGGGCGCGTGAGCCGGAGCATGCCGAAATTTATCACGCCACGTGCGACGCCGGGAGTCTGCAAACGGCAGGGATCATTTTCCTGATCAGTGGGCGCCGGCCTGGTACCACTTCGCCAGCAGGTCGTGCACCTGCGCGTTGGTCATGCCGGTGATTTCGAAGCGCCACTTCTTGCCGCCGGTTTCGACTACGCCGTTGCCTTCAATCGACGCGACCTTGTCGCGGGTCAGCGTCACGGGGTGCACGCTGGAGGTGTAGATCAGGCTGGTTGAGGTGAGCTGCAGGGTCCCGTCACAGGAGCGTCCGCCGAGAAACGGAAAGGCGTGCATGTGGCGAGCCGAGTAGCTGACGGGGGCGGCCGTTGCTTTCGCCGCGGACGCCGCTGGGGTGGTGGACGGCAGAGGGTGGGACGAGGGAGCGGGCGTGGCCGCGACGGGGGCGGCCGGGGTCGCCGCCGGTTGTGCCGCGGCGGGCGTGGGAGCCGAGATCGTGGTGCGTCCGGCTGACGGCTTCGGTCCTGGTTTTCTGGCTTCCGGCCTGACTGCGGGAGCAGATGCAACCGGCGCCGTCGCGGGAGCGGACGTCTCGGCCGGGGTTGCGTTTTCGTCGGGCGATGGAGCCGGAGTCGATGCTGCGGGGGTCGTGGCGGGCGGAGTCGCCGGGCTGGCGCTCGCCGGAACCGCCATGGGAACAGGTGGCCGATGCATCCGGCTCCATGTCTTCCAGATGCTAAAGATGACGACAAAGACGGTGAGCGCCAGCAGCATGCGCCGGAAACGGGCACGGCTCAGCAGTTCGCGAGGCGCGCGGATCGCCGCCGAGGTGGCAGACATGCGCAGGGCGGTGAGGGGCGAGGCAGAAGCGGTTCGCAGCGCGGTGGCGATGGCAGCGGTCGAGGCCTTTGTTGAGCCGGATCCACGGGTAGCGGGCGGGTGGGCCGCACTCGATGCATGCGCGGCTGGCATGGACGCCGATGTGCCGGCGCGGATCATTCCGGGATAGGAACTGGCGGTGGGCACGCCGACGGCGCTGGCCATGGTGCGCGATCCGGAGGAGTTGCGCTGCAGGCGGAGGAGGTCGGCGCGGAGGTCGGCTGCGGACTGGTAGCGCAGGTCGCGATCTTTCTCGAGGGCCTTGCAGACGATGGATTCGAATTCAGAAGGCAGATCGGCGTTGAAGGAATTGGGCGCCGGCGGCAGGTAGTTCAGCAGCTTGTCAAAGACCACGGCGGTGGTGGTGCCTTCAAAGGGATGCTTGCCGGTGCCGAGTTCATAGAGGACGACGCCGAGGGAAAAGACGTCGCTGCGGGCGTCGAGTTCTTCACCGCGAGCCTGCTCCGGAGACATATAAGCGATGGTGCCGAGCGTCGACCCGGGGGTGGTGAGCAGGTGGTTGTCGGTTAAACGGGTGTCGGCGGTATCCGGCGAGCCGCGATCTTCAAAGCGGGCCAGGCCGAAATCGAGAATTTTGGTTTGGCCGGAGGTGGTGACAAAGATGTTGGCCGGCTTGATGTCGCGATGCAGGATGCCCTTGCGATGGGCAGCGTCGAGGGCATCGGCGATTTGCACGCCCAGTTCCGCCAGGCGTTTGACCGGGACGGCGTGACCGGCGAAGAGCTGATCGAGGCTTCTGCCCTCGAGGAGTTCCATGACCAGGAACGGCTGGCTTTCGGACTCGTTGATCTCGTAGAGGGTGCAGATGCCGGGATGATTGAGCGCGGAGGCGGCGCGGGCCTCGCGCCAGAAGCGCTCGAGCATGGCAGGGTCTGCTGCGCCGGGCAGCAGTTTCAGCGCAACGTGCCGGCCGAGCTTGAGGTCCTCGGCTTCGTACACAACGCCCATGCCGCCGGCCCCGAGGCGGCGAACAATTTTGTAGTGTCCAAGTGTCGAGCCAGACTGGGGTTGATCCACCCAAACACTATTGCAGCGAGTGTGCCGCGGGCGCAAGCGGATTCGCGGGGAGTATCCTGCTGGCGGAGCGGTTTGACGGTGGCTGGCATCCTCTTAAACGTCAACGGTTCGGTGCTGCGGGTGACGGCGGCGGACGATGAGCCGCTGCTGTGGGTGCTGCGCAATCGCCTTGGACTCACGGGCACAAAATACGGCTGCGGCGAAGGACAATGCGGAGCCTGCACGGTTCTGATCGATGGCCGCGCCACTCGCTCCTGTCTCACGCCGGCAGCGGCCGCGGTCGGCGCGCAAATTACCACCATTGAAGGTCTCGAGAAGAGCGGCGCTCTGACACCCGTGCAGCAGGCGTTCCTCGACGAGGGAGCCCTGCAGTGCGGCTACTGCACGTCGGGAATGATCCTTGCTGCCTCCGCATTGCTGGCCGAGCATGTTGCGCCCACCGACGAGCAACTCGCCGGAGCCATGAACGGCAACCTCTGCCGCTGCGGCACCTATCCGCGCATCGTGGCGGCGATCCGGCGCGCGTCGGACGCGCTGGTGAAGAAGGGGCCGGATTATGTCTGACGCTGCCTTGCTGGCCGAAGCCTCGCTCCATGACATCCGCGACCGCATTCGCGCCTTCGAACTGGACCGCCGGGAGTTCCTGCGGCTGTGCAGCGGCGGCCTGCTCGTATGTCTCAGCGGAACGGGCGTTGCGCAGGAATCGGGCCGCGCCCGGCAAGGTCACGCCCTGCCGCAGGATGTGAGTGCGTGGCTCCACATCGACGCGGCCGGCAAGGTGACCGTTTTCACCGGGAAGGTGGAAGTGGGGCAGAATATTCGCACTTCTCTGGCGCAGTCGGTCGCGGAGGAGTTGCGCGTTCCGTTCGACGCGATCTCGATGATCATGGGCGATACGGATCTGACGCCCTGGGATATGGGGACCTTCGGCAGCCGCTCGACGCCGACCATGGGCCCGCAACTGCGCACCATGGCGGTGGCCGCGCGCGAGATGCTGGTGGAGGCGGCAGCCAACCAATGGAGCGCCGATCCAGCCACGCTGACCGCCGCGGATGGAAGGGTCACGAATCCGAAGACGGGCGCGTCGCTGGCCTACGGCGACCTTACCCACGGCGAGAAACTCACGCGGACGGTGAGCGGCGATCCTCCGCTGACGCCGGCGAGCGCGTGGAAGATCGCCGGGACCGCGGTGCCCAAGGCGCAGGGGCGAGAATTCGTTACCGGCAAGCATCAGTATCCATCGGACATCACGCGGCCGGGCATGCTCTTCGGCAAGGTGCTGCGTCGCACCGGATTCAATGCGACGCTGGTCTCGGTCGACGCGTCGGCGGCAGAGAAGATGCCGGGGGTGCAGGTGGTTCGCGACGGCGATTTCATCGGCGTGGTCGCGGACAACGTGTGGAGCGCCGAGCAGGCGCTCGCGAAGATTCAAGCGAAGTGGAATGTGCCGGCGCAGATCTCGAACGCGGAGTTGTTTGCGGCTTTGCGGAAGCAGGGTGGCTCGGAGCCGGCGTCTTCTGGGGGCTTTGAGCAGGCCCTGGCCGGGGCCGACGTGAAACTCGATCAGGAATACACCGTCGCTTACATTGCACATGCGCCGCTCGAGCCGCGCGCCGCGGTGGCTGAGTGGGAAGACGGCAAGTTGACGGTCTGGACGGGCACGCAGCGTCCCTTCGGCGTGAAAGACGATCTGGCGCGGGCGTTTCGACTCAGCGACGATCACGTGCGGGTGATCATGCCGGATATGGGCAGCGGCTATGGCGGCAAGCACACCGGCGAATGTGCGGTGGAGGCAGCGCGGCTGGCGAAGGGCGCCGGCAAGCCAGTGAAGCTCATCTGGACGCGCGAGGAGGAATTTACCTGGGCCTATTTTCGACCCGCCGGCGTGATGGCGATGCGCGGGGGAGCGAAGCGAGACGGAACCCTGGTCGCGTGGCAACACCACAACATCAATTCCGGGCCGTCGGGGCTGGAGACGCCGTATGCCGTGCCGAACCCGTCGGTTCGCTATATCGAGGTGAATGATCCGCCGCTGGCGCAGGGGTCGTATCGAGGGCTTGCCTCCACGGCGAATCACTTCGCCCGCGAGTGCGCGATGGATGAGTTGGCGCATGGGCTGAATATGGACCCGCTGGAATTTCGCACGAAAAATCTGACCGACCCTCGGCTGAGCGCGGTGTTTACGGCGGCGGCGGAAAAGTTTGGATGGGGCAGGGAAAAGTCGACTGCGCAACGGGGATTCGGCATCGCCGGCGGAACCGAGAAAGGCGGCTACGTCGCGGCCTGCGCGGAGGTGGAGATGGACGCGGCGAAGAAGGTGCGGATCCGGCGCGTGGTGCAGGCCTGGGAGTCCGGAGCGATTGTGAATCCGGACGGGCTGCGCAACCAGATCATGGGCGCGATGGTGCAGGCCATCGGAGGCGCGCTCTTCGAGCAGGTTCAGTTTTCCGGGGGGCAGGTGCAGAACGCGCACTTCGCGGACTACCGCCTGCCGCGCTTCCGCGACACGCCGCAGATTGAGGTGGTGCTGATCGATCGCCGGGACCTGCCCTCGGCCGGCGCGGGAGAAACCGGCATCGTGGCTCTGGCTCCGGCGGTGGGCAATGCGATCTTCGCTGCCACCGGGGTTCGCCTGCGCGGCATGCCCATGGCGGCAGGAACCTTTTCGAGCTGATGCATCCTTTTGGACTGCTGCAGAAAGTCTTCTGAAGCCGCGCGGCTTCGGCCATCTCACCAACTGGAGTTGGGATTCTTCAATTCCGGGTGGTACCGTTTTGCCTGCGCAATAATCCGACAATTAAATGGCACGAGGAGAAGCAATGAACGTGGGTCCCGGTTCGATTCTCAGGGCTGCATCCAGAATTCTTTTTGTGGTTTCCACAGTCGCCATGGCTGGCGTTGCAGGAGCCCAGCAGGTGGCGATTACGTTCGACGACCTGCCGGCGCACAGCGTGCTGCCTCCTGGCGAGACGCGCATCGAGGTGGCAAATCAGGTGATCCGCGCTCTGCATCGGGCGCATGTGCCGCCCACGTACGGGTTCGTGAACGGCATTCGCGTGCAGGAGCAGCCGGACACGATTGGGGTGCTGGGGGCGTGGAGGGCGGCGGGCAATCCGCTGGGCAATCACACCTGGACGCACATGAATCTGAATCAGAACTCTCTGGGTGCGTTTGAAGAGGACGTGACGCACAACGAGCAACTGCTGCAAGTGCAGATGGACGGCGGCGACTGGCACTGGCTGCGCTTTCCGTATCTGGCGGAAGGCGATACGCCCGAGAAGCAAATGGGGGTGCGCGCCTTTCTGGCTCAGCACGGCTACAAGATCGCGGGCGTGACCATGAGTTTTGGCGACTACGAATGGAACGAGCCGTACGCGCGCTGCAGCGAGAAACACGACGGGAAGGGAATTGTGTATCTCGAACGCAGCTATCTGAAGGCGGCCGCCGACGACATCGCGTACCGCCGAGCCATGGCCAAAACGCTGTTTGGGCACGATATCCCCTACGTTCTGCTGATGCACATCGGGGCCTTCGACGCGCGCATGCTGCCGCGTCTGCTGGAGCAGTACAAGCGCCGCGGCTTCTCCTTCATCTCGCTGAACGATGCCGAGCGGGATCCTTTCTATAAATACGACACCGATCCGAAGTTGCTGCCTGGTCCCGATACGCTGGAGGGAGCGATGATGGAAAAAAAGCTGCCGCTGCCGAAGCATGAGGACTTTTCCGCGAAGCTGAATGCCGTCTGCCGGTGAGGGGCGGAATTCCGAAGGCGAATTGGTGCGAAGTTCCGGGGGGGACGTTGTAATTCTCGGAGCATCCTCCCCGCCGAGGGCGGCCAGTTGTCCGCCCTGCGCTGTACAATGACCTCAGCGCAAGCACACCAGACGGGGCGACGGGAGGGCCGAATATTGGCCATCTCGCCAGCGGTCGGGGGCTGCGCCCGAGACGTATAAACCCTATGATGCTTCGCGTTCCGCCGATTCCTGCCATGCTGCTTGCCGGCCTGGCTCTGACCGTTGCTCCCGCTGTCGCGCAGACCGCCGGCACATTCAGCACCGCCCCGCAGCCCTCGCCTTACTCCGGCAGCATCGTGGAGGAGAGGATCGCGCAGGTCAACGACGAAATCATCAGCAAGTCGGACTATGAGCGCGCGGAGCAGGAGCTGGAACAGGAAGCGCATCAGCAGAACTGGACGCAGCAGCAGGTGTTTGAGCAGCGCCGGGACCTACTGCGCTCGCTGATCGACCGGCAGTTGCTGCTCTCGGAAGGGAAGCAACTCGACATCACGGGCGAGACCGAGGTGATTAAGCGGCTGGACGAAATCCGCAAGCAGAACCACCTGGGCTCCATGGACGACCTGCAGAAGGCGGTGGAAGCGCAGGGCATCACGTACGAGGATTTCAAGGAGCAGATCCGCGAAAACGTGATCACGCAGCAGGTGATCTCGCAGCAGGTGGGACCGCATGTGCAGGTGTCGGAATCCGACATTCAGGACTACTACAAGACGCACAAGCAGGAGTTCCAGCGACCGGAAGAGGTAAAGCTGAACGAGATTCTGGTGGCGACGCCGAATCCGGATGACGCGGCGCAGGTGGCGGAAGCGGAGAAGAAGGCGGATGGAATTGAAGCGCGCCTGAAGACGGGAGCGGATTTTGCAACCGTGGCCAAAGCGGATTCGAGCGGGCCAACGGCGCAGGATGGCGGACGGCTGGGCGACTACAAGCGCGGCGATCTTCCTAAGGTGATGGAAGACGCGACCTTCGATCTGAAGACCGGGCAGTTTACGAGCCCGATTCGCACCAAGCAGGGCTGGCTGATCCTCGAGGTGGCGGACCACCAGGAGAGCGGACTGGCGACCTTGCCCGAAGTGCAGAGCCAGATACAGGAAGAAGTGGGCATGTCGAAAATGGAGCCGGCGCTGCGCACGTACCTCAGCACCCTGCGCGACCAGGCCTACATCGACATCCGGCCCGGCTATGTGGATTCGGGAGCGAGCCCCAACGAACTGAAATTCATCCAGGGCGCATACATTCCGCCCTCACCCAGGAAGAAAAAGCATATTACGCGCACCCGTTATGGGGGACGTCCGGCGCGCGGACGCGGCCATTTGCAGACTGTTTCAGCTGCGACGACGCCGGCGGGCGTGCCCACGCTCGACAAGGTGAATTCGCAGAAGGGTTCGCCCAGGGAAGTGGCCAGCAACACCGCGACCCAGAAGCCAGGGAAAAAGGAAAAGATACGGTTCGGCCAGGCTCCGCGGGAAACGCTGCCTTCGGGTGAAACGCGTTCCGTCGACGCGGGAGCAGGAACGACCCCGGCGCCGGAGACCCAGGTGGCGATCAACCAGCCGGGAATGGCATCTCCCGAGGGCGCAGCCGGCGATACAGCCGACACCAGCGATGCGAAGAAGCCGAAAACGCGGTACACCGACCGGATGAAAGAGCCGAAGGCGAAGCTGGCCGCGGAGAAGGCCGCGAACAAGCATCAGAAATTTGTGCCGCCGCCGGAAAGCCAGGCGCCCGAGCAACTGGCGAAAGACAAGCGGCAGAATTCGGCTTTGGGTCTGAAGGGCGACACGACGAAGACGAAGAAGGCGAATCCGGCGAAGAGCGGCCCGAAGCGCCGGCTCACCGACGAAGAGAAGAAGAAGGAGCAGGAGCAGCAGAAGGCCGCTCCGGCCTCGGGGACGGCTCCGTCGGGGACTGCCCCCTCGGGAAGCCAGGGGAGCACTTCGACAACCCCCCCGGCTCCCACCCACAGGTAGACGGCCGGATGCGCACATGAAAGACAATATGGTTGCCGATCTGGCCGCGCGGGAGAACCAGAACATCGTGGGGTTCTTCGTTGCCGGATCGAAGCAGGTGCGCACCAAGAAGGACGGCACCCCGTATTTTTCGCTGATGCTGGGCGACCGCACCGGGCAGATTGAGGCGCGCATGTGGGACACCTCCGGCGCGGGCGACTTTGACGCGGGCGAGGTGGTCAAGGTCCAGGGCGAAGTCTGCCGGTATAACGAAAAGCTCCAAATCAATGTCAGGAAACTGCGCCGCGCCGCGAAGGACGAATTTGCGCTGCGCGATTTCCTTCCGCAAACCGAACGGGATATTGACGAGATGTGGGCCGAACTGGAGGGCTGGGTTGCGAGCTTCAGCGATCCACACCTGCAGGTGCTGCTCCAGGCATTTTTGCGCGATCCGCAAATCGCATCGGCGCTGCGTGAGGCGCCTGCCGCCAAAGGATTGCATCATGCCTGGATTGGCGGCCTGCTGGAGCACATGCTGTCGCTGATGGGCATGTGCGATCTGGCGGCGAACCATTATCCCGGCGTGAATCGCGACCTGCTGCTCACCGGCGTGGTGCTGCACG
The DNA here is from genome assembly GCA_036267295.1 of Acidobacteriaceae bacterium. Classification (GTDB taxonomy): domain Bacteria; phylum Acidobacteriota; class Terriglobia; order Terriglobales; family Acidobacteriaceae; genus Palsa-343. The sequence goes on along the minus strand of DATAWI010000012.1, from coordinate 94,442 downwards.
ATATCGGCAAGCTACGCGAGCTGAGCTGGGGCACAAGCTTCGACTACACGCTCGAAGGCCAGTTGCTCGGCCACATCACCATCGGCCTGGGCATGATCGAGCAGAAAATTGCCGCGATTCCGGACTTTCCGCCGGCGAAGCGTCTGCTGGTCGAGCATCTGGTGCTGAGCCATCACGGTAAGTACGAATACGGTTCGCCCAAGCTGCCCATGACTGCGGAGGCGATCATCCTGCACTACCTGGACGATCTGGATGCGAAGATGCAGACCATCCGAAATGAGTTCCTGCGCAACGAGGCGAATGGACGGTCCGGGGCGGGAATGACGGAATGGGTGCGGTCGCTGGAACGGCCCTTGCTGGACACGCGCGCGTTTTTGCGCGAAGCTGGCGAGGGTGCCGCGGACCCCGATGCGATGGAGGGAGACGGGAACCATGCCCTACCTTTTAAAGACTGAGCCCGGCGCGTATTCGGTGGACGATCTGGCCCGGGATGGAGAGACGGTCTGGGACGGCGTAACCGCGCCGCCGGCCGTGAAGGTCCTGGCCGGTATGAAGCGCGGCGAGATGGCGGTCATCTATCACACCGGCACGGAGCGCCGCTCCATCGGCCTCGCCAAGGTCGTCGCGGTGGACGCGAGCGACGTAAAGCATCCCCTGGTAAAGCTGAAGTTTGTGAAGAAGACGCGGATGCCGCGGGCGCTCGCAGAAATCAAGGCGCAAGGTATCTTCGCCAACTCGCCGCTGATCAAGCAGGGGCGGCTCTCGGTGGTGCCCCTCAGCGAGGCGCAGTATGCCTGGCTTGCGACCTAATAACTCCTGATTCATCTACAATTAAGGCTGGATTTTCACGATCATGCTGCGTTTTTCAACCGCCGGCGAATCGCACGGGGAGAGCCTTGTGGCTCTGCTCGCGGGCCTGCCTGCCGGTGTCCCCATCGACGAAGCCGCGGTGAATCGCGACCTATGGCGCCGCCAGCAGGGCTTTGGTCGCGGCGGACGCATGCACATCGAGACGGACACGGCGCATTTCCTGAGCGGTGTGCGTCACGGCAAGACAATTGGCTCGCCCATTGCCATCGAAATTGAAAATCGCGACTGGAAGAACTGGACCGAGGTTTTGCCGGTGGGCGCGGGGGATCCTGCGAAGCACAAAGCGGTGGCCTCGCCGCGGCCTGGCCACGCGGACCTGGCGGGAGCGCTGAAGTTCGACTTCCCGGATGCGCGGTACGTCCTGGAGCGTGCCTCGGCACGCGAGTCGACAGCGAGGGTGGCCGGAGGCAACGTGGCGAAGCAACTGCTGCTGGCGCTCGGCATCGATATTGCCAGTCACGTGATCCGCGTGGGCGCGGCAGAACTGGAGCGCGATGCATCGTGGGACGAGATCAGCGCACTGCGCGCAAAGAATGAAGTTCTGCTGAACTGCGTCGATGCGGACGCTGAGCAGCGCATGAAGGCCGAGGTCGACGCTGTGCTGCGGACGGGCGACACGGTCGGCGGCGTCTTCGAGGTGGTGGTCCACGGAGCGCCTCCGGGACTGGGGACCTGCGCCAACTGGGACGAGCGCCTCGATGGCCTGCTGGCCCAGGCGGTGATGTCGCTGCAGGCCGTCAAAGCCGTGGAAATCGGCCGCGGTGTCACGGCGGCCGAGTCGGTTGGGTCCGCGGTACACGATGCCATCGGTTATGCGCAGCAGGCGCAGAACGGCAAGCACACGCGGTTTACCCGCGAGCACAATAACGCCGGCGGCATCGAAGGCGGCATCAGCAACGGCGAAGACATCGTGGTGCGCGGCTATCTGAAGCCGATTTCGACGCTGCGGCGTCCTTTGGCATCGGTGCGCTTCGACACGCGCGAGGAAACTAAGGCATCCTACGAACGCAGCGACGTCTGCGTGGTGCCGGCGGCGGGCGTGGCCGCTGAAGCGATGGTGGCGCTGGCGGTGGCACGGCTTGCGCTGGAGAAATTCGGCGGCGATTCTTTGAGAGAATTGAAACGTAACTACGACGGTTACATCGAGCAAATCAGAACCTACTAGGAAGAACGCTTACGACGAGATGATTCGGGACATCGTTAAATTTCCGGACCCGATTTTGCAGCGGCCCACTGAGCAGGTGACCGAGTTCGACGACGAACTCCGCACGCTGGCCGAAGACATGTTCGAGTCCATGTACAAGGCGGTGGGCATCGGCCTGGCCGCGCCGCAGGTTGGCGTGGGCAAGCGCCTGACGGTCATTGACCTGAGCAACAAGCAGACGCCGGAGGACAGGATCGTCCTCGTGAATCCGGAGATCCTCACACGCGAAGGCAAGCAGGTGGGCGAAGAGGGCTGCCTGAGCCTGCCGGACATCCGCGACAAGGTGACGCGATCGGCGAAAGTCTCTGTCAGGGCGCAGGACCTCGACGGCAACTGGTTCGAGATGGAAGGCACCGAGTTGCTGGCGCGCGCCCTGCAGCACGAAATCGATCACCTCGACGGCATCCTGTTTCCGTGGCGGTTGAGCGCGCTCAAGCGGGACCTGATCCTGCGCAGGATTCGCAAGCTGCAGAAAACCGGCGAGTGGAAATGAAGCTGGTGTTTTGCGGGACGCCGGCCTTTGCGGTGCCCGCGCTGAAACTGGCTCTCCGCGCGGGCTACGAAGTGCCGCTGGTGATCACGCAGCCGGATCGTCCCGTGGGCCGCGCCCAGTTGATGACCGCGCCTCCGGTGAAAATAGCCGCCCTGGAAGCGGGACTGCGCGTGACGCAGCCGCAGAAAGTCAAAAACAACCTGGAACTCCGATCCGAGCTCGAAACGATCCAGCCCGACGCCATCCTGGTCGTCGCCTATGGCCGGATCATTCCGAAATGGATGCTCGACCTCCCGCGGCTCGGCAATCTCAACCTGCATGGATCGCTGCTGCCGAAGTATCGCGGCGCAGCGCCCATCCAGTGGGCCATCGCCAACGGCGAAGCAGCGACGGGCGCGACCACCATGCGCCTCGACGAGGGCCTTGATACCGGCGACATCCTGCTGCAGCGCGAGATGCCGCTGGCTCCGGATATGACGTCCGAGGATGTTTTTCCGCGCCTCTCCGAAATGGGCGCGGACCTCATGATGGAAACTCTCCGCGAACTGGCGGCTGGCCACATTGTGCCGCGGAAACAGGACGAGTCGAAAGCTACGCTCGCGCCGATCCTGACCCGGGACGATGGACGCATGGACTTTTCGCAGCCCGCCATGACGCTCTACAACCGCTGGCGAGGATTTCAGCCGTGGCCGGGTGCGTGGACCCTGCTCCACGGAAAGAAGCTCGCCGTTCATCGCCTGTTGCCGACGGAATTGCGCGGCGCGCCGGCCAGCCTGCCGGGAGAACTCGTAGTGCAGCAGGGGACGATCTTCGCGGCCTGCGGCGAAAGCACCTGGCTCGAACTGGTTGAGGTGCAGCCGGAAGGGAAGCGCCGCATGAGCGCCGGGGAATTTCTGCGCGGGCATGCCTTGCAGAACGGCGTTCGTCTGGGCTAGGGCTCGTTCGTTTCAGGTTGCGAAGCAGAATTTCAGCGGCACGCCGGAGCCTGCGTACACATGCTGTGCAGACGCCTGAGATGTGTGCGTCCCCATCCGCAAATGACTTCAAGGACCGGGAGCAGCGTCCGCCCATACTTTGAGATCGAGTAACGCACACACGGTGGGACCGTCGCTTCCTGCCGCCGGATCAGGATGCCGTCCCGCACCAACTCGTGCAGATGCCGGATCAGCATCCGCTCTGTGATGCCGGGGATGCTGCGCCGCAATTCGCTGGTGCGCAGCGGCCCTTCGGAGAGCCGCCACAGGATCGTCCCTTTCCAGCGGCCGTCAATGACCGAGAGCATCGCATCGATCGGACATTCAGAAAGCTCCTTTTTGGAAACCGGCATATCCGTCACCTCGTCGCGGCACTGACATATTTGTCAGTACAAACATCTGAGTCAGTATAAACCCCCGCAGCGTCTCATTCTCAGGAGTTGAATATGACATCTCTGCTGAACCTTGCAACCGCTGTCTGCGTCGGGCTGATGGTTGGCGTCGAATTTGCAGTGTCCGTCTTCGTCAATCCCGTGATCTGGAAGCTGGACGACCGCGCCCAGGTCCGCGCGATCCGGCTCTTCGCGGCGCGACTGGGGACCGCCATGCCGTTTTGGTATGTCCTGTCGCTCCTGCTGCTGCTTGCCGAGGCGATCGTGCTGCGGCACACACCGGGCGTCGTTTTGATCGAGATTGCCGGCGGTATCTGGATCGCCGTGATCGTCCTGACCCTGCTGTTTCTGGTCCCCATCAATAATCGGATGATCCGGATGGAGCCGGACGCTTTCTCCGACAAGGATCGCCGCGACCACAGGAAGTGGGATGGGCTGCATCGTCTGCGCATTGCCGCGCTGATTGCGGCCATGATCTGTTTGTTCGTCGCCATCGGGCTGTAACGGTCGCCATCGGGCCAGGACGATCGAGGGCGCGGTGGTTCCGCAGCGGGAGTCTGCGCCGCTGGTTACACTAACTATCGAACCTATGATTGCTCCGGCGCGTCGCGTTGCCTACCGCATCCTGAACCAGATCGCCACTGCCGACGCGCGCAGCGACGAGTTGCTGCACACGCCGGAGGTCGATGCGCTGTCGCCGCAGGATCGCCATCTCGTCACCACGCTGGTGCTGGGGGTGCTGCGCTGGCAACTCACGCTCGATGCGCAGATTCGCGCCCTGCTGGCTCGCCCCGATGCAAAGCTGAGTGCCGACGTGGCGATTGCGCTGCGCCTGGGCGCGTTTCAACTGCTGCATCTCGATCGCGTTCCGGCTCACGCCGTTCTCAACGACAGCGTTGAGTTGGTGAAGCAGACCGCTGATCACGGCGCTTCCGGCATGGTGAACGCGATTCTGCGCAAGATTGCCGCGCAGGGAAAATTCGTGCCCCCGGCGGCGCTTCGCTCGGCGCGCGAGGTTGCGGGCGCCTGGGGGCATCCGCAGTGGATGGTCGAGCGTTGGGCGCGCCGCTTCGGGGTAGAAACCGCCACGGCGATTTGCCGCTGGGATCAGGAACCGGCCGAAGTGACGCTGCGTCTCGACAGCACTGTTGCGGAGTTGCCGGGCGTGGAAGTGGAGCCGGGAGCCTTCCTGGCGCAGGCTCGGCGCGTGGTCCAGGGAGATGTGCGGAGCGGCGACGCATTGCAGGCAGGGCGGGTGCGCATCCAGGACGAGGCATCGCAACTGGTCGCGGAGATTGCCGCAGCATCTGCCCCGGCTGCTGGGCGCGTTCTCGACACCTGTGCGGCGCCGGGAGGCAAGACCGCGATCCTGGCCGAACGTCTGCCGGACGCGGAGATCACGGCGCTCGATGTGAGCCGGAAGCGGCTCGATTTCATGCGGCGCAATTTTCCTGGCAAGTATGCGAGCCACGTGCGTTTTGAGGCCGGCGACGCGGCCATGCTGCAACTCCAGCCGGAATATGATCTGATTCTGTGCGACGTCCCCTGTAGTGGCACTGGAACGATGGCGCGCAACCCGGAAATTCGCCTGCGCCTCGACGAGGCCGATCTGCGTCGTCAAAACACCCGGCAAACGGCGATCCTGCGCGCGGCTCTTCCGGGGTTGAAGCCCGGCGGCCGCCTGCTGTATTCCACTTGCTCGCTGGAGCGCGAGGAGAATGAAGAGGTCGTGGAGACAGTTCTGCGCGACCAGCCGGGATTCCGTCTGCTTCCAGTCGGCGGCCTGATCGAGCAGTTGGCAGAGACTGGGATCGTCACGCCAGCGGGCCGGAATTTGCCGCACGACATAGTCGACGGGAACTTTCTGCGCATCATCCCTGGGCTGCATCCCTGCGACGGATTCTTTGCCGCTGTGCTGCAACGGGACTAAGCCGCGTTCTTCCTTTCAGGTTTTGCGCCCCATCTGCCGATAACTCCGAATGACGCCCGGCGCAAGGAGAGGACCATGCCCTTATTTACATGGAACGACTCGTACAGCGTGAAAGTCGCGCTGTGCGACGCGCAGCACAAGAAGCTCTTCGACCTGATCAACCAGCTTGCCGACGCCATGCGCGCGGGAGTGGGGCAGGAGATCGTCGCCAGGATCATCGGGCAACTGATGCTTTATACCCGCACCCACTTCCAGCAGGAAGAGGCTCTGCTGCGGAAGTCGCTGTATCCGCAACTGGCGGCTCACCAGGAGCAGCATCGCAAATTCGTCGCCGATGTAGAGGCTCTCGATCGCCAGTTGCGCGAAGGACGCGGCGCGGACACAGTGCGGGTGCTGATGATGCTGCGCGACTGGCTGTTGAACCACATTTTGAAGACCGACCAGAACTATTCGGCGCATCTGAATGCGGCGGGCATCTTCTGAAAAAAAAGGCTAGCAGTCTAACTGACTGCGGGTGAGGCGCAGGCCGTCGAGGCGTCCGAGCAGCGTGAGCGCAACCTTGTCGGGATGGAAGAGATTGGCGGCCATGGCCATCACCTGCTCCTCGCTCACACCTTCTACTTTGTCGAGGATCTCTTCGAGACCGAAGAAGCGCTCGAAGTACATCTGCTGGCGCGCCAGGTTCGACATGCGCGACATGGAGCTTTCGAGCGAGAGCAGCAGGTTGCCCTTGAGCTGATCCTTGGCCCGGCGCAGTTCGTCCGCCTGCAGCGGCTCGGTCTTGAGCCGGCGGAACTCCGCCATGATCAGGTCGATCACCTGGGTCGCGCGATCCGCGGAAGTGCCCGCGTAGACGCACAGGGAACCGGTATCGCTGTAGGGGTTCAGATCGCTGTAAATCGAATAGACGAGGCCACGCTCTTCGCGGACCGTCTGGAAGAGCCGGGAGCTCATGCCTCCGCCAAGGATAACGTTGAGCACCAGCGTGGTGTAGCGCGAGGCGTCGGCGACCGGCGGGGCGGGCACGCCGAGACAAAGCTGCACCTGCTCCAGCGACTTCTTATTGCGCAGATGGATGCGCGGCGTCACGCGCGGAGCCACGGTATCGCTGGACACCGTGCCCGAGGCGAGCGAGGCGAAATGTTTGGAGATCAACTCCACGAAGCTGTCGTGCTCGATGTTGCCGGCAGCGGAAAACACCATGTTGCCGGCGCGGAAGCGCTGCTCGAAGAACTGCTGCAGGGTGCCGTGCTCGAAGCTGCGCACCGTCTCCCGGGTGCCGAGGATCGGTTTGCTGAGTGGATGATCCTTCCAGAAATTTTGCATGAAAATCTCATGCACCAGCGTATCCGGATTGTCCTCATCCATCTTGATCTCTTCGAGAATCACGCCGCGTTCGCGCGCGATTTCCTCGGCGGCAAAGACGGGGTTCAGCACCAGATCGGAGAGGACGTCGAGCGCTGTGGGAACGTGCTCATCGAGCACCTTGATGTTGAAGCAGACCGTTTCCTTGCCGGTAAACGCGTCGAGGTTGCCGCCGATGGCGTCCACTTCGCGGGCAATGCGCTGTGCGGAGCGCGATTTGGTCCCCTTGAAAACCATGTGCTCCACAAAGTGCGAAATCCCGTTCAGCTCCGGCACTTCGTGGCGCGAACCGGCGCGCATCCACACGCCCATGGCGACGGAGCGGACGTGCTCCATGCGCTCGGTCAGGACGATCAGGCCGCTGGGAAGGACAGTCCTGCGAATATTGCGTTCGTTGGTCATATGTAGGTAAGGAAGAAGGGCCGACCGCTTTTAGATGCGCTATGCTCGGACGTGAAGATGACGACCGGTGGGAACTTACTATCCTCCATCTTAGACGCTCCAGGCGCGCCCGCGGGTAGAAGACTTTTTGGCCTTTCCAATCAGCAACTTACCGAAGGGCTGAGGGAATTCTCGCTGCCGCCGTATCGCATTCGGCAGCTGGAGACGGCGCTTTACCGTCAGCGGATCGGTAGCCTGGCCGACCTGACGACCTGGCCAAAAGAACTGCGCGCTCGCGTGGCCGCGGCAGGTTTTGAGGTAGGACTCCCGCGGATTGTGGAGACTTTCCAATCCGTCGACGGCACCGAGCGCTACCTGATCGCCGGCAACGACGGCCAGACCGTCGAGACTGTGTGGATGCCGGAAGGCGATGGCGGGGAAGAGGGCGACGGCGCGCTGACTGACGGGGGGGAGGATGACGATGCGGGGGCGCCGGCCCGATCCCGGGGACGATCGCGCGCCACGATTTGTGTCTCCAGCCAGATCGGCTGCGCGGTTAACTGCCAGTTTTGCCTGACGGCGCGGCTGGGCATTATCCGCAATCTGACGGCGGGCGAAATTGCCGGCCAGGTGGCTGCGGTGCTGAATCGACACAAGGCGGAGGCGGGACGCGACCGCATCAATTTAGTGTTCATGGGAATGGGCGAACCATTTCTGAATTTCGACGCCTTCATCGCCGCCGTGCGCCTGCTGGTTGACCCGATGGGCATTCCCGAATCGCGCATGACGGTGTCCACCTCGGGCATCGTGCCAGGGATTCTGCGCTTTGGTGAGGAGACGGTGCGGCCGCGGCTGGCCATTTCGCTGAACGCCTCCAACGACGCCATCCGCTCGGAAATTATGCCGATTACGCGCAAGTGGGATATCGGCGACGTGTTGGCGGCGGTGCGTAAGGTTCCGCTGCGGGCGCGAGAGCGCGTGACCTTTGAGTATGTGCTGCTGGGCGGCGTGAACGATCGGCTGGAACATGCTGACGAGGTGGTGAAGCTGGTGCGGCGCGCGCAGTTTCCGGCGAAAGTAAACCTGATCGCCTGGAATCCCGGTCCGGGTGTAGCCTTCGCCATGCCGAACGCCGAAGATGTGGCTCGCTTTCAGGAGCGCCTGCGCAGTCAGGGAGTGCCGGCGTTCGTGCGCAAACCGCGCGGCCGCGACATCTACGCAGCCTGCGGGCAATTGAAAAAAACTGGGAGCACGCCCCTGAATCCGGCGACTGTGACCAGGGGTTGAAAAGAAAATCCCTCGGTTCCTTCTTGAAAACCGTGCTAAGCTAGGCTTCTACTTTGACGAAAGGAAGGCATCCGCATGATTGATCCCGCCGTCGGCGACCCCAAATCGCAATGGCTCCATGCCTTTCTCGTCAGCTTCCGACCGTAAGTCCGTTCGTATCCCGAACCTGACAGACCGGCAGTAGCAAGGGCTCCTCCACAGGGAGGAATTTCTTTCCCGCTCTTGCGTACAGCCTTCTTTGGCAAACCCTTTTTTGAAAACGAGGATGCGGATGCTTCCCCGAACGCCGCGCCTTTTGAGGTTTCTATGAATGCAGCCAGGAGAGAATCCCGCAACGTCGTCCGCGATGTGCTTGCTTTCCTCTTCCGCCACTGGCGCCGTGAGCCCTGGTGCGTCGCCGGTGTCGCCGGCAGCATGATCGCCGCCACGGTGGCCGATCTGATGCTGCCGGTGTTCTCAGGCCGTCTCGTCGACGCCGTCGCCGGGTCCGGCGTGGCGCGCCTGGTCGCGCGCCACGAGGCGCTGCATGCCGCGGTGCTCGCCATCGCTGCGATGGCCGGTTTGGGAACCGTTCTGATGGTGGCGCGCTATCTCGCTTTCCTGGCCATCATCCAGCTCACGCTGCGCCTGATGACGCGCATGGCGAGCGACGCCTTCTGGCGGGTGCAGCGATTCTCGACTGACTGGCATGCGAACAACTTCGCCGGCTCGATCGTGCGCCGCGTCACGCGGGGCATGTGGGCTGTCGATCTGCTCGACGACACGCTGCTGCTGGCGCTGTTGCCGGCCTTGTTGATACTGGCCGGCGCTCCGCTGATGCTGGGGCTGCGCTGGCCCGCCATGGGGCTGGTGCTGGCCGCGGGAGCGGTCGCCTACGTTGCGATCTCCGTCACCATGTCGCTGGGCTACGTGTCGCCCGCCGCGCGTTTGTCGAACGCGCAGGACACACGGGTCGGCGGCGCGCTCGCCGACGCCATCACCTGCAACACGGTGGTGAAGTCGTTTGGAGCCGAAGGCCGCGAGGATTCGCGGCTGGGCCGCGTCCTCGACAAATGGCAGCGCCGCACGGAGCGGACCTGGGTCTTCGGCACGCGCAGCAACGCCGCGCAGTTGCTCGTTCTGCTGGTGCTGCGCACCGCGGTGGTGGGCTGTTCGGTGTGGCTGTGGTGGCATGGGCGCGCCACGCCGGGCGACGTCACGTTCGTGCTGACGACCTACTTCATCGTGCATGGCTACCTGCGCGACGTGGGGCAGCACATCGCCAACCTGCAGCGCTCGGTCAACGAGATGGAGGAGATGGTCGATTTTCAGTCGCAGTCTCTTGGCGTGGCCGATGCCCACGGCGCAAGGCACATCCACGTCGAAGCGGGCGAGATTGTCTTCGACCGTGTCACGTTCCGCTACGGCATGCGGGCCCAGCCGCTCTTCCGCGAATTCTCCGTGCGCATCGAGCCGGGCGAACGCGTGGGGCTGGTTGGACATTCCGGCTCCGGCAAATCGACTTTTGTGAAGCTGCTGCACCGGCTCTATGACGTCTCGGGCGGCAGGATTCTTGTCGATGGGCAGGACATCGCCATGGTCACGCAGGAGTCGCTGCGCGCCCAGCTTGCACTTGTCCCGCAGGAGCCGATTCTCTTTCATCGGTCGCTGGCGGAGAACATCGCGTACGGGCGTCCGCAGGCGACGCAGCGGGAGATTGAGGAAGCGGCACGCCTGGCCAATGCGCACAGCTTCATCGGCAACCAGCCGAAAGGCTACGCAACGCCGGTGGGCGAACGCGGCGTCAAGCTCTCTGGCGGAGAACGCCAGAGGGTCGCGCTGGCTCGCGCCTTTCTGGCTAACGCGCCGGTGCTGGTTCTGGATGAGGCGACCTCGAGCCTCGATTCCGAATCCGAAGCGCTCATCCAGGAAGCGATGGGACGGCTGATCGTGGGACGCACAGCGATCGTGATCGCCCATCGTCTGTCCACCGTGCGCATGCTCGACCGCATCCTGGTCTTTGAAGCGGGAGAGATCGTGGAGGAAGGCAGGCACGAGGACCTGGTGCAGATTCCCGGAGGCATTTACCGGCGTCTCTTCGAGCGCCAGGCTCTGGGACTGCTGGCGGACGGCGACTCCGGTTTCGGTGAATCCGAAATGGACGAACTGGACGACGAAGTCGCTGCTTCGTAGGGGGCGCGAGCGATGGGTGCGGGAGCCCGGTGTCAGCGTGCGCCGACGGCGGCCCCTGCGCGCATCGGCAATGCCAGCACCGCGTCGGCAACGCGATCGGCGGCATGCCGGAGGACTCCGCCCTCGTCGGCGAAGTTGCCGGTGACGCACTGGATGCCCAGGGCCTCGATGCGGGGGATGTCCGCCACCGTGACCTCGGCGCCCTCGGCGGCGTAGCGCTCGCGCAGGATGCTCGAAACCGGAGCGGTATTCACCACGGCGTAGTCAAAGATGGGCCGCCCGGCGTGCTCGTAGATGCGCTCAATGTGCTGGGAGGCGGTCAGGTGCAGGCTCTCGTTCGCCTGAGTCATGAGGTTGCAGATGTAGACGCGCGTGGCGGACGCGGCGCCCAGAGCCTCGGGAATACCGTGGACCAGCAAATTGGTGACGATGCTGGTGAAGAGCGAGCCGGGGCCAACGGTGATGAGGTCGGCGGCTGCGATGGCGTCGAGGGTTTCCGGCGGCGGCGGCGGATCGGGAGGGTCGAGTGTCAATTCGACAATGTGCTGGCGGCTGGCGGTGATCTTGGTCTCGCCACGGACAATCGAGCCGTCTTCCATGCGCGCCGCCAGCGTGACATTGGTCTGCGTGGCGGGATAGATGTGGCCGCGCGTCGCCAGAATCTCGGCGGCCAGTTTGATCGCCTGGCCAAAATCGCCGGTCATGTCGGTGAGCGCTGCGATAAAGAGATTGCCGAAGTTGTGTCCGCCCAGCTCGCCGCCCTTGCGGAAGCGATGCCGGAAGAGACGCGAGATGAGCTGCTCGTCTTCAGAGAGCGCGACCATGGAGTTGCGCAGGTCGCCCGGGGGCAGCATGTTGAAGTCGCGCCGCAAGCGTCCGCTGGAGCCGCCGTCGTCCGTCACGGTCACCACTGCCGAGAGGTCGGCGATCATCGGGGACCGCACCGGCACTTCCAGCAGTCCAGCGGCGTGCGGAACTCGCTGCTTGAGTCCGCGCAGTAAGGTGGATAGACCCGTTCCTCCGCCGATCGCGACTACGCGCAGGCCTGGAGGCGTCGTGGATTTTCTGGCCGAGGTACTCACAGATGCGGCATTCGCCTTCTCATTAGGAGTTTAAACCGGGCGGCGGCGCAGAGTCAGCGCATCTCGGGATACAGCAGCTCGGTGAAGCGCGGATCATCAGCCATATCGATGAAGTCGGGGTCGCTGCGGGCCTGGATGCGATTGGCGGGATTGATGTCAATGGCGCGGCCGAGGTGATCCAGAGCCTCTTCGGCCTGCCCGGTGATGCTGCTGAGCAGGGCCATGCCATAGTGGGCGAAGTCGGCGCGGGGAGTTTTGGCGAGGATGGCCTCAAACTGGTCGCGGGCTTCCTCGTAGGCGCCGTTGTTCAGCAGAGACACGGCGTAGTCGTACTGCTCTTCCGGCGTTTTGAACGAGCGATCGGTGGAGCGGTTGTGGCGGTCGCAGACCGCGAGATAAATGCGCGCGCGTTCCAGGATCTCCGGCGGAGCGTCCGGGATAATCTTGTCCAGGACCGTGCGTGCTTTCTCGAATTTGCCCTCCTGCATCAACTGCAAAGCGTTCTGATAGTCCTGCAGCAGCCGATGCTGCGCGCCGCCGGAGGCCGAGCGAGAACTGCTGGCCGAGGGCCGGGCCGAGCGGCGAGCGGTGGACGATTCCTTGTTTTCCTGCATGCGAGCCATAATCGATCCTGCCTCGGATGCGCGGCACTGAGAACCGGCAAACCGTAAGCGACCCTTCGATCAACGTTTTATACGCACAATGGAGGCTTGCGTCAAATCAGAGTGGGAGAGATGCCATTTGCTCACAAAGGGATGGGTGCGGAGAATGGATGCAGGAGCGGCATGAAGCGAGCAGCAGTTATTGCAATTGTCGGGATGGGGATGGCGACCGCAGGGCCGCTTTGGTGCGCGAAGGCGCCGCAGACGCCGGCCGAACCGCAGCCCGCGATGCGGATTGAGGTCGCGCCGCTGGGTTATATGCCGCCGAGCGGCTTTTATCTCACTTACAAGCTCTCTTCGGCATCGCTCGGGTTTTTCGATAATGATCACCTGCTGTTTACCTTTCGCGTGGGCGGCCTGCTGAAGAGATTGCCGGGCGGCGCGGCGGACGACGACGACCAGCAGATTCGCGCCGTGGTCCTCGACCTGCGCACCGGCAAGGTGGTGCGCCAGACGGAGTGGCGCATGCACGACCGCAACCAGTATTTGTGGCCGTTCACCGACGGCAATTTCCTCGTCCGCGTACGCGACACGCTGTATCTCACCGGCCCATCGCTGGCGCTGCGCACGTACTTCTCGTCCGACACCCCGCTCGAGACCGTTGAGCTCTCGCCGGACCGGCGCACGATGGTGATCGAGAAGGACGATCCACAAAAGTCTTCCGGCCCGACGCTGGGCGATGCGCCGCTGGAAAAGACGCCCGTGCAGGTGGAGATTGTGCCTGCCGGATCGAAAGAGGCCACCGTGATTCAGGATGCGGAGTCGCCGGTGCGCGTGCCGCTGCTGGGCGCAGGGATCGCCGATGTTCTTGAGGGCCGCACGGAGGGTTCCTGGGCGGTGCGCGAGGTGCCGCTTCAGGGGCAATCAAAGATCCTGGCGGAAGTGAAGTCGAACTGCCGGCCCACCGTCGAGCCGGTGAGCGCAACGGTGGCGTTGGTAGAGGGGTGTTACCAGGCCGACGAGGATCGCCCGGTCATCGCGATATCCACCGACGGCCGGGAACTGTGGCGCGAGCAGTGGGAGAACAAGTATGTCTGGGGCTGGTTCACCTCGGCGCAAAATGGCAGCCGCTTCGTCTATGAATCGGTCGAGGTCACGCGGCCCATCAGCGTCTTCGATGCGCTCGATGAGAGCGATATCTCGCAGCAACTGGCGGGCGTGTATGACACCGAGTCGGGCAAGCTGATTCTGGTACGGGATGCGAACCCTGTGCTGACCGGGGGGCAAAATGTTGCGCTGTCTCCAGACGGAAGGCGCTTTGCGGTGCTGCGCCGCGGCGCGCTGGAAATCTACGATCTGCCCCCGGTGAGCGCGCCGCCGCCGCAACCCGCCAGCGCAAATCAGCCGAAAACGCCGAAGGCAAAATAGCGACGGGCGTTTTCTGAGAATTGCCTTGGACTCGCCCCCGCGCCTTGCGACAATCGTTCGAGCGGTACGGTGGCCGCAACTGTATGGAACAGCGCATCAGCATCCTTACACTCGGCGTGTCGGATATCGAGCGCAGTTGCGCGTTCTACGAAAGCCTCGGCTGGCGCCGGGCTGCGGCGAGCGCCGAAGGCGTTGTCTTCTTCCAGGCCGGAAGCATCGCAATGGCCCTCTACCCCCGATCGGAATTAGCCAAAGACGCCAATGTCGCAGCGGAAGGCTCAGGATTCGCCGGAATCGCCATCGCCTACAACGCGCGCAGCCGCGCGGAGGTCGATTCCGTTCTCGCCGAAGCGGTTGCGGCAGGAGCGCGTCTGCTGAAGCCAGCGCAGGAGGCCTTCTGGGGCGGCTATTCGGGTTATTTCGTCGACCCCGACAACTTCGCGTGGGAGGTCGCCTGGAACCCATCCTTCACAATTGCCGGGGACGGCAGCATCCACCTCCCCGCCTGAGCCGGCGCGAAACCACGATTGCGACCTTGACATCTCAGCAGTCCGGGTGAAATTCTCATACGTTTTGCCAGGGGTGTTTTTCATGAATCCAGTTGCAGCGACCGCAGTTCGATCCGGGGATCGCAATCTCACCGTGGCCGAGCCCTACCTGATCCAGCAGGATTGGGCCGCGTATACCGAGGAGCAGCACGCCGTCTGGGCCGAACTGGTGCGCCGCCGCATGCCGCAGTTGCAGGAGCACGCGGCCCAGGAATATCTCGACGGATTCCACCAAATCGGGCTGCGCGAGGACACGATTCCCAACCTGAGCGACGTCAACCGCCGCCTGTCTCCGCGCACCGGATGGAACGCGACGCCGGTGAGCGGATTTCTGCCGCCCGACGCGTTTTTTGAGATGCTGGGCGCACGCCAGTTTCCCACCACCACCTACATCCGCAGCCGCGAGGCGATGGAATACACGCCGGAACCGGATATTTTTCACGACGTTTTCGGACACGTGCCGATGCACGCGCATCCCGTCTTCGCCGATTTCCTCCAGCATTACGGCCGCGTCTGCGCAAGCCTGATGCTCGACAAGGAAAAGCTCGAAAAGATGGGCCGACTCTTCTGGTTTACTGTGGAGTTTGGCGTGATCCGGCAGAACGGGAAGGTGAAGCTCTACGGCAGCGGCCTCATCTCGTCGCACGGCGAAGGGACGCACGTGATCGAAGGCAAGCCGGAGATTCGCGACTTCGACCTGGATCTGGTGCTCGAGCAGAAGTTTCTGGTGTCCGAGGAACAGAAAGTTCTGTACGCGGTGGAGTCGTTCGACCAGATCTACGAAGCCGCGCAGCAGGCGGAGAAACGGCTGCGCTGAGCGGTTGGGCGGCTCACGGTCCGCAGTCTCAGCGCGTCGAACGGTGAAGCGCGACTCAGAGAAGTAACGGAATGGGCGTGAAATTCGCATTCTTTTTATACGCGCCGTTGCACAATACATAGATTGGCCTGCATCACGGGCCCAGGTAATTCGCATCGCAGGACCGGGAAGGGCAGGAGGTAAGGGTGCCGCGGATCCATTTTCATTTGCAGCTCGCCGCGCTGAAAGACAAGCTGCTGGCTATGGCGGCGCTGTCCCAGCAGGCGGTTGAGTCCGCGGTGGACGCGTGGCTGCGCCGCGACGAGGGGCTGTGCCAGTACGTTCGCGAGAACGAAACCGCCATCAACACCGCCCAGCGCGAAGTCGATGAGATGGCCTACGAACTGCTCTCGCGCGAACAGCCCATGGCCATCGACCTGCGCTTTATCCTCGCCGTCATCAAGATCAACGGCGACCTCGAGCGGATCGGCGACATCGCGGTCAGCATTGCGGTCCGCACCCTCGACCTGCTCGATCAGGACCCCATCGATCTGCCCGTCGACATTGCCGGCATGGCCGATTTCGCCGGGCGCATGATCCGCACCGCGATCCAGGCCCTGCTCGATGGCGACGCGCTGGTCGCCGAATCGGTGCGCGACATGGACGACGAGATCGACCGCATGAACCGCGTGGCCATCATGGAGCTGACGCAGGTGATTCAGGCGCACCCTGAGACGGTGGATCAGGCGCTGCCGACGATCCTTATCTCGCGCAACCTGGAGCGCATCGCCGATCACGCCACCAACATCGCTACCGATGTCATTTTCTGGGTGCGCGGCGCCGATCTGCGCCACCAGCTTTCCATGGCCGTCGACTGAAACCCTGCATCCGCTTCATCGCGCGCGTGCCAGTACCCACCGGACCGTGCCTTCCATCTCCGCGTCCGTCACGTCTTCCACTACCACCGCGTCGCCAATGCCCTTCGGGAGAACGAAGCGCCGCGTCCCGGCGCGATTCTTCTTGTCGCGGCCGGCTGCGTTCAGCAGTTTGTCCGCGCTCGCATGAAAGCCTGCCAGGGGCCCGTAGGCGCCGATTGCGCCCTCGATCCGCTCGGCCTGATCCGGAGTGACGGTGCGGCGCGCCAGCGCGATCTGCAAAGCGGCCAGCATGCCCCAGGCAATCGCTTCGCCGTGCAGCAGCCGCTGGTAGCCGGTGGCCGCTTCAAGGGCGTGCCCGATGGTGTGGCCAAAATTCAGGATCATGCGCAGCCCCGACTCGCGCTCGTCGAGGCCGACTACACCGGCCTTCATTCGAATCGATGCGGCGATCACGCGCTCCAGCGCCGCTGGATCGCGGGCCAGAATCGCTTCGGCATTCTCCTCCATGAAGCGAAACAGCGCGCGGTCGCGAATGATGCCCGCCTTGACACTCTCAAAGAGTCCGGCGCGCAGCTCGCGCTCCGGCAGCGTCTGCAGCACGTCAATATCGGCGAAGACCGCGCGTGGATGGTGAAAGCTCCCCACCAGATTCTTGCCGGCCGCCAGGTTCACACCGGTTTTGCCGCCCACGGACGAGTCCACTTGCGCCAGCAGCGTGGTGGGCACCTGCACGTAGTCGATGCCGCGCATGTAGATCGCCGCCAGAAATCCGCCCACGTCGCCCACAATGCCGCCGCCGAAGGCGATCAGCAGCGACGAGCGGTCCGCGCCGGCGCTGGCTAATTCGGTCGCCAGGCGCTCCACTTGCGCCATCCGCTTGAAGCGTTCACCGGCAGGCAGAAAGAGAACTGTGGGCGTGCTCGCATCGGGAAAGCCGGAGAGAAACGCCTTGCCCCACAGCGACCAGATTTCAACCGAGGTCAGCATGAAAACCCGACGGCTGCACTTGCTCAGGCCAACGCGGGCGGGAAGAGTAGGGAACAGGCCGCTTCCCACGTAAACGGGGTAGCTGGCCGAAGCAGTTCTAACCGGGATGGTCCTGGATTGCGATTTCAAGATGGCCTTATCGTACGACAGACCAACCCAGCCGGGAGTGCGAACGAATCACCGCAACCATCCCCCCGCAGCGGGGTCTGAGAATGCAGACACGTCTGCGGGGAAGGCTCCGCGCGGGCAACCAATACGGCTGAAAGAAATGGACATCCAACCGGCCGGAGCGATGCGCCGCATTTGCGGACTCGCCCCATGAGGAGACCGTCATGCAATTTAAATCCCTTTCCAGCGTCTTCTTCCTCGCCTGCATCCTGGCGCTGATCTCGACGGCGGGCGCACAGACCGATGTCGCGGCCAGCGTCTACGGCGCGTTCAGCGGGACCACCACCGGAAACGGCATTCAGCAGAGCCCCTCGAACTCTGCCGGCGCGCTCGTCGAGCTGCGTCACATTGCGAATCCGATTCTGGGTTTTGAGGCGACCTATTCATTCAATCGCAACGACCAGACGTATCAATACGCCGGAAACACTCCCCTCGCTCCCGGAACCGGCACATGCCCGGTCAGTGCGACCACGTGCAGCAACGCGCCCGTGGTGGTCCCTGCCAACGCGCATGAACTGACGCTCGACTGGACGCCCTCGCTGCACTTCGCCAATTTCCGGCCCTTCGGCGTACTCGGCGCGGGCCTGCTGCTCAACGTGCCCAGCAACAGCTCTGTGGCGATTCCAGACGGTAACGGCAGTACGCAGACCAGCACTAAGCCCGTTTATGTGTACGGTGCCGGGCTTGACTGGGGATTTCTGCCGCACATCGGCCTGCGCGTGCAGTATCGCGGCAATCTGTATCACGCGCCCGACTTAACCTCGCTGACCTCGTCGAGCGGCAAGTTCACCCAAACTGCGGAACCCATGGTGGGCATCTATTTTCGGCTGTGACGCAGTCTCGTCGACAACTGCGCGGTCCCTCCGGCCTCCGCGGTTCCACCGATCCGCAAAAATGCTATAGCCTGAAAGTTTATGGCTGTGCAGGAAACCGATTTCGTCATTGTCGGCGCGGGGATTGCGGGCTTGCGGGCCGCCATCGGACTCGCCGCCGACGGAGCGCGCGTCCAGGTCGTCACCAAGGAAGCGCTCGGCGAGTCGAACACGAATTATGCGCAGGGCGGCATTGCCGTTGCCATGAGCGGCGAGGAAGACGTCGCGCTGCATCTGGACGACACCGTGAACGCCGGCGATGGCCTGGTGAATCGCGGGGCCGCCCGCGTGCTGGTGGAAGAGGGTCCGCTGCGCGTGGACGAACTGCTGCGCTGGGGCACCGACTTCGATCGCGAGGACGGCCGCCTGATGCTCACCCGCGAGGGCGCGCACAGCCGCAATCGCATTCTGCACGCCCATGGAGACGCCACGGGAGCAGAAATCGGCCGCTCATTGCTGCGTCACGCGCGCTCCATCGAAAACATCACGCTGCAGGAGTGGATGACCACCTTCGACCTGATCGTCGAGGACGGCGCTGTCGCTGGCGTTGGCCTGCTCGATCGCGATCGCGGCGTCAGCCAGGTTCGCGCGCGGGCGGTTCTGCTGGCCAGCGGCGGGGCGGGCCAGGTCTACAGCGATACGACCAATCCCGCGGTGGCCACCGGCGACGGCATTGCCATGGCATGGCGCGCAGGCGCGGAAATCGCCGACATGGAGTTCTACCAATTCCACCCCACGGCGCTTTACCTGCCCGGCGTGCAGCGGTTTCTGCTCTCGGAGGCTCTGCGCGGCGAGGGCGCCTGGCTGCGCAACGCTGCCGGCGAACGATTCATGGAGCGCTATCATCCGCTGCTGGAACTGGCTCCGCGCGACGTTGTGGCCCGCGCTATCACCCGCGAGGGCATGGGCCCGGCCGGAGAGACGCTGCCGGTGTATCTCGATATGCGCCACGTGACGAAGGTCGATCCGGCGACGCGCTTTCCTGGCATCTCGAAATTTCTGGCCGACTATGGTCTCGCCTTGCGGCGCGACCTCATCCCGGTGCGCCCCGCTGCGCATTACCTCATGGGCGGCGTGCGGACGGACGTCCATGGGCGCACCTCACGGCAGCGTCTCTACGCCGCCGGCGAAGCCGCCTGCACGGGCGTTCACGGAGCGAACCGCCTCGCCAGCAACTCGCTTCTGGAGGGCCTGGTCTTCGGCGCGCGCGCGGCCGAGGCCATGATGGCAGAAGCTGGTGCGGCTGCATCGACTGCTGCGCCCCTCTCCGCCTCATCCTCGGCGCGGCACCCCGGGCGTGAGGAAGTGGCGACGTTACGCACGCAGTTGCAGCGCACCATGTGGGAACAGGCAGGCCTGCTCCGCGATGCCGCGGGACTCACAGCCGCCCTCGATGAGCTGCGCGCCCAGAGCGGCGCAATTCCGGCGACGGCGGACCGCCCGACTATCGAATTGCGCAATTTGCAGACGATCGGCTGGCTGATCGTCGAGTCGGCGCTTCGTCGCGAGGAGAGCCGCGGCGCGCACTATCGCAACGATTTCCCCAAACGCGCCGATGCACGCTTCGGCAGGCATTCGGTTATGCGGCAGACAGGGATTTCCTTCGAAGATCTCTGAAACAGCCGCGTCGCGGCCTATGCGTGCATCAGTTTAAATGCGTGCGTCCACTCATTCCGCGTAAAGCCCTGGATGCACCACAGGATGCAGAGCGGCTCGATGGCCCGCGCTGCCTCGACCGTGCCCATGTCGGCGGTTTCCCAGCCAAATTTGTCCAGGATGCCGGTCACCGTCTTCTTCGCCGCATCGTCGTTGCCGCAGATGAACATGGTCGGCCGACCCTCTGCGTAGTGCGGGTTGACCATGCGGGCGCTGCCGACCGAGTTAAACGCCTTCACGAAGCGAGCAGCGGGAAATTCGCGCTGTAACTGTTCCATCAGCGAATCGTTGTAGGTCGTATAGAACGGGAGCACGCCATGCGCCGGCGGTGCGTCAGCAATGGGATTCGTCGCGTCGATCACGACTTTGCTTCCCAGGTTCGCGCTGCCGGCAATGCGCAACACGTCCGATGCGACGCTTCCTTTCACCGCGAGGACGAGGATATCTCCGAACGCGGCGGCGTCCTTGAAGCAGCCGAGGTGGGCCTTCGGGTGAGCGATGGCCCACTCCGCCAATTTGGTTTGGTCGCGCGTACCGGCCATAACTTCGTAACCGTGCTTTAGAAATCCCGCTCCCAGCGTCTGCGCGACAATGCCGGAACCAAGTATGCCAATTTTCATGAGCCCTCCGGAAACCCCGGATTTTTCGGATGCCAATACTATAAATCCGACGGATTACGAAGAAGATATCTTAGGGCCGCGCGGGAGTATTTTCCGGCAGAACTTTGCTAAGTGCCGCAAAGATCGCCAGAATCGCCAGGATTACCCCCAGAGAAACCAGGGCTGGGATCTCGATCCAGCGCGCCGCCAGCATTTTGAACGCAACGAAAGCAAGAATACACGCCAGTCCGTAGTGCAGCAGGCGGAAGCGGTCGAGCATCGACGACAGCGCAAAATACAACGAGCGGAGGCCGAGAACGGCGAAGATATTCGAGGTGAAGGCAATCCAGGGACTGCGCGTCAC
Organism: Acidobacteriaceae bacterium; assembly: GCA_036267295.1. Classification (GTDB taxonomy): domain Bacteria; phylum Acidobacteriota; class Terriglobia; order Terriglobales; family Acidobacteriaceae; genus Palsa-343. The sequence continues at coordinate 73,394 of DATAWI010000012.1, read as the reverse complement.
CGCGAGCACGGCGGGGATGGAGTCCAGGGCGAAGATCAGATCGGTCGCCTCAATGGCCGCAATGACCAGCAGCAGGGAAGTGAAGGCGAGGCGCTGGTTGCTGATGCGTTTGAGGCAGCCGCTTTGAATCCAGGCGACGGGACCGCGGGCCGGCGCGACCGTCGGTTTGTACAGCAGAAGCCGCAAAGCGGCGAATGCCAGAACGGCTCCGAACACGTACTGCACCCACGCGTAGCGCGCCAGAAGCGCCGCCCCGGCAAGAATCAGCACGCCGCGCAGCACAATGGCGCCCAGCACCCCCCAGAGCAGCACGCGCCTCTGCTGCTCACCGTCCAGGCGCAGCGCGCGAAACAGCAGGAGAAAGACAAACAGGTTATCGATGCTCAGCGAGCCTTCGATCAGATAACCGGTGATGAATTCGACGGCAGGTTGTTTGCCGGAGGTTGAGCCAACCCACAGCGCATAGGCGCCTGCCAGCAGCGCGAGAAAGAAAGTCCACACCCAGGCGGTGCGTACCGAGATGGCTCGTCCGGGCCGCTGCAGCAGCGCGAGATCGACAAGCAGCAGAACGCCTACAACAACAGCAAAGACGGGCCAGTGGGCAGGCATGGGCGAGCGTCTACCGCTGGTTCAGCAGGCGGATGGTTTCGAGCAGCGTGTCGCCGGCAATGGTCAGGCTTTTCGCGCTGAGCTTGTCCATGGTGTCCTGGGCAGTATGCCAGTACGCGTTGTCGTAGCCGTAGTCGAGGTCGATCAGGTCGGCGCAGGGCACACCACGGTGGACGAACGGAATGTGATCGTCCTCGTCGCGGGTTTGCGTCTGGAAAAAGAATGACTGCCAGCCATACTGCGTCGCGGCCTTCTGCACCAGGTCTTCCAGCCACGGCGTGGAGTTCAAATCGCGCTGGATGTCCAGGTCGGCATCGCCCAGCATGTCGGCCAGCAGAAACGCTTTGATCTTCTTCAGCGTCCCATCCGCCTGCCATTTCTCCGCGAGATGCTTGCTGCCATAGACCGAGTCCGCATCGGACCAGCTTTTGATCGCCTCTTCGCCGTCGGTGAAGAGCAGCCACACGCTGTAGCCGTCATTCGGCTTGCCGCGCAGATCGTTGGCGATCTCGATCAGCAGGCCGGTGGTGGATCCGCCGTCATTCGCGCCGACGTAGTGAATGTCGCGCAGCGGGTAATTCGTCTCGTAGTGCGTGGCCAGGACGATGATGCCGTCTTTTTTCCCCGGGAACTTCGCGATGAAGTTGTGCATGGTCATGGGGCCGGCGGGCGTGGTGGTAGTGAAGGTATCCTCGGCCAGCGTGTCGTGGCGGAACTGCTCTTTGAGGAATGCTTCGGCCTTCGCGTGGCCGGGACTGCCAATCCAGCGCGGGCCCGTCGCCGTCACATACTGGCGCGTGTAGTCGAGCGCTTTGGCGCCGTCAAACTGCGGCAGATTCTGCGCGTGAACCGCCAATGCGGCGACCGCGGCCAGGCATGCGGCGATGATCCGCGCCGCTCTCATGATTGCGCCTTCGCGGCGCGGCGCTTGCGCGACACCGGATGCACCATCCACGAAACGCCAATGCTGACCAGGTACAGCACCAGCATCGGCGCGGCAAAGACGCACATGGTGGTTGGGTCCGGAGTCGGCGCAATGACGCACGCCACGACGAAGATGACCAGGATCGCAATCCGGATGTGCTTCCACAGGAACTTTGGGCTCACAATGCCGAACAGCGACAGAAACATGATGAGGATGGGCAGCTCAAACGTGGCGCCCAATCCGAGAATCACGGTGAGGAAAAGTCCAGTGTATTCATTAATTTCAATCAGAGGATTAAAGTCTTTGTTGAAGGTAAAAAGAAAGTCGAGCGCACCGGGAAATACCCAGCGGTAGCCAAAGAAGGCGCCGGCCAGAAACAGGCCGACCGTGGCCGTCATAAACGGGGTTACAAAGCGCTTCTCGGTGCGGTAGAGCCCCGGCGAGATGAACAGCCAAACCTGGTAGAGGATGAGGGGCGAGGCGATGATGCACCCCACCATCAGGCTGATTTCCAGGTACATGTTGAAGCCGTCGACGGGGTTCAGGTAGTTGAGTTGCGCGGGCAGGTGATGGTTGGTCAGCGCAACTTTCACCGGCTTTTCCATAAAGCCGTAAATTTTCTCCCGGAAGCCCCAGGCGACGAAGAATCCGCCGAGCAGGTAGAGCGCCGAGTGAATGATCCGCTTGCGCAGTTCCTGCAGGTGTTCCAGCAGGCTCATGCCGGGCAGTTCAGCACGCTCGGTGACGGCAGTGCGGGCGCGATCGACGAGATCAACCATGGGTGATTTGCTCAGTTTCCGGCATCGAGGGGTGCAGGCCGTTGGAGTGCGCGTCTGCAGGGGAAGACGGGCTGGCGGCGACGGGGACTTCCGGCGGCACGGGGACAGGGGGCGCGGCGGTCGGCGCGGGCGTCTCGGCGACGGTCGCTTCTGCAGCAGGAGTTTCCGCCACAGGCGCATCGGCTATGGGCATTTCGGCCACGATCGCCGCGGAATTCAGGGCCAGATCGGGGGAAACGGGCAGCGTCTCCGCAGGCGCCGCGGGTTGCGCGAAGGGCGAGGACGCGCTCACCGTGGCACCGTCCGAGGGAGGCATAATTGTGGGCGCGGTCGCGGCGGCCGGAGGCTCGGTCGATGGCAGGGCAGCAGTCGCAGCGGACGCGGCCTGGCTTTCCGCGATCTTCTTGCGGCGCTCTTCTTCCTCCATGTTGCGGATTTCTTCCTGAATCTGAAACTTGAACTCATTGCTGGCGCGGCGGAACTCGGCCAGCAGTTTGCCGACCTGGCGGCCGATTTCCGGCAGCTTTTTGGGTCCGAAGAGCACCAGTGCCAGGACGAAGATCAGAATGGAGTCGCCGAAGTGCATGAATAGCTCATGATACCCGTCGTGAATGAACGGTCACAAATCAGTACGCTGGCTGGGCCTTCGGGGGATGGCGGGCCGCAGAAACTTCTGGAGCCGTCCGTTACGCCTGTATTAAACTGATTGCAGTGAAACGCTTTGGCCCGGCTCCGGTTTTGCAACCGGATCGTGACTGGAGCGTCTAAGAATTAAGGGCTGCAACATCCCCGTTGGCTGGGTGGACGCTTGGCAGGGTCCGCAGCGAGCTGACTGCAAGCCCGGGTTTTGCTTTCAACATCCCCGTCCAGATCAGGACATGCCTCCCAGGGCAAGGCCGTTTTGGACTGAAGGCGGCGTACTTGTGAGCGTACTCGAAGCGGTTGCTGAGCCCGTATTGGCGGAGCCTGAGACTTGTTCTCTTGAGAACTACCTCGCCCTGCCCGACCACACCATGGATGAGCGAATCGCCGCGGCGCGCAAAGCGCTCGGCACGACCACCATTCTGTTGGGACACCATTACCAGCGCGATGAGGTGATCCGCTTTGCGGACTTCACCGGCGATTCCTACAAATTATCGAAAGTAGCGGCGGAAACCGACGCCCGCTACATCGTTTTCTGCGGTGTGCACTTCATGGCGGAAAGCGCCGACGTGCTCGGCCACGCAGGCCAGCAGGTCATCCTGCCCGATCTGAATGCGGGCTGCTCGATGGCCGACATGGCCGAGATCGGCCAGGTCGAGGAATGCTGGGAGACGCTGCTCCGCGCCGGTTTGCGAGACAGCGACATTCTGCCGCTCACGTACATGAACTCCTCGGCCGCCATCAAGGCCTTTTGCGGCGAGCGCGGCGGCCTGGTCTGCACCTCCTCCAATGCGCGCGCGGCCTTCGAGTGGGCCTTCCAGCGCGCGAAGAAGATTCTTTTCCTTCCCGATCAGCACCTGGGCCGCAATACCGGCCATGCGATGGGTATTCCCCTCAGCGAAATGGTCGTCTACGACCCATGGCAACTGGGCGGCGGCATCCCGCCCCAGCGTCTGCGCGACTCGCGCGTCGTGCTATGGAAGGGCCACTGCTCCGTGCACCAGCGGTTCCTGCCGGAGCACGTCGACCAGGTCCGCGCAAAATATCCTGGCATCCAGGTTATCGTGCATCCTGAATGCCGTCTTGAAGTCTGCGAGAAGGCCGACGCCCTCGGATCGACCGAGCGCATCATTAAGATCGTCCGCGAAGCGCCGCAAGGGTCTAGCTTCGCCATCGGCACGGAGATCCATCTGGTCAACCGGCTGGCCAGAGAGTTCGCTCCGCAGGACAAGACGATCATCACACTCGACGACACTGGCTGCCTGTGCACCACCATGTATCGCATCAGCCCGCAGCACCTGGCCTGGGCGCTGGAAAATCTGATCGAAGGCCGGGTGGTCAATCGGATTCAGGTACGCGACGACGTCAAGCACTGGGCGCGCGTAGCATTGGACCGGATGCTGGAGATTCGCGGCTGAGCGAAAAGACCTTCACTCTCGACGAAGCCCAGGCGCTGGTGCCGATCCTCGAGTCGCTGCTGAATCGCGCGCAGGAAGCGAGGCTGGCGGCGGCGGAACTGGATGAGGAACAGTCGCAGCTCACGCGGCGCATCTTCGAGAGTGGCGGCATTACGGTTGACGTTGGGAAGGTGCAGAAGCGCAAGATCGCGCTGGCTGCCCTGGTGCAGCGCGCCAAGGATTCTCTCGAGGAGATCGACGCCATCGGCGTCCAGGTGAAAGACCTCGACATCGGCCTGCTCGATTTTCCCTGCCTGCTGGAAGGCGAGATCGTCCTCCTCTGCTGGAAGCGCGGCGAAACCCGGATCGAGTTCTGGCATCGCGTCGAGGATGGCTTCCGCGGCCGTCAGCCCATCGACGCACGCTTCCGCAAAATCGCCCCGGAAAAGCTGAACTGACCTCCGGACTGGCGTCCGCCGCCATCCGATGCGGTGCCCTGCGCGCCGCGCCCTGCGCCCCGACCCCTGCCATGACATCTGTCACCTCGCTTTGCTGACAAAGCCCACTGGGTTGGGCCGCGGTTTCGGGCGATTCTGATTCTGCCGCTGAAGTCTGAGCGCCAGGAGACAGCCGATGTCAGCCACCGCAGTTCTTCCCACCACGAATCCGGCCGCATGGCCCACGCCTTTGTCGCAGACGCGCGCCATCGCGAAGCTGCAGTCCGTGACCAAGCGCTACGGAAACGTCACCGCACTCGATAACGTATCGCTCACCCTGCACGCGGGCGAAGTGGTCGCGCTACTGGGACCCAACGGCGCCGGCAAGACCACCGCGGTCCGCTTGTTGCTGGGACTCATCTCACCGCAGTCGGGCAGCGTGCGCGTCCTGGGGCGCGATCCCCGCGATTCCGACGCGCGCACCCGCATCGGCGCCATGCTCCAGGTGAGCCGCGTGCCGGAGATGCTGCGCGTCCGCGAGCATATCGACCTCTTCCGCAGCTACTATCCCAACCCGCTGCCTATGGCCGACGTCATCCGTGCTGCGAAACTCGAGGGGATCGAGAACCAGCTTTTCAGCAAGCTCTCGGGCGGCCAGAAGCAGCGCGCTCTCTTCGGCCTGGCGCTCTGCGGCAATCCCGACCTGATTTTTCTCGACGAGCCCACGGTCGGCATGGACATCGAATCGCGCCGAGCCCTGTGGGACACGGTCCGCGCGCTCTCCGCGGCCGGTAAAACCGTCCTGCTGACCACGCATTACCTTGAAGAAGCCGACATGCTGGCCAGCCGCGTGGTGGTGATCAACAAGGGCAAGGTTATCTGCGAAGGGACGCCCTCGGAGATTAAGAATCGGGTCTCCGGACGGCGCATTCGCTGCATTACGCAGCTCGATCCGGCCTTTCTGCGCACGCTGCCCACGGTGTCTGATGTGCAGCAGGATCGCGAAGCGGTGCTGATTGTGGCGGAGCGGCCGGAATCCGTCGTTCGCGAAATGCTGCTGCGGGACGAGACCCTGCACGGCCTCGAAATCTCCGCCGCCGCGCTCGAAGATGCATTCCTCGCACTGACTTCGGAACCCGCCCCGGCCCGGTAACGCCGACCACGAGAGAGAAGGAGAAAAGATCATGGCCACCAATGCAATCGCACTCGCTCCGCAAACCACGGGCCTTGGCTACTACGCGCGCATCTTCGGCAAAGAGACGAAGTACGAATTTGTGCGGATGCTGCGCACGCGCGCCTTCTCGCTGTCGGTCATCGGCTTTCCGGTGATGTTCTATCTGCTTTTCGGCGCGTCGAACCGGCACAATCCCTTCGCCAGCTATCTCATCGCCGGCTATAGCTGCATGGGCGTTGTGTCGTCCTGCCTGTTTGGCATCGGCATGGGCATCTCGCTGGAGCGCGCGCAGGGCTGGCTCGATCTGAAGCAGGCGAGCCCCATGCCTCGCTTCGCGTACATTGCCGCCAAAGTGATGACCTGCGCGGCATTCGCCGTCGTCATCGTTGCGATTCTGGCCGTGCTCGGCGTATTCGTCGGCGGAGTGAAAATCACGATGCCGGAATTTCTCCAGCTCGCGGGCGTGATTCTCGCCGGATCGGTCCCCTTTACGGCGATGGCGCTGGTTGTGGCGCTGCTGGTGCCCGCGAATGCAGGCCCCGGCATCATCAACCTCATCTACCTGCCCATGTCGTTCGCGTCGGGTTTCTGGATGCCGATTACGTATTTGCCGCATTTCTTCCAGAAGCTGGCTCCGGCGCTGCCGACCTATCACCTTGCGCAACTGGCTCTGAATATTTTCGGCATGAGTCAGGCAGGCGGCATGAAAACCCACTGGGAAGCGCTCGCTGGATTTACCCTGTTGATGCTGGGCACCGCGTGGATCATCTTTACGCGCGGCGAAGCGAAGGCGTAAGCATGAGCAGCCTTGTGGAATTGGGAAACCCGAAGGCCGGAAAGAAGCCGGGGAAGACTCCGGACTGGTCCGACTTCATCTGGCTGGTCTACGCGATCTTCTTCTTCATCGAGCCGGTTTCCCGCCACAGCCGGCCCTACTGGCTCCAGTTCTCCGCATTTTTTGGAGTTTTCCTCGCGTTGTACACGGGTCTTGTCTTTGCCCGCCGACGGTGGCAGAGCTATTTGCTGCTGGTGGGCATGGGAGTCCTGGGCATCATCTATTGCCCGTTGAACCCCGGGACCTGGGGAGTCTTTGTTTACATCGCCGCTTTCATTCCCTTCATCACGGAATCCCTGGCCATCTCTCTCGGCACGATCGCGGTCTGTTGCGGCATTCTCATCACCGAAGGCATTCTTCTGCACATCACGCCATGGGCCTGGGGATTCGGTGCTCTCTTCACGATCATTGTCGGCGGCACCAACCTCTTCCACGCGCAACGCATGCGGGCCAACAGCAAGCTGCAGATGGCGCACGAGGAAATTGAGCATCTGGCCAAGCTCGCCGAGCGCGAGCGCATCGCCCGCGATCTGCACGACGTCCTCGGCCACACGCTCTCGGTGGTCGTCCTCAAATCCGAGCTGGCCGGCAAGCTGATGGATCGCGACCCCGCGCGCGCACGGCGCGAAATCGGCGAAGTGGAGCACATCGCGCGTAAAGCGCTGACCGACGTGCGCGAAGCGATTCGCGGCTACCGGGCCGAAGGCCTGGCCGCCGAAATCGATCATGCCCACAGGACGCTCGACGCTGCCGGCGTGACGCTCGAGTGCGGCGACAAGCCTCCGCAGCTTCCACCCGCCGCTGAAACCGTTCTCTCGCTGATTGTGCGTGAGGCCGTAACCAACATCGTCCGCCACGCTCAGGCCAGCCATTGCCGCCTGGAGATCGAAGCCAGCGGCGAGGGCACGGCGCTGGTGGTCGAGGATGACGGCCGCGGCGGCATCCGGCAGGAAGGCAACGGCCTGCGTGGCATGCGCGAGCGCGTCGAAGCGCTGGGCGGCCGCTTCCGCATCGAGTCCAGCCAGGGCACGCGTCTGGTCATCCAGATTCCTCCGCAGACCCCAGCTCAGGCGTAAAACTGGATTCATGAAGAAAATTCAGGTCATCGTGGCGGAAGACCAGGCGATGGTCCTCGGCGCACTCGCCGCGCTGCTGGAGACCGAGCCGGACATCGCCGTTTGCGCCCGCGCCGCCAATGGCCGCGAGGCTCTTACCGCGGTCGGGAAATATAAGCCCGACGTCCTCGTCACCGATATCGAAATGCCGGAAATGACCGGCCTGACTCTGGCTGCCGAAGTCCGCGACCGCTATCCGCAGACCCGCGTCATCATCCTCACCACGTTTGCCCGGTCCGGCTACCTGCGTCGCGCGCTCGATGCCGGAGCGAAGGGTTATCTGCTCAAGGACCGGCCTTCGGCCGAGCTGGCCGACGCTGTGCGCCGCGTGCAGAAGGGACTGCGCGTGATCGATCCCGACCTCGCGCTCGAAGCGTGGGACAGCGGCCCCGACCCTCTGACCGAGCGCGAGCGCCAGATCCTGTGGCGCGCCGGAGAAGGGAAGTCGAGCGGGGAGATTGCCGACGAGCTGCATCTCTCTGAAGGCACGGTGCGGAATTATCTCTCGGAGGCCATGAGTAAGCTGGGCGCCTCGAACCGCGTTGAAGCGGCGCGGCTGGCGCGGGCGAAGGGCTGGCTGTAGCCCCGTCGACTGGTTCCGGACTCTTGCCGATCCGGCTTCGCCGATTACTATTGTTCACTCATCCCCACCAAAACCCGTGGTACAGTCAGGCATCGTTTTCAGCGGCACGAGGCATCTTCGGGACTGCGGCGAGTGAACGATCCAGACCCCGAACGCTGTTTCGCCGAGAGCGTTTGCCGGTTTTCCATCGCGTTCGTTCGGATCGTGCCTGGGCACGCGAAGCACGATCGGTTTGGTTTGGCCGCAGCGGCCGAGTCCTCAAAGTCGGTTGTCTGCCCCCGGAGCGTGGTTCTGAAAAAAACTGGGCCATCTCGCCCGGATGTGAGCGAAGCGGCTACCGTCCTCGTCGTTGAGGACGATCGTGCCATCCGCCATCTCTTCACTGCGGTTCTGCGTGGCAACGGCTATAGCGTGATCGCCTGCGAAGATGGGGCTAAGGGGCTGGAAGCGGCGCGAGCCCACATCACCGAGATCAGCGCCGTCATCACCGATTCCAGAATGCCCGGCCTGAGCGGACGCGAGCTGATTGTCGCGATTCGCGCGCTTCGCCCGGAGATGCCGATCCTGGTGGTGAGCGGCAACCTCGACGACCGCAATGCCGGTCACGGTGACGCCGATCGCACCACGCTCTTCCTCACCAAGCCGCTGTCTCCCGATCAACTCGTCATCGAACTGCGCCGCATCCTCGACGGAGCATCCCCCGATCCCGTGCGGTAGGATGGAATGTTTGCATCGGTCCATGCGGGAGAAGCGATGATCATTGGCGTTCCCAAAGAAGTGAAAGACCACGAGAGCCGTGTCGGCATCACCCCGGCCGGCGTCAAATCTCTCAGCGAAGCGGGCCACAAGGTGCTCGTCGAAACGCACGCCGGCGACCTCTCCGCCTTCACCGACGACGAGTACCAATCCGCGGGCGCGGAGATTGTCGGCTCGGCCCACAATGTGTGGGACAACGCCGACATGATCGTCAAGGTGAAAGAGCCGGTCGAGAAAGAGTACGGGTTCTTTCGCGAGGGACTGGTGCTGTTCACCTATCTGCACCTTGCGCCGCTGCCGGTTCTGACGGACAAGCTGCTGGAGAAAAAAGTCGTCGGCATCGCTTATGAAACCATCCGTGACCGCGCCGGCACATTGCCCCTGCTCACGCCCATGTCCGAAGTTGCGGGGCGGATGGCGGTGCAGGTGGGCGCAGCTTACCTGGAGAAAGAAAAGGGCGGGCGCGGGGTGCTGCTCGGCGGCGTTCCGGGCGTGCCTCCGGCGAGCGTCTGCGTCATCGGGGGCGGTATTGTGGGCACCAACGCCGCGAAAATCGCCCTCGGCATGGGCGCGCGCGTCACGCTGGTCGATCTGAATCTGAACCGGCTGCGCGAACTGGATGACATCTTCAACGGCCGCATCTTCACGCTGGCCTCAAACTCCTGGAATGTCTCCCGGGCGGTCCACGAAGCCGATCTGGTGATCGGAGGCGTGCTCATTCCTGGAGCGGCTGCGCCCAAGATTGTCACCCGCGAGATGGTGATGAAGATGAAGAAGGGCGCGGTCATTGTCGACGTCGCTATCGATCAGGGCGGATGCGTGGAAACCGCGCACCCCACCACCCACAGCGATCCCGCGTACGAGGTCAACGGCGTCGTCCACTACTGCGTCACCAACATGCCGGCCGCCGTGCCGAACACCTCGACGCTGGCGCTCACCAACGCTACTTTCCCGTACATCCTGCGGCTCGCAAAGCACGGCGCAAAAAAGGCCATTCTCGACGACGATGGCATTCGCGATGGCGTCAACACGTACGATGGAACGTTGACCTGCGAGCCGGTCGCCAAATCGCAGAGCAAGCCGTGGAAGGCGGTCCGCGACCTGCTCGCGTAAAACCCCGCGCACGCGTGCGCACTTGCGGGTTTTACTTTGTGAGCTGGACCGGGCGCTCCAGCCGAAACGTGATCAGAGTTTCGACGGGCAGCACAATTTCTCGGTTTCCGGTGACGGCGCTGCCCGCTGTACCGGCTCCCGCGCCGACCGCGGCGCCGATGAGCGCTCCTTTGCCGCCGCCCGCGAGTCCGCCGAGAATGGCCCCCAGCGCACCGCCTCCGCCGGCAAACTTCGCCGTGCGACGGCCCTTACCTTTCTCGGTTCTCTCCATCGTGCTTGTGGCCACCGCGAAATCGCCGGAATCGGTCCGAATTCGTTCAAGACGTAGTTCCAGCAACGCTCCGCCCCTGAAGTGCCCCAGGGATTTCGCGGCAATCACCGTTCCGTCGGCGTGCGAGCCCTGGGGGATCACATCCATTCCCGCAACGATCACGTCGTCGGACACCGTGGCGTGAAAACGCTCTCCTGTTTGGCTGATTCGCGAACCGAGAGCCTCATCGAGGCGCACGCGGAGCTTCGTCCCTGCCGGAACGACCACCGGGGGCGGCGGAGGCGTCTGCACGACAGGCGCCGGCGTTTGTGTCGTGGGCGCGGCGGGCGACGCCGCCTGGGGCGGGTTGGAGGAGGCGGCCTGTGGCTGGTTGCCCTTGCCACAACCGCTCAGCGCCAGCATGCCGGCCAGCGCCACAATGGCAAATCGCAGGGAAGAGGGGGAGAGTCTCATGGTTTACCTCGTTGGGGGCTGGAGGGACTCGGCAGCAGGATTGCGCGCCGCCGGCTGCAACACGCGGGCCGGGAAACCCGTCTTTCAGAAACAGTAGTTTAGGTCATTTTGGAGCCTATAATCATCCGTAATTCACGGCGGAATATTCATTTGGCTGACGCGAGACATCGGCGAACGACACTGATCCTGTTGGCGGTGGCGGTCTTTGTCCTGTTGTTGCTGCTGCTGGCGCTCAACGCTTTCAACGTTCGCTCGCTGAACCCGCACACCACGGCGCAGATCTTCCTGCTGACCTCGCTCTCCGTTCTTGTCTTTCTGCTGTTCGTCACCGTTCTGGTTTTGCTGCTGCGGAACCTGATCAAGCTTCTGGCCGAGCAACGCAGCCAGGTGCTGGGGGCGCGTCTGCGGACGCGGATGTTTCTGGGAGCGCTGCTGCTGTCGTTCGTGCCGGCGCTCTTCATGTTTTTGTTTAGCTTTCTGCTCATGAATCGTTCCATCGACAGGTGGTTTTCCGAACCGGCCTCCGAGGTCCGGGACGACTCCGCGCAGATCGCGATGGAGCTTTCTCACTACGCATCCCTCAATGCGCGGGCCGAGGCAGAAAGCCTTGCCGTTTCGACGCAGATTGCCGGTGCGGTGGAAACGGGCGATACGCGGGCGATCCTGAACGAGTTTCGCGCCCACCAGATCACCCTCCAGGGGGGATTTGCGGCGGTGTATCGCGATAACCAGCCCCTCGCCATTTACGAGCTGCCTCAGAATGCGGCGCAGGCCGAGGTCCATTCGTGGCTGAACGCCCAGGACAGCGAGATCATTCCCAAAGGGCTGCCTTTTGCCGCTGCCATTCTGAAGGCCGCACAGCGCGCCGACGAGCCCATGCTGATTGCGGGCGGATCGGAATTCGCGCTGGGCGCTGCCAGCCTGCCCGGAGGCACGGGCGTGGTGGTCGCCGGCCTGCCGATGCCCACGGGACTGAACGCCATCATGAACGGCCTTTCCGCCGGCGCGAGTCAATACTGGGCGCTGTACCGCCAGCGCCGGATCATCCGCAGCACGTACTTTCTGCTTCTTTTGATGCTCACGGCTCTGGTGTTCTTCTCCAGCAGCTGGCTGGCACTCTATGTGTCGCGTCAGATGACCGGACCGCTGGAAGCGCTGGCCGACGCCATGGACGAGATCGGCAAGGGCGACTACAGGCATCGCGTGACGGCCGCTGCGAGCGGGGAGATGGCGGAGCTGGTGCGTTCCTTCAACCACATGGCCGCCGATCTGGAGGAGAGCCGCACGCTGGCCGAGACTTCCGCTCGCGAGCTTTCCGCCGCCAATCTGGCGATTGAGGCGCGGCGCAAGGAACTGGAAACCATCCTCGAAACCATCCCATCGGCGGTGGTGACGCTGGATGCCACGCGCCGAATCCTGCTTGGCAACCGCGCCTTTGCGGATCTGGTGAGGCTCGATCCCCAGGCCGACATCGCGGGAGCGCAGCTGGATGCGCTGCTACCCGCCGACCTGATCCCGGAACTGATCCGCCTGGACCGGCGGGCGCACCGCATGGGGCTGGCTTCGTCGGAGATGGAGTTGCGCACCGCGCGCGGCCCGGCCAATCTGGCGGTCACCATTGCGGCGCTCGACCCCGTCGGCAGCCACAGCGGGGGATCGATCCTGGTGTTCGAAGATGTAACCGAGCTGCTGCACGCGCAGCGTCAGGCCGCGTGGAAGGAAGTAGCCCAGCGGGTCGCACACGAAATCCGCAACCCTCTCACTCCCATCACCCTATCCGCCGAGAGGATTCGCCGCCATGTCGAGCGCGTTACGCCGGAATCCCCGAGCGTGATCCGCAAATGCTGCGACGCGATTCTGGGAGCGGTGGAATCGATGCGCACGCTGGTGAGCCAGTTCGCGGTGCTCGCGGAATTCCCGGTTGCCAACCCGCGGTCGTCCAACCTGAACGAGATCGTCGAACGGGCGCTGCTGCAGTTCGAGGGGCGGATCCGGAACATCCGCGTGGAAAAGCATCTCGACGCCAGTTTGCCGCTGGTGATGGCTGACCCCGAGGCGCTGCGCCGCGCCCTGGCCAACCTGATCGACAATGCCGCGGAGGCCATGCAGGAGAGTCTCCTCCGCGTGCTTTCCATCCAGACCAGCGCCGGCGAGCGCAGCGGCGTGGCGGAGATCGTCGTCACCGATACCGGCCCCGGCCTGACCGATGAAATGCGCGAGCGTCTTTTTTTGCCGTGGTTCTCGACGCGTCAGCGCGGCACCGGTCTGGGTCTGTCCATTGTTGCCAAGATCGTGCAGGATCATGGCGGATCCATTCGCGCGGAAAATAACTCGCCGGCGGGCGCGCGCTTTATCATCGAATTGCCGCTGGCAGAATCCAGCCCCGCTGAAGCACCTTCCGCTGCTGCGCTCACCAAAGCTGTCTGATTTCAGGGACCCATGAATCACATCCTCGTCGTGGACGACGAATCGGAGATTCGCGAAACGCTCGAAGAGATTTTGCGCGAAGAGGGATACTCCGTCGCCACTGCCGGCACGGCCGCCGAGGGCCTCGCGCTGGCCCGCGATCCGGTCTACGACGTCATGCTGCTCGACATCTGGCTACCCGATCGCGACGGGATCGAGATTCTCGCGCAACTGCACGCGCTCGATGCGGCTTCACGTCCCGAGGTCATCGTGATTTCCGGCCACGCCACCATTGAAACCGCCGTCAAAGCCACCAAGCTCGGCGCCTTCGACTTCCTCGAGAAGCCGCTCATGCTGGAGCGCACGCTCATCGTGGTCAAGAACGCCATCGAGGCACGGCGTTTGCGGACGGAAAACGTTGAATTCCGCCGCCAGTTGGCGCAGGAAGCGCAAATCACCGGCGAGAGCATCCAGGCGCGCGCGCTCCGCCAGCAGATCACGCTCATGGCGCCAACCAACGGCCGCGTGCTTATCTACGGCGAATCCGGCTCGGGCAAAGAACTCATCGCCCGCGCCATCCATGCCGGCAGCCTGCGCAGCGATCGCGTTTTCGTCGAGCTCAACTGCGCCGCCATCCCCGAGGACTACATCGAGAGCGAGCTCTTCGGCTATCGCAATGGGGCCATTCCCGGCGGTCCCCCCGAAAAGCGCGGCACCTTTGAGCGCGCGAATGCCGGTACGCTGTTTCTCGACGAAGTAGGCGACATGAGCCTGAAGACGCAGGCCAAGGTTTTGCGCGCCCTCGACGAGCAGCGCTTCGTGCCGGTGGGCGCGACGCAGCCCATCAGCGTGGACGTGCGCGTGATCGCCGCGACCAACAAGAATCTCGAAGACGAAATCGCCAAAGGGAATTTCCGCGAAGACTTTTTCTACCGGCTCAACGTCATTCCGTTTTTTGTTCCGCCGCTGCGTGACCGGCGCGAAGACATTCCGCTGCTGGTGCGCGAATTTCTGCGCGGCTTCGGACGCCAGTACGGACGCCCGCGCGTCGAGATGGCCGACGAAGCCATTGAACTGCTGCGCCAGTACCATTGGCCCGGCAATGTCCGCGAGCTGAAGAATGTGATCGAACGGGTGCTGATCCTGAACCCGCAGGCTCCGCGCATCGACCGGCGGCATCTCCCGATGCTGGTGCAGCGCACCGCAGTCCGCACCGGAGACTTCGACACCCTGCAGCAGGCCCGCGACGCCTACGAGCGTGAGTACATCCTGAAAAAGATCGACGACTGCAACGGCAACATGAGCCGCGCAGCGGAAACGCTGGGCCTCGAACGCAGCCATCTTTATCGCAAGATGAAGGCTTTGGGCATCGGGGTCCGCGATGCTCCCCAGGAGCACTAAGGCCGAATGCCCGAGGGATCTACGCCAGCGTCAGCACGGTGATTTCCGGAGGGCAGCGAAACCGGAACGGAATTCCCACCGCCCCGATGCCGCGGTTCACATACAACTGCGTGGGGCCGTGCCGAAAAAGGCCCTGCACGTAAATCTTGCCGTAGTCGGGAAGCTGCAGCGGCGGCAAAAACGGAAACCGGATTTGTCCGCCGTGCGTGTGACCCGACAACATCAGGTCCGCGTTGTAGCGGGCGATCTGCGGCAGAATGTCCGGCTCATGCGACAGCACAATCACCGGCTCCTTGCCGGTCAGCGACGCTGGCGGAATGCCCTCGTGCGGCTTCGAATCATCGAGGCTCACGCTGCCGAGACCCGCCAGCCAGAGGCGTTGCCCGTCGCGTTCCAGCGCCGTATATCGATTCTCGAGGACGGCAATCCCGGCTTCCCGGAGCGGCCCGGCGACATACTTCGCTCCCACAATGCAGTCGTGGTTGCCCATGATCGCGTACCGCAGCGGGCAGGTGAGCCCGCTCAGAATCGCGGCGATATCTTTGGCATGCAACCGCGCAAAGGAATACGGCAAAGGCCCGTAGCTGATGAAGTCCCCGGTCAGCAGGACCATATCCGGACGAAGCTGATTGACCCGGCGCACCACCTCGCGCACGAAATACGCTTCCGTGAACTCCGCGTAGTGAAAATCGGAGATCTGGACGATGCGCATGCCCCGAAACGCATCGGGAAGCCGCGTCAGATGAATGGTGACGTTTTCGATGCTCAGCTCGTGGCGCGAAATCTCGCCCGTGTACAGGCCAAATCCCGCCAGGGACGCCGCGCCGAGCCTCAGAAAAGAGCGCCGCGACAGGGAATGTTGAGATGGCGGCGATGCAGTGCCCACCTCTTCATCATAACGGGGACGCCTGGCAAGCGGCCCTGCTCCGCAGGACCGTTACAGTGAACGCCGAGATCGAAAGCCGGGGAATCCGCAAAGGGAAAGGCCGGGCGCGATGCCCGGCCTCTGATCCTCAAACAGCTGCCGTTTACCAGCCGTAAACGCGGTAGTAGGGATACGGGTACCCGTAGGGATACGGCGGAGCCATGTACACCGGCCGCCGCTGCAGCCGCGGAGCATTCTGCGCCAGCCGCTGCGCCTCCTGCCACGAAACCGGCTGCACGGTGACCGCGCCGGTCAGGTGGAAGTTGAGCAGGGTTTCGGGCAGCAGCACCGCGCGCGGACCATTCGTCTCTGCCGACGCCAGCAAGCCTGCGCCACCGCCGGCTACCGCGCCGATAGCAGCTCCAGGCCCACGGCCGATGATCCCACCGATGATCGCGCCCGCAATGGCGCCTCCTGCGGTGTTCCCTGCCGTGTAACCCGCTTTGTTCGGGCCCTTGCTCGACCACAGATCGCTGGCCAGCGGATAGACATGCCCGCCGAGATTCAGCGAGCTGATCTGTAGTTCCAATTCACCGCTGCCGCCCAGCGCGCCCGGCTTCTTCGCCTTCACCACCACGCCCTGCAGCACCGCGCCGCGCGGGATCGCGAGAACGTTGCCCTCAAACACATCGCTGGCCGCCGTCGCTTCGAAAACCGCGCCGTCTTTCAGCCGGTTCGTATCCAGCGGCTCGCTGGTCCGGATCTGCAGCAGCGTGCCTGCCGGAATCGTCACCGGGCCGCTCACCGGCTGCTCCGGAGGATAGTTCGCGCCCATATACGGCTGCCGCGCCGGAGCCTGATCCGCCGGCGGAGGAGGCGGCAACTGCCCGGCCGGCGCAGCCTGCTGCTGGTCCTCAGCCGGAGGCGGAGGAACCTGAGCCTGAGCCGGCGCCGCGGACTGATCGCCGCCGCCCGCCACCGTGATGTTGTCCTGGATGCCGGCCACGCCCGCCACATTGGCGGCCACCGTCTCGGCTTCCTGGCGCTGCTGCGCAGTCTGCACCGTGCCCGTCAGCGTTACCACGCGATTCGCGGTGGTGGCCGTGATCGACTGGCTCTGCAGCGCGGGATCGCCACTCAGCGCCGCGGCGACGCTGGCCTGCAGGCTGCTGTCGCCGTTTGCCTGCGCGAAGCCCGCTGGAATCCAAAGGCAGCTCGCGAGCCCGAAGACCGCGCCCGCCTTCCACTGAATCCGCATCTTCCCATCGCTTTGCATGTCTGCAACTCCCGCGCCTCGATGGATTTCCGCCTGCCCCTCGTGGCGAGTCCTCAGGCGTCCCGATTCCGGAATTTCTGAGGATCAGACGCAGCGCCCATCGAAGCGTCACTTTCCGCTTTCTTCAACACTTTATCTGGCGAAAAGTTCCGCCGGGAAGCCGCACCCACGTCCTACCCTCTCTGCTTCCGGTACCGCTCAATCAGCGTCGTCGTCGAGCTGTCATGGCTTCCCGGCGCTGGCCCGGAGCCCTCCAGTTCCCCGATGATTTTCTTCGCTAAAACTTTGCCCAGCTCCACCCCCCACTGATCGAACGAGTCGATTTGCCAGATCACCCCCTGGGTGAACACGCTGTGCTCGTAGAGTGCCACCAGCTTGCCCAGCGCCTCCGGCGTCAACTTCTCCAGCAGGAAGGTGCTCGACGGTCGGTTGCCCTCGAAGACCCGATGTGGCGCCAGCCAGTCCGGCGTTCCTTCCGCCTTCACTTCTTCCGGCGTCTTGCCAAAGGCCAGCGCCTCACCCTGGGCAAAAACGTTCGCCAGCAGCAAATCATGATGATTACCTAAAGGATTAAGAGTCTTCGCGAATCCGATGAAATCGCAGGGGATCAGCCGCGTCCCCTGGTGGATCAGCTGATAGAAGGAATGCTGCCCGTTCGTGCCCGGCTCACCCCAGAAAATCGGCCCGGTTTCGTAGTTCACGCGATCGCCGGAGAGCGTGACGTGCTTGCCGTTGCTTTCCATCGTCAACTGCTGCAGATAGGCTGGGAAGCGCTTCAGATACTGCTCGTAGGGCAGGACGGCGACCGTTTCCGCGCCAAAGAAATCCGTGTACCAGAGGGTCAGCAGCCCCATCAGCGCCGGCAGGTTCTTCGCAAACGGCGTCGTCCGGAAGTGCTCATCCATGACATGGAAGCCGGCCAGCATCGCGCGGAAATTCTCCGGCCCCACCGCCAGCATCGTCGAGAGCCCAATCGCGGAGTCCATCGAGTAGCGTCCGCCGACCCAGTCCCAGAACCCGAACATATTGGCGGTATCGATTCCGAATTTCGACACCTCCTGCGCGTTCGTCGAGACGGCAACGAAATGCTTCGCCACTGCCTTCTCGTCCTTTAGCTTTTTCAGCGACCACTCCCGCGCCGTCTGCGCGTTGGTCATCGTCTCCAGCGTGGTGAAGGTCTTCGACGAAATGATGAACAGCGTCTCTTCCGGGTCCAGATCGCGCGTCGCTTCAGCAAAATCCGTTCCATCCACATTGGAAACGAAGCGGAAGGTCATCTCCCGCTGGCTGTAGTGCCGCAGAGCCTCATAGGCCATCACCGGGCCGAGGTCCGACCCGCCAATCCCAATATTGATGACGTTCACGATGCGCTTGCCGGTAAATCCCTTCCACGCCCCGCTGCGGACGCGGTTGGAGAAGTCCGCCATGCGATCCAGCACCTCATGCACGCCCGGAACCACGTTTTCGCCGTCGACCCTGATCACGGCGTTCTTCGGCGCTCGCAGCGCCGTATGCAGCACCGCCCGTTTCTCGGTGATGTTGATTTTCTCGCCGGAAATCATCGCGTCGATCCGTTCCCGCAGGCCACTCTGCTCGGCCAGATCGAGCAACAGCCGCAGCGTCTCATCGGTCACGCGGTGCTTCGAGTAGTCGAAGTAGATCCCTTCCGCCTCGGCGGTCAGCCGCGTGCCGCGGCCGGGGTCCGTCTTGAAGATCTCCCGCAGATGCCGCGTCCGCATCGTTTCGGCATGGGCCTGCAGGGCTTTCCAGGCGGGCAGTTGCGTCAGGGGCGTCTGAATGGCGGTAGCGGAAGCGCTCATGAAGTTCTCTCCGGATAAAGTCGTTATCGATTCGATTCCGGCGCAGCCTCGATGGTCGCACCGCGCGCAAAAACAAAGGGCCTAATTTCCCGTGGGGATAATCCCGGCGTTCTCCACCATCAGCACCACGGTGCGTTCCTCGGCGCGGGTCCGGTGCAGGACGCCTCGCGGAACCACAAACCCCTGGCGCGGCGCCAACTCGACTGTGCGCCCTTCCAGATCGATGAGCAGCCGGCCTTCAAGGACGTAGAAAAACTCATCATCCTCGTCGTGCTTGTGCCAGTGGTATTCGCCCTCGAAGACCCCCATGCGCACCACGCTGCCATTCACCTGGCAAAGGGTCTGATTGAACCACTTGAACACGCAGCCGTCGGCCAGCGCCTTCTCGTCGATGACTTCGAGCGGCGGGTGCAGGATATTCAGGCGCGTTTCATAGGGATAGCCGGCGACAGGTTCGGCCATAGGACGCCTCGTGCCCCCAATCGGATTATGCTACGCCCGAGCAATCAAAAGAATGTGCACGAGGGGGAGCCGATTAAAGAATCAGAACCCGGTTGCCTCGCGAGCCAAGCGCCTGGTCGAAAGTCACCAGATTCAGTCCGGCAGCTTCCGCGAAGCCCAATAGATAAGAGTCCGCCCAGACCTTTGGCGACGGACTGGGCAACCGTGAAGCTTTTCGAAAGAGTCGCTCGAGCCCCTCGGGTTCGCCAATCAGTGCGATTCGCTCATCGGCGGTGATCTCATCCCAGAGCTTCCATGCGCCCGCCATCGTTCGGACGTCGCTGCCGAGAGCTCGTTCCGTCGTCAGCAAACGAAGGACGCCCATTTGCGTGATCCGGCAAAAGAAAAATCGCTCGCTTCCCGCCTTGTCGAACCATCGCTGCGCCCTTTCTGCGTGCGCATGGCGCCTCCACATGAGAGCGAGCCACACGTTTACATCAGGGAAATTCAATGTAGTCATAGATCTGCTCATTGGTCAGATCGACCTTCGGCCCGTCTGAGCCGAACAGCGGAAACTGAACGCGGCGCGAGCGCGGCTTTTGTTCCTGCAACAGAACGGTTCTTGCTCCATTCAGGACCAATTCCCGAACCGAGCACCCACGCGCTGCAGCCTGCTCCCTAAGCTGGCGGTAAAGATCGGCGGGAAAATCGACCGTCGTGCGAACCGAAGGCTGCTTCATAAAACGAAGTATCGCACGGATGCCATAAATATGGAACTTCGGCGATCACTCCTGCGGCCCCATGGCAAATTCCCGCGCCGCCTCCAGCAGCTTCTTCACCGATTCCTTCGAGCATGATTCGGAATAGATCCGCAGCAGCGGCTCCGTCCCTGACGCGCGCAGCAGCAGCCACGTCTTCGCCGCATTCGGTTTGCCCGCCGCCTCGGGATTCTCCAGCCAGAACTTGATCCCGTCCAGCGTCTCCACTCTCTCCACCTTCATCCCGGCAAATTCCGTCACGCCGGCTCTCGCCTTCGCAATCGTTGCGTTCTTCAGCGCGTCGGGAATATGCAGGTCGATGCGCCCGTACTCATGCTCGCCGTATTCCTCCTGCAGCCGCGCGACGAGTTGCCCCAGTGTCTTCTTCTCCTCGGCCATCACGTTGGCGATCAGCAGCGCATTCAGCAATCCGTCGCGCTCCGGCAGATGCCGCCGGATGCCGATCCCTCCCGACTCCTCGCCGCCAATCAAAATGTCCTCGGTCAGCATCAGGTCGCAAACGAACTTGAATCCGATGCCGTGCTCATGCAGCCTGCGCCCGTAGCGCGCGGCAATGCGGTCGAGCATTGATGTCGTATTGAACGCCCGCGTCACATCGCCAGGCCACTGTTTCCGCTCCAGAATCCACTGCAAAATCAGCGAATAAATCTTGTGCGGATCGACAAAGTTCCCGTTCTCATCCGCCGCGCCAATGCGGTCCGCATCGCCGTCCGTAATCAGCGCCGCATCGCACTGATGCTGGCAAACCGCCTCCTGCGCCGCTCGAATGTGCGGCTCGATTGGCTCCGGATTCACGCCGCCGAACAGCGGATCGTGGTTCGCGCGAATCTCAACGAAATCCACGCCGATTCTCTTAAAAATCCCGGCGATAATCCCTGCTCCGGCCCCGTACATGCAATCGATCACGAAGCGGAACCCCGACTTCGCAATCAAGTCCAGGTCGACGAATTTCTGAATCGCGTCCAGATACGGCGGCAGAAAATTGACTTTCTCGATCGGCGCAGCCTCGGCCCTCGGCAACGGCCACCCCAGCATCGATTCAATTTCCGCCATGATCGACGGGCTGCCCGATCCTCCGTACGACGCCTTGTACTTCACCCCGTTCCACTGCGCCGGATTGTGGCTGGAGGTGATCATCACCCCGCCGGCCGCTCCCAGCTCCCGCACCGCATACGACAGCGCCGGGGTCGGCGTAATACGATCCGCCAGCTTGACGGGGATGCCCGCGCCGGCCACCACCTCCGCCACCGCCGCTGCAAACCCAGGAGAGCCGAAGCGCGTGTCGTAGCCGATGCAGACGCCCCTGGCCCGATCCTCTTTTTCAAGAACGTAGCTGGCGATCGCCGCCGCCGCCGCGCGCACATTGTCAAACGTGAAGTCGTCGGCAATCACGCCGCGCCATCCGTCGGTTCCAAACTTGACAGGGGATTTTTGTGACATGGGTCCTAAATCAGTTCCTCGTGCCCGCGCGCCGCCAGTTCCTTCACCACTTTGCCCACATCCTGCGAATGATGCCGATTGGTGATCAGCAGCGCGTCCTCGGTCTCCACAACGACTAAATCCTCAACGCCCACCAGCGCCACAACCCGCTTCGGGCTGAAAACGTAATTGTTCCGGGCATTCACCACCACAGTCCCGGCGGATTCCGTCACGTTGCCGTGGTCGTCCGCGCCGTTCCGCTCCACCTGGTATTCGTGCAGCGCGCCCCACGATCCCAGATCGCTCCAGCCAAACCGGGCCGGCAGGCAGAAGAGGTGCGAGCGCGTTTCGCCCCTCGCCGAGCGCGGCTCGAGAATCGCATAGTCCACACTGATGTTCTCGCACTTCGGATAAAGATCGCGGAACACCTGCTCGAACTGCGGCGTCTCCCACGCGGCCACAATCTCTTCCAGCAGAGGAGCCGTCTCCGGCAGATATTCGCGCATGGCATTGGCCAGGGTGCTCGCGCTCCACACAAACATTCCGCTGTTCCAGTAGTAATTGCCGGCGGCCACAAACTCTTCGGCCTTTTCCGCGTTCGGCTTCTCCAGAAAACGCCGCACCCGCAGAATGCCGTCCTCATACGTCGAGCCGGTCTCGATATACCCGTAGCCGGTTTCCGGGCGCGTCGGCTCAATTCCCAGCACCACAATGTTCTCCCCCGCAGCCGCCAATCCTTTCGCGCGGTTCAGGATCGTCAGAAAAGCTTCCTCGTCTGCGATCACATGGTCGGAAGGGAAGACGCCCAGCACCGCGCCGGGGTGCAGCCGCTCCAGCAGAAATGCCGCCAGTCCCGCCGCCGGAGCGGTATTGCGCGCCGCCGGTTCGCACACCACCTGTTTCTCCGGAACGCCGTCCAGTTGCGCGCAGATCGCATCCGACAGCAGCGTGTTGGTGATCACCCACACGTCCTCGGCTTTGGCCAGCGGCGCCAGCCGGTCCAGCGTCCGCTGGATCATCGTGCGCTCGCCATCCAGCGCCAGCACCTGCTTGGCGCGCGCCCGGCGGCTGCGCGGCCAGAAGCGGGTGCCGCTGCCTCCGGCCAGAATAATGGGGCGAAAGTCGACCGTCTCGGCCATGCTCTCCTGAGAACCCTGCGGATTACTTTAGTCTCCTGCGGGCAGTATGCGGATGATCTCCGCCGGCCCATCCGCCGCAAGTGTCCAACGTGCAGTAGATGCAGGAATGACCGCCAACTGGTTGCGCTCAACAAAAAAAGGTTCGAAGGATTGCCCGTCCATCGCGAGTCCCGAGATGCGGATGCTGCCTTCGACGACAAACAGCATCTGCACCACCTGAATGGGCGCGACCAGGGACGGCGCGGTCCCCAGCCCGATCGGCCAGCGCTCAATGCGGAAATACTTCTCCTCAATCAGCACGCTGTGACCGTTTACACTGTGCGGCGCAACCTTTCCCGCGCGCGTTTTCAAATGCATCGCGGCAAATGACTTTTCCAGGTGCAGCTCCCGCGGGCTTCCGTAATCGTACATGCGATAAGTCAGGTCGCTGGTCTGCTGGGTTTCCAGAATGACCACGCCCGGCCCAATCGCATGCACCGTCCCTGCGTCCACAAACAACATGTCGCCCTTGTCCACCGGAACCATCGTCAGCAGCGACTCCAGCGTGTGATCCTCGACCGCGCGATGCACCCGGTCGACCGTCACGCCTGGACGAATCCCCAGCGCCACCTTCGCTCCCGGCTTCGCGTCCAGCGCATACCAGCACTCGGTCTTGCCCCGCGGTTCGCCGTATTGCTGCGCCAGTGCGTCGTCCGGATGCACCTGTACGCTCAGTTTTTCTTTCGGGAAGAGCAGCTTGATGAGAAGCGGAAAGTCTTTGCCCGCCAGCGCCGGCCCCAGCAGCGCGCTGCGGTACTGGCGCGTGATGGCCTCGAGGCTCAGGCCATCGAGCGATCCGGTATTGGCTGTGCACATTTCGCCGGTCAGCCAAACTTCGCCGATTGGGTCGCCGTCGGTCTTGTAGTTATACCAGGGCGCCAGGTCGTGAAATCCCCATGGACGCGTGCGGAAAAACGGGGCCATGCGGAAGGGGGAGAGGGTTTCCATGGTCCCAATAGTATGCATGACAAACTGGATGCGCGGGGAGAACAAATGGTCATCCGGTACCATGGAGAGAGATGGCACGCATTCTTGTCACTGGCTGCGCCGGCTTCATTGGATCCTGGCTGACCGAAACGCTGATTACCCGCGGATCAAACGTTTGCGGACTCGATAACTTCGAAACCGGCACGCGGGACAACGTCGCGCATCTGCATCGCCATTCGGGCCCGGGCCGGTTCCAGTTCATTGAGTGCGACCTTCGCGATGCCGAGGCCACCGCGCGCGCCTGCGAGGGCGTGGATTTCATCTTCCACGAGGCTGCGCGACCCTCCGTCCCGCGCTCCATCCGCGATCCCCGGACGAGCCACTCCGCGAACCTCGACGGCACCTTCAATCTGCTCGAAGGCGCACGCGCTGCCGGAGTGAAACGCGTCGTCTACGCGGCGTCCTCTTCCGCCTACGGCAATCAGCCGGGCTTTCCTCGCCGCGAAACCATGATGCCCATGCCCATCGCCCCGTACCCGGTCCAGAAACTTGCGGGCGAGCTTTACATGAAGAGTTACTGGCAGGTGTATGGCATCGAGACCGTCTGTCTGCGGTACTTCAACATTTTTGGCCCGCGCCAGGCGCCGGATTCTCCCTACAGCGGCATCATGGCCAAGTTCACCCTGCAGATGTTGCGCGGCGAGCGACCTACCATTTTCGGCGACGGGGAACAGGGCCGCGACTTCACCTATGTCGAAAATGCCGTTGCCGCCAACCTGCTGGCGATGGAAGCTCCGGTTGAAAAGGTCGCGGGCCAGGTCTTCAACGTTGCCTGCGGCGAGCGCCACACCCTCAACGAGACATTCGGCGTTCTCGCCGCCTTACTCGACTTCAAAGGATCGCCGGCCTACGGCCCACCGCGCGAGGGCGACATTCAGAACTCCCACGCCGACATTTCCGCCGCGCGGGAAGCCTTCGGCTACGAGCCGCAGGTCGGGTTCGAGGAAGGCCTGCGCCGGACGGTCGCCTGGTACCGGGAGCAATATGCTTCCGCGGCGGTCGCCGCCCCGGCGAAAAAGGGAACTCCCGTTTCCGAAATTGCGTAGACTAAGGCGAGCACAAGGAATCAGGGCATGATGCTGTTCCGGATCGCTCAGCTGAGGGAAAACTGCATCTATGGAATTCCGTGAAGCGATTATGGTGGCGCTCCAGTCGCTCTGGGCGAACAAGATGCGCACCATCCTCACCACCATCGGGGTGGTGATCAGCGTTTCTGCGCTGATTGCCGTCATCACGCTCGGCAACGGCGCCAAGATGTACGTGGTGAAGAAGATCGCCAATCAGGGCTCGGACACCATGACCCTGACCCGCATCAACCCCGTCATCTTTACCGGCGAAGAATATCTGAAAGAGAACAAGCGCAAAGACATTAACTACGACGACTTCACCTACCTGAAGGATTCCTGCACCCGTTGCCTGCTCATCGGCGCCGAACTTTCTTCCTCCGGCAAGGTCGTCAACGGCAAGCAATCCACGACCAACACCGGCATCAGCGGCCAGACGGCGAATATGGCCGAGATCAACAATCTCAATGTCGTGGAAGGCCGCGCCCTCACCCCCATGGACGATCAGATGGGCACCCACAGCGTGGTGGTCGGCTACGACATCGTCGACAATCTGCTGCCGAACGTCGATCCCATCGGCCAGGAGATCCGCGTCGATGGCGAGGTCTACACCATCGTCGGCGTCGGCGAGCGCAAAGGCGAAGTCTTCGGGCAGAGTGAAGACAACTACGTCGACATGCCGCTCAGCACCTACCTCCACACCCACGGCGAGCACGAAAGCCTCGATATTTCCGCCAAGGCCGGCATGGCCCCCGGCGCGCTCGACAACCTCATCGACGAAGTCCGCGCGCTCATGCGGGCCCGCCGCCACGACGCGCCCGGCGCGGACGACTCGTTTGCCATCCTGACCAACGACACCTTCATCAGCCTCTTTAACCAGATCACCGGTATGTTCGGCGCCGTCATTCTGGGGATCGCGTCGATCTCCCTGGTGGTGGGCGGCGTGGTCATCATGAACATCATGCTGGTGTCGGTCACTGAGCGGACGCGCGAAATCGGCATCCGCAAGGCCCTCGGCGCCAAGCGGCAGGACGTGATGCTGCAGTTCCTCATCGAATCGGCCGCCATGGCCCTGCTGGGCGGCATCTTCGGCATCATTCTCGGCGTCGGGATCGCCAAGGCCGTCACCATCGCCGTCAGTTTCCCCTCGGCTGTACCCTTGTGGGCCGTATTGCTGGGCCTCTTCGTCGCTCTCACCGTCGGCATCTTCTTCGGCGTTTATCCGGCGCGCAAGGCGGCCATCCTCGATCCCATCGTTGCCCTTCGGGCGGAGCTATAAACCATGGCCCTCAGCGACTCCCGCGAATCCGTACGCATGGCGCTCGACACCCTGCGCGCCAACAAGCTGCGCTCCGGGCTCACCATCCTCGGCATCGTGATCGGCGTGGCCACGGTGATCGCCATCTCGTCGGTCATCAACGGGGTCAACAACCGCGTCGCCGACCTTGCCAGCCAGTTCGGCACCAATGTTCTCTGGGTATTCCGCTGGAACTTCATCGGCATTCGCCCCACCGCCGAGATGCTGGCCCGCAAGCAGTTCACCCTCGATGACGCCCGCGCCGTGGAGGGTCTTCCGCACATCGTCGCCGTCAACGCCGGACGCCAGTTCTCCAACTGGAATCTCGGTGTCGGCTACGTGGCCGTCCAGTACAAGGACAAGAAGGTTCAGAACACCACGCTGGAGGGCGACCTGCCCACCTTTGCAGCGGTGGACAACGTTCAGCTCACCGAGGGGCGCCCCTTCACGGAGAATGAGGAGTTTCGCCGGGCGGATGTCACCATCCTCGGCCATGACACGGCGGAAAAGCTCTTCGGCACTGAAGACCCCATCGGCAAGGATGTGGTGATCGGCGGCGACGTTTTCACCGTCATCGGCGTGCTCGACAAGTTCAAGCAGCTCTTCGGCGGCGGCAGCAATCCGAATGACAACAAAGCCGTCTTCCCGATGAGCACCTTCCACAAGATTCATCCGGAGATCGAGGACACGATCCTCTCGATCAAATACGACGACGCGAAGAACAAATCGCTGGTGACCGAAGAGATCCGCATGCTGATGCGCGAGCGGCGCAGGGTGCGTGTCGAGAAGGATGACGACTTTGCCATCTTTGGGCCGGATAACATTCTGTCGCTCTGGGCGCAGATCACCGCCAGCCTCGTAGTCTTCATGTTTGCGGTGTCGAGCGTCGGCCTCATCGTGGGCGGCGTCGGCGTCATGAACATCATGCTGGTCTCGGTGACCGAGCGAACCCGCGAAATCGGCGTGCGCAAAGCCATTGGTGCGACCAAACGCAACGTTCTCGTCCAGTTCACCTTTGAGGCCACCACGCTCTGCGCGGTCGGCGGTGTCTTTGGCGTCATCCTGGGCATCATCATCACGCTCGCGGTCCGTTACGGGTTCACTTTCCCCGCCAGCGTCTCCACGTTCTGGACGGTCACCGGCTTCATCGTCTCCTGCCTCATCGGCCTGGTCTTCGGCATCTATCCCGCGTGGAAAGCCGCGACTCTCGACCCCATCGAAGCCCTGCGCTACGAATAGCGGGCAAGCTGCTGGATCCCAGCCCCTCTCCCCTGGCCATCGTCCAGGGTAGCGGCCTTCCGCCTGCCTGCCTCCCGCCACCCGCAAATCCCTGATTTCTGATCTTTTCTTTTCCCTGAGGGAATCGCCACGCTTTTGTCGCTTACAGGATTGAAGGCAAATATTTCGCCACTCTTCGCGCCTCCGTCGTCCGCGCGAGACCTGGAAGGACACCATGAAGACTTCGATCGCTGTACTCGCCCTGGCTGCAGCTACTGGCCTTTTTCTGGCGCCGCTGCCCACCTCTGCCCAAACCTCCACCGCCATCACCAGCGGCCCTGCCCCCGAAGCGGCCGCAGCCCCGACCAGCGTTCCCGCGCTGATCAAGTATTCCGGCCTCGCCTTCGGCGAAGACGGCAAGCCCCTCGGCAGCCCCACCAGCATGACGTTCCTCGTCTTCACGGACCAGCAGAGCGGCGCTCCCGTCTTTACCGAGTCGCAGGACGTCCCGGTCGACACCAATGGCCGCTACACAGTCGAGCTGGGCGCGACCCTGCCCAACGGTATCCCTGCACCCGTCTTTGCGAACGGCGACGCGCGCTGGCTTGAAGTGCAGATGGCCGGCCAGAATCCCCAGCCGCGCGTTCTCCTGCTCAGCGTGCCCTACGCCCTGAAAGCTGGCGACGCCACCACGCTGGGTGGCCTGCCGGTCTCCGCCTTTGCCCTCGCCGGTTCGGTCCATCCAGCTGCTGCCACCGTCGCCGCGGCGTCCAACACCACCTTGCAGAACACGACTTCCACCGCAGTCACCACCACCGGGGGCACGTCCGGCTACCTCTCCGTCTTCACCGGCGCGTCGGTCATTGCCGACTCGAATCTCTTTCAGGATTCGACGGGCGTCGGCATCGGGACCCAGGCTCCTGCCGGCACTCTCGACGTGAACGGAGCCTCGTATTTCCGTGGCAACGTTCAGCTATCGCACGGGGCGACCACCGCGGCGGCCGGCGCCAACTCCGTTACGCTGACCTTCGCTACGGGAGCGTGGAATTCGAAGTCGTCTTCCGTGGTATCGCCGAAATTCGTATGGCTGGCGACCCCGACAGGCAACAACACCACCGCGCCTTCGGCGATTCTCCAGTTGCAGACGAATCTGTCCGGCCCGACCCTGGCGAACACCGGCTTCTACTTCAACGCGGACGGCTCCATCCACTTCGCAGCCAACCAGACTTTTCCGGGAACCGGCACGGGCACCATCACCGGCATCACCGCCGGAACCGGCCTCACCGGCGGGGGGACGGGCGGCGCCATCACCCTCGCCATCGATCCGGCGAAGATTCCCCAGCTCGCAGCGTCCGCCAACACATTCACCGGCAGCCTCAACAGCAATGGCCTGTCGGTGACTGGGAACGCGACCGTCGTCGGCGCCCTGGGCGCCGGATCCATCAACACCAGCTCGCTCCAGGCAACCACCGGCCAGTTCAGCAATACGCTCAACGCGGCCGGGGTCGTCATCCCCCCCACCGCCGAAGCGACGGCCTTCGGCGGAACTACATCATCCTCCCTGGATTTGCAGACGTCGACCTTCAGCTATAACACCTACCTCGCCACCACCCAGACGTTCCGCTGGCAGGCCGAACCGACCTACCCCGGCGGAACCCTCAACCTTCTCTATGGCTCGGGAGCTGCGGCTCCCCAGGAAACCGGCATCAACGTGACCCCCAACGGAACGCTCAGCGTCGGCTCCCTCGTCGCGGCGTCGTCTGGGACTTTCAATGGCGCGCTCACCGCTCCCTCTCTCCTCGTCGCCCAGCCACAGGGCACGGTCGCTTCTCCCGAACTCGTCATCCAGGCCGACGAGACCGGACAGGCGCGCCACGCCGCCAGCCAGCTGGTGATTCAGGGAGCAAGCTACCCGGGCCAGCAACTCCTGATCGGCGAAATCACGAACGCGAACAGCTCGTCCGGCGGCACGGCTGGCACCATCCAGTCCACCTGGAACGGTGTCGAAAACACGCCTCTCCTGCTGAATCCGAATGGCGGCGGCGTTTACATCCAAACCCAGCCGGGCACGGGAGGCCCGCTGGTCGTCGGCCAGGGTGCCGGCGCGGCGGTCGCCGATGGCTGGTACACCTACAGCTCCCGCCGCTTCAAGACGAACATCGAAACGCTGCAGGGTGCGCTGGGCAAAGTCGAAAAGCTTCGCGGCGTCTCCTACACGCTGAAGGCCACCGGCAAGCAGGAGATTGGGGTCATCGCGGAAGAAGTGGGCGCCGTGGTTCCCCAGGTGGTGAAGTACGAGCCGAATGGCAAAGACGCCACCGGCGTCGACTACGAGCGCCTCACAGCCCTGCTGATCGAGTCCACCAAGCAGCAGCAGCGCGAGATCAACCAACTCTCCGCCAGGCTGAACACGGCTGTCCGTCACATCGATGCCCAGCAGCGCCAAATCCACCGCCAGGCGGCCACCATCAACGCGCTGGCCCAGCAGGTACGCGCCGGCTCGCCCAGTCTCGAAGTGGCGAGCATCCACTCCAACTAGCCGCAACTCCGAAGCCGGCGGCCATCTCCGCCGCCGGCCTCATTTCGCTTCAGCTCGTTCCGAAGCATCTCGTTTCGGTTCCCGCTGCGGCCGCTGGTTTTGTTTGGTTGACCGCGGGATCGCTGCCCGCGGCATCGCTGACGGTCTTAACTGTGAGGGCAGTCTCGCGCGGATTTCTTCAATTTCCGGGATGACGGATCACCCGGATGCAGCGCCAGCCGGCCGCCGCCTGGGTGCGTGCCGATGCCCAGGCGCCGGATGCGCCCAGCGGGCTCAGGTGGTTCCTGTGTTTCCCTGCAGGGCTCGCGCCGTCGAGTGATTTTTCGGCTCCATGCCGAGCCGATTCCGCAACCGGTCGGCAATTCCCAGCACGGTCCGGAGGCGGCTCGCGACCGCAGGCGGAATCCCTTCTTCAGCCAGCGCCAGCTGCGATTCCAGCAAGAGGCCGGTGATGGCGTTCTTGACGTCCATATCCATCGTCGCCGCTGCTGCCGCGACGGCCAGTTGCTGTTCGCGCAGCCGGCGGCCGAGCGCCGACCGGATCTCGCGCTCCAGACGCAGAGTGCCTGCAAGGGCAAAGCTGATCTGGATGGGCATCGCGAGGCCAGTCCTCTGCCACACCAGCTCCGCGCTTTCCGGGTCGGCGTCGGCGAGCATCTGGTCGAAGATCACGACCTCGTAGGTGCGGCGATCCAGCAGGCGGAGCGCCGCTGCGCGGGTGGAGACGAGCTCGACGGCGATACCCAGCCGGGCGGCCAGTTCGGCGGCGGTTGCCTCCATCCCTTCCAGTCCGGTTACGATGAGAGCCGACTGGCGGGCGGTGTGTCCCTGGGGCGCTTGGTTGCGATTCGCTTTCACGGTCTCACCCCATACTCTTTCAGCTTGCGGTAGAGCGTCGTTTTGCCGATATCGAGGAGGCGCGCGGCGAGTAGTTTGTCGCCGTTGACCTGTTCGAGGGTCGACAGAATGGCTGTTTTTTCCTGTTCGGCGAGGGTTTGGACGGCGACGCCCGGGCTGCCGGCTTCCACGGACGGGGATCGGCGGCTGACGTTCGCCTGGTTCCAGGCATCGACGATCGAAGTGGCCATGTCCGCCATCTCGATCACCTCGCGCGAGGTGCTGCTGCAGGCGCGATCAATGGCGTTGGCGAGCTCGCGCACGTTGCCCGGCCACGCGTACTCGACCAGATAGGCAAGGGTTTCCGCGCTGAGGCGGAAGGAACGGCCGGTCTCGCGGCTGTTGCGGTCGAGAAAGTGCGCGGCCAGCAGCGGGATATCTTCCTTCCGTTCGCGCAACGGCGGGAGGGTGAGC
This sequence comes from Acidobacteriaceae bacterium, assembly GCA_036267295.1. Taxonomy (GTDB): domain Bacteria; phylum Acidobacteriota; class Terriglobia; order Terriglobales; family Acidobacteriaceae; genus Palsa-343. Next base: position 42,304 of record DATAWI010000012.1, on the reverse strand, counting down.
TTGACCACGTTGAGCCGGTAATAGAGGTCGCGGCGGAACTTGCCCTGCTCGACCATGGCGTTGAGATCCTGGTGGGTTGCGGCCAGAATCCGGGCGCGGACGGGAATCGCGTGACTGCCTCCCAGGGGACGAACTTCCTTCTCCTGCAGGGCGCGGAGCAGCTTGGCCTGCAGGTCGAGGGGCAACTCGGCGATCTCATCCAAAAAGACGGTGCCGCTGCCGGCTGCGACCATCAGGCCTTCACTGGCCCGGTGCGCGCCGGTGAAAGCGCCCTTCACATGGCCGAAGAGCTCGCTCTCGATCAGGGTGGGGGCCAGCGATCCGCAGTCGACCGGCACAAAGGGCTTTCCGGCGCTGCGGCCATTGGAGTGGACGGCCCGCGCCACCAGCTCTTTTCCTGTGCCGCTTTCGCCGAGAATGAGCACCGGGTGATTGCTTTGGGCCACGCGGGAAAGGATGCGGAAGAGCTTCTCCATTTCCGGGCTCTGGCCCAGAATGCTGCCCATGCCGTGGCCGCTGCGCAGCCTCTCGCGCAGCCCGCGGCTGGCCACATCGAGTTGGCGGCGGCCACGCAGACGCTGCAGAACGGTGCGCAGATCCTCCGCGGAAAAAGGCTTGACCAGATAATCGCTGGCGCCGCTGCGCATGGCTTCGAGGACCTGCTGCACCGTCGAGGCGGAGGTCATCCAGACGACGGCGACATCGGGGCGGAGGCCCTGCATCTCATCGAGCAGGGCAGCGCCCTCGCCGCTGGCGATGGCCTCATCCACCAGCACGATGTCCGCACCTTTGGCGAGCAAGAGGCTGCGGGTGGCGCCGGTGAGCTCGGCTTCGTGCGCCACCATTCCTTCGCCTGCGGCGATCACGCAGCAGGCACGGCGAATCGATGGGTCCGCGTCGGCAACCAACAGATGGAGCGGGGCGGGATCCGAGAGGAGCGAGAGAGGCATAATGGGTCCGTGCGGTGCGAGTGCCACTGTCTTCCATGCTCGCATCATCGGGTCGCGCTCTTCGCAGCCAGGGTGGGTTCCGAAAGTAAGTACTCCGTTACATTAGTCACGGGCAACTCGATCTCGAAACGGGTTCCACGGTTCGGCGGAGCGACCGCGCGGACGGTGCCGCCGGCGGTTTCCACCAGTTGCCGGACGATGCTGAGGCCAAGGCCGTGATGCGCGGCAAGCGGCCACGGCTGGCCCTCGCGCCGGGTCGAGAAGCCGGGGTCGAAGACGCGCTCGATCAGATCGGCGCTGATGCCGGGGCCGTTGTCCTCTACGCACAGAACCACTGAATCGAGGGCAGACTCGACATTGCCGGCCGGCGGGTTGTCGTCCCAGAGATCGGAGCAGCTGTCGTCAGCGGCGGCGGGCAGGGTCCAGAGAAAGCTTTTGCCTTGTCCGCGCTGGACGGTGATGCGGATGCGTCCACCGTTCGGCATGGCGTCGGCGGCATTGCGCACCAGGTTGAGCAGAATGCGGGTCAGATTCTCCTCGGTGAGCCGGAGAGTTCCAGCGCATGGGAGGCAGGCCAGCTGGGTTTCGATCGCGGGGCCGGCGACGGCGGAAACCAGTCCGCTCAGCTCGCGGACCGCCGCGGCAAGATCGTGAATGGGCGGTTCGGCGACGGGGCAGTCGTGGGCCAGGGTCGCGGTGCGGGAGATGGAGGCGAGTCTCCGGGTGAGGTGGCCGGCCGCGTCGGCGATGGACTGCACCTCGCCGATAAAGTGGGAGTGAGGCTCGGCGAGAACACCGGGCTCGGCGATCAGGTCGGCGCAGAGCTTCAGCGCGGTGACGAGGTTGCGGGCGTCGTGGGCGATGCCGGCCAGGGCCAGCGACTGTCCGGAGGTGAGGGTGGTGTTCCTGGCTGCTGGCGCGGCGGGCACCGTGCGCTTGCGGATGAAGGGCGGCGGGGTGTAGGGGGCAAGCATGGATGAGTCCAAGGTGGAGTCCTCTCTTGAGGCCGTTCCAGGGAAGAAGTCCTGTTCCTGGATTGGCGATCTGTCCCGGAATAGATCAATTTGGTGGCCAAACCGAACGGTTGGCGCAAACGGATGAAGACGCAGGACTTAGGATTTTGGGAGGGCGGGGTTCGATTGGGGAAGGGTCGGGAATCGTGCCAAAATGGCATGGGCGGCGGCGGCGAGTTGGCAGGAAAGCGATTGGCGTCATGGAGTTAGGCGGATTGTTCCAAATCGGGGATCGGTTCCCGAATCGGAAACAGTACAATGTCCCCATGCCGGAGACCTTTTTTCGCAGTGAGGGGCGCGCCCCCAACCAAATGCGCCCGGTGCGGCTGACGCCGGGCTATGTGCAGGTTCCTGAAGGGTCGGTGCTGATCGAGAGCGGACATACGCGGGTGCTGTGCAATGCCACGGTGGAGCAGGGGGTGCCGGGGTGGCTGCGGAACAGCGGGCGGGGGTGGGTGACAGCCGAGTACGGGATGCTGCCGAGGGCGACGCTGACGCGGACGGCGCGCGAGTCCGAGCGGGGCAAGGTGGGCGGGCGGACGCATGAGATCCAGAGGCTGATCGGGCGGTCGCTGCGGGCGGTGGTCGACATGAAGGCGCTGGGGGAGCGGACGGTGATCCTGGACTGCGATGTGCTGCAGGCGGATGGGGGGACGCGGACGGCGGCCATCACCGGGGCGTGCGTGGCGCTGGCCATTGCCTTCAACCGGATGGTGGCGACGGGAGCGCTGAAGGCTTCGCCGCTGGAGCAACTGGTGGCGGCGACCAGCGTGGGGATTGTGGAAGGGACGGTTCTGCTGGACCTGGCGTATGAAGAGGATTCGCAGGCGGAGGTGGACATGAACCTGGTGATGACCGAGGCGGGCGGGATGGTGGAGGTGCAGGCGACGGCAGAGCGGCAGGCCTTTCCGCGGGCGCGGCTGCTGGAGATGATGGACTATGCCGAGGCGGGGATCCGGGAGCTGCTGGGATGGCAGCGGGAAGCGATTGCGGCGGCGGGGGCGGCGCAGTCCTAAAGCCGACTGAGAGCCTTCGGCACGTTACCTCCGCGGAGGGGGGTTGAGGGGCGGTTTTGTTGCAGGGGCTGGGGTTATCCAGGGGGGATAGCCATCTTGCAACGGGGGTTAGCAGAATCGTTACTAAGCGCCGTTCTCTGACGGAAACCGATCGATTTTTCCGCACAAAACCAGAGGCGACGGGAAGCGGTCAGAGCGCGCCAAAGTCCTGGAGCGCTTGTTTGGCCCCGGCCAGGTTGGTGAGCCGCATCTCGGCATATTTGCGGGAGAGCACCACGCCGGGAGCGCCGGCGTCGAGGGCGGCGAGCGTGGCCGCTTTCACGTCGGACGGCTGGGTGCGCTTCTCCTGCAATCCGGTGGGAATGTCGATGTCGATGCCGGGATAGATGGGAATTTGCCCTTTGACGTCGGCGATGGCCTTCTTCGTTTCGACGCCGACGGAGGCGCCCGACAAGCCCGCGGTGGGCAGTGCGGCGAGAGACGGCTCGTTGCTGAGGCCCATCATCTGATAGGTCATGGCCAGCACCTGATCCGGCGTCATATCCCGGAAGACGGTGGACTGCACGTTACGGATGTACTGTGCGAGGCGAGGGCCGGCGCAGTTGTTGTAGGTCGACGGCTTGATGAAGTCGGAGACGTGCGTCAGGCGTTCATAAGTCACGTCCGCGCTGTAGAACGGGCTCATGGTCACCAGGTGCATGATGTGCCAGCCCACCTGAGCGTGGGGCCGGATGGCTTTGGCGGTTCCATAGATGATGCCGTACATCTCTTCTTGGCTGCGGGTCCAGAAGCGCTCCCATGCCAGGATCTCGGGGTACTGGAGGAGCAGCCGCCAGAAGGTGACGAAGGTTCCGTCGGGAGAGCGCGGGTTGTTGAGGGTTTCGCCGACCCAGCGATCGAGTTCCATGTAGCCGGTTCGGGCGCGCTCGACATCGATTCCCTGATCGCGGCCTTTGCGCAGGCAGTATTGGCAGAAGCAATTTAGAGAGGATTTTCCGCCGGTCATGGGGTGAAAATGGGCTCCGATGGCGTTATTGAGGGGGCCCTGGCGCTCCGACTCCCACATAAGCCCGTCGAGATCGTTGCTGGTCATCCAGTCGGAGACCATGGCCGTGAGGAAGCCGCGCGCCTGGGGATTGTTGAAGCAGGTGTCGCGGCCGAGGCGGCCGTAGAGATCGACTTCGCAAACGGCCTCGAAGCCGGGCATGAGGGCCGGGTTGTAGGCTTCTTCAAAGAGGGCGTAGACCTGCATCTTCCTGGCCCTTGCCTTCGGAATGACGTCGGCCAGGACGTCGAAATCGCCCAGCTCCGGAGCGCGGATGTCCTTGACGGGCGAATCGTTGTAGAACTCCGGATGGACGCGGGCGTAGCTGCCGCCGTGGACCTCGTCGTAGGCCTGCACGCCGTGATCGGGCAGCGGCTCATCATGGACTTGGCGGCCGGCGAGCCCGGTTCCATAGGTAAAGACGGTGGGCATGAGGACATTGACGCCGGCGGTTTCCGCGAGCGTGTCCAGACACTTATCGACGCCCTCGTCGACGAAGGAGCGGGCGCCGATCTGGATGGCGACGAACTTGTGCTGGCCGCGGCCGGGAAGACCGCGCAGGGCGGCGCGCTCTTCCGGGGTTCGGCGTTCGGCGTTTGGGGTCAGCTGCCCCAGCAGGCTCATGCGGGAAGCTCCCGCGGCGGCGGTGAGGCCAATCAGGAAATCTCTGCGGTTGGGGCCGTGGGATTCGCCGGCGGGGCCGTCGAGGCCGCTTGCCGGTGAGGGATCAGCTTGCGACGACTCCATGGTTTCCTCCTGGGATGCAGCGGGTCAGGTTGTTCGGGACGTACGAGACTGCGCGGTACGAGGATTTTCCCCGTTCGGACAGGGTATCGCAGGATTTGGGCGGAGGTGCGGGAGAGCTACGGCGGCATCAGGGGGGCTGAAGACTTCGCGGCTGGAGCAGTTGGCGGCGGCGACCTCCGTGGGGATTGCGGCGGGTACGGTTTTGGTCGATCCGGCCAACGAGGAGCAAAGCAAGAGCAAACGCAGACCCGGAGGCCCGGAACGTTTTGTTCATCCGCGCTTAACGTCCCTGAGGAAGACTGGAAGGGAGTTGATCGAAGGTGCTGAGACGGGCGCGCTGCGGACGATGAGCGCTTCCGCAAATTCTTTCCCATGCAGAAGAGAGTCTGGATTGCAGTCGCCCTGATCGCGCTGGCAGCGTCGTGTTCGCTCTATGCCGCCGAAACCTCTAATCCCTGCGCGCGACCGGCGGTGGGCAGCATGGTCGAAGAGCCCGCAGACCTGCGCAGCCAGCATGGCGTGCTCGAGGCAGAGCTGACGATCAGCAATGCCGTGGCGGCGAATGGGTCGGTTCTGTATTGCTACACGGATGCAGCCGGCGACGAAGCGCCGAATCTGCGCGTGCATCCGGGCGATCTGGTGATCCTGCATCTGAAGAATGCGCTGACGGTGCCGGTGAATGGGAGCAGCCTGCCGGGGCACACGCATGCGGGCGGCTCGCAGGCGGGCGCAGATGATTGTTCGGGCGGAGTGATGAATGCTGCTTCGACGAATCTGCATTTTCACGGGCTGACGATTCCTCCGGTGTGTCATGAGGACGACGTGCTGAAGACGTCGGTGCAGCCGGGCGATCCGCCGTTTGAGTATCGATTCCGCGTACCGGAGGACGAGCCCGCGGGGCTGTACTGGTATCACCCGCACATTCATGGGTTCAGCAAAGTGCAACTGCTGGGCGGCGCGTCGGGTGCGCTGATTGTGGAAGGCATTGAGCGGGCGAAGAAGGCCGCGGCGGGGCTGCCGGAGCGGGTGTTCGTGATTCGCGATCAGGATTTGATGAATCCGAATGCGCCGCCCGCGAAGTCGGAGCCGGTGGTGTCGAAATTTCTGATCGACCGGGATGGCGATGCGGCGAACACGGGAACGGGTTTCGGGAAGCCGGCCAAGGATCTGTCGATCAACTATGTGCCGGTTCCGTATCCCGACTACACGCCGGCGACGATTGCGATGCGGCCGGGCGAGCGGCAACTGTGGCGCGTGCTGAATGCGGCGGCGATCACCTATCTGAATCTCGAGGTGCTGTATAACGATGCGCCGCAGCCGCTGGGGCTGGTGGGGATGGACGGCGTGCCCATGAGCCATGACGATCCGACGGGGGAAGCGGTGGATCCGCAGATGCATCTGGGCGTGCCGCCGGGAGCGCGGGTGGAGTTTATTGTGAACGGGCCAGCGGAGGGGGAATCGGGGCTGCTGGTGACGCGGTCGGTGGACACGGGGCCGGGCGGGGAGAACGATCCGAATCGGATGCTGGCGAAGATTGAGGCGTCGCCGGATGCGCCGGAGCCGCGATCGCGGCTGAGCAGCGCGCCGGAGCCACCGCCTCCGCCTCCGCCTACGGAGGCGTGGCTGGGGGATGTGGCGCCGGTGCGGGTGCGGCATTTGTATTTCTCGGAGAAGCTGGAGAATCCGAACGACCCGACCAGCGCGGTGGAGTTTTATCTGACGGTGGAGGGGCAGGAGCCGAAGATGTTCGACATGCGCGACGTGGACACGCCGAACATTGTGGCGCAGCAGGGAACGGTGGAGGACTGGATCATTGAAAACCGGTCGGGGGAGCTGCACGATTTCCACATTCACCAGCTGCATTTTTTGCTGCTGGACTACATGGGGCGGGCGGTACACGAGGATTTTCTGCGCGATACGGTGAACGTGCCGTATTTCAACGGGCACACGCTGGGATATCCGAGCGTGCGGCTGCGGATGGATTTTCGCGATCCGAACATCGTGGGGACGTTTGTGTATCACTGCCACATTCTGGAGCACGCGGACAAGGGGATGATGGGAACGATTCGCGTGGAGCCGGGGCCGGCGATGGTGAAAGCGCAGCAGCCGTGGGGCGGGGGACGGCGGTAGGGAGCGGCGGGCACGCCGGGGCAAGTTGGGGTCCGTCCTTGTGGTAATTGATCGGGTATTAACCACAAATAAATCAAACGAGGGCACTGAAGTAACCTTTGCCGGTTATAACTCGCCAAGTTGGGTCCCCAAGGCCCAACCTGGAGGGACAAGTATGAATCTGAAGTACCTCGTTTCAAGTGCTGGGCAGGCCGTGCGCGCGGGGGTGATATCGATGGTGATATCGCAGCTTGCGCTCGGCACCAGCTTCGCCTCCCCCGTGCCGACCGACGATGGCTCCCGTGACAGCGACACCGCTACGCCGATCAAGCATGTGATTGTGATCATCGGCGAAAACCGCAGCTTCGATCACGTTTTCGCGACGTACGTTCCGAAGAACAACCAGAAGATCTGGAATCTGCTGTCGGAGGGCATCATCAAGGCGGACGGCACACCCGGCCCGAATTTTGCGCAGGCGGAGCAGAAGGCGGCGATCGACGAAGCTCCGGATGCCTTCCTGCTGAGCCCTGACAAACAAACTTTCCCCAATTCGGCACTTCCTGCGCCGCTGGTGGGCGGACCGCAGAACTCGTACGTCGCCAACGACAGCCTGAGCGTGGCGATGCAGTCGGAGAACGGACTGCCGGCGGACTACTACGGCTACCTGGTCACGGGCGGAACAGGCCAGACCTCAGCGACTCCGGACAAGCGCATCACGCATGTGAGAGCGCTGCCGGCGGGCCCGTTTCAGTTGACCAACGGCGACACGTTCACATACAACGACTACTCGGCGAGCCCGGTGCACCGCTTCTATCAGATGTGGCAGCAACTGGACTGCGACGCGGCGCGGGCAACGGCGGACAATCCGTCGGGCTGCGATGCGAAGCTCTTTCCGTGGGTGGAGACGACGATTGGCGCGGGCGACAACGGAGTGGCGCAGCCGGCGAACTTCAGCACGGAATACCATCCCGACGTGACGACGACCGGCGAGGGCTCGACGGCGATGGGTTTTTATAACATGCAGAACGGCGATGTTCCTTACTTCAAGCAACTGGCGGACAAGTACACGATCAGCGATAACTTCCATCAGTCGGTGAACGGGGGGACGGGGGCCAATCATATTATGTTCGGACACGCGGACATGATCTGGTTCAGCGACGGCAACGGGAATCCGGCGGCGCCACCGCATAACACGAAGGCGGGCAAGCTGGACGAGGTGGAGAATCCGAATCCGCAGGCGGGGACCAACAACTGGTATGCGGAAGACGGCTACGGGGGCGGGTCGTATGGGTCGCCAGCATACGGCGGCGGCTCGTACACGGACTGCTCGGACAATTCGCAGCCGGGGGTGAAGGCGATCAAGGCGTATCTGAAGTCGCTGAACCCGCCGATCGCTGCGCATTGCCAGGCGGGCCACTACTATCTGCTGAACAACTACAATCCCGGCTACTTCGGCAACGGCAACAACGCCTTCACCGACAAGAGCCCGGACAACACGGTGTTCACGGTTCCTCCTTCGTCGACGCGGAGCATCGGCGACGAGCTGATCAAGCAGGACATTTCCTGGAAGTACTACGGCGACCAGTGGAACAACTACGTTCCTGATCCTTACCAGCTGAATTACGGCGCGATCGGCAAGAAGACGGATGAGTACTGCACGATCTGCAACCCGTTCCAGTACGACACGTCGATTATGGCGAACGCGACGGTGAGGACGGCGCACATCCAGGACACCGCGAATTTGTATAACGACATCAAGAACGAAACACTGCCGGCGGTTTCGATTGTGAAGCCGAGCGGCCTGGTCGATGGGCATCCGGCGTCGTCGAAGCTGGATTTGTTTGAAGGCTTCGTGCAGAAGATCGTGAGCGAGGTGCATGCCGATCCGAAGCTGTGGGCGGACACGGCGATCTTCATCACGTTTGACGAAGGGGGCGGCTACTACGACTCGGGGTATGTGCAGCCGCTGGATTTCTTCGGGGACGGCACGCGGATTCCGCTGATCGTGGTGTCGAAGTATTCAACGGGCGGGCATGTGGCGCATGAGTACTCCGATCACGTCTCGATCATCAAGTTCATCGAGCGGAACTGGGGAACGGACACGATCACGAAACGCAGCCGCGACAACTTCCCGAATCCGATCACGGCGACGGGGAACCCGTATGTGCCGGTGAATGGGCCGGCGATCGACGACCTGTTCAGCGCGTTCCACTTCTCGGACAACGAATAAGAACGGAAGGAAAGGATGGACTCCGGAGCTGGGCAGCCAGCTCCGGAGTTTTTTTGTGGGCCGGGGTGGGTTTTCAAGCTCGGCGATTCTATTTGAGGAAGCCGCCACCTACGGCGTGGCGGCAGGAGATGTGGCTGGCTGGGTGGCGCAGGAGGCTGCATCCGATGCGTGCGGTTACGATGCGGGTTTGACGGATGCAGATGCGTTGAGGAGCGCTTTGTAATCCGCGCGATTGTGCAGCGATGCGAACTGGGGCGCGGTTCTGAGTTGCTCCAGTTGCTCGGGAACGTGGAAATACCCCGCGGCCTGATCGCGCTGGAGCAGTGCGATGCTCTTTGCCGCATCCGACTCCGACTGCTGTGCGTCGGTCGCAACCAGGGAGGCCGATGCCAGCGCATAGACGCCGGCGAGGTCGAAGAGCGCGTCCGCCTGCTGATCCTTTGTGGTCAGGGTGTCCGCGAGGGTCACGGCAGCGGAGGTTTCGCCGAGCCAGGCCAGAGCCAGGGCTTTGCCCACGCGCAGCGACGGATCGCTGTGATCGTCATACTGGATGGCGCTCTCCCATTTCTTCTCGGCATGGGTGCGGTCGCCGAGCGCATCGTAGGCGCGGGCCTGCCAGGATTCGTCATAGCTGAGGAAGTAGCGGGCATTGGACTGGCGCGGTTCTTTTGCCAGAACACCGGCAAGGGTGCTCTCGCCTTTCTGCAACTGATCGAGCGCGGTCTGTGCGTCGTGACGGCGTGCGGCAAGCTCTCCCAGATTGATATACGAGCCGGCGAGATCGATCTGATAGGAGGTAATCGCGGGATGCTCGGCGGCCAGGGTCTCGCGGAGGGCGGCGGCTTTGCGGTGCACCTGCTCGGCCTCGCGGAGTTGTCCGGTGAGGGTGAGGAGGGCGCCGAGATTGTTGTAGCTCGATCCCAGTCGGCTGGTCATGAGCGGATCGCCGGGATTTTTGGCCACCAGCGCTTCGCCGACGCTGACCGATTCACGCGCGAGGGGGAGAGCGCGCGGCAACTGATTGGATGCGGCCAGCAGACTCACCATGTTTACGTCCGACATCACCAGGCCGGTTTTGTAATCGCTGTTGTCCGGAGCCTGCTTCACGAGGTCGCGCCGGAGGGCGAGCGCGGTTTCGTATTTCTCCGCCGCCTGGGACAACTTGCTGGAACGGGTGAGGAGCGTACCAAAGCTGTCGTAGAAATCGGCGAGATTGTTGAGAGCCGGTCCGTCCAGAGTGTGTTTCTGCTGCCATGCGGTCACGAGGGCAGCCGCCTTTTTGTAGTTGGTATCAGCGTCGGCGAAGCGGCTCATGTTGAGATACAGGAGCCCGAGGCCGTCGTACACGCTGAAGAGGTTGTTCTCGATGGCGGCGTTGTCGGGATGCTCGCGATAGCCCGGCTCGAGGATGGCTTCGGCCTGCTGCAGCGACTGCTCGGCCTGCGCGTTGTCTCCGGTCTGCACGTCGATGTCGCCGAGGCGAATCAGCGCGCCGCCGAGGTCGGCCTTCAGGTAGTTATCGGTTGCGCGCTGGTCGACGAACTTCTGGTAGAAATCGCGGGCAGTCAGCAGCAGCTCGCGCCGCAGCTTGTCGAGGTTCTTCGCCTTGAGCTCGCTGCTTTCGCTCACTTTGGTGAAGTACTGGTCGACGGCATCGCGGGCCATCTGGAAATTCTTTTGGGCGGCCAGGGTTTGCTGCCTGGCTTCGCGCGCGCTCTGTTCCGCGGCCGCGCGCTGACGCGCTTCAGCGGTGCGCGCCGCTTCGGCTTCCTGTTCCCGCTGGACGGCGAGCTGCCGTGAGGCGACGGCTTCCTGCTCGCGTTCCACAGCGATGGCGCGCGCCTGTTCTGTTTGCACGCGCCGTTGCTCGGCGAGTTGTTGTGCGCGCGTTGCGCGGATGGCGAGAATCGTACTGACGGTTGCGCCCGCGGCGAGGACGAGAACGACGGCCGCCGCACCGGCGACGAGGATGCGGTTCCGGCGCGCAAACTTTTGGAGCTGATACCAGCGGCTGGGAGGCCGCGCCACCACCGGCTCATCGGCCAGGTAACGCCGCACTTCGGCGGCCAGTTCCGACGGAGTCGCGTAGCGCCGGTCGGGATTCTTTTCGAGCGCCTTCATGGTGATCCAGTCGAGATCGCCGCGGAGCTGGCCCACCAGTTGTTTCGGAGTTGTTCCGCGCTGCTCAGCCGAAGTGGTGAGGGTGGCCGTTGCTTTTTTCAGCCGTGTGCTGGGGGTGGGCGGGTCTTCCTCGCGCAGTTGGCGAAGCCTCGTCTCGAGGCTCGCCGGCTGGCCGGGCGCAGCCGCGAAGGGCAGGCAACCGCTCAGCATCTCGTAGAGGACAACGCCGAGGGAATACACGTCCGTGCGGGTATCGACGCCTGCCGCACCGGCACCGGACTGCTCCGGGCTCATGTATTCGGGCGTGCCGATAATCGCGCCCAATCGGGTGAAGACCGTCTGCGCGTTCTCGCCCACGTGGGTGGTCGCTTTGGCGATGCCGAAGTCGATGATGCGCGGCACGGGCGTTCCATCCGCGTCGCTGACCAGGATATTCGACGGCTTCAGGTCGCGATGGATGATTGATTTCTGGTGAGCATGCTGGACGCCTTCGCAAACACGAATGAACAACGCGAGCCGTTCGCGGTTGGTCATGGCATGGCGGTCGCAGTAGGCCGTGATCGGCATCCCCTGCACGTACTCCATGACGAAGTAGGGACGCCCGTCGGCTGTCGACCCGGCATCGAAGACCTTGGCGATGGCGGGGTGGTCCATGACGGCCAGGACCTGCCGCTCCGACTCGAAGCGGTGGATGACCTCAGCATCAAACCAGCCGGCCCGGATGAGCTTGAGCGCGACCTGGCGGCGGACGGGCGAGGTTTGCTCGGCCAGCCACACCTGTCCCATGCCGCCCTCGCCGATGGTTTGGATGAGGTGGTACGGGCCGATCCATTCGGGGGCCGCTTCGCGCGCTGCGCCGGCGCCCGGAGGCGCCGTCGGTCCGGCTGCGGAAGTCTCATCGATACCGGTGACAGCCGGGAGATTATCCCGTGTTTCCATTGGATCCTCGAACGTGTGGTTTGGCCAGCGGGGAACAGGGATTGCGACGAAGCCATGCTAGCATTTGGGCGATTTCGCAGGGGCTGGGAGTCCAGGCGCGGCGGAGTGGCGCTGCGGATGGGCCGCGCGAGGGAATTGGGCGCGGCGCCGCGGTATGCATCCAACAGGTGTTGCGGGTGGTTGCGATGGCAGCCTGGCTGGACGCTGACCTGATCCACTGGCCATGTTAAGGTGATCGTGCCCGGAAAGCGCTGATGACGCAGGGGAACGTAGCGATGGATGCAGGGTCCGGCCGTATCATCGGCAGCGGCGAGATGGCCGACCGGGTGCGCGGATACGACTGGAGCACCACGCCGCTGGGCCCCATCGAGGGCTGGTCGAAAGAGTTGCTCACCATTGTGAATCTGACGCTGGCCTCTTCTTCACCGGCGCGGACGATGTGGGGACCGGAACTCATCCTTATCTATAACGATGCCTATCGGCCGATTCCGGGGCCTCGCCATCCGGCCGCTTTGGGGAAGCCGGCGCGCGAGGTCTACGGCGAATCGTGGCCGGTGGTGGGGCCGCTGCTGGAGCGGGCGCTGGCCACCGGGCAAACGCTCTTCCACGAAAAGCTGCTGGTGCCCCTGCCGGCGGAGGGCGGGACGCGGGATGCGTATCTGAATTACTCCTTCAGTCCGATTTTTGAGGGCGGAAAAATTGCGGGGCTGTTCGGTTCGCTGCACGACGTGACGGGTGAGGTGGTGGCGCTTGAGAAACTGGCGGCGAGCGAAGCCCGGGCCTCGCGGATTCTGCAGAGCATCGGCGACGCGGTGATTGTGACGGACGAGCAGGCCCGGGTCACGGAGATGAACCACGTTGCGGAGAGCCTGACGGGATGGACGGTGGACGACGCGCGGGGCGAACTGCTGAGCACGGTGTTTCAGATCGTGAATGAGGAGCGGCGAGAGGCGGTGGAGAGTCCGGCGGACAAGGTGCGGCGGCTGGGGACGATTGTCAGTTTGGCGAATCACACGGTGCTGATTCGGAGGGACGGGAGCGAGACGGCGATTGACGACAGCGGGGCTCCGATTCTGGATCAGGAGGGCCGACTGACGGGGATCGTGCTGGTCTTTCGGGACATCACGGAGCGGAAAGAGGCGGAAAAGGAGGCGCTGCGGGAACGGGCGAGGCTGCTGGAGGTTTTCCAGCAGGCGCCGGTTTTCTTCGCGCTGCTGCAGGGGCCGGAGCATGTGTTCACCATGGTGAATCCGCTCTACCAGCGGCTGGTGAATTACCGGGATGTGCTGGGCAAGCCGGTGCGGGCGGCGCTGCCGGAAATCGCGCAGCAGGGCTTCGCGGATATTCTCGACAAGGTTTATCGGGGCGAGACGTTTGTCGGCAGCGGGCTCCCGTATCAAGCGCCTACCGCGGAAGGGCTGCCGGCGGAGGAGCGCTGGCTCGATTTTGTGTACCAGCCGCTGCGCGAGCCGGACGGGAGCGTTTCCGGTGTGATCGTGGTGGGGAGCGATGTGACGGACCAGAAGAAGGCGCGGGATGCGGCGCGGCAACTGGCGGCGATTGTCGATTCCTCGGAGGACGTGATTCTGAGCAAGGATCTGAACGGCATAGTGACCAGCTGGAATGCGGCGGCTTCGCGGGTCTTTGGCTACACGGCGGAGGAGATGATTGGGCAGTCGATTCTGAAGCTGATACCGGAGCATCTGCACGCGGATGAGAAGAGGATCATCGAGAGCATCCGGGCAGGGCGGCGGGTGGAACACTTTGACACGGCACGTCTGGTGAAGGACGGGCGGCTGATCGACGTTTCTCTGACGGTTTCTCCGATCAAAGACGAGCAGGGCAAGGTGATTGGGGCTTCGAAGATTCTGCGCGATGTGTCGGACCGGAAGCGCATCGAGCAGTCGCTGGTGCAGGCGGAGAAGATTGCGGCGACGGGGCGGATGGCGGCGACGATTGCGCACGAGATCAACAATCCGCTGGAAGCGGTGGTGAATTTGCTGTATCTGCTGCGGGCCAAGGTCAGCGATGAGGATGGACGCCGATACCTTGCGACCGCTGAGGAAGAGCTGGGACGGGTATCGCACATTGCGAAGCAGACGCTCGGGTTCTATCGCGAACATGCTGCGGCTCGACGGGTCTCGGTGAGCGAAATTGCGCAACATGCGCTGACCATCTACGAGCCGCGGTGCACGGCGGCGGGGATTACGATCCGCACCTCGTTCTCGTCGTCGCGCAAACTGGTGCTGCGCCGGGGAGAGATGATGCAGGCGATCTCGAACCTGATTGCGAATGCGATCTACGCCATGCCGGGCGGAGGGAATTTGTTTTTCAGCGTGGAGGACGTGGAGGAACCGGCGCGCGGAACCGTGCTGACCCTTGCGGATAACGGAGTCGGCATTGCGCCGCAGGATTTGCCGCGGGTGTTTGAGGCTTTCTTCACGACTCGTTCAACGGTGGGGACGGGGATCGGGCTGTTTGTCGCGAAACAGTTCATCGAGGGCCACGGGGGGCAGATCAGTATTGCGAGCGAACGGGATGCGCCGAATCACGGGACCACGGTGCGGATTTTCCTGCCGCTGCACACGGCGTATGAAGGCGCGCCGGAAGGCTGAGCGAGCAGTGAGTGAGCGGGCGGCGCATCGGGTGCGCCCCGGCGCCTGGGCCAGCGTGGCCGGTTGGATCGATCGGTTATGGGAAAGTGCGGCGACCCCCATTACTTTCGCTACCTGTCCAATCGTTGCATTCGCGCGATAAAATGAGCATGGAGATATTTTCGACATTTTCGAGCGCAGGAGAGGAACGATGTCCATCCATCTGACACCGGGGAAACTGGCGGGACTGAAAGCAGTCTCGGACAAGCGCGGCGTGATTGCGGCGGCCGCCATGGACCAGCGCGGATCGCTGAAGAAATCGCTGGCGAAGGAAAAGGGCGTCGCGGATCTGCCGGATTCGGCGCTGATTGAGTTCAAGGAACTGGTAACGGAAGTGCTGACGCGGCACGCGTCGGCGATTCTGCTGGATCCGGAATTTGGATTGCCGGCGGCGAAGCGGCGCAACGGCAAGGGGCTGCTGCTGGCCTATGAGAAGACCGGCTACGACGCGGCCGAACCGGGCCGCCTTCCGGATCTGCTGGATGTGTGGAGTGTTCGCCGGCTGAAGGAAGCGGGCGCGGACTGCATCAAGATTCTGCTGTACTACACGCCGTACGAGAAGTCGGCGATCAACGAGCACAAGCACGCCTGGGTGGAGCGGATCGGCGATGAGTGCCTGGCGCACGACATTCCGTTCTTCCTCGAGACGGTGGGTTATGCGGTGCATGGCGAGGACGAGAAGTCGGTGGCCTACGCGAAGCGGAAGCCGGATATCGTGACCGGGTCGATGGAAGAGTTCGGCAAGGAGCGGTACGGCGTGGATGTGCTGAAGGTGGAAGTGCCGATCCAAATGGAATTTGTGTCGGGCACGCGGGCCTTCAAAGGCGAAGCGGCCTACACGCGCGCTGAAGCGCTGGAGCATTTCCGGCTGTCGGCCACGTCGACACACAAGCCGTTTATCTATCTGTCGGCGGGTGTTTCAAACCCGGTGTTCATCGAGACGCTGGAACTGGCGGCGGAGTCGGGCGCGCCGTTCAACGGTGTTCTGTGTGGACGCGCGACGTGGAAGGACGGGATCGCCGTCTACGCGAAGCAGGGTGCGCAGGCCTTTGAAGAGTGGCTGAACACCAAGGGTGTGGAGAATATCGAAAACGTCAACAAAGCGCTGCGCGCCGCGACCTCCTGGTACGACAAGGTCAGCGTGCCTGCGTTGGTCTAGTCGGAAAACGCGAGCGTAACGCCGAAAAGCGCCGTGGCCCTGCGGGGCTGCGGCGCTTTTGTTTTTTGGGGGGGGAAAGCGGAGATTTTGGTCTGTTCTTTTGGTTTGTTGACCGCTAGACTGTTGCAGTCCTCCGGTTCCGCAAGCCGCTGATCTTTTCAGGTTGCGGCGGAACGGCAGGTCCCCCGCCGCGTTTGCGCGATCGTTCTGGAGGTCGCCACCATGTTGAGTCAGCACCGTCTCGAAGCCCGCAGATTTTTCCGCCCGAAAACGATCAGCGTTCGCCCATTTGGCGTGCTGCGGAACCGGATGCCCGGAGCGATCGCTGTTTGCCTGTTCCTCGCCGGGCTTCTGCCCGGAGCGCAGGGGCAAACCATCACCCCAGTCTCGATCGCAACCAACATGGGCACGGCGAACGTTTGCCCCGCCGGTGCAGCAACGCCGTCACCCTGCAGCCACGCGGCAACCTTGTCATTCAAGGTGAGCGCGGGTACCACGGTCGGCTCGGTCAATGTCGTCACCCAGGGCACTCCCAATCTGGATTTCGTTGCGACCACACCGGACGCCAGCGCGACGTTGTGCACAGCGCAGACCTACGCAAGCGCCACGACCTGCACGGTGGATGTAACGTTCGCGCCGCGATTCCCAGGCATGCGCATGGGCGCCGTGGTTCTTCGCGACGGGGCGGACAACGTGCTGGCAACCTCGTATCTGGCAGGCACCGGCACGGGCCCCCAGGCTGGCTTCTTTCCGGGAACCAAGGTCCCAGTCAGTTTGCCGGGCGACGGGGACATATTAGCCATCGCAGTTGATTCTGCCGGAGGCCTATACCTCAGCGCAGGTCTCAACACCCTCAGTGCCAATTTGCCTCTTCTCAAGGAGACGCCCTCCGGGGATGGCTACGTGGAAACCCGGGTGGGAACATTCCAGAACGTTTTTGCAACGGCTGTCGACGGTGCCGGGAACGTCTTCGCTGCGAGTGGGTATCCCGACGCGGTTTTCAAAGAGACGCCCTCCGGCGGGGGATACAGCCAGACCACAACATTTGACGCTGGCTTCAGCGGGCCGCAGGGAATCGCCGTCGATGGCGGCGGCAGAGTGTACATTTCCGATACCGGAAATCAACGCGTTGTCACGGAGACGCCTTCAGCGAACGGCTATGTCCAGGACACGCTTGACCTGCCGGGTTTGGGCTATGCCGGTGAGATCGAAGTCGATGCGAGCGGGAATCTTTATTTCGCCGGCAGCTTGCCTTCCAGTAGCTCCACGAGCGTGCTTGTGAAAGAGACGCTGTCGGGGGGCTCCTACACCGAGACCCTAATCCTGGCGACATCGATCGCAGCCCCCGTTTTTAGCATCGAGAGCTTTGCGGTCGATGCTGCCGGCAGCGTTTTTGTAAGTGAATCCAAAGGCAACGGCAGATCTCAAGTGGGAAGGATCGTAAAGGAAATACCATCGGGCGGCAGCTATCTTGAGAGCGTTGTGGCTCTCGGCTCGGGTGCCTCGGCCTTCGAACTTGCGCTGGATGGTAGCGGAAACCTCTGGGTTCCAGCAGGTTTGTCATTCGGGCCGACAGTCAAATTCGACTTTGCCGATCCGCCGGCCCTTTCCTTCGCCGCCGGCGGCGGGGCCAACAGCAACCTCATCCAGACCCTCACCGTAGAGAACAGCGGCAACGCGCCGCTGACTTTTCCCGTGCCCTCCTCGGGGAGCAATCCAAACCTGTCGTCAAACTTCACTCTGACGACCGGAGAACCAGAAGACTGTCCGCTGGTATCGAGCGAATCAGCTTCGGCGGGCATTCTGGCGGCGGGCAACGATTGTCTCTTGCCGATCCGGTTTACTCCCGGGGAAAGCGGCGCCAGCAGCGGCTCCCTGATTTTGACGGACGATTCTCTCAACGCGAGCGCGCCTGCGTGGGCAACGCATACGATTACGCTCAGTGGGCAGGCCACCAGCACCCTCTTCGGGGGGATCGGCAAAGCGGTCGATGCGACCACGCTGGTGACGACGGTGGCGCAGGCCGATAACCTGCTCGTCTCCGGCTATGCAGTCGACAGCAGCGCAGGGGCCCCGGTCAGCCGAGTTTCTGTCCTGGTCGACGGAACGCCTGTCGGCAACGCAACCCTGGGGATTGCGCGGCCGGACGTAGCCGCGTCCTGGAACAATTCCGCTGACCTCAATTCGGGTTGGACGCTGACCACCGCTGCCGCATCCTTAGCCGTCGGAACCCACGCCGTCACGGCAGTGGCCTATGACTCCGGCGGATCGTCAAGCCAAATCGGAGCGACGACTATCAAGGTCGCAGCAAGCCCGGTTCCTGGCCCTCCCTACGGAGCACTTGGGGAAGCAGTGGATGCTGCCACGAACTCGACCACTGTGGCGCAGGCCGATACCCTTGCGGTCACCGGCTGGGCGGAGGACGTGGAAGACGGCGCGCCCGTCAAGCAGGTAACCATTGCGATCGATGGCAAGGTTGTCGGCTCCGCCACGCTGGGCATCGATCGGCCCGATGTCGCCCTGCGGTTGAATCTCCCCATGTTTCCTTATGCCGGCTGGACGTTCAGCTAGCCCGCCGCCGGCCTCGCTCCCGGACCGCATGTGGTGGTAGCGACGGCCTCTAACTTCCAGGGACTGTCCGGGCAATTAGGCTCCAAGACGATCGCCGTGGCGACCAGCCCGGTTCCGGGGCCGCCCCTTGGGGCTTTCGGAGAAGCCGTTGACCAGAGTACCGGGGCTGCCGCGGTCGCGCAAAACGACAGCCTGTTTGTAAAGGGATGGGCGGCCGACTGGCACGATGGAGCGCCGGTGAGCGCTGTCACCGTCTACATTGACGGAGTGGCCGCAGGGGCCGCGACTCTGGGAATTCAGCGTCCCGACGTCGCCGCGACGTACAGCAATCCCGCGTTCCTCAACTCGGGCTGGACCTTCAGTGTCTCGGCTTCCGGCCTCACGGTCGGAACCCACACCGTCAGCGCCGTGGCAACGAACTCGCTCAGCCTCAGCACGACTCTGGGATACCGCTACATCACGGTGGTGCCCGGCGACTAGCGAGACCGCGCCAGAAGTTCGCGGCGTGGGCTCGGTTTCTTCGGAACCGCGTGGTGGAGTGCGCGAGGGAGTGCTGCCGAGGTGGACGCGGGTAATTATTTCCTGCCCATGAAGGCATGGGATTTCGCGGGGGCCAGCTGACGTGAGTGGGTCGCAAAAAATTCTTATTTGCTCTGCAACTTTTTCGTAACTAACTCCGCAACTCCGGGTTTCGGGAGGCAACCCGTAGTATCTGGAGGCCCACCCATGAAGAGCACTCGTGCTCTCCTTTGCCTTCTGCTCGCCGCGCCCCTGTGTTCGTACGCGGCCGATCAGATTATCCCGGCTGGCTCGCTGATTTCGTGCACTGTCTCCGAGCCGAAGGTCAACTCGAAAACCACTGCCATTGGCGATCCCATTCTTTGCCGAGTCGGTCATGCGGAGCGTTATGGGCGCTCGGTCCTTCCGTATGACAGCTACCTGGTCGGCCGGTTCGAGGACTACAGGGATCCCGGTCACTTTGTGGGCAAGGGATGGATGGAACTGCGATTCGACCGCATGGTGATTGAGCCCGACACGATCATTCCCGTGGATGCGCGGGTTGTGGATGTGCCCGGCTACAACGTCGATCGGTACGGACGCGTTCTGGGTAAAGGCCACGCGGTGCGCGACACGGTGACGTGGATGATTCCGGTGCTGTGGCCGATCGACCTGATCAACCTGCCGCGCCGGGGTCCTCGGCCCACGCTGAAGGAAGAGACGCGGATGACGCTGAAGGTGATGGACGACATGGAGATTCCGCAGATCAACCAGCAGCCGTATGAACAGGCGCCGTCCGGGTTGCTGCGTCGTCCGACGTCGTATGACTACCAGCAGGCTCCGCCGCCGCCGGCGCCGGAACCGATTGCGGAACAAGCGCCTCCGCCGCAGGTGGTGGTGACGCCGCCTCCGGTGTACGCGATGATGGCACCGCCGCCGGTGTATTACTATCCAGCGCGGCCTCCGCGGAGCGTGATGGTGATGCGCAACGGCTACGCGTATCGCGTTTGGGTGCGGTAGCGGGGGACTCGGATCATTGGGTCATTTCGCCTTCCGGCCTTGCAGGTTGAGGCCGGGAGGCGGAGCTTTGTCCGGTTCAGAATTGCGGAGCGCGGCTGCGATGCGCGAGTTATTTTTCCCGCAGGATCGCTTGGCGCGGGTGTAGCTGTTCCATCGCGGCTCCGGTGACGGCGACGTAGCCGTGCTCGACGATACGCTCGGCCCGCGCGCGATAAATGTCCGGGTCCTCGGGCGCCCACGTGTTCAGGCCGTCGACGTAGCGGTTGCACATGCAGAAGACGGCGGCGATGAGCACGGTGTCGTGGATCTCGCGGTCGGTTGCGCCCATTTGCCGCGCCAGCGCGATGTCTTCGCCGGTGACATTCCTGCCGCCCAACTGCACCTTTCCGGCGATGTTCAGCAGCGCTTTGAGCTTCGGGGAGACCTCGGCGTTGAGCCAGTCGGTCTTGACCTGCTGCACGAGATCTTCGTTGTGGTCGAGTTGCGCCGCGGCGACTGCCCCGTGAATGGTCTGGCAGAAATAGCAGTCGTTGCGCCACGACACGTGGGTCGCGATCATCTCGCGCTCGCCGGGGCTGAGAGTGCTTTCACCGCGCAGCAGGATGTTGACCAGTTCGTTGATCGGCCGGGCGGTTTCAGGCCGAAAGGTCATGGGGCCCAGAATTCCTGGATATTCCCGGCCAAGTTCCGGGACGGTCGGCAACTCGATCCATGCCATGCGCGCAGCTCCTGTCAGATTTTGCGGAAAGAGCGTGGGAGGGTCCGCACGAGGATCGTAGACATTCATCGCGGGATTGCGCATCGTCCGAAAGGTGGAGGCGGAAGCCCATCTCCGCGTTCTTGTGAGGCGATGCGCGGCCTGGGCATAATGCGCAGGCGGAGCTGATCTCCAGACACACCTGTCAGAGCCGCGAGCCTTCTGCTGATGACTTTTTTCGGCTCATGACTGCGCCTTCGACCACCGTGCGTGCGGCGGAAACGCGCCTCAGCTATCCCGGCTGGCGCGTCGCGGCGGTTTGCCACATCGGCGTGCTGACGGGCTTTGCGACGGTCTTCATCTACAGCTTCAGCTTCATGGTGCAGCCGCTGCAGCATGCTTTCGGGTGGGACCGCGAGCAGATCGCGCAGGCCTTTTCGCTGGCGGCGATTTCGGTGGCGATTGGGTCGCCGTTCATTGGGAAGCTCTTCGACCGCTACGATCCGCGCAAGCTGATTGCGGGATTTATGGCGGCGTTTGGGCTGGGCATCGCCGGGCTGGCCTTCCTGACGCCGCATTTGACGCAGCTCTACATCAACGCAGTGTTCATTGGGATTACGGGGACGGGGACGTATCAGCTTGGGTACGCGCGGGTGATCGCGGGATGGTTCGAGCGCAAGCTGGGCGCGGCGTTGTCGATCGTGGTGGCGGGATCGGGCGTGGGGTCGTTCGTGGTGCCGCCGCTGGTGCAGCATTTGATCGCGACGTATGGATGGCGGGAGGCGTACCTGGTGCTGGCCGCTCTGCCGCTGCTGATGGGCGCGCCGCTGACGCTGCTGTTCGCGCGGTCGTCGCCGTCGGCGCAGAAATCTGCGTCGGTTGTGGCGAGCGATGCGGTCGCCGGGCTGACGTGGCCGCAGGCGCTGGGGACGATGAGCTTCTGGCTGCTGGCGCTGGGGGTGTGCGCGCTGTCGCTGACGGAAAACGGCGCGCTGGCGCATCTGGCGCCGATGCTGAGCGACCACGGACTGGCTCCGCGGCAGGTCGCGTTCACCGCGTCGCTGCTGGGGGTTTCGAGTTTAGCGGGGCGGTTCGCGCTGGGATGGCTGCTGGATTATCTCAAGGGATCGCACATCGCGATTGCTTCGCTGCTGGTGGCCGCGATCGGGATGTTTTTGCTGGCGCATGCGCGGGCGTTTGCGAGCGCGGCTCCGGCAGCGCTGCTGGCGGGACTGGGCGGCGGCTGCGAACTGGATCTGATTCCGTACATGCTGCGGCGGTACTTCGGGCTGCGCTCGTTCTCGACGCTGTACGGGCTGGTGTACAGCGCGTATGCCGTGGCCGGGGCGACCGCGCCGCTGGTGCTGGGGCACTATTACGATGTGACGGGTTCGTACTCGGGACTGTTCAATGTGTTTTGCGGGGTGACGCTGGTGGCGGCGTTCGCGATGTTCGCGCTGCCGGCTTACCGGTACACGGCGTTTGCAGCGGCGCCCGACGCGGATGGCTTGCTGGCGGAACCGGTGCTGACGGGTCAAGATTCATAAGGAGACTTACTATGCCTCATATTGCACTCGAAGAAGGCGTTCCCGGGATCGTGAGCGCGTTTGCGTTTCGTCCGGAGACAGCGAAGCCGATGCGCGAGCTGGCGGAGATTCTGCTGCGCGGTCCGAACAGCCTGACCAGCGCGGAGCGCGAGACGATTGCGGCGTATGTGTCGTCGCGGAATGAGTGCCGGTTCTGCCAGCTTTCGCACTCGGCGGCGGCCGCGGAGCACTTGGGCGGCGGCGAGGCGCACTATGCGCTGATCGACGCAGTGAAGGCCGATCCCGAGTCGGCGGGCGTTTCGCCGAAGCTGAAGGCGCTGTTGCGGATTGCGGGGAAGGTGCAGCAGGGTGGACAGCTGGTGACCGCGGAGGATGTGGCCGCGGCGCGCGAGCAGGGCGCGACGGACGTGGAGATCCACGACACGGTGCTGATTGCCGCGGCGTTTTCGATGTTCAACCGGTATGTGGATGGGCTGGCGACATGGCAGCCGGAGGATGCGGCGAGCTATCGTCCGATGGGGAAGCGGATGGCGCACGAGGGGTATGTGCGGCGGTGAGGGTTGCCGAGGGGTTGAGGGGAGCTTGCCTCAGGGGCTAAAGCCCCATTCTCTTTTGGGCTTTTTCGGCACGGCTGAAGCCGTGCCCCTTCAAAGCGGTTGCTCTCTGCGAGATTTTCCGCAAGCTGTGAAGTCATGCCCTGATACGAAGGCGACCGTAACGGCTTCGAACGCGTGGCCGATCAAGCGTCGGAGTAGATCAGGGCGACTCGGCGGCCGACGCAGAACCCTGGGAATTCCCTTTTCGCCTTCTCCACGCGAGATAGTCCGAGAGTTCGGGTAGCTCAATATATCCGAGCGATTCCGGGTTCGGCGGGAGGGACGAGACCTCGACATGTTGGATGGCGATGGCCGCGGTGCGTTCTCCGAGCCCAGTGTCTAACATCATGAGAACAGCATTTAGGACGTCTGCATTACGCTCGGGCTCCAAATCCTGGACGCCAATACGCAAGCCGAGGGAGTGGGGAAGATCGGGATTTTCAAGTGGGAGGAACCACATCTCGCGGGAATCGAGCAACAATCCCTCGGATTCAGTTTTGAAATCGAAGCCTGTGGCGGGCTTGAGGGCAGTCATTTGCCAGCCAGGCATCTCAGGAGCCGCAGCGATCAACGACTCGGCAATATCGAACGCCTCAGCATTTCCTTGCGCCGTCACGATGAATTCGCGAGTTGGGTCACTCGAACGCGACATCTCAATCCACAATCGCTCGTCGACGCAGTGAAGTTGTTCCACGGCTAAGTCCCAAAGGCGTTCGTTTGGACCTCCGACGGAGTGCAGTGCCGGCTCGTTAGCTCTGAACCAGTTCCAAAATGTCTCTACGTTCTGCATGGGTGGACCGTGCGACTGCGGTGCTTCTTCATTATCGCCCAGTCAACTTTGGATTTGGTTGTGTGGCTGCAAATGCGAGATGCGGCATCTCGTCTTTCCGACGATGTGAAGCTATGATCCCTTACGGCTGGGTTGGGGATGGGGCGGTTTCTTCGTTGCCGGCGATGATCGTGGTGATCTGGGCGAAGGGGATGAAGAAGGCGGATCGATGGGCCGGCTTCATGCGGAATTTGTCGGCGATGCGATTGGCGGCTTCTTCGCTTTCGATCCAGATGCCGGCTGCGTCGACGCCCACCAGCGTGACGGTTTCGAGTTTTTCCTGATCGAGAAGCTTCGGCCCCAGCACCACCACTCTGCGTCCCACCAATTCACTGAGCTGCATTGATTCTCCTGGCACGGCTTCGATCGAGACAGATCGCTTTTATCGAGTCAGGCCGCTTCTATCGAGACGCGTGAGGGCTTGCCGGAGTTGTGTCACGGCGGACACGGCGTGTCTGCGGGGACACGTTCCGCGCGGGCCGGAGGTTGGGCAACTCCTTTATTTGCAATGTCTCGCGGGTGGTTGGCTGCGTGCACTTTGTTGTGGCGTTCGACAGCCCAGCGAGGTGAAAGATGAAAGCGTACGAAGCAATCTCCGAGGGTCTTCTGGTTCTTTCCGCCATCGTTCTTTCCGCAAGCCTTCCGCATCGCACCGTTATCCAGGCCCCGTCCACAGCCGTCCCGACTGCCATAGCTCATCCCGCGCTGGTTGCGGTGCCCGATGCGCCCAGCGAGCCCAGGCCCACTGCGCATGCAGCCGGCGCCGCGGCGAAAGCGGACCAGCATACGCGGGTGATCGTGGTGAGCCTCGCAGATCGCCGCCTGGCGCTGGTGGAAGACGGGCAGGTGCGGCAGGTGTACACGGTCGCGGTGGGCAAGGATTCGACGCCCAGCCCGACGGGGACGTTCACGATCGTGCGGCGGGTGGCGAATCCGACTTACTACCACGCAGGGAAAATTGTGCCGCCGGGGCCGGGGAATCCAGTAGGCGACCGCTGGATGGGACTGAGCAAGGCGGGGTACGGGATTCATGGGACGAACACGCCGCGGTCGATTGGCAAAGCGGCTTCGCACGGATGCATCCGCATGGCGACGCCCGATCTTGAGGCGCTCTTCGCGCAGGTGCGCGCGGGCGACAGGGTGGAGATTATCGGCGAGCGCAATGAGGAGACGGCGTCGCTGTTTGGCGAGCCGGCGGCGCCGGCGACGTCGGCAGCTGTGACCCTGGCGCAGGGTGGGGCGGCGACTCCGGTTCAGCCGGTTGTGGCGGCTGCGACGACGACCAGCGTGACCGCCGTTGCCGCGGCGATGCCGCTGGGCCAGTAATCGCGAGGAATGAGGATCCCCATGGAGATGTTCGTGGAAACGCTGAGTGTGGTTGGAGCCCTGCTGCTGAGCATCTCGTGCGGGCTGCTGATTGAGGAAATGGTGTTTGGAGGTCTGGTCCGGCTTTTCTTCGCTCCGAAGCCGGCGGCCAGCGCTAAAGAGGGGTGGAGAAAACCGCAGGAACGGAAAGACGAAGGAGAACGAACATGCTTGCGCTGAAATATTTGCTGATCGTTGCGGGGGTGCTGATGCTGGCATCCGCGCTGGCCATCACGATGTACGACCTGTGGGTGCTGCTCAAGTCGCGGCGGAAGATGGGCGAGCAGCCCACGTTTGCGGACGACTTTAAGGACGGGCTGGGCGAAGATGGCCCGGGGATGCTGCCGGGATCTTCGCACGGGGCCGGCGCCATGAGCGGGGATGCGGTGGAGGGTTCGGCGCCGCCGATTCGCTGGCGGCTGGCGGTGGGGATCGCGCTGGGAGCGTGGGCGCCGCTGCTGCTGGCGGACGGCATCGTGGTGATTCCGGCGGGCATGGGCGGAGTGCGGGTGAGCCAGATGCGGGGGACGCTGCCGGGGACGCTGTATTCCGGAGTGCATTTCGTGACGCCGCTCGTGGAGAACGTGCAGATGTTCGACCTGCGCGATCACCTGTTCACGGCGGGCATTGTTGAAGGCGGACTGGCCGGCCAGGCGGGAGCGCCTTCGGCGCGAAAGGCGGAGACCCGTGAGGAGACGCTGGATGTGCAGTCGAAGGAGGGGCTGGAGATCGGGCTGGCGATCACGGTGCGGTACCGGCTCGATCCGCACCGGCTGGATTACATCGAGAGCCGTTTGCCGCAACCGGTGGATTCGGAGATTGTGCCGGCGGTGGTGGCGAGTGCGTGGCGCGATCTGGCTCCCGGGTACACGGTGCGGGAGATTTTCAGCTCGAGCCGCGAAGAGGTGCGGAAGGACGCCGCCGGGGTGATCACGAAGAAGCTGGGCGACGATGGGATTCTGGTGGAGGAAGTGATGCTGCGCAATGTGCAGCTGCCTCCGCAGTACGCGCAGGGCTTGCAGGATCTGCTGCTGAAGGAGCAACAGGACGATCAGCTGACGGTGCAGACGGATATGCAACAGAAGCAGGTACGCATTGCCGAGCTGCAGGCCGAAGCCGAGGCTGCACAGAAGGTGAAGGAAGCCGAAGGGGACGCCAAGTCGAAGGTGGTGGAGGCGAAGGGCGAAGCGGACGCGATGCAGTACACGCTGCCACTGAAGCAGAAGCAGATTGAGCAGTCGAAGCTGGAAGCGGAGGCGCGGAAGGAAGCGACGCTTGAGAATGCCGATGCGGATGCGCAGGCTAAGGTGATCGACAGCAAGGCGGAGGTGCAGCGGCGGGAGTTGCTGGCGGGGGCGGAAGCGGATCGGATTCGGCTGACGGCGGCGGCCGACGATGCGCAAATGCAGACGGAGGCGCACCTGCTGAATCAGTCGCCGCTGCTGATCAACAAGATCATCGCGGAGCGGCTGTCGGACAAGATTCAGATGGTGATGGTTCCGTCGGACGGGAAGTTTTTCTTTGCCAACGATGTGTTTCATGGGCTGAACGGCAGTCCTGATGTGAAGCAGCAGGTGCAGCAGCAGATGGACGGCGATGAGGAGCCGGCTGCGGGGGCTGCGCAGGCGAAGGCGGATCCGGCGCCGCAATAGCGATTTGCGATGGAGTCCACCGCGGATCTCTCGGCTTGTAAAGCACAGGCTCGCGAGGGATCCGCCACAACCTTCCCGCCCTGGCCGCTGGAACCTTGCGGCCAGGGCAGGGAAGAACGCGATGGCAGGAAACAGTGGACGAACGGACACAGTGGACGAACGGACACGGCTACACACGGGGGATGGAGCGATGAACGGCGCAGGATATAATCCGCCCCAGCAAATGATGGACAGGGCTCGGTTCGTTCTGCGCGCGGCGTCACTGGTTGGGTTGCTGGGGATGTGCCCGCTTCCGCCGGCGCACGCCGCGAGTTCCGACCCGCTCTTCGCGCAACCGGCTGCTGCTCTGGCTCACCAGATTGCGGCGCTGACGGGTCCGGGCGCGGCGAAGCTGGTTCTCCGCAACAACTCCACGCTGGCGATGAGCGAACTGCCGGTCATTCGACGGATGCTGGAGAGCGATCTGCGCGGGCTGGGCGTGTCGACGGGCGGCAACGACAGCGCGACGGTGATTCGGGTGACGCTCTCGCAGAATTTGCAGGGCGGTTTGTGGGTTGCGGAGGTGCAGGAGGGGACGGAGGTCCGCGTCACCATGCTGGCGGTGAGTCTGGCGGCTCCGCTATCCGGGTCGGCTGCGCCCTCGCTGACGCTGCGGCGGACGCTGCTGCTGAGCGTGCCGGAGACGGTGCTGGATGCGGCGGTGTTTGCTGCTCCGGGAGCCGAGCGGCTGGTCATTCTGGAGCCGGAGCGGCTTGTGATCTATGGGCGATCGACGACGGCGCTCGCCGGGCCGGGCGCGCCGGTGGCGGAGTGGAGTGTTCTGCAGACGATTGCCATCGAGCATGGACGCTCGTTTCCGCGCGATCTGCGGGGGCGCATTTTTGCGGCGCAGGATCATTTATTCGACGCGTATCTTCCGGGTGTGCTGTGCACGGGCAGCGACACGGGGGGACAACTGGCGGTTGCGTGTGCGGAGAGCGACGATCCCTGGCCGATTACTTCTTCGCAAAGGGCGTTTTACAGCGGTATGCGCGATTACTTTACGGGGATTCTGGCGCCGGGAAACGGCATGGAGCTGCCCCCGTTTTATACGGCGGCGGACTATCCGCAGCCGACGGGCAGCGCGATGCTGTTCAGTGAGGTCAGCGGCAGCGTGGTGCTGATGGAGAATGCGTCGGCGCGGCCGCTGAGCGGGGCGAATGACTGGGGCAGCGACTTTGCGGTGGTGCGGTCGGGGTGCGGGTCGGGCGCGCAGGTGCTGGTTTCGGGATCGGGTGCGGCGACTGCCGGGGATACGCTGCGGGCTTTTGAAATTGTGGGACGCGAGGCGGTGCCGGTGAGCGCGCCGCTGAACGTCGATGGGGAGATCGCCGGCATGAGCACGGCCGCGGCCGGCGCTACGGCAACCATGATCGTCCGGCGCGATGCGCCGCTGCGGTATGAGGTGTGGAATGTTGCGGCGCTCTGCAATTAGCTGGGTCGTGGTCTGCCTTGCGCTGTCGGCGGGGGCGCGCACACGTCCGCATTATGGCGGGACGCTGCGGGTCGAGACGCAGGGCGATCCGTGGCAAATGCCGGATGGGTTGGCGCGCAAGCTGGTTCTCGACTCGCTCACGTCGCTGGATGACGCGGGAAGTGCGCAGCCGGCGCTGGCGGTTCATTGGGCAGCGGAGAACAACGCGCATCGCTGGGATTTTGCGCTGCGAACGGGCGTGCGATTTTCAGACGGGACGCCGCTGACCGCCGATGCGGCGGTGAGCGCGCTGGAGCAGGACTGCGGACATTCCGCGGTGGCGTGCCCGTGGAATGCGCTGCATGCGGTGGGCTCGGAGATCATTCTGACCACGGATTCGGCGATGCCCGATTTGCCCGAGTTGCTGGCAGAGAGCGAATTTGCCATTGCGCGGCCGGGCGATGGCGGGGTGGTGGAGGGGACGGGACCGTTCCGCGTGGTGGGCTTTGCCAACGGCGCGCTGACGCTGGCGGCGAACGACGATTGCTGGCAGGGAAGGCCGTTCCTCGACGCGATTGAGATTTATCCGCACCGGACGATCAGCGATCAGTGGCTGGATTTGAGCGTGGGGAAGGCGGATGTGGTGGAGGTGCCCCCGGAGATGCTGCATGCGGCGCAGCAGCAGCGGCTGAGCGTTCTGGTGTCGCGGCCGGTGGATTTGCTGGCGCTGGCGTTGACACCGCAGGGTCCGCTGGCGGAGCAGACGATGCGGCAGTCGATTGCGCTGGCGGTGGATCGCGCTTCGCTGTCGAATGTGATTTTTCAGAAGCAGGGCGAGATTTCGGCGAGCCTGCTGCCTGCGTCGCTGAGCGGGTATTCCTTCCTGTTTTCGGCGGAGCGCGATCTGGATCGTGCGCATACGCTGCGGGGCGGGGCGAATGTTCCGCCGCTGGCGCTTGCGGTCGACGAACCCGGACCTTCGCTGCAACTGGCCGCGTCGCGCCTGGCTTTGAATCTGCATGAGGCGGGGTTGAATGCCTTTGTGGTTGCGGGTTCGCAGCAGCCTGCGCTGCTGGCGCTGCGGCGGGTTCATTTGGAGGAGGCGAGTCCGCGGGCGGCTCTGGACGAAATGCTGGCGCGTTTCGGGCAGAATAGTACGGTGAGTGGATCCGATTCGGCGTCGCTTTATCAGTCCGAGGGGGCGTTTCTGGCGAAGGCCACGGTGGTGCCGCTGCTGTGGCTACCGCGAGCGTGGGCGAGCGGGGAGCGGGTGCGCGATCTGCGCCTCGCGCCTGACGGTTTGCCGATGCTGGCCAACGCTTCGCTGGAGGGCGCGCAGTGACGCTTCGCCAAAAGCTGCTGCTGATGTTCTCGCTGACGGTGGTGGGCGTGGTGGCGGCGGTGGCGTGGACGGTGTCGTTGCGCGTGCGGAGCGTGTTTGAGGGGCTCGACCGCGACCAGACGACGGCGCTGGTGGCGCAGTTTCAGCATGAGTTCGACGCGCGGGCGGCAGATGCCGCGGCGGCGGTGGACCGCATGGCTTCGAGCGATGCGCTGCGCCGGATGGCTTTCGAATTCAGCAATGGGGGAGAAACGGCGCCGTACCTGACCATCGCGGAGCCGCTGGCCCAGGAGTATCGGCTGGATTATCTGGAAGTGGTTTCGCATGACGGGACGATTATCTCGTCCGCGCAGTGGCCGGCGCGTTTTGGGTACCCGGAGCCTGCGGTGGCCGCGGTGGGGAAGCCGGCGTTTCTGAAGCAGGAAGATTTTCCGGATGGCAGCCTGCAAATCGGATTGTTTGCGGCGCGCATGGTGACGGGATCGAATCCGCCGCTGTATTTGGTGGGCGGCCGCGAGCTGGATGCCGATTTTCTGCGGGATTTTCCGGCGATTCCGGGGACGCAGGTGTATCTCTATCGGAATCTGACGGACTCGTTCAACGCGGCGAATTTTGCGGGGGCGGGGTCGGTAGTTTCGGGGACGGGCGCGGCTGCTCCCGGGGTGGTCCCCGTGGGTGCGACGCAGTATGGCCAACTGGTGGACCAGGCGCGGCGGAGCGGCCGGAATGCGACCGGCGTGGTGTACGTGACGAGCCATCGCGAAGACAGCGTAGACGCGACGGCCATTCCGCTGAAGGGCGTGGACGGCGCGGTGCTGGCGGTGCTGGTGGTGGCGAATGGCCGCCGCGGCATGGTGGAAGTGCAGCGGCACATCAAGGCGATCGCGTTGGGCGTGGCGGGGCTGGGCATTCTGTTCGCGGTCGGCGCGAGTCTCTGGATCGCGGCACGGATTTTCGCGCCGATTGAGGAACTGGCGCGGGCCGCATCCGAGGTGGCGGGGGGCGCGTGGGATACGCGCGTCGATATCCGGTCGAGCGACGAGGTGGGCGTGCTGGCGCGGAGCTTCAATCGGATGCTCAACGAACTCGCCGATCATCGCGACAAGCTGGTGCAGAGCGAGCGCGTGGCCGCCTGGCGGGAGCTGGCGCGGCGGCTGGCGCACGAGCTGAAGAATCCGCTGTTTCCGCTGCAGATTACGGTGGAGAACATGGTGCGGGCGCGGAAGCTGCCGCGCATCCAGTTCGACGAGGTGTTTACGGAGAGCGCGGCAACGCTGCAGGCGGAGATTGCGAATCTGCGGGCGATTGTGGCGCGCTTCAGCGATTTCTCAAAGATGCCCGAGCCGCAGATGGAGAAGATGGATGCGCGGGATGCGGTGCGGCGGGTGATTACGCTGTATGCGCCGGCGCTCGAGGAGAAGCACATCAGCATTGGGACGTCGATTGCGACGGAGCCGCTGCCGATTCGCGGGGATCCGGAGCTGCTGCATCGCGCGTTGTCGAACCTGGTGCTGAACGCGATGGACGCGATGCCGGAGGGCGGGACGCTGACGATTGCGGCGACGCGGGCGGCGGAGCTGATTCGCATTGCGGTGGCGGACAGCGGCGCGGGGCTGACGCAGGAAGAATGTGAGCGGCTGTTTACGCCGTATTACACGACGCGGCAGCATGGGACGGGGCTGGGGCTGGCGATTGTGCAGTCGGTGGTCGCCGATCATTTTGGCAGCATTTCTGTGGAGCGCGCGGAGAGCGGCGGCGCGCGCTTCGTGATCGTGCTGCCGGTGGCCGCGGGGCAACTGCTGCTGTCGGAGACCAGTGCTTGAGGGCGAGGGCATGAGCCAGGCGGACATTCTGATCGTCGATGACGATGCCAATACACTGGCCTCGCTGGCGCGGGCGTTTCGACTGGCGGGACACGAGGCGACGGTCTGCGACAACGCGGCGCGCGCGCTCGAACTGGCGAAGGCGCATCCGTACGATCTGATTCTGTCGGACGTGGTGATGCCGGGGCGGGATGGGCTGGCGCTGCTGGAAGATTTGAAGGCCAGCGGGGTGGTTGCGCCGGTGGTGATGATGTCGGGGCAGGCGCACATCGAGATGGCGGTGCGGGCGACGCGGCTGGGCGCGCTGGATTTTCTGGAGAAGCCGCTATCGACGGACAAGCTGCTGCTGACGGTGGAGAACGCGCTGCGGATTCGGCGGCTGGAGGCGGAGAACCACGATCTGCGCCGTCGCGTGGGCAAGCATGAAATGGTGTGGACGGGCGAAGCGATGCGGCGGGTGATGGCGCAACTGGACCGCGTGGCCGCGAGCGAATCGCGCGTGTGCCTGTATGGAGAGACGGGCACGGGCAAGGAACTGGCGGCGCGTACGCTGCATGAGAAGAGCCGGCGAGCCGCAGGGCCGTTTGTCACGCTGAACTGCGCGGCGATTCCAGCGGAGCTGATCGAGTCAGAATTGTTCGGACACGAGAAGGGATCGTTCACGGGCGCGGCGCAGCGGCATATTGGGAAATTTGAGCAGGCGCATCACGGCACATTGTTTCTGGACGAGATTGGGGACATGCCGCTGGGGTTGCAGACGCGGCTGCTGCGCGTGCTGGAAGAGTCGGAAGTGGAGCGGGTGGGCGGCGACAAGCCGGTGGCCGTCGATGTGCGCGTGGTGGTGGCGACGCACCGCAATCTGGAGCAGATGATTGAGGCGGGAACGTTCCGGCGGGATCTCTTTCACCGCGTGGTGGTGTTTCCGATCGTGCTGCCGCCGCTGCGCGAACGGCGGGAAGATATTCCAGCGCTGGTGGAGTTTTTTGCTCGCCAGGTTTGCGCGCAGAACGGGTGGAAGGCGATTCCGTTTGCGCCGGATGCGGTGGAGGCGCTGACGCGGTACGGGTGGCCGGGGAATATCCGCGAACTGCGCAATGCGGTGGAACGGTTGTTGCTGCTGGCGGGGGCTGTGGTGGATTGCGCGACGGTGGAGTTGGCGATAGGGCCGGCTGCGGCCGCGTGCGGGCCCGTTCCAGGCGGGGCGGACGGCACAGGATCTTTAGCGGAGCGTGTGGCGGGCTTCGAGCGGACTGCTTTGCTGGCGGAGTTGGAGCGCAACGGGGGACACATCACCAACACGGCGAAGGCGCTGGGGCTGGAACGCAGCCATTTTTACAAGAAGTGCCAGGCGCTGGGGATCGATCTGCGGGCGGAGCGGCAGTAGACGAGCGGCCCATTCGTAATCTATCGGGCTCGCTGCAGTAAAAATAGTCTGGATTTGCCTTCTTTCAGAGTGCGCGAGCGGCTGCTCGGCTGAAGTTGGTCCACCCTGTTGTCCGGATGGGCCAACGGCCCGCAAGTCGCACCAACGACCTGCGGGCCGTTCCAATGAAAGGAGGTGCAGCCCGTGGATGAGAAATCATCCTGGATGCGAGTGGCGATCACGATCGCTGTTGACTGGCGATTCCCGATGGCGATCGCGATACTACTGCTGCTGTTGCTGCTTCGGTAGCAACACAACCTGCCGGGAGGGTCGCAACCTTCCGGCAGTATTTTTATTCTACTCCCGCAATCGGCGAAGTCTGCGAGATCGTTAGGGTACCCGAGTGGCCAGGAGGGTGGTGCTGGTCCGGCGGCGCGGCACGCGCGGGGCGGCGGGAGGCGCGTAGCTGGAGTAGACCGTGATGTGGAAGCAGGCCTGGTAGAACTCCTCTTCGACATCGATTTTGCCCGCGGTTTGCAGGGGCAGGAGCCAGGCGCGCATCCACGCAACTTCGGACTCGGACAGGCCTTTCTTGCCGATGTCGATGGCCGCGCCGGTCAGATGAGGGGAAGCCAGGTCACCGGCGGTGGCGGCGGCGTTGCCGTTGATCTCCATGAGGGCGCGCTGGAAAGCGACGGTGCGTACGGCGGAGTTGACCTGCAGGGCGCTGTGAAAGCGAGCGTAGTGGACACGGGCCAGGTCCGAGAGGAAGCGGGCGGTCCAGGGGCGGCAGTAGCGGCGATTCCAGGGCAATCCGGGATTGACGCGGAGGGCGGAGCTGGCCGGGAGGAGCACCAGTTCGCGATCGGCGCGCATGGCGTTGAGTTGGTCGTCATCCTGAATGCGGACGAGACCTTCGGCGGTGTCGCGCTCATTTTGGCGCAGCAGGGATTCGCGGGAGCCACGGAGCGGCGGAATCCACCGAATCGGAGCGACCGTGGGAATGGTGGTCTGGCGCGCGACGGTGCGGGTGGCGAGGCTGGTATGCCGGGTAGTGCCGGGCGTTCGCCGGCGATGGATTGCGGCGGTCCGGTGATAGACGGTCCGGCGGTAGTGTGCGTGGCGGTGATGCAGATGCGACGCAGGACGGCGGACGGTGGACGCCCAACCGGGCAGAGCCAAGGCAAGAAAAACGACGACGACGGGGAGACGTGTGCGCATAGCGGAGACCGCAGCCTGGAGATCGCAAACTATCGATGCGAGTTCTTCCAGACTACCTGACACGAATTTGCCGAAAAAGTAGCAAGCCGGGTTCCCGCGGTATGTTGCCGGGGGAGGGCCGCTTTCTCCTGGTCATCAGGAATTTCATTCGTCCTGCGCCGGGGCGGAGTACAATTCCGGCAAACCAATCCACGCAGCTCGCCGCGCCCATAACTTTCCGGAGGATTCCTTATGACTGATGCCGTACTTCCGCCCGATGCGTCCACAGCGCCGCTGAGCCAAGGCCAGCGTGTTGTCGATACGTTTATCGCGCCGTCGAAAACGTTCACCGATATTCAGCGGAGCGCAAGCTGGTGGCTACCCTGGTTGATTGGGGTGGTGGTGACCCTGTCGTTCGGATATGCGGTAGGGCAGAAGATTGGGTGGGACAAGACCTATACCAACATCCTGCACCAGAGCCCGTCGCAGCAGCAGCGGATGGAGCAATTGCCAGCCGACCAGCAGGCCAAAGCCATGACGATGGGAGCCACCTTCACCAAAATCATCTTTTGGGCTACCCCGGCGCTTGGGCTGTTGATTGCCCTGATCGGCGCAGGTGTGCTGCTGGGCACGATCAACTTTGGGTTTGGGGGCCGGGCAAAATTCAGCCAGATGTTTGCCCTGTGGTTCTATGCGTCGCTTCCGTGGTCGATCCAGGGGTTGCTGGGGATTGTGACGGTTTACGCGGGAGTTGATCCCGACGCCTTTAACCTGAAGAATTTCGTCGGCACAAATATTGGGTACTACCTGCCGATGGACATGCCCAAATGGCTGATCGCGCTGGGCACGTCGATCGATGTGACTACGATTTGGGTGCTCATTCTGCTCACGATCGGCTGCTCCATCCTTGGCAGAGTCTCGCGGGGTAAAGCGGCGGCCGCTGTGTGGGGATGGTGGGCGCTGGGCGTGCTGGTGAAGATGGCGACTGCCAATTTCTAAAAGCGCTTTCGAGTGGCAACAAACAAGGCCCGCCAATATCGGCGGGCCTTTCTGTTTTTGGACGAATTGGCTGGGGACTATTCCTCTTCCTCCTCGCCGGTGGGCTTCTTCGCGGTGGCTACGATTTTTTCCGCGATGGGGGCGGGGACGACGTCGTAGTGATCCATTTCCATGTGGAAGCTGCCGCGTCCCTGAGTCATGGCGGTAAGGGTTTGCCCGTAGGTGAGCATCTCGGCCATGGGCACCTCGGCGTGGATGAGGGTGGTGGTGCCGTGGCCCTCCATGCCCTGGACGCGACCGCGGCGCTGGTTCAGGTCTCCCATCATGGCGCCGGCGAACTCCTGCGGCCCCTCGATCTCGACGCGCATGATGGGCTCGAGCAGGGTGGGCTTGGCAAGTTCCATGCACTTGCGGAAGGCGATGCGTCCGGCCATCTTGAACGATAGCTCGTTCGAGTCGACGTCGTGGTAGCTGCCGTCGTAGACGGTCACGCGGAAATCGACGACGGGAAAGCCGGCGAGATAGCCGCGGACGGCCGATTCCTGAATGCCTTTTTCGATGGCAGGAATGAAGCCGCGGGGAATGGCGCCGCCGAAGACGTCGTTGACGAATTCGAAGCCGGTGCCGCGCGCCAGAGGCTCCATTTTGATTTTGCAGTCGCCGTACTGGCCGTGGCCGCCGGTCTGCTTCTTGTGGCGGCCCTGGGCTTCGGCGCGTCCGCGGATGGTTTCGCGATAGGGCACGCGCGGGGCTTTGAGGTTGACTTCGGTGTGATAACGGCGGCGGAGTTTGCTCACCAGCGATTCGATATGCGGCTGGCCTGCTCCGGCGATGAGGAACTCGTTGGTTTGCGAGTCGCGGAAGAAGCGGACCATGAGGTCCTCTTCCATGAGCTTGTGGACGGCGGGGGCGAGCTTGTCTTCGTCGGCGCGGGACTTGGGCTCGATAGCCCAGGTCATGGCTGGTTCGGGCAGAGTGACCGGCTCGTAGAAGATTTCGTGGCTCCGGTCGCCGAGGGTGTCGCCGGTCAGGCTCTCCTTGAGCTTGGCGACGGCGCCGAGGTCGCCGGCATGCAGTTCGGAGACCGGAACCGCGGTGCGTCCCTGCATGATGGAGAGATGGGCGAATTTCTCGGGCGTCCGGCGGGAGTAATTCTGCGCCGTGCCGTCGTTCTTCAGGCAGCCGGAAAAGACTTTGAAGAAGCTGATGCGTCCGGCGAAGGGGTCCATCATGGTTTTGAAGACGTAGAGGGAGAGCGGTTCGGCGTCGTTCACTTTGCGCAAGACGATTTCCGGGGCGGTCTCGGCGTCTCCAGTCTTCGCTTCGCCACTGGCGGCGACGGCATGCAGCACGGAGCGGGCGGCGATGGGCTCGCGTTCGGTGGGCGCAGGCGCGTACACCTTGAGGAAATCGAGCAGGTGATCGGTGGCGACGTTGCCGAGGCCGCTGGCGTAGAGGACGGGGAAGATGCGGTCCTCGCGAATGGCCTCGTGGAGCGCGGTGATCAGGTGCTGCTCGGGGATGGTGCCTTCGCGGAAAAACTCCTCCATCAGGTCGTCTTTGCCTTCGGCGACCAGCTCCACCAGGGTCTCGTGGGCCTGCTGGGCGGGTTGCTGCAAATGCGCGGGGATCTCCCCGATCTTGCCGTGTCCATCGCCGCCCATGGTGTAGAAGAAGGCTTCCATGGTGACGAGGTCGACGACGCCTTCAAAGCCCTTGTCGCTGGTGATGGGCAACTGGAGCGGGATGCACTGGCGGCCGAAGCGGTCGCTGAGCGTGGCGAGGGTGGCCTGGGCGGACTCGGCGGCGCGCGGGTGGTCCATCTGATTGATGACGACGACGCGGGGGAGATTGAACTCTTCGGCGTACTTCCAGACACGCTCGGTCATGGCCTCGACGCCGCTGACGGCGTGGACGGTGACGAGGGCTGCTTCGACGGGCAGCATGGCGCAGCGCGCCTCGTGCACAAACATATGAAAGCCCGGGGTATCGATAAAGTTGACCTTGACGCCGTTCCATTCGGCGAAGGCGACGGCGTTTTGCATGGTGGTGCCGCGGGCCACGTCTTCGTCGTCGTAGGCGGTGACGGCCGATCCATCTTCCACGCGGCCAAGTTTGGGCGTCATGCTGGCGGCATGCAGCAGAGCGGAGACCAGCGTGGTCTTGCCGCTGTGCGCATGCCCCACTACAGCCACATTGCGAATCTCACTTCCTGGATAGCTTTTCATAGACAGCTCCTTGTGAAAGACGATGGGCGCGGCCGGAAACGTGCAGAGCCGCTGGTCGACTGCGAGAAATTTGAAACAGGCCAGTAGAAACCCGTGGGCGCGCGGGGAACAGTGATGGCGGGCACAGGAATGTCGGGAGGGCGTCGTGGAGGGCGTCGAGGTCGGCCCGATTTGTCGGCCGGCGCGACGCGGATGCGGGTGCCGGGGTCTGGATCCTCATCCTGCATGGGGAGGCTCCCTGTCGCCGCGGATTGGCGAGGGTTCGCCCAGCGGTATCCGCGGAAACAGGGATGGTAGCACAGGGAGCGGTGGGGTGGGGGCCAGGGGTAACCTGGCTGCTCGGGGCCTGCGCGGCCAGCCCTGGGCTTAGTATGGACTGGCAGGAGGGCCGTTCGGCAGTCACGGCGCATCCCACAGGAAAGTGTCCCGCAACTTCAACTGGATCTGGTACGTCGGCGCAGCCGTTTGGTTTTACAACGCGGCTTTCGCGATGCGCCATGGGGCGCTGAAGGCCGGCCTGGCCGAGGCTGCGATCTCGGCGGCGTTTCTGGCGGTGGGACAGTTTTATCGAAGGCAGGCGAAGCGGCCTCCGCGCGGGGGACCTCGGGATTAAGCTTGCGGGAGAATCCCACCCGAGCAACACCGGCTCGGATGGGGCACCCGCGTTCGTTTGGTCCTACCCTCGGTTTCTTTAGTTTTCTCGCTCCGCCACGGAGAAGCACTCTTCCAGGATTTCGAGGGCGGCGGCTACCTCATGCTCGTTGACGATGAGGGGTGGGGCGAGGCGGATGGAGTTTTCGCCGCAGCCGAGGATCAGCAAACCGCGCTCGAAGGCCAGATCGACGATGCGTTCGCGCAGAGCGGGAGCGGCTTCCCGGGTCTCCTGATCTTTCACGATTTCCAGGCCGATCATCAGGCCGCGGCCGCGCACGTCGCCGAGGATGGGGTGCTTCTTGAGCCATCCGCGGAGGTGGTTGAGCATGGCCTCGCCTTGTTGGGCGGCGTTGGCCTTGCCTTCGCGCTCGAGGACGTCAAGCGTGGCGAGCGCCGCGGCGATGCAGACGGGATTGCCGCCGAAGGTGGAGGCGTGGGAGCCGGGCTTCCAGTCCATGATTTCGGCGCGCGTCATGCAGACGCCGAGGGGCATGCCGGAAGCGATGCCCTTGGCCATGCAGACGATGTCGGGGTGTACGCCGGTGTGCTCGATGGCCCACCACTTGCCGGTGCGGGCCGCGCCGGACTGGACTTCGTCGGCGACCAGCAGGATGCCGTGCCGGTCGCAGATGCGGCGGAGTTCCTGCATGAAGATGGCGGGCGCGACGACGTAGCCGCCTTCGCCCTGAATGGGCTCGACGAAGATGGCCGCGACTTCCTCGGGGGGCAGGATGGTGTGGAAGAGCTTCTCTTCGATGTAGCGCGCGCAGCCGAGGGCGAACTCTTCGGCTTCCTGCGGACCGCCCGAGCAGCCGCGATAGGTATTCGGGTAGCGGACGTGGGTGACGCCGGGGACAAGCGGAGCGAAGCGGCGCTTCTGCTGGGGCTTGGACGCGGTGAGCGAGAGGGCGCCCATGGTGCGTCCGTGAAACGCGCCCAGGAAGGCGATGATGTTCTGGCGGCCGGTGTGGTAGCGGGCTACTTTGAGCGCGCACTCGATGGCCTCGGCGCCGGAGTTGCCGTAGTAGAAGCGGTGGGGGCCGGGCATGGGCGCGATGGCGGAGAGGCGCGAGGCGAGCTGCGGCATCAGGTCGTAGTAGAAGTCCGTGCCGGACATGTGGATCAGCTGGGCGGCCTGGTCCTGGATGGCTTTGACGACCTCGGGATGACAGTGGCCGGTGGAGTCGACGGCGATGCCGGCGGTGAAGTCGAGAAATTCGTTGCCGTCGACGTCCTCGATGCGACAGCCATAGCCGCGCTTGACGACGAGCGGATAGCCGCGAGTGTAGCTGGGCGACATTAGGCTCTCATCGTGGGCGACGATCTTCTGCGCGCGAGGACCGGGGATGGGGGTGGTCAGCTTGGGACCAAAGCGGGCGTAGGCTTCCGGAGTCGCGGTGCGCGCGATCTCCTGCAGGAGTGCAGTCATTGGGGAACCTCTTTCTATTGGAATCAGCGTAAGTAGCGGTCGCTTTCTCCCCGGAAGAGAAGACGCAATGGGCTCCGCGGGTGGCGGAGCGGCGCAACGTTTCCTGAGGAGTGAGCGGCTGAGACGGCGGAGAAAGAGGTTAGTCGCCGGAGAAGAGGTTGGGGCGGATGCTGCTGGGGAGAACGGAGCGGCGCACACGGACCACGCCAGGCGTTCCATTCTTCAGGAGGGATGTTGCCGGAAGGCAAGGTATCGACATAGCGAGATTCCCCCTTGGACAGAGTATAGTCCCGGGGCAGGAGCGGATGGCAAGCAGGTTTGTGCTCTCAACGAGATAGAAGCAGCACGTTCGTGACGTTACCTTCGATCATGCACGTTGTGTGCGCGGCCGCCTTATGGAGCCTCGTCTGCACTGACCGGGACGACGGGGAGGCTGATGTAGCTGGCCTCGCCGGGCTCGTGCCAGATGCGCTGGGTCGCCTTCTGGTAGTCAGCCGGCTTGGCGTCGAAGATGTTCGGGACGTAGGTCTGCGGATTGCGATCGTAGAGCGGGAAGAGTGTGGACTGCACCTGCACCATGATGCGGTGACCGGGCTGGAAGGTGTAGTTCACCATCGGCAGGCCGAACTTGTACTCGAGCGGCGTGTTGGGCTTGATGGGCTCGGGGTGCTCGAAGCTGGTGCGGTAGCGGCCGCGGAAGATGTCGGTCGCGAGGGGAAGCTCGTAGCCGTCCATGTCGACCGGCGGAGCGACGCGATGGGGGTAAACGTCGATGAGCTTGACGACCCAGTCGGAGTCGGTACCGGTGGTGGAGGCGATGAGGTGCACCATGGGCTCACCGGAGAGCTTCATGGGCACGGTGAGCGGAGCGGACTCGTAGGTGAGGACGTCGGGGCGGCCGTCGACGAAGCGCTGGTCGGTGACGAGCCAGGTGCGCCAGGCGTTGGTGTCCGAAGAGACGACGGGACGGGGACGATAGGGTACGGGCTTGGCGGGATCGGATATGTATTCGTCGTACCTTCCGCTGTCGGTCGCGGCCTTTGCGGGCGTCTCGAAGGAGAGACCGTTGTCCGCGGTGAGATAGAGTGGGCGCGATGGAATGGCACAGCCTTGCTCACAGCTCGTGGGGAAGGCTTTGAGCTTGTCCCAGTGGTCTTCGCCGGGATCGTAGATCAGGACGGGCGGCGTGTCAGCCTTGGGCGAGCCGGGTTTTAGATACTGATTGAAGAAGGGAAGCAGAATGTTCCTGCGCCAGTACGCGGTGGTATCCATGGACCAGGTGAAGGGGCCGAGCTTCCAGCCGGGGCGGTTGATCTGGCTATGGAACCAGGGGCCCATGACCAGGTAGTTCATGGTGTTGGTCTTGTCCTTGGGCTCGAGAGCGCGGTAGGAGTGGATGGCGCCCCACATGTCCTCCTGGTCCCAGAGGCCCTGCTCCCACATGGTGGGCACGGTCAATGGACGCCTGGCAATGAGGTGGTCGAGGGCCTGGGACTGCCAGAAGGCGTCGTAGGCGGGGTGGTTCTCGACGGTGTGCCAGAAGGGGAGCTGGTCGTCGCCCTGGGCGCGGGCGAAGTCTCCGGCGGAGCCGGCTTCGAGGAAGTTGGTGTAGTCGTCGCGGTGTTCACGAGGGACGGTGACGCCTGCGCCGCGGTTGGTGGTCTGCTCGGTGAAGTAGTCGAGGTTGGGTTCACGGAAGGCTCCGTAGTGGAACCAATCATCGCCCATCCAGCCGTCGACCATAGGGCTTTCAGGAGCGGCTACCTTGAGGGCTGGGTGCGGGTGGAGGAGCGCCATGACGACGGTGAAGCCCTCGTAGGAGGAGCCGATCATGCCGACGCGGCCGTTGGACTCGGGGACGTTCTTGACCAGCCAGTCGATGGTGTCCCACGCGTCGGTGGTGTCGTCGGCGCCGGTGGGGTTGAAGCCGGAGTCGACGGGCGGAGGCGTCATGAGGTACGGGCCTTCGGAGCCGTACTTGCCGCGCACGTCCTGGTAGACGCGAATGTAGCCGGCTTTGACGAAGTCCTCGTCGCTGAGCGGAAGCGACTCGATCATGCGAGGCGAATCGGAGCGTTCGGCGCGTGCCTCCGCGTTATAGGGTGTGCGCGTGAGCAGGATAGGCGCGTTGTGCGCTCCTTTGGGAACGACGATGACGGTGTTGAGCATCACGCCATCGCGCATCGGGATCATCAGGACGCGCTTGTCGTAGTCGCGGGGCTGCTCGGGCACCTCAAAGTTGGGAGTGAGGTCGTTGACCACCGGCTGGTTCTGCGCGAGCAATCCGGGCGCGCAGAGGGCGGCCATTAAGCCAAGAACGGCAGCACAGCAGAATTTCTTCATGAGTCCTCGATGCCTGCTAAATAGGAAAACAGGATGCGGTCACTATACTATCGGCTCGTCCCAGTGGGGCTCGGCGCCGCGTGACGGAGGACATGCCGGCGACTGCTACGTTCAACGAACGCCAGCTATGCGAAAGAGGGGGATTATGCACGTTATCGCAAGCGGCGCTCCCAAGCAGCCCACGCGCACGAAGAGCAATGTGCCGGTATTGCCGCAAGGCTATGTGTTCGCGTTTCTGCTCATGTCGATCATTTTTTTTTGCATGGGGTATGTCGAACAACCTCACCGATATTCTTGTGCAGCAGTTCAAGAAGTCCTTCGAGTTGAGCCTTCTGCAGGCGCAGCTGGTGCAGACGGCTGTCTTTCTGGCCTACGGCATCATGGCAACGCCGGCCGCGCTGATGATGCGCCGCTTCGGTTATAAGACCGGTTTGGTGGTCGGGCTCGTCACCTTCGGAATCGGGACGCTGCTGTTCTGGCCGGCCGCTATCATCGGCCAGTACACACCGTTTCTCATAGCTCTCTTTATTGTGGGCAGCGGATCCTCGATTCTTGAGACCGCGGCGAATCCTCTAGCGGCACAGTTCGGCGCACCGGAGACATCCGAGGAGCGTCTCAATTTTGCGCAGGCCTTCAATCCTCCGGGCACGATTGCAGGCGTGCTGGTGGGGACCTGGTTCATCTTCTCGGGGGTTGACAAGTCCCCCGCACA
>DATAWI010000011.1:0-34078 GCA_036267295.1 Acidobacteriaceae bacterium | reverse complement strand
AGCGGCTGGACCAACTGAAGATGTGGAAGTAGCCGCCGAAAGGCGGCCCCAATCACGTCGGGGTCGCGTTAGCGCCCCCACTTAAGCCGCTTTGAGCGGCTCACACCGTAAAGCCCCCGGCTCTGCCGGGGGATATTTACAGCAACGAGCCAATTGCCGTCTGCGCAGGTTCAAGCTTAAACAGGCAGAATAATTAGTGGAGGAGCGGGAAGAATGAACGGAATGGACGCAGAGCCAGGAACCATGCGGGTGGGACTTATGGCCGTCGAAGTGTATGCTGACCCGAAGTCCATGGGCGTTGCCGCAGCGCGGGCAGCCGCCGCGAGCATGAAACAACTGGCAGCGAATCATGAATGGTTTGCAGTTGTTTTTGCGACCGGCGCATCGCAGCTGGGCACTCTGGATGCGCTTACACAGATGAAAGACCTGCCATGGAGCCAGGTCTGCGGGTTTCATCTCGATGAATATGCAGGCCTGCCGATCGAGCATCCGGCGTCATTCCGCGGCTATCTCAGGAAAAATCTTATTGAGAAAGTGACGATGAAGCATTTCTACGAGATCGATGGAACGTCGAACGATCCGGAGCAGACTTGCCGCATCTACGCCGGGCGATTGCGGTCTGCCGGACCGCAGCTCTGCCTGCTGGGCATTGGAGAAAACGGGCATCTTGCATTTATGGATCCAGGCATTGCCGACTTCGACGATCCGCTGGATGTGAAGATGGTCAAGCTGGATGCGGCCTGCCGCGCGCAGCAGGTGGCCGAAGGGTGGTTCGACCGCCAGCAAGACGTTCCGGGGCGAGCGATCAGCCAGACGATTCCAGCCATACTGCGCGTGCCGAAGCTGATCGTTTCTGTTCCAGGAAGCCGGAAAGCGAAGATCGTGCGACGCACGCTTGAGGAGCCGATCTCAACCCGTTGTCCGGCCACCATTCTTCGCAATCATCCCGATGTTACGGTTTATCTGGATCGGGATTCAGCCGCGGAGCTTGCGGGAGTGATTCCGGCGAGCTGAGTTCGAGGATCGAATTGCGCTGCGCCACGCAGGAGCCGTGATTTATGATTGCCCGGCCGGCATGCGGCGGCGCGTGAACGTTTTCAGAGGGATATTTTCCTGACGTTCGCAGCGGATTGGGGAACCAGGTGGCACATTGGATATGGAAGGCGATGCGCGGGAGGCTTGGATACTTTGCTTTCGCGGGAGTGGCGGGGCTGGTGAGCGGGCTGCAGGCGCAGCAGAGCGCGCTGAGCGCGAGCATTCATGCCGACGGAAGTTACAGCATCGGCTCCTCGGGGTCGACCGTGCTGACGGCGAGCGTGGCGGCAAAGGTGAATGGACAGTGGCTGCAGGCTTCCTCCTATCCTCATCACGAGGTAAAGAAGGCCGCGGGGCAGGGCTATCTGGGCCAGTCAGAAGAGTGGCGCGTGACCTTCAGTGGATT
Source organism: Acidobacteriaceae bacterium (assembly GCA_036267295.1). Taxonomy (GTDB): domain Bacteria; phylum Acidobacteriota; class Terriglobia; order Terriglobales; family Acidobacteriaceae; genus Palsa-343. The sequence goes on along the minus strand of DATAWI010000011.1, from coordinate 32,637 downwards.
GCAGGGGCAGCCTGATCTTGCCTATCGCCTGCGGGCTTATTCCGGACAGCCATTTGCGGACATCCAGGTGACGGTTCATAACGGAACGGGCGCGCAAATTCATGTGCAGGCCATTCGCGTGATGGAGGCCTCCGGCGATGGCAACCCCGCTCTGGGAGGGCCGCAGCAAGAGGATCGGGTGTTGTCGGACAGCTTCAGCGAAGATCGCCCAGGGATGAGGATTCATGACCTGGGCGATGACATGGACCAGATGCACCGGGCCGTGGGCAGCCAGCTTATCTACAATCTGCAGAGCCATCGGAGCATCTTTCTCGGCGCCGTCACTTCGGATCGCTTTCTTACCATTTTGCGTCTGCATACCGCGGGGTCATCGGACGCGGCCCATGTTTCCGCATGGGAGGTCGACTGCGCGGGCACGACCGAACTGGAGTTGGAAAATTCGCTCAGGCACTCACCGGAAAAAGATCGAATCGAGCTGAGCCTTCCTGTGGAAGCGGGCGCGGACCTGTCCTCGGAAACATTGGCTATGAGTGTTGGCGAGGACTACCACAAGCAGTTGGAAACCTACGGGTCTCTGATTCGGGAGATTCATCACGCACGCGTTTCCGCTCCGCCTTTGATGGGGTGGTGGAGCTGGACCTCATATTATTTCGGGGTGGCGCAGGGCACTGCGCTCACCAATGCCGAGTGGGAATCGGAACACCTGAAGAAATATGGGTACGACCTTTTTCACATCGATGAGGGCTATCAGTACGCGCGGGGCGAGTACACCACTCCCGACGAACACCAGTTTCCCGATGGCATGACGCCTTTGGAATACCAGGTGCGCGGCCTTGGATTGACTCCCGGCATCTGGACCGCGCCGTTTGAAGTTTCAGAACGCGCCTGGGTTTATCAGAATCATCCGGACTGGCTGGTGAAGAATGCGCAGGGAGAGCCGATCCATGCCGGCCATGTGAGCGATGACACGGATCAGCTTTACGTTCTGGATACAACGAACCCCGGCGCGCAGCAGTATCTGCGCGCAACCTACGCCAAGCTGGTTCGCCAGTGGGGCATTCATTACATCAAGATGGATTTCATGGACGACACTGCGATTGAAGGGTATTACTACAAGCCGAACACCACGGCGATGGAAGCGCAGCGGATTGGCCTGGAGATTATCCGCGATACCGTGGGTCCGCACGTGTTTCTGGATAAAGACGGCAGCGTGATGATGAATCCGGTGGGATATGTGGACTATGGGCGCGTTTCACAGGACACCGGCCACACATTTGGAGCCAGCAAGGATGCGGCAACCGGAATTGCAGCCCGCTATTATATGAACCGCAATTTCTTTGTGGCCGATCCGGACGCATTCACCGTGTCGACGCAGACGATTCGGGATCAATCGTGGCACGAGAGCAAACGGCCTGCGAGCTTGCAGGAAGCGGAAGTTTCGATTGCGCTGGCAGCGGTTTCCGGTGGCATGTTTGAGATTGGAGACGATCTTCCTACGCTGGAAAATGAGCCGCAGCGGCTTGCATTGATCGAAAATCGCGACCTGATCGACATGATTCGCATTGGCCGCGCGGCCGACCCGGTCGACCTGATGACCTATTCGCCTGCGGACGGCCAGCCGAGCGTCTTCTGTTTGAAGGAGTCGCCTCGCCAGAGCATTCTTGTGGTGTTTGACTGGAGCGAGCAATCGACCACGCACGATCTGCGGCTTGAGGACTTGGGCCTGCCGGTGGCGGGGCGCTACGACATAACCGACGTGCTCGACAGCAACGCGGCCGCGCTGAAGGCTTCTTCCGGGATTCACCTTGCGCTGGGTCCGCACACGGTTCGCGTATTGAAGATTGTGAACGAAGACGTGCCGGCGCAGGCGCCGACCTTCGAAACCGAGCATGCCGAGGCCGGCGGCACGGGAGCGGATATGGATTTCTCCGCGCATGGAACGGGAGCCTATCCGACTGTTTGGTATTCCTGGAACTTTGGCGACGGAGTTGAGCAGAAAGGGACGCAGGTGAGCCATAGCTGGACGCAGCCAGGGGATTATCAGGTACACGTAACGGCGTCTGGGCTCGATGACAAGACCGGGGAAAAAGTCTTCACGATGCATGTTACCGGAGCGATCTCGACGAGCTTCCATCCCGCACTCAACAAGCGATTCGAGCAGAAGTGATTTGGATGGCGTTGCTCGGCGATGAACATCCATGTTGTCGCGGTTGGCGGTCCCTCGGAGGCTGAAGCCCTGCTGATTTTGTGGGCTTGATGTACGGGCTGAAGCTCGTACCCTTCACGCTGTTGACTTGTTCGGAGACTGCTTAGGAACAGGGCACGAGTACCCTGTTGACGCGTTCAATCGTGTGGATGGGCGGCCCTATAATTGCTGAGTGAATTCCTCTGACGCATCCTCTCGACGCAACTTTTTGAAGACCGGGGCTGCCGCCGCTGCTGTTGCGGTGGCGGCCTCAAGCGGCACAGCGCAGGCAGTTGAAACCGACCTCCGGGCGGGCAGTGCGCAGCGCGATGGCGCGGGCCGGCAACTGCCGCGGATTGTTGTGCACCCGGACGGACACTTTTTGGCTGGGGACGATGGCACTCCGTTCTTCTGGCTCGGCGATACTGCCTGGCAACTGATCCAGTACAGTACGCGCGACGAGTGTACTTACTATCTGCGGACGAGGGCCCGACAGGGCTTCAGCGTGATTCAGACAGTGGTGCTGGCGGAGTTTGGCGGTGTGAAGGAGCCGACCGCAATGGGACTGCTGCCCTTCAAGGATGAAGATCCGCGACAGCCCAACGAAGACTTCTTCAACAGGGTTGGCGAGATTGTGGATGAAGCGGCGGCGCTTGGTCTCTACGTTGCGCTGGTTCCGACGTGGGGCGACAAACTGACCGCGCCGTGGGGAGCGGGACCGCGGCTGTTCAGAAACGATAACCTGGCAGTCGCGCGCGGATATGGCCGCTATCTGGCGGGCAAGATGCGCACGCGCAGCAATGTGCTGTGGGTTCTTGGGGGCGATCGGCCTCCGCGCCTGACGGGAAACAAGAATGACCCCTTTAACAAGGCTGGGATGGCCGCGGGCTTTGGGCCGGACCAGGACTGGATACCGATCTGGAGCGCGCTGGCTGCCGGGCTGAAGGAAGGCGGCGAGGTTGTGCCGACCATTGTTTACCATCCGCAGGGTGGCCCGGAATCCTCTTCTGTGTTTCTTGACAACGAATCGTGGCTGTCGATGAACGGAATGCAAAGCGGACATGGCAGCGGACACGACGTGGCGGTTTGGGAGATGATTGCGCGCGACTACGCGTTGACGCCGGCCAAGCCCACACTCGACCTGGAGCCCAACTACGAAGACCATCCATACAACCCGTGGCCGCGATGGGACCCGGCGACTGGCTACTATCGCGACCACGATGTGCGCAAGCAGGTATATCGTTCCGTTTTTGCAGGCGGGTGCGGCGTTACCTACGGTCATCATGCGGTGTGGCAGTTCGCCTGCAAACGCTACGAAGTGATTAACCATGCGGACCGCGACTGGGTGGACGCGGTGTACCGTCCGGCAGGGCGGCAGGTTGGCTTCCTGAGGCTTTTGATGGAGTCGCGGCCGTACTTTCGCCGCATACCGGATCAGTCGCTGATTCTTAGCGATTCGGGCAAGGGAGGTCTGCACCTGCAGGCAACACGGGATCGCGAGGGCACATACGCCTTCATTTATTTTCCCAACAGCGACCAGACGGCTTCGATCGATGTGGGCAAGCTGACGGGGAAGAGTCTGCGCGCGTGGTGGTATGACACGCGGACGGGAATCAGTACGCCCATCGATACGGAGTTGAGCCGCAACCCGCAGGAGTTTCGATCTCCACCCTACGGCCCCGATTGGGTGCTGGTGATTGAAGATGCCGACGGGGGCTACGCTCCTCCCGGGCTGATAAAGACCGCATGACCGTAGTGGAGTGGGCCGCCCACCCATTCATTGGTTAGCGACCGGGGATGAAAGCTGGGCTACTGGGCCGGACTTTAATTCGGCGATGGCGGTTGGATGTGGTCGATTACGATTACGTCCACTGGCGCTTTCCGTGCTTCCGCTTTCAGGCCGAGTTGCTCCTGGAGGGCAGCGAAGATCGACGGGCCGGTTGGCTGCTGCGACTGTCCGTCTGCGCCGGGCGGAGGGCCCGGGATCGGCAGACCCATCAAGTGCCATGAGTCTTCATCCGGCATCCACGAAAGCTTGTAATCGTATGTGCCGGTGAGTCCGGTGTTGTCCACAATGGTCATTCCAAGCTGCTGGGAGAGCATTTGGATGAGGGACTCGATGGTCGCGTCGTGGCCCTTGATATTCATTCCCTTTGAAGAGATCCACATCGCCAGCGGTTGGGGTTCCTGCGCCGGGTCTGTCGATGCAGGACTGGCCGCATCGGAATCTGCCGGGTTTGCCTCTTTCAATTTGGGACCACCTTTGGCCACGCTCAGCGTGTATACCTGCAGCTCTCTTTTTTCGTGATGAAATTTGATGTCGCAACGATCCTGAAGGGCTGGAATCAGCATGGCCCATCGCTGTTGGCGCGTGAGCGTCTGCAACTTCGGCGCATCTTCCGGCGCGACCTTGGCTTCGATATCGAACCGGCTCGATTTCGCCCACTCCGGCTCGTTCAGCAACCGGTCACGAGGAACGCCGAAGGCCAGGTGCAGCAGCATGTCGAGCGAGCCCCCCTTGAACGAAAGGCCATCCGGCGTGGCATTGAACCAGATCCCCATTTTCGATATGCCTTCGTCTTGGTGGAGTTTGATGGAGACCACGTCGAAGACAGGCAATGGGCGCGGTGCAACCTGGGCCCCTGCCGCTGCGCTGGTCAGGGCTGCTAACAGCAGCGTACGCACCCAACCAAGCTGTCGAAGTTGATCCATTCGCTCTTGTCTCATTTCACCGTTAATTTGACCATGAACTGTTCTGTTTTTGCTTGCGCAAGAGGACGGGGAAGGAATGTGGCTGAGTGAAACATGTGGGAGAATGCAGGGTTTTGTATGGTTTTTGCAGGGTAAATGAGCGCTGAAAAGCTGGGAGACGGTGAAGGGTATACGTTGTAAGTCGCTTATTTTTCATTTGTTTAGTGGCCTTGATCGGTTCGCGGGGGTTGGCATTTTCGCTCCGGGACAGGGGGAGGGGGTGGGGGTGGTCCGGTTTTTCGGTCGTGCCGGGCCGGAGAGTTGAGTCGGCTCGATTCGATTGTGAGCCTGGGTGAGGGAATTTTGTGCAAGGAAGACGCGGTTGAGGTCCGTGATCTCCCACCCTTGCCGCAAAGGACACGTCAAGGATGGGCCATCCGCCGCAGCCGGAAGTCCTTCAGGGGCTATTGATTCCTGCAAATGAAATGTCGCTGCACCGTCCCTACGGGACTTCACAGCGGTATTGCGGGACTCCCTTTCCCCACGCTGAAGCGCGGGGCTAACGATCATTGCGCCTACGGCGCGCCTGCTCGGACATTCCTTATGCAGTTCTAAATAAAGCCACGCGGATTTTGCGGGGCTTGATGTACGGGCTGCAGCCCGTACCCTTCAAGCTGCAGCCCGTACCCTCCGAGCCGCCAACTTATGCAGAGATTCCTTAGAACCTGTCCAGGAACTCTGAGGAGATGTCGAACGTGGACAAAAAATCGTCCCCTCAGGGGCTTCTATGAGACGGCTGCTGTAGTCAAGGTGTTTTTGTTTTTTTCCTCATTGGTGTTTTTGTTTTTTGCGGTTGCGGTTGTCTTTTGGATTCATCTCGGGCTTCTATACGCACTCGAAGTGAGCCGTGTGGGGCTCGGTGCCAGTTGGGACCCGATGGTGATCAATTGGGTGCTGCTATCTAAAGCACGGCCTTTGACGGCCCAGCCCCTGAACGCAGTCACCCGAACGCGAGATTGTTCTGCCACGACCACTTTCTGCCTAAGCCCTCTTCGTTTTCACTGTGATTTCGAATTCGTTGTATTGGCGATGTCGATTGAGTTTTGCTTCAGGCTGCGGCTTTCTCCGTTGCCGCTTGCGGAAAGGGTTGGAAGCGTTGGCCGCTGCGCCACATGCTGTGCAGCAGCACGGCCAGTTTGCGGGCCACCGCGACGATGGCTCGTTTCTTGCCCCGTTTGCCTCCGCTGGCGGCCAGTTTCAAGCCCCAGCGGCGCAGCGCCGAGTCGGGACCGAAGCGGCCTAAAATATACTGCGCCGACTGCACCAGCAGACTGCGCAGATAGCTGTTGCCGGTCTTGGAGATGCGTCTTTGCGGGTCCGAGTCTCCCGACTGGCTTTGCCTGGGGCGCAGGCCCAGAAACGCGCCTGCGGAGCGGTTGGCTGCCGTATCCGGCCGGTCCAGGGTGAGCACATAAGCGGCCGCTACCACCGGGCCTACGCCCGGCGCGGTGCGCAGCAGGGCGATCTCCGGATACTTTTGAGCCAGCTTGTCGATCTGCCCATCCATGGCGCCGATCTGGGTGTTGAGCAGGGCGATCTGATCGATCAGCGGAAGGGCCGCGGCGGTGAGTGCAGGCGGAACGGCTGCCCTGGCGCGGACCGGCAGCGACTGGGTGGAACAGGCCGGCAGACGAGAGCCGGCGCTCTTGACCAGGCCGCGCAGTGCGTTGGCCATCATGGTCCGCGCCCGCACCAGCGTGGAGCGCGACCGGATCAGGTTCAGATCCTGCTGGCGCTTGAGGCTGCGGTGCTGGACGGGCGAAAGCAGTTTGGGATCGTGGGCCGCAAAGCGGGCCAGCAACTCGGCGTCGTTGCGGTCGTTCTTCGACTCGCTGCCGGTGATGGCCGGGATCTTGCGCGCGTTGGCCACGATCACCTGGTGGCCGAGCGCTTTGAGCAACCGGCTGATCCAGGGCGAGTGCGTGCCGCACTCCAGAGCTATGCGCAGACGAGCCTGGCCCTCGAAATGCCGCCGCAAAGCGCTCGCGGTGCTCTGAATACGCCCTTGCTCCACCACTTCGCTCTCCTCATTGAGTAGACAGTAGTGACTGTAACGGTCGCCCACATCCAGGCCCACCGTCAAAGCCGGGTTGTCCTTCGTGGTTTTCATCGCAGGATGCGGTTTGCTAACCTTCTTCATGGCTGGTCTCCTTTAGCACCTCGAGTGCGCTGCGGAAAGCCTAGCTCTCCGCGAGGCCAGCCGTCTCATCCCATCTGAAGCCCGCGTTGCTTTGAGGTCAATTATGTACGGGCTGAAGCCCGTACCCTTCAAACTGAGCACTCCCGGCCCGGCGTATAATCGCTCCCATGGCGGCAGAGACTGCAACCAATCCGGCCGGGCTGGACACGTTGACGAGGCTGCGCGCCCTTGAATCCCATCTTGCCGAGCTGGGCAGCGTGATGGTCGCCTACTCCGGCGGAGTGGACTCGGCTTTTCTCGCCGCCACCGCGCATCGCGTCCTGGGTTCGCGCATGCTGGCCGTGCTCGCCGACTCGCCTTCGCTCGCCCGCCGCGACATGGAGCAGGCCTGTGCCTTTGCCCGCTCGCTCTCGATGCCGCTGGAAGTGGTGAACACCGCCGAGCTCGAGCGGCCCGAGTACGCCCGCAACGACGCCAACCGCTGCTTCCACTGCAAAGACGAGCTCTTCCAGACCATGGAAGCGCTGGGCCGCAAACGCGGCTACGAGCGCATCGCCTACGGCATGAACGCTGACGACACCCGTGACTTCCGCCCCGGACAGCGCGCCGCCGAGCAGCACTCCGTGCTGGCGCCGCTGGCCGATGCCGGCATGACCAAGCTCGATGTGCGCACACTCGCCAAAGCCGCCGGCTATCCGGTTTGGGACCGTCCCGCAGCGCCGTGCCTTTCTTCGCGCGTGGAGTATGGCCGCACCGTCACCCGCGAAGTCCTCGAGCAGATCGAAAATGGCGAAGAGGCTCTGCGCCGGCTGGGCTTCCGCGAGTTGCGCGTGCGCCACCATGGCGAGCTGGCCCGCGTGGAGATTGCCCGTACCGAGCTGCCGCGCGCACTCACCCTGGAGATGATGGACGCAATTACCGCCGCGCTCAAGCAGGCCGGCTTCCAGTACGTCACCCTCGACACCTCCGGCTTCCGCTCCGGCTCAATGAACGCCGTGCTCCCGGTGGAAATCCTCGCCCGCCGCGGCGCGTAGATTCTTCCAACCACGCGCCGTTCGCTTTCCCTTCCCACGCCGTTCGCTTTTCTCTTCCTTCGTCCGGCAATTTACAATCACTTCGCGATGCGTATTGGCTACCTTGAGTGTTTCTCGGGCATCAGCGGCGACATGCTGCTCGGCGCGCTGGTCGACTCCGGCGTTTCTTTTGAGATGCTGGCGGAAACAACCGCCGCGCTCAACGTGGGCGCGCGCCTGGAGCGCCGTAAAGTGATGCGCGGCGGCCTCACCGGCACCAAAGTCGACGTGATCACCGCCGAACAGGATCAACAGCACGCTCACGAGCATGAGCACGATCATGAGCATACCCACGAAGCGCATTCTTCTCACGAGCACTCGCACGACGCGCACTCCCATGAGCATACCCACGCACCGCACCGTCATCTGTCGGCTATTCTCAAAATCATCCAGGCCGCACCTCTTTCCGAATCGGTAAAAGCCCGCGCCAGCCGCGCCTTTCAGCTTCTGGGCGAGGCCGAAGCCGCCATTCATTCGATTCCCATCGAGAAGGTCCACTTCCACGAAGTGGGCGCGGTCGACACCATCGTCGACATCGTTTGCGCCGCGGCCGGATGCGAGGCTCTCGGCGTCAGCCGCTGGCTCGCGTCTCCATTAAACGTGGGCAGCGGCACGGTGAAGTGCCAGCACGGCACGCTGCCCGTTCCTGCGCCGGCCACGCTGGCGCTGCTCGGCAACGCGCCGGTTTACTCCGCCGGGCCGCCCATGGAGCGCGTTACGCCCACCGGCGCGGCTCTGCTGCGCATGCTCGACGTGGAGTACGCTTCCATCCCCGCCATGCGCGTGGCGGCCACCGGCTACGGCGCCGGCGGCCGCGATACGCCCGGCGAGCCTAACCTGCTGCGGCTTCTGGTGGGCGAAGAAAGCCTCACGGACAACGCTACGCGGCCCGACGGCGCCGAGCCCATCGCTGTGCTTGAAACCGTCATCGACGACTCCAATCCGCAGTTGCTTGCATGGGTCAGCGAACTGCTGCTGGCCTCGGGCGCGTGGGATGTGTATCGCGCCGCCGTGCAGATGAAAAAGGGCCGCACCGGCGTGCAGATCACGGTGCTTTCGAGCCCTGATCGCCTGCCCGCTCTGCGCGAAATCCTGTTTCGCGAAACCACCACCATCGGCCTGCGCTGGCGCATTGAAAACAAGCTTGCCCTGGATCGCACATTCGTCAACGTCGCCACGCCATGGGGCCCGGTGCGCATGAAGATCGCGCGCTGGCCCTCCGGCGAAGCCGCCAACGCAGCACCCGAGTACGAGGACTGCCGCGCGCTCGCCGCACAGCACGGCGTCCCGCTTAAAGACGTGATGCAGGCCGCCATGCAGGCCTACGCAAGCCGCGCGAAGGAGATCGCCTGATGGACCCGCTCGCAATCGAAGCTCTGCTGCATGAAGTGCGCGAGGGCCGCACCGACGTGGCACAGGCGCTCACCCGCCTGCGCAACCTGCCCTTTGAAGACCTGGGCTTCGCCAAGCTCGATCATCACCGCGCGCTGCGCACCGGCATGCCCGAAGTCATCTTTGCCGAAGGCAAAACCACCGAACAGGTGGCCGCCATCTTTGCACACATGGCCCAGGCCGGAGGCAACGTGCTGGCCACGCGCGCCTCCCGCCCCTACTATGACGCGGTTGCCGCGGTCGAGCCGCGCGCCGAATATCACCAGAGCGCCCGCGCCATCACGCTCACCCAGATGCAGACCGAACCGGGCAAGGGAACTATCGGCGTGGTGTGCGCCGGCACCAGCGACCTGCCGGTTGCCGAAGAGGCCGCCATCACCGCGCGACTCATGGGCAACACCGTCGAGCTGGTCGCCGACGTGGGCGTGGCCGGCATTCACCGCCTGCTGGCGCAGCAGCACATCCTCAAAGCCGCGCGCGTGCTCATTGTCTGCGCCGGCATGGAGGGCGCGCTGCCCACCGTGGTCGGCGGCCTGGTTCACGCGCCGGTGCTCGCCGTGCCCACCAGCGTGGGTTACGGAGCATCGCTTGGCGGCATAGCCGCGCTGCTCGGCATGCTCAACACCTGCTCGCCGAACATCTCGGTGGTCAACATCGACAACGGCTTTGGCGCTGCGTGCATCGCCTCGCTCATCAACCACCTGTGACGCGCAAACGCCCATGCCGCATTGCCCCATGAAATTCCGATACGTGCGCGACAAACTTGGCCGCGCGCCGCGCATTCTCGACATCGGTTGCGGCAACAGCTCGCCTTCGATGACCAAACGGTGGTTTCCCAACTGCCATTACACCGGCGCGGACATTCAGCGCTACAACCTCAGCCACGCTGACGACGCGGCCATGGACGCGTACTTTCCGCTCGGCGTCGACGGCTCCGGCTACGATGCGATTCCGCAGGCCGGCTATGACTTCATCCTCCTCAATCACGTGGTCGAGCACATGCCTCAGCCCGCGCCGATTCTGGCTGCACTGTGCGCCAAGCTCAAGCCCGGCGGCTACATCTGGATCGGCTTCCCGTCGCTGCGCAGCCTCTCGTTGCCGCACTCGGTCGACGAGACCTTGCAGTTCTGCGATGATCCGACGCATGTCTACGTGCCGAGCGTGCGCGAAATCGCCAACGTCCTGCTCGCAGGCGGTGTCAAAGTGCTGCACGCGGGCCGCTCCCGTGAAGGATTTCTGACCACCGTCGCCGACTGCTTCAAGTTCTGCAAGCGCCTGCTGAAAAAGCTCTTCACCGGCAAATTCTCCGGCCGCGGCATGTGGTACCTGCTTGGCTTTGAGGACCACGTCTTCGGCCAGCGCCGCGCGGGTTGATGAACCCGCTGCCGTGTGATTGAATGAATGCGCGGGCAGGAAAACGTTTGCTCGCGCATTCAAATTTCCGGCGTCTAAGTCTGGTTGCGGTTCGGCCGCTGGCTCACAGGGGGATAACTTCCCATGACTCCATCCCGCAGAACCTTCCTGAAAACCAGCGCCGCTCTGGCCGCTGCGTCGCTTGCAAAGCCACGCCTGTCCTACGGTGCAACTGCCGGCGAGTCCGCCATTACTCCGCAGATTCAACCCCAGATCGAACAGTTCGGCTACGGCGATGTGGAGCTGCTCGAGGGCCCGATGCGGCAGCAGTTCGACAAGAACCACGCCTTCTTCCTGGCCATGGACGAGGACATGCTGCTCAAGCCTTTCCGCCTGCGCGCCGGACAGTCCGCGCCCGGTGAAGACATGGGCGGCTGGTACGACGACTCGCCTGAATTCGATCCGCACGGCACCTTTCATGGCTTTATTCCCGGCCACAGCTTCGGGCAATATCTCTCCGGACTGGCCCGCGCCTACGCGGTCACTGGCTCCAAACCCACGCAGGCCAAGGTGCAGCGGCTGGTCAGCGCGTTCGCGCCCACTGTCGCGTCAAAGTTTTACGACCGCTATCACCTGCCCGCCTACACCTTCGACAAAATCAACTGCGGCCTGATTGACGCGCACCAGTTTGCCGCCGATCCCAAGGCGTTCGACGTGCTCAACGCCGCCACCGACGAGGTGCTGCCGCATCTGCCGCCCAAGGCCATGTCCCGCGCCGAGCAGTACGCGCAGCCGCACTCCGACGAGGCCTACTGCTGGGACGAGACCTACACCCTGCCGGAAAACTTCTTCCTCGCCTGGCGCCGCGGAGCCGGCAACCGCTATCGCGAGCTGGCGGTGCGTTTCCTTGAAGACGATCATTACTTCAATCCACTTGCCGAAGGCCAGAACGTACTGCCCGGCGAACACGCCTACAGCCACGTCAACGCGCTCTCCAGCGCCATGCAGGCCTATCTGGTGCTGGGCAGTGAAAAGCATCTGCGCGCCGCCCGCAACGGCTTCGACTTCGTGCGCACCACGCAGAGCTTCGCCACCGGCGGATGGGGCCCCGATGAAGATTTCCGCGTGCCCGGAAGCGGAGAAATGGGCGAAAGCCTCACCCGCAGCCACTCCGGATTTGAAACTCCCTGCGGCGCCTACGGCCACTTCAAGGTCACGCGCTACCTGTTGCGCGTGTCCGGCGACGGCCGCTATGGCGACAGCATGGAACAGGTGCTCTACAACACCATTCTTGGCGCCAAGCCGCTGCTGGAAGACGGTAGCAGCTTCTATTATTCCGACTACAACAATCGCTTTGCCAAAAAAGGCTATCACCGCGACAAGTGGCCCTGCTGCTCGGGCACCTTTCCGCAGATCACCGCCGACTACGGCATCAGTTCCTACTTCCATGACCGCGATGGCATCTACGTGAATCTCTACGTGCCCTCGCGCGTGACGTGGTCGCGCGGCGGCGGCCGCATCGTGCTCACGCAAAAGACTGAATACCCGCTCCGCGCCCAGTCGCAGATTGAAGTAGCCACCGACAAGCCCGGCGACTTCCCGGTCTATCTGCGCATCCCGGCGTGGGCCGGACCGGGCACAACGGTCGCCGTCAACGACAAGCGCATTCTCTCCGGCCCACAGCCCGGCAAATTCGCACGGCTTCATCGCACCTGGGCCAGCGGCGACCGCATCGAGATCGAGTTCGACATGCCGCTCGCTTTGCAGCCTGTCGACCCGCAGCATCCCAACCTGGTGGCCGCGGTACACGGGCCGCTCGCGCTGTTCGCTCTTGACCAGATGCCGCCCACCTTCCGCCGCCAGGAGTTGCTGACCGCCAGGCAGGTCTCTGCCGGTTCCACTGACTGGAAGGCGAATATCGCAGGCGGCACGCTTGCGCTGCGGCCCTTCGCCGCAATTGACGAGCAGCTTTACCGCCTCTATCTAACGGTGGAGGCCTGAGCCGCGGCCTACACGGAATGAGCTAAACTTGCCTGCGGAGGATCCTTTCTTTGCCTGACTGCTGTCGCCTTGCCTGCGCTGCGTTTCTTGCACTCTCATTCACCGTTGCCGCCCTCGCGCAGCAAGATCCGCCCAAGCCACAGCAGGGAGGCGCAGGCGGCGGCGTTGCTTCAGGCGTGGCGGCGGCTCCGGTCTACGATGCCGAAAAGCGCCCCATCACGGCTGGCGGATTCGTCGACAAAGGACCGATCGTTTTTGAGGACGACACCAAGCAGGCGGGCCTGTCCGGCTGGCGGCACAAGATGGGTTCGGCGGAGAAAAACTTCATTGTTGAAACCAATGGCTCCGGCGTTTGCCTGTTTGACTACGACAAAGACGGCTGGCTCGATATCTATCTCGTCAACGGTTCCACCTTCAACGCACTGGACGGCAAAGAAGAGCCGCCGCACGCCGCGCTGTTTCACAACAATCACGACGGCACATTTACCGATGTGAGCGCCAAAGCCGGCGTCACCAATGACCGCTGGGGTTACGGCTGCTCGGTGGCCGACTACGACAACGATGGCTGGCCCGATCTGTTCGTGAGCAACTACGGTGAAAACCGCCTCTATCACAACAACGGCAACGGCACATTCACAGACGAGGCTCCCAAAGCCGGCGTCACCCTCGGCAACTGGTCCACGGGCTCCGCCTGGGGCGACTACGACGGCGACGGCAAACTCGATCTCTACGTGGCCGGCTACGTTCACTTCGACCGCAAAAATCTGCCCATCGGCGGCAGCAAGGCCATGGGCTACTCCTTCTGCCAGTATCGCGGCGCGCCCGTAAACTGCGGTCCGCGCGGCCTTATCGGCGAGCCCGATCACCTGTTCCACAACAACGGCGACGGCACATTCACCGATGTCACCGAGAAGGCCGGCGTGGTGGATAAAGAGCGCTACTACGGCTTTACGCCCATCTTCATCGACATCAACGGCGACGGCAAACCCGACCTCGTGGTCGGCAACGACTCGGTGCCGAACTACCTCTACATCAATAAAGGCAACGGCACCTTCGACGACCAGAGCTACGTCTCTGGATTTGCGCTCAACAGCGACGGCCGCGAAATCGCCTCAATGGGCGTGACCGCCGGCGACTATGAAAACAACGGCCTCGTCGACTTCTTCATCACCGACTTCGGCGACGACTACAAAGTGCTCTTCCACAACGACGGCGACGCCAGCTTTACCGACGTCAGTTACAAGGCCGGCGTGGCCCAGCCCACCATCCCCTTTGTTGGCTGGGGCGACGGCTTCATCGACTACGACAACGACGGCTGGCTCGACCTGTTCATGGTCAACGGCCACGTTTATCCGCAGGTGGACCAGCACGACTGGGGCACCACCTTCGCCGAGCGGCCGCTGCTGTTCCGCAACGTGCCAGAAGCGAGCGGCAAAGGCCGCCGGTTCGAGGTTGTTCCGCCGGTTAAGGGGACCGGCCTGGCCGACGTGATCCCCGCGCGCGGAGCAGCCTTCGGCGATCTGTTCAACAACGGCAAGATCGATGTCGTCATCAATCCCATCGACGGGCCGCCGGTGCTGCTGCGCAACGTGAACCCCGACCATCATCACTGGGTTGAAATGCGGCTTGTTGGCGGCCCCAAAAGCCCGCGCGACGCAACCTGCGCCACCGTTTACCTCACCGCCGACGGCATGCGCCAGCGCCGCGACGTGCTTTCAAGCGAGAGCTACCTCTCCGCCAACGACCGCCGGCTGCACTTCGGCCTGGGAGACGCCGCCAGCGCCGGCACCGCGGAAATCCACTGGCCCTCCGGCGCAAAGGAAACCGTCCGGCTGCCCGCCGTGGACCGCATCTACACCATCACGGAAGGCAAGGGCATCACCGGCGCGCTGTGCGGCGGCAGCCCCTGCGAAGCCACCGCTAGGGCAGCGCGTTATTGATCCAGCAACTAAATACTGTCAGGGTGCCCCATCCATTTCCGCGTTTTTTGCGGAAATGGGTGGGAATACGATGTCATTGTTTTATTGCCGGATCAATAAGAGCAAAATCAGAGCTCATACGTGGATCGCGAAAATCCTGGCAGGCGCCGTTTTCTTGAGAAGACACCTGGCAGCATCCACTCGCCTTACGCCAACTCCGATTTTGCTGTAACGTACTTCTGAGGATTTCCGCGTGGTTACCCGCCGCCATTTTCTCGCGCAATCCGCAGCCGGTCTGGCCGCTCTGCCGCTTGCCGCGCAGCAACCGCCGCACGCGCAGCAGCCGCTGCTCATGATTGACTCGCACGTGCATGTCTTCAAGCGCGACCCGCGCTTTCCTTACGCGCCCGGATCAAAACCGCCGGCTCAGGACGCGCCTGTCGAAGAGCTCATCGAGCTGATGGATGCAAACAACGTCGCGCGCACCATGATCATTCAGGTGAGCCACTACATGTGGGACAACCGCTATCTGGCCAGCGTGCTCCATCGCTATCCCAGGCTGTTTCAGGGCGTCTGCCGCGTCAATCCTCAGGATCCCGCGGCTCCCGATCACCTGAGCGCGCTCACCGCGCAGGGATTTCGCGGGGTGCGCATCAGCCCCGCCGGCACGCCGGATGGCGACTGGATTCGCGGTCCGCTCATGGCGCCGCTATGGCGGCGATGCAACGAGCTCAAGGTACCCATGACGGTGCTTGCCCCGGCGTCGCGCATGCCCGATCTGGCGCCGCTCATTGAGGCCAATCCCGAGCTGACCGTAGTCATCGACCACATGGCCGACTGCCCGCTCGACCGCCCCGACCTGCTCCAACTGCTGCTCGATCTGGCGCGGTATCCGAAGGTCTTCGTCAAGATCTCCGACATGTGGGTGCTGTCAAAAATGCCGTATCCATTCCCGGATGCGCAGCAGCAGGTGAGACGCCTGCTCCAGCAGTTCGGTGCTAAACGACTGATGTGGGCCACCAACTGGCCCGTATCGCTGCAGCAGTTGGACTATCGCCGGATCGTTGATCTTTATCGCGATCACTTCACTTTTGTATCGCGTGAAGAACATGAAGAGATCCTGAGTGGAACCGTGCAGCGTGTCTGGCCCTTTGCACTGTGACATGGCCGGCGTAACAAAGCGAATTGGAAGAGTGCGCATTCTCATGGATCTCCTGAACCCTGTCCGCCCGCGGCGCGCGAAGTCTTGAACAGCGCGCGCCAGAGGCGAATGAATGGCAGTCTGGGGAAGGGAAAGAGAACAATGAGAGATCTGCTGCTACTGCGGGGTTTGGCCCATGGTGCTCCGGCGCCCTGCGCTGCCGGTGGCTGCGCAATGTGAACCGGGATCGATCCTGCGGCCGAAAGAACTAGCCGCGAGCGTAGCTTTCCAGCGCCACCCGGCTGGGAATGGTGATGGTGCAGCCATGCTGCGCCACCAGGCGGCGGTTCTTAAAGACTGAAAGGGTGCGCGTAACCGTCTCGCGCGAAGCGCCGATAAACTCGCCGATCTCTTCGTGGGTCAGCGACAGACGGCACCGGGAAACGTTCTCTGTCTTGTGGCCGTTCTCGCTCCAGCGCAGCAGCAGGCAGGCCAGCCGCTCGTGAACCGAGGTGGAAAGACCCACCATGCGCAGTTGCTCGCAAGCCTGGTTGTAGCTGCGGCTCACCTCGCGGGTCACCGTGGCGTACACCCCCGGATGGCGGGCAAGAAAGTTGAGAAAATCCTTGCGGGCAATGTGCGCGATCTTCGCCGGGTGCAGCGTGTCGGCCGTCATCTCGTGCGGGTTGCCGGAGAGCGTGGCCGAGAGCCCCAGCACCTCGCCCGCGCCCACAATGCGCAGGCTCAGCCGCCGGCCTTCGGTCGAGTTGATGGAAAGCCTCACCTCGCCCTCCATCACTATCAGTACGCCGTCCGAGGGTTGAGTCTCACTGAAAAGCACCTTGTTGCCGGGGTGCGAAACCGGAATCATCAAGGTCTCCAGGTCGGCCTGGGCCGCAATGGAAAGTCCGCCGAAGAATTCGCTTTTTCTATAAAGAAACTTGGCTTCCATCTGATTGTCCCGTTCAGTGAGCATCGTTGGCCTCTGTATTTGTTTGTTTATTTCTCCCGCGCGAAATCTCTTCGGCAAGATATTGGGTCCATGGTGTGCTGGTCAGGATCGAGGTCGAAGTATGGGAATAAATTGCGCGTAAAGCCTCAATCCCGCCAGCGTCTGCAAAAGTGGTTTCACGAAGGTCGAGCAACAGTTGTCGACAGCCGAGTTCCGGAGAGGCCTGGTGCCACAGGCGGTCGAGTTCTACCACCCACGGTCCAGTCACGCGCCCCTCAAGTTTGATGGTCATGGCTTCCTGGTTTTCTTCAACTGTGATTCGTAACGCCATGCCCCCTATATGGCACGGCGTATGCCAAACCGATGCACACGCGTGCATTTTTCTTCAAACCATTCAAAATAAATATGTTAATTTGGTTTTGAGGAGACGATTGCGAGTGACCGAAGCCGAACGAGACGAAGTGACGAAGACGATATCTCGTCCCATGACTACATGTAGTCGCTGCGCTTGATTCCCAGCTTCTTGATCTTCGAGTTCAGCGTCGTCCGTTTCAGGCCCAGCCGCATGGCCGCGCCCGTTGAACTGCCGATCATGCCTTTGGCTTCGCGCAACGCGCGCAGAATGTGCTCGCGCTCGGCCGCCTCGAGCGTGGGATTGGAGCCGCCGGACTCATCCTCTTCCTCTTGCTCATCGGCCATCTCGATCTCGGCCAGCGGAACATGCAGCACCGGGCCGCGCGACAGGATGACCGCCCGCTCCAGAAAGTTTTCAAGCTCGCGGATGTTGCCCGGCCATCTCCAGCGGATGAGCGCCCGCATGGCCTCGTCGGGAATGGTTTCGATCGACTTGCCCATCCGCCGGCTGTGCAGCGAGACGAAGTGCCGCACCAGCACCGGAATGTCGCTGGCCCGCTCCCGCAGCGGCGGCGCAAAGATAGGAAACACCTTGAGCCGGTAATACAGGTCATCGCGGAACTGCTTTTCCGCCACCATCTTGGCCAGGTCGCGGTTGGTGGCCGCAATCAGCCGCGCATTCACCGGAATGGTCCGCGTGCTGCCCAGCCGCTCGATCTCCCGCTCCTGCAGCGCCCGCAGGAGCTTGGGCTGCAGGTCGAGTGGCAACTCGCCCACCTCATCCAGAAACAAGGTGCCCTCATGCGCCAGTTCCAGGCGGCCGATCTTGCGCGCGATGGCGCCCGTAAAAGCGCCTTTCTCGTGCCCGAACAGCTCGCTTTCCAGCAGGCCGGCGGGGATGGCCGCGCAGTTCAGCTTGATAAATGTCCGCTCGCTCCGCGGGCTGAGCCGGTGGATGGCGCGCGCCAGCAGCTCTTTGCCGGTGCCGGTTTCGCCCTGCACCAGCACCGTGGCGTCGGTGGGCGCCACCGTCTCGAGCTGGCGCAACACGCTGCGCAGACCCGAGCTTTCGCCCACAATATCCTCAAAGCGATTGTCAAGGTTGATCTCTTCCTCGAGATACTTCTTCTCCTGCTTCAGCCGGTCGCTCAGCTCGGTAATCTGCCGGTAGGCCAGTGCATTGTTGACCGCCATGGCCACCTGCCCGGCCACCTGTCCCAGCTTCTCGGCGTCCTGTGGGGTGAACGCATTCTCCGGCCGTCGCGCCACCGCCAGCGAGCCCAGCGTTCGCTCGCGATGAATCAGCGGAACCCACACCGCCGACTGCATACCCGCCGTCGTCAGGTGCACCACCGATTCGGGTGCGAACGGCCACCGTGCTATCCGGTTCAGAATCACCGGCCGGCGCGTGCGAAAGGCCTGGCCCGCCGGGGAGGCGTCCGGATCGATCAGCAGCTCGCCATGGGTGGCATCCTCGGTGGCTAAAAACTGCACCCGCATGCGGTTGATGGTCTCATCGTAAAGCGCCAGAATGGCGAAATCGTGGGCCACCACCCGCTGCGCGCCGGCGGAAAGCGCGCCCAGCATCTTGCGGATGTCCACGTTGGCCACCAGCGCGTTGCTCAGCTCCGCAATCACTGACTCCTGGGCCAGCCGCCGGTCGGTTTCATCGTGGGTAATCTTGGCAAAGCCCGCCACCGTGCCGCTCGCGTCGCGAATGGCCGTGAGCACCACGTTGGCCCAGAACCGCGAGCCGTCCTTGCGCACCCGCCAGCCTTCCTCTTCCACGCGCCCGAGTTTGGCGGCCTGGCGCAGCAGCGCGGCGGGCCGTCCGCGGCTTACATCTTCTTCGAGAAAGAAGCGGGAATAATTCGTCCCCAGCACCTCTTCGGCAGGGTAGCCCTTGATCTGTTCCGCGCCCGGATTCCAGGTCTGGATATCCCCCTCGTTGTTCAGCAGAAAAATCGCGTATTCGGTGATGTTGTCCAGAATGGACCGCAGCCGCTGCTCGCTCTCCCTCAGCGCCTCCTGCGCGGCGCGCTGCGCGGTTGCGTCGCGGATAAAGCTCATCAGCGCCGGGCCGGATTCGGTGGCGACCCGCTTGATCATCACATCGATTGCAAACTCCGAGCCGTCTTTGCGCAGGCCGAACAGCTCGATCACAGCGCCCGCCTGCCGCTCCTGAAGGGTGGCCCGGTCTACCCCGCGGCGGGCCGGGTGTCCGGCGCGGAACCGCTCTGGAATCAACATCTCCACCGGATGGCCGAGGAGTTCGTCGATGGCATAGCCAAACAGCTCCGCCACGCGCGGGTTCGCGTGCCGAATCATCCCTTTGTCGTCGGCGACCACGACTGCATTGGGACTGAAGTCGAACAGCAGATGCTCGATTGTCGATTGCGCAAAACCGGACTGAGTCTCTCTTTCCGCAGTCGCTGAGTCCTGCTCAGGGAGATCCGAAGGACACATTTAGGGGAACCCGACCTCACCCGCACAATACCGCCGCCCCCCGCCCCTTTGCAACCGCTCGCCTCCGCCGGCAGGTACTTTGGTACCCTGTACCAGGGTCCTTCGCATCCATTTTCGCGATCGACTTTGTGATCGACTTTGCGACCAATTTTGCGATTGGCCCACAGGCCTGCTCTCAGGCCATGTGCTTGTTATACTTCTGGACAATCGCACTTTCCGCGCAAGCCCGCTCCCCACAATTCATCCGTTCGCCGCCCGATGCTCTTCTTACAATCGGTGATCTTCTTACCAGGGAGATATAGATGGCCATCCTCCGCCGCTTCGCCGTTTCCGCTGCCCAGGGTTTTGCTGGCAGCCCGGCTTTTGGAATCCTGGCTCTTTCCGCCGTCCTGCTCGCCGCCACGGTTCCCGTAGCCACAGCGGCCGCCCAGGAATCTGCACCCGCCAGTACCCCGGCGATGACTCCCGACATTCCGCCCGCCTTTACTCCGCCGCGCATCGGCTATAACTTCACCCGCCGCGTGGTCATGATCCCCATGCGCGACGGCGTAAAGCTCTACACCGTCATCGCCATCCCCAAAGACGTCACCCACGCGCCCATCATCCTGACCCGCACGCCCTATGACGCGGCGGCCCGCCTGCACGCCGAGGTCACGCCCTATCTTGCCGGCCAGATGATGGTGGGCGACGATGTCTGGGTCGATGCGGGCTTCATCCGAGTGTTTCAGGATGTCCGCGGCAAATACGGGTCCGAGGGCCAGTACATCATGACCCCGCCGCCCACCGGGCCGCTCAACCCCGATGGACCCAACGACACCAGGGACGCCTGGGACACCATCGACTGGCTGGTCAAGAATGTGCCCGAGTGCAACGGCCGCGTGGGCATGATCGGCTCGTCCTATGAAGGCTTTACGGTCGTCATGGCACTGCTCGACCCGCATCCCGCCCTCAAGGTGGCCGCGCCGGAGAGCCCCATGGTCGACGGATGGATGGGCGACGACTGGTTCCACTACGGCGCTTTCCGCCAGATCAACCTCGACTACTTCACGGAGCAGACCACCACGCGCGGCTCAGGTCCGGCCATTCCGCGCCTCAACTACGACGACTACACCAACTTTCTGCAGCAGGGCTCGGCCGGCGACTTCGCCCGCTACGGCGGCCTGCAGCAGTTACCCTTCTGGCGCAAGATTGAAGAACACCCGGCCTACGACGCCTTCTGGCAGGACCAGGCCCTCGACAAGATCATTGCCAAAGTTCCGCTCAAAGTGCCCGTCCTATGGGAGCAGGGACTGTGGGACCAGGAAGACATGTGGGGCGCCAACCACTCCTGGGCCGCCCTGGAGCCCAAAGACACCCACAACGATATGAATTTTCTGGTGATGGGCCCCTGGTTCCACAGCCAGATCAACCGCAAAGGCTGGAACCTGGGTCCGCTGCAATGGAAAGGCGACACCGCCGAACAGTACCGCCGCGATGTCCTGCTGCCCTTCTTCCGGCAATATCTGGTTGAAGGCGCGCCCAAGGCCGACACCCCGCCGGTGCTGGTGTACAACACTGGCGAAAACCACTGGGACCGCTTCAAGAGCTGGCCGCCAAGCTGCGAATCGGGCTGCCCAAACAAGCCCAGGCCGCTCTATCTCCAGGCCGACGGCAAGCTCTCGTTCGACACGCCTGGCTCCGGCGAATCGCGCTACACCGAGTACGTCTCCGATCCCGCCAAGCCCGTGCCCTTCTCGCCGCGCCCCTTTATTACGAGCGACGAGGACAACTGGCGCATCTGGCTGGTCCGCGACCAGCGCTTTGTCGATGGCCGTCCCGACGTGCTCACCTTTGAAACTGATCCGCTCACCGCTCCGCTGCGCCTGGCCGGCCGCCCCATCGTGAACCTCTACGCCTCCACCACCGGCACCGACAGCGACTGGGTGGTCAAGCTCATTGACGTGTATCCGGGAACCTACCCCTACAACCCGCCCATGGGAGGCTATGAGCTGCCCATCGCCACCGACATCTTCCGCGGCCGCTATCGCACCAGCTTCGAGCATCCCCAGGCCATCGCGCCCAACCAGCCGCTGCTCTACAACTTCGGCCTGCCCATGGTGGACCACGTCATTCAGCCCGGCCATCGCATCATGGTCCAGGTGCAGTCCACCCTTTTCCCGCTCTACGACCGCAATCCGCAGACTTACGTTCCCAACATCTTCGACGCCAAGCCCAGCGACTACCAGAAAGCCACCGAGCGCATCTGGCACGCGCCCGGCGACGCCAGCTTCATCAGCCTGCCGGTTGTCCCGGAACCCTGAATCCGGAACCCTGAGCCTGGAATTCGGAGCACGGACCATGAACCATGGACCATGGACCGCGCCGGAATTTTCTGAATACCAGTAGGGGGTAGGGGCATCTATACTTACAGCAGGAGAGATGCCCTTATGGAAAACATCGTCCAACTGTCGATTGAAGGCATGCACTGCGACGGCTGCGTCCGCCGCGTCACCAACGCCATCGCCTCCGTCGAGGGCGCCCGTGCCGAGTCGGTCCAGGTAGGCTCGGCCAGCGTGGCAGTCGACCCCGCGCACACTTCGGCCGAGCAGATTGCAAGCGCCATCAACAAGATCGGCTTCACCGCGCGCGTCGAGCCTTGATTCAACCCCTACGCGAGATTTAGATCGAGTTTTCGATTGAGCCCCGATCAAGTTTGAATTGAACTCGATCCACCCGAGGCGCACCATGCCCATTCCAACCGCAGCCACTGACGCCGCTAAGACTCCCGCCGCAACTGGCGAGCGCGTCAACATCCCGGTCACCGGCATGACCTGCGCGGCCTGCCAGTCCTTTGTGCAGCGCACGCTCGCAGAGCAGCCCGGCGTGCAGGATGCCACCGTCAGCCTCATGCTGCACAACGCGGCCGTCACCTTCGACCCGCGTCTCACGTCGACCGCCGCGCTGGTTGAGTCCATCCGCGGCACCGGCTACGGCGCCGAGCTGCCCTCGACCGTCGATTCCGTCCTCCAGGCCCAGGAGCAGAGCGACCAACAGCAGCAGCGCGAGTACCGCGACCTGCGCGTGAAGGCATGGATCAGCGGCGTCGCCGGCGTGCTCGCTATGGTTCTCTCCATACCGCTCATGAGGCCGCTCACCAGCACGAACGCTGCGCGCGGTCTTGCCCGCATGCGCGATCCCTTCATGAGCTGGTTCGCGCGCCTGCTCAATCCGGCCATGCGCGCCGCGTTCCCATGGCTTTACCGGCTCAGCGCCGACACCATCCGCTGGTTCCTCTTCGCGCTATCCGCATTCATTGTTCTGTGGGCGGGCCGCCGCTTTTACGTCAAGGCCTGGTCCGCGCTGCTGCACAAGTCCGCCGACATGAACACGCTGGTGGCTCTCGGCACCGGCGCTGCTTTTCTCTACTCCGCGGCCACCACCATCGCTCCCGGCTTCTTTGTCGCCCGCGGCATTGCGCCCGACGTTTACTATGACGCCGCGCTGCTGATCATCGCACTCATTCTCACCGGCAACACGCTGGAAAGCCGCGCCAAGGGCCGCACCGCACAAGCGCTGCGCAGGCTGGTGCAGTTGCAGCCCAAAACCGCCCGCGTCCGGCGCGACGGCGCGGAGATCGACCTGCCGCTCGACGCCATCCGGCACGGCGATATCCTGCTGGTGCGCCCCGGCGAGCGCATCCCCACCGACGGCGTCATCCTCTCCGGCAAGAGCAGCGTCGACGAGTCGATGCTCACCGGCGAATCCATGCCGGTTGAAAAATCCGCGCACCTCCGCGTTATCGGCGGCACGCTCAACCAGCGCGGATCGCTCGAATACCGCGCCACCACCCTTGGCGCGGAAAGCATGCTGGCGCAGATCGTGCGCCTGTTGCGCGACTCGCAGGCATCGCGGGCGCCGGTGCAGCGGCTTGCGGACCGCGTCAGCGCCGTCTTTGTGCCGTCGGTGCTGGTGATCGCCATCATCACCTTTGCCGCGTGGCGTCTGGCCGCGCCGTCCGCCGGCATCATGCAGGCTTTCGCCGCGGCTGTCACGGTGCTGGTCATCGCCTGCCCCTGCGCCATGGGGCTGGCGGTTCCCACCGCCGTCATGGTCGCGACCGGCCGCGGCGCAGCCCTGGGTCTGCTCATCAAGGGCGGCGAAGCCCTGGAGCGCCTGGAAAAAATCGACACCGTGGTCCTCGACAAGACCGGTACCATCACCGCCGGCCGCCCCGATGTGGTGGAAGTTCTGCTTGCGCCCGCATCCAGACTTACCCAGGACAGCCTGCTCCGCATCGCCGCCGCGCTCGAGCGCTCCAGCGAGCATCCGCTGGGTGAGGCGGTGGTACGTCGCGCCACGCAAAGCGGCTCCGCGCTGCCCCAGGCCGAGTCGTTTGAATCCTTCCCCGGCCGCGGCATCTCCGGCATCGTCGAAGGCCACGCCGTGCTCATCGGCAACCCCAAGCTGCTGCGCGACTCTGCCATCTCCGCTGAGCTGCTGATCGAGGACACGGAGCGCATCGCCGCACAAGGCCGCACTCCGCTCTGCGTCGCCATTGACGGCGCTCTCGCCGGAATCATCGCGGTTGCCGACACCGTGAAGCCCACCTCGCTTGAGGCCGTTCGCCGGCTGCATCGCGAGCAGCTTCGCGTCATTATGCTCACCGGCGACAACCAGCGCACCGCCCAGGCCATCGCGCGTGAAGTCGAAGTGGATGACGTCATCGCCGGGGTGCTGCCGCAGGGCAAGGTCGATGCCATCCGCCGCCTGCAGTCCGAAGGCCGCGTAGTCGCCATGGTCGGAGACGGCGTGAACGACGCGCCCGCTCTCGCCCAGGCCGATGTGGGCATCACCATGGCCACCGGCTCCGACATCGCCATGGAAGCCGGCGACCTTACCCTCATGCGCAGCGACCTGGCCGGCGTGGCCTCGGCCATTGCGCTCTCCCGCGGCACCATGCGCGTGATGCGGCAGAACCTTTTCTGGGCCTTTGCCTACAACGTCGTCGGCATTCCCATCGCTGCGGGCATTCTCTATCCTGTCTGCGGGCTGCTGCTCAGCCCGGTGCTGGCCAGCGCCGCCATGGCGTTCAGTTCGTTCAGCGTTGTCACCAACAGCTTGCGTTTAAGCCGATTGAAGCTGGTGTAAGGAGACCCCGTGGCGGCAAAAAAGAGTGAAGCTTTCTGCGGATGCGAAGTTCCGGTGGCGGGCCGCAAGGCGATTGGCGTCGATCCGGAAATCAAAGCCTCCAACCTGCGCCGTCTCAGCCGCATTGAAGGCCAGGTCCGCGGCATTCAGCGCATGGTGGAGGAAGACCGCTACTGCGCCGATATCCTCATGCAGGTTTCTTCCGCGCAGGAGGCGCTGCGCGCCGTGGCCCGCGCGCTCATGCGCAACCATCTCGCCCACTGCGCCAGCCACGCCATCCGCACCGGCTCGGATCAGGACCGCGAATCGATGTACGACGAGCTGCTCGAAATGATTTATAAAAACGCGCGCTGAAAATGAATGCAGGACCGCGCGCAATGAAATCCAGCGCCATGCGCAGGCGATTTCGACGCCGCCGTCTGCACACCGCGATCCGCGGGCGCGCTCACTGCGCCGCGTGAATCCGGTACGCGCCCGAGCTCACCACCATCTCGATTCTTCCGCCCACTACGCGCTCTGAAATCACGCCCGCCGCTTTCGCCATCGCAGCGCCATTCACCGTCACGCCGTCGGGCGCAGCGGAATCGATCTCGATGGTCGCGGTAGCATTCGCGGGAATCGTAAAGCTGTAATCCGTCGACGCGCCATCGCGCCGCCAGTCGCTTTCAATCGCGCCCAGTTCCGAATCGTAGTGCGACCGCACCCAGGTTACGTTGCCCACCACGGCAGGCCGCAGAATCAACTGCTCCGCGCCTGCACGTGCCAGGTTTACGTCGATGCCGCCGAGCCCGCGATAAAACCACTCCTCCGCATCGCCCAGCATAAAGTGGTCCTGCGAGCTGTCCGGATTCGCGTCCCACGCCTCGGTCAGCGACGTCGCTCCCTGCGTAAGCTGATAGCCGTAGCTCGGCGCATCGGTGCGCTCCAGCATGTCCAGCAGCACGTCGGAACGGCCGCCCTCCAGCAACGCGTCCACCACGTAATGGAAGCCCACATCGCCCGCCGTCACATGATTGCGATGCGCGCGGATGTCGGCCACCAGCGCGTCCAGCACCCCGGCGCGCTCACCCTCCGGAACCATGCCCAGCGTAAGCGGCATTGCCTGCGCCGTCTGGCTGCCCTTGTCGTAGATGTGCCGCGCCGCATCGAAGAATCGCGCATTGAATGCGGTGCGCACCGCGGCGGCCCGCTGCGCAAAAGCATCGCTGGCTTGCTGGTCGCCCACCAGTGCCGAGGTCCTAGCCAGCACCGTCAGGTCCTGGTAGTAGATGGCCGTCGCTGTCACGCCCGGACTGGTCAGCTTGGAGAGGCCAGGCTCGCCGGGGCCAATGTCATACCAGTCGCCGAGCCCGTAATCCACAATGCCATCGTGCGCGCGCGTGGTCAGATAATCCGTGTAGGCCCGCATCACCGGATACTGCGCGGCCAGGAATCTGCGATCGCCGGTGCGCTCGAAGACATACCACGGAGCCAGCACCGCCGCGCTGCCCCACTCCGGCGAGTCGTTGAAGACCGCATTCGTTGCCGGAGGAAACACCACATATTGCGGCGCAATCTCCGCGACCATGCCCTTCTGCGGACCCTCGGTGCGCTGCTCGTCGGCAATGTTGCGTGCGGTGGCCGCATACAGCCCCGCAAAGTCGAAGTCATACAGCATCGAAGGCGCCAGCAGATGCGTTTCTTCCAGCCATCCCAGCTTTTCGCGGTGCGGACAGTCGGTAAACAGGCTCACCGCATTGTTCTCGATCGCATGCACAATGAGCATGTGAATCCGGTTGAGCAATTCATCCGACGACTCGAACGCGCCCACCTGCTGGGACGATGAGTGCGTGGCCTCGCCGCGCAGGCTCAGCACCCGCGCGCCGCCGGTCGTCTCCACCTGCACATAACGAAATCCCCAATAGCTGAAGCGCGGATGCCAGCTTTCAACACCTTTGCCGCGCAGCGTGTACGTGTACCACTGCGGTCCCTTCGAGCTGCGCTGCGACGCCTCGCCCTGCGCGTCGAGCAGCTCGCCGCCGATCAGCTTGACCGTCGCGCCCGCCGGTCCGGTGGCCGTAATTGCCGGCCATCCCGCAAAATTCTGCCCCAGGTCATACACCGTCGCACCCGGCTTCGGGTGCGTCACTTTCACCGGCGCGTACACGTGCATCACGCGGATCGGCGGCGCAATCTCCGGCTGCAGTCTGCCGCCCGGGCCGTCCACCACCGCCGCCGCGCGCCACGACGCATCGTTGAAGCCGGCTTGGTCCCAGCCCTGCGGATCGAGCCGCGCATCGTAATCCTCGCCACCGTAGGCGGACGAAAATGTGATTGGCCCCGGCGCAGTCTTCCAGGTGCCGTCACTCAGAATCTCAGCCGATCCGCCGCCCACAAAATCCACCTCGAGCTGCGCGGTGAGCTTGAGCTGTCCGTAACTGCCCACAAACTTGGTGTATCTTCCCGGCGTTTGCAGCACGCGATACATTCCGTCGCCCAGCATCGCGCTCATTGCATTGGCGCCGCGCTTGAGCAGCGCGGTCACGTCGTATGCGTCGTAGTAGATGGTCTTGTGATAATCGCTCCAGCCCGGCGTGAGCACATCGTCGCCCACCTTGTGTCCATTCACGCGCAGCTCGTCCTGCCCCAGCCCTGAGGCGTACAACATCGCGCGGGCAATCGGGTGATCGAGCTTGAACGCCTTGCGAAACAGCGGCAGCGACTGGTCCACATCGCTGCCGTCATCGGCGTGCGCCGCAATCCATCCCGCGCGCCACTCCGGCGCCTGACGCCAGTGCGCCACCGCGCTCCATCCGCTGGTGTGGTTCTGCTCGTCCCATACTTCCACCCGCCAGGCATAGGCATGCTGCGCATCGAGCGCCGGCCCTGCGTAAGCAACTCCGGAAGTCGCGCCGCTCGCAACGACGCCCGAATCCCAGAGGATCTTTTTGGCCGCGTCGAATCCGGCATCGGCCGCGCTGTGCGCAGCCGATGCCGGGACCGCCGTTTCGACCGCTGCCACCTGAATGCGATACGCCGACTGGCTCACTCCGTGCAGCGAAGCCGAGGCTGCGCTCAGCCGCCACGAGAAATCCGGATGCACATCGTCCACCGCCAGCGGCTCCAATTTGCCGTCGCAGCGCAGCGTCGAGGGCCGCTCCAAATGCGAAACCACTGGGTGCAAAACCAAAACCGCCGCGCGTGCGCTCCGCGCGCCGCTCGGGGTGGCCGCCGAACACGCGCACGCCGCCAGCGCAATTGCGACGCACCCGGCCCTCCGTACAGACCCGCAGAAACCATCGCTCCAATTCATGATGACGGTGATACAGCAAACGGCCCTCGCGGCGCAATGGCCGGAGCGACCGGATGGCTGCCTCCAGCCCGCCACGGCACGCTCACATCCACTCGCTACCGTGAAATCCATGCGCTACCAGGTAGTGTCCTAATTTCATCCGCGCATTCCCTCAGAGGCTAAAGCCACGGTCGCGAGTTATGCATTTGTGGCACGGCTGAAGCCGTGTCCTTTCAAAGCAGAAGCAAATCAGGACACTGCGCGCTACCATGAAGCTGTCAGAGAGGCTGTCGTCCGCAAATGCCCAAGCGCAGCGCAGGATTGCTCGTTTATCGCCGCCGCAATGGTGGCCCGAATCACGGTCAAGATCACGGTCAGGATCGCGGCCACGATGGCGGTTCCGTTATCGGCCTCGAAGTCTTCCTCGTTCATCCCGGCGGACCGCTCTGGGCAAAAAAAGATTGCGGCGCATGGTCCATCCCCAAGGGGGAATACGATGCCGCCGAGCCGCCGCTTCAGGCAGCCATCCGCGAATTCGGTGAAGAAACCGGCTTCTCCGTCGGCGGTGATTTCCTCGATCTGGGCGTCATTCGCCAGGCCGGCGGAAAACTGGTCTCCGCCTGGGCCTGCGCCAGCGACTTCGACCCAGCGCAGCTCATCAGCAACGAGTGCGAGATCGAGTGGCCGCCACGCTCGGGCCAGCGCATTCTCATCCCCGAAGTGGACCGCGGCGCGTGGTTCGACCTTGCCGAAGCCCGCACCCGCATCCTCGAGAGCCAGCAGGAGTTCCTCGACCGGCTACTTGAGCGGCTGCCTGCGTGACAAGCTTCGGGAATAACCGGGAATAACGGATCTCTGCGCCGCCCTGAGCCGCAGCTACGAGTTTTAGCGCAACCCCGCCACCCCGCCCGGACTCTAAGCGTTTGTAGGGGGATGCAGCCGTTGCATCGCGCAGCGCTTGCGGAGCCGCATTCGGATTTCCACATTGCATGCGGCGGGCTCTGGAACGGCCATGCCCATCCGCAGCGCGGCGTTCATTCGCCGGCAGCCGCAATGGACTAACATGCAAAGCAGGGACCAGGCAAAGCAGGTGCCATCTGGCCGGTCCCGCCAATTCGCCAAAGGGGAGAGTCAAAATGGCAACGTCCGTCGCTGAGGAGATCAAGCCGCTTACCGAGCGCAAAGCATGGAAGGCGCTCGAAGCCCATTCCCACACCATCCGCGAGTCGCACCTGCGGAGTCTCTTCGCCGACGATCCCAAACGCGGCGAGCGGCTCACCACTGAAGCCGTGGGTCTGTTTCTCGACTACTCGAAGAACCGCATCACCGACCAGACCGTCCGCCTGCTGATCGATCTGGCCGAGGAGTCCGGCCTGCGGCAGCGCATCAACGCCATGTTCACCGGCGAAAAAATCAACATCACCGAGAAGCGCGCCGTTCTCCACGTCGCTCTGCGCGCGCCCAAGGACGCCACGATTCTGGTCGACGGGGAAAACGTCGTCCCCGGCGTGCATGAAGTCCTGGACCGCATGACCGCCTTCGCCAACCGCATCCGCGGCGGCCAGTGGACCGGCCACTCCGGCAAGGCGATCAAAAATATCGTTAACATCGGCATCGGCGGCTCTGACCTTGGCCCGGTCATGGCCTATGAGGCGCTGCGCCACTTCAGCGACCGCGATCTGACCTTCCGCTTCGTCTCCAACGTCGACGGCACCGATTTTGCCGAGGCCGTACACGATCTGGATCCTGAGGAAACTCTTTTCATCATCTCTTCGAAAACCTTCACCACGCTTGAGACGATGACCAACGCGCACACCGCGCGCACCTGGCTGCTGCAGGGCATCGGGGGCCATCAGTCATCCATCGCCAAGCACTTTGTCGCCGTCTCCACCAACGCGGCCGAGGTAACCAAATTCGGCATCGATACCGCCAACATGTTTGGCTTCTGGGACTGGGTCGGCGGCCGCTATTCCATGGACTCCGCTATCGGGCTTTCCACCATGCTGGCGATCGGCCCTGAAAACTTCCAGGCCATGCTCGCCGGCTTCCATGAGATGGACGAGCACTTCCGCACTACGCCGTTTGACAGGAATCTGCCTGTACTGCTGGGGCTGCTTACCGTGTGGTACGTCAACTTCTTTGACGCGGCCACGGTCGCCATCCTGCCCTACGAGCAATACCTCAAGCGCTTTCCGGCCTACCTGCAGCAGCTCACCATGGAGAGCAACGGCAAACACGTTACCCTGGCCGGCGAACGCGTCAACTACGCCACCTGCCCCATTTACTGGGGCGAGCCCGGCACCAATGGTCAGCACTCCTTCTACCAGTTGATTCACCAGGGCACGCGGCTCATCCCCGCCGACTTTATCGCCTTCAACCGCACCCCCAACAAACTCGGCCGTCATCACGACATCCTGCTGGCCAATGTCTTTGCGCAGGCCGAGGCGCTGGCCTTCGGTAAAACTCCCGAGCAGGTCAAGGCCGAAGGCACGCCGGACTGGCTCGTCCCGCATCGCGTCTTTGAGGGCAACCGCCCTTCCAACACCCTCATTGCCGACGAGCTGACCCCCAAAATGCTCGGCAAGCTGGTTGCGCTCTACGAGCACAGCGTCTTTACCCAGGGAACCATCTGGCAGGTGAACTCGTTCGATCAGTGGGGCGTGGAACTGGGCAAGGCCCTTGCGCAGCGCATCATTCCCGAGCTCGAAGGTCCCGAGCCGGAAGGCGGCGAAGCCAGCCTTCAGCACGACAGCTCCACCAACAATCTCATTCGCCGCTACCGCAAGTCGAAAGGGAGATGAAATGGCGCCGCGCGGATTCGATCATCCTCTCTACATCCTGCCCTTCGACCACCGCGGCTCGTTTGAGACGGGCATGTTCGGCTGGCACGGCGAACTCACCGCCGAACAGACCGCGCAGATCGCTGCGGCCAAGCTCATCATCTACGACGGCTTTCAAAGCGCCATTGCCGCCGGCGTGCCTGCTGAAAAAGCCGGCCTGCTGGTCGACGAGCAGTTCGGCAACGCCATTCTGCGCGACGCCGCCGCGCGCGGCTACCACACCGCCTGTCCGGTGGAAAAAAGCGGACAGGAGGAGTTCGACTTCCAGTACGGCGACGACTTCGCGGCGCACATCGAACAGTTCCACCCCACTTTTGCCAAAGTCCTGGTCCGCTACAACCCCGAGGGTGACGAGGCGATGAACCGCGAGCAGGCGGCGCGCCTGAAAAAGCTGTCGGACTATCTCCTTTCCGCCGGCCGCAGCCTGTTCATGTTCGAGCTGCTGGTGCCGCCGGAAAAAGAGCAGCTTGCCGACGTAAAGGGCGACAAGAAGGCCTACGACCTGGAGCTTCGCCCCAAGCTGATGGTCGAAGCCATTCACGAGCTGCAGGATGCGGGCGTCGAGCCCGATGTGTGGAAGATCGAGGGCCTCGACCTGCAACTGGATTGCGCGAAGATGGTGGCCGCGGCCCGGCGCAATGGACGCGATAAGGTCGGCTGCATCATCCTGGGCCGCGGAGAAAACGACGCCAAGGTCCGCGAATGGCTCGCCACCGCCGCGGCGGTTCCCGGCTTTGTCGGCTTCGCCGTAGGCCGCACGGACTTCTGGGACCCACTCGTCGCCTGGCGCGACGGCAAGCAGACCCGCGACGACGCCGTGGCGGAAATCTCCGCCCGCTACCGCGAATTCGTCGACCTGTTCGAGTCCGCGCGCGAGCAAGCTGCCATGTAAGGGGCGACAAAGTCTGCTAAATTATCCTCGTACCTCGCGAGCCCGCGCCCAGGAATCGAATCGGCGGGTTCTACTCGCTTTCTCCGGCTTCTGAGGGATTGCGGATGGAGGAGTTCGGAAGCACACCGGGAAGGTGTGCCTGCGCTCCAGCTCCGCACACGCTTCCCTTCCGTCTACGCATCGCAACAGAAGAGGAGAAACCGCATGAGTCATCCGGTAAAGCACCACACCATCAATTACATCGAGTTCGCGACAGAAGACGTCGCGCGCGCCAAGCAGTTTTATTCCGCCGTGTTCGGCTGGACCTTCACCGACTACGGCCCGGATTACACAAGCTTCAGCGCAGCCGTCGCCGGCATCGATGGCGGCTTTCGCAAGCGCACGTCCGGTGAGCCTTCAGGCAGCGCGGCGCCGCTGGTCGTCCTTTATTCATCCGACCTCAAGGCCACTGAAGCGGCCATCGTAGCCGGCGGCGGCGCGATTGTTGTGCCCACCTTCGAGTTTCCCGGCGGCCACCGCTTTCATTTCGCTGACGGCGCAGGCAACGTGCTCGCTGTCTGGTCGGAGTAAGAGTCGTCAATCCAGCACCAAAATGCGTGCCCCAGGTTTCGCTTCCGAAACCTGGGCAAGCGCTCTAGTTGTGGAGGCTCAAGAGGTTGTTCCGATTCAGGCCTGAGCGAGAAGCGGGTGTATTGAGTTTAAGGCCGGCATGTGGGCGATGGAAGTTGTATTCGTGCAGCCAGGTGTGGAGCTGGAAAAGTCTTTCTTCGGAGTTCTGAT
>DATAWI010000010.1:0-24562 GCA_036267295.1 Acidobacteriaceae bacterium | reverse complement strand
CGCCCTGGCGACTTCCTCGTCCCCGACCAGTTCATCGATCGCACCTTTCTGCGCACCTCCACCTTCTTCGGCGAGGGCATCGTCGCCCACGTCGCCTTTGGCGATCCCGTCTGCTCCACCGTGGCCAACACCCTCGCCGCCGCCTGCAAAACCGAAGGCGTCCCCAGCCGGCAGGGGGGCACCTACGTCTGTATGGAAGGCCCGCAGTTCTCCACCCGCGCCGAGTCCAACCTTTATCGCAGTTGGGGCGCCGACGTCATCGGCATGACCAATCTCCAGGAAGCCAAACTAGCTCGCGAGGCCGAAATCAGCTACGCCACCCTGGCCATGGTCACCGACTACGACTGCTGGCGCGAAGGCCACGACGATGTCACCGTCGAGCAGATTGTCGCCGTCCTCCACCAGAACGCCGCCAACGCCGGCCGCGTCGTCAAGGCAGCGGTGGCCGCCATGCCGCGCGAACGCACCTGCCCGTGCGCCTCCGCCCTGCAATACGCGATCCTCACCAGCCGCGATGCCATCCCCGACGCCGCCCGTGAGAAGCTGGACCTGCTGTTGGGAAAATACCTGAAGTAAAACGAGTCGCGGGATCAACAGAGAGAGCCGGATGAAACGCCTGATAGTCGCAGCGATCGGATGTGTCGTGGGAGCAGGCATCGCCGCGGCTCAGGCGCCGTCGCCCTATCAGGGGACGCCCTTCACCGACAGCCGCCACACCAGCAGCCCGCAGAAGATTCCGGGCCGCGTGGAGTGCGCTCTCTACGATCGGGGCGGCGAAGGCGTGGCCTACCACGACAGCGACGCGAAGAATAACGGCAGCGGCGGCCTGAACCCGGCCGACGGAACCTATCTCAACGAATTCCGCATGCACGAAGGCGTGGATACCTCGTACACAAAATTCCACGACCAGATCGACAACAGCCCCTATGATGTGGTCCAGCCGTCCGAAGGCCAGCTCTACGTGGGATGGACCGAGCCGGGCGAGTGGTTCCGAATCACCGTCGACGTTGCCCGCGCCGGAATCTACGACGGAGATTTGCTCTATACCTCGAATCGCGGAGGCACCCTCTCGCTGGACGTAAATGGCAAGGACGCGACCGGCCCGCTCACCATCCCTTCCACCGCAAATCCAGCCGAACCGATCGCGTGGCGGCAGTGGCACCACTGGAACGTGGCCCACGGTCTGGCGAAACTCAAGCTTCCCGCAGGCAAAAGTGTGCTCACCGTCCACATCCTGACCCAGGGCAACATGAATTTGGCGTACTTTGATTTCCGAAAAGAACAGTAATTGATGAGCAACGCAGAAATGAGCCGTCGAATGTGCGACACCGTCGCCGGCAATTCCTCAATTCGCAACAGAAAGGTCATGCATTGGCAATCCTCGTAGTCGGCAGCGTCGCCTTCGACGCCATTGAAACACCTTCGGGACGCAGAGATCGTTGCGTCGGCGGAGCGGCCACCTACTTCTCGCTCGCGGCCAGCTACTTCACCCCGGTGCGCGTCATCGGCGTCGTCGGCCAGGACTTCGGACCCGGCGAAGAGGGCATCCTCACCCGCCGCGGCGTCGATACCCGCGGCATCGAGCACGTCTCCGGCAAAAGCTTCTTCTGGAGCGGCTCCTACATGAAGAACCTCAACGAAGCGCAGACGCTCAACACCGAGCTGAATGTCTTCCAGAGCTTCTCGCCCAAGATCCCCGCCGAATACCAGGACAGCGAATACCTCTTCCTCGCCAACATCGATCCCGTCCTCCAGGCCGACGTCCGCAGCAAGATGCCGAACGTGAAGATGGTCTGCGGCGACACCATGAATTACTGGATCAGGGACCACGCCGAGAATCTCGCCCAAGTCCTGCCCATGCTCGACGCGCTGCTCATCAACGACGGCGAAGTCAAGATGATGGCGAAAGAGAACAACCTCGTCCTCGCGGCTCGCAAAGTCCTCGCCATGGGTCCCAAATCCCTCGTCGTCAAGCACGGCGAATACGGCGCGACCGCCTTCTTTGGCGAGCATTCCTTCGCCGGCTCGGTCCAAACCACGCCCTTCCGCGCGCCCGCGCTGCCGCTCGCCGAGGTCGTCGACCCCACCGGCGCAGGCGACTCCTTCGCCGGCGGATTCTTCGGCTACATCGCCTCGCAGCCCGCGCTCACGCCCGCTGTTTTCCGCAAGGCCATGTTCTACGGCAGCGTCATGGGATCGTTTGCCGTCGAGCGTTTCGGCACCGAGCGCCTGCAGCAGCTTGAGACCAGCGAAATCGAGGAACGCTTTGCGCTCTTCCGGCAGCTCTCGCATCTCGACTAAGCCCCGCCGCGCGAAGACCTCCGCTGCGGACCAGACTCCCTCTCTGGCCCGCAGCCTGCGCCACGAGACCCTCTTCGCCGGCATGGTGGCCGCGCTCCTGTCCCTGCTCGCCTTCGGCTACTGCTACCAGCACAATCTGCTGCTGCTCTATGGCGACGCCGTCGCGCATCTGCACATCGCGCGGCGCATTCTCGATTCGCTCAACCCCGGCATCCGCCAGATCGGCTCCGTCTGGCTGCCGTTCCCGCACCTGCTCATGATGCCGTTTGCCATGCGCATGGTCTGGTGGCAAAGCGGCATCGCCGGAGCCATTCCCTCGATGGCCTGCTACGTCCTCGCCGTCGCCGGCCTCTGGCGTCTCGCGCGCTACTGGCTGCGCCCCGCGGGCGCCGTCGTCGCCACGCTCTTCTTTGCGCTCAATCCTGGCCTGCTTTACATGCAGACCACCGCCATGACCGAGCCGCTCTTCCTCTGCCAGATCGTCTGGAGCACCCTCTTCCTCACCGCGTTCCTCCGCGCCCTCAGGGCAGGGAACTCCACCACCGCCGGTCGCGCCCTCGCCGCGTGTGGCGTGGTCCTCTTCACCGCCATCTTCACCCGCTACGATGGCTGGATCTTCGCCTCTTGCGTCTGGCTCATCGCCGCCGCGGCGTTGTGGAAAGCTCGCGGCCCGCAACTGCGAGCCTGGAAGTCTCGCGCTGGCGGCGCCTTCGTCCTCTTCACCGCGCTGCTTATCACCGGACCCGTCCTGTGGTTCGCCTGGAACGCCCGCCAGTATGGCGACTGGCTCGACTTCATGCGCGGCCCCTACTCCGCCAAGGCCATCGACATCCGCACCTCGCCCCCCGGCTCGCCGCACTATCCCGGCTGGCACAGCCTGCGCGTCGCCGAGCTCTATTTCCTCAAGGCCGCTGAGCTGGGCATGGCCCCCGAGCGCTGGTGCAATCTGCTCCTGCTGCTCGCGCTTGCCGGTCTCATCGCCGCCCTCATCAAATGGCGAAAATGCACCATCCTGCCCGTCCTGCTGCTCTGGATGCCCGCCCCGTTCTACGCCTACTCCGTCGCCTACGGATCCGTGCCCATTCACATCCCGCTCTGGTGGCCGCATTCCTGGTACAACACCCGCTACGGTATGGAAATGTTGCCCGCCTTCGCAGTCTCGCTCGGCTTCCTCATCGCCCGCCTCATGAGCTTCGTGGAGCGCCGCTGGCCACGCAACGCCGTCCCCCCCGGCACTCCGCCGCGCGAGCCTGCCAGCTATGCGCCTCTGCTTCTGCTGGCCGCCATCGTTCTCATCATTCTCGACTCGTCCGCCCTCATCCGCGGCACGCCGCTGGTTCTCGCCGAGGCCATTCAGAACGCGCGCACCCGCGTCCCCTTTGAGGCAGCCTACGCGCGCGCCCTCGACCAGCTTCCGCCCCAGGGCCCCATTCTTGTCTGGACCTCCGACCACATTGGCGCTTTTCAGCGCGCGGGCATTCCCCTGCGCCGCACCATCAACGAGACCGACTACTACCAGTGGAAGGCCGCCCTCGACCATCCCGCGCAGTCCGCCAGGTGGGTCATCGCCTCCGGCAACGACGCCGTCGCCGCCGCCGTGGCCGCGCATCCTCAGGGACTCACCCTCCTCAACATCGTTTGCTCCACCGGCCAACCCTGCGTCCGCTTCTATCAATCGGCCCTCTACGCGCCGCACCCATGACCCCGCCTGCGCACGACCCTAATTCCTAACCCCCGTACTCTGTTTTCTGGTCTCTGAACGCTGTACCCTGTCCCTGCATGCTCCTCGCCCTCGTCCAAACCGGACACATGCTGTCCTTCAGCCGTTTCCAGCAGATCCCGGTCGCCGGCGGCGCGGCCGGACGCCTCCTGCTCGCCGCGGCCCTCGGCTGCGCCATCGGCGTCGATCGCGAATATCACCATCGCCCCTCCGGCGTGCGCACCAACGTGCTCATCTGCTTTGGCGCGGCGATGTTCACCCTTCTCTCCCCCATCATTGCCGGCGCGGGCGGAAGTAATCTGGGGCAGGTCGCCTCCAACGTCGTCCAGGGCGTCGGCTTTCTCGGAGCCGGCCTCATCCTGCACAATCGCGACCGCGTCAGCGGACTCACCAGCGCCGCCACCGTGTGGTCGGTCGCCTCCATCGGCATGGCCTGCGGCGCCGGTCTCTACGTCACCGCGGTCTTCGCCACCATCCTGGTGCTGGTCGTTCTGGAACTGGTGCGCGTCCTCGAATACGGCGCCAACCTCAAGCTCTACTCCGTCACCTACGAAGTCCGCGGAGACGATGTCACCCGCATCACCATGGCCCTGCTGCAGGTGATGGACCGCGCCAATCGCCGCCTCGAAAATACTGAAAGCCAGCCCATCGGCGGCCTCGAGCGCATCTCGTTTCCCGTCTCCGCCAATCGTCGCGCCCACACCAAATTGCTGGCCGAGTTGCAATCCTGCCCCGCCATCGACCAGGTCCAGGCCTTCCGCGATCCGGAGGATGAATAATGCGCTTCGCGAAAGTGCACGCCTGCAGCAACGACTTCCTCATCGTTGAATCGCCCCTCCGTTCCGCATCCGATCAGGAATTGGCGAAGAAGCTTTGCGAACGCCACACCGGCGTGGGCGCAGACGGCGTCGAATTCCTCGAAATCACCGGCCCGCTCGCCGGAACCATTCGCCTCGCCAACGCCGACGGCGGCATCGCTGAAATCTCCGGCAACGGCACCCGCTGCGTCGCTGCGTGGATCGCCCACAAAGCCAACGCCGCCCCCGGCGACGTCATCACGCTCACCACCGACGCCGGCACGCGCATCTGCCGCGTCGTTGAAGCCAGCGGCAGCCATTATCAAATTGCCGCCGGCATGGGCGTCCCTGAAGTCCGCCAGATGCAGGTCATCCTCGCCGACAAGACCATCGTCTACGGGACGTACGTCTCCATGGGCAATCCCCACTTCGTCATCGTGGTCAACGACGAAAATTTCCGCGCCCACAATCGCGGCTGGCAGGAACTGGGCAAAGAAATCTGCTTCCACAAGGATTTTCCGCAGCAGATCAACGTGCTTTTCTTCCGCATGATCCGCGCCGACGAAATCGAGATCCGCATCTTCGAGCGCGGCGTCGGACCCACCACCTCTTCCGGCACCGGAACCTGCGCCTCCGCGACGGCCCTGATCGCCTTTTGCGGCGGGAAATCCCCCGTCGCCGTGCACGCTCCCGGCGGATCGCAGCGCGTCGACTGGGCCGGCCCCGGCACTGAGATGACCCTCACCGGCCCCGCCCATCTCATCGCCGCAGGCGAGGTTCTGCTTGGCTAGAGAGACGCAAACGCGCCAAAGCGTTTTGAAGGAGCACGCCGCCGAACTCGCCGTTCGTGTCGCTGTTTTGAAGGGGTACGGCTTCAGCCGTGCCGTTCACCTCGCCCAAAGGGAAGGGGCTTTAGCCCCTGAGGGCCGCCCTTGAATCCCCTCAAACCTCCGCCCGTCCCCCCCGGAGCCCGCATCGTCGTCCTCTCCCCGGCCTCGAGCGCCAACCCCGAGCGCATCACCCGCGGCCTCGAAGCCCTGCGCGCCCTCGGCTACGATGCCGTCCTCTCTCCGCACGCCGAAGGCAAATATCCGCCCTATTTCTCCGGCTCCCCCGAAGACCGCCTCGCCGATCTGCACGCCGCCTTCACCGATTCCACCGTCGCCGCCATCCTCTGTACCCGCGGCGGTTACGGATCGAACTACCTCCTCGATGGCCTCGATCTCGACCTGATCCGGACGCATCCCAAGCCCCTCATCGGCTACAGCGATCTCACGCCCATCCAGACCTGGCTCCTCGACCAGACCGGCCTCGTCGCCTTCCACGGGCCCATGGCCGCCGCCGATTTCTCCATCGACAACGGCGTCCATCTCCCCAGCTTCAACGCCGCGCTCACCGGAGGCACGATCGATGTCGGAGCAGAGCAGGGAATCCGCGTCCTCCGCCCCGGCCATGCGCGCGGCACGCTCTATGGCGGCTGCCTCAGCCTGCTCACCGCCTCGCTCGGCACGCCCTTCGGCCCGCAAACCGAGGGCAAGCTGCTCTTCATCGAAGACGTTGCCACCCGGCCGTACCAGATCGATCGCATGCTGCGCCACATGATCCTCGCCGGCAAATTCGAAGGCGTGCGCGGCTTCATCTTTGGAGAAATGCTCCACTGCGCTTCACCCGGCGCCAGCGCCGATCTGCTCGATCAGGTCATCCTGCGCGTTCTTGGCGATTACGATGTCCCCATCGCCATCGGCCTGCGCTCCGGCCACGTCTCCCACGGCAATGTCACGCTGCCCCTCGGTATCGAAGCTGAGCTGTTTCTCGATAACGATCAGCCACGGTTACAAACTCTCGCACCCGCGGTCTCTTCATCGCATGCAGGATAAAAAACACATCCACCTCATCGGCATCTGCGGCACGGCCATGGCCTCGCTCGCCGGACTCCTTCAGCTCAAGGGCCACCGTGTCACCGGCTCCGACCAGGCGGCCTACCCGCCCATGTCCGATCTGCTGCGCGGACTCGGCATCCCCATCGCCGAGCCATTCGCCGCAGCCAATCTCCAGCCCGCGCCCGATCTCGTCATCGTGGGCAACGCCATTTCGCGCGGCAATCCCGAACTCGAGTTCGTTCTCAACGAGCGCATTCCCTTCACCTCGCTCGCCGCCATCCTGCACGAAGAATTCATTGCCGGACACGAATCCCTCGTCGTCGCCGGAACCCACGGCAAAACCACCACCACCAGCATGCTCGCGTGGATCTACGAAGTCGCCGCGCGCGCCGAGCCCAGCCTCGCTCCCTCCTTCCTCATCGGAGGCGTCGCCGAAAACTTCGGCACCAGCTTTCAGCTCCGCAGCGGCCGCCCCTTCATCATCGAAGGCGACGAGTACGACACCGCCTTCTTCGATAAGGGACCCAAGTTCATGCACTACTTTCCCGACGCGCTCATCCTCACGCACGTCGAGTTCGACCACGCCGACATCTACGCCGATCTCCCCGCGGTGAAGACCGCCTTCAAACGCCTCGTGAACCTGGTCCCACGCCGCGGCCGCATCATCGCCTTCGACGGCTCTCCCAACGTCTCCGAATGTGTCAGCCTCGCAATGTGTGCCGTCGACCGTTACGGATTCCGGCCCGACTCCGCCTGGCGCATAGCCGATCTCCACTTCGCCGACGGCGTCAGCCACTGGCGCCTCCTCCATGAGGGCCAGCCCTGGGCCATGCTCGCGCTCCCGGTCGCCGGAGAGCACAACGCCCTCAATGCCACCGCCGCCGCCGCACTCGCCGCCGGGCAGCGCGTCCCAAAAGAAGCCATCGTCGAAGCCCTCGCCACCTTTCGCAGCGTCCGCCGCCGTCTCGAAGTCCGCGCGGAGATCGGCGGCGTCACCGTCATCGACGACTTCGCCCACCACCCCACCGCCATTCGCGAAACTCTGCGCGCTCTCCGCTCCGCCTATCCCGGACGCCGCCTCTGGGCTGTTCTCGAGCCGCGCTCCAATACCCTTCGCCGCAACGTCTTCGAGCGCGAACTCGTCGAAAGCCTCGCCCTCGCCGACCGTATCGTCCTGGCCGCCGCCTTCCAC
The DNA here is from genome assembly GCA_036267295.1 of Acidobacteriaceae bacterium. GTDB lineage: Bacteria > Acidobacteriota > Terriglobia > Terriglobales > Acidobacteriaceae > Palsa-343. The sequence goes on along the minus strand of DATAWI010000010.1, from coordinate 16,672 downwards.
TCCGAGAGAATTCCCGCGCCCGAACGCCTGCATCCGGAAAACGTCGTCGCCGCGCTCCACGCCTCAGGCCGCGAAGCCTCGCTCCAGCCCAGTGCCGACGCCATCGTCGCCTGCCTCGCGCCCCAACTTGCGCCCGGCGACGTCGTGGCCATCCTCTCCAACGGCGGCTTCGACGGCATCTACGACAAGCTTCCCGCCGCGCTCACCCAACGCTTCGCGAAAGACTAACCCATGCTTCCCGCCCTCGCCCTCCTCGTCACGTGGATTCTCCTGGGCATCCCCGTGGCGCTGGTCGGCATTCCGTGGACGCTCCTCAGCGGCAGCGTTGACTTCCTCTACCACGCGGCGCTCACCGTCACCGGCATCGGTCTGCGCGTCGCCGGCATCCGCGTCCGCGCGGAATGGCGCGCGCCCTTCGATCCGTCCCACCGCGCCATCTTTCTCTCCAACCACATTTCCAATCTGGACCCGCCCGTCCTGCTCCCGCTCCTGCCCGGCCGCGTCTCCGCCTTCGTCAAGCGCTCCATCATGAGCATCCCGGTCCTCGGCTACGGCATGCGCCTCGCCAATTTCATTCCCGTCGATCGCGACGGCCGTGTCGAAAGCGCCGTCGAAAGCGTCCAGGCGGCGCGGCAGGTGCTTGCCTCCGGCGTCCACATGCTTTCCTTTGTCGAGGGCACGCGCTCGCGCGACGGCCGCCTGCAAGCCTTCAAGAAAGGCCCGTTCTACCTCGCCATGGAAACCGGCGCGCCCGTCATCCCCGTATCGATTTACGGAACAGAAAGCATGATGAAGAAGGGAAGTCTTCGCATTGTCCCGGGAACCGCGCACGTCATCTTCCACGCGCCGCTCGACCCGCGCCAATACGCCACGCGCGACGACCTCATGTTCGCCGTGCGCGCCGCCATCGCCTCCGGCCTGCCCGACTGGATGCGCAACGACTCGGAATGAGCTTTTAGTTTGAAGCTCCGAGAAATGCCAGGTCCAGCAAGCGCGCCCCGCTAACCCCTAACCCCTAACCCCAGGCCCCTCGCCCTACTTCACCACCGCGTTATACCCATCCGCCAGCAGCCGTGACCGCATAGCAAACGCGGCGTTCCGCGAAGGGAACGGCCCAATCTGCACGTGCAGCAGCGCATCCTGCGGCTCGTTGCGCACCACCACGCTGTAGCCGCGCCGTTGCAGCGCCGTCACCAGCACATTCGCATCCTGCTGCAGCCGCACCGCCGCAATCTGCACCATGAAGCTGCCGGTTTGCACCACCGCGGCGGGAGAAACCGTCTGGGCCACAGCCGGCCGTTGCTGGATCGGCTGCGGCGTAATCGCTGGCGTCGAAACCTGCGCCGGCCTCGGCGTCGCTGTCACCGTGCGCACCACCGGCGGAGCCGCCTGCGCCAGTCGCGCCGCCGCCGTCAGGGCCTGCGTCCTGGGTTCCTCAGCAGCCACCGCCGGAGCAGACGCCGCGTTCTCCGCGCTCTGCGTTGTGCTGTCGGGAACCGGCGCCAGCGTCGGCGCGGGCGTCAGGCTGCTCTGGTCGGCCGAAGGTTTCTTCAGATTGGTGTTCGCCGCCGCATTGGCCACAGTGGTGTCGTCCGGCGCAGCTTTCGATCCGCCGCTGCGCCCCACCGAATAGCCTAGCCCGAAAAAGATGCCGCAAATCAGCACCAGGCCAAAGAAAATCCCCAACAGGGAACGCATCCCCAGCGTGATTTCTGCCTCTTCGCCTTCCATGCGGCTCCGCCGTCCCAGACCGCCGGAGTAGTTGGCCCGCTCTTCGGTAATCATTCCCATTTTGCGCCCCTGCCGTGGTTATGAACCCGGCCTTCTTATTTCTGTTCCGGTGGAGGGGACGGCTGTCTGGGCGTAATTGCATTTCCCAGGATCGACAGCAGTTCCATCGGCAACGGAAACACGATGGTCGTGTTCTTCTCCACCCCAATATCGATCAGCGTTTGCAGATACTTCAGTTGCAGGGTCACCGGCTGAGCCGCCAGCAGATCGGCCGCTTCCACCAGCCGCTGCGCGGCGCCAAATTCGCCCTCGGCGTTGATGATTTTCGACCGCTTCTCGCGCTCCGCCTCGGCCTGTTTGGCCATCGCCCGCAGCATTGACTCGGGCAAATCAACCTGCTTCACCTCGACGCTCACCACCTTTACGCCCCACGGTTCCGTGCGCAGGTCGATGATCGTCTGGATCCGCTGATTCAGCGAGTCGCGGTGCGACAGCAGCCCGTCCAGTTCCACCTCGCCCAGCACTGACCGCAGCGTGGTCTGCGCAAACTGCGAGGTCTGGTAAACGTAGTTCGATACCTCGATCACCGCTCGCGCCGGATCCACCACCCGCATGGTGATGACCGCATTCACCTTAATGGTGACATTGTCCTTGGTGATCACATCCTGCGGCGGCACTTCCATCACTTCCTGGCGCAGCGAGACGCGCACCATCTGTTCAAGCGGCCGAAAAATGAAGATCAACCCTGGGCCTCTGGGCGGCAACTGCACCCGGCCGAGCCGAAAAACCACCGCGCGCTCGTACTCGCGCAGAATCTTGATGCAGTTCAGAAGATAAAGAATAACGATCGCGAGAAAGACCAGAACTGGTATGCCAGCCATAGCAGCGGGCTCCTAACGCCCGGCTGCGATTATACGGCAGCCCCAGCGCGAAAACCCGCATAAATTCAGGCCGAAACACTCTCCCGTACCGGTTCTACTAACAGCTTTAAACCCTCCACGGCGCGCACCCGAACGGCCTCGCCAGCGGCCACCGGCGCGCTTGCCTCGGCCTGCCAAAGCTCGCCGTGGACCAGGATCTGCCCCCGCGGATCGATCGACTGCTGCGCCACGCCCAGCGCACCCACCAGGGCCTCCGCTCCCACCACGATCTTGTTGCGTCGCGCTCGCCAGGCCAGGCGCGCCAGCAGCACCGTAATCAGTCCGAACGCCCCACCCGCCGCCACCGCCGTCCATACCTGCACCCGCATCTGCGGTATCGGGCCCGCCACCAGCGTCAACAGACCCACCATCAGGGCCACCGTGCCACTCAGCGCCAGCACCCCGTGGCTGGGGAACTTCGCCTCCAGCACCATCAGAATCAGCGCGCACACAATCAGAGCGAGCGACGTATAGTGCACCGGCAGCAAATTCAGCGAGAACAGCGCCAGCACCACCATCAGCGTCCCCAGCGCCCCCGGAATAATCGTTCCCGGCACATGGAACTCCAGATAGATCAGCAGGCCGCCCGCAATCAGGATCAGCACGGCGACGTTCGGATCCACCAGCTCACCCATGATGGTTTCGCGCAGATTCGGAGTTACGTCCACCAGCTCCGCGCCCTGCGTGTGCAGCACCTGCGTGGCCCCGCTAAACCGCTTCACCGTGCGCCCGTCGATCGCGTCCAGCAACGCGTGTTCGTTCGGCGCGATCAGGTCGATCAGGTTCAGCTTCTGCGCCTCCGCATCCGCATACGACTTCGAATGGGTCACCGCCTCTTGCGCCGCGTCCACATCGCGCCCGCGCAGCGACACATACGACCGCAGGAAGGCCAGCGCGTCGTTCAGGATCTTCTCCTTCATCGTGTCGCTCACGTTGCCCACTTCCACCACCGGATGCGCGGCTCCAGCCTCTGTCCCCGGCGCCATCGCCGCGATGTCCGCCGCTTCCATGATGAAGAACCCGGCTGACCCGGCGCGGCTCCCCGCCGGCGCCACATACACGATCACCGGCACCGGCGACGCCAGAATGTCGCTCACCATGTCCCGCATCGAATCCAGCAGCCCGCCCGGCGTATTCATCTCTACCAGCACCGCCTGCGCATGCAACTCCGCTGCCCGATCGATTCCGCGTTTCAGATAATCCGCGCTAATGGGCTGGATCGTATCGTCCAGATGCAGAACCACGACCTTGTTGCTTTGCGCCTGCGCCTGTGTCACTCCGGGCGCAAACCCGGTCGCCAGCCCGCCCACCAGCGCCAGCACTCCCAGGATTTTCCCGCACGCTGTACCCTGCACGCTGCACCCTGTTCTCATAGCCGACCAACTTTCCGCCGCTCCACCGCTCTCCGGCCGTAACTCGCTGACAACTCGCTAGGGAGTATCCTGTCCTCGCCGCTCCAGCGCCAGCTTCATGCCCTGCGCGTTGGCGTTCGTGGGATCCACCTTCAGAGCGCTGCCCACATCGCTCGCCGCCGCCGCAAGCTGGTTCGACTGCAGGTCCAGGCGCGCCAGCACCAGATAGGCGGGCACATTGGGCTGCATTTGGATCGACGCCTGCGCTTCCTTCCGAGCCGCATCGGGATCGCTGTCTCGTTCCCGCACCGCCGCCAGCCCCGCATGCGCCAGCGCAGACGCAGAATCCGCAGCCAGAGCATCACGATACTCCCGTTCCGCCTCCAGCACCAGACCGCGCTGGAAGAACCCATCGCCATCCTTCACCAGCGCCGCAGCCCGCAGATCGGGAGCCATGGAAGCCAGCCGCATCTCCTGCACCTGCTCCATTTCGAACGCCGCCTGGCGGAAGCCCGCCTCGCTGTAGCCGCGCTTGATCCGCTCCAGCGGCCCCTGCGTATCGGTGATCGCATGCCCCGGGTCGGGATTCGGCTTCGCCGCCGCCGGGTCATTCAGTTGCGCCGCAAACGACAGCGCCTCCGTATCCTGCGGATGCAGCTTCAGCGTCTCGTCCACTTCCTTGATCGCGCCCGCCGTATCGTTCCGATGCCACAGCGCAATCGCCAGGTTGAAGTGGTAATCGGGATCGCGCGGATCGGCGCTGATCGCCTGCTGGAACAGCGCCCCCGCGTCCTTGCCCCGCCGGCTCGCCGCCACTCCCTGGTTGTTCACCACCTCCGGCAGCGGCAGCCGCGTGCTCACAAACGCGAACGCGTCCTCAGCTTCGAGATAATTGCCGGTGTAAAAGCATGCCAGGCCGCGGTAGAAATCCGCCTGCAGCGCATTGGGATCGTCCTTCGGCAAATGTCCCAGCGTCGTCGCCGCCTCCTCAAAATCCTGATTTGTGAAGTACGCTCGCCCCAGCGCCAGCCACGCCGACGCAAACTGCGGATCCAGCCGAACCGCCTCGCGAAGATGCTGGATCTGCTCGAAAGGGACCTCCGCCACCAGCCCCTGGATGTAGTTTTCGAACGCATCGCCACGCAGATCGTGGTCCGCCGCCAGAAACGTCGACTCTTCCACCGAGTATTGCGGATCCAGTTGCCGCGTCACCTTCCACGCCAGGCTGTTCAGCAGGTCCAGCAGGCGGTCCAGATCGCCTTCCTGGTCGATCTTTGCCCCCAGCCGCAGGCCGGCCACGTCCAGAACCTCGCCGTTGGCGGTCAGCTGATTGTTGGTCAGCGTGTAGTTCCCAAAGATCACGTAATCCGCATCCAGCGTCTGCGCGATCCGGATCGCCGTCGCCCGCGACGGTTGCAGATTCAGGGGCAGTCCCAGGTGATCGAAGGCGTAGAGACGGTCGCCTCGGCTGATGGTCAGAAATCCGGCAGAGTTCAGCCGCCGGTTCAGGACGTCCGGCACGCCCGCGCCAATCCAGTCCAGACTGGCCACCCCGGTCCGGTTCTCAAAGGGCAGCACCAGCAACAGCTTGCCGTGCACCTGCGCCGGTTCGGCAGGCTTGGAGTCCGCCGCTTCCTGCGCACAGGCAGCGGAGACGAACAAGAGAACGACGAAGAGGGCGCGAAATCGACGAAGAACCTGCACGACAAGCTGATTATAAGTCGCGCAGCATCGGCGCCTCCCGTAACCCATTGCCGGCCGCGTGTCAGACAAATCTCGCGAAACGCACCGCGCCCAGCGTGTCGTGCGTCGCCACGATGCCTGCGAAGACCGCCCGTAGCCGTCGCCTTTGTGTCAGGGCATGCGGCCAGCGTGCGAAAAAGCACCCAACCGCCCCGGGCTTGAGCCCCTGAGCGTTTGTAAGGGTCACGGCTTCAGCTGTGCCAGCGGATTCGCCGAAGAAACGGGCTGCAGCCCCCGAGGGCACGCCCTTCCAGGCGAAAACACATTCATCCGCACGCAGCTATTCGTGCGAATGCTCGTGATGATGATCGTGATCGTGCGGATGCGAGTGCGTCACCCCGTCGTGCGTGTGCTCATGCGAGTGTGTCGTCCCCGGAGCCGGCGGGTGTTCGTGAGAATGATCGTGATGCCCATCGTCATGCGAGTGTTCGTGCGAATGCGTGACGGGCTCGTGTTGGTGGGTATGTTCATGGTCAGCCATGGATGCCTCCGCGGAGACTTCCCGCACCGGTCAAAATTGCCAACCGGCGTCGGGCACTCCGGAGACTACCACCCCGCGCAGACCATCCACCAGCGACGGCTCGCTCCGATCGAAGTCGTCATTCCCGCCACAGGAAAAATCGCCCGAACGGCCCAATCGCGCGATTCCCACCGCACACCCTCAGGCCGCCCAGGCGAAGTTGTCTTCCCAATGTTACTTGGCGTTCTCCAGACCCTTGGCTGCGTCCAGATGCTTCTGCAAAGTCGGCAGCGTCTGCTCGGCATACGACTTCAGCGCAGGATTCTCCGCATCGCCCGCTTCCTTCTTATAGATAGCGATCGCATGCGTGTGCCCCGCAATCATCTCCTGGATGTACTTGTGGTCGAACGCCGCCCCTTTCAGCTTCTGGAACGGATCGATCATCACCTTGTTGTGCTCGGCATCGATCGCCGTCGGCACCGTCAGGTTCGCCTGTTTCGCCACCGTCGCCAGCGCGCCGTAATCGCTGGTGTGATCGGTAGTCAGTTGCTGCCCGTAGTCCTTCACCGGCTGCGCCGACCCGTTCGTCTGGGCCAGTTGCCCCAGGTTAGCTTCCACCATATCGGTCTGTGCGGCGAAGTCGACAAACTGCTGATCGCGCATCGTCGCCCCTTTTTCGTTTTTCTGCGCCATCGCCGGCAGCGCGCACAGCGCCAGACAGCAAACGGATACGAGCCCATGCTTCATCGCAATTTCCTCCAACAAAAATTTGGATGCAGTCAGGCTCAATGACAGACGCGCCCGTTCCCGCCATTTTTTGATCACGCCAGGAGGTTGCTCGGTGAGCCACTTATCGGCCGAACTCGCAAGGATTGTCCGCCCACACGGGAACATAGGACGTCGGTCAATCGTGGGATCGCCGGCCTGGACGCCAGGATCGCGGGCTCAGATCCCGGCCAGGTGGCCCATTCAAGTCTTGTGTTGGCTTGAGTGGGCTTCCGCCGTGGCTCCACTCCTCGAAAAAGACGGCTCGAAGGCCATTGCCGCGCTGGGTAATATGGTGGCAAGCGCGGGGGAACCCGATGCGGGCACACAGAAATTCTATCGCCGGGACGGTATTGGGTATCGTGTTCTCCGAATCCCCAGGAACACAAGCAAACCTTGTAATGATACGCGGGTAATTACTATGTCCTTTGACTTGAACGAGGTTGTCGACAGGTGGTTGCCAGGCAACGCTGCGTCAAGTGTGTTTGGGATCGCGAGCGTGTTCGCATTGCCGACGTCGGCGGTGTGGTATTACCTCAATGAGATACCTGTTCCCAGAAGCGAATTCGGAAATCTCGCCTTCGGCGTTGGTTTCGTTATCGGGCTGCTGAGCATTTTGCTCATTTGGCTGGGGATGTGGCGATTCTGGAAGATTTACGACCGGTCGGCGAGACAGGTGAAGAGGATAACGTTTGCGGTGCTTCTGTTCGGAGTGTGGTTTGGTGCGATTGCGTATTACCTGTTTGTCTATCGTCGGCGACGCGAGATAGATGCTCTGGGAGTCACGCTGGTGAAGCGAGAGAGTTAAATGCAGACATATCGTCGTCTTCTGATTATCGGTTGGATCCTGCTCTGCATACTCGTCGCGCTATGCTTTGTGTCCCCACTCACCATGGCGCGGTTTCACGCGGCTTCAGCCTTGTTGTTTGTGCTGTTGCCGTCGATTCTTCTGATCGCCACCGGAGTTTACCGATTAGCACAGCTTTACAGGGTGGGGATGTCACGCTCGCGTCGATAGCCGCTCGCAAATATCAATTTAAAGGCAGGGGCCCCATGCAAGCCTTCTGCTTGCTTGATGGGCATGCAAGGGTGTGTCGGCCGCATGTTCCCTGCGCCCGTTCTACTTCGCCGCTTCGCTCCGCGCCAGCACCGTCGCCCGGATCAGCTTGTCCAGCTTCGGATACGTGCGGTCGAGATACGCGTTGCCGCCCGTAAACATTGGATCCTGGTGGCCCGCCCGCATCCCGCCTCCCGAATGTTCTCCATATCCGCCGTACAACTTCTTCACAACCTCCATCCCTTCCACCACCTGGCCGAAGGGCGCGAAGCCGTTCGCCGTGTCGAGCCGCGAATTGTCACCTGTATTGATATAAATCTCCGTCGCCCGCGTCGCCGGCCCCGTATTCGCAAACGCCACATACCCCGCGGTGTTCGGCTCCGCCAGCGTGTCGTCCGGAATCGTGCGCCCCCGCCATCTCTGCGCCACCCGCGGATCGCCCGCGATGCCAAACTGCACCCATCGCCCCGGCGCCACGCGGAAGAACCGCGAGTCGTTGTAGTACCCGGCCCGCACCAGCGCGTAGAAGCGATCCGCTCCGTGCGGCGCCCACGCCCGATGCGCCTCAATCACAAAGCTCCCCGCCGTGGTGTCGATCTTCACGCGATACTCCGCCGGCGCACGGCTGGAATGCCAGAAGGGGAAGCCGAGCACGAGGCAGAGCAGCAGAATTCTGGAAATGAACACTCAATCTGTGTAACAGAATCCCTGCTGAACATCACCGAATTGACATCACGAACGGCTAACGGCCACTCGCTGCCTCTACCCCAGCGTCCACGGCGCGCGGTACGGACGCGTCAGCAAAGCGCTCGCTCCCGCATCGTTGGCAATCGTCTCCGTCCGCGGATCCCACTCCACCTTCCGTCCCACCAGCATCGAGATCAGTCCCAGGTGCCCAGGGATCGTGGAGTGATGCCCCGTTTCCACCGGCGTGATCGTCGGCTTCCGCGAGCGCACGCTGTCCAGAAAATTCCGCCGGTGCTCCGCCGAGACGATCAGCGCCACCTTCCGCTCCGCATCCGGCAGCGACTCCTCCTTCGCCCACTCCGGATTCGACGCGTCGAATCCGCTCCGATCCACCCACACCCATCCGTCTTTGCCAATCCATTTCGTGCCCATCGCGATTGCCGGCGATCCGCCCGCAATCGTCATCGTCACGTCCACCGGATACCCCGTCACTTCCTTCCGGTACTGGCACTCAATCGTGTATTTCGTCGCCGTATTCCAAACGGCGTGCGGCTGCGGAAATTCTCCGTGCCCCTCCACCACCGACGGCCCCGTCCCATCGAAACCCGTCCCCCAGTGCGCGATATCGCCGTGGTGCCCGATCCAGTCCATCAGCTGCCCGCCGCCTGTGTTGTAATTCCACCGCCAGTTCTGATAAACCCGCACCGCGATGTACGGCTCCATCTGCGACGGCCCAATCCATGTCGCATAGTCGAAATCGGCCGGCGGTTCCGACACTGCCAGATCCCACGCCGGCGTGCCCGGCACAATTTGCGAAGGATCCGCGGGCTTCTGCGGCAGCGACGCCAGCCTCTCCATCAGCGCCGGCACCGTGTTTGGAAAATCATGATGCCCTCCCGGCAGCCCCACCTCAATATGCGTCACATCGCCAATCATCCCGTTGCGCACAATCTCCGCGGCTTTGCGAAACGACGGAAGCGATCGCTGCCACGACCCCGTCTGCCACATCACATGGTTTTTCTCCACCGCCCGCACAATCGCCTGCTGCTCAAAGACGGTGCGCGCCAGCGGCTTCTCCCCGTAAATGTCCTTTTTCAGATGGGCGGCTTCCGTCGCGATCACGGCGTGCCAGTGATCCGGCACCGCGATCATCACCGCATCGATATCCGTCCGCGCCAGCATCTCCCGGTAATCGTGGTAACCCCGGCAGTCCTGATTGCCGTAGTGCCCGTTGATCGCGTCCAGAGCCGCCTGCAGATGCCCCTGATCCAGATCGCACGCGGCCACCACCTGGCAGTCCGGCTGCGCCAGAAAAGCCTGCGTATTCGCCGGCCCCATCATCCCCCAGCCAATCACGCCCATCGTGATCCGGTCCGAAGCTGGAAAATATCCCCGCGCCCATCCGCTGCGCGCCGTCACCGCCGCCGCCCCGGCCGTCGCCAGAAACCGTCTCCGCGAAAACAACCAGCCTGCATCCGCTCGATGCCCCGCCATCCCCAACCCCCTGGAAGAAAAACGTTTCGCCGCAACCGCAGCAGCGATGCAACAATCCCCGGCAGCATAGCACCGCGAGAGAATCCTCAACCGCGCCACGCCATTCGCTACCCGCTAATGACTACTCCAGGTCTTGTCCGCTGCGTTGCACAGCGTCTCCAGCGGACAATCCACGCACCGCGGCTTCCGCGCCACGCAAATCTGCCGCCCGTGATGGATCATCTCGTGCGAAAACGCAATCCATCGATCCCGCGGAATCACCCGCATCAAATCCTCTTCCACGCGCTTTGGATCCTCCGCCCGCGTCAGCCCCAGCCGATGGCTCAGCCGCAGCACATGCGTGTCCACCACGACCCCTTCGGTCTTCTTGAACGCGACCCCCAGCACCACGTTCCCCGTCTTCCGCGCCACGCCCGGCAGCGTCAGCAACTCCTCCATCGTCTGCGGAACCTTCCCGCCAAACGCGCTCATCAGGCGCTGCGCCGCGCCGGAAATCGACTTCGCCTTGTTGTGATAAAACCCCGTCGACCGAATCTCCTCCTCGATCGCCGGCAGCGACGCCTCGGCAAACGCCTGCGGGGTAGGGAATTTCCGAAACAGGCCAGGCGTCACCAGATTCACCCGCGCATCGGTACACTGCGCCGACAGAATCGTCGCCACCAGCAGTTCCCACGGCGTCCGGTGCAGCAAAGCGCATTCCGCGTTCGGATACGCCGCCCGCAGCCGCCGCAGCAACTCCGCAATCCGCTCCGGCGCAACCTCCAGGCCCGCATCCTTCTTCCGGCCCGCGGCCCGCTTTCCCAGCGCAGAAACTTTCTTCGCTGCTTTGCCGGCGGCCTTCTTTGCCGAACTCTTCGCCGCCCTGCCCGCCGTCTTGTCTGCCCTCTTCGCCGTCCGCTTCACCACCTTCTTTTGCGCCATGCCGAGCATTGTAGCCGGTCCTCTCGCGCTTCCCCGCGGCCGCGCGATCCCGCCGTAATCCCTCCTCCGCCGCAATTCTAAAGAGCGTTGCAGTCAGCCGTATCGCGCCCGGGCTATAATGCCGAAATTGGTCTAGTGAATCGTTTGAGGACCACTCCGGCGACGCCCGCGGAGACCCTCATCGCGGTACGGAAGTTGGGGCATACGTGGGCGATCAGCGCGTTGTACGCAGCTCTTGTCAAAGCAGGGAAGTATCGAGTCTTCGCAGCCTCCTCGTTTGCACCCTGGCCTCGCTCCTCGCGGGATGCCTCGGCGCTCCGGCCGCCGCGGCGCAGCAGCCGCCAATGCCCTCCGCCGCGCCTGGGTCCGGCATCGTCCGCAACGCTACGGGCCAGCCCATCGCATCCGCAACCGTCACCGTCTCCGAGCCCGGCCTTCCCGAACCCGCCCAGGCCGCGCCGCCCACCGCGCTCACCGGACCCGACGGCCGCTTCACCCTCCCCGGCCTTGCTCCCGGCGCATACACCATCTCCGTACAGCTTCCCGGCCATCCCGCGACCGCCCCAATCGCCGTCACCGTCACCAGCGGCGCCTCAATCGTCCTCACGCTTTCCGACCAGAACACCCTAACCCTCGTCGAGCCGCCCGCGCCCACGCCCATCGCTCCCAGCGCGAACAACACCGCCAACACCTCGGGCGGTGAAAAGCTTTCCAGCCAGTCCGTCAGCCAGCTTCCTCTCAACGGCCGCGACTTCTCCACGTTGCTCCTGCTGGCCGCCGGCACGATGACCGACACCAACGGCGCCACCAACTTCACCCAGCAGTTCGCCATCAACGGCCAGCGCGGCGTCGAAGCCGCCTTCGCCCTGGACGGCGCCGACATCAGCGATCCCGAAATGGGCGGCACCATCTTCACCAACTTCAACGTCGACGCCATCCAGGAGCTGCAATCCAGCTCCGGCTGGATGCCCGCCGAAATCGGACGCGGCGCTGCCGGCTTTACCAACATCGTCACCCGCTCCGGCAGCAGCGGCTTCCACGGCTCCTTCTTTGAATTCATCCGCAACTCCGCCCTCGACGCCCGCAACTACTTCGACCATCCCTCCATCGCCGATCCCGGCCGCATCCCGCCCTTCCGCCGCAATGAGTTTGGGTTCACCAACGGCGGTCCGGTCGTCCTCCCGCATCTCTACGACGGCCGCGGCCGCACCTTCTACTTCGGCGAGTATCAGGGATTTCGCCAGGTCCTCGGCACCACCCAGGTTCTCGCCGTCCCCACCGCCGCCGAGCGCTCCGGCCTCGACACCGTCACCTATGCCGACGGCAGCACCGACACGCTCGACGTGCCCGTCGACCCCGCCATCGCCGCCATCCTCGCCCGCTATCCCATGCCGAACAATCCCGCCGGCGCCTTTGGGACGCGCACCTTCGCCGCCCCCTCCAACGTCGACACCGACGCCGATCAGTTTTCCATCCGCCTCGATCAGAAGCTCGGCCCCAAAGGCCAGTTTCTCGCCCGCTTCACCTACGACAACCTCACCGGACCCACCACCAATCCCGACCAGACCCTGCTCGACCCAACCTTCGGTGTGCAGTATGTCGACCACCAGCGCAATGTCGTCTTCACCTACACGCGCACCGTCTCGCCGCGTTTCCTCTGGTCGTCCTCCTTCAGCATCACGCGCTCCACGCCCTCCTTTCCCACGCCCAACCACACCGACCCCGCCGTCAAATTCGTCGACGGCCTCTTTGAGGGCTTCGACACCGCGGCCGGCTCCGTGATGTCCGCCTTCGGCAATCTCTTCCAGGGCCAGCAAACCTTTGCGTGGACCACCCAGCGCCACGCCGTCAAATGGGGCGTCGAAGCGCGCCTCAACCGCGACACCACCTACTTCGGCATCAGTCCCAACGGCGAATACGATTTCGGCGGCGGCACCGTCTACGCGCCCGCCTTCATCCCATCGGCCAGCGGCACGCACAACATCGCGCCCGGCGATCCGCTCCCCGACACGTTGTCGAGCCTCTTGGTCGGCTATCCCTACGGCTACACCATCGCCGTCGCGCCGCCCTACTCATCCAACGGAACCCACATCGGCCCCGCGGCCATCGACCGCAACGACGTCAACGCCTACCTCCAGGACACCTGGAAATTCAGCCCCAACTGGGCCCTCGACTACGGCCTCCGCTACGAGGTCTACTCGCCCATCACCGAGCGCGCCCATCGCACCTCCAGCTTCCTCAATCCTTATCCCACCGGCGGCGTCGGCCAGGAATACCTCATCAACCCGCAGCCCGGCTATCAAAGCGGCCGGAACGGCTGGGGCCCCCGCGTGCAGTTGGACTGGAACGCCCCCCACGCCTTCCGCGTGCACGCCGGCGCCGCCATCACCGTCACCCCCCCCAACATCTGGCAGGACAATTTCCTCACCGGCTCCACGCCCTTCGTTGTCTACCCGCGCGTCAATGCCGCCAAAAGCGGCGAAATCGCCTATGGATTTCAAATCACTCCCGGCGAATTGCCGCAAACCTACACGCCCCAGGGCGCCAATGTCTTCGCCAGTGGCGACACCAAAAAAGTTCCCGCCAACACCGTGATGGACGTCAACCGTTATCAGCAGGACCTCGCCTCCCTCGCGCCCGGTCATCAGCTATCGCTGCTCAATCTCAGCGCCATAGATCGCCGCTTCGGCGACGGCTTCCTGCAAACGTGGACCCTCGGCGTCGAGCGATCCTTCGGCGCGCTCACCGCCGACGCTGCCTACGTCGGCACCGAGTCGTTTCACCTGCCGCGCATCTCCTTTCCCAATGCCTATGCCGGCGCCTATCCAGGCTTCGCTCCGTTCACCACCTTTGACAGCAGCGGCAACGTCACCGGCGGCTTCGGCTACGAACAGGTCATCACCGACACGGCCCACTCGTCCTACCACGCGCTCCAGACTTCGCTCTCCGGAACGGTTCCCCATGGCGGACCCGGCGTGCAGGCCGGCTACACGTGGAGCAAATCCATCGACGACGTCAGCGGCGTCGTCGGAGGCACCGGCAATACCGGCGCCGTCACCATCTTCGCCCCACAGGACCCGTTCAATACCCATCTCGAAAAGGGCCCGTCGAATTTCGACGTCACGCATGGCTTCGCTTTGAGCGCGGCCCAGGACCTGCATCTCCAGCAGGCCGGATTCCTTTCGCACGCCAGCCGCAAAGTCACCGAAGGCTGGGAACTGCTCAGCATCTCCACCATCTCCAGCGGTTCGCCCTTCACCGTTTATTCCGGCATCCAGCAGACTGGCGCAGGCTCCGGCGGCTCGGACCGCCCCGATCAGATCGCCACGCCCGTCCTCTCCACCGCGCACAGCGCCACCCGGCCCCGCTACGACTACTTCGGACGCGGCGCCGGCAACGCCGCCTTCTTCTCCATCCCCATCAATATTCCCGGCGGCACCGGCCCCAACTCCGGACGCTTCGGTACCCTCGGGCGCAACACCTTTCGCGGCCCCGCCTACTACGATTTCGACTACGCGCTCATCAAGACCACGCCCCTCGGCCATCGCGCCAGCGGCCTCGAGCGCGCCGACGTTCAGTTCCGGGGAGAATTCTTCAACCTCTTCAACGTGGTGAACATGGGCCTGCCCGCCAACACCCTGCTCGGCTCCGGCTTCGGCCTCATCAGCAAAACCGCCGGCACCTCGCGCCAAATTCAGTTCTCGCTCAAGCTGATCTACTAGCCGCACCCGGACACAGGCCTGCCGCGGATTCTGCGCAACAAAATCCGATCCGCCCAACAAGAAACAACGGTCATCCGGTTGGAAGGGGCGCGGCTTCACAGCGTGCGGAAAAACTCGCCGGACGTATTTGCTTTCAAGGGGCACGGCTTCAGCCGTGCCGTCAGGCCAGCAAAACGAAAGGGCTTTAGCCCCAGAGGGATGTCCTTCGGATAACGTCCGTGTCGCCGGTTATACGGAGCCTTGCGACCTCTACAGTCCGGCGAAGATCAGAAACTGCTGAATCATGGCGTCCAGCTTTTGGGGATCACCCCGCCCCTCAAACTTAGAGTTTTCGATCCAGCACAGCATCCAATCCGCATCCGAGCAGTTGAGGCTGACGCGCTCGAAAGCGAGTTCTGCTTGAGGGGTTCCCCCTGGATCAATTGTGATCGTCCAACCCGGATTGTCTAAAGTGTCGATTTTTACCCCATACTGATGTTCCCAATCGCCGTCACACTGATCCGCGTACCATTTCTGAAGCCGAATAATGCCTTCCATTGCGACAGTCTATACAGGTCAGACCTTCCCCATTGTTCGTGGTTTGTCGGCAAACCGGACATTTCGGCCCGATCTGGCCCCCGAACGGCGTAGTTTCCGTGTAGCCGGTTAACCGGCAAAAACCTCGCTAACTTTCGCCCTTTGTCGCCTACATTCAGCGTGCAAACTGTACCGCATCTCCAGAATCTGGGTCGCCGATAGTCACATGGAGGCGGTAGGGCGGGCTCTCACCATACAAATTGATTTCCTCACCGTAGTTCGCCGTGAACGTGTCCCTGCATCTACCATTTGATTCTTCATCGGAGATTTCCACCCGAATCACGAAGTAGCTATCATTCTTTCCCAAGCTCCAAGTGCCGCGACCTGTCACCGAGCACGAGAACCCATTATCGAGTTCTTCCGGTACGGAGAGGAACTCAGCTGTGTGATCTGCGGATAGGAGGATGTGTGATGAAGAATCGACCGTCAGTCGTGATCCGCTCGGTAGTTTGATCGTTCGGTGCAGTGATGCTTGATCAACAGCGTACCAACCCACGACATCCCCTTCAACGGGCTGGCGCTTAAGAAATTTGCCTGCCCAAGGGTCGTATTGGCAGCCTGCAAGACCTATGACGGCAAAAGCAGCGAATATGACTCGTGCGCGGTTCACTTTGGCACTGTACCCGCATTCATAATGACAGAAGATTTTACGAGTCGAGTGGTTGGTCGGCAACACGGACATTACGCTGTTGCCCGGCCCGATCCGCCCCCCGGAACCGGTTTACTTCCGTGTAGCCGGTCATACGCCAGTATTGCGCGATACGACCTTCCTGAGAATGACCCCTTGACTCGCGGGATGGAACGAGTCTGGTAGGCCGCCGTCGTCAACCGCTATGCTCACATGCACGTATTCGGTGGTGTTTTCCAAGAGAACCGCTTCGACCTGGTATCGCTTGGAACCTTCAGTGAGGTCATAGACATCCCGGACGCGCAGTTCTGCCAGCACCTCATCACACGACATTGAAGACCAGCGTCTCACTTCCATGTCGAGAATCCGCCGCCATTCCTCGCGTCTAGCCATCGGTCCTCCCGAGTCCGCCACGAGTGCGATGGCATGACTCTACGGCCGCAACTCGCGCGCCATCGGCTTCCGGGCCGATATCGTCGGCAAACCGGACATTTCGCCCCGATCTGGCCTCCGAACGGCGTAGTTTCCGTGTAACTGGTCACACGTCCATTCCCTCATCTGCCGTGGGTGACTGATAGAACTTCGCCATCACTCTGGCGCAACCTTAGTTCTGCGA
>DATAWI010000009.1:0-272838 GCA_036267295.1 Acidobacteriaceae bacterium | reverse complement strand
TGTCCCAGCCTTCTTTGTTGTCGCCGCGGGGCGGGTAATAGTTGATCCGGACCTTGTGGTAGATGTTGCCGTAAAGGTCGGGGTACTTGTCGGGCTGGAGGATGTAGTCGAGGACGCCGAGCTTGGATTCTTCCTTGGTCTTGAAGGATTCGGGGTCGTCGAGGACTTCGCCGTCGCGGTTGCCGAGGATGTTGGTGGAATACCAGCCGGCGACGCCGAGCATGCGGGCCTTGAAGGTGGGCGCGAGGACGGTCTTGAGGAGCGTCTGGCCGGTCTTAAAGTCTTTGCCGCAGATGGGCGCTCCTGTGAGTCGCGACAGCTCGATCATGCAGGGCAGGTCGACGGTGAGGTTGGGCGCGCCGTTGGCGAAGGGGATGCCTTCTTTGAGGGCGGCGTAGGCGTAGATCTGGCTGGGGGCGATGGCGGGGTCGTTGTCGACCAGGCCTTTTTCAAAGGACTCTACGGTGGCGTGGCAGGGGGCCGGCTCGAGGAAGATCTCGGTCGATCCGCACCAGATGACGACGACGCGGTCAACGGTGGAGCGGAACTTCTGGATGTCAGCACGGAGCTGCTGGGCGAGGTCGCACTTGGATTTGCCGGTCTTGATGTGGGTGCCGTTGAGCCGCTTGACGTAGTACTGGTCAAAGACGGCGGGCATGGGCTTGATAGCTTCGAGGAACGGCTTAATGGACTGGAGGTGGTCCTTGTCGAGGACGGCGGCGTGGGCAGCGGCCTCGTACATATTGTCGGGGAAGATGTCCCAGCCGGTGAAGACGACGTCGTTGAGGTCGGCGAGGGGCACGAAGTCCTTGATAAGGGGGGTGCGGTTGTCGGTGCGCTTGCCGAGGCGGATGGTGCCCATCTGGGTGACGGAGCCGATGGGTTTGGCGAGGCCTCTACGGACGGCTTCGACGCCGGCGATGAGGGTGGTGGCGACGGCCCCCATGCCCACGGTCATGACTCCGAGCTTGCCCTTCGCGGGCTGGATGGAACCCTTTTCCCCTGTCATTCTTATGCCTTTCCGCATTCACACGTGCACGAACAAAATGGTAGGACCAAACAATCAGTTTCTGCCCGCGGGCGGGATTTCGCAAATTACCGATGGGCGAACGGGGAGATTTGGCGGGTTAACGGGGGGTGGGGACGCTTCGAGTGGGGGCCGGGCCGGGGATGAAGCCCCTGTCTCTGGGTCGCCGGGGTCCACGGGCTGAAGCCCGTGGCTACCTGGTGGGTTGGACGCGGTTGCGCCAGTGGGTCCAGACGAACCAGACGGCGCCGAGGAGGAGGAGGGCTTCGACGCCGAGGTGGAAGCGGTGGAAGAGGGCCTGGAAGCGGGGATTGCTGTTGAAGGAGGCGCCCAGCTTCATGCCGACCAGGGCGAGGACATAGCACCAGGGCCAGGAGCCGATGAAGGTGTAGATGTGGAAGCGGAGCTGGTTCATTTTGGCGACGCCGGCGGGGAAGGCGATGAAGGTGCGGACGATGGGGAGCATGCGTCCGATGAGGACGGTGATGGAGCCGTAGCGGGCGAAGAAGTGGTCGACGCGGTCGAGGTCGCGGCGGCTGAGGAGGAGCCAGCGCCCGTAGCGTTCGACCATGGGGCGTCCGCCGCGGGCGCCGACCCAGTAGGCGGGGATGGAGCCGAGGTTGGAGGCGAGGGAGGCGACGGTGGCCAGCAGGACGAGCTGCATCTGGGTATGGGCGAGGGCGTAGCCGGCCAGCGGCATGACGACTTCAGAAGGGATGGGGATGCAGGCCGACTGGAGGGCCATGAGGAGGATGACGGCGGCGTATCCGCCAGCGGCGATGAGGCTGACCAGGAGGGCGATGATTTTTCCGCTCATGCGTAGCTCAGTCTATCGTGAGGGCGGTTTTGGGGGCGGTGGAGGGGGAAATGCGGGGGAGGGGGCGGAAAAGCGCGGGTTCCTTCTTGACAATGTCTATTATATTGGTAGACTTCATATTGTTTAGGGCGGAGTTTCCGCCCTAACAATGGTCGAGAAACCGGCTGTCAGGGATCCTCATCCGTTGATAAACTTGCGAGCCATGAGGATCTCGCAAAAAGGACTGTACGCCCTGCAGGCCCTGACGGTGCTTGCACGGCAGTATCCCGGCGGTGTGGTGAAGATACGCGACATTGCCCAGGAGGAAGAGTTGCCGGAGAAGTTTCTGGAAGCCATTCTGCGAGATCTGAAGCGGGCGCGGTTTGTGGACAGCGTGCGCGGGGCCAACGGGGGATATCGGCTGCGGCGGGCGCCGGGCAAGATATTCCTGGGCGAAGTGATTCGCATCATCGACGGGCCGCTGGCTCCGTTTGAGGATGCGGAGTCGCTGCGGCGGAGAGTGCAGCGCGATCCGAAGCACCGGCCGCTGTTCCGGGTGCTGCTTGACGTTCGGGATGCGACGGCACGCATTCTGGACCACACTTCCCTCGCAGAACTCTGTCCGTAGCCGTTCTCATTCACCGATAACGGCGATTTTCGCGGCTGGATTCGAGTCTCCAGGCGGCCGCGGAGTCGTGTCTTCACAGCTGGATGTGGAGGATCAGGACTGATGCGGATCATCACGCAGAAAAATTCGCAGCGGAACGATCGACTTACAGGGGGTGGTATGGGACGGCGCATTGCAGCTTTAGTTTTGCTGGTGGCTGGGCTGGGCCCTGGCGTTCAGTCGGCGGTGGGACAGATTGTGGGCGGCACGATCAGCGGCCAGGTGAAGGATTCGTCGGGCGCCGCGATTGCCGGGGCGACGGTGACGGTGCGGAATGTGGACATGGGGGCGACGCGCACGATCACGACGAGCGCGGACGGCCACTATGCTGCTCCTTCGGTGCCGGTGGGCGGATACACGGTTTCGATTGCGCGGGCGGGGTTCCAGACGCAGCAGCGGGAGAGCATTTTTCTGGCGATCGGGCAGACGGTGACCGTCAACATGACACTGGGCGTGGGCACGGTGCAGCAAAAAGTGACGGTGAGCGCAGAGCCGGCGGGGGTGAATACGACGACCCATTCCACCTCCGGCGAGGTGACGACGCATCAACTGGAGACGCTGCCGATCAACGGGCGGAGCTATGACGAGTTGCTGACGCAGAATCCCGCGGCGGTGAACTTCAACGAGGTGAAGTCGGGAGGGGCGGGGAGTTCGCCGGCATCACTGGGCAATTCGTTTTCGATCAGCGGGCGGCGGCCGCAGGACAATATCTTCCTGCTGAACGGCATTGAGTACAGCGGGGCCAACGTGCTGAACCTGGTTCCGGGCGGGGTGAGCGGGGTGCTGCTGGGCATCGATTCGGTGCGCGAGTTCAACACGATGAGCGATGCGTACGGCTCGGCGTACGGCAAGCGGGACGGGGCGCAGACCAGCATTGTGACCATGTCGGGCACGAACGCGCTGCACGGCGATTTGTTCGAGCAGTTCCGCGACAACGCGCTGAACGCGCGCAACTACTTCGACCAGGGGTCGACGCCGAATTTTCTGCGGAATCAGTTTGGCGGGGCGGTGGGCGGCCCGATCCGCAAAAACAAGCTGTTTCTGTTCGGCAACTATGAAGGGTATCGGCAGAGCCAGAACCTGACGTCGGTGTCGGTGGTTCCGGATACGGAGGCGCGCCAGGGCTATCTGCCGGACACAACGGGAACGGAGCAGAAAGTGGGGCTGGGAACCGGCGTGGCGCCGCTGTTCGCGCTGTGGCCGGCGCAGAACGGCCCGGAGTTGACGGCGAATGGGCTGCCGACAGGGATGGGCGAGGCGTATACCAATCCACCGTCGAACATCCGCGACGATTTCGGGACGACGCGGTTCGACGACAATCTGGGCGGCAGGGACCTGCTGTTTGCCGCGTACACGATCGACGACAGCGGAGCGGACACGACCGGGCCGAACCCGCTGACGCGGGTGGAATCGGGGCTGCGGGAACAGGTTTTGAGTGTGCAGGAGCAGCATGTGTTTTCGCCCTCCGTACTGAACACGGCGCGTCTCGGGTACTCGCGCGGGAGTTACGGCCTAGAGAGCCAGCCGCCGGTGGATTTGCCGGGATTTGTCGTCGGACGGCAGTTCGGGACGATGATTATCGCGGGCAGCACCTCGGCCAGCGGCGCGTCGCAACTGACGCAGGCCGGGTCGAGCGCCGGCACCGGCAACACTTCCTCGCGGAACCTGTTTACCCTCGACGACCACACGTACTGGTCGCGCGGGTCGAATCAACTGGAGGCGGGGCTGTGGATGCAGATCATCGAATCCAACGACGATTACGCGCAGAACCGGCTGGGCCAGGCGTCGTTCGCGACGCTGCCGGCCTTTCTGGCGGGAACCATTTATACCTTTGGCGTGATTCCGCAGCCTACGGAGATTGGCTGGCGAACGAAGGAGTACGCCGGCTTCGCCGAGGACATCTGGAAGGCGACGCAGCGTCTGGAACTGCGGGGCGGAGTGCGCATCGAATCGACGAATGGCTGGAACGCCGCGCACGGCATGGCCGCGAACTATGCGGTGGTGGACGGGGTGGTGCAGACCGATCCTTTCACCGGAAGCTCGGCGCTGCTTTCCAACCATGCGAAGGAACTCTTCAGCCCGCGGTTTGGCTTTGCGTGGGATGTGCGGGGCAACGGCAAGACGGCGGTGCGCGGGGGCGTGGGCCTCTATCACACGCTGCTGGACGCGCTGGATTACCGTCTCGACCAGGGCGGACCCTTCAACGAGCCCTATTCGATTAAGGGATTGACGGTGGCGACGGCGAGCATCCCACCCGGCGGCACGCTGCCGGGAACATCTCTGGTGTCTCCAGGCACCGTGCAGCCCAATATCGACACGCCGGCGGTGATCAACTGGACGCTGCGCGTGGAGCAGCAGGTTGCGCCACGGACGACGGTGACGGTGGGCTACGTGGGATCGCACGCCTACCACCAGATCCTCTCGGAGGATTTGAACCAGCCGGTGCCCTCCTATCTGCCGGATGGAACGGCCTACTATCCGAGCGGCGTGAAGAACGCGAATCCTTTGCTGAGCAAAACGACCTCGTGGGTTTCGCAGGGGGTGGGCCTTTACAACGCGCTGCGGGTGGATGTGCGGCACAACCTGGGGAACGGGGTGCAGTTCCGCGGCATCTACACGTATGCGAAGAATCTCGATGATGGCTCTGCCATCGCCCAGGGTGTGGCCACCGCGGCGACACCGGCCTTCGTCGAATTTCCGCTGCAACCGAAGATGGACTGGGGGCTGGCTTCCACCGATGTGCGGCACCAGGCGGCGGTGAATGGGTCGTGGGATCTGGACGCGGGGCTGCTGCATGGAGTGCTGGCCAATTCGTCCTCCACGACGCGGTCGATTGCGGGCGGATGGACGGTGAGCGGGGTGTTCAACTTCCAGACGGGGCTGCCGTTCACGCCGCAGCTGGGCTACAACCCGACGGGCAACGGCGACAGCCGCAACCCGATTCGGCCGGACTGGAACCCGACGTTTGCTGGGCCGCTCTATCCGCACACGCCAGGACAGTGGTTCGACGCGAACGCCTTCACAACGCCGGCGGCGGGGTATTACGGCAACGTGCAGCGCGATGCGCTGACGGGGCCCAATGCGACGCAGCTGGATTTTGCGGCCATCAAGAATGTTCCGCTGGAACATTCGGTTCGCCTGCAGTTCCGGGCGGATTTCTACAACCTGCTGAACCACACGAATTTCCAGATTCCGAACGAGATTGTGTACGCGGCGGCGACGGGCGGCGTTTCGCCGACAGGCGGGTTAATTACGGCCACGTCGACTGCGTCGCGGCAGATCCAGTTTGGAGCGCGGATGTCGTTTTAGCTGATGAGGGTCAGCTGAACGAGGGCCGGTCTCGAGAAGCATCGAGGCCGGCCTTCGTATTTGCCGGGGCGACTTCGGTCAGGCGACGGCGCGCACGGTGCGGCGTTCGATGTGTTTCTGGTAGCCGGAGCCGACGATCATCCGCTGGACGTAGACGCCGGGCGTGACAATGTGGTCGGGGTCGAGTTCGCCAGGCTCGACCAACTCTTCGATTTCCGCGATCGTGATGCGGGCCGCGCTGGCCATGATGGGATTGAAATTGCGGGCGGTCTTGCGATAGACGAGGTTGCCGGTGCGGTCGCCTTTCCAGGCTTTGACCAGCGCGAAGTCGGCGCGCAGCCAGCGTTCCATCAAATAGGTCTTGCCGTCGAATTCGCGGGTCTCCTTGCCGTCGGCCACCAGCGTGCCCACGCCGGCGGGCGTGAAGAAGGCGGGGATGCCGGCGCCGCCAGCGCGAATGCGCTCCGATAACGTTCCCTGGGGGATGAGGCGGAGGTCGAGCTCGCCTTTGAGGACCTTGTCCTCGAGCAGCCGATTTTCGCCGACGTAGCTGCCGGTGTGGGAAACGACCATGCCGGCCTCGAGCATGCGTCCCATGCCGAAGCCGTCGACGCCCATGTTGTTGGAGATGGTGTGGAGGCCGGTGAGGCCGCGGCGGGCATGCTCGTCGACGAGGGCGGCGATGAGCATTTCCGGAATGCCGCAGAGGCCGAAACCGCCGACCATGAGGGTAGCGCCGTTGGGAATATCGGCGACCGCGGCAGCGGCGGAGGGGCAGAGCTTGTTCACAAGGGAATCTCCGAGGGTAACGCAGAAGGATAGCCGGGAGGAGGCGCGATGCGCCAGCCCAGCGTGCGGGGTCCAGTGTGCGAGGCCAGGCGGGGCGCGCTGATTTGGTATAAACGACGCGGGCGGCGGATGGCTTCCGGGAGCCGCGCGGAATGCGAAGCGGATTCGCCTGTGCGCCGCCGACGGCAGGGCGGGAGGACGATGGAATGAACGGAACGCGCTGGGCAGGCAGTCTGCGAGGGGCCGGCGTCGCGACAACCCTCGGCTTTCTACTTTGGGGTGGAGCAGCGATGGGACAAAAGGCGAGCAAGGAAACGCGGGGCGGCGCCGAGGCCGCTGCGAGTCCGGAAAGCGTGGGCTTTTCCAGCGAGCGGCTGGAACGGCTGCACGCGCTGATCCAGGGAGAGATTGACCAGAAGCAACTGGCGGGGGCGATCACGATTCTGGCGCGCCACGGCAAGATTGTGGACTACCGGACGTACGGGCAGCGGGACCTGGCAACGGGCGCGGCGATGACGAAGGATACGATCTTCCGCGACTACTCCATGACCAAGCCGGTGACGGGCGTGGCGATGATGATCCTGTACGAAGAGGGCAAGTGGCAGCCGCAGGATCCGATCGCGAAGTACATTCCGGAGTTTGCGCACCTGAAGGTGTTTGCGGGCGTGGACGCCGAGGGGAAGATGATGCTGGTGGATCCGGAGCACGCGCCGACGATGCGGGAGCTGATGTCGCATTCGGCAGGCTTCTCCTATGGCGGCGGGAAGACGGTGGTGGACGCGATGTACCAGCAGGAGGGGGTGATGCGCTCCGCCACGCTGCAGGAGATGATCGACAAGCTGGCGAAGATTCCGCTGAACTACCAGCCGAGCAAGGGGTGGACGTACAGCGCGTCGATGGATATTGAGGGATACATTGTCGAGAAGCTGTCGGGGCAGACACTGCCGGACTTTGCGCGCGACCACATCTTTACGCCGCTGGGGATGAAGGATGCGGGATTTTTTGTGCCCGCGGAGAAGCGCGGACGGTTCGCGACGAATTATCGCGCGGACGCGCAGGGAGCGCTGACGCCGACGAGCCCGGCGGGCGAAGCGCCGAGCGACTATGCAACGCAGCCGACGATGCCTTCCGGCGGAGGCGGGCTGGTTTCGACGGCGGAGGATTACTACCGCTTTGCGCAGATGATGGCCGATGGCGGGGCGCTGGAGGGGCAGCGGGTGCTGGCTCCGGCAACGGTGCATCTGATGACGACGAACAAGCTGCCGGAGAACCTGCTGACGGGGCAGTTCGGCATTGGGCAGCACGTGATGCGGCCGGGATTTGGGTATGGGTTCAATTGCGCGGTGGTGTTCGATCCGGGAGCGGCGGGGCTGCCGGATGGAGCGGGAACGTTCTTCTGGGATGGGGCGGCGGGGACGTGGTTCTGGGTGGATCCGACGAACGATGTGGTGTTTGTGGGGATGATCCAGCGGATGGGCGGCTCGGACAATCACAGCCTGCTGTATCGCAGCCACGCGGTGGTGTACGGGGCGCTGGTGGATCCGTCGAAGTAGCGCGCAAAAAAATCAACGAGGCCGTTGCAAGCAGCGGCCTCGTTGTCCGAGGAGGGTTGCTGTGAAGAAGCCCGCCGGGACTTCTCACGCATAGATGGACCCAAAGCCGGAGGCAAAGTTTCGCGGCGATTCGCTTTATTTTTCGACTGGGACGGCCTGGCGGGGCGCGGCGTCTCCATCTTTCGATGGATGACCCCTGGCGACGGGACGGGCGCGGGAAGCGTGCCGGGGATGGGTGGGGCGCGGCGGATGCACTAAACTGGGGTTTACTTCAGGTGAGGACACCGCGATGCTTGTCGTGATGAAAGCGCAGGCGACCCAGGACGAAGTCCAGGCGGTCTGCGCGCATATTGAAACGTTGGGCTTTCGGGCCCATCCCATGCCGGGCGCGACGCGCACGGCGATCGGCATTACCG
Organism: Acidobacteriaceae bacterium; assembly: GCA_036267295.1. GTDB lineage: Bacteria > Acidobacteriota > Terriglobia > Terriglobales > Acidobacteriaceae > Palsa-343. The sequence continues at coordinate 264,281 of DATAWI010000009.1, read as the reverse complement.
GCAACCAGGGCGAGGTGGATCGCGGCAACCTCGAGGAGATGCCGGGGGTGGCGGAGGTCATCCGCGTCTCGAAGCCGTACAAGCTGGTGAGCCGGGATGTGAAGGAAGACGACACGATCATTCGCTTCCCGGGCACGAATGCGACGATTGGCGGGGCGAACGTGGCGATAATCGCCGGACCGTGCTCGATCGAGTCGCGCGAGCAGGCGTTTGCGATTGCGGAGCAGGTGGCGGCCGCGGGGGCACAGTTTTTCCGGGGCGGCGCGTACAAGCCGCGGACTTCTCCGTATGCGTTCCAGGGGCTGGGCGAAGAAGCGCTGAAGATTATGGCCGAGGTGCGGGAGCGCTTTGGGCTGCGCATTGTGACGGAGGCGATCGATCACGAGACGCTGGAGCTGGTGGACGAATACGCCGATGTGATCCAGATTGGCGCGCGCAATATGCAGAACTTCTCGCTGCTGAAGGCGGCGGGGCGGAAGCGCAAGCCGGTGCTGCTGAAGCGCGGGCTGGCGGCGACGCTGGACGAGTTCCTGATGGCCGCCGAGTACATCATGAGTGAGGGCAACTACGAGGTGGCACTGTGCGAGCGAGGCGTGCGGACGTTTGCGGATCACACGCGCAACACGCTGGACCTGAGCATTGTGCCGGCGGTGCAGCGGCTGAGCCACCTGCCGATCCTGGTGGATCCGAGCCACGGGACGGGCAAGCGGAATAAGGTGCTGCCGCTGTCGCGTGCGGCCGTCGCGGTGGGCGCGGACGGGCTGATTGTGGAAGTGCATCACCAGCCGGAGAAGGCGCTGAGCGACGGGATGCAGTCGATTCTGCCGGAGCAGTTTGTGCAGCTGGTGACGGAGTGCTCGCAGATTGCCGCGGTGCTGCATCGCAGCGTGCCGCGAGGCATTCAGGTGGAACAGCCGGCGGCGGCGCGCTAGATTCCCTTTGCGCAATGCGGAATGATGAGGGCGCGGCAAATCCGGGTATGCTGGTCCGCATGAGTCTCCCAGGAGCGCGGCGCAAGGCGAGGATGGGCCGAAGGCTGGCGGCGTGCTGTGCGGTGGCGCTTGCGGGCGCGGCCTTGATGAGTCTCTCCGGGTGCCGGCGCGTGAAGTTTCCGCGCTACCCTTCCGATTTTCGCGAATATGCGTGGGTGACGAACGGCGGCAGCAATTCCGTCACGGTGCTCGATTTGCTGAACATGCAGCAGAACGGCGCCATCGACGTGGGCGCGAATCCGACGGCGATTGCGGTGAGTCCGCAGCGCGACGAAGTGTATGTGGTGAACTCCGGGAGCGCGTCGGTGAGCGTGATCGATGCGAAGAAGAACCGGGTGGCGGCGACCATCGCAGTGCGGCGGCAGCCGGCTTCGATTGACATTGATGCCGACGGCGCGCGGGCTTACGTGGCGAATGCCGGTTCGAACAGCGTTTCGGTGATCGATCTCGAGAAGCGCCGCGAGATTGCGACGCTGGGCGTGGGCGACGGGCCGGCGGATGCGCGGATTTCTCCGGACGGCAACACGCTGGTGGTGGCGAACCGGGGGAGCGGGAGCGCGAGCGTTGTGGACGCGCGCAGCCTGAGGGTGCGGGCGGTGTTCAGCGGGTGTCCGCAGGCCGGAGACACGGTGATTCTGCCGGATTCGTCGCGGGCGTTTGTGGCCTGCACGGGGGGCGCGCAGGTGATGGTGATCGGGCTCGCGCGCGAGCATCCGCGGCTGCCGTCGGAGAGCGGGGATCATCTGCTCGACTTTCTGGATGTGGGGCCGACGCCGGTGCATCTGGCGCTGAAGCCGGATGGGGGCGAGATCTTTGTGTCGAACTCGGGCGGCGACACGGTGTCGGAGATTGCGACGAGCAGCAGCGAAGTGGGCGGCGCCTACGTCATTGGCGAGCAGCCGATGGGCGGGGTGGTGAGCTCGGACAATTCAACGCTGTGGGTGAGCAATTCCGCGGCGAACACGGTGGGCGCCTATTCGATCGACGATGGGCAGCTGGTGCACACGGTGCGCGTGGGCGTGGGGCCGGGGCCGCTGGCGTTATCCGATGACGGATTTCTGCTGCTGGCGCTGGATCAGGGGTCGGGCGACGTCTCGGTGCTGCGCACGGTGAGCTACACGCCGAAAGGCGAGCCGATTACCGGATCGCTGTTCACCGTGCTGGCGGCGGGCAAACATCCGAATGCGCTGGCGGTGATGGGCTTTCGGCTGAAGTGATGCGTCGCGGCGATCAGGCAGGAGATTTGGTGGCGACCAGCCTGATGCGCCGGGACCGCGACTCGGCCTGACGGCGCGGGAGCGGGCGCGGGGGCTTGCCGCTTCTCCAGACCACAGAGAGGGGATCGCGCTCGAGAATCTTCTTCGCCTGCAGGCGGGCGTGGTTGGCCCAGGGGCCGATGGGATCGAGCCTGGCGTAGGTTGTCCAGTGCTGCAGCGCGCGACGGCGTTCGTTGCTGCGCTCGTAGGCGAGCGCCAGGTTGTAGTGGGCGTCGGCGTATCCGGGCGCGAGGCGGATGGCGGACTTGTAGGCGTCAATGGCGTCGCAGAGGCGCTGCAACTCGTCGAGAGCGTTGCCGAGATCGAAGAAGGCGAGCGCGTAGTCGGGGCTGGCCTCCGTGGCGCGGCGGTAGAACCGCTCCGCGCGGTTGAATTGTTTCTGGTTGTAAAGAATCGTGCCCAGGTTGATGGCGGCGGGCGCGTGCTCGGCGAGAACCAGGATTTCTTCGTAGAGGGCGGTGGCCTCGGGAATCTTGCCCTGCTCTTCGCAGCGGACGGCCTCGAAGAAGAGCGAGCTGATCTGATTCTGGCGCTGGATGGTCGATTCCGCGCAGGCGCCGACGGCCGCAAGGCACTGGGTGCCGGCTTCGAAGTCGAGCTCAAACTGGCCGCCGATGGGATCAACGGTGGCTCCGGAGTGGCGGAAGACGAGGCGCGGACCGCGACGCGCGACGCCCGCTTCCAGCAGCGGATTGGCCATGCCGGAGACTGCACGCATGGCGTGCACGCTGGCGCAAATGCTGGAGGCGGAGATGCGCATGGCGCGCAGATCACGAAGTTTTCTTAGCTGGACCAGATCCTGGAAGCCGTAATCCTGAGCGGCGGCGATGAGTCCCACCTTTTCCCAGGCGTGCAGTTGCCGGGAAGAGATGCGCAGAATCCGAAGAACATCCTGGCGGCTGTATCGGTTCACTCGGCGGAGCAGGGCTCCTTCTTATTTGAACCGATTATCCCAGGGTCTGCGCGTGGTGACAAGGCCGGGATGTTAAATTTCCGTGGATAACCAGGTACGAATGAGGTACGGAGGGGGTTGCATAGTTTTCAGCGAACAGAGCGCAGTGGGCAATTTGCATTGATCCGTGTGCGGAAATCAGTTGCCGCCTGGTGAAGTTGTGGCACCGGTGGCTTGTGCCGAGGGCGCAGACGGCGGTGCGGCCGCGGGGCGGATGAGGACTGCGGTGCGGGGGAAGGTGAAGGCGCCGCCGGCGTCGTCGATGACGTTGATTTGGCAAATGTAGGTGCCGGGTTTGAGGCCGGCGAGCGGGACATCGAACTGGAAGGCCACGGCTTCGCGATCGGGGACGTTGAGCGCGGTGGCCTGGACGACGGGCGTCTCGAAGGCCTTCGCGGAACCCTGGAGGAATTCAATGCTGGTCATGACGCGGACCGGCGCGGTTGCGTGCGCAGGCTTCGCGCCCTTCGACTCCGGCGCAGCTGCGGATTTTTCTGCGACGACGTGCGCGGGATCGTAGACCTCGTAGAGCAGGTAGAGGTGCTGATCCTGACGGAAGACGTGGGGCAGGTTGGGCACGAACTGTTCTCCGTCGCGCACCAGCGGGCTGTCCTGCTTTTTGCCGGCAGGCATGCGCTGGCTGGCGAGGACGACGGAGGACATCTTGAGCGGTGCTTTGCGCAGATCGGGGACGTTGAGATCGGTTTCGAACGAGCCCATGCGGCCGGTTTCGTTTTCGCGGACGACAAACTTCAGGTGGTATTTGCCGGTGGGCAGATTGAAGCCGGTGGTGTACTGCACATTTTTCTGGCGGACCTGCTGGGCTTCGTCGATGGCCAGTTTGACGGTGTCGCGGATATCGCCGATGTCGTGGCCGGCGGTGTCGCGCACCTGGCCGATGATGTCGAGGGTGGCCTTGTCGCGGTCGCCGCCTTTGACGAAGGGAATCTGCGAGCCGGGCACGACCAGCGAGACGGGGACATAGAAGCGGTTGGCGGCGGTGCGGAAATAGAGGGCCTCGAGATAGACGGCCATGTCGGTGGCGGGGAGATCGCTGGCCAGCTCGTCCTGGAGCTGCTGTTCGCGCTCGTCCTTCGTAGCGTGTTTGTAGTCGGCGGGCGCGTAGTAGCCGGGGCGGTATTCGAGCTTGACATCGCCGCGATTCACCTTGATGGATAAGCGGCGGTAGCGGCCGTCGCGGCGCGGGTCAGAGGAGTGATAGCCGATGACGTAGTAGGCGGATGTGTCTCGCTGGATGCGGTCAAAGGCGGGGGAGAAGTCGTTGCTGTCGAAGAAGGCCTTGCCGCCGGTGTCGGCGGAGAGGCCGGCCATGACTTCCTGGGTGTTGAAGTTGGCGTCGAGGTTATTCTGCAGGGCCGCGCCGTTGAAGCCGCCGGTGCCGCGCAGGCTGCCGGTGGAGGCGTCGCCGAGGGGCGAGATGGCCTGGAGTCCGCGGGCGTCGACCGAATAGATGGCGACGTTGGCGCGGACGGCAGCGTTGATGGCTGCGTGCAGCGATGCCTGGTTCTCAATGCCGTCGCGCTGGATGCCTCCGGAAAAATAGAGCAGCGACTTTTTCTCGTTGAGGTAGGTGAGGGATTTGGCGATGTCCTCGATGGCGTAGAGCTCGCGATCGGTGTTGATGTCGTTGTATTCCTGCTCGTCGGCGGTGAAGGAGCTGGCGTCTTCGACCTGGTTGGTGGTGCTGGTGGCTCCGGCCTCATAGCCCTGGCCCTGGGTGCCGGAGTAGCTGTTGACGGCCTTCAGCAGCAGATCTTTGTTGGCGGTGAAGTCCTGATCGAGAGAGAGGGTGTTGTCGAGCGAGGCGACGGCGACGAGGTCCGCGGGATGCATCTGCTTGTCGATGTAATTGCGGGCGGCTTCCTGGGCGCGGTCGAGGTCTTCCGGCTGCATGGAAGTGATGTCGAAGAACAGGACGATGAGGCGGTGGTTGCGGAGCTGCTCCTGGGTAGCGGTGCCGGTTTTTGCGCCGAAGACGCCGTTGGGCGCGCTGGCGTTGATGGTGGCTTCGCTGAGGGGAGCGGCCTGGTCGACGTTTTCGAAATCGAAGCTGACGATGTGCTGCGGCTTGCCGTCTTCGGTGATGGTGAAGTCTTTTTCGGTGAGACCCTTGAGGATCTCGCCGGATTTTTTGTCGCGGACGACGACGTTGGTGAGGACGAGGTCGCTGTTGACCTTGAAGGTGACGGTGGTGGAGGAGGGCTGCTGCGATTGGTCCTGGGCGGGCGCGGGGGAGGCGAGCAGCAGAGCGCCGAATGCCCACACGGCAGTGCGCAGCAGGATGCGGCGGGAGGTGCGGGGATGATATCGACGGCTCGCAACCCATCCCTCGGGGGCTAAAGCCGGCCCTCCATCGGCGGCCCTTCGGCACGGCTGAAGCCGTGCCCCTTCAAAGATCGCGGGCACCCTTGACGCGACAGTGCACATGGTGTCTGACATCAGAAGCGATACCTCCCCATGAAGGTGAAGCTGCGCATGGCCGCGGTGGAGAGGACTTCGCCGTAGGTTGCGTCGCCGAGAGTGGAGTCGACGCCGGAGTACTGGACGGTGTTGAAGACGTTTGACGAGGTAGCGCGCATTTCGAAGGTTTTGGTGTCGCCGAAGCGGATGCTTTTGGAGAGCGACGCATCGATGGAGACGGTGCCGGGGCCGGGAATGCTGAGGCGCGACGCGGTGCCGTAGACGCCGGCGGGGGGAGCGAAGGCGTCCTTGTTGAACCAGTTGTCGAGGCGGCCGCCGCCGGCGGTGAGCGAGACGCCAGGGACGCGGTCGGGGCGCAGCGAATTGGTGGTGCCGCGCGAGACGTCTTCCACGGTGGCGTTGTAGTGCGGGGTGAGCGGCGAGCCGGAGGCGAAATCGTAGTCGCCGGAGAAATTGACGTTGGCGAGCGCGTGGCCGAGCCAGTCGGATGTGAGCAGGTGGGTATTGGGGCCGAAGGGCAGCTCGTAAACGAAATTGCCGCTGACCTTGTTGCGGATGTCGAAGGAGGAGTTCGACTCCTCGGCGAGGATGTCCTGCCAGTTCTGCACGAGGCTGTTGCCGGAGCCGCCGTTGCCGCCGATGGAGGTGGCGTCGTCGATGGAATGCGAATAGGTGTAGGTGGCCTGGAGGGCGAGGCCGCCGCTCATGCGCTTGCGCGCGCTGAAGGTGAGGGCGTTGTAGTTGGAGAAGGCCAGGGAATCTTCGTAGTCGTAGATGGCGTTGGGGAGGGTGGTAACCGGCTGGCCGGAGGGTCCGAGGGTGGTGAAGCGGCCGGGCGCGTCAACGATGTCGAGGCGCGAACCCTTCGAGCCGTTGTAGCCGAGGTTCAAGACGATCTGCCAGGGGACGGTGCGCTGGAGGTTGATGTTCCACACCTGGACGTAGGGCAGGCGGTAGTTCTTGTTGACGGAGTAGTTGCCGAGGGGCTGAGGCGCGGGAAATCCGTTGGCCAGGGAGATGGTCCCGGTGCTGGTGGCGACATTGGTCTGGACGTCGGCGAAGGGCGGTTCGAAGGCGAAGTTGTCGACGAACTTCACATACTGTCCGACGGTGTAGTTGATGCCGTAGCCGGCGCGCAGGGTGGTGTCGGCGAAGGGATGGAGGGCGATGCCGAGGCGCGGGGAGAAATTGTTCTTCTCGGGATAGACGAGGTCGCGGGGAAATTTGCCGCTGAAGGGGCCGACGCCGTTGGGGGTGACGGTGGCGACGGTGGTGAAGTTATCGCCGGCGTCGAGGGTGGCAAGGCGGTCGTGCTGTTCGGAGTAGGGCGAGAAATATTCGTAGCGCAGGCCGGCGAGGAGGGTCATGATTTTGGTGGCGCGCCAGTCGTCCTGCGCGAAGGCGTCGATGTTGTTCTGGCGCAGATGCGCTTCCTGGTAGGCGGCCTGGAGGGTGGTTTCCTGGGGCAGGCCGAGGAGCATGTCGGCGAGCGAGGAGCCGCTCTGCGCCTGGCCAGTGGCGCCGCCGATGCCGCTGGTTCCGGGCTGCTGAGTGAAGAGGCCGGTGAAGATGTAGCTGCCGGTCGAGCCGGCGTTGCCGATCATGTCCTGGTAGACGCGGCGCACATCCGCGCCAAAACGGAGATTGTGCTTGCCGTGAATCCAGGAGCTTGTTTCGGCGAGGCCGACGGTTTGGTTGAGCTCGAAATTCGGCTGCAGCTCGTTCATGCCGGTGAACTGGTTGAGGGTGATGTCAGGCAGTCCCCAGAGCTGCGGCGTTTGCGGCAGGCCGTTGAGGCCGAGTTGGGGAGCGATGTCAGTGACATTGCTGAAGAAATTGCTGGCCTGGGTGTTGGAGCGGTTCCACGTGCCGGAGAGGTTATTGACCAGGCGGCCTTTTCCGATGGAGTAGCCGAGCTGCAGCGAGTACTGATGCATCTGGCTCTTGCCACCGAGCTCCGCGAAGATGTTAGGGCTGTCGGAGGCGGTGTGGTTGTAGTTGAAATTGGCGTTCATGCTCTGGGTGATGCCGGGACTTCCCTGCCCCAGGAACTGGCGCACCATGCGGAGCATGGGACTGCCAGAGGAGGCTTTGCCGAAGGTGTGCATATAGCGCAGACCGACCTGGGTCCGGTTGTTCTGCGTGGTGGTGAGGCGCTGATAGTTTTCGGTGGAGCCGGCGAGATTGGGCAGCGGCATGTAGGCGAGGAGCGCGGTGGCCTGCGGCTGAATCTCGGCGGACGGAATGCACTGCGAAGCGGGATTGCCGGCGTTGGGGCCGCTGGTGCAGGGACCGTAGGGCAGGCCGGTCGAGGGGTCGTAGATGGTGATGGGCGCGCCGGTTTGGGTGGTGAGGCCGGTGAGATCGCCGCTGCGCTCGAGCGCGGTGGGCACGGTGGCGTATTGGTCGAAGGGGGTGGAGGTCTTCGTCCCGGAGAGGGTGAAGAACAGCATGTCGTTCTTATCGTTGGTGAGCAGCTTCGGGATGTAGGGCGCGGTCATGAGGGTTGCGCCGTAGCGGTTGGACATGTAGGCCGGCTCGACGATGGACTGGCCGCGGAGGGCAAAGTCTTCGGCGTTGAGCGCGCCGTTGCCGCCGTCCCAGAAGAGCGCGCCGTGGGGCTGGTTGGGCTTGAAGTTGCGGAAATTGCCGCGACCCCGGCCGAAACCGCCGCCCCCGCCACGGAATCCTCCGCCGCCGCCGAAGCCGCCGCCACCACCGGGACCGCCGGGACCCCCGCCTCCGCCGTTGAGGGACTGGTTGAGCTCGGCGTTGTCGCGCATCGCGCCAAAATCAATTCCTGCAAAGGGGTTGGTGGTTCCGGTTTGGCCGGTGATAGCCACTGATTCGCCCGAGGACAAGTCGGGGTTTGCAGCCAGCGAGGGAAGAGCCGCGCCCGCTTCTGCGCCTCCTCCGCCGGCCTGGATGAGGTCGGAGGCGGAGCCGAGGAGGCTGAGGGCTTGCGCGCCGGCGCCGGCGAGCTCGCGGATGGCGCCGGTCTGGGCCAGTTCCTGGTTCTCCTGCTGCTGGGCGCGGGAGGCGAGCTCAAGGGCAAAGTCGACGGACTGGTCGTGGGAGGCGGCGTTCAGCAGGGCCTCTTTGGTGACTGCGGCGAAGGCGGCAAAGTCGGTCCGGAGGACGTAGCGGCCGTTCTGGGGGATGACCAGGGTGTAGCTGCCGGTGATGTCGGTGGTGGTGCTGTAGCGCTTGCCGGTGAGGCTGTTGGAGGCGGTGACGCTGACGCCGGGGAGGGGGATGGCGCCGTCTTTGACGCTGCCGTGAATTCTGCCGCCCGAGACGACCGAGGGGGCTGCGGGCAGCTCGGCAGACGGGGACGGGGCAGCTTGAGGAGCCGTTTGCGCCGACGCGCGCAACGTTGCGAGCAACCCCGCCAGCAGTGCGGAGACAAGTAGAGCAGGGCAGCGCATGGACAGGGTCATCTCAATCAGATCCCGATACGGCTGGGCGGTTGAGGCGCGGCGGTGGGGGCGGTTCCGGATAGCGGGGCGGGCGCGGGGGCGGCGTTGGGCTGGGGCGGAGCAGGCTGATTCGGGCCGGGCTGATTCGGGCCGGGCTGATTTTGGCTCGGCTGATTCTGGCTCGGTTGATTCGGGCCGGGTTGACCCGGGCGGCCCGGTCCGCGGCCTCCGGGGCCCATCACGGTGAGAGTGGTGGCGAGGAAGGTGCTGCCCTGCACGGCTCCGGTGGCGCGCACCATGTCGCCGACCTTGATGTCGGGGAAGGTGATGTCTTCGGTGTGCTTGCGGAAGGTGGTGTTCTCGTCGACGGCGATGGTTTGGGCTACTTTGTCGGGCCGCTCGACGGTGACGGTGAGGGCATCCGTATTGACGTCGGTGATTTTGCCGGCGGTCCAGGTTTTGCCGAAGTCAGCGCGCATCTTCTCCATGCGCGCGGCCTGTTCGGAGCTGAGGACCATGATGAAGACGGCGCCGAGGGATTTCGCCTGGTCGTCAAGATTGCCGCCGGCGACGAGGACGTCGCCGACGTGGATGTCGGAGAACCTGGCTTCTTCGCGATCTTTGCGAATGTGGGTGTTGGGGCCGGTCTGGACTTTATAGATTTCGCCCTGTTCGTTCTTCAGGCTGATTTCGGTACCCGCGATGGCGGTGACAGTGCCGGCTGTGCCGCCTCCACCGAGGAACCCGCCCATGCCACCGCCAGCGCCCATGCCGTAGCCGCGGCGGCCGCCGCCCTGCTGGGATGGGTCCTGCTGGGACGGATCGGGCTGGGAGGCGCCAGGCTGGGAGGGATTCTGGGCGAGGACGGGCAGGGCGCAGACCGAGGCAAGCAGACAGCCAAGCGCGAGCCTGGCGAGGCGTGGATTCAGCAAGTGCATAGAGAACATCCTTGAGCGCCGAAGACCGGCGGGAGATTCCGGACCGCGCTCTGATTATGCCCAAATAGACGATCTCAGCGCGGGAAAGACGCGGGCGGACCGGCCCTGCGGGAACGGACGGGGCAGCCCCGCCGGGAATGGGGAGCGGCGGGGGCGGAAGCGCGTTCGCGGTGAAAAAAGAAACCACAGAGAAATTTGGCGCATCCTGTCAACATCGCAACATTCCCCGGCTGGGGAGTGCTACTCTGACGGGCAACCCCCGGCCCCAGGAGTGCTCTCTTCCGAGGGGCAGGAACCCCGGACAAAGCCATGAGCGTACTGACCCGAACGGAACTGGCCGAAGCTTTTTGTCGCGTGCGGAACCAAAGCCTTGCGCTCTGCACCCCGCTGACCCCGGAAGACATGATGGTGCAGTCGTGCGCGGACGCCAGCCCGGCGAAGTGGCACCTGGCGCACACCACGTGGTTCTTTGAGACGTTTGTGCTGCGTGAATTTGTGCCGGGGTACCGGCCATTCCACCCGGATTTTGTGTGGCTGTTCAACAGCTACTACAACGCCGTTTCGGCGCAACCGGAAAAGAAGCTGCGGGCATCGTTCTCGCGTCCGACGGCGGAGGAGATTCTGGCGTATCGACAGTACGTGGACGCGGCGGTGGAGGAACTGGCTTCAGGAGAGGCGCCGGAGGAAGCGCGGACGCGGATCATTCTGGGGCTGAACCACGAGCAGCAGCACCAGGAACTGCTGGTGACGGACGTGAAGCATGCCTTCTGGTCGAATCCGCTGCATCCGGTGTACGCGCCGGGGTCGATGGCGACGGCGAGCGCGGCTGCGCGGGCGGAGTGGGTGGATTACGCGGGCGGTCTGGTGGAGATTGGCCACGCGGGCAAGGGGTTCAGCTTCGACAACGAGTCGCCGCGGCATACGGTGTACCTGGAGCCGTTCCGGCTGGCGTCGCGGGCGGTGACCTGCGGCGAGTATCTGGCCTTTATGCAGGACGGCGGCTACGAGAAGCCGCAGTTGTGGCTGAGCGAAGGATGGGCGACGGTCGAGAGCGAGGGCTGGGCGGCTCCGCTGTATTGGCGTCGCGACGATGCGCGGTCGCCGTGGCAGGTGTTCACGCTGGGCGGGATGGCGGCGCTCGACGATCTGCCGGCGACGCCGGTGTGCCACCTCAGCTATTTCGAAGCGGACGCGTATGCGCGCTGGGCGGGCAAGCGGCTGCCGACGGAAGCGGAGTGGGAAACGGCGGCGGCGCACGCGAAGATTGAGGGGAATTTGCTGGAGAGCGGGGCGTTTCACCCGCGCGCGGCGGAATCTGCATCCAAACCGAGGCAACTGTACGGCGACGTCTGGGAGTGGACGGTGAGCGCGTATCTGCCGTATCCAGGATATAAGCCGCTCCCCGGCGCGCTGGGCGAGTACAACGGCAAGTTCATGTGCAACCAGATGGTGTTGCGCGGCGGTTCGGTCGCCACTCCGGCGTCCCACATCCACGCGGCCTATCGCAACTTCTTCCCGCCCGCGACCCGGTGGCAGTTCTCCGGCGTGCGTTTGGCCGATAACTGATCTCACGGAGGCGCGACCCCTCGTATGCACGCACTTTCATCGATTCCCTGCCTGCCCGCGGCTGCAGAAACGCCGCTGGGCGCTGAGGTCTACCGCGGCCTGACGGCCATGCCGAAAAAGCTGTCGCCGTGGATTTTTTACGACGAGCGCGGGTCGGAGCTGTTTGAGGCGATCACGGAGCTGCCGGAGTACTACCTGACGCGCACCGAGCGGGACATCTTCGCGCAGTCGGGCGCGGCGATGGTGGAGTCCGCCGCGGATGGGCAGGAACTGGCGGTGATTGAGCTGGGCGCGGGGACCGCGGTGAAGACCGACCTGCTGCTGCGAGCGGCGGTGGGGCTGGGCTTGCAGGTGAGCTATTACCCCATCGATATTTCGGGGACGGCGCTGGATGAGGCGGCCCGGCGGCTGGGCGAAGAGTTGCCGCAGGTGGCGGTGGAGGCGCGGCTGGCGGACTACACGCGCGATCTGCGCGACGTGGCGGCGCCGCGCTGCCGGCGGCTGGTGCTCTCGATTGGGTCGAGCCTGGGGAATTTTGAGCCGGAGGCGGCGAGCGCACTGCTGAGCCGGCTGCGGCGACGGCTGGCTGCGGGGGATTGCCTGCTGCTGGGCGTGGATCACGTGAAGGATCGCGGGACGCTGCTACGCGCTTACAACGACGCTGCCGGGGTGACGGCGGAGTTCAACGGCAATGCGCTGGCGCGCATCAATCGCGAGCTGCATGCGAGCTTCCGGACGGGGCTGTTCCGGCACCGCGCGGTGTGGAACGAGCGCGAATCGCGGGTGGAGATGCATCTGGAAAGCCTGATCGCACAGGAAGTGGCGATCCGCGATCTGGAGCTGACGGTGAATTTCCAGCGGGGCGAGAGTATTCACACCGAGAACTGTTACAAATTCACCGGGGAGTCGGTGGCGCGGCTGTTTGCGCGCAGCGGATTCGCGGCGCGGCAGAGCTGGACGGACGCCAAGGGGTGGTTTGGGGTTTATCTGGCGGAAGCGGTGTGAGGGGTTAGGGGTTTGGGGTTAGGGGTTAGGGGTTAGGGGTTAGGGGTTAGGGGTTAGGGGTTAGGTGTTAGCCGGCGTCCCTGCTGATGGCGCATTCGGCCGGTATAATTCCGGCCATGTTCCTGCCCTCTTCGCGATCTGTCGCTATCCACTTGTCTGCAATTCTTCGCTATGGACGTTGAGACGCTGCGCGGGTTTCTGCTGACTCTGCCCGATGTGGCGGAGACGATGCAGTGGGGCGACAACCTCGTTTACTGGGTGGGCGACAAGGCTATTGGCGGGAAGATGTTCGCGCTGGCCAGTTTGTCTCCGGATCACGGCGCGGTGCTGTCGTTTGCGGCGGGGCCGGAGCGGTTCGCGGAGCTGGTGGAAGTGGAGGGGCTCTTCCCTGCTCCTTATCTGGCGCGCGCGCATTGGATCGCGGTGGAGCGGTGGGACACGCTGCGTGTCGCGGAGTTGAAAGACCTGCTGCGGCATGCGCGGGATCTGGTCTACGAGAAGATGCCGAAACGGACGAAGGACTTGTTAGCGATGAAGCCCGCGGAGAAGAAGAAGCTAATTGCCGAGCGGCGGAAGCTGCAGGTGCATGGGGCAAGGAAATAAAGCTTCCCTCAGGGGCTAAAGCCCTTTTGTATCTCATCGAGAGTGTGTGCGGGTTAAAACCCGCACCTACCCTTATGTTTCACGAAGAATGTGCGGGTGAAAGCCGGGACCTACCCTTATGTTTCACGAAGAATGTGCGTGTGAAAGCCCGCACCTGCCCTTATGTTCACGAGAGAGTGTGCGGGATAAAGCCCGCGCCTGCCCTTATGTTCACGAGAGAGTGTGCGGGTGAAAGCCCGCGCCTGCCCGTATGTTCACGAGAGAGTGTGCGTGTGAAAGTCCGCGCCTGCCCTTATGTTCACGAGAGAGTGTGCGGGATAAAACCCGCGCCTGCCCTTATGTTTCACGAAAAATGTGCGGGTGAAAGCCGGGACCTGCCCTTATGTTCACGAGAGTCTGCGGGTTGAAACCCGTGCCTGCCTCAGTGGCCGCTCATCGCTGCCAGGAAGGCGGCTCGTTTGTCGGGCGTGAGCGGGCCGATGGCGCGCCACAAGACGTGTCCCTGCTTGTCGACCAGGAGGACGACCACTTTTTTGTCGGTGGCGATGGTGAGGTCGCTCATGAAGCGATGCTTGTCGACGAAGAGGGGGACGATCCAGTGCCAGGATTCGGGGTCGGTCTGATCGCTGCGCAGGGAGGAGGTATCCCACCAGCGGAAGAGGATGTTTTCGCGTCCGAAGACCGGCATCTCGTAGTAGTGGAACTGGAAATTGGTGTGCTGCACGGCCTGGGCGGCGGGGAGCCAGGAATCGACGTCCTTCTGCTGCTCGGCTTCAAAGGAGAGGATGAGCAGATTGGTCTGGCCGGCGAGTTCAGCGGGGATCGTGATCTTCTGGCGATCGAGGCTATAGGCGGTGACGGGGGGCAGGACGGCGGGCTTCTGCGGCTGGGCGGACCCGGCCGATGCCAGCGTGCAGCTCGCGAGGAGCGAAAGGAACCAGGGGTGGCGGCGCCGCAATGGAAAATCCAGAAAAATGCTCAATGAATTTGAGAGAACCTGGTGGAATGGTAACACTCGGAGGACGCTTCTCCGTCCGCAGAAAACGAGGCGCATCCGTTGAATTATCATGAAAGAGCGATGACCCAGCACCCTTTCCAGACCGATGATGCGCGGCTTGTGCCGATTGCGGAAAAAGTCGCCGCGGGCGAGCGTCTCAGCTACGACGAGGGCCTGGCGCTGTACGGGTCGAGCGACGTGCTGGCGGTGGGGTGGCTGGCGAACTCGGTGCGCGAGCGGATGCATGGGGACGTGACGTACTTCAACGTCAACCGGCATATCAATCCGACGAACGTGTGCGTGGCGGCGTGCCGGCTATGCGCGTTTGGACGCACCAAGGGCACAGACGGCGCCTACACCATGGCGCTGGAGCAGGCGTGGGAGACGGCGGCTTCCGGCTACAGCGAAGCGGTGACGGAGTTTCACATTGTGGGCGGGCTGCATCCCGATCTGCCGTTTGAATATTTCCTTGATCTGGTGCGCGGGCTGAAGGTGCGGTTTCCGCAGGTCCACATCAAGGCGTTCACCATGGTCGAGGTTGCGTATCTGGCGAAGCGGGCGAAGCTGACGATTCCGGAGACGCTGGTGCGGCTGCGGGATGCGGGCGTCGATTCGCTGCCGGGCGGCGGAGCGGAGATTTTTGCGGATCGCGTGCGGCACATCATCTGCGACCACAAGATTGACGGCAGCGAGTGGCTGGAGACGGCGCGGGCCGCGCACACGCTGGGGCTGAAGTCGAACGCGACCATGCTGTACGGACACATCGAGAACGACGAGGACCGCGTGGATCATCTTCTGAAGCTACGCGCGCTGCAGGATGAGACGGGCGGATTCCAGACGTTTATTCCGCTGGCATTTCATCCGGACAACACGCCGCTGGAGCATCTGCCTCGCACGACGGGGCTGACGGATATCCGGCAGATTGCGGTGAGCCGGTTGCTGCTGGACAATTTCCCGCACATCAAAGCGTACTGGCAGATGATGACGCCGAAGATCGCGCAGATTGCGCTGCAGTTTGGCGCGGACGATATCGACGGGACGGTGATCGAGGAGAAGATCTACCACGACGCCGGCGCGAAGACTCCGCAGGGGATGCGGCGGCAGGATTTGATGCGGCTGATCACCGAGGCGGGGCGGGTTCCGGTGGAGCGCGACACGCTGTATCGGAATGTGACGCGGACGGAAGAGACGTTCACGGTCGCTGTCTAGGCGCCAGCTTGTCGTTGGGCGCCGAGGATTCCACTTCCCCATCGCTATTCAAAGGTCGGTTCCCGTTGCATGTCAGATTCGGGCGCTGGCCGCGATGCAATTTCCCTGCTGAACACCTTCCGCCGCATGCGACAATCGGGCAACTTTGCGGGGCGAGCGAGACGATGCTTTCATCGACAGCATTCGTGCTGCTGGATGGCTGGCTGCAGTCCAAAGACTGGCTGGTGCACAGCCTCATCATCCTGGTCTTCGGGGTCATAGCGCTGGGTGGAATCGCGGCCAAGGTTTGGCCGCGCCTGGTCCGGCGGGCGCAGGAGAGGCGGGCGCGCAACTGGGCTCCCGCATCCGCCGTGATCGATCTGGTGACGGTGCACAAGGAGTGGCAGCCGGGGGGCCGGGGCGCGCCGGGCAGCTACAGCTATGAGGTGATGCTCACGTACAGCTGGCACGATCCGGGCTTGCAGACCGGCGAGTTTACTCGCAGCTTCAACAGTGAAAACGACGCGCAGGACTGGGCGGATGCGTGCAAGGGACGGACCGTCACGGTGCATGTGGATCCGAAGGATCCGGCGAATTCTGTGCTGCGCACCGAAGAACTGGATGCCGCAGTGCCGAAGCCCGCGTGGTGGTGACGGCCGGAGCAGATACAACCCAGGCAGAACCCGATTTGCGCGGCTCGCAGCCTATGTGGCGATGACCGCGGAGCCGGCAGCCGGCCTGACGGGGGCTTTGCGGCGGAGGATGGCCGCGGAGACGAGTGTGACGACAAGGCCGACGGGCAAAGGCTCGATGAAGGTATAGGCCATGTTCACGATGGGGTTCTGGTAGAGCTGCTGCGAGCGCTGGATGGCGGCGACCTGCGCGGCGATGGCGGCGGAGTCCAGTCGCGAGGCCTGAACCTTGTGGATCTGCGCGGCGAAGTAGCTGTCCATGAAGTGCGGCATGAAGTTGAAATAGATCACCTCCCATGTGGCGACGTAGCAGACGGTGGTGATGAGGGTAATCAGGAAACCGCAGGCAAACGCGCGGCCGAAGGAGATTTGGCCGTCAAGGGTATTGTCGCGGTAGCTGCGGATGCCGAAGTAGACGAGCAGGAACGACGCCACCATCATGGTGTAGCCGAGCAGCATGCTGTGGCCGGAGCTGATCCGGTTAACGAGGAGCAGCGAACCGTCCATGAGGACGGAGATCATGACGCCGGCGATGAGGCCGAAGGTGAGGACGACTTTCTTCATGGGTGGCTCCTGGGGTGCATCAGAATGTTGCCACGATGCGGTGAACGGGGGCCAGATGTCGTCATCCTTTTGAGTGATTTTGGAGGAATGGGGCGGAAATCGTGCTTTTGGGTGAGGACTGGCTAGCCAGTCCTTACGGCAGGAGGCCGAGTTCTTTGCCGCGCTGAACGGCCTGGGTGCGGCGGGCGGCTCCGAGCTTGTCAAAGGCGCGGGCGCAGTGGGTCTTGACGGTGTTTTCGGAGACGAAGAGCTGGGTGGCGATCTCGCGATTGCTGAGGCCGCGGGCGACGAGGGCCAGGATTTCCAGCTCGCGGGGCGTGATGCCCAGGGACTGCTGGCGGGCTGTATTGGGAGCGAACGGCGCGGGAGCGGCCGCGGGCACCAGCACCTCCCGCACGACGATGGTTTCGCGGACGGTTTCGCGACGGCGCGTGATGCGCAGGCCCAGCCAGATGCCGAAGGCTGCGAAGAGAATGGCGACGAGCACGCCGTAGATTTCGACGGAGTGCTGGATGACGACGAAGCGGTATTCGGTGTATTGGAGGGCAGCGATGAGAAGGCCGCCGACGAGACCGAAGATGAGGACGTGGCGCTTCACGATGGGAAGAAGTATATCGCCGCCCCCGGACTCCCCTCAGGCCGGGTGGGGATGGTGGCCAGGGGCTAGTTGCTAGAGGCCAGGGGCTAGTTGCTAGTGGCTAGTTCCTGGTGGCTGGTGGGTGGAGGATGGTTGGTGGTACCAGGAACTATCAACCAGCAACTGCTGTTACGCTGCTTCGTGAGCCGGCTCCACGGTTGCCATGGGATCGACGGCGTCTCGCTGGGCGGTGACCGGGGGCTCGCCGGAGTCGCGCGAGGAATCCGCTTCTTTCTGTTTCTGCTTCTTTTTGGCGCGATTTTTGCGGACGACGTTGGCGGCGATCAGGAAGAGTCCCACGAAGGTGACGACCAGCAGGCCGACGGCGACCATGCCGTGGAGCTGCTCGATGTCGCCATAGAGCAGCGCCAGTCCCGCGAAGACAAAGAAAAGATGCGCGCAGAAGACCTGGAGCGAGGCCTTGCCCAGGGTGAGGAAGGGCTCGCGGGCCACGACGACGCGGACGTATTTGCGCAGCCAGTAGAAGACCACCATGAAGGCGGCGATGTTGAGGACGCGCAGCGGTCCGATTTGCCATTTGTCGAGCAACAGGCCGAGCGACTGCTCGGTGAGGTGCGGACCGAACCAGACGTGGCGGACGCCGACGAAAAAGGCGCAGATGGCGGCGCTGAGGGCGATGCCCCAGCGCGGCACGCGGGCCAGCGGCATCTCCTGCTGCTGCGCGGAGCTGGCGCCGAGCCAGAGGCCGGCGATCCAGACAGCCTGCCAGGCGAACATGTTGAACGCGCCGGTTTCCTGAAGGGGAATGTGCAGATGGGTGAGGTGGACGACCCAGTTGTGCACGACGTCGCGCATGCCGAACTGCGCCAGCATCCAGACGAGCGTGCTGGCGGCGAGCATCACGCGCCATCCCACGCGGACGGCGGCGGAGAGCAGCAGCGGCGTGAAGAAGAGGAAGAGCACGTACATGGGCAGGATGTCGAAGAGCGGCGGGCAGTAGATGAGCAGGACCGATCCGGCAATCGCAGTGCCGGGATGGTGGAGATAGAAGTTGAGCAGGTTGGTGATGGCGGCGCGATGCGCATGCACCGCCCACGTGGCGCCCACGGTGAAGGCGAAGACCAGCAGCAGCAGATGGTAGCCGTAGAGCTTGAGCGAGCGCATCCACAGGCGGGCGCGGACGCCGGCGGGATTCTGCACCAGCTCGCGAATGTAGAGTCGGCCCACCAGCAGCGCGGAGAGGAACACGAAGCCCTCGGCGGAAGAGATGAAGCCGAAGGGCTGGTTGACGAAGTCGCTGAAACGCGTGGGCAGATGCGTCAGCGTCATCCACACGAGAAAGAGGCCGCGGAGGGCGTCGAGTTCGGGGAGGCGCTGAAGCTTGGGCAAATGCATAGGGAAAGGGCCTTCGGCTCAGGGGGACGGAGGCTTCTTCTCTTAGACGCGATCCCGAGTGGGGGGTTGCGAGGCAACTTCAGGGGTCGGGGGACAGGGAACAGGGTTTAGGGGGCAGGGTTTAGGGGTTAGGGTTTAGGGGTTAGGGTTTAGGGGTTAGGGGACAGGAATCAGGGAACCGAGCGCAGCTCCTGCTCGGACGACAATCGCCGGCGGACGTCGCGTGCGTTCAGGAACCGGGCCGGATATTCTTTGCGCTGAAGCCCATCAGTACGCGGGGATGTCGGTGACGCTTTGGCCAATGATCAGCGCGTGGATGTCGTGGGTGCCCTCGTAGGTTTTGACGGATTCGAGGTTCATCATGTGGCGCATGACCGGGTAATCGTCGGTGATGCCGGCGGCGCCGAGGACGTCGCGGGCGAGGCGCGCACATTCGAGGGCCATCCACACGTTATTGCGTTTGGCCATGGAGATGTGCTGATGCTCGACTTTGTTCTTGTCCTTGAGGCGGCCGACCTGGAGGATGAGGAGCTGGCCTTTGACGATCTCCGAGATCATCCACGCGAGCTTGTCCTGAATGAGCTGGTGGCTGGCGATGGGCTTGTCGTGAAACTGCTTGCGCACGAGGGAGTATTGCAGCGCGGTATCGTAGCAGGACATGGCCGCGCCGATGGCTCCCCACGCGATACCGTAGCGCGCCTGGTTGAGGCACATGAGCGGGGACTTGAGGCCGCCGGTCTTCGGCAACAGGTTTTTGGCCGGAATGCGGACGTCCTGCAGGGAAAGGCCGGAGGTGACGGAGGCGCGCAGGGACCATTTGCCGTGCACGTCCCACGAGCCGAAGCCGGGGCGATCGGTTTCGATGAGGAAGCCGCGGATGCGGCCATCCTCGGTATCGGGATCGCCGTAGACTTTCGCCCAGATGACGGCCACGTCGCTGATGCTGCCGGAGGTGATCCACATCTTTTCGCCGTTGAGAATGTACTCGTCGCCGCTGCGCTGGGCTTTGGTGCGCATGCCGCCGGGATTGGAGCCGTAATCCGGCTCGGTGAGGCCGAAGCAGCCGAGCTTTTCGCCGGTGGCGAGTTTGGGGAGCCAGAAGTCCTTTTGCTCGTCGGAACCGAAGGTGTAGATGGGATACATGACCAGCGCCGACTGGACGCTGACGAAGCTGCGGACGCCGGAGTCGCCGCGTTCGAATTCCTGCATGACCAGGCCGTACTCCACGTTGGACATGCCGGCACAGCCGTAGCCCTGGAGATTGGCGCCGAAAAAGCCAAGCTGGCCCATCTGCGGGACTAACTCGCGAGGAAATCTTCCTTCCCGATTGCATTCCTCAATAATCGGAATCAGGTTATCCTCAATGAACTGCCGGGCGGTGTCGCGGGCCAGACGCTCATCATCATCCAGCAGGTTGTCGAAAGCAATAAAATCAACGCCTTTATAGGGGAAGGCCATGGTGTAAGGCTCGCTCCGAAAGGGAAATTCTAGAGCATTTCGACTTTTGTTGTTGGTGGAGAGGTCGCTTACCGGGGTCGCGGTCGGGTTGACGCGACAAAAGGCGAGGCTATCTTTTGGCCAGCGGGAGAGTGGAGAAGCTCTGCCGTTCCGGGTGGAGGAGCGGGTGACAGAAGCCGCAGGAATGCGGTTTCACAGGGTTGGAGCCGCGCTTTGAGGACGCCGCAAGTCGTTTTCGAAGACGCCGCAGCAATGGGCGGAGCGCGGAAAACTGACGTAGAGTGGAAATGAGGAAACACCATGGCGGGAGATCAGCAACTCACCTGTAGCGACTGCGGACAGGAATTTACATTCACCAGCGAAGACCAGGCATTCTTTCAGGAGCGTGGCTACTCGGCGCCCAAGCGCTGCAAGCCGTGCCGGCAGGCGAAGAAGGCCGAACAGGGCGGCGGCGGTGGAGGGGGCGGCGGCTATCAGCGGTCCCAGCCGACAGGAACGGCGGTGATTTGTTCCGGTTGCGGGCAGCAGACGACGGTTCCGTTCGAGCCGCGTGGTGATCGTCCGGTGTACTGTCGCGATTGCTACCAGGCACAAAAGGGCGGAGCGGGCGGCGGACGCGGCCCGAGCCGCGGCGGACGCGGCGGCGGACGCTACTAAGTCCCTTCTTTTTGAGTGATGCGAGTCGGGGGCCTGTCGGCCCTCGCCGCATTGTTGTGTCTGGAATCATTCTGTGTGGAATTACTGCTGATCGAGCAGCTTTCTCATGGCCTGCTCGAGCTGAGCGGTAATCTGCTCGGCGGAATCGCTGGGGGCGAACTCCAGCGGGTCGCCTACGCGGACGGTCAGCGCGCCCGAGCGGAACCAGCCGCGGCCTTTCTGCTTCAATTCGCTTAATCCAGCTAACGCGACCGGCATCACCGGCGCGCCGGATTCCCGCACCAGCAGACCGATGCCCGGACGGAAGGGCTGCAGTCCTGCGTCGGTGCGATGGCCCTCGGGGAAGACGAGGACGTTGTAGCCGCGGTCGAGCGCTTCGCCGGCGTGCTGAAACGAGCGGCGGAAGCCAGCGCTGCGCGGCAGCGGGAAAGCATTGAAGAGTCCGGTGACCAGCAGCCAGGTGAGCGGGCCGAGCCAGTTGAGGCCGGGAGCGAGATTGCGCATGTGCCGCCAGTCGCGGAGCATGTTGCCCGCCATGGCGGCGGCGACGCGGCGGCGCATGGGTCCGGGCAGGCCGTAGAGGACGAGCGGGACGTCGTAGGTGGTGACGTGGTTGGCAACCAGCAGGATTGGATGTTGCGCGTCGATGTGCGGCGGACGCTGGACCCGCGGCGCGGCCAGCAGCCACACCAGGGGCTGCGAAATCAATTCCGTGAAGGCGACACGCAGCAGGCGCACCGGCGCACTCCACGGCCAGCGGGGATAGAGGTCCTGTTCGCTACCCTGGCGGGGGTCGATGATGGCGTTGGGGGCGGAGGGCTCGGGGACGGATTGCCGCGACGCGGGCGCGGGGGGATCGAGCGCGGAATGGCCGAGGCCGAGGGCGCTGCGCAGATCGCTGAGGGTTTCCAGGCGCTCCAGGGCTTCGTCTTCGATGATGAGGCCGAGACGCTGCTCCAATTCCGACTGCAACTGCACGCGGCCGAGGGAGTCGAGACCGAGGTCTTCGGAGAGGCGCGCGTTTGGGCCCGCGTCGGGTGCGGTGGCGTGGCTGATAGAAAGGATGAGCGCGAGGAGCGGGTCAGCGTTCGATCCGGCATCGTCTTCGGCGGGGTGCGCGTTGACCCATTCGGTGACTTTGGGGCGGCGAATTTTGCCGGTCGAGGTGCGGGGGAGATCGAGTTCAGGCCATAAGCGCCATTGGCGGACCTGCTGGTAGTCGGCGAGCTGCTGGTTGGCGGCCACGATGGCCTGCTGGGCTTCTTCGCGCGCGCCGTGAAACACCAGCACGGCAAAAGGCTCCGTTCCGCCGGGCGTGAGCAGGGGGACGACGGCTGACGCCTGGACGCCGGGCTGGGCGTTGAGCGCGGCCTCGACGTCTTCTGGGTGAATATTGAGGCCCGAAGAGGTGACGATGGTCTGGCTCTTGCGGCCGACGAAGCGCAGTTGGCCCTGCTCGTCGCTCTGGGCGAGGTCGCCGGTGGCGAGCCATTCCGATTCGTTGGGGCGGAGTGCGCCCTGCTGCCAGGTGGCTCCGGAAACCATGTCGCCGCGGACGAGAATTTCGCCCTCCGCGGTCATGCGGACGTCGCGGCCGGGCAGGACTTTACCGATCGTCCCTCTGCCGGGCTTGAAGGGGTGGTTGAGGGTG
Organism: Acidobacteriaceae bacterium; assembly: GCA_036267295.1. Taxonomy (GTDB): domain Bacteria; phylum Acidobacteriota; class Terriglobia; order Terriglobales; family Acidobacteriaceae; genus Palsa-343. Next base: position 241,887 of record DATAWI010000009.1, on the reverse strand, counting down.
ATGAGCGCGGAGGTTTCCGTCATGCCGTAGCCCTGCACGAGGGCGAAGCCGAGGGTGTTCCAGAAATTCTCGAGGTCAGGGGGCAGCGAAGCTCCGCCGCAGACGAAGGCCCAGAATTTGTAACCGAAGAGGCGATGAATACGGCGGAAGCGCCACCAGCGGGTCCAGACTTTTTCGCCGGCGGCGGCCTGGAGGTCATCTGCCAGCCTGGGGTCGGCGGCGAGCAGATGGGCGCGGAGCAAATCGAGCACGCGGGGCACCGAGCAGACCACGGAGATGCGCTCGCGGCGGATGGTTTCGATGAGGCGCTGCGCCTGGAGGCGATTTTCGAAGTGGACTTCGGCGGCAAGCAGCGGGGGAATCCAGAGCGCCATGAACTGGCCGAAGACGTGACTGAGCGGCAGCGTGTGCAGGAAGCGGATGGGGTGAAAGGGGCGCTCGTATTTGAGATATTTGTGCATCTCGCGCTCGATGGGATCGAGGCTGGCAAGGACGTTGCGATGGGTGTGGACAATGCCCTTCGGCTCGGCCGTGGTGCCGGAGGTGAAGAGGATCTGGAAGGGCGTGTCGAGCGTGAGAGCAGGCTCGCGCAGATCGGCGAAGGGTGGGTGGGGCAGCGCGGTGGCGAAATCCTCGAAGGCCAGCGTGGGCAAATTGGCGGGGAGAGCCGCGAGCAGTCCTGCATCGCCGACGATGAGGCGCGGGCGAGTGTCAGCGATGACGCGGAGGGCGAAGTCGATAGAGCCGGCGGGGTCGAGGGGCACGGCGATGACGCCGCGCTGGACGCAGCCGAAGAAGGCGGCCATCCATTCGAGGCCATTCTGGCCGCAGAGCACGACGCGCTCGCCCATGGGGATTTCGCGACGCAGCAACTCCGCGGCGAAGCGGTCGGCGAGCGTAGCCAGGTCCAGCCAGGAGGCGGTGAATTTGCGATTGCCGCGCCACGCGACGATGGCGTGGGCCGTGCCGTGGCGGCGGAAATCATCGAGAAAGGTGGCGAGGCTGGAGCGCATAAACCTGCCTCTAACCTATAAGACGCAGAGTGCCCACGCACAGCGGAGCGGACAGATTCGCAACTGCCACAAGGGGCAGGATCATGCCGCTTTGGCCGGCTTCACCTGCAGGCGAATGCGCTCCACTTTCTGCAGAAACGCCACAACCAGAAAAAGATTCCGGGCATTTGGGTTGCCGGAAGGACCGAACATCCGGATGAGGCTCTTCCCGGGAATCCCGGTTGCGCGCGCCAGAGCGGGAAAGCCGCAGGTCGCTTTGATGTAATCACGAAGCAGCGATTTCCCTGCGTCCACGTCGCCCGAAAGCAGACATTCGATGCCTTCCCGCAGGAGGCCGCGCCGGTAGGAGCGGTCCTTCCGGATCCGCGCCATCACCGTGTCTCGAAAATTGCGGGTCAACACCATCACTTCACCTTCTTCTTTTTTCTGTAGGCGGTCCAGCACTCGATCGCCTGCTGAATATCGCGGTTTTGCCGTTGCTTGCTTCCGCCGCCCAGCAGAATGATCAACGTCTCACCGTCTCGTCCGAAATAGACCCGATAGCCCGGCCCGAAGTCGATCCTGAATTCCGACACGCCGGAACCCACGCCTTTTGCGTTGGAAAGGTTTCCGCTGCCCATCCGGTAAAGCGCGACCGTCACTTTCTCCGAGGCCGGCGAGGGGAGCCTTTCAAACCATCCACCAAACGGGCTGAAACCATCTTCGCCGACGTATTCGCGTATCCGGATCACAGTCTATGTGGTAACAAATACGTTACCACAAGCGCAAGACACAAAGGCCCCGGCCGGGAACTTTCGTTACGCGCGGGCGAAGTCGATGAATCCCTGGACGGGATCGGTGCGGACGAGGGTTACGCGAATCCGGTCGCCCACGTCGACGCCCTGGTGGCCGCGCACCAGCATGCCATCCACGGGAGGGTTGAGGGTGCGAACGAAGGAACCGTGGTCGTTGACGCCGGTGACGATGGCGTCGAAGGCCTGGCCGACGCGGCCGCTCATGGCGACGGCGGCGATGCGCTTCTCCATCTCGCGGGAGACTTTGCGCTCGGCGTCTTCCATGCGGGTGCACTGTGCGGCGACGTTGGCGAGTTCGTCGTCGCCGTAGGGCGGTTTTTGGCCGGCGATCATCGCCTTGAGCAGGCGCTGGCTGACGAGGTCGGCGTAGCGGCGGTTAGGCGCGGTGGAATGGGTGTAGTCCTGGACGGCGAGGCCGAAGTGGCCCGGGGCAGGCTCGCCGGGCTTCTCGAGCACGTATTCGCCGGGGCCGAGGAGCTTGATGACGCCAAGCGAGAGATCGGGAAAGTGGTCGGGGTCTTTCGCCTGCTGCTGGCAGAGAAAATCGTGCAGCGGCTTCGGGTCGGGTTCGGCGGGTAGCTGCGTGCCCATCTGGCGAGCCAGTTCGACGATGCGATCCCAGCGTTTGGGGGTCTTGACGACGCGGCGGATGGAGGACCGGCCCTTAGCCTCGAAGGCGCGCGCGACCACGCCGTTGGCGGCGATCATGAAGTCTTCAATCAGCTGGGTGGCGAGGTTTTTGACTTCGGCCCGGATGTCGAGGACGCCGTCGCCCGTCTGCACGGGGTAGGTCTCGATGGTTTCCAGATTCAGCGCGCCGTGGGAAGAGCGCGCGGAGCGTAGGCGCTGCGCGATCTCGCTCTGCATCTTCAGTTGCTGCTGGAGATCTTTTGAGGCGGCGACCTTGGCGGGGGCTTCGCCGGTTCCGGCCAGCCACGCGCCGACCGAGGGATAGGCCAACTGGGCTTTGTTGATGACGCGGGCGAGGGAGAAGTTGGTGTTGGAGAGTTGCGCCTGCGCGTCCACGGTGAACTCAACGACCAGGGCGGCGTGCTCGACGCCCTCGAGGAGCGAAGTGGCGCCGGTGGACAACTGCTCGGGCAGCATGGGGAAAATTTCGACGCCGGTGTAGACGGTGGTGGTCTCGCGCAGGGCGTGCAGGTCGATGGGCGAGCCTTTGGGCACGGAAGCATCGACGTCGGCGATGCCGATGAGAACGCGATAGCCGCCGCCGGGCACGCCTTCGACGTACTCGATCTGATCCAGATCGCGGGAGGTGTCGTTGTCGATGGAGGACCAGAGGAGCCCACGCAGATCGCGCGCAGAGGCGTTTGGCTGGGGCGGATGCGCCAGCAACTGTTGCAACTGCTGGGCGACCGGGGGCGGAAACTCCGGCTCAAAGCCGTGCTGGATCATGGAACGGCGGGCCGCGGCGGCCAGGTCGAAGTGCGGCTGGTGATTCATTCGTCTCCTCGCAACCAACGCCTGTTCACCAACGCTGGGCGAAGGGCAAGGCTATCACGCCGGCTGCCGGTGGGTCCTGAACTCCGGACGCTGCCATCCCACAGGGCAAATGTGCCGCCGGAATCCAACCGCAGGGGCCTTTCCGCCCTCCAACGCACCACATGGCGCTGCGCACCCTCAAAATCGAGCCGAATGGGGAGAAGGACTCGCCGCAGTCGCAGCAGCGCGACCTCGATCGGCCGACGGCCAATGAGATTTACGAGCAGGTGTCGCGCAACGGACGCCGCGAACTGCAGCGTCCCGCACTGGCTCTGGCGGTTTCCGGTTTGGTGGGCGGACTCACGATGGGGCTCACCGGGCTGAGCGTCTCGGTGGTGCAGGGGCAACTGGGCACCGCGCCGTGGGCGCAGTTTGTCTCTCTGCTGCTGTATCCGGTGGGATTTATGGCGGTGATTTTGGGCCGCGCGCAACTGTTTACCGAGAACACGCTGTATCCGGTGGCGCTGATTTTGGCGGAACGGCGGTACGTTTGGAGAACGCTGCGGCTGTGGGCCATTGTCTTCCCGTCGAATATCGCGGGCGCCTTTCTGTTTGCGGAACTGGCTGCGCGGACCAAGGCACTGCAGCCCGCGACGCTGCATGCGCTGACCCAGTTGGGCGTGGCGGCGGCCGCGCATGGTCCACGACCCATTTTCTGGAGCGGCGTGGTGGGTGGGTGGATGATCGCGATGGTGGCGTGGATGGTGAGCGGCAGCCACTCGATTACCGGGTCGGTGGCGGTAATCTGGGTGCTGACGTTCATTGTGGGGCTGGGGCACTTTGCGCACTGCGTGGCGACCAGCGGGGAGATTTTGGCAGCAGTGCTGAATCACGGCATTCCGCTCGGCGCGTATTTTCGATGGCTGCTGCCGGCGACCTGCGGCAATGTGGCGGGCGGGGTGGTTCTGGTGACGCTGCTGGAATATGGCCAGGCGAAGCTGGACTGAGGCTGCCCCGGGCGGCGTGAGAAGATGGCCCGGGGGCCGGCAGGGCGACCGCGTCGATGACCGATCAATCCATGGAGAGCGTGCTGGTTTGGCTGCGGCGCGACTTGCGACTGGCGGACCATCCGGCGCTGACCGCGGCGGTGGCGACGGGGCTGGCGGTGATCCCGGTTTACGTTTGGGACCCGGAGGTGGAGAGTGCGGGCGCGGCTGCGCGTTGGTGGCTGCATGCGTCGCTGCTGCGGCTGGATGAGGCGTTGCGAGCGCGGGGGTCGCGGCTGACAGTGCGGCGGGGACCGGCGGCGGAGACGCTGGCGTCGCTGGCGGCGGAGTGCGGCGCACAGAAGGTCCTTTGCAGCCGAGTTTACGAGCCCGCTTGCCTGGCGGGCGACCGCAGGGTGGCAGCGCGGTTGCGGGCGGAGGGCGTGGCGTGGGAGAGCCTGAACGGCAGCCTGCTCTTTGAGCCGGGATCGATTCGGACGACGGCGGGGGGATCGTTTCAGGTCTTCACGCCGTTTTGGCGCGCGTGCTGGAATGAGCGGGGCGCGCTGCGGAGGCCGGTGGCGGCTCCCGCGCGAGTGCGTGCCCCGGAACGATGGCCGGAGTCGCTGGCGGTCGCGGATCTGGAGTTGGAGCCGCAGATCGACTGGGCCGCGGGGATGCGGGCGGCGTGGACTCCGGGGGAAACGGCGGCGCAGGCGCGGCTGCGGAAGTTTGCGAAGAGCGCGGTGGCCGAGTACGGGGTGGAGCGCGATCGTCCCGACCATGATGGGACGTCGCGGCTTTCGCCGCATCTGCACTTTGGCGAGATCAGCCCGGTGCAGACGTGGCATGGCGTGGCGGAGGCTGCGGGCGCGGAGACTTATCTGCGGCAACTGGTGTGGCGGGAGTTTGCGCACCACTTGCTGGACGAGCATCCGCGGACGCTCAGCGAGCCATTCAATGAGCACTTCCGGCACTTTCCGTGGCGGCACAACCAGCGGCGGCTGACGGCGTGGCAGCAGGGGCGGACCGGCTACCCGTATATCGACGCGGCGATGCGGCAGTTGTGGGCGACGGGGTGGATGCACAATCGGGCGCGCATGGCGGTGGCGTCCTTCCTGGTGAAGCACCTGCTGGCGCCGTGGCAGGATGGGGCGGCGTGGTTCCTGGACACGCTGGTGGATGCGGATCTGGCGAACAACACGATGGGCTGGCAATGGGTGGCGGGGTGCGGCGTCGATGCCGCGCCGTATTTCCGGATCTTCAATCCGGTGCTGCAGGGGGAGAAGTTCGATCCGGATGGAAGCTATGTGCGCGCATGGGTTCCGGAACTGCGGGAGATGCCGGCGGAATTCATTCATCAGCCGTGGAATGCACCGCCGCTGGCGCTGGCTGCGGCTGGGGTGCGGTTGGGGGAGAACTATCCGTTGCCGATGGTGGATCATGCGGCGGCGCGGGCGGGAGCTTTGGCGGCGTATGCGGAGATGCGCAACGCGGAACGCGATCGTTGAGCGCGCAACGGAGTCGACGAAGGCTGGTGGCCTGAGTCTGAAGTTCTTACCGTGCGCCGACGGGCGGCCCGCCAGATTGCCGGCTGAGATTGAGCCAAATGCAGGTCCGTTCGACTTGCGTCTGAATTGATGTTGCGCCCAGGGCGCAACGTATGCGGATGCTTCGCTCAGGATGAAACCGTGTTCGCGATACGAACTTCAAATTCCGGAGACTAGCCGCGGTTCTTGTCCTGCATGCGGTCGACGACGAACTTCGGGACGAGGCCATCGACCGATCCGCCGAGGCGAAAGACTTCTTTGACCAGGCGCGAGCTGACGAAGGAATACTTGGCGTCGGGCATGAGGAAGATGGTTTCGACGTCGGGCGAGAGCCGCCGGTTCATCAGGGCCATCTGAAATTCGTACTCGTAGTCGCTGATGGCGCGGATGCCGCGGACGACGGCGTGCGCGCGCTGCTCCTGCGCAAACTCGACGAGCAGGCCGTCGAAGGTGGCAACGGAGACGTTGCCGAATTCCGCCGTGCCTTCGGTGAGCATGGCGACGCGCTCTTCGACCGTAAACAAGGGGTATTTGGAGGAATTGCGGAGGATGGCCACCACCAGATGGTCAAAGATCTTCGCCGCGCGGGCGATGAGGTCGAGATGCCCGTTGGTGAGCGGGTCGAAGCTGCCGGGGTAGATGGCCTTGACGGTGTGCACGCCAGATGCATTCTATCCGGTTTGCCGGGGGAAGCTGCGGGGAAGAGGATTTTTCGGGGGGGCGGAGGTTCAGCCGGCGCGGCGCTGCATCTCGCTGACGGCCACCCGGCTCGACTGCCCGGCGCGGCTGGTGAGAGTGGGCGCGGGGCCGGTGGATTCGCGGACGACGAGCTCGGGCTCCATGACGAACTCGGCAGGCATCTCGACGTCGGGATTGGCGATGCGGTCGAGCAGGGCTTTGGCGGCCTGGGTGCCCATTTGGCGGAGGGGCTGCTTGACGGTGGTGAGGCTGGGCTGGCTGAAGGCGGCAGTGATGATGTCGTCGAAGCCGACGACGGAGATGTCTCCGGGGACGCGGAGGCCGGCATCGCAGATGGCGCGCACGGCGCCGATGGCGGAGATGTCGTTGAAGCAGAAGACGGCGGTGAAATCGCGGCGGCGGTGGAGCAGGTCGCGCATCAGATGGTGACCGGCCTCGGGCGACTGGCTCACTTCCGCCATAGCCATGCACAGTTCCGGCTCCATCTCGATGCCCATTTCCGCGGCGACGCTGACGATGCTCATCCAGCGGAATCGTGCGTCGGTGATGCCGGGGGCGCCCTGCATGAAGGCGATGCGCTGATGGCCGAGGCTGCGGAGATGGGTGAGCGCCAGGCGGGCGGCGCGGTCGTGATCGAGCACGATGTTGGTCATGCCGGGCGCGGCGTTGTGGGAGGAGACGGCCACGGCGGGCACGGTGACGTGAATCAGCGCGGGCGTATCGAGGAGCAGGAGGCCATCGACGGCGCGCTCCATGAGACGGCGGGAATACTCCTCGACCAGGTCGGGGCGGCGGTAGTGGCTGGCGGTGACGTAGAAGTAGTGGGCTTTGAGCAGATGCGCTTCGATGGCGTTCATGACGACGGGGAAATATCCGTCGCTGAGGTCGGGCACGATGACGCCCACCGACATGCTGCGGCTGTTGCGCAGGGAGCGGGCAAAGTAGTTGGGCCGGTAGTGGAAGAGCCGCGCTGCTTCAAAGACGCGATCACGGGTGTGCTGCGGAATGGATCGCCCGGCGGGCGAGTTGTTCAGCACGAGAGAGACTGTCGTCTGGGAGAGATGGAGGTGTTCGGCGAGCTGCTTCAGATTCAGTGGCCGCTTGTCGGGAGAGGCTTCCGGTTTCCCCTGGGTCATGGTCGTTCCAGGGCCCCAGGTTCGGGGTCCAAAATTCGATACCCGAACGATAACAGACTTTGCCCGTTCAAGCCTCCTCCCATCCGCCGAATACTTCCTTGAGAGCATTGCAGATTTCGCCGAGGGTGGCATGGGCGCGGACGCAGTCGAGGAGGAAGGGCATGGTGTTGGCAGCGGCGAGACCGCCGGGCTGCGGTTCGGGCTCGGCGGCGGCCGCGCGCCGCAGTGCGTCCAGGGAGCGCTGGACCGCCTCGCTGGAGCGGTCGGCGCGCAGCTTTTTGAGCTTGCCGGTCTGCGCATCGCGGACACTTTCGTCGATGTAGAGGGTGCGGGGAGCCGGCTCCTCGATGGCATAGCGATTGACGCCGACGATGATTTTCTCGCCGGCCTCCACGGCCCGCTGCCAGGCGTAGCTGGCTTCGGCGATTTCCTTCTGGGGGTAGCCGTTTTCGATGGCTTTGACCATGCCGCCCAGGGCGTCGAGCTTTTCGAAATAGTGGAAGGCTCCCTGCTCCATATCGAGGGTGGATTTTTCGACGAAGTACGAGCCGCCGAGCGGATCGATGACGTCGGCCACGCCCGATTCATAGGCGAGGATCTGCTGGGTGCGCAGCGCGATGCGCGCGGCATCTTCGGTGGGCAGAGCGAGAGCCTCGTCGAAGGCATCGGTGTGCAGGGACTGCGTTCCGCCCATGACCGCGGCCAGCGCCTGGAGGGCGACGCGGGCGATGTTGATCTTCGGCTGCTGCGCGGTGAGCGAGACGCCGGCGGTCTGGGTGTGGAAGCGCATCCACTGGGAGCGGGGGTTCTGCGCGCCGAAACGCTCGGTCATGAGGCGATACCAGACTTTGCGCGCGGCGCGGTACTTGGCGATCTCCTCGAAGAAATCGTTGTGCGCGTTGAAGAAGAAACTGAGGCGCGGAGCGAAATCGTCAACGGCGAGGCCGCGGCGCAGAGCCCACTCCACGTACTCGACGCCGTCGTAGAGCGTGAAGGCCAGCTCCTGGAGCGCCGTCGATCCCGCCTCGCGAATGTGGTAGCCGGAGATGGAGATGGGATTGAATTTGGGCGTCTGGCGCGCGCCGAACTCCAGGGTATCGACGACCAGCCGCATGGAGGGCGCAGGCGGGTAGAGGTATTCCTTCTGCGCGATGTATTCCTTGAGGATGTCGTTCTGGAGGGTGCCGGAAAGTTGCCGCCAGTCTGCGCCCTGGCGCTCGGCGACGACCAAATACATGGCCCACAGAACGGCTGCGGGCGAGTTGATGGTCATGGAGACGGTGGTGGCGTCGAGGCGGATGCCGGCGAAGAGCGTTTCCATGTCTGCGAGCGAATCGATGGCGACGCCGCATTTGCCGACTTCGCCCTCGCTGCGCGGGTCGTCGGAGTCGCAGCCCATGAGCGTGGGCAAATCGAAGGCGACGGAGAGGCCATGGGCTCCGCCGGCGAGCAGATATTTGTAGCGGAGATTGGTCTCTTCCGGCGAGGCGAAGCCGGAAAACTGGCGCATAGTCCAAAGGCGTCCGCGATAGCCGGTGGGGTGAATGCCGCGGGTGTAGGGTGGCTGGCCGGGTTGGCCGAGGTAGGCGGCCTGGTTGACGGTCCAGTCTTCGGGAAGATCGGCCTCGGTGTAGAGGCGCTGGACGGGCGTGCCGGAAATGGTGGTGAAGCGCGCGTGGCCGGATAGGTCGCGATTGATGCCGGTGGGCGCGCCGATGGGCTTTTCCGGGGATTTGGCGAGCGAGGGCGCGAGGGTTTCGTCGGCCCAGCGCAATTCTTCGGAGGAGGGATGGCGGCCGGTGTTCAGATGCGGTTCGCGCGCGTCGATCGACTTTTTCGGCATGGCCATGGCCTCTATTGCGACGCTTCAGAATAGGGAAGGCAGTGGAGGCAGCGCAAGGCGGATGCAGTCAGTTGCGCGCAGAAACCTTCGCGCTGCGGGATTGCTCCCAGGCCTTGGCGTACTTCCAGCTCACGTATCCCGAGTGGTAGAAGTGCTGCAGAAAGCCTTCGCGTCCGTCCAGGAATCCGCCGCGGAACAGGTAGTTGTAGAGGAAGGTGGCCGCTGGATTGCCATAGACGTTCCCCACAAACGCCAGGACTCCGCGGCTGGCCTTGCCGTTGGCGACGGCCTGCTCGGCGGCGAGCGCGCTGTAGCGGTTCATGTGCTCGATATAGGCGTCGAGGGTGGAATAGGCGTGGTGCAGGAGATCGCCGCGCAGGCGGCCCGCCGGACCGGTGGAGCGCATGGTCTCGTGGACGGTCCGCTCTTCAAAGTGAGCGCAGCCGCGGCGAAAGAGGCGCAGCTTGCGGTCGGGATAGTAGCCGCCATGGCGCATCCAGCGTCCGAGGAAGAAATTGCGGCGCGGGAGGAAATAAGCGTCGCGGACGGGCGTTCCGGCGAGCAGGGCGCGGATTTCGGCGGCGAGTTCCGGGCTGACTTCTTCGTCGGCATCGAGCGAGAGCACCCAGTCGCCGGTGCATTTGGCGAGGGCGGAATTCTTCTGTGCGGCGAAACCTTTCCAGTCCTCGACGAAGAACTTTGCCGCAAAGGTGCGCGCGATTTCGGCGGTGCGATCGGTTGAGCCGGAATCGACGATTACCCGTTCGTCGGCCCAGCGCACGCTGGCGAGCGTCCGCTCCAGGTTCGCTTCTTCGTTCTTCGTGATGAGCGCAACCGAGAGGGTGAGTGTCATGCAGAGGCCGTGGGCGCGCAGCGATTCGGCGCGGCGCGATGAACGAAGTGTAACAAGCCGTGTTCCCTGTTTCCGATGTCACGGAATCTTCAGCCGCGATTCATCGCGCTGCGAAACAACTCCATCACACTCCGGCTGAATCGTACTGAATGGACGGGGAGGGATGATGCGCGCGCCGGGAACCTGGGTTTGCACGGTGGTGGCAGCCCTGGCGGCGCTGCCCGTATGGGCGCAGTCAGCGCCTCGCGTCGATGCCGTCACGCGGGGCGAGTCCGCGACCGATTTGGTGCGCGACGTGGTTTACAACGAGACGCAGGACAGCGAGCGGACGAGCCACTGGGAGTACCGGAGCGAGCGCGTCACACCGGATCAGCGCGTGGTGCGCGAGCAGGTAGAAACGGCGAGCGGGCCGGTGTTTCGGGTGATCGAGCAAAATGGGACGCCGCTCGATTCTGCGCAGCAGCGGCAGGAAGAAGCGAGGCTGGACGAGTACCTGAGCGATCCGACCGCCGTGGCAGCGGCTGCGCGCACCCACAACCAGGACCAGGATCGGATTACGACGGCGATGCAGCTGCTGCCCGCGGCGCTGGTTTTCGAATATCAGGAAACGCCCCAGGGAGACATGGCGCGGCTGGCGTTTCATCCCAATCCGGCGTTCACCCCGAACAGCTTTGAAGCCCGGATCGTGCATGCGTTAAGCGGAACGGTGACCGTGGATGCGCGTCACAAGCGCATGATCGCGATGGAGGGGACGGTGGCGCAGCGCGTGGATTTTGGGTTTGGCTTCCTTGGGCACGTGGATCAGGGCGGAACGTTTGTCATCCATCGCCGGCAGGTCGGCGCCGAGCACTGGAAAACCGATCTCGTGGACATCCACGTCGAGGGGAAGATTCTGCTGATGAAGACGTTCAGCAAGGATCAGCGGGAAGTGCGGACCGACTTTCGTCGCGTGCCCCAGAACACCACGCTGGCACAGGCGAAAGAGATGCTGGATCAGACGCCGAGCCAGGGCGCGGAGGCTTTGCTGGGTCCGGCACTGAGGGGGGAGAGATAGCGCGCAGCGGCCAGGGCTGGTTCAGCCAGGGCTAGTCCAGCCAGGGCTGGTTCAGCCAGGGCTAGTTCAGGCCCGACGCGCGTGGACCCTGAGAATGCACGTCTCCACCGTTATGCCGCAGCCGCTCCTGCTGCGAGGGTTGCTGGCCAAGACGCCCCGCGGAGCGGAGAAGCAGGAAAAGCCCCACCAAAACCAGGACGGCAAAAATTGCGATCAGCGTGACCATCGGACACCTCCCTTGCAGTAGGAGGCGTGTCCGCGGTCATCGGGTTATCCGGCGCTGCACCCTAGAACGGGATGTCGTCGTCGGTGATTTCCGTGGACTGCACCAGTTCGTCGGCATGGGCCGGCGGTCGCTGGTCGTAGGAGGTGCTGCTGCGGGAAGCACCGCCGGCGTCGCCGCCTTCGCCGCGCCCGGAGAGCAGAACCAGATCGCGGATGTTGATCTCAGTAAAATAGCGCTTTTGGCCGGAGGTCTTGTCGTCGTAGGAGCGCGTCGAGATGCGGCCTTCGACGTAGAGCTTCGATCCCTTTTTGACGTAGTCGCGAACGATCTCGGCGAGTCGGTCGTAGGCGACCAGATTGTGCCATTCCGTCCGCTCCTGAAATTCGCCCGACTTGTCTTTGAAGCGCTCGGAGGTTGCCAGGCTGAAGTTGGCGACGGCCGATCCGCTGGGCAGAAACTTGACCTCGGGGTCCTTGCCCACGTTCCCAACAAGAATGGCTTTATTGATGCTTCGCGCCATGGCAGTACCTCCACAATGTGTGTTTGACCCATGAAGAATAGCAGAATGGCGGCGCCCCTTTCGTGCTGGCGGGACGGCAGCCTGTTACCTCGGGAATGCTGTCGCGGCGGGCGTCAAACTTCCGCGCTGATTTGCTCGAGCAGTTCTTCTGCCGTTGCGGCCGGGGGCAGGCAGGTGGCGCCGCGGCAGACCAGCGCCAGGGCCTCGGTTCCCTGCTGCGCGCGGTCGAGGCCGGGCAGGTGCGGCAGCGTTTCCGCGAGAGCCGGCGGAAGGCTGGCCGCGGCGATCTGCGAGGGCGGCAGGGTGACCACGGCTTTGTTGATGGCAAAACGGGCGTTGGCGACGGCCGCCAGGCGCTGGGCTGGCTCGCCTGCACCGACGATGACCACCTGGACGGGTGGGAAAAGCAGGCGCTCGAGCGCGAGCGCGTAGCTGCCGGCGTAGAGGCCGTAATGCTCGATGACGCCGGCGAAGGCGGCCAGGGTGTTCTCGGCGATGGAGCGAAAATCGTCGCGGGCGCTGAGCGCTTCGAGGCGCAGGAGCGCAGAAGCTGCGGTCGAATTGCCGGCGGGGGTGGGCGAGTCCTGCATCGGTTTGCGCCGGGCAGCCAGCGCTCCGAGTTTGTCGCCGCCATCTTTTTCGGTATCGAAGAAGCCGCCGGCTTCGGCGTCGTGAAACTTCGCCACCATGGCGTCGGCAATCTGCATCGCGGATTCGTAATAGCGCAGTTCGCCGGTCGTTTGCCATGCGTCGACGCAGGCGTGCACCAACAGGGCGTAGTCGTCGAGGACGCCCGGAATGGGCCTGGCCGCGCCGGAATGTTCGGGGTAGGCGACGACGTGCAGGAGGCCTGTGCCTGCGGTCCAGGCCTCGCGCAGAATGCGGTCGAGGGTGCGCAGGGCGAAGGCGCGGGGCGAGTCGAGAGCCAGCACCTGGGCGGCGTCGAGATAGGCAGAGACGGCCATGGCGTTCCAGCCGGTGTAGAGGGTTTTGTCGACGAAGGGCGTGGGCCGCTGGAGCCGCGTTGCATAGAGCTTGCTTTTGGCGGAGTCGATTGTCTGCTGCACGGCGGATTCGTCGCGACCCAGCTTCTGCGCGACTTCTGCGACGGTGAATCGACGATAGAGGACGTTTTTCTTTGGATCGTGATGCATGTCGCCGAGATCGCCGATGTCGTAGAAGGGCTCGGCCACGGCCATATCTTCAGGTGTTAGCACGGCTGCTGCTTCGTCGCGGGTCCAGGTGAAGTAGTCGCCGTCGTCTTCGAGCGAAATGTCGGCGTCCTGCGAGGCGTAGAAGCCGCCGCGCTCGCGGTCGGTAAGCCACTCGTCCATCCAGCGCATGATGTCGCGGGCGGTAGCGGCGAATTCGGGATCGACGAACGTCTGGAAGGCGTGGACGTAGTTGGCGAGCAGGCCGGCGTTGTCGTAGAGCATCTTCTCGAAGTGAGGGACGACCCAGCGCTCGTCAACGGAGTAGCGATGAAATCCGCCAGCCAGCTGGTCGTAGACGCCGCCGCGCGCCATCTTTTGGAGCGTGACCGTTGCAGCGGTGCGGGCTGCTTCGTTGCCGGTGCGTGCGGCTGCATCGATGAGCAGGTCGAGGACGGAGGGATGCGGGAATTTGGGCTGCGATCCAAAGCCGCCGTTGCGCGGATCGAACTGCGCGACGGCGCTCTGCACCAGCTTGTCGACGATGGCGAGCGACAGCCCCTCGCCGCGCGCGGCAAATGTCTCGCCGTGCTCGATAGCGGCGATCACGCTGGAGGCGGACTCGAGGACTTCGGCGCGGCGGGTGGTCCACGCCTGCGCCAGCGTGAGCAGCACGCGCTCGAAGCCGGGGCGCCCGTAGCGGTCTTCGCGGGGAAAATAGGTTCCGGCAAAAAACGGCTTGCCATCGGGTGTGAGAATCGCGGTGAGCGGCCATCCGCCCTGCCCGCTGATGGCCTGCACAGCGGCCTGGTAGCGGGCATCGACATCGGGGCGCTCATCGCGATCGACCTTGATGGCGACAAAATTTTCGTTGACGGTGGCGGCCAGGGTCGGGTCTTCGTACGACTCGCGATCCATGACGTGGCACCAGTGGCACCACACCGCGCCGACGTCGAGCAGAATCGGTTTCTCGAGATGCGCGGCCAGCTCGAAGGCCGCAGGGCCCCACTCCTGCCAATAGACGGGCTGATGCATGGCCGAACGCAGGTAGGAGGAAGCCGCATGGTTGAGCGCGTTGCGCTGCTCGGGCAGAACACTCTTCACATCACTCATCTGTTTCAGGGTAGCGCGTTCAGCCCGGGTGCATAACGACTGGGGGCGCGATGAGCTGCTTTGCGACCTGGACGTAGAGATCGATGGCGGCGAAGAGTTCCTGCTTGGCCAGTTTTTCGTGCGGGGTGTGGGCGACGTGGATCGATCCCGGGCCGAGCAGGACCGGCTCGCCCCAGTTGCCCAGCCAGGGAACATCGACGGTGAAGGCGGCAACCATCGTCGGGAACCCCTCGATCGCGTGCAGGCGCTGGAAGGGGATTTCCAGCGTGAAGTCGACCGTCGCGAGGCCTTCGATGGCCTGCTCGATGGCGTGACGGGTTTCGTCCGATGGGCCGACCAGGCGGACGAGGATTTGCGCTTCGGCGTGATCGGCGATGACGTTGGGGGCATGGCCGCCGCTAAGGGTGCCGATGTTGAGCGTGCTGTTGCCAACGTCGTCGGTGGTGGGGAGCTGGATCTCAAGGATGCGCCGCAGGGCTTCCACCATTTTGTGGGTAGCGCTCTCGCCCAGTTCGGGGTAAGCGGAGTGCCCCATCTTCCCTGTGGCGCGAATCACGGCCCGCAGCCCTCCCTTCGAGGCCAGCGCAACGCGATTGTCCGTAGGCTCGCCGTTGATGAGGAAGCGGCTGCCGCGCGGATGCTGATTGGCCACTTTGGCGCCGGCGGAGTCGCGCTCTTCGCCGACGACGAAGAGCAAGCCGGCCCGCACGCCCTGGTCGCGGAGCCGCTCCACTGCGGCGATCTGCGCGGCGACGATGCCCTTGGCGTCGCAGGAGCCGCGTCCGTAGATGTATTCGTCGTCTTCGCTGGAGGGGATAAAGGGCGGGACGGTGTCCAGGTGCGTCGAGAAGACGATTTCGGGTGTCTGGCCGGGCGCGCAGGCGTAGATGTTGAAGCGCTCGCTCGTCGAGCGGCTTTCCTTCGGCTGGTCGACCGGCATGCGCTCGACGGAAAAGCCGCGGCTGCCGAGGAACTCCGCGAGATACGCGCCCACCGCGCCCTCGTTGTAGGTGATGGACTCGATGTCGATGAGGCGGCGCGTGAGTTGGACCGGATCGAGAGTCGTCATGAAGCACCAGAATACCCGACGTTGCGCGGGCGGACGGGCGCGGCTTCGTACAATGAGAGCAGATGACGCAGCTTCACTCGGGTTCCGCATTTCTGCGCACGGTCGACGATCTGCGCTCGTCCGCGGGGCGGCTGGAAGCGCTGCTGAACGCGGGTTCGGCCGATGCGCCGTACGCGGCTCTGGTTTGTCATCCGCATCCGCTGGGCGGCGGCACGCTGCACAACAAAGTCGTGTATCGCGCCATGAAGACGCTGCAGGGGATGGGGCTGCCGGTGCTGCGCTTCAATTTTCGCGGGACGGAACTGAGCGAGGGCACGCACGACGAAGGCCGCGGCGAACAGGACGATGTGCGTGCGGCGCTGGACTGGCTGGAGCGGGAATTCCATCGGCCGATTTTGTTTGCGGGCTTCTCGTTTGGCGCGTACGTGGGCCTGCGCGCGTGCTGCGGGGACGCGCGCGTTCCGGGGCTGGTGGCGCTGGGGCTGCCGGTCGCCGCCGAGGGCCGCAATTACGACTACGATTTTTTGCGCGATTGCCCGCAGCCGAAGCTGTTTATCAGCGGCACGCGGGATCCATTTGGGCCGCGCGCGGAGGTGGAAGCGGCGGTGGCGCGCGCCGCTGAACCGAAGGAGATGGTGTGGATTGCGGACGCCGATCATTTCTTCGTGCCGCAAGGCGGAATTTTTGTGCCGCAGGGCGGAACCGCGGCGCAGAGCGCGCGAGGCGCGGGGAGTAAGCTGGAAGAGGTACAGAAAGCGATCCGCTCCTGGGCGACAACCTGCTTCCCTCTGCTCGGCAATCCATGACCAACCTTGAAACGTTGCATGCGGATGCGCGCGCCATTTTTAATCGCGCGCTGGAGACGTGCAACATCGCGCAGGCATTCGACCGGCATCTTCACTTTGAGGGGCGCACGCTGGTCCGGCATCCGTCGCCGCGTCTTCCGGAAATCCGGCAACCGCTGGAGCGGTTCAAGAACATCTTTGTGATCGCGTTGGGCAAGGCCGCGCTGCCGATGCTGGAGGCGCTGCTCGACCGGCTTCCACCGAAAGCGCATGTGCGCGGGGTGTGTTCGGCGCCCAGCGTTCCGAAGAAGCGCAACTGGCGCATCCGCTACTTCGCGGGAGGGCACCCGCTGCCCAACGAGGACTCGTTTGCGGCGGCCCGTGCCGCTCTGGCACTGCTGAAGCATGCGAAAAAGGACACTTACATCTTTTTTCTCATCAGCGGCGGCGGCTCCGCGATGATGGAACTGCCGCGCGATGCGCACATTTCGCTGGACGACACGATTGCGTTTTACGAGACGCTGGTGGCCAGCGGCGCCACCATCACCGAAGTGAATACGGTGCGCAAGTATTTTTCAGCCGTGAAGGGCGGGCGTCTCGCGCTGGCTGCGCCGGAGGCGGAAAAGCTCTCGCTGCTGCTGGCCGATGTTCCGCTGAAAGATCTGGCGGCGGTGGCATCGTCGCCGACGCTGCCGGACTACTCGACGCTGGCGGAGTGCCGGGAGATTCTCGATCGCTTTCATCTGCTGGAGAAGCTGCCGCCCGCGGTGCGCGAGTATTTTCAGCGATTGCAGCCGGACGGCCCGGAACCGCCCCGCAACGGAAAGAAGGAGAAGGACGGCAGCTCCGCGGCGAACGCATTTGAGCACGCGCAGTTCGACACGCTGCTTTCGAATCACGATTTCGTGAACGCGGCGCGCGACCATGCGCAGTCGCTCGGGTACCGGGTGGTGATCGACAACAGCTGCGACGACTGGGATTATGCGGAGGCGGCGAAGTATCTGCTGGGGCGGTTCCACGAATTACGGCGGGAGACGCCGCGGTTGTGCCTGCTCTCGAGCGGCGAGGTGACGGTGAAGCTGGGAAAAAATCCTGGCTGCGGCGGGCGCAACCAGCAATTTGTGCTGCAGACGGCGTTCGACCTGGCGCACGATCCGGAGGAGCCGCTGGCGGTGCTGAGCGCGGGATCGGACGGGGTGGACGGCAACAGCCCGGCCGCAGGAGCCATTGCCGATCCAACGACGATTGCGCGCGCGCGGAGCTACAGCTTCGATCCGGAAACGACGCTGACGCGCTTTGACAGCTGCACGCTGTTTACGTCGCTGGGCGACTCCGTGGTGACCGGCCCAACCGGCAATAATCTGCGCGACCTGCGCATCCTGATCGCCGGTTGACCCCCGGGCGCTCAGCTTAGAACTTCACCGTGGGCGCATTCTGCGACTGCGGGCTTGCCTCAAAATAAGCGTTGTTCTCTTTGAAACCGGCGATGTTGGCCCAGACGCTGTTGGGGAATTGCCGGACAAAGGTGTTGTAGTCGCGCAGAGAGCTGTTGTAGCGCTCGCGCCCCACGTTGATGCGGTTCTCCGTGCCTTCGAGCTGATCCTGCAACTGCAGGAAGTTCTCGTTGGCCTTCAGGTTGGGATAGTTTTCGACCACGGCCAGCAGGTGGCCCAGCGCTCCGTCCAGCTGGTTGTTGGCCTGGATGCTGGATGACGGACTTTTCGCCGCCAGCAACGCCTCACGGGCCCTATCCACTTCGCCGAAGACGGTCTCTTCGTGGGTGGCGTAGCCTTTGACGGTCGCCACGAGGTTGGGGATGAGATCCGCGCGCCGCTGCAACTGCGACTGCACGTTGGCCCAGGCCTCGGAAACGCCTTCCTGCTTCGCCACCATCTGGTTGCGCGCGCTCACATAGCTGCCGAAGACCAGCAGCCCCGCCAGCACAATCACCACCACAACGCCTACCGCAATCCACAGCCCACGACGCATCATCTTGCTGTTCTCCTCGAAATACCGCTGTACATTACGAAAATTGCGGGCCGCACGTTCCTACCAACTGCCGCCGGCGCCGCCGCCATCGGAGGATCCCCCGCCGAATCCGCCAAATCCGCCGCCACCACCACCGCCGCCCTCGCCGCCGCCGCCAAAACCACCGCCGCCGCCCCAACCGCCGCGTCCGCCAAAGAACATGCCGAGCAGGAAGCCAAGCAGGCCGGAGCCGCCGGCCCAGATGAGGAAGATGACGACGAGGATGAGGAAGATGATGCCGCCGATGATCTGGCCGGCGCTGGCATGCGGTTGCTGCTGCGCCGCGCCTCCACGGGTGAGCGGCTGGATCTGCACGCCCGCGTCCTGGGCGATGATCTGCGAGATCTCGTCCGTGGCCATCGTCATGGCGCCGTCGAAGTCGTTGTTGCGCAGCATCGGCACCATCTGGCGGCCGATCTCGCCGACCCTGCCATCCGGCAGGATTCCCTGGACGCCGTTGCCGGTGAGAATGAAGCGATGCCGATCCTTGATGGAAACAAGAATCAGGACGCCGCGATCTGTTTGCTTCGATCCCACGCCCCACGCGTCTTCGAGCTCGACCGCGTACTGATTGGGGGATTCGCCGTTGAGGTCGTTGACCGTGACGACGGCGATCTGCGCGTGGGCCTCGTGATCCACTTCACCGCACAGGTGATTGAGCTGATCGACGGCCGCCGCGGACAGGACATGCGCGTCGTCGCTCACGTAGTTGGTGGGCCGGGGCAGGTCTTTGACGGCCTGCGCCCCTGCCAGGGCGATGGCGCACGCGGTCAGCGCGAGAAATCCCGTGGCCCTGGCGGTGAGACGCAGCATTATCTGCCATTGTAGCCTTGCGCCGGTCTGCAGCACCTGCGCCAGGGGTTGGGATTACAACGGCTTCTCCATAGCGAAGGCGTCGAGCCGGCCGAGGTAGTAGCCGGGAATGCGGCCGGTGCGCGCAAAGCCGTGGCGCTCGTAGAAGCTCTGGGCGGCCGCGTTGTCGACGGCGACTTCCAGCACAATGGACGCGGCTCCGGCGGCCCGGAGGCGATCTTCTGCCGCCTCGATGAGTTGGCGGCCCACGCCATGGCGGCGCATCTCCGCGCGGACGTCGATGGTGATGAGGCGCCCAATGAGCGCGCCGCGCCGCCGCTGCGTGCCGGCGATGGCGAAGCCGGCGATGCCGGAATCCTCGATGCCGGAGTCGGCGATGCCGGAGTCGTGGTCCAGGGCGACGATGCCGAAGTTCGAGGGATATTTGAGGAAGTAGCCCAGTTCGGCCTTCGACCAGGCGATGCCAGGGGCGAAGCAGGCCTGATCGAGCGCGTACAGCTCGGCGAAGTCCTCGGGAAGCACTGCCCGGAGCCGGAGGGTCACCCCGCTATCTCTGCGCAGTCTGCGCGGCTCCGCCGGCATGGGACGTCTCCGGCGGGGGCTGCACGACGACTCCGCTGAACTGCGAGGCCGCGACCAGCCGGTCGCCGACCGAAGCCACGGAGCGCACCGTCCATCCCGTATTCCACCACTTCCAGGTTTTGTCGCCGGGATCGATGGCAAAGATGACCGTGCTCTGCCAGGAGGTGAGGATGACGCGGTGCAGGGCATCGTCCCAGGCGAGGCTGCTGATATCGACGACAGGCAACTGCTTCAGCGGATTCCAGGTGGCGCCATGGTTGGAGGAGATGAAGAGGCCTTCGCGGCCGCCCGCCCAGATGGCGCCGTCGGGGGTGACCGCGAGGGCGTTGACGGCGGTCAGCCCGGAGGGGTAGACGATGGGCTGCCAGATGACGCCCTGGTTCGACGAGGTCATGATGCCCTGGCGGCTGGCGGCGAATGCCGTATCGCCGGCAACGGCAATTGCCGTGTAGGGGCTTGTAGCCGCCGACACACCGGGGAGCGGCTCGCCCAGGATCGGGCCTTCCCACGTTGCGCCATCGTCGGCGCTGCGAAACATTCCCAGGGCGGTGGCCGCATACCAGGTGGCGCCGTCAGCTACCAGCGCAGTCACCCGGCCGTGGATGGCCTTGACCACGGGAAGCTTCGGTTCCCGGCGGATTGGCTCCCGGTGGGTGATCCGTTTGCCACGCACGATGGAGGTCTTCTTCGGTTTGGGCGGCGCAGGCATGGGCAGCCGCCCGGTGACGGTGTCATCTTCGGTCCATGCGCCATCCGCCCATCGATAGACGCCATCGCTGGTCCCGGCCAGCAGGGTTCCGTCGGCGCCCTGGGCGAGTTCGAAGACGTCGCGGCCGGCGAGCCCGTCGCTCTGCTGCTTCCAGGTCCTGCCGAAGTCCGTGGTGATGAAGACGCCGCCGTAGATCTTGTCGTTGACGACGCCGGCATAAAGGGTTCCGGGCGTTTTCACGTCGGGCAGCAGGGCGGCTACCTGACGCTGCGAAAAACCGGTATTCGAGGCGATGAAGCCGGCGCCCGCGTCTTCGCTGGCCAGCACGCCGCTGCGATCGGTGGCGAGCAGGATGTGCTTCGGGTTGCGCGGATCGACGTAGACGTCGTTCACGATCACGTCGGGGCCGGTGGTGCGGGTCCAGTTATCGCCGCCGTCGACCGTCTTGTAGAGGCCCTCGGTGGTGCCGGCATAGACGGTGTTGCGGTCGGCGGGATCCATCATCAGGACGCGCGTGCGGCGCGCGGTGGAAGGAATGCCCTGAATCTTGCGGAAGGTGCCGGCGTAGTCGTCGGTGCGGTAGATGCCGGAGCAGGCACTCGCAAACAGAACACTGGGACGTGACCGGTCGACGATGATCGAGAAGACATCGGAGTCGTCGATGAGGCCGGTGCTGATGCTCTTCCAGTTGGCCCCGCCGTCGGTCGTCTTCCAGGGGAGATGCCAGGTTCCGGCGTAGATGGTCTGCGGATCGAAGGGGTCGATGGCAACGGACTGGACTTCGTGCACCTCTTTGCTGCCTGGCGGGCTGATCGCGCGCCAGTGCTGACCCTGGTCGACGGTCTCGTAGACGCCATTCAGCGTGCCCGCCACGAGGACCGCGGGGCGCGAGGGAGCCTGCGCCAGAGCGAAGACGGGCTGGCCGCGCATGCCGGGCGCCTCCGACCAGGCCTGCCCGCGGTCGTGGCTGACGAAGATGCCGCCACCGGTCTGATCGGCGACATAGACGCCGGCGTACAGCGTGCGTGGATCGGAGCGATCGACCACCAGGCTGTCGATGACGAGATTCTCCCGGCCGGGCAGCCTGGCGAGGCGGGCCCAGGAGGAGCCGCCGTCGGTGCTGACGTAGATCCAGCTGTCGGTGGTTCCGAGGTAGATGCGTCCGGGATCGCGCGGGTCGAAGGCGAAACGGCGCGCGTCGCCGCCATCGGGGCCGATGGAGGGCCACGGAGCAGCGTCCGCCCGGGCGGCGGGCGCGAACAAACCAGTGGTCAGGGCCGCCAACAGCAGCCCAATGCAGTGCAACCGCTTCACTTTCATATCCTCAATCATGGGTATGGATGCAGAACGCGGGAACGGCGCTCGACGCAACGGTGTCCGGCGGCTGCAGTCATCAGATGGCTGATTTTACGGTATCCGTTATCTGCGGCGGCGGCGAACCACGAGCGCCGAAACGCGAACGGTGAACCCGAAGCGGTGAACCAGGAGCGCCGAATCCGGCTGACCGCGGCGGGCTTGTCAGGGCGGTAGGATCTCAAAAATATGGGGCTGGCCGATGTGGCCAGCCCCATATTTTGTGCAGTTCGCGGAGCCCTATTTCGACGCCGCTTTTTTGTGGTGGTGATGAGCCGGAGGAGCCGTACGCGCCTGGGCCTTGACTGCGTTTTCATCCACAGCCGTGGTTCCCGGCACATCGGTCTCGAAGCTCGCACCCGCCGGAACCAGGTAATCCTGCACCTCGTTCTGGCCGTCGGTCCCGGTGCGGACCTGGACGCGGCTGGCATCGATGCCCTTCTCCGTGACCAAATACGCCTTGGTGTCGACCGCGCGCTGCGCCGCCATATCATCGGCGGACATCGCGTGGCGATGGTGGCCCTTCATGGCAGGGACAGGAGCCGAGTTGCCGACGACGACCACCGTGGCGTCCGACTTCTGCTGCGCGTTCAGCGCAACATCGTCGAGGCAAGCCTTGGCTTCGTTGTCGACCCGAGTCGGCCGCTTCTTGTCGTGATCGAACTGGATGGAGCAGAGCGTGGAGGTCTTGGGAGCCGGAGGAGCCGGAGGCTGCTCCACGTCCACGGTGGTGGTCGCCGAGGCCGTCTGTCCCTTGTCGTCCTGCACGTTGCAGGTGACGGTGATCGAGCCCGCCGGCGCGCCGGTGGTGGAGAGGGTCGCGCTGTTGCCGGATCCGTTGACCGAACCCGCGGAGGCCGAGTAGCTGTAGGTCAGCGGACGATTTTGCGGGCTGACGCCGGTCGCCGTGATGGTGGCGCTGTCGCCGGGCTTGAGAGTGGTGGGGCTGGCCGAGCAACTGACCGTCGGCGGCTCAAACGCCTTGACGGCAAACTGCGCGGTGCAATCCGCGGACTCCCACGGCTTCGGGCCTTCAGTAATGTGGCCGGTTACGGTGTAACTGCCAGGAGCGAGGCTGCCCGTCGCAACGGTGCCGGTGGCGCTGGTGCCGCTCACCGTGACTCCCTGACCGCTCCAGGTATAGCTGGCGGTCTTCTTGGGATTCAGATTGGTCGCGGTGCCGGTGATGGTGATTTCCTCGCCGGGGTAGACCGACGCGGAGTTGACTGCGCAGGCATACTGCACCGGCGGCGGAGGAGCGATGCTGCCGAAGTGCATGACGATGCCGGTGCTCAACTGCACGCCATCGGGATTGGCGCGGCCGCCGTGGGCGTTCTCCGGGCCAAAGTCCACGTGATAGTACTCGTAGTCGGCCTGGAAGAGACGCAGGGCAAAGCGATGGTTCATGCCCGGGAACTCATAATCGAGGCCGACACCGGCGGTCAGTGCCGGGCCGATGGTGTAGGGATGATAGACGGTGTCGCCCGCCGGATAACCGGGGACGTGATAGTTGGGTCCGCCCAGATCGACGGCGCCCGCGAGGAAGTGAGCGAAAGGAGTCATGCCCGCTTCGGGAAGGCGAACGATCAGGCCGCCCTGTCCGGTCCCTGCACCATCGTTGTTGCCTTCGGGATGGAAGGAGAATTCAACCTGGCCGCCGACGTAGCGGTTGAAATAGTAGGCGTAGCTGCCGATCGCGCCCTCGTTGATGGCGGAATACGATGCGCTGTGCGTAGTGCCGTCATACAGGTTAGTGGAAACGGAACCGTGAGGCGACAGGTAGGAGAAACCTAAAAAGACATCCGAGCGCGACGCCGGGGGCTGGCTCTCCGCCGGAGCTGCCGGGGTCGAAGATGAACTCTGGCCAATCATGACCGATGCACCCAGTCCCATGGCGCATCCGACTAACAAAATCCGGCCCAGAAGATTTATTGGACGTGAATACATGCGTCTATCCTCCGCAATTATTTTGAACTGTTGGCAAAACCCCGCGACCTCGATCAACCGGGATCAAATGAGCTACCGGGGAGGCGGCTCTTCAAAACTTCCGCATCATCGAAATTATCACAGGTTCCCCCGGCAGAGAGGGCAAATCTTTCAATGCGTTGCCTTAATTTGCCCGGCCGGGCAGTGCACGTATCAAATCGGTAAACCTGTTGCCCCGCCAGGACTCCCGCAACGGCCTTGTGCCGAGAAGGTCGCCCCCGCAGCCGGGAATGGCAGGAAACTTGGGTGACGTGGCGGCTTCGATAACGCGCTTGCCGGCTATTGCAGGTTGAGCACGCGCTTCAGGCTGCCGCGCTCGTGCTGGATTTTTTCCTGCAGCAGGGTGATGGCGTAGAGCAGTTGCTCGGGGCGCGGCGGACACCCGGGAACGTAGATGTCGACCGGAATAATCTGATTGACGCCCTGGACCAGCGCGTAGTTATTGAAGACGCCGCCGGAGGTCGCGCAGGCGCCCATGGAGATGACCCATTTGGGCTCGGGCATCTGGTCGTACAGGCGGCGGATGACCGGGGCCATTTTCCACGAGACGCGTCCGGCGATGACCATCAGATCGGACTGGCGCGGCGAGGGGCGAAACACTTCAGCGCCAAAACGGGCGACGTCAAAGCGCGACGCGCCCATGGACATCATCTCAATCGCGCAACAAGCCAGGCCGAAGGTCATCGGCCAGATCGAGTTCTTGCGGATCCAGTTGATGGCGGAGTCGGCGGTGGTCAGCAATATGCCTTCCGGCTCCTCGTATCCGTAGCTCGCCTCGAAAATTTTCTCGCGATTCTTCCCGCTGCTTTCGAGGTTCCCGAAGAGGCGCCGATCCTGGAACGTCTCGCTCATAGTTCAACTATACCTGCGGCGGAATGCGATTTCAGCAAAGGGCCGGTCACGTTAGTAATTGCCGCTCTCCGGTATGGCGCGAAGGATGCGCCTGGATTCCCCGTTTCGCGCCGGGATTCCTGTTTGCCATTTGCGAAAAATATGTAAAAGTAACTGCAAAGAACTTTTCGCATTCAGTCCCGGGCGCGACCTCCGTCGCTCTCGCCTGCGGATCACCTCGCAGTCTCTTCAATTCCTGTCCCGCGGAGTGCTATGCGTTCTCGTC
Source organism: Acidobacteriaceae bacterium (assembly GCA_036267295.1). GTDB lineage: Bacteria > Acidobacteriota > Terriglobia > Terriglobales > Acidobacteriaceae > Palsa-343. Next base: position 217,064 of record DATAWI010000009.1, on the reverse strand, counting down.
GTCGTTTTCTGCCTCTTTTTCTTTTTCCGCTTTTGTGTGCGCCGGCGGCGCTCGCGCAAACGCCCGCCGCTTCGGCCATCAACGCCGGCGATAACGCGTGGATGCTGACCAGCGCGGCGCTGGTGCTGCTGATGACCGGGCCGGGGCTGGCGCTGTTCTACGGCGGCCTGGTGCGGCGCAAAAACGTGCTGTCCACCATGATGCAGAGCTTCGCCATGATGTGCATCATCACGGTGCTGTGGGCGCTGGTGGGCTACTCGCTGGCGTTTGGGCCAGGCAACTGGTTCATCGGCGGATTCCATAACGTCTTCATGCACCACGTGGGGCTGACGCCGGATCCCGACTACGGCGCCACGGTGCCGGCGCAGACCTACATGATTTACCAGCTCATGTTCGCCATCATCACGCCGGCGCTGATTACGGGTGCGTTTGCCGAGCGGATGAAATTCAGCGCGATGTGCCTGTTTCTGACGCTGTGGGCGATCGTGGTGTACTCGCCCATGGCGCACATGGTGTGGGGCAAGGGCGGCTTGCTGAATGCTTCGCTGGGCGGGAAATTTCCCTGTCTCGATTTCGCCGGCGGCACGGTGGTCCACGTCACCTCGGGCGTCTCGGCGCTGGTGTGTGCGCTGTATCTGGGCAAGCGCGTCGGCTATCCCAAGGAGCCGTCGCCGCCGCACTCCGTAGTGCTGAGCTTTATCGGCGCGTGCCTGCTGTGGGTGGGCTGGTTCGGATTCAATGCCGGCTCGGCGGTCGCCGCCAACGGCCTGGCGACCAGCGCCTTTGTGAACACGCACTTTGCCACCGCGGCCGCGGCCATGGCGTGGGCGGGAGCGGAGTGGATCAAGAACGGCAAGCCCAGCGCTCTGGGCGCGATCTCGGGCGCGGTGGCGGGCCTGGTGGCCATTACGCCGGCTTCGGGCTTCGTGCAGCCCATGTCGGCGCTGATCATCGGCGCGGTGGCGGGCGTCTTCTGCTTCCTGATGGTGACGGTGGTCAAGAGCATTTTTGGCTACGACGACTCGCTGGATGCCTTTGGCGTCCACGGCGCGGGCGGGACGATCGGCGCGGTGCTCACCGGCGTCTTTGCCTCGAGCGCCATCAATCCGGTCTACGGGGCGGGCAAGCCGACGGGCGGCCTGGAAGGCCACTGGGGCCAGTTGGGCAACCAGTTCATCGGCGTGGGGATCGCGTGGGCGCTGTCCATTGTGGGCACGCTCGTCCTGCTCAAATTCGTCGATGTGGTGATTGGGCTGCGGGTGACGCGCGACGACGAGGTCGAGGGCCTCGACATCACGCAGCATGGCGAGGAAGGCTACGACTTCGGTTCGTGATCGAGCGCCGAGCACCGGCCCCGCCGTTGTGCGGGGCATCACTTCTGTTACTCTGACTAGCCGGGATACTGAGAGCTATGCAAAAGATCGAAGCAGTGATTCAACCTTCCAGGCTCGACGCCGTGAAGGACGCCCTGCTGGAAGCGGGCATCGAGGGCATGACCATTCTGGAAGCGCGCGGGCATGGGCGCCAGAAGGGCCACACCGAGTTCTACCGCGGCCGCGAATACACCGTCGACCTCCTGCCGAAGATCAAGATCGAGATGGTGGTGCGCGACGAGATGAAGGACAAGGCCGTCGAGGCAATCCTTTCCGCGGCGCGGACGGGCAAGATCGGCGATGGCAAGATTTTCATCTCGAAGATCGACGATGCCATTCGCATCCGGAACGACGAGCGCGGACCCTCCGCCCTCTGAATTTTCCCGGCAGCATGCTGGCGGCCGCCGGAACCCTCACCCCTCCGCTGCGATGTGGGCGGAGACGATGAAGATTCGTGCGATGACATGCCATGGTCTCTGAGCCGCCCACGCTGACGCGCCTTCGCAGCCGCTATCAGGACGACTCCGCGCTGCTGCGGCAGACGTTTGAGCGGACCGGCGACGGCTCCGCGGCGATTCGCCGGCGCGCCCAGATTGTCGGCAACCTGCTGCGCCAGCTTTGGGAAGACGCCGCCGCGGGGGCCGACCAGACCGGCATCGCCCTGCTGGCTACCGGCGGATTTGGCCGCCGCGAGCTGTTTCCCTGCTCCGATGTCGACGTCCTGTTCCTCTGCGCCAGCGACAAGATCGAGCCGGCATGGAGCGACCGCATCCGCGCCTGCACCCAGGCCATGTGGGATATCGGCCTGCGCGCCAGTCCGGTGACGCGCACCATGAAGGAATGCGAGCGGGTGCATCCGGACAATCTGGAATTTACGGTGTCGCTGCTCGACCGGCGCTACCTGACCGGCAGCCGCGAGCTGTATGCCAGGTTCGAGAATGAATTGCTGCCGTCAGTGATCCTGCGCGAGTGGGATACGGTGGTGCAGAACCTGGCCGAGATGGCGCGCGCCCGCCACGCCCGCTATGGCAACACCATTTTTCACGTCGAGCCGAACGTGAAGGAGTGTCCCGGCGGGCTGCGCGATTATCACCTGACGCAGTGGCTGACGCTGCTGAATGCTATCCATGCGGAGAAAGCGTGGCCGCGGGCTTCGGCTGACGACTTTTACGGCACGCACGATGAGCCGGAGTCGGCCTATGACTTTCTCTCGGCGGTGCGATGTTTCCTGCACTATCGCTCCGGCCACGACGACAATTCGCTGGACTGGCATGCGCAGGACGAGGCCGCGGCCCGCTCCATCGGCCTCGAAACGCGCGGGACGTCCGATCCTGCCTACTGGATGCGCACCTGGTATCGGCAGGCTCGCACCGTTTACCGCCGCGCTTCCCTGCTGATGGATGCGGTGCCGCCGCCGCGGCGGTCGTTCTACAAGCAATTCCGCCGCAAGCGCACGCCGGTTCCGGGGACAGATTTTTTCCTCGAAGACGGACGGCTGGACCTGGCCGAAGGCGTGACGGTCAACGACGCCGACAACATTCTGCAAATTTTTGGACTGATGGCGAAGCACGGCTACCGCCTCAGCTTTGTCGCTGAAGATCGCATTTCGGATGCGCTGCCGGTGCTGGCGGTGCAGATGCCGGAAGGGCCGTTTCTGTGGAACTGCCTGCGCGAAGTGCTGCTGGGGCCGTGGGCCGCGCATGCGCTGCGCACCATGCACGCGCTGGGCATTCTCGAACTGCTGATTCCGGAGTTCCACGGGATCGAATCGCTGGTGATTCGCGACACCTGGCATCGCTACACCGTCGACGAGCACACCTTTCACGTAATCGACAACGTGCACAAGCTGCGCCAGCCCCAGCACGAATGGGAGAAGCGGCTGGCCACGCTGCTGCCGGAGATCGACCGCCTCGATCTGTTCTTCCTCGCGCTGCTGATGCACGACACCGGCAAGGCGCGGCGCACCGGCAATCACGCCGTATCGAGCGTCGAGCTGTGCGAGAGCCTGTTTTCGCGGCTGGAACTCGATCCGGAAGAGCGCGAAACGGTGCGGCGCGTGATCCGCAATCACCTGGAGATGTCGGCGGCGATGCGCCGCGACATTTTCGACGCCGAGACGGTACGCGCCTTCGCGGAGAAAGTCGCCACGCAGCCGCAACTGAAAATGCTGACGCTGATGACCTATGCGGATATTCGCGCCGTCTCGCCGGAGGCGCTCACGCCGTGGAAGGCCGACAGTTTGTGGCAGCTCTACATGAGCGCGTCGAACTTTCTCGACCGCAGCGTGGACGAGGTGCGCTACCACGCGGCGGCCGATCCGGCGCTGCTGAGCCGCATCGTCGCGCTGCTGCCCAGCAGTCCTTCCGCGCCGGCACAACTGGACGAACTGCGCGGATTTCTGGAAGGGCTGCCGCAACGCTATCTCTCCACGCGCTCGCCGGAGCAGATTGCGGCGCATTTCCGCATGGCGCAGGCGCTGCCCGCGGAGCCGATTCAGATTTCTTTCCGCACGGTGCGCCAGCTGGATGAAGTCACTCTGGTCACAGCGGATCGGCCTGGACTCTTCGCCGACATGGCGGGCGTGCTCTCCGGCTGGGGCATGAACATCGTGAAGGCCGACGCTTTCTCGAATGCGGGCGGGCTGATCGTGGACAAATTTCAGTTCACCGACAATTACCGGACGCTGGAGCTGAACCACTCGGAAATCGACCGCTTTTTGCAGAGCATTCGCGACACGCTTGCGCATCGCGCCTCGCTCGAAGAGTTGCTGCGCTCGCGCAATCAAAAGGCAGCGCGGCCCAGGGTGACGGTGGAAACGCGCCTCGAATTCGACAATGAGGCTTCGACGCACAGCACCCTGCTGCAGATCGTGACCCAGGATACGCCCGGGCTGCTGCGCGAGATTGCTCTCAGCTTTGCCGCTTGCCGCTGCAACATCGAAGTGGCGCTGATCGACACCGAGGGCGAAACGGTGATCGACGTCTTTTATCTCACTGCCGGCGGCCGCAAGCTCGACGAACGCCAGCAGCAGGCGCTGAGCAAAGCGCTGACGCAGCGGCTGCTGACGCTGCGCCAGTAGTGGCGGCTACTGTTCGTCGTCGCCAATCGGCATTCCGGGCGGCGCGGCGATTGGGTGGGCCGGAACAAATTTTCCGGGATCGGCGAAATACTCGCCGATGCGCGCAGCTTCCATCATGGAAAACGCGCGGTCGTCTTCGCCGGTTCCCGGCGTTGAGGCCAGCTTCTGCGCTTCCGACGTGAGCGCTTCGCGCACAATGGCCTGGGTCTCCGCCGAGTCTCCCGGATTGGCGGCCAGCGCCAGCAGCGCCTCGAGAATCCGGTCATCGACGGCCCGCTTGACGGCCAGCGTCAGTCCGGGCGCATCGGCGGGAACCGCCGTGGCGGCGAGGGTCGCGGTGATCACCTCCTGCAGGGAAGGCTCCGCGTTGTTTTCCGCGTGATATTCGACCAGGCGGTTCGCTCGCTGGGGATTGAAGACCAGCGCGAGGGTCAGGTCCGCAGCCGACTCCGCCGCATCGACCGGATCGAAGGTGACGCCGGTCTGCGCGGGAAGACTTTCCTCGGTGCGCGGCAGGCCGGGCGTGCGGGGCGGCAGCATCTGCAGCAGGGGCGCGGGCAGCGTCAACATCTCGGGCGAGAGCGTCCTGAGCACGCTGGCCAGCGCGTGCTGCTGATCCGCGGGCGCAACCACAGCGGGCAGCATTTGTCCGTCGCCGCGCACGTTGTAGCGATAATCGAGGCCGCCAATTTCTTTGGCCGCCGCTTCAGTCTGGTAGCGATGGAAGAGATAGAGCGGCACCAGCGTGTCTTCCATTTGCGCCAGCGGATCGCCATCGTGAATCACGTCCTGGCCGAAGCGCGACAGCGCCGCGGCGCGCACGGCGAGCACGCGATCCAGTTCTGTGGCCGCGTCGGTTCCGTTGTCCCACAAATGCGCGTGGGGATGCGCCGAGCCCAGCGGCCGCGCATCCTCATCGGTGATGTACACCAGGCCGCGCGCTTCAGAGTCGTGCAGGATTTTGTCGAGGGCGGCCGCGTCTTCGTACGGCTGGCCGTCGCGATCGAACTCGCGATAGCCGTAATCGATGGCGACCTTGTCCCACAGGCCGATGCCCACGGGATACACATGCGACAGGTCGGGGACGCCATCGGCGCCCACGGTGACCCAGGGATGCGGATAATCCATGACGGAGACGGTCTCGTCCACCGGATGCGGAAAGCTGCTGGCGGCGAAGTTGTGCGCGAGGCCGAGCGTGTGTCCGGTCTCATGCGCGGCGAGTTGGCGAATCCGCTGCAGCACCATTTGCAGGGCGGCGTCGTGCGCTTCGTCCGCAGAGGGCTTGCCGTATTTATAGGGCGCCAGCAGCGCTTCCGCGATCAGGTAATCCTGGCGTCCGCGCAGACTGCCCAGCGTCACGTTGCCTTTGATGATCTCGCCGGTGCGGGGATCGGTGATGGCGTCGCCGTAGCTCCAGCCGCGCGTGTAGCGGTGCACCCACTGGATGATGTTGTAGCGGACGTCCATCGGATCCGCGCCTTCGGGCAGCACATCGACGCGAAAAGTTCCCGGCGCCCATCCCGCCGCCTGGAAGGCCTGGTCCCACCAGCGCGCGCCTTCTACCAGAGCGGAGCGCAGCGGCTCCGGCGCGCCGCGGTCGACGTAGTACTGGATCGGCGTGACGGCCTGGCACGCATGCGTGCAGTTGGGATCCCTCTTGATGAGCCGGTGGCGGATGATGAACTGCTGCTCCAGTGACCCACTCAGCGGCGCATCGTAATCGCGATAGGCTGCGGGGAAATATCCGGCGCGCGGCGAGAAACGGCGCGGCGTAAAGCCGGGTGGCGGCAGCTGCACAAAATTCTGGCGCTCGCGTACGGTTACAGCCTGCGCATCCGGCGTGACCTGGTGCAGAATGAGGCCCGGCTCGGCGGGAGCTCCCGGCGCCGGCGCGAAGGTCAGTTCCGCTTCCACCACTGTGTTCTTCGGGAACGCTTTGGTGTCGTCGAGCACGATGGTCGACCGCGCGGGATCGACGCGGTACACACCCTGCTTATCGAGCGCCAGCGCTTCGCCGATGCGGTGGGCGTCGGTCAGGTAAAACTGGGTCGCATCCACCAGCACGGTGCCGTCCGGGCTTTCAGCGTCGACCGTGAAACCCGCCAGCACCGACTGCGGGAAGGACTCTTCCACCGAAGCCTGCTCCGCCGCGTCGGTCGAGGAACTGCGAAACGACAGGTTCGGCTCGATCAGCAGCAACTTCGGCCCGGTGCGTTCGAAGTGGACGATTGCGCCTTCGGACGTCTGGCCGCGATCGAGTCCGTAGCCGCCCAGCTTGCTGCTGCCGACGCTCCATGGCGTCGAGTGCGTGTACAGCAGATCCTGGGAACGCGTATGCGCGGCGTTCGCGGTGAGCGGCACTTCGAGGTAGAGCTTGCCCGCCTTCGCGTCCCAGTCGAGCGGGAGCAACCCCGGCATGTGGGTCATGGCGGCCGTGCGTTCGGCCAGCGATTTGACGGACGCGGGCGGCGCGGCCTGCGGCAGCGCGTGGGATGGGTGAAGAGCCAACAGAGTGCAGGCGGAGAGAAGCAGCAGAAGACGCGTCGTGCGGAGCATGTTTTCTTGTAGCACGAATCGCCGCGTCTGCAACGACCGCGGCGGCACGGTCTAATTGTTCCCGCGCGGGATTCAGCGCACCGCCATTTCCATTTCGCGCAGCGGGGTGAGGCGCGTCTTCTCCAGATCGTCGCGGTAAAACATGTTGAACGTGTCGAAGGGGATCAGCCGCTTGCCATCGGGATGCGCGATGTGAATGCAGCTCTTCTTCACGCTGCGCACATCGAAGGCCTCAGCATCGATGAACTGGACGATCAGCACGCGGAAGAGGTTGGCGTAGCCCATGTTTTGGGGGACGTCCACGCGCGGCAGGCAGCACAAGAGTTCGCGCAGGGTGCTGGCCTGCGACGTGGGCGAATGGTTGGTGGCGAAGAGCTTGAAGATGTGGTCGCGGAGCCCGGGCTCCTGCTCGAAGACGATGGTGTTCTTCGCTCCGTCGATCAGCACCTCGGGCGGCACCATGCCGGTGAGGGGAATGACTTCTGAACCCAGCTTCATCGCGTAGGCCATGCCCAGCGCGTCGGGATGGCAGGGGACCGGAATCAAATCCTCGGGCCGGAAGACGCTGGTCTGCTCCAGAATGCGGCGGCGCACTTCGGTCAGGGTGAGCCGGTGCTGCTTCGATTCGAATCCCAGAACGCGGCCCGCCTGCTGCACGGGCTGGAAGGTGACGCCGCGGACGGCCGGCTGCTGCAACGCGAAGTCGACGATGGCCCCCAGTTCATCGTCGTTGACGCCGCGCTCCACGGTCACGACGAGTGTGGTGGAGATGCCGAGGCGATTGAGCCGCTCCAGAGCCTTTTCGCGGATCGACCGCAAATCCGCGCCGCGCAACTGCATCAGCGGCTCCCGGCGCAGCGAATCGAACTGCAGATACAGCTCAAAGTGCGGCATAAATTCAAGAAGGCGCTCGGCAAAGCCGTCCTCCTGCGCGATCCGTATCCCGTTGGTGTTGACCATCAGGTGGCGGATGGGCCGCTCCTTGCACATGGCGAGGATGCGAAAGAATTCCGGATGCAGCGTCGGCTCGCCGCCGGAAATCTGCACCACATCGGGCTCTTTCTCGTTGCGCACCACGCAGTCGAGCATCGCCTCAACCTGCGCGAGCGAGCGGAACTCCGAGCGATGCTGGCCGCTGCCCGCGTAGCAGATGGGACAGGTGAGATTGCAGGCGTCGCAAATCTCGATCAGCGAGAGGCAACTGTGCTGCTCGTGGTCGGGGCACAGGCCGCAGTCGTAGGGGCAGCCCCATTTGACGGGCGTGTTGTAGACCATGGGCTGCTCGGGCGGCTTGATAAAGACCTCGCGCGAGCGGCGATAGTAATCCACGTCGTCGGCCACCAGAACTTTGGCATGCCCATGCTGCGGGCAGCGCTTCAGCATCCACACCTTGTTGTCTTCGAAGACGATCTTGGCGTCGACGCGGCGGTAGCAGGTGGAGCAGATGGAGATGGCGACGTCGTAGAAGAGATAGGGGCGAACTTTTTCGGTCATGGTGCCTTTCCTTCAGCGGAAGCCGCCGACCTTCAACTCGATTTCAACTGCAGGCTAGGGTTCTCCGTGGAGCATACGTCTAACGAGCGGGCGACAGACAGAATCCTGCAGCCAGGTTTGCAGGTTCGGCGAATTCCATGGGCCCGCCGACCCGGTGAGGGGATAGCTGCCATGGTATGTGCGGTGCGTTTCCCGCCACACAATCGCGCCGTCCGGCCTGGTGAGCGTGGCATCGATCGTCAGCTGGATTTCCCCGGGATTGGTGTCGGGCTGACCTGCCGGTGGTGCGGTCATGCTTTCATCGACAATGGAGATTCTCAGCACCGCATCGTCCGGCATGGGTTCTCCGCCGGCGCGGGCCGGAGGGATGGTGGGACGCCGCTGCGCGTTGATGGCCGCGACGATCCACTGGCTGAAGTCTGCCGGATCGATGTGGCGCGCGGGAGCGTCGTTCGTCGCCTCCACCCGAATGGCACGGCTGGCGCCCAGAGGGAGGCGCGGCGGCGGAGGCGGCTGGCGCGGCCCCAGGGGAGGAAGAAAGCAGGCTCCGCATGCAAGAAGTCCCCCCGCACAGGCCAGCGTCAGCAGTTTCTTCCTGATCATGGACGCACTCTACACCTGCTGCGGGCACGATGCTGAAAGGGTTGTGTCACTTTCGCGAGTGTCTGCAAGCTCGACGCTTTCTACGAATCGCCGGGCCCTGACGTAAAGGCTCGGACGATGGCCGTCACCAGCCAGACAATCAGCGTAATGCCCAGTCCGGCGGCGGAAAGGAACATGACGAGGAGCGACACGCCATCGAGTGGCCCAACGCCGAATTCCTGGTTGCTCTTTCCGATCCCGTGCGCGGCCAGCAGGTAGTCGAGCCCGCATAACCCAATGCCCAGGCACAACGCGCAGGCGAGCGCTGCAACGGTCTTCGCCATGCCGCTCCGGTTATGCCACCAGTCGCTCAGATTCATGATTCTTCCTTATGCGGGAGCAGCGTCTCCGCTCACTTCTCTTGATCGTCATCAAAGAGCTTTTGTATGCCGGGGTCAGAGCCTGATTCCTTCCCGAAGAGGGATGCGAGCGCCCAGAGGATCAACGTCGCGACCAGAGCCAGGAACGACAGCAGGACGGCGATGCCTTCGATCATCGCCGCGATGCCGAGGAAGTTGCCCCACCGGGACATTCCCGCGTTAGCGGCTGCCACGGTCAGCCCGCACAAGCCCAGCGACACTCCGAATGCGATCGCCAGCAGCACAACGATCTTTGCGAGTTTGCTCTCGCTACGCATGGGCCTGTCCCAACGCTCCCGCATTCTTCGCGCGCCTACCGGCGAGTGCCTGCAGACCCAGAACAGCAAGGGCGGCCGCGCACGCCCACTGGATCACGTTCATGCCGAGCACCAGCGGCTGCGGCTTGAGAAAGTCGATCGCCAGACGCCAGGCCAGGTAGCTGGCCAGAAAGATCCGGAAGCGCACGCCATCGGCGAGCCGCCAGCCGCGGCTGAGCACAAACGCCAGCAGGGCCAGAAAGATGATTTCGTAAATCTGCACGGGATGGCGGCCGACGCCGTCGCCGAAATCAACGGCCCAGGGCAAGCGGGTCGCCTTGCCGTAGGTATCGTCGGCCAGTCCGGCGACGAAACACCCAATGCGGCCCACGGCGATGCCCACGCAGAGAGGCACAGCAAATACGTCACCGGTACGGTTGCGAATTGCTTTCACGCGCTTGATCACTTCGACGGCGATCCAGGCGCCGAGCAAACCGCCAACGATCGTCTTGCCTCCGTGAGCGAGCAGCACCTCGAGAAACTGTCCCGATCGCCACGCGGCCAGCAGCGTGGGCCATTGCTCGGCAAGTCCGAGAAGCCGGCTGCCGACCAGCGCGCCCACGGCCGCGGCGGCAATCACCGTCCAGCGATCAGGCTCGGCCAGCGGGTCGCCGTGCCGTGCGCGCTCGCGGCGAAAGACGAGGTAGGCGGACGCGTAGCCCAGCACCTCAAACACCGGGTGCCACGCCGGATGGGACCCGATGGGCATCATGGCGGGAGTATAGCGCGCAGGTCCGCGCAGTGACGCGGCCGGCGCGCTCCTCGCCTCAGCCGAAGTCCCGGTGCTCCTTCCAGAGTTCAGCCGGGGGTTGGCGCGGCGGACCGCACAGGAAGATCCACGGGTGATCGTCGCTCTCTTCGTTGTGAAGGCCGAGGGAGTTGCCATTGTGTCCGGCGAGGCGGCAGTTGGTGAAGATATGGTCGGCCTGTTCCGGCCGGATGCCGAGAACGATGATCGTCGTCGGCGGATCGGCCGGGTAGCCGCGCAGCCATTCAGAATTGGTGGTGCCGATGGGCTGGGGCAGACCGTAGGCGCGTCCCAGGATCTCAATCGCGCCGTACTCGCCGTAGTTGCCCGTAGTGATGCCGAGATGCGCCCGCTGCTCGGGTGGAAGCGCATCTCGAATCGACGCGACGGTGCGCACCAGGTCATCCCAGCCGACTTCCTCACGCAGGTCGCCGTTGTGGGAAAAGGCGAATTGCCTGAGCGGCCCGCTCGAGGCGAGCGGCAGAATGATCGCGCCCGCATAGGCTCCGCAGACCGCGATGCTGGCGAAGAGCAGGCCCTGCAAAGTGCGGCGCCATCCGACCGCGAGCGAGGGCAACCAGCGCTCGGCGGCCACCGCGCCCATAGCCAGCAGCATGGGATAGGCCGCGGCCACATAATAGCCGCGCCCCTTGTCGAGCCAGAAAAACGCGACGGGGAGCATGTACATCCAGGCGAGGACCCGATACCGCGCGCTGAGGAGGAACGCGAGGAGTCCGGCGATCCACAGCGCCGTGGCGCCGGCATTGGCGCAGATCATCACCTGGCTGCGCCAGAACCCGTCAGCCCGGCCTTCACCGACGTCGCGAATATGGATGTAGCGGAGGAAGTCGTAGGAGATGAACTGATGGTGCGCCTGCCACAGCAAATTCGGCAGGCAGATGAGCGTGGTCAGCAGCAGCGCGGCGACGAAATAGCGGCTCAGCAGGAAGCGGCGCGCGGAGGTCAGCAGAAATCCCGCGAGGACGGCAAAGATGTAGAAGAGGATCGCGTACTTGGTCATGAGGCCAAGGCCGGCGAAGAGGCCAATGGCCAGCCACCAGCGCGGGTTCTCCGATTTGAGAAGGCGGATGACGCACCAGGCGATCAGCACCCACCAAAGGAAATCGAAGGTGGTGTATTGAAATTCGGTGCCCTCGAAGATGGGCAGCGGGGAGAGCGCGACGCATAGGGCCGCCGTGATCTGCGCGAAGCGTCCGCCGCCGAGGTCGCGGGCCATGAGGCCGGCGACGACGATGGCCAGCGACTGCGCGAGGACGGAAGCCAGCCGCAGGCCGACCATGTTGAGGCCGAAGACGCTGAGGCTGATGCGCTCCACGAACGGCGTGAACGGCGGGTACGCGACGTAGCCCCAGGCGAGATGGCGGGCGTCGCTGAGGAACTGCAATTCGTCGCGATGGAAGCCGTAGCGGCTGTTGGTGACCAGGTGGATGAGCGCCATGAGAGCCGCGATCCCGAGCAGGCCGGCGGTTGCCGTCCGCGTTTGCCCTGTCTGCTGTTGTTGCTGCCGCACCGCACCGTCGACCAAAGTCATGACGCTCCTTTGCCTGTTTCAATACGCGGCGGGGCGGCCCGCGGTTCCCGGCATGGCGCCTCTGCGGTCTGTAATCCACATTTAACGCATTTTTCTTAACTATGATTAACACAAACCCTCCAGCGACGTTACACTATGGCAACCGGAACCGCGATTTGAGCTCGGCGTTCAGGCATTTCCCTGGGGAGATCATCGTTGCGCAAGCTGGTTGTACTGCCGGTTTTCATGCTGGCCATGGGCGGTGCCTGTGCCGCGTTGGCGCAGGAGACCGCGCTCTGTGAGGCGCAGCAAGCGGCTCTGCCCGACGCTCCATCGCCGGCTCGGTACGCGAGCATCGCCGGCTCGATGAAACCTGGGCCGCAGCAGCCAGCGACCGGGCAGCAAACGGCGGCCCAGGCCGCTCTGCCTTCTGCGGAAGCGGCACCCGATCCCGACGTGACCATGTTTCCCCACAGCCAGACGGCGCGGTACTGGATCTCCGGCCAGGCCAATGTGATTTTCCAGGGCAAGCCCGGGTTTCATTCTCCGTACCAGGGCGCGAACAGTCTCGACAGCGCTGCGGAGTACAAGACGTCGCTGGTGGAGACGCTGTTTCTCGGCTACCAGCCCCATCGCAATCTTCGCTACAACACCGATTTTCTGGTCGACTTTGAGAGCGCGGGCGGACGCGGGCTCGGGCAAGCTCTCGGCCTTGCGGGATTCACCAACCTCGATGTGGTGCGCAACCCGAATCTGGGCACCAGGCCCTATCTGTCGCGCGGCGTGATTCACCAGACGATCGGCCTGACGAATGAAATGACCGAGGCGGATCGCGACCAGTTTTCGCTGGCCACGCAGGTTCCCGTGCGCCGGATTGAAGCGCGCATTGGCAAGATGGGCGCGAACGACTTTATGGACGTGAACGATGTGGCCAGCGACAGCCATTTGCAGTTCATGAACTGGACCGTAGACGACAACGGCGCGTGGGATTACGCGGCGGACACACGTGGCTACACCGTCGGCGGTCTGCTCGAATACGACGACCGCAACTGGAGCGCGCGATACGGGATTTTCGCCATGCCCACCGTGGCTAACGGCATAGCGCTGGACTGGGCCTTTTCGCGCACGCATGGGCAGAACTGGGAATACGAGCTGCGCCACTCATTCGTTCCGGGACGCAAAGGCGACACGCGCATCCTCGCGTTTGCGAATACCGCGCACATGGGCAACTACCGCCTCGCCGTGCAGGACTACTTCGCCGGTCTCACGCCTACGCCGGAGATCACCTCCGTCGAGCGCTTCGGCACGGTGAAGTACGGCTTTAGCTGGAACAACGAGCAGGAAGTGACGGCCAACCTGCGCGTTGCCTCGCGCTTTGGGTGGAACGACGACCACGAAGAATCCTATGCCTATACCGAAGTGGCCCAGAGCGCGGTCGGCGCCGCTGATTATCTCGGGACGCGCTGGCATCGTCCGCAGGACAAGATCGGTCTGGCGGTCGTGAGCAACGCCATCAAAAAAGACCACCAGAACTATCTGAAATATGGCGGCCTCGGCTTCCTGCTCGGCGACGGCCATCTGCGTTATGGGCGCGAGAACATTGTGGAAAGCTATTACACGTGGCACACCTGGCGCGGCCTCTTCTTCGCTCTCGACACGCAGCACATCGACGATCCCGGCTACAACCGCGACCGCGGGCCGGTGTGGGTATTCTCGGCGCGCGGCCACATCGACTTCTAGCCTCGCAGGTTTTCTGAGTTCCCTGCTGCGAAGCAGGCATCCAGGCGGGTTGCGCCTTCATCCCAAATTGCACTGCTCGACTCGACCTGCCGAAGGAGCAGGCACATGAAGAAGCTCTGCGCTCTGTTTTCTTTTCTGCTTGCCCTGGCTCCCGCCGCATTTGCCACCGTCACAGTCACCAGCCCCACCAACGGCTCCGACGTCACCTCGCCGGTGCACTACGTCGCCACAGCAACGGCGAGCAGTTGCGCCAAAGGCGTTTCGTCCATGGGCATTTACGTGAACAACACGCTCAAATACACGGTGAGCGGGGCGAGCCTCAACACCAATCTCACACTGAGCGCGGGCAGCTACAGCACCGTTGTGCAGGAGTGGGATCAATGCGGCGGCGCGACGAAAGCCACCGTCAACATCACCGTGCAAACGCCGCAGGCGGCGACCGTCTCGATGAACGCCGACTCGCCGACCATCACCGATGGCAGTTCTTCCAAACTGACAGTGAACGCGACGCACGCCACCCAGGTAACCGTGAGCGGCGGCGGCAATGTGTGGACACTTTCGACCACCGGCGGCACGGTCGTCGTCTCTCCCACCGAGACCACCACGTACACGGCGGAAGCCACCAGCTCGAACGGCAACGCTTCGTCCCCTGCGACGGTGACGGTCATCCCGGCGAGCAGTTTGCAGGCGATCCAGCATGTGGTCTTTATGCTGCAGGAGAATCACAGCTTCGATAACTACTTCGGGATGCTGAATCCTTATCGCAAGACCAAAGGCTGGAACGTGGGCGCGGACGGCAAGGATTACAACGTGGATGGCATCGACGACAAGCTGGACACTATCAGCAACGACGATGACGAGGGCGCTAACTACCCCCTGTTCAAATTCAAAAGCACTTGCATCGACGATGAGTCGTCGGCCTGGCTGGAGAGCTACGGCGATGTGAGCCGGTGGAGCTTCTCGACCACGCGGCCCATGAATATGGATGGCTTCGTCCACACCGCGGAGAACTTCGCGAAAAACTGCAACCAGTCCGGCACCTGCTCCGGGAACTTTACCGACACCACCGGCCAGCGCGCGATGGGCTATTACGACCAGGGGTTTCTGAACTACTACTACTACATGGCGTCGCAGTTTGCCTTGTCGGATCGCTGGTTCTCGCCGGTGGCCAGCAAGAGCATCGCCAATCGCATCGCGACCTTTACCGGCGGGACGACGCAGGGACTGGTCCACGATCCGGGCAACGACGATCACTTGCCGCAGCTGAATATTCCGACTATTTTCCAGAAGCTCGATACCGCCGGAGTTACATGGAAGGTTTATTACACCGTAACCCAGGGCGAGTGCCTGAACGATGACGACTGCGGCACCAGTTCCAACGCCCGCTTTCCGGCCAGCGACTTCACCAACCTGACTTACTCGGTGCAGTATCTCTACGAAAATCCGACTAAGGCCGCCTGTAAAGCGCCGACGCAGGCCTCGAGCGCGGTCGGCGATACGACTAACTCGTTCTGCATCGATACTGCGCACATTGCGCCGCTTTCGCAGTACTACACCGACCTGACTAATGGGACGCTGCCCAGCTTCGCCTTCATCGAGGCGGGCTTCGGCAACAACGACGAACATCCGGGGTCGGGTCAGTCGATCCTGACCGGCCAGGCGGAAGTGGCTAAGATTATCAACTCGCTCATGAAGAGCTCGTCCTGGAGCAGCTCAGTTTTCTTTCTCTCGTGGGACGAGGGCGGCGGTCCGTACGATCACGTGCCCCCGGTTCCGTACCATTCGAACAAGAACACCGATGGCTCGCTCGGTTCGATTCCGGATATCTCGCACATCGCCGTGAATCCCGACGGCTATGAGCCGTGCCTGCCCTCGGGGGGCAAGCCGACGCTGCACTGCGATCTGACGCCCGCCGACCCCGGCGCGCAGTCGACGGACGCGCCGGCGGTGAAAGGATTCGGCGCGCAGCTTGGCTTCCGGCTGCCGAACATGGTGGTATCCCCGTTCACGCGCAAGCACTACGTGTCGCACGTGCCCATGGACCACACCGCGGTGATCAAATTTGTCGAGAATCGCTTTATCGGCAGCTCCGCGCACCTGACCGCGCGCGATGCCGCGCAACCGGATCTGCTCGACTTCTTCGATTTCACGGGGATACCGTGGGCGACGCCGCCCAGCCCGCCGGCCGCGGCCACGCCGACGTCGCTGGGCTACGATCCCTGCACGCCGGCGAGCTTCGCCCCGTGATCCGTTAGCTGTCTTTGCGGTACAGCATGTCGCGGATGGCCCGCCGCCGCTCCTCGTTCGCCTCGCGCCCGTTGCCAAACGCGGCTGCTCCGGCGGCCGGACCGCCTTCTTCCGGTTCGCTGCACGCTGGACACTGGTTCGCGAAGCCTGGTTTGCCCGGCTTCAGCTCAAATTCCTCACCGCACACGCTGCAGATTTTGATTGGAAACACCATTTCGTCTACCTGCATTCATCATAAAACCGCCCGGGCCGATCGAGGCGGGCCGTTTCTTCGCGAACATTTTTTCCGGTGAGCCCTGCCTACCCGTTACTCTGTTTTCCATGGCTCTCGATCGCAGGCGTTTCCTCACCGTCACCGGCAGTTTCGGATTTGCCTCCACGTTATTTCCTGGCGCGCTCTACGCGCTGGCCGTGCAGGCGCAGACGCAGGATGGGGCGGCAGCCGCGCCCCCGCTGCCGAAGATCACGCCTGAGATGATCGACCAGGCCGCAGCGATGGCCGGCATCGCGATTCCTGCGGACGACAAGCAGGCCATGCTCGCCGGGCTGAACCAGGAGCGCGATGCTTACGCGGAAATCCGCAAGCTGCAACTGCCGAACGGCGTCGCTCCGGCGTTTGTCTTCGATCCGCTGCCGCCAGGCGCGACCATCGACACGCGACGCCAGGACGCAGTCTACAGCAAGGCGCCGGCGACGCTGAGCGCGCCCGCACATCTCGAAGACCTGGCTTTCGCGTCCGCGATGGAGCTGGGCGATCTGGTGCGGCGGCGCAAAGTCTCGTCGCTCGACCTGACGCAGATGTATATCGCGCGGCTGCGGCGCTACGACCCGCTGCTGCACTTTGGCATCACGGTGACCGAGGAGCGCGCGCTGGCGCACGCTCGCGAAGCCGACGCGGACCTGGCGCGCGGCCACTATCACGGACCGCTGCATGGATTGCCGTGGGGCGCGAAAGATTTGCTCGCGGTGAAGGGTTATCCCACGACGTGGGGCGCGGGCGGATTCGAGAAGCAGAGCCTCGATGAAGATGCGACCGTCGTGAAGCGGCTCGACGCCGCGGGCGCGGTGCTGATCGCGAAGCTCACGCTGGGCGCGCTGGCCATGGGCGACAAGTGGTTCGGCGGGCGCACGCGCAACCCCTGGAATCCAAAGCAGGGTTCGAGCGGCTCGTCGGCGGGACCGGCTTCGGCCACCTCGGCGGGGTGCGTAGCGTTTTCGATTGGATCGGAAACACTGGGATCGATCTCGTCGCCTTCAACACGCTGCGGGGTCACCGGCCTGCGACCGACGTTTGGGTTCGTGCCGCGCACCGGTGCGATGGCTTTGAGCTGGACCATGGACAAGCTCGGCCCCATCTGCCGCGCTGTCGAGGATTGCGCGGCGGTGCTCGCGGCCATTCACGGGCCCGACGGCGAAGATCTTTCGGTGCGCGACGCCGCCTTCAACTGGAATGCGGATCTCGATTGGAAATCGCTGCGGATTGGGTATCTGAAGGCCGGCTTCGATCCCGATCCGGCGCCCGAAGCGGAAAAGCCCGCGTCCGCCGACGAGACCGTGGAGGAAAAGAAGCGGCGCGAACATCGCGAAGCTATGGAGGCTGGGTATCGGGCGCGCCGCGCTTACGACCGCCAATACGATCAGGCCGCACTCGACAAGCTGCGCTCGATGGGCGTCCAGCTGGTCCCGCTCGATCTGCCGCAATTGCCCTTCGACGCGATGGTTCCGCTGCTGACGGCCGAGGCCGCCGCGGCGTTTGACGATCTGACCATGAGCGGGCGCGACAAATTGCTGACCGAGCAAGGCCCCGAGGACTGGCCGAATGCCCTCCGCGTCGCGCGCTTTTATCCCGCGGTCGAATACATCCAGGCCAATCGCGCCCGCTCGCTGGGGATTCGCGCCATGTCGAAATTGTTCGAGCAGGTGGACGTCATCGTCGCCACCACCAACAGCGCGCAACTGGTGGTCACCAACCTCACCGGACATCCGGCGGTGATTGTGCCCAACGGTCTGCGCGGCAGCGATGCGCCTGCGCCGCCCGCCATCGATACCGGCGACGACGATCAGATTGGCGGACCCGGCACGCCGGTCAGCGTCACGTTTCTCGGCGGTCATTATCAGGATGCGAAACTGTGCGCCTTTGCGCGGGCCTACCAGCAGGCCGCGGGCTTCGAGAAGCTGCATCCGCAGTTGCCGGGGTAGCGGCCACCTTTGCGGGAGAATCGTTCGAGGCTGCTCAAATCGCGCCTCTGAAAAACAAAACCCCGGCCTCTGCGATGGAGGCCGGGGTTTCTTTCTCTGTCGCCTATTGCCCTTTCAGCACGCGCAGGTCGCCGCCGGTCATCTGCTTTGGCTGGCTGAGACCCAGCAGTCCCAGGATCGTTGGCGAGATGTCGCGCAGGGATCCCCCGGGCGGCACCGTGTAGCGATCGGCATCTTCCCCGACGTAGATGAAGGGCACAGGGTTGGTGGTGTGCGCGGTGTGCGGGCCGCCGGTCCCGGGATCGACCATCAGCTCGGCGTTGCCGTGATCGGCGGTAATGAGCCAAGCGCCGCCGCCGCGCTGCTTCATCGCCTGATAGATTTGCCCGAGGCAGGCGTCCACGGTCTCGACGCCGCGAATGGTCGGCGCCAGTTGTCCCGAATGGCCCACCATGTCGGCGTTGGCAAAATTGACCACCACCACATCGAAGGCGGTGTCGTTGACGGCTTTGATCACGGTGTCGGCGATGCCCTGCGCCGACATCTCCGGCGCCAGATCGTAGGTAGCCACCTTTTGCGAGGGCACGAGGATGCGATCCTCGCCCGGAAACGGCTTTTCGATGCCGCCGTTGAAGAAGTAGGTCACGTGCGCATACTTCTCCGTCTCCGCAACGCGCAGATTGCGCAGGTTCGCCTGCGCCATGAGGTTGGCCAGCAGGTTCTCCATCGACTCCGGCAGGATGACCATGGGCAGCGAGAAGTTCTTGTCGTACTGGGTCATGCAGACGTAGTGCAGATTGCTGGGAACCTCGCTGCGCGGAATGGTCGCGTCCAGTTCTTCCCACGACGGCAGCTCGCGTCCGCCCTCATTGGTGAAGCCGCTGTTGCGCGCCAGCACGCGGGTGATTTGCCGCGCGCGATCGGCGCGGTAGTTGAACATGAGGGACACATCGTCGTCGCGGATGACGCCGTTCGGCTTGCCGGACTCATCGGTTACCACAAACGGAATAATGAATTCGTCGGTGACGCCGTTGTTGTACGACTCCTTCACGCGCGCGATGGGATCCTTGTACGCGCCGCCCTCGGCTTGCCCTTTCACCATGGCGTCGAAGGCCTTTTTCTCACGCTCCCAGCGCCGGTCGCGATCCATCGCGTAGTAGCGGCCGGAAACGCTGGCCAGTTTGCCGCCGAACTCGCGCAGCTTCTGCTCGAGCGCGGCCAGGTAGCCGGCTCCGCTGGTGGGCAGCGTGTCGCGGCCATCCATAAAAGCGTGGACGAAGACTTTGTCGACGTCCTGCTGTTTCGCCGTCTTCAGCAGCGCGTAGAGATGCTCCTGATGCGAGTGCACGCCACCGTCGGAGAGCAGGCCGAAGAGATGGAGCTGCGTTTTGCGCGCCTTCTGCATGGCTTCGACGATGGTGGGGTGCACGAAAAATTCGCCGCTCGCGATGAGCGCGTCGATGCGGGTGATGTCCATCTGCACGATGCGCCCGGCGCCGATGTTCAGGTGGCCGACTTCGCTGTTGCCCATCTGCCCGTCGGGCAGGCCGACAAAGTGATCGGAGGCGTGCAGCAGCGAATTCGGATATTCGCGCAGCAGCTTGTCGTATACAGGCTTGCGCGCGAGCGCGATGGCGTTGTTTTCGGACTGGGCGCGATATCCCCATCCATCGAGGATGGTGAGCACGACGGGTTTCTTCGGAACGGACACAGTTTCTCCTGATGCCTGACAAATCTCCGGTGCGCCCCGCGAAGGCGCGCGGGACTTCTACGGCTGGGCCGGCGGCTTGATGCCCGCATGGTCCTGTTGATACTTCAGCTTCGCGGCCTGAATCTCATCCTGATGGCGCCGGATCACGTCGAGCATCACCTGCTGGCCTAATTCAGCACCGGCCTGCGCGCCATCGCTCTGCACCTGCGGCGCGACGCCGGTCATGAACTTGCCCGCCGGGCTGCAGTAGAAAGCGATGATCCGCGCCGCGTCCTCGGTGGAGAGGTGCTGCTGGTAGCCGCGAATGACCGCGGCGTCAAAGTCGGCAATCAGCAGGCTCTGTCGGATGTCGTCGACGACACTCTGCGGCATATATGGCAGCATTTCTTTCACATGCGGCAGCAGGCCGTCGAGCATCTGCTGCTTCACGCTTTCGCCGCCGGTGAGTTGCATGATCTCCCGCACCTGCTCCACGGTTGCTGGATGCTGAGGCTGCTGCTCCGCGGTTGCGGCTCCTGCCTTCCCGCTCGCTGGGCCGCCCGGCTTGACGGAAGTCCGTTCCGCCGAAGCTGCACACCCTGCCAATAACAAACAAACGATCCACATCGACTGACGCATAGGGCCCTCCCCCTGACGATCCAGACAGCGATGCGCCTCGACGTGGAGACTTGGTGCTTGCCGCGCACCTCAACAGGGAGGCGCGCGGGTAAATTTCGATGCCGGATGCAGCCGGGGGCCGGGGAGAGCGCCACGGTGCAAGCCCGGACTATCCTCCGTAATTCACGGCTTCCAGGCCGAGAAATTCAGCGGCCTGGCCCAGCTCTTCTTCAATGCGGAGGAGCTGGTTGTACTTGGCAATGCGGTCGGTGCGCGAGGCCGAGCCAGTCTTGATCTGGCCCGCTCCGGTGGCTACCGCGAGATCGGCGATGAAGGTGTCTTCCGTCTCGCCGCTGCGGTGTGAAATCACCGAGGTGTAGCCGTAACGCCGCCCCAGCTCAATGCACTCGAGCGTCTCGCTCACCGTGCCGATCTGGTTCAGCTTGATCAGGATGGAATTGGCCGCGCCTTCCTCAATGCCCTTTTGCAAAAGCTCGGTGTTGGTGACGAAGATGTCGTCGCCGACCAGCTGAATCTTGCTGCCCAGTTCTTTGGTCAGCGTCTTCCAGCCGGCCCAGTCGTTCTCGGCCAGCCCATCTTCGAGCGACACGATGGGATACTGGCGCGCCCAGTCGGCGTAGAAGGCCACCATCTCCTCAGCGGTCTTCTCGCTCTTGTCGGATTTCTTGAAGACGTACTTCTGCTTCTCGGTGTCGAAAAACTCGCTGGAGGCCGGATCGAGCGCGATGGCAATGTCCTCGCCGGGCTTGTAGCCGGCTGATTCGATGGCCTGCAGGATCAGGTCAATCGCCTCGGAATTCGACTTCAGCGACGGCGCGAATCCACCTTCGTCGCCCACTGCGGTGTTGTAGCCCTTCTTCTTCAGAACGCCTTTCAGGGTGTGAAAGACTTCCGCGCCCCAGCGCAGCGCATCGGCAAAGCGCTCCGCGCCCACCGGCATCACCATGAACTCCTGGAAGTCCACGTTGCTGTCGGCATGCGCGCCGCCGTTCAGGATGTTCATCATCGGCGTAGGCAGCACCGAAGCATTCACGCCGCCCAGGTAGCGATACAGCGGAATCCCCAGCGCATTGGCCGAAGCGCGCGCCGCTGCCATGGAGACGGCAAGAATAGCGTTCGCGCCCAGACGGCCTTTGTTCTCCGTGCCGTCGAGGGCAATCATGGTCGCGTCCAGCAGCCGCTGATTGGTGGCGTCCATGCCGGTGAGTTCCGGTGCCAGAACGCTCTCGATGTTTTCGACGGCCTTCAGCACGCCCTTGCCGAGATAGTGGCTCTTGTCGCCGTCGCGCAGTTCCACGGCCTCATGCTCGCCCGTGGAGGCGCCGCTGGGCACGGCTGCGCGGCCCATCGCGCCGCCTTCCAGAACAACGTCGGCTTCAACTGTAGGATTACCGCGCGAATCGAGAATTTCCCGCGCACGAATTGCAGCAATTTCCGTCATAGTGCTCCTCACAATGTGGTGCTGAAGCCGGTCCTGGAGTTTCGGCCGCCGGTCCACGCGAATCTCTTCGCCCGTGGTCGCGCCAATGGTTTCAAGGAAGGTCATCGAAGGCTCTCCGCCTTCACTTTGCAGCAGGGGTCCACCCGCGATTCTAACAAAGGATGGGGCCACTTCCGGTGACGGCCATCACGAGGGCTGGATCGCATCCGAACCCCCGAGGCAACCGGCAGCCCAACCCGATCACAGGCTCCCGCACGCTGCCTGCGCCTGGCGAACCAATGAGGAGAAACCACCATCATTTTGCATCCTCCCGCAGTTGCCAGGTTTTCTTATTCCCGTAACCGTCTCGTAATGCAACCGCAAGGGCATTGCATTTAGTGACATGTAGTGGGTAACCGATTCCCGGAACGGCGTCGGGGAATACCGGAGATCGATCTATCCCCGCTCCGGCCTATCCCCGCTTTTCCCAGACGCGTCCGCGAAGGTCCCCACTTTAATGGAGGTTCCATGCAAAAACACCTGGCATCTGCTTTGTCAGCCCTGCTCGTCGCCGGACAGTTCGCTGCCCCGGCCGCCGCGTCCGCGCAAGCTTCCGGCACTCCCACCGCCACTCCCATCAAGCATGTGGTCGTCATTTTCGGAGAAAACATCTCCTTCGATCACTACTTTGGCACTTACCCCATCGCCACCAACCCCAAGGGTGAGCCCAAATTTGTCGCCGCCTGGGGAACTCCTTCGGTGAACGGCCTGCTGCAGGCCGGACTGATGACGGCGAATCCCAATTTCCTGAACACGACTGCGAATGGCGCCGGCGCGATGAACCCGTTTCGTCTGGACCGCTCCCAGGCCGCCACGAACGACATGGACCACAACTACATGCCGGAACAGCAGGCCTTTGACGGCGGCCTGATGGATTCTTTCCCTGCATTCACCGGCACTGCCGGGCCGCCGCCTTCGGGCCAAACCACCAAGGGTCTGGTGATGGGCTACTACGACGGCAACACGGTGACCGCGCTGTGGAACTATGCGCAGCACTTTGCGATGAACGACAACGCCTACGGAACGAACTTTGGGCCCTCGACGGTGGGCGCGATTAACCTGATTTCCGGACAGACCGGCGGAGTCGATCTGGCCGATTCGTCGAACGCCTCGAGCAAAATGGTTTCGGATGGCTCGGGTGGTTTCACGGATATCGGCGATGCCGATCCGACAGGCGATGTGTGCTCCACCACGACGGGCGCAACGATTCACATGACCGGCCAGAACATCGGCGATCTGTTGAACGCGGCGGGCGTGACGTGGGGATGGTTTGAAGGCGGCTTCAACCTGGGCTGGAAGAATGCCAACGGCTCCACGGGCTGCAACCGGACCACAACCTCGGCGGTCACCGGCGTGACGGAGGTGGACTACATTCCGCATCACCAGCCGTTCCAGTACTACAGCTCGACGGCGAACCCGACGCACGCCCGGCCCACCTCAATGGCGACGGTCGGCTACACGGACAAGGCGAACCACCAGTACGACATGCATGACTTCTACAATGCGATCAACGCGGGCAACTTCCCCGCGGTCAGCTTCCTGAAAGCGCCCGGGTTCCAGGACGCGCATGCTGGCTACTCCGACCCCATCGACGAGCAGACCTTCGTCGCCACGGTCATTAACTTCCTGATGACCACGCCGGAATGGTCGTCCACCGCGGTGTTCATCAACTACGACGACTCTGACGGGTGGTACGACCATCAGCTCGGACAGATCGTCAACCAGTCGGCAACTCCGGACGATGCACTCAACGCTCCGGGACAATGCGGCATCGGAACGGCTTCGCTTCCGAGTCCCAGCGGCGCAACCCACGCGCAGGGGCGCTGCGGGTATGGTCCGCGCATTCCGCTCATGCTGATTTCGCCGTACGCGAAAACCAACTTTGTCGACCACACGCTGAACGACCAGACTTCGATCATTCGCTTTATCGAAGACAACTGGCTGAGCGGCACGCGGATCGGCACCGGATCGTTTGACGCGCTCGCTGGATCGGTGAACAACATGTTCCAGTTCAGCTCCGCGCCCAACACGCTGCCCTACCTGCTGAATCCCTCCACCGGGAATCCTTATAGCTGGGAATACTAGTCTTCCCTCCCGCCCGGGCCGGCCTTTCGCGCGCAAAGTGCGCGAAGGCCGGTTCGGCGTTTCACCCCTCTGCGCGACAATAACCCAATGAGTTCCTCTCGCCGAGCCTTTCTCCGCAATGGCAGCCTTGCGCTCGCGGCCCTTGGGGCACGATCCGCCGTCCCCGAGGCCGCAGAAGCCGCGCAGCTTGACCCCTCCACGCTGACGCCCTTCGTCGATCCGCTGCCCATTCCATCGGTGGCCCAGGCGGTGGGACGCCGCCCCAGTCCGGAAGACGCTCACGCTCTGCTTCCGTATTACCGCGTTGCGCTGCGCGAGGCTCACGTTAAAGTCCACCGCGATTTGCCGCCCACGCGCATGTGGACCCTCGGAGGCAGCTTTCCCGGCCCCACGATCGAGATGCAATCGGGGCGTGGCGTGATCGTTGACTGGGTCAATCAGCTGCCGGCACGGCACTTCCTTCCCATCGATCATTCGCTGGAGGGCGCAGGGGCTGGCGTTCCCGAGGTGCGGGCCGTCGTGCATCTGCATGGCGGACGCACGCCGCCCGGCAGCGATGGGTACCCCGAGCACTGGACCGTTCCGGGGCAAACGCAGACGTGCTTCTATCCCTGCGATCAGCACGCGGCGCTGTTGTTTGCGCACGACCACTCGATGGGCATTAACCGGCTGAATATTTACGCGGGCATGCAGGCGTTTTTCATCGTCCGCGATCCGCGGGAGGATGCACTCCACCTCCCCTCGGGAAAATATGAAATTCCGCTCATGCTCGCGGATCGCTTATTGACAACGGACGGACAGCTCTCGTATCCCGTGTCACCGAATCCGAAGCGACCGTGGGTTCCTGAAGTGTTCGGCAATGCCATCCTGGTGAACGGCGCGCTGCTGCCGTATCACGAGGTCGAGCCGCGCAAATATCGTCTGCGCGTGATGAATGGCTCGAACGGACGCTTCTATCGCCTCTCGCTGGCAGGCAGGCCGGAGTTTCACGTCATCGCCAATGACCAGGGATTGTTGCCGGCGCCGGTGGCGACCAAGCTGGTGCCTCTGGCGCCGGCCGAGCGCGTCGATCTGGTCGTCGACTTCGCGCCGATGGCCGGCGCCTCCGTGCAACTGGTCAGCGATTCGTTTCGGCTGATGGAATTTCGCGTGGCCAGGACCGGGTCGCCGGATACCACCCGGCTTCCGGCAACTTTGCATGCGGAGGACGCCCCGCTGCGCGAGGCGGATGCCGTGCGGACGCGGCGGTTGACCCTCGAGGAGCGGCTCGACCCGGTCCAGCAGTCGATGGGCATGTTCCTGAACAACACGCCGTGGATGGCGCCGGTGACGGAGACCCCGACGCTGAACACCACCGAGATCTGGGAGTTGGTCAACCTGACGGAAGACTCGCATCCCATCCATCTGCACCTGGTGCGATTTCAGATTCTGGATCGGCGTCCGATCGAACCCTTCACCTATTACCAGACGAAGGGAACGCTGCATTACACCGGTCCGGCGCAGCCGCGGGAAGCGTTCGAGTCGGGGTGGAAGGACACGGTGCGCACGGATCCGGGCGCGGTCACCCGCATCCTGGTGCCGTTCGACGGCTACGCGGGCCGCTATGTGTGGCACTGCCACATCCTCGAGCACGAGGACAACGAAATGATGCGGCCGTTTGAGGTGCTGCCGCCCGCGAAGTCCTAGCGAGCGGCCCGGTCGTGCTTACGGCTGCTGGTAGGCGCCGCGATCGTAGCCGTTGGAGCCGGGACGCGGATTGCCGGTGAAGTCGGTCGCGGGCGCCAGATACGATGTTCCGGAGCCGAGCGCCGGACTCCCCGGCGACAACGTCAGCAGCACATGCAGCCGGGTCGCATCCGCCGGATTGACGTACAGTGGATCGCCGCTCAGATCGTGTGGACCGGCGGTTACTCCCTGGTTCGTCCCGTTGAAATACAGGTTGTAATCGAACTGGATCGAGGTTGCATTGCAGCACACCAATGCGGGACTCTGCCCCGCCGAGGCATAGAAAATGTTGTTGATCACGTTCACGTCCGCGGCTTCGTTGAGGTTCATCTCGCCGCGCCCGCTCACGTTGGGATTCAGCACATCGCTGTAGCTCGAATTGTTGACCACATCGACGTGGTCACTCTCGAAGGCTTCGATCGCGGAGCTGCCGTTGCCGTAGATCACATTGTTGGCAATCAGCGTCCTGCCTGTATACGCCGGGATCCCAATGCTTGCCTGAAAGGCCGAGTTACGGTTCGTGTCGACGATGATCCCCTCGCCATCGGTGATGGTGCCGGAATCGAGATCGGGAATCTCGTTCTGATTACCGAAAATGCGATTGCCGGTAATGAAGATTCGGTAGCCGGTGGAGTTGTCGTAGTTCCAGTCCTGATAAGTCGAAATCGCGCTGCCATCGTAGATGGTGTACCAGGACGAATCGTAGATGGTGTTGCCGGCGATGGTGATGTAGTCCGACTGCGCGGTGCCAATGCCCGCCCCGCCGCACGCGTAGATGGTGTTGTCGAGGAACTTCAGGTGATGCGGCTTCTGCGTCGCTGATCCTGCGCGGCCGTCGGAGACGATGCAGTTGCCGTTGAAGGCGGGGTCGGGATTGCTGTCGGACTGCGCCTGAGCCTCGGCGAGCGTCACGTTGTAGTTGTTGCCCACAATCGTGAATCCGCTGATCTGGATATAGGCCGCCGTCGTGTGGACGAAGAAGCCGGCCCAGCCATTGAACGAGACCACGGGTTTCTGTCCCGGATAGGCCTCAAAGGTGATCCACGCATTGGCCGTGCCCGCATTGTTAATGTCGACCACATCGCAGCCGGAACATGAGTTGGTGTAGGTCCCGTTGAGCGCGTAAACCGTGTCCCCAGGCTGCGTCACATTCGCTGCGTGCTGGAGCGTGAGGAAGGCGGTCGCCATGGTCAGGCCGTCCGCCGCATCGTTACCTGTGCCGCTGACGTAGTACGTTTTAGCGGCGGCGTAGGTGGCGGTCGCTGTCACGTTGGCGCTCACGGTCACCGCGCAGGTTGCGCCGGTTGCGCTCGTGCACCCCGTCCATGCGGAGAAATTGTTACCCCCGGAGGTCGCCGGCGCTGTCAGCGTAACCGTCGTCCCGGCCTGGTATTTGCGGGTGAAGCTGGTGCTGCCGTTGGTCGCGCCGCTGGCGTCGGCAGGCGTGACGCCGATGGCCACGCCGCTGGCAGGATTGGCCGACGCCACGGTGAGCACGTAGGTGGTCGGCGGAGGCGGCGTGGTGCCGCTACCGCCGCTCGAACCGCATCCCGCTATGAGTGCGGCCGCGCCGCTCGCCAACAACACTCCGGCCGCCTTCATCATCTTGCGCACGCTGGACGTTCCTTCCCACGCGAAATGTCAGGATTCTGCGCGGGCAAGTCGCATTCTACCGCTGTGCCTTCAGGCGAAGGTCGCGCAGGGGCGGCCGGCGCTCGCCCATGGGCGTACTTTCGTACCCGCCCTCGGCAACGCGCGTTGGGGAGATTTCAACCCTGGACGGAAACGCCGGAGAAGGTGAGCACGGCCACGCCCCGCACCGGCTCGCCGTAGGTTTTGGCGGGCTGAAAAACGCTGGTCAGCAGCAGGCTCTCCAGATCGGCGCGCGTGGCCGCATCGCTCGGTCCCGCCACGATGTCGTAGTCGTACACGCGCCCCTGCTGGTCCACGTAGACTTCCACCGTCACCGGGCTGCCGCGGCGCGAAACGGTGCCCGCATCGCCCTCGACGGTCGAGTAGAGGAAGCGCGGGCTCGATGCCATCCCCAGCGGTTCGTCGCGAGCCGCCGCCGGCTCCGGAGCGGCAAACGCTCCAATGAGGAAGGCCATGGTGCCCAGCAGAACCACCGCACTGGCCAGCCCCGCCGATGCCTGAATGAGGAACGGGGCCACCGTGTTTTCCCAGCGCACGCGCCAGGTCGCCAGCAGATTCTTCGGCGTCCGCGCCTGTTTCTGGGAGAGCGCGACGCGGATGCGCAGGCCGAGATCGGCCGGCGGCCGCGCGGGCCCCAGATCCGCCAGCGACTGCTGCATCTCCCGCCAGGCCTCGAATTCCGCCGCACATTCTCCGCAGCTTCCCAGATGACGGGCAATCGACTGCATCGCAACGCCCGTAAGGTCTCCGTCCAGATAGGCGGAGAACTGGGCACGTATCGATCGGCAGGCGTTCATATTGCCTCCTCGCGAGAGCAGGCAGAACCGCGCAAAGCAGAGGAGAGGGATGGCCGGCGGCGAGTGGCTTCCACATAGGGGGTAAGCCGGCTCTTCAGGTGGGCCCGTCCGCGCATCAGCCGCGATTTGACGGTTCCCAGATTCGCGTTCAGGATTTCGGCAATCTCCTCATAGCCGAATCCCTCAATATCCCGCAGCACCACCACGGTGCGGAACGGTTCCGGCACTTCGCGCAGCGCGGCCTCGACGCGCGCGGCCACTTCCGCGTGCGCAGCCGCCTCAAAGGGCGATTCGTGCCCGTCTACCAGGCTGTCGATGATTCCGGGGCGCTGCTCTTCGCCGCACCCGGCATCCTCTCCCTCGATGGTGACTTCGTGCTTGCTGTGCCGCGACCACCAGCGGCGCTGGTTCAGCGCCTCATGCAGCGCGATGCGGTAAATCCAGGTGCGCAGGCTGGCCTCGCCCTGGAAACGGCCAATCCCGCGAAATACCTTGATGAAGACGTCCTGGGTGATGTCGGCGGCGTCGCAGGGATTGGGCAGCACGCGATAAATCAGGCTGTAGAGCGGCTGCTGATACCGGGAAATCAGCCACGCAAAGGCTTCCTCGGACCCCGCTTTCAGCTGCTCGACCACCGCAGCCTCTTCCGGATGTATGCCGATGACCCCTGCCAGATTTCCCACGGCCGCACCCACCTGCATTCGATGCTCCTTTCAGCCTAGCAGGAAAATTCGCGCTCCTGCGCGGCTGTCCCGGATCCCGGCACGCTGGTCGGCGCGCCGGAGAGTCCGGGTCAAGTGCCTCGCTCACTCTGCTTTCTTTAGACACGAACGCGGCCTCCAGAGTTCCCGCGCCGGGCGCGGTCGCTCCCGGCAGCTACTGGGGGGCGCTCGGATTTTGGCTGGCGGCCGAAGCCGATGCAGGCTTTTTGGCGGTCGCGGCGGAGCGCTTGTGGTGGGTCGTGCGCGCCGGCGCCGGACCATCGTCCACCACGGTCGTCCGGACATGCGTTTTTTCCGCGGCGGAGGCGGCCGACGCCTCGGCCCGGAACTGCAGCAGTTGGTTCTGCTCGGTTTGCAGGCCGCTCTGAATCGCATCCCCGAGGGTGCCGCGCGCGCCCTCAAGGCTACGGAGCGACGCTTCGAGCTGAGCTGCCTCGTTGTCCGGGGCGGCCAGATCGGCCGTCTCCACCACCCGCAGCAGCGTGTCATAGAGCGCGTCCACATTGCGATAGACAGCAAACGCCGCCAGAACGGATCCCGGCGCTGCGTCCGCCTGCTGCAGCAGGCCCGCCAGCGTGCCGCTCAGGTCGCGCTGAATGGAGCTGACGTTGGCGTCGGCGGCGTCCCGGACCGGGTTGGGAGCTTTCCACCGATGGGGGTCGACGGCGGACAAGGCCTGCGCCACCTGGGCAAGAGCCGGACGCAGATTCGCCGACACGGTGGACGGCGCGGACGGCCCAGCCGCCGGGGCCGCTGCGCTCTGCGCGATCAGCGACGCAGGCAAAACCGCCGCAACCAGGATCATCCGAACGCGGATCAGGAGCATATGCGTAGCACGATGCCCGGCCCAGCGATGCGGTTGCCTGGCGGGCAGGAACCGCTGCGGGCAATCCTCCACGCAATGCCGGGTACCTGCGGAGCCCGGAGCGGAACCCGGAGCGCCATACGAGGCCGCCGGTTCATTGACGAATCCCTGTCCGTCCATGAAAATAGGATAGTCCCGCCTGTGGGCCTGTGGCGCAGCTGGGAGCGCGCTTCCATGGCATGGAAGAGGTCGTCGGTTCGATCCCGACCAGGTCCACCAGAATCAACAACTTACGAGGCTACCTCTTCAAAAGAGGGTGCTGTAGGGTGCTGAAGCAATTTGGGAGCACCCGGCAACATCATCTCCACGACCTTTGCATTGGCATCGCGCTTCTGCTGCGAAACCGCACGCGTGTAGATGTCGAGCGTCGTCCGGACGTTCGCATGGCGCAAAAGCTCCTGCGCCACCTTCACGTCCACTCCCATCGCCCGCAGGTTCGTCGCCAGCGAATGACGGAAGTTGTGCCACCCGATTATCTTCCCCGTGATGCCTGCCCGTTCGAGCGCGGGACGGATGTACCGCTTGAGCAGGTTGTCGGGTCCCATCGGCTTTTTGCCCTTGAGCCGCAGCGACGCAAAGACAAAGTCCGCCTCGGCCGTGTAGAGCGACCCCCGCTTCCAGTCGAGTAGTGCCTCCAGCACCAAAGGATGCAGCGGAACCGGACGCCGCGAAGACGTGCTCTTTCCCTGCCCGAATCGGTTGCGAACGCACGACCGCAGCACGGCGACTTCGAGCGTGATGGCGTTCACATCCTTCCAGGTCAGGGCGATCATCTCCGAACGGCGCAGGCCGGTGCTCCCCGCCAGCAAGACCATCGCGCGATCCCGGACGGAAAGCTCAGCCAGCAATGACTGAAATTCTTCCGGGCTGATGACATCTTTTTCGCGCAGCGGCTTCGACGAGGTGCGGACCTTGCTGATGGGGTTGAAGGTAAGCCATTCGTACCGAATAGCGTGGCTGTAGAGAACGGAGAACGAGGCTTTGATCTTCGTCTTCGAGGCCGGCGCCAGCGGCAGGGCGTGCAGCCATTCCTCAACCTGCATGGTGCGCACATCGCCTAGGTGGAACTGTCCCCACCGCGGTTCGATATAGCGCCCGGTCATGCCCAGATGCGTTGCGATGCTTGAAAAGGACTTCCGCTCCGGGACCAGCTCATGCTGTTGGTAATGGGCGATCAGGTCACAGACCTTCTGCGGGGTTGCGACCTGAGAGTTGATGTTGTAACGAAACGAAAGCAGGGCGCGCTCCGCGTCGCGGCGCTGTGGGAATTCGACCACCGTCCCCATAGTCCGCTTCATGTAGCGGCGCTTTCCGTTCTTATATTCGTACCAACGGAAAACCCATATATCGGGTGTGCCTTTTCGTTTCATCCTCAAGAGACTTCCTTGCTGAAATCGGCTCATGCAATCTCCTTCTTTGCATGAGCACCGATGGCTATGGGTATCGTACCCTGCTCCGGCCCGCGAATACAGCCGTTTTGCTGGTGTTCTACCCACTCCAGCAGTTCTCTCTCGAAGAAGCGCCAGATGCGGCGTCGGCCCTCGCCGAGCGGATGCGCCGGCACATAGCCACAGCGCGCCCAGCGGACCAGCGTCCGGCTGTTCATGTGCAAAATCTTGGCCGCCTCGATTGCATCGAGCGGCGCATTGCTTTGTAGTGCAGTGCCTCCCATTGCCTGCATCCCTCCGTCTCAAGTCCACGTTAGGCTTGCTCAAGCGCCGTAAGATGGAAAGTTTTTCTGCTGGTATGGACCGTTGTTCCACCCCCAGGACGGCGTCATCGCACCCTGTTCCCTGTGGAATCGAAGTCACCGTTCGGTTACTTCGATTAAAGTAACCGTTCGCTCTCTTTACGAAATGTCACCGTTCGGTTACTCTTATGAGCAACGTAGGAGGTTTCGGCTATGCGTATACGGACTGCCGCCGATCTGGGCGCCTTCATCCGAGAGCGCCGCGTCAAGCTGGGTATGGATCAAAGCGACCTGGCTGAGAAGGCGGGAACAAGCCGCAAGTGGATTGTGGAAGTGGAGCAAGGGAAGCCGCGCGCTGAGATCGGCCTGGTTCTTCGCACCTTCAAGACATTAGGCGTTTCCCTGGATATTGCCGTCGATCGTGCGCAGAAGGCATCCTTGGCCAACGAACCCAGGAACGTAGACATCAACAACATCCTCGATTCCTTGAAGAAGCGCCCATGACCAATCAACTCATTGCTCTGCTGGATGGCCGGGAGGTCGGGACCGTCCATTACAAGGACTCCCGGCTCTCGTTTGCCTATAGCGACACGTGGCGGAACGATCCCAACGCATACCCGCTCTCGCTCTCGATGCCTCTCGGCTCGGCGACCCACGGCCACGCAAGGATAGAGGCGTTCTTGTGGGGATTGCTGCCTGATAACGACCGTGTCCTTCAGAACTGGGGCAAACGCTTTCAGGTGTCGCCCAAGAACGTCTTTCGGCTGATTTCCCATGTAGGCGAGGATTGCGCCGGAGCCGTTCAGTTCGTCGGCCCCGAGCGGCTTGAGACATTGATCGCAGAGCCGGCCGCGAAGGAAGTTCAATGGCTTACGGAACAGGACGTAGCGGAGCGTCTGCGCACCTTGCGAGCCGACCATTCTGCATGGCGAACTGCGAGTGATACGGGGCAATTCAGCCTTGCCGGCGCCCAGCCGAAGACGGCACTCTTATTTGAACGCAAGCGGTGGGGTGTCCCGTCCGGCCGCATCCCCACCACGCACATCCTGAAGCCCCCGCCGGGAGAACGGGAAGGCCACGCAGAGAATGAGCATTTCTCGCTGCAACTCGGGCGTGCGCTAGGCCTCGTTGTTCCGAACTCCAGCGTACTGCGCTTTCAAGATGAGATCGCTATTGTTGTGGAGCGGTACGACCGCGCGCGCGCCAGGAGTGGATGGTTGCGTATTCACCAGGAAGATATGTGCCAGGCCCTCGGCCTCCACCCTACGCGCAAATACGAAAACGATGGTGGGCCAGGGATCCGAAGAATCGTAGAACTGCTCAGAGAGCAATCCAGCAGCCCGGAGGAAGACGTTCAATCCTTTTTCGATGCCATCGCATTCAACTGGCTAATAGCAGGAACAGACGCCCACGCCAAGAACTACTCGTTGCTCCTGGGCCAGAATGGAGTCGTGCGGCTCGCACCTCTTTACGATCTGGCAAGTATTCTTCCGTATCCCACTCTGGATCTGAGCAAGATAAAACTTGCCATGAAGGTCGGCGGTGAATATCGACTGCGAAATATCGGACTGCGGCATTGGCAGAGACTTGCAACCGAGTTGCGCTTAGACGATGCGAAACTCATCGATCGAATTAGAACGATGGCCCAGGCCATCCCCGATCAATCCACAGTCATCCAAGAGCAAATTGAGGGGGAGGGGCTATCGCATGTGACCATCACGAGGTTGTGCAAGCGGCTCAAGGCGCGGGCAATCGCGTGTCAAAGGCTCCTGCAACTTTCCAGTTCAAGTATCAAGTTCCCAGCCGAAAGGGGAACTCACCATTGATGAGTTCGTCAAGCTCGATGAGGGTCACTCTTCTCATCTGCTTCTGCTGTCGCCTCAGGTTGATTGCTGGACGACCCTTTCATGAACAAATCAAACTTCGCCAGCTCCGTCGAACTCTGAGGTTCGCTGTCATGATCGATAGTTCTGATTGCGTCTGAAATCTGACGACGGCTAATGTAGCCCAAGATGTCGCGGCCATTGCTTAATTCATGCGTGAGAGATCCGGTCCAGTTGTCGATGCGACCATAACCGGGCGCCATGGCTATCGCATTGGGCCGTCCGCGGACCTCATGCTTCGCCAGTGCTACCCTTAAGTATTCAAGCTGAGCGAACATGATGTGTGTGCGCCGCAGATCTTTTTCGATCTTCAAGGCCAACTCCGGATTTTCGTGCACTTCGCGAAGTTGACGGGCTCTCAATTCGCGACCTGTGTGCTGGTAACCGAGTTCCTTCTCAAGCCCTTCGATCTTTAGTTGCAGACCACTGTTCTGTATAAGTTTCAGAACTTCTTTCGCGCGCTGACGCCAGGTTCTCAATACTTCGTACGCGGCAAAGAGCCACATCTGCGTTAGAGCAGAGAGAAACATCGAGTCCGACGGAGTACGATCCTCAGACAAGAGTTCACGCTGGACACTGCTTTCGAGGTCGATAAGCCACCGGTCGATTAGACCTAGATTAGTCGCCTGCATTGTGAGGTATGGATCGCCAGCGAACATCGCAAGCCTACCCAAAGATTGAGGGAGCGCCCACATGTCGATTTCTTCCGTAGATGAATAGACTGTATCGTCGTCATTATCGATTTCGATATCCGGCTCGTCCTCACCTTGCCGCGCTGGTTTCGATGATTCCATGAAGCCAGCATACATTCCCAATGGTGTGCCGATGGGTCACGCCGACCACAAACGAGGTGTTAGTTCCGAACAGCTGCGTGTTTTCGACCAGCACCTTCGCGTCGTCGGCAAGCCGATCAGTCGCTGGAACCGCCGCTCAGGATAGTCGTCGACAGATTTGCCACGGCTTCTAATGTTTCAGAATTAGTCCAAGCGCCAACCAACATTGCAAGCGACTCCGTTTAGACGAAGCGCTCTGGCGAAAGCCTCACTGTATTTTTGTGCCTTCTCCACCGATTGAAACCTTGTTCCAGCGGGAATTCGGCGGCTTCGCGAATGGGCAGAACACAGCTGGTGCTTTCGCAGCCAGCGGGCGAAGGGTGATTTGCCATCCTGTAGTTCGACCCACGCCGACCCGATCATTCCTTCCGGTATGGCTTTCTCGAAGCCGACTATCCACATCGGCGTCGGCGTCCACTCTTCAGCCTTCTGTAACGCATGAGCGTGTGCCCTGTCAAAGAGTCGTCTGAAGAAATCGACTTCTTCAACACCATCCACCATGAGCGGTGCCAAGCTGCTTGGCTCATCTGTTTCGGCGCCCTTTTCAATATAGGCGGACGTAAGAAATGGAGGTTGTCCTTTCTCGATCTTCCAACCCGAAGTGACCAGCCGCGTCACTCCGTTTGGCCCGGTTACAGGTATTTTGACCTCATATTGCACGGCCCATTTCGTTCGCTCGGGACGGTTCACCAACTTCTCTTCGATGCCTGCGGCGAGCTGCTCTGCCAAGACATACCAATTTGCCGCCGTTATCCCCAACTGCTGTTTGAAGAGTAAGGCTTTGTGCTTTCCCTTTTCGTGTTGATCATTAAGGCAATAATCGCGAGTCTTTCTGACATCTACGCGGGGCTCACCGAATTCTTCTCGTCCGAATTCAACAGTGATCTCGGGACCGCCGCTGGCGGTGTCGAGTCCCTCCTGCAGAGCCCTGAGGACTTTCTCCGCATGTTGTGGACGCCCGCGTGTCTGCAATAGCTTCGTACTCGCTGCACCACCTTCTGATAATGGCTCCTCAGGAAGGTACTCAGGCGTCTCCGTCGTCCATCTGACCGCTGCAAATCCCAGGCCTTCCGCCCAGGAAATCTCCGCTTTTTCAGCCGGGTCATGGTCAAAGGGCACGACCCAATTCAAAATCCCGTCGTCATATGTGCAAAATGGGATCAAGCCATTTGCAGCGAGTGTCAGCATCAGGGGATCGCCGCGGTCCACCTCGAACCAGCCCAAGTAGCCGGGAAAGTCAGCAGAGATCCTCTGAGTGATGTGCTCCGTCAAATCTATCGGTAGCTCTGACGCCGCGATGGCCTCGACCGGCACTTGCAATAACGTCATTGAGAGCGTATCCGTGTCGATCTGATGATGCACCGACGCGGCAGACGCAGCAAACCTGAATGCCAGTGTGGCCCGCAGTTGTTTGTCATCGGTTTCGGTATGACCCACGGATGGGTATCGGCCCCGGGTATTGCGTTCGACGGCACTCATCCTAGAAGAGAAGCGGGACAGAGAAACGGTTCCTCCCCGCAACTGGAAACTGCTGTCTCTTGCGCGCGTGAGCACCTGAGCAAAAATAACATGGTAGATCTCGTAGAAGTCCCCATAATCGGTCTCCGAACCATTGAATAGAAAGGCGATAGTAGGCATGGCAATAGGATAGTTGTCGATCATCCGGGCCAGCGCTCAAATCCTCTTCCATCCCGCCTCTAGGACTCCAGCAGTCGAACAACCTAACCCCCTCCAAGGGTGGGACTTCGCGCTATGAACGATCCCGAGAAGTAGCTCAACCTGATCGGGGGCGTTACGGAGCAATGGATTTCCGTTGAATTTCGCCCGCGATCAGAAACGGGTCGAGTCTCGATAAGCCACGTAACTGGCTGTAAATATTTGGGTTGTCGCGTGCAAACCTTGTTATCATGATTTCATGAAACGACCAGCTCGTGAGCGAGCCTCAGAGCGCCCGGACGAAGAGAATCTTCAGATCTCAGTTCCTTTAGCAACGAAGAAGAGTTTGAGGCTGAAGGCTGCCGAGACCGGAGAAACGATGCGGGTACTCGTACTGAAAGCTCTCGCCGCGGCTGGCATTCAGGTTCCAAGCGGAGAACTGCAGGATCGAAGGAAGAACAGATAATGGCTGAGCGACGGGTCCCGACCAGGAAGAAAAAAACAAATCCCGGAAAGCCTGTGCAAGACTCCCACGGGGGTGCTGTTGTCGCGTGCGATTTGTTCGCCGGAGCCGGCGGATTTTCGCTGGGAGCCTATTTGGCCGGTATTGAGGTGGCGGCAGCGGTTGAGATGAACGAGAACGCCTGCGATACGTATCGCTCCAATCTCATCAGCACTGGCTTGACCGCCACTCAGCTATTCGAACGCGATATTACCGAGCTGAGTCCCGGCGAGTTAAAAAAGAAGAGCGGACTGGCTTCCAAGAAGTGCGACATTCTCTTGGGAGGACCGCCCTGCCAGGGTTTTTCGGCCCATCGTCTGAATGATTCCGGAGTTAATGATCCACGCAATGCTCTGCTTCTGCGCTATTTCGAATATGTCCGCGTACTCCGTCCCGCCTTCTTCCTCGTGGAAAATGTGCCTGGAATGCTCTGGCCCAGACATAAGACATATGTCGACAGTTTCTACAGTTTAGCCAAAGCCGCTCGATACGATCTTCTCGATCCGATCATCCTGAATGCTCGCGATTATGGCGTGCCGCAAAATCGTCGTCGTGTTTTCATTCTTGGGTATGATCGTCGGCGTATCGACAAGGTCTCAGCATGGCCTCCTAATCCCACCCACGTGGCCCCCGACTCGGAGTTGCCGTTGCTGCATTGGCAGCCGGCATCCGTCGTATTCGAACGACGAATACTGCGTAGCGATCCGAACGGCATACACATGAGCCACGGAGAGGAACTGACGGAGATTTTTGCGCGTACTCCGCATAATGGCGGATCCAGAAAAGACTCCGGCCGGGTCCTGCCTTGCCACGAAAATCATGTCGGGCATCGCGATGTATATGGGCGGATAAATCCATCCGTACCCGCACCCACGATGACGACTGCCTGTATTAACCCGTCCAAGGGACGATTTGTGCACCCGACTGAAGACCACGGAATTTCCTTGCGGCATGCTGCTCGTATTCAGTCGTTCCCGGATTGGTTTAATTTCGAAGGCGGCCTCATGGCAGGCGGCATCCAGGTTGGAAATGCCGTTCCGGTCGATCTGGCAACGGCTCTCCTCGTTCCGCTGCAGGAAGCCGTCTTAGCGCTTCGATCAGTGGAAGAACTCTCGGCCGTCGCATGACACAGGGAATCGCATTTCAGACGAGGGCAAGGACGATCGATCATCTCGGTCGCGGCCAAATCGCCGATGCGCCTACGGCGGTCAGTGAGCTTTGGAAAAATGCGTATGATGCGTATGCGCGGAATGTATCCCTTCACATTTTCGACGGCGATCCGAAGGTAGGTGCCATATTCGATGATGGCGTCGGTATGAACCGCGACGATGTCATCGACCGGTGGCTGGTGATCGGCACAGAAAGTAAGATCGAGGCCTTTGATGCAGGACCCGTCAATACCCTGGGGCTCCCGGTGCGTCCGCGGCAAGGAGAAAAAGGCATTGGTCGTCTTTCCGTTGCGTTTCTGGCTCCGGCAACCATCTTGATCTCAAAGCGGAACGACAGTCCGTTCGTCGTCGTGGTCGTAGACTGGCGTCTGTTCGAGAACCCGTATGTTGCATTGGCGGATATCCAACTGCCGGTAGCCGAGTTCGAAACGATTGAGGCCACTCTGAAGGCGCTGCCCTCCATGATCGCTACCCTGCGTGCCAACCTGGGCGGGAGCAGAGATGTTCGAGGGAAGAACCTTGCCGAAACCTGGAAACGTTTCAGTGATTTCGAAAAGAGAATCGGGACTTCGTCAACCACGGCGTCTGCAATTGAAAGCCTATGGAAGAGCACGACGCCGTTAACTCGTCGCCATATAGATGAATGGGACGTCGCCAATGGGGTGGCTGAAAATGGGACCGCAATGTTCATGATTGACCTGAACCATGAGCTTGCCGTTTGGGCTACACCGTCCGCTACCGGTGACGAGGTCGATCTGGTCAAGGAGAAGCTGTACTTCACACTCACTGCGTTCACTGATCCTTATTCACCCAAGCGAGTCGACTTCAACTATGAGGTCTACTCTCATGTCGCAGATACAGATAGACGTGACGTGAGCTCGACGGAGGTCTTCGACATTGAGGACTTGCATGAGTTGGAGCACTACATCGACGGCCGTTTCGATGAGCGCGGCACATTCACGGGTCGAATTGTCGCTTTCGGTCAGGATCTGGGAAACAAATCGATCGTGCCCGATCGGGTCCCGTCACAGCGCGGAAAGGACAAACTCGGTGCTTTTGACTTTGCAATAGGCACATTCGAGCAAGATGAACGACGATCAACTCACGATCCGAACCAGCATGCATTGTTAATAAAACAAGCCGAGAAATTCGCTGGCGTTGCGGTGTACCGAGACCAGTTGCGTGTTATGCCCTACGGGCGACCCGATGCCGATTTCCTCGGAATGGAAGAGCGGCGATCGAAACATGCCGGACGGGAGTTTTGGGCACATCGACGCACCTTCGGTCACGTCGCTTTCTCTCGGCAGGAGAATCCTGCTCTCCGCGATAAAGCCGGCCGCGAGGGCCTGGTAGACAATCGAGCATTCAGAGAGATGAAACTGCTCATCGAGCAGCTTCTTAGAGAGACCGCCCGGAAATATTTCGGTACGGACTCGCCGTTGCGCGACGAACTCATGCCCGGCATTATGGAGCGCAAGACGCTACAAAAAGAGGCGGCAGATAAAGCGAGGGCAAGACGGCGTAAAGGTATGCGCCAAT
Organism: Acidobacteriaceae bacterium; assembly: GCA_036267295.1. GTDB lineage: Bacteria > Acidobacteriota > Terriglobia > Terriglobales > Acidobacteriaceae > Palsa-343. The sequence goes on along the minus strand of DATAWI010000009.1, from coordinate 177,851 downwards.
TTCTCAAGGAGCAATCAGCGCCGCTCGATGAAGCCCTGCGGCGTGCAGAAAGCCTTCTGGCCTTAGCGAAAGATACCCTCTCATCCAAAGATCGTGTTCAGGCTGCTGTCCTCGCGGCGCGTACGCAGGAGATAAAGATGTTGAGTGAAACTCTGCGCCCGCCGGTTCCACCTTCGCGCATGGGTGAACTTGAAGAAACGTGGCGAGTATATCGCGACGGTTATCAATCGTTTCTTAACCTGCTGCAGGAGCTTGCCAAACTCAATGCGGAGGTTGACGCATCCATTCAGGCGGAAGATCCGAAGGTAATTCTGAAAAAGCGCTTTGATGAGCAAAGCAAGTTGCTCACAACTCAGCTCGATAGTTTCGGAAAATCCATCGATGAAAGCTTGAAAAAGCTAGCCCAGAATTGGCGGCAGAAAAAATCGGAGGACGACGCTGAACTGGAGCAGCGGGTAGGCCACGTACTTGGGGCAAAGATCAATATCGCCAATCTTATCGGTTATCTCAATTTGGTCGATGCAAATCGTGCGGAGCTCTCAGAAGCATTTTCCGCCAAGTACCAAGCATTTCTTAATACGCTCGAACAGCTCCTTGAAGGTCTGGATCTTGAAGGTGCTTATGCAGCTACTGAGGACGACCGAGCTGAACTTGAAGCGCGATTGCAGGACATACAGGCGATCGCTCAAATTGGTATTACGGTAGAGATCGTCGGCCATGAGTTCGAGACTCTTGAAGCCGAGGTGCGGCGCAACCTATCAAAGTTACCTGCATCAGTTCGTGAAACGGTTGCTTTCAAGCAGGCACTCCGTGCGCACCAAGCACTTGCTGATCGCCTTCGCTTCCTGTCGCCGCTCAAGATCGCAGGCTATCGCTCGAGAGAGACGATAACGGGTGAACAGATAGCCGAATTCATAGACGAGTTTTTCTCGGGGATTTTCCGGGACCAGCGTATCGAATTCACCGCAACAAAGGCATTTCGGGGAATTGCGATTACAGACATTCCTGCCCGTATATTTCCTGTATTCGTAAACCTCGTAAACAATGCGGTTTATTGGACCGCAGAATCCAAAAAACGGCGCGTTATGCTGGATTTTCAACAAGGAAAAGCGATTGTCGCGGATACCGGTCCCGGTGTTGATATCGAGGATATTCTTCGCCTGTTCACCATTTTCTTTTCGCGCCGGCGTATGGGGCGCGGAGTGGGTCTTTACCTTAGCCGCGTGAACCTCGCCGTCGCCGGACACAAGATCCGCTATGCGGTCGAAGGTGATCCGAAGATACTGCCTGGAGCAAACTTCATCATCGAGTTCAAGGGGGTCCGAAATGAGTGATCCTCAATATGAGGAAGCAATACAAGATTCCTTCATCAAGAAACCGCTGCGAACCGTCCTGCTTATCGACGACGACTTCCCGACGTTTTCCGATCTCTGCAGCGGAGAAAAGGCGCGGTCTCAAAAAGATCGCGCATGTAATCTTTATGGCGGATTTCGCCAACTCGACATGTTGTGCGATATCGAAAACATGGTCGAGGAAGTTGAAGCTGATCGCCTGCGGAAAAGCGATCTCGTTGTTCTCGATTACCACCTGATACCGAATTCCGAGGACAACACAAAGGCAATCGAACTTCTCCGACAATTGGCTGTATCGCACCACTTCAACACGGTAGTTGTTTACACAGCCGCCCCAGATCAGGATGATGTATGGCTCGATGTGATCGCGGCCCTCTCCGGGGGCTGGTCGGCCATCACCGCCAGTTTGGATGGGGAACCTAAGCAGCATTTGGAGAATCTGGTCGAAACCGATAAACTCCCAACCCCGAGCAGGGATGCGGTAATGCAGTTTGCTCGTCGGGGAGTTCTCCGCGCTATAGATGGCCCCACGCTCAAGGCTGCTGTCGACGAGCTGGCGGGCCTAGGAGTTCCCGCGGTTCATTGCAGCAAGATCGTCGAGTATTCGGTTGCAAAGGAGCTCGCGAACCGTGCAGGAGAGTTTGCTGGTGAACCAAGCGGTCACGCAGTAGGCGATTACTCCCAAGGCAAGCGCTGGTTGCAGGTCGGAAACGCCTTCGTCGTCATCATGCAGAAGGTCGTCGGAACCGATGCCGTCCCCGAGACGACCGCGATCATGATGGCGCTGAAGGATGCTTTATTGGATTGGCGGCCCAATGTGGTTCAGGTTTTGATATCCGAAATACAGAATGCACTGGAATTGGAGGGCTTGGCCGGCAGCGATACGCTCTTGAGGAAGCCGGATATGCAAGCGGCTCTCACCTACAATTTGCTGAAGGAAATGGGTGCGGTTGATCTTTCGGAAGACATAAACATTCGCATCCCCGTCATGAGCTTGGTCGACAAAGTCGTCGATAGTATTCGGGGGAGACTTTCCACTCACGAGGAACTCCTCGCGCAATTCGAGAAAGCTGTAGTTGGGGATTTGAAGTCGACGGGGTGGACAATCGACAAATGGCCTAAAGATGGCAAACTGGTCTCGGCCGCTACGGAACTGGCGCGGACACCAGAGGTGAAAAACGCGGCCATCGTATTCCGCCTCAATCACTTTCTAAGCACCGAGAAATTCCGGCGTGCCCATTTGACGACGGGGACAGTTTTTTATCACCGCGCCAAGGACGAATACTTCATAGCAGCTTCGCCGGCCTGCGATCTTGTCGCAGGACAAGGTAAACCTTTGCAGCTCTGGGCGACCGCAATTACTCCTACGCTCCCTATGATCGCTATCCGGCTTCATCCCGCTGACAATGTGGCCAAGGCGCTGAGTGTTGCCTCGCACGCTGACCATATTTTCCTGGAAATCGGAGATGAGCCTAAAGCCTTCAAAGTAATCAGCGGAGCTGGCCACCAACCGTCATATGAAGTGATGTTCATCCGTGATGAAGGACGCGTCCGAACAGAGGACGGAAAAATAGTATTCGATGGATCTCGGTTAGTTCTAGGAGCTGTCGAAGCAGTGGAAGCGGCGCCGGAGACAAATCCGGCGCCTGCTGCACGGCATCCAGAGGAACCGGAAAGTACAGCGGCGGATGCCCAGACGGGTGTACCGGAGGATAACTCATCGAATGCAGCACGGGCGTTGGAAAGCATTCAACAGGCCCACGAAACCCAGGTCAGCCCAATTCTCGAACACGCTACATTCGAGATCATCGAACAGTTGCGAGGCGTAAACGCGACCCATTTGCTCCAGTTGATTGGTCAGCACCTTTCTCGTGTCGGGTTGGACTTTATCAACGCCCCCGGTGGTTGATGGATCGATTGACGCCCCAAGACCGAAGCCGCATCATGTCGCGGGTGCGTGGCAAAGACACTTTGCCCGAACTGGTAGTGCGAAGGATGGCGTACTCGCTCGGGTTCAGATTCAGACTTCACCGAAAAGACCTGCCGGGATCACCCGACATAGTTTTTCCGAAGCTCCGCACCGCCATCTTCGTTCATGGCTGTTTTTGGCATCGACATCCGGGTTGCGGCAGAGCGTCAGTACCGCAGTCACACGCTGAATTCTGGCGATCCAAGCTTGCTCGAAACGTAGAACGAGATCAGGCAGCGAAAACCGCTTTAGAAGAAATGGGGTGGCATGCGGCAGTCATTTGGGAATGTGAGACAAAGAATTCCGACACCGTCAAACAACTGCTCCAGGGAATATTATCGGTTCGTAAATGAAATTTGTTAGGGGAACGCCGGTATGAAGGCCGTTCCCGATACCAGGCCTTCCGTTTAACTCGCGGCCAAGTGCTGAAAACGAACAGAGCTGGTCGCGAGCGGTTATTAGTGCTTAGGAAATTTGAACCAACAGATTTTCACCTGCGAATTTTGTAACAGCAATTATAGGCGCCTTCAGAAGATGGGCCGTTAACTGGCGACTTCAGGTCGACTCGGCCATTGAGGCGCACTACTCGTCGCAATTCGAGTTCCTGGCGGTTGGTCAACAACCAGAAGTTGGATCAGCGAAGAGCCGTTCCCAAGCATAGAGTTTCGCAACAGTCTTTTCCCTCCCGCAAGGTCTCGTGCGTACACCAACGAGGAAGATGACCAGATTTCTTCCTTCGTCAAGTGCCCCCGCTTCAGGCAACGGTCTGGCAGAGGCGGGAAGAACCCGTCAAGGCTCTCCGCATTCGCTTCGATGAACGCGCTTGTAGAACAGCGCGACCTTGACTGAACCTTCCCGCCTCCGCCCGTTGCAAAGAGCCATGAAGCGGGGGCACTCAACGAAAGAAATTTGGCTTAGGTGCAGTGCTCTCGTTCATGGACGCCAATCGCCCCACAGCGGGCATATCGGGAGCACCACCATGTCAGTTACCAGCATCAGCAACATCGCCACCACCGCCAGCAATGGCGCAACCAGCAACGCCGCGCCGCACAGGAAAAATGCGGCGCAGCGTAACAGCCGCAGCGACTCGCCCTATCAGGGGCGAACAGCGCAGCGCGACAATCCGACCCAGGCCATCATCAAGCAGGCCGTGGAATTCCTCATCCAGCAGGTTGACGCGGGCAAGAGCGAGACATTGACCGCGTACCTTACCGCGATGTCCCGGTTCCACAACTACAGCTTTGGAAACATCCTTGCCATTGCGCGGCAGAAGCCCATGGCGACGCGCGTGGCCGGGTTCCGGGCATGGAAAGAGCTTGGTCGTTTCGTCAAGCGGGGAGAGAAAGGCATCCAGATTCTCGCTCCCATGACAGGATACCGCCGTAAGAAAGATGCCGCCACGGAGCAGGAGACGGAAGATAAGCCCCGGCCCGTGCTGATCGGCTTCCGCGTAGTCCACGTCTGGGATATTTCACAGACCGAGGGCGCAGACCTGCCGGAGTTTGAGGCCAACGTCACCGGCGAGGTGGGCGAGTACCGCGATCGGCTGATTGACTTTCTCACGCAGCAGAATATCGCGCTTGAGTTCAACGACGGCATCGCCCCGGCTTTTGGCGTCAGCTATGGCGGTAAGATTGCCTTGGTCCCCGGCCAGTCGAAAGCGCAGGAGTTCGTGACGCTGGTACACGAAACGGCGCATGAACTTCTGCATAAGGCAGAGCGCCGCACCTTCACCACCGCCACCGTGCGCGAAACCGAAGCTGAGGCCGTGGCCTTTGTGGTTGGTCAGGCGATTGGCTTGGAGATGGGCACGGCATCCAGCGATTACATCCAGATGTACGCGGGTAACTCAACCCTGCTGGCCGAAAGCCTTGAGTTCATCCAGCGGACCTCTGGCATCATCCTCGCCGCCCTCCGCGCCCCTGAAATTGGGGATGCGGTCGCGGAGTCGGAGTCATTCGCAGCAGCCAACTAAGCGCACCCGTCCTCAGCGGGTGCGCTCAGAGTATGCCCGCTTGCGACCTTGACGCGAGACCCAACCGGAATAGGAGATTTCCATGACTACCGCAGTGCAATCGAAAACCGAATACCGCAACTTGCCGCTGGCAGCGTTGCAGGAGTCACCCATCAACCCGCGCCGCCGTTTTGATGAGCGGGCATTGGAAGAGTTAGCCGCCAGTGTCCGCGCCCAGGGCGTGTTACAGCCTTTGCTTGTCCGCGCTCTCGACAAGGACAAGTATGAAATCGTCATCGGAGCGCGCAGGTTCCGCGCCGCACAGCGGGCCGAGAAAGCCGATGTCCCGGTACGCATCCGGGAACTGACCGATGCCCAATGTGTCGAAATTCAGTTGGTCGAGAACATCCAGAGGGAAGGCGTACATCCGATGGAAGAAGCCAGCGCCTTTTACGCTCTGCTGCACACTGACGGGCTGCATTACGACATCAACTCACTGGCCGCGAAAGCCGGGAAAAGCCCTGCGTTCGTGGCACAGCGGTTGAAGCTGGCAGACCTGATTCCGTCCATTGCCGATGCGTTTCTGGCCGACCAGATTGGCGTGGGCCATGCCCTCGAAATCGCCAAGCTCCCGCAGGAGCAACAGCAAAAGGCGTTCGATGCAGCGTTCCGGACACTGTACGGGAGTGGCAAGGATGCCCGCGTATTGGTACCTCTGCGTGACTTCATTGCGTGGATTGAGCAGAACATCTTGCTCTCGCTCGATTCTGTTCCTTTCGACAAAAACGACGCAACGCTTGTGCCGGAGGCCGGTAGCTGCGCGGAGTGCCCCAAGCGGACGGGGTTCAACACGCTGCTGTTTGGCGAGGGCGTTCATGATGCCTGCTCGGACGCCGGCTGCCATCAAAACAAACTCGGCAAGTTCGTCGAACGCCAGATTGCCGAGAAGCCAAAACTGGTGCAGATCAGCACCAACCATGTGTCGCGGAACGATGGCGCTGTGCTCTCGCGCAGCCGTTATGTCGCCCTGCATCTTGCCAGAAACGGCAAGGCCAAGCAGCCGCTCTCGCCCTATCAGAAGCCATGCAAACACATGACCGAAGCGATTGTGGTGGACGGCACAGAGCGCGGCCACACGGTCAAAGTCTGCGCGGAACCGAGTTGCACAATTCACTTCGCCGATCGCCGCAGCCCCGACCCGGCGCAGGTGGCAAGAGAACGGGAGCAGCGCCGCAGGGAGCTTGAGAAACGCAAGCTCGAAATCACCGTGCGGCACCGCATCCTTGCCGAAGTGCTCAAGAGGGTGGGCGCACCGCTCGACCGCGCCGACCTTGTTCTCATCGCCAGCGCCATGCTCGAAAGGATGGAGCCTTTGCGCCGGGAAACGCTGGCACGGTGGTACAAGATGGTGGATGGTACGGGGAGCGAAGTCACGTTCCCACAGGTGCAGAAGGCACTCCAGCGGCTTTTGCGGCAGTTGGACGAGTCAGGTCTGTCCAAGCTGATTGTCGAAGTGGTCTTGCTTGGCAGCATAGAGTCGGCGCCGTCTGACGAAGCCGATGTACTGACGGCCACCGCCAAGCGGCATCGCGTGGATGTGGCGAAGATGCGGACGACCGTGGAATCGGAGTTCGCTGCAAAGCAGGCGAAGACAGCGGCGAAGCAGAAGAAGGCCACACCAGCGAAGTCAGAAAAGGCCGCGAAAGCGGCATAAACACTGCATCTCTCCAAAAGGCGTCCGGTGAGCCGGACGCCTTTTCTTACGCTATTTGCTTTCCGCTGCGAAGTTGTAACCCGATAATCTGTGAAAGTGCTTCCAGCGTAAGAAACTCGCTAGACCGTCGAGATCGGGGAATAGCGTGCGCCGAGAAACTCCAAGTTGGGCGAGATCCCTGAATACCGCATCGATATCTGTCGTCCTAAAGCAAATTTTCCGCACTCTGAGAGATTCCACTTCGCAGACTTCCTCATCTTTCAGCTCAAGACGAATGCGATGATCGAGCAAATCGAGGATTCGACCGAAGATAATGAATCGTCCCTCCTGTGCAGCAACGCGCGGATGCATCGCCGGAGGTTCAATCGGCATAGCAAACTTTGGAATCAACGCACGAGAGTCAGTCATGTTCGCCAAAAGCTGCTCCAACGGCGGAACATACTTCCCAGCATCTTCTGACCAGGGAAGAATTGGCCCATACCACTCATCATCAAGCCGCATGGCCAGCCAATAGGCGTCGATCATCCAGACGGCGACTACGCTCTCGGTTTCAGTAATGGGCGCGTGCCGCTTCTGTTCTTCTAACCATTTCCATTGAGATTCCAAAGCAAAGAACAAGGCCGCAAGCGCGTTCGTGGTCCAATCTAACAGTCGTGTCGGTACGCCGTGGTGTTGCATGAGGAAATACCAATCAATTGAGGTCTTCGCCTGATTCACTTCGTTCAGCAGGTGTCCGTAACTATTGAAGTCAATGCGTAATTCATGCTCAAGATCAAATAGCTCTTCGAAGAGGCACTCTTCTTTATCTTGCAAGGGTGTCTGGCTGTCCGCATTTTTCGCGAGCGTCGAACGGGTACTTTCGCGGTAGAGACCTGGCTGAAGGCTAAGATCGGGTGTGCGATGCCCACGAAACCAAACTTGGCCAACGAGCCTAGCGTTGTTCAGGATATAGTCTTCATCCTTCTCTTTGCCCAACCAATCTTCCTTCTGCCATTGGTCCGAAATCTCGTGCACGCGAGAAATGTAGTCAGCAAGGTTCGCTGTCTCCAGCACACATCTTCCTTGTTCCAACAAGTCGCGGAGCTTCCCCGTTCGTTGGCTTGTTCCGCCGCTATTTTGGTCAGTCATGGCAACATGCCGCCTTTCGGCCAATCTTTTCAGGATATCTGTGGGCCTTTCAATTCTATTTCCTTGACCGGCATAAATGCCGGGACAGTGCTGAACAAGCCCGTCTGCCCACCCTTTCTTGTGCTCCTGCTACGCAGGAGGGCACCATCGCCCACCCGACGGGCCGCCATTTCCCTCTGGGAAATGGCAATGGAAAAGGTTTCCATTTCACTGCTCTCGTTCTGACCTACCTTCACATCCAGCACGTTGCACCGAGAGTGGCCACTCGACGGGCAAAACCACCCAAGGAGACTCCCGTGGAGAGCACCCGTCCGTCGAAGCGCCCTTTATTCCGTTGGGCGCGCAGCCGCCCCCTTACTCGCCTTGCCGCCCCCTGGTTCCTGCTGTCTGCACTGCCACTATATGCGCAAAGCACCGGCAGCGACCCGTGGGACAACGCAGTCACCGTCCTCAAAACCGCTTTTACCGGCACGATTGCGACCGGACTCAGCCTGGTTGCCATCGTTGTCGGCGGACTGATGTTCGCCTACGGCGAAGGCCAGTCCAAGAAGACCATCGCCGGGATCGTCTTCGGTGTTGGTATGGCAATTGGCGCTGTCAACTTCATGGCCTGGCTCTTTCCGAGCTAGGCACGAAAGAGGAGAGGTGATCCATGTCTCAGGCAGCGGAACGGCGCGTGAGTCAGGTATTCAAAGCCATGAACCGGCCGCTGACTGTCCTGGGAGCAGAGCGGCGATTGTTCTTCGTCGCTCTGATCTCAGGAGGCGCGATCTTCTCTCTGCTCCATTCGCTCATCGGCGGACTCGGCCTGTTCATCGTAGGTGTCACCATCGCCCGCATTGCCACGAAGCACGACGTGGAGATTTTGCGCGTGCTGTTCAACTCCGGCAAGTTTCGCAGGCGCTATGACCCGATGAAGGCGGATGACACCGAGATTCGCTTTGCGAGGAGCAATGATCAAGGTTGAACACATCACGAGGGACTGGAAGGAAGCTGGGTCGTTCGCCGCCCAGGTGAACCTCCACGGTTTTTGGGACGAGCACTGCTTTCTGACCAAATCGGGCGACCTTGGCGCGGCGCTCCGCATTGGCGGCATCGACTACGAAAGCCTGGATCACGCTGGACGCGATTATGCCGCGAAACGGCTCGAAGCCGCGTTGCGTTCCCTCGATGACCGGTGCCGCCTCTATCAGATTTTGTTGAAGCGGAATCGTCCCATGATTCCCCACGCCGAATATGAGAATCCCCTGGTCCGCGCCGCTACAGAACAGCGCAGCGCGTTCCTCGGATCGAAGGCAGACCGGCTTTACAGCATCGAGATTGATTGGGTCGTCATGATTGACGGCAGTTATCGGAAGACGGGTCTGCTGCACGCACTAGCGCAGTTGCCGAAGCAGCCGCGCTCGTCCCTGCGCGACTTGCGCGCCCTGTTCTCCGGCAACAAAGAGCGCACGCTGATTTACGAGCAGATCGAGCGCGACCGGCTGCGCTTGCACGAGAAAGTACAGAGTTTGAGTGGGCAGCTAAGCGACCTCACCACGGTCAAGCTGCTAGGGGCGGAGGGGACATTCCGGCTCATCCGGCGTCTCATAAACTTCCGCCCCTCCAAGATTGCGACCGCGCCCCTGTGCGGGACGCGGCATCTCGACTGGCAGGTGTGCGATTCGGAGCTTGAGGCCCATCGCGGTTATCTGCGGATGGACGACGATTATGTGCGCCTGCTGACGCTGAAGGAGCTTCCATCCGAGACGCGGCCTCTGCTGTTGCAGGGCCTCTTCGATGTTCCGGCCAATTTCCATGTCGTCACCGAATGGCATCCGGTGGACAACGCCAAAGCCCGGAAAGAGATCGCCAGCCGCCGCCGGCACCACCACAATTCCAAAACCAGTTTCGTCTCCAATTTGCAGGACCGCCAGAACACTGGCAATCAAGACAATCTTGTCGATGACTCAAAAGCCGCCGCCGTCGCCGAGCTGGGCGGCGCTCTCACGGCGATCGGGATGGAGGGCAAGAACTTCGGCGAGTTCACGTTATCGGTCGTTATCTATGACGAGGATCGGGTGAAGGTCGAGCACGCCGTCGCCGAGTTCCAAAAGCTGTTTACGCAGCACGACGGCTTGCTCTACGAGGAACGTTACAACCTGCTCAATGCGTTCTTCGCCACGGTCCCCGGCAACCGGCAGTTCAATCTTCGCAAGAAATGGGCACTCAACTCGAATTACGCAGACCTGTCCTTTCTGTTCACCGTGGATACGGGTGCGCAGTGGAACCCATATCTGGAGCGGGAATATCTTGCAGTCCTCGAATCCACCCACGGCACGCCGTACTACCTCAACATCCACAGCGGCGATGTAGCACACACGCTGCTGCTCGGCGCTACCGGAAGTGGCAAGAGTTTTGCGCTGTCCACGACCCTTCAAGCGGCGCAGAAATACGACCCACTGACCTTTATCTTCGATCTTGGTGGCAGCTACGAGACGCTGACGAGGGCCTTCGGCGGCACCTATCTGAACGTCGGCATGAAAAATCCCGGCTTCACCATCAATCCTTTTTCATTGGAGCCGACGCATGAGAATCAGAATTTTTTGTACCTGTTTCTCCGGGTACTCATCGAGGCCGGCGGGCGCTATGAGTTGACGCCGGAGGATGAGAAGGCCCTCTTCGCCGCGATCGAGCGCGCGTACAAACTCCCCGCCGAGATACGGACGCTCACCAATTTCGCGTCCATTCTCGGTCCGCTGGGTGAGCGGCTGCACCGCTGGACGCGTGCTGGACAGTTCGGGCATCTTTTCGACAATCCCCAGGACACGCTCACATTATCGCGTTTCCAGACCTTCAACTTCGATGGATGGTCGGACTACCCGGACATCCTGGAGCCGCTGCTGTTTTATGTGCTGCAGCGTGCATCATCTGAGATCGAAAAGCCCTCGAACACGGCCACCTTCAAGATGTTCGTGATCGATGAGGCGTGGATCTTCCTTAAGAACCGCACCATCCGCGACTGGATAACGCGCGCGGAGAAAACCTGGCGCAAGAAAAACGCGGCGATGATCCTGGCAACGCAATCGGTCGTAGAGCTGGCGGCCTCGGACATGCTGCATATCGTCAATGAGTCCTGCCCCACCAAGATATTTTTGTCCAATCCCAACATCGACCGCAGGATGTACGCCGAAATCTTTCAGTTGAACGACACCCAACTGGAGTTGCTGGAATCGCTTGTCTCCAAGCGAGAGCTGCTGCTGATCCAGCCGCGCGGGACTAAGAAATTAGTCCTTGAAGTCGATGCGCTCGGCTACTGGATGGCGACCAATAATGCCCGCGACAACCTGCGCAAACAGGATTACTTCGCTCGCTTCGGGCCGGAACAAGGCTTGCTCCGGCTCGCCCACGACTACCCCAACCCATAAGGAGACCCATGCGCCCCTCACCCATCGTCCCGTTACTGCTCGGCCTGGCTGCAACCGTCGCCCACGGCCAGCAGACTGCCCGCATCGTCAAGTACCACACCAACGACATCGTGAATGTCCGCGCCAAGATGCGCTACACCACGCTCATTCAGTTGCCCGGCACAGAAAAGATCCTTGAGGTCGCCACCGGCGATAAAGACTTCTGGATCATCGACACTGTGGGCAATTACTGCTTTCTCCATCCGGCCAAAGAAGGCATCCACTCCAATCTCAATCTCATTACCGACAAGGGCAGTGTGTATTCCTTCACGCTCGATGATGTCGAGTCCGGCGATCCCGACCTGAAGGTCGTTATCGAGCCGTCCGACCCGTCCTCGCTGGTCGCCGCCAATGGCGCCAGCCAGCTCGTCTCCGCATCGGAGGTGGACGCCGCGCGTGCCCAGGCGCAGCTCGCTCAGACCCGTGCTGCCGCCCAGGTCGAGCAGTTCCGCGCCGACTATCCCACTTCCGCCCTCAAGTTCGAATACAGCTACAAAGACGAAAAGCCCTTCGATGTGTCGGCCATCTATCACGACGACAAGTTCACCTACATCAAGTCGTCGGCTTCCGAGAAGTTTTCCATCTATGAGCTGAAGGACGGCAAGCCAGACCTCATCACCTTTCAGTTGAAGGATGGTACCTACGTCGTCCCCACTGTCGTTGACAAGGGCTATCTCGAAATCGGCAAGCACAAGCTCAGCTTTGAGCGGAAGGCGCAGTAGGTGACGCCGATGCCAGAGGAAAAACCGACACCTGAAATTGAAACGCAAACAGTCTCGCGGGAGGCGCAATCGCCGAGCGCGCAGCTCCGCGACAAGCGCGTCCGCCCCGAAGGCGTCGTGCCCAAGCAGGCGCAGGGCTACGTCGTTGCCGGACTCGCCGTGCTCATCCTGATGGCTGTCATGTTCTCTAAAAACCATGCCAGGCCAGCGCCGAAAGAGGCTGCGCCGTCTCCGCTCGTCGCATCCACCGACGTGAATCAGCGGAAGATTCAGGAGTTGGAGCAGGACTTGAGCGCCGACCAGCGCCAGAGCCAGCAGCAGGCCGCGGCACAACGTGCCGACCTTTCGCCATTGCCGGCAAATGCCGCTACGGCAATGAACCCTGCGCAGCCCGGCGCTGCTTATCCTGGGATGCAGTTGCCGCCTGTGACAGCCCAGCCCACGGAGCCGCCGCGCGATCCCGTCGCCGATGCGGAAAAGGCGCTGGCTTTCAAAGCACGCTTCGCCTCAAACCTCGTCTCCGCCGACGACAATGCCGCGCGCCTGCCGGTCGAATCTGCCGATGCCCCCAGCGACACAGCGGCTCGCTCTTCGAGCTTGCCGCAGCCCCTCGCAGCGCAGGCTGCGCCTGCGTCCGCATCGACCGGCAGCATACGTCCGCCGGAGGTCAACGTCAACTCTGCGCACGGTCAACCATACGTGGTTTTCGAGGGCACCACCATCGACACCGTATTGGTCAACCGTCTTGACGGCGAGTTCGCCGGGCCGCTGAAGGTCATGGTCACGAACCCCATTTATAGCCAGGACCGCCAGCACCTTTTGATCCCCGAGGGCACCTTCATTCTTGGCGATGTGCAGAAGGTCGCGGGCTTCGGTCAAAAGCGCCTCGCCGTGACCTTCCATCGGATGCTGATGCCAGACGGCTACTCCGTCGATCTCGACCAGTTCCACGGTCTCGACCAGGCCGGAGCCACTGGGCTCAAGGATAAGGTCAACAACCATTACGTTGAAATCTTCGGCGCGTCGATTGCGCTTGGCGTGATCGCGGGAGCAGCCGAGGCCACCAATCTCAATCAGGGCTATAACGAGACCGGCACCGAGGCTTACAAAACCGGCATTGCTTCCAGCCTTTCGCAGTCGAGCGCCAACGTGCTCGACCGTTTCATCAATATCCCGCCCACCATCACCATCCGCGAAGGCCACCGGATCAAGGTCTACATCACCCAGGACATGCTCTTGCCGGCGTATGAAAACCACACGATTCCAAGTGACTTCTGAATCCCTACCAACCGCGCCTCGCTGACGCTCGGCGCTCACAAGGAGCAAATATGAAGCCCAGTACCTCTTTCCTTTGCATCCTCGCTGCTCTCGCGCTCGCGCCGATGGCGCACGCGCAATTCGGCAGCGGCATCGTCTACGATCCCACGCAATCCGCCCATGCCATCCAGCAGATCGAACAGGGGTCGCAGATTTACACGACCGCCGTGGCGACCCGCAACCAGATCGTCACCATGTACAACCTCGCCTATCAAATGTCGCAGTTGCCGCAGAACCTTGAAGCACGTTACAAGGCCGATTGGTCGCAGTGGACGAGTTTACAGGCACCGCCCAATACCTATGGCAACACCGCGGCGTTGGTCAATGCGCTCAACTACGGCGCGCTGGTCAATGCGCAGCAGGGATACAACAGCGCCTATGTGCAGGTCCAGAGCTACCCGTCTGGGAATTACTCGTCTCTTGACTCCCGCACTCAGGCCACCGTTGCCAATCAATACGCGACCTCGGAGCTGGCGCAGACCACGACGACCAACACGCTCGCTACGCTCGGCTCCATTCGTTCGGACTCGCAGGCGTTCGCCACGCAGCTCGCCAATCTTGAGTCCGATACGTTCTCCACCGACTCGTCCCAGCAGACCCAATCGGCCCTGCTGGGCAAGATCAACTCTGCGACGCTGCTCCAGATCCACTCACAGCAGGACACCAACCAGTTGCTCATGGCTTCTATCCAGCAGCAGCTTATGGCCCAGAAACAGCAGATCGACACCCACAACCGCGCCATCAACAACGCCATCTACTTCCAGCAGAACTTTCCCACGACCATGCAGGGCCTCACCACCGGCGTGAGTGATTCCATGCACAACATTTCTTTGAGTGTGAACGGGAGCAACTGATGGGCCAGAATCCTTTTGATTTCGTCGGCCAGGCGATTACGCAACTGCTATCGTCGCACAGCGCGACGTTACAGGCCACGGGACTCGACATCTTCCGTGGCCTGGCCGTGATCCTAATCGTTTGGTTCGGCGTGAAGTCCGCCCTGTCCGCCTCTCAGGGTCATGGCGGATTCCATTTCGCGAAGTTCGCCGACCTGATCCTGATGATTGCCTTCGGCCTGGGGATGCTGACCTACTATTCGACGCCGATCCCCGGCACCAGTTACAGCTTCAGCGACCTCATCACCAAAGAGGGCCTGAACCTGTCGTCGCAGATTGAGTCCGACCAGACCCAGCAGATCACGAACACCATCACCAACGCCGAGCAGCAGCTTGGCGCGCCTCCGGGCAGCTTCAACATCCTCGAAGACCTCACGTATCTATTGATAGCCCTCATTCTCGCCGCGATGGAGGCGGTAGCCTTCGGCGTCATTGCCTATGGCTATGTCGCCTCCGCCGTGTGCGTCCTGATTGGCCCTGTCTTTATTCCGTGGTTCATCGTGCCGAAGATGGATTGGCTGTTTTGGGGATGGCTCAAGGCGTTCATCGGATTCTCGTTCTATCAGGTCATTGCCGCCGCCTTCATCTTCGTTTTCTCGAATGTCCTTACCGGGATGTTTCAGGTCATCGGCAATATCAGCATCTCGAACGCGCTCACGATCCTGCCGGCGCTGCTCATCACGTTGTTCGTCTGCGTCTACGGCCTGGTCAAAGTCCCGGAGCTGACATCGGCCATCCTCAGCGGGCGCGTTGGCACCTGGGTCAACCCGATGGGAGATTAGCCATGCCAAAGACGACATCCTTTCAAAGTACAGACGCCGGACACAAATTTCTCGAACTTTATGCCGAGCCGGTTGTGACCAACACCTACCTCAAAGTCGCAATCCTTGTGCTCTCCGTCGTCACGCTTGGCAGCCTTGCGCTCCTCTATCGTGCCCAGACCGCTGCCTTGCGGCTGAAGCCGCTCGTCATCGCCGTCTCGGATGTCGGGCGCGGCCAGGTGATGAACTATGACGACTTCGCCAAAATTCCTGTCGATCGCGTCAGCAAATACTATCTCGCTCGTTGGACGACCCTCTACTACGGCCGCAATCATGCCACGCTACAGCGCGACTTCGCCGAGTCGCTGAACTTCTTTTCGAATCCATTGCAGAACGCGACGCTGCAACAGGTGCAGAAGGCGAGGACCCTCGAAACCTTCCTGCTCGATCCCAGCCAGCCCGATGTGGACATTCAGATCGATGCCGTCATTCTGGAAGACCTGCGCCACGCGCCCTACACGGCACAAATCCAGTTCGAAAAAGTCTTCCGTTCCCCCGGCGACGAGCAGGAACAGCGCCGGGAACGCTGGACCGCCAACGTCATCTACAGCTTCCGCGATGAGGTTCCCAACGCGATGCTGCTCACCAACCCCCTCGGTCTCGTTGTCAGCTACGTCCACGAAGACCAGGCGTTCGGAAACTGAGCGGCCATGATGCTGTCTCCCATTCCCCGGCCCCGGAAGCGTGACCTTTCGTGCCGCGCCGTTTCCAAATCGGAGCTGTGCAGTTGGCTATCGTCGCAGCCGCCAGTGTCCCGGTGCTCCGGGCGGCAGACTGCCGGAGTGAGTACCGATGCCTTATCCGCGTGGTTCACTCTCCGTCTGCTTGAACCGTGCGGATCGGGGCCAGGAACAAGCGATGGCTCCGCTGTCCGGTTTTATCGGCATCCTTATATAGATGCCCCTCAGACAGATGTTTCCATAGGGCGCCATCTCTCCCGTATTTCCCCTGCTTTCCCTCGGTCACTCGCTTCGGTGCTATTCCCGCGCCCGGCGGACTGCGAGCTTCTGCTTTTTCCGGACTCCTCCCCCAACCAAGTGCGCTGGGTCCCCACTCCAGAAAATGCAGCTCTTGCCTTGGGAGCGGTGCACACTCGCGTCGCTTCGCGCAAGAGTGTCCCGAGGGCAATCCGGGCAAATTCAATCAGGAGAAAAGCAATGGCACTCTACGAAAACAACGTAATTTTGAAGGGCTTCATCGGCAAGGACGCCGTGAGCAAAACCAGCAAGCAGCAGCGGATCTTCGTGGTTCTGTCGCTGGCAACCAAGTCCGGCTACAAGGACCGGCAGACGAACGAGTGGGTGAACCACACCGACTGGCATCGCATCGTGGCCTTCGGCAATGCCGCAGAGTATGCGAAGCACCTGAAGAAGGGCGACTACGCCGAGATCGAAGGCGAGCTGCGTAGCTCCGAGTTCGATACCGAGGCCGGCGAGGGCAAGAAGAAGGTCACCGTGAAGGTCCGCGGCTGGGAAATACGGGCCAGCATCGTCAGGAAGCTCGCGCCGCCCGCATCGCAGTCCGCGGAGAACACTGATGCCGAACCGGCTTCGGAGGGCGCCGGCGCATAGGCGGCGCGGTTCTCCCGGAGGGGCCGCCTGCCGCCGGCGGCCTCTCTTCTTGTCCTTGGCGGCTGAGAGGACATCATGCTTGCCAACGCCGTCTTCGTCGCCACGCTCATCTTCCTTGCACTAGGTTTCTGGCTGATACACGAGCTGCACTTCCTTGTGCCCTGGCGCGATTTGATTCTCCACCGCTATTGGCAGCCGATCGCGGTCTACTGCGCGCTACTGTTTGTAAACATCCTTGGACTCACCATCTGGATCGAGCGCAAGTTCTTTTTGCGTGACGCTGGCCGCAAGCTCACCCATCTCGACCAGGAGATTCACAGCGGCCATAGCGCCCTGTCGGAAGAGATCCTTTCACAATTCGGAGACGGCGAGGAATAGGAGCCACGTAATGAGTATTCGTGACAGCGAACATTTCGAGGATTCGCACGACATGATTGAGCGCGTCCGCAAATTGCGCGATGCCGCCGAGAAAAAGATGAATGTCTTCGGCGACCCCGCCGGCTACGACGTGCGCATTATCCGTGACCGAAAGAGCGGGTTGGAAGCATTAGCCGCGGAGGGGAAAACCAATGAGGTTTGATCTTCCTCATGAGCCGGAGATTCCACGTCACCGGGAACAGACAATGGCTGCTGAGCCTTTGTCGCCCCCTGCATTACCGGAGTCGCCGCTGGACCGCAGGCTTCCGCATTTGCGCCAGCCAGCGAACGAACGCCCGTCCGATCGTGTGCCATGTCCCCGCCGCGAACGCAGCCAGTTGCCGGAGCGGACAGAGCGGAAGCGGGAGCCGGAACACCGGCCCCGGCGAACACGGGAGGGGATCGCAACGGAGATTCGCGGCGTCCGCCTGCGTCCGGAAGAACGCCGGTTGCTTGCAGAGACCGGGCGGTTCCGCGTCCTGAACCTCAAAGACGTTGAACGCACCATCTATCGGGGTGACGGGCGCGCATTGCGTACCGACCTTGAGTACCTGCGTGAGCGCGGCCTGGTATCGGTCGATTCCGTTGCCCCGCGCAACGATGGGCATTGGCTCCCGCAGAAGCGGATCGAAGTTGTGACACTGACCAAGGCAGGTGAACGCCTTGCTCACGAGACCAGCGGATTCTCACAGGAACAGAGGCTCTATCACGGTCTGGTCAAGCCGCGCGAGGCAGAGCATGACACCCAGGTATACCGCGCTTATCTCAAAGAGGCCGAGCGGATCGAAAAGGCTGGCGGCAGCAACCTCCGTGTGGAACTCGACTTCGAGTTGAAGTCGAAAGTGCAGAAAGCAATTCATGCGGCGCAGAAAGCTGGCCCGGAACGCAACATGGGTGAGATCAAGCGACAGGTTGCAGAGCAACACGATCTGCCGTTTGTCCGCAACAAGATTGAGATTCCCGATGCGCGTATCCATTATGACGAGGGTTCGCGCACCGCGTTCTCCGATGTCGAGGTAGTGACGGCGGCCTATCGGCCCGGACACATGCAAGCCAAATCGCAGGCGGGCTTTCGCATGTACGCATCGGCGTCCGATCGTTCCCGCCTCGCCACGGTCGAAGACGAGCAGCATTTGCTCGATTGGGTGATGGAATTATGAAATACGATGCCATCGACAACGTAGTGGGCTGCGGGTATGCAGAGCGCGAAGCCGCTTTCCTCTATATCGTGGCCGTTCACTCCGGCTATTTCCTTCGCCGGCAGTTCAATCGGTTTGTCGCCCGCGAGCGCGGAGCGATTGCGACCCATTTCCTCCGCAAAGCTGCGGAACAGGGCCATGTCGCAGAAATGCCCTGCGCCGACGGGCGCCACATCTATCATCTCTGCGGCAAACAAGTGTACCGCATGGTTGGCGTCGGTGCGTCTCAAAGCCGCCGCGTCAAATCTTCACGCGAAGTGTTGCGCCGCCTGATGGCTCTCGACTACGTGCTAGCGCATCTGGACCGTGAGCGGTTCGTAGAGACTGCCGATGCGAAGCGCCAGGTCTTTGCGCAACTGAAGATTGCGCCATCCGGCGTGTGCCGCACGGAAGAATTTGCCCATGCCGTTCCAGTTTCGCTCGCCGGCGAGACAGAATCCCCGACGATACGGCTGGCGTTCCTCGATGAAGGCCAGCGTTCGGTCTCCATGTTTACGCGCTTTCTCGCCACTCACAAAGAACTTCTCTGTGGCTTGCCGAGCGCCGAGGTCGTGTACGTCGCGGCTTCGCCAGTGCCGTTCTCGCAGGCGCAACACGTCTTCGAGCGGCACATGCCGCTCCGCAACGCCGTGGGTTCCGCCTGTCCCCACGGCGTCGAGCACCTGGTTCACTGGCTGGAAGTTCAGCACAGCTTCCATCACGGTCACGGTTCGATGGCTCCGGCGGAACACCAGCTTTTTCTTGAGGGTTTGACCATCTATCGTGCCCCCGTTCATCTGGGATTGGTTGCGTCGTGGAAGAGCGGCGCGATGGACGCCGGCAAAGTTCGCAGACTCTTCGGCGCGGGGCAGCATCGGGTCTCGTTCGTGACTGAATTGCTGGGCACCGACTACCCCCGATCTATAGACCCGACGGCGGGCTATACAGCGGGCTGCGACGACCCACAGAAGTGCCTCTTCAGCAATGACTTACAAGAGGGTGAAGCGATGATTTCAAAGAGCCGAGGGCGGGAACGACCCCGCCCTGCCGGGCTGCCGCTATCGCTGGTCGTTCCCGCCCTCAGCAGAGACGAGTCCAGCACGCGGACCGCAACGGGACAAACAAAGTACAGGAGGAGTACCAGACATGAGCAAACTGAGGATCGAAAAAGGAGCGAGCCGGGTCCGTCGCGTGCCGCTGAAAACCACCATCGACGGTACGGTTGCGGACGACATCGAGCTGCTGTGTAAGTGGTCAGAGAACGACACCAGCTACGTCGTCAATCATCTGCTGCGCTTTGCACTGAGCCAAAGCGAAGACTTTGAGCAGCACAAGCGATCGCTTGAGGCCAGTCCATCATCTGTTGCGGTACGGCCCGCAGCAGAGACGGCAACCCCCCTTGTGCGAAGTACGGAGGCCGGACGGTGAGCGGTTTCCGCGCTTCTCTGCAAAGAGTGACACACATTCTGATTGCCTATCGCTCGGCGCTCTCCATCGGTGTCGCGGCGGCGGCCAGCATCGTCCTTGACACGCTCTGGCCCTGGCCCGGCACAGTGCCGTTGCTGCACTACTTCGCGCTGGAGCGGCCTTCGCTCTATATGGTTGTTGCCCGCGGCTACGACCTATTCCTGTTCACCACGCCGTTCCTGTTCTCTTCCATGCTTCTCTCGCTGGTATACATCCATGTATATCGCCGAGAAACCAAGGCGTCTGCTGGTTTCCTTCCGCCGTTGCCCGATCCCATGTCGCGCCGCGACCTTGCTTTGGTATTGGGCGAAGTCCATCAGCGGTTGCTCCCCCGACCGTCGGCGACCCCGAACTGGCTGGAGATTCCAGAGCGCGGCCTCTACACCGGCATTGCCGTCATCGGTTCCATTGGCTCCGGGAAGACCCAGGGCGTCATTCTGCCGGCCATGCGCCAACTCTTCGCGTACCGTGCAGCGGACCCGGAGCGGCGGCTCTCCGGCATCGTTCTCGAAGTGAAGGGAGACTTGTGCCGTCAGCTTCGCCGGATTCTCGAGTCTTGCGGCAGAGCATCCGATTACGTCGAAGTGTCGCTCGACGGGCCGATGCGCTATAACCCGCTGAATAACTCGCTCGACGCTTACGCGCAGGCGTTCAACATCGCTTCGGTTATCACGGCCATCTGGGGCAAGGGCAAGGAACCGTTCTGGCAGCAGAGCTACACAGATCTGGTCCGGTACGTCATCATCCTGCATCGCGTCCGCGACGGATACGTCACGATGGTCGATATTTTCCATACTGTGGTAAGCGCCGGGCAACTGGAAGCCATGCTGATTGAAACCGGCTCGCGTTTTAGCGTCACATCTTATGTCGGTATCGTGCCGGAAACTTACCTGGCTCACGCAGAGGTGCTGGCGGCCTTCGGCTTCGAGTTGGACCGGCGCACCAACCAATACGTCGCACCCTGGAATGAATCGCTTGAGAGCGTAATGACAGAACAGACGGATGCCGAAGCCCACATCTATACCCGCAAGCCCTATGATCCCGCGCAGCGTGACCGCTGGCAGAGTGTCCATTATTGGTACTGGGAGCACTGGAAATTCTTTCGTGCCGAGGTCAAGACCAGCATCGTTCAGGGCATCGCGGTTTTTCTTTCTCTCTTCGAGACGGACCCGGATGTGCGGCGCGTCTTCTGTCCCCCCAAGGAACTCTATCAGGGAAAACCGTGCGATGCCGATCCACATGGCCGCGTACTCCCACCGTTTGATGAACTGATCGAATCGGGTAAGGTGGTGGGCCTCAATTTCCCTGTGGCGCTGAATCCGGCGCTTGCCAAGACGGTCGGCACCTTGATGAAGGTGGACTACCAACGTGCCGTCCAACTGCGCATCCCCAGGATGGACCGGGAACCATATCGGCATTTCCGCCCGACTGCGTTTATCTGCGACGAGTACCAGAATTTCGCCACGGTTGGCGGCGACAACCCAACGGGTGATGAACGGTTTTTGTCCATCTCCCGGCAGCCCAAATGCATTCCGATAGTCGCCACTCAAAGCACGTCCTCTCTCAAAGAGGCACTGCCCAACGAAGGCGTCAAAACCTTGCTGCAGGCGTTCCGCACCAAAGTCTTTCTGACCACATCGGACCCCGACACAGCTCGCTTTGCGTCCGAGCTTTGCGGCAAGGCCGACCGCACCCGCATCAGCTATACCGTGTCCGAGTCCAGCAGCAACGCCAACGTCGGCTGGCTCAGTGGCCGCACTTCGTCCAACAAAGGCTCCGTGTCCGCCTCGAAGCAGTACCAGAAACAAAAGGAGCCGCTGTTTGAAGAGAAGGCGTTCTTTGAACTCAAGAATGCCCAGGCCATTGTTGCGACATTCGACGGTGCCAGCCCCTTGCCGCCGACTTACTGCTATCTCAAGCCGGACTTCCTGCCGGCGAATATGACCTGGTTCGAGCAGGAGCACATCGGCTTCGATCCCGAAAGGGTGCGAGGATGAGCTTCGACATCATCATCCCCTTTCTCAAACCCATCGAGCATTTGCTCATGAGCGATACCGTGAGCGAGATCATGGTGAACTCGGATGCGTCGGTATGGATGGAAGAGAATGGACAGAAACAGTTGCTTCCCGGCGTCCGGTTCGAGGATGGCGCGTTGAATGCTGGCCTCGAAGTGATTGCAAACCGCTTTGGCAAGAAGCTGAACGCGGATTCGCCCATCCTGAACCTGCGTCTACCCGATGGCAGCCGTTTGGCTGCCATTATTCCACCCGTCGTGAACCCACATCCGCTGGTCACGATCCGCAAATTCACTTCGCGGAACTTCGGGATCGACGATCTTGTCACGCACGGGATGCTGACTGAGGAGATGGCTGAGTCGCTGGCTGAGCGCGTGCGGCACGGCGACAACATCCTCGTCGCCGGCGCAACGGCCAGTGGAAAAACAACTTTGATTTCAGTACTGGCCGATTTCATTCCAGAGGAAGAGAGAATCCTTGTCATCGAAGACACGGCGGAGCTGCACATCCGCAAGCCTCATGTGGTCTCGGCAGAGTCGCAGACCGACACCCACCGCAATTCGGTGACGTTCGATGACCTCCTAAGAGCCGTTCTGCGTCACCGTCCCGACCGGATCATCGTGGGCGAAGTTCGAGGATCCGAAGCGCGCACCCTGCTCGACGCCATGAATACTGGACATCGGGGAACCCTGGCAACCATCCACGCCAGTGGCGCAGAGGAGGCCGTCCATCGGCTGGCTACTCTGGCAATGCGCGCCAGCGGGAATCTCAACCTGAATGCGGTCGAAGCGGAGATCAAGCGGTGCCTCGACCTCATTGTGTACATCACGCGGCGGAGCGGGACGCGGGTTATTGAAAGCCTGCTGGAGCTGCGGTGTTGAACGACCCCTGCTGCCGATCCGGAATCTACGCAATTGCCATCAGCAAATTGGTGGTTGGAAACTAAGACGGTTGTCGACCGAGTCTGCTTCGCCATTGAACCGTCATGGCGATGTCCTCCCGGAGGCGGTCTTCTCGAGTACGCGTTCCACGAAGGCTTTTAGGGCCGGATGCCGGTTATCCTGTCGCACAAACAGGGCATATCGGCGGTTGAGCGTCCGCGGTGACAAGGGCCTAGCAACGACCGAAGCTTTCGCCCCGATGTTCGATGCAGCCAACAGGCAGAGGCCTACCCTTTGTTCGGCCATGGCCACGGCCTCAGGGGGGCCAAATGCGTCCGCGACAACCTTGAGCTCCACGCCGAAATCCTGAAAAAATTCCTCGATTTGTTGATGTAGGGCCGGAAACATCTCTCGCATCGTCGCGATGACCGGTTCTCTTTCAATATCTCGCGGTCGGATCACCGCGCGCGTGGCCAGCGGATTTGCACTGGACATACAGACGACCACCGGTTCCTGGGCGAGTTCATACACGAGCAGGTCCGGATGGAGGAAGGGAAGAATGCCCAGCCCCGCGTGAAGAGTGCCATGTGCGACATCCTGAACCAAAGGCAGCGTCAGTCCGGGCTTATGTTGCAGCTTTATACCTGACCCTGAGATAAGCTGCGGATGGTGCACAAGTGCCAGGATTCGCGGTGGCAGATAGGTGGAGTGCCCGACGAGCAGATGTCTGGCCTGAATCTCTGCCGACGCAATCGTCGTCTCTTCCGTAAAGAGTATTTCCTCGATGACTCGCGCTGCGTGGGCGTACAAAACCGCACCTACCGCAGTGAGTTGAATTCCGTCATTTGCAGCGGTGAAGAGGCGGGTCCCAAAGAGCTGATTAGCCGCCTGAATCCTCTTATGTACGGCGGAAGGAGACAAACCAAGCTCTCTTCCGGCCGGTTCAAGGTTCTTCTTCCGGGCCAATGCGACAACGGCGGCCATCATATCCACGGTCACTCGCGGCACTCGCATAGGAACGGCTCGTCCTGCAGTCAGGCTTACTGTATGCGATGAACAGGCATGCCTTGCGCCTGCGCTGTTGCGGATTATGGCAGGATGGTCGTGCGTTCGCCGATGGAATCCCGCCGTGGGGGGCATTCAACTGGGCGACCCGAATCTGAAGAGTAGCGCAAAATGGTTTGTTTCAACCCCGGTCGAATCCACCTGGTCGGTTTTGCGGACAACGTCCGCAATTGCGATTCATATCACGACTTGCGGCTTCCCCATACTCTTACCGGAAAGTGTTTGCGGTTGCTCGTCAAACCGCAGATACGATCAGACACGGCTCGGCGATTCCAACGCACTCTCTGCGACTGAACCCGCTTGTTGCGCGGCCGGGGAGTCGCGCAGAGAGGGAATCTGTATGGTTTGGTAATGCTCAACGGGCTGACTCCGATTGCCGCGGGCGCGGCGGCCGGAGTCGCGCCGGGATTTGGGACAGCGCGAGTAGTGGGCAGCCTGTTGTTCGAGATCAGCCCATATAACTCCGATATCGCTGTGGGCGCGGTCGCGCTGCTAATCTCTGTCGGGACATTGGCTTGCTGGCTGCCGGCGCGACGGAAAGCGAATGTGGACCCATGCAAGCGCTGAGGGCGGAATAGGAGAGCTCTCCGTCACGAATTCGGCACCGATTGTACGCGGCCGGAGTGTCGCCCAGATTCAATCGGACCTTTGGAGTCCGGAGGTGAAAAAACGCTGCGGAGCCGGTTGCCGGTGCGCGGTGCGTCGCCTGAAAAGCAGCGGTCGGAATCCCGACCTACCACGCGACAGGCAGGGATTCACAGAGACCGCGCCGACTGATTCGGCGCACTCTCGACACCGCAGGTTTTTTCAAACCCTGCCAACAAGCTTTGCAGCCGCCGCAATTCTGCGGGATGATTCTTGTTCAGGAATCGAAGAACCCGCTGGTTTCTGAGCAACCACTGTGCATGCCGACAACAGATCGTTAAAGTCAACTCATCGGCACAGAGATGCTTAGGCGGCTCTCCTGACAAACACAGGAGGTGTGCTCGCCTGGTCCGATACCAGCTCGCCCATGCCGCTCCGGCGCCGTCTTTAGCGGATTTCATAGGCTCTCCTTGCTTTCTCAGCAAGTGACGCGAAAAGCTGCGGGACCTGAGCGAGCCCTTCCGCCTGGAGGAGCGTGAGGAAGTTTTCGTCCGAAAACAGAATCGCAAAGATTTCCTCCATGGTCTTTTGGTACTCGGCAACCGCATCGACGCGGCCCGGCAGCGCCGAGGAATATTTCACCCGCGCGGTGGGAATTTTGACTCTATTCTTTGCGCGGTCTCGATAGATCTTTTTCATGCCGCCCCCGATCCAAGCGAGATTCGCCGAAACGCGTTGATGAAATGACTAAGATCGTCGCAGCGGTAGACATCGAGAAAGGCGTCGTTATCTTTTGCTAGGGCGTTTAAGGCTCCATGCATCTGCGCAAACGCAGGAACCACAAAATAGTCGTGGATGGACGGCTCAGGTGGATTCAGACGAGCGACGATTACCACATCAGCGGCCGCCGACTTGCCGAGCGGAAGCCGCCAAATCGTATTCAATCCCGGCCGAACCCATCCCTTACAGATGAACACCTTCACTGTTACGCTCTGGTTGAGCAGCAGCACCCCCGGGACATGCAACCTCTCTGCAGTTCCGCCTACCGACTGGATTTGTTCGCAAATCCGATTGCAAACCTCTCTCCGCAGGCGTCGTGACAAGCGAATGGCTTCAACGTACGAATAGTCTTTGGGAAGGGGGTAGCCGATGAGCCTGTAAGCCTCATTGATGCCTCCAAAATGGTTATGGTAAGCCTGCACAGATGGAATGTCCCTTGCCGCATTAATCAGCGTGGAATTGAGTCGCCCTTTTTGTCTCCAGAGCCGACGTAATCCCCCAAGCATCTCTGGGTCTACGAGAGGCTTAACTTCCATGCGAATGCGCTCTCTTGCCTCATTCCACTGTCTTTCGGAGACGATGCCGGGAAAGGCATGTTCACGGATGAGCCACTGGTCAATTGGCACAGCTCTCCACTTATGGAACCTGCAGGTGTGTTTGCCATAAGCGTACGCGCCCTTGTAAGTCGGATCTTGAAAGAGACGTTGCAACTTTTGAGCGGTCCACGGTGTCGTCCCTCGAAACACCTTCTGTGCATTCAGAACCTCTGCGATTTCGTGACGGTCCTTCCCATGTTTGGTGTAAAGGTCGTAAGCGAGTCGAACGGCGCGTATTTCATTCTTCGCTCCCGGAATCAATACAACACGGTCCGTGCTGATGCTTTTCCACTCTCCAAACCGCAGGGAACATTTGGGTCATCCATCCTGATCGACAATCTGTCGCATCATGGCGAAGGGTGCGTTTCCGCCCTGCCAGTAGCCCATGGAGACAAGCCTCCGCTGCCCGGCCGAGATCTTCACCGAGAGCTCACGACTGTATTCACCGGCCATGGTCCTCTTTAGCGCCTTCAGCAGATTGGAGATGGTGCTGTTATCGTTCTCAAACTGTTCGGCACAATAGTGCACGGAGATGCCTGCCCGTTTGCACAGATATTCGTAGTGCGCTGCCTCATCCGAATCCAGAAATCGTCCCCAGCGGCTCACATCGTATACGAGCACCTCCGAGAAATCGGCGGTTCCGATTTCAGCCATTCGGAGCAGCTCCTGCAGGCCAGGCCGGCGCTTGATGGTGGTCCCTGTCTTACCTGCGTCGACGAAGGAACGCACAATTCCGAGGTTATGGGCGGCAGCATATAGGGCAATCACGGCTGATTGATTTGCAATGGAATACTGCTGGTGGTCTGTGCTCATGCGAAGATATGGCGCCGCGCGAGGCAGAGTGATCGGTTTGTGTCTCTTTGCGATTCCGAACAAGCAATCTTGGCATTACAGGCCTCCTTTGCGCGCACTAATCTTTCGAGCGCCCCATTGCCGCCGTAATCTGTAGGTTCGGGTCACGTCTCTGCTATGCGAGAGGACTGCCCCTCCACTCCCGAATGCCTAAGACGATCCCCTGGGATGGCGAAGAGAGCATCCAGACCGAAACGTGCGCCGACTCCGAGGTTGCTGGCCGTACGTAGACGTCCGAGTGGCCGCGTACTGAATCTACGGGTGATTGGGCTCGATGTGAAGATATGCATAGAGAAGAGGTTTTCCGCTCGGATGGCTGCTGCCCCCGTGCGGCTCGGCCGTAACAAAGACCGCATCGATACCATTGAGCGCTTTCGCGCTCTCGGCTTTGAGGACCCAGCACTTGTTTGCAACATTGTCCTCGTAGAAGATGCCGAGGCTCACCGCATCGGAGCGATCGGACCCACGGCTGCCCCAAGCTTGAAATGTGCTGGAATCGTGGACACCCGGCTGCTGATCCAGATCGTAGGCATAAAGGATCAGCGACTTGCCTTTCGTGTAGAAGACGCGTCCGAAGGGCTTCTCTGTCTGGCCGTTCCTGGCAACGTCGTAGACCTCTCCAACATACAGATCCCGTGAGCCCATCAGATCCCGAATGTCCCGGTCATGATCAAGGAGCTCTTGCGCGCGGGCGAACGCCTTGTCCTTGTCGCTGACGGTGCCCTTCAGATCGTCGATCTGCTCACGCAGCACCGCCAGCTGAATGGTATCCTCAGAGTCCAGCTGGCTGGCGGCGGAAACGCGTTGCCGAAGTGCGCTTAGATCCACTTTGTCGGTGGTGAGTTGATGGTTCAGGACATCGGCGTTGCGCTGCAGTTGTTCCTGGATGCTTTGACTGGATGCCAGATTCTGCTCGAGCGCACATCTTTCCGCCCTGAGCCGGGCGATTTCGGCGGTTTTGATGCTGAGTTGAGCGCGCAACGCCGTCACCGCGGCTTTCTCATCTCGGACGGTTGCGACGGCGGCGGTTCCCTGGGCGGCGCGGCCTTCCCCGGGATCCACAGCAGACTCCGGACGGGGCCGAGGTGCCGCGGCAGCGGCCTGCTGCGCGTCCCGGCGCAGACCGACGCGATAGGCGGAGAATCCGAGCGCGAGGACCAGAAGAATGGCGGCAGCAAATTGCCACCACATCTCCGGCCACAGGTCGCTGTCGTTTTCGCTGCCTCCCTCGCACCGAACGTCGCTCTGTCCGGCAAATGGAGTGCCGATGTGCTCAGGCGCATTTCGGCTCTGCATTGTCGAGTTGATCTGAAGGCTCTCCTCACCGAGACGTGCAAACAGAGCAGCCTCACTCTCGTCCAGCTCAGTATCCGTGACAGAGTGGGCTGCACTGTTGCCTTCCAATCTGGCGACGGCCGCGGGAATTCCCAGATCAGCCAGCGCTTGGTACTGGGCATGGGTTTCCTGGCAGGACGGGCAGTTGCGGAGATGCTGATTCAAACGACGGCGTTCCTCCGCACTCAGCAGTTCGCTCGCAGAGAGAGCGCTAAACTCGAGATACTCGTCGTGGGATTCGCCAGGCGGCAAGGTCCAGCCTCCTCCAACGGAGCCATTTTCTGTCGTATCGCTCATTTTCGCGAGATCTTCGTAGCAAACACCTCACGGCGCATTCTTTCGAGGGCTCGGTAGTAGTGATTGCGGACATTGCCAACCGATTGTCCGATAATCTCCGCGATCTCAGCCACGGTGTAACCATCGACGAAATGGAGATGAATGACCCTCCGCTGGTCTTCGCTCAGGGACTCGTCGATGCGACGCAAGGTTTCTCTGCCCAGGGCCGCTTCAATCGTGTCGTCGTAGTGGGTAGTCAGGCCGAGCGGTTCTTCCGACTGGAGGATCCCTTCTTCGATCTCGACACTGGAATAGAAATGGCGTGAAATCAGCTGCCGGCGGCGGTCGATTGCCCGGTGATAGGTTACCTGCGCCAGCCACGAACGAGCCGATCCCTTACCGGAATCGAAGAGCGCCGCCCGGCGGAATACGAAGAGAAAAACCTCCTGAACCAGATCCTCCGCCTCTCCTCGATCACGAAGAATCCGCTCGGCGAGAACGCGCACCATCCTCGCGTGTCTGCGGAAAAGGAGCGACAGCGCCTCCCGGTCGGCATCTGCGATTCGGCTCAGGAGGCGATCGTCCGGATCGTCGGTGTGGAGAGTCTCGTGAAGACCGATGCGGGACGGTAGCTGTGCGACCGTCTCGTGGCTTGCCGAATTGAGTGCCCCAAGAGTTCGCTCATCCGATCCCACAATGGACACCTTTGGCCACGACCTAGCTCCTGAGCTCATCTTTTCTCCACACCCCGATCCGGCGCACTTTGCTCGTCGAGACTGCTACTTGGGACATGTGCTAATTGGCTGTACGACATCCTGCCAGCTTCCAGGGATGTGCCAACGGCCTGTCCAGTCTACAGCAGTGTGACTCATCGGCTGTGTACCCAAAGACTACAGCACTGAACACTGGAGCGATGCCATTAGATGTGCGAATCCGATTTGGCCGCGCAATTCGTCGCGTTCGCGAGGAACAGCAGATCAACCAGGAGGAGGCTGCTGAGCGCTGTCATTTGCATAGGACGTACTATTCCGGCGTGGAGCGAGGAGTTCGGAACGTTTCTCTGGTCAATATCGAAAGGATTTCCAAAGGGCTAGAGACCACCCTCACCGACCTCTTCAAGCGGGTTTAGCAACGCCTCCTGGTACTGCGAAAGAAACTGAAGACCAGCAAGTCGCATGCCTTCCCGGCAGCCCGCGCGCTCGTTTTGCGATTTGCGCCACGGCGCGCAGAGCCATTCTTTCGCAAGTTACTCTGCAACGGCCGCCTCCATCTCTCCGAGGTTGACGGCCCTGTCCCTGAACTGCTCTTCTAGGTGCGCCAGCGTAGTGTGATACGCTTCGAGCCGCGCGAAGCGATACTGTTCCGATTCACAATTCATGAGTTCCTCCAATTCGGTTTTAAAGCGGGCGAAAGCGCCAGCCACGGGCAAAGCGTGGCTGGCGCCGGGGTGTTGCGGTGCTCCGTAGGCCACATCGAACTGTGGCCCACAGACCTTCGTTTTTAACGGGTCAGAAACAGCTTGCCGTCCTCAATGATTACCTGACGTAGCATGATCCGGGCCTCGCGCAAATATTGGTGTACCTTCGCTTTGCTCACTCCCATCGACTGAGCGATCACTTTCGGATCGAGGATTGGTCGTCTACCCCGCTCCCGTTTCCAGGCATCCGGGTCATCCGATGCAGTGAAGGCACGTTCCTTGACCGCATGATCCGGGCCCAGAGAACGAATACACTCAAGCGTGGCCCGCACGGGTGGCCGGAGTTGCGGAAACATCGTCACCCGGTTCAGCAGTTCCCAAGCGATGATCACGTCCATCCCGCCGGACTTCGACTTCCAGCCGTAAGACGTCGCCGCACTGACCCCGTGCTCGCGGCACAGGTCAGCCGTCTTTACTCCCGCCTCGTGCTGCTTCAGGATCCCGATGATCTGCTCTTCCGTAAACCGGCTCTTCTTCATACCCTGTCCTCCCGTTCAAGTTACGAGAGAACTCCAGTTTTCATTGGCTGAGTTTTCCGGGGGCAGGTCAGATATGCTACCGCTTTCTCCAGAAGAGATGGCACAACTCCGAACGGTTGCAGACCGCCTCATGGCAGTCTTGCGCTCGTTGGGGCAGTCGGTTTAGAGCAAATCTGCTTTCGATGGAAACTGCATGTGTCTGGTGCGGCAAGCGGCATCTCAAAGGGCTGAACATCCCCAGCCAACCTCCCCCAGTGACAGAACATCCAATAATCACCTAGTCATCACCAAAAAAGGCGCATAATGGGGAGAACGGTGATAGAGATGGGCTCTATCGTACTGGTCCTCGGAATAATGAAAGGGATGGGCCGGGAGGTGGACTGCGAGGTGCTTGCGCGAAAGCACTATCTGCCTCCGTCCAGCGGCGATGCCAAATGGGCATACGAATACTCGCAGTGCAGCGTCCTGCGAGCCCCTGAAGATCTTCCAGATGGCGCTTACACCGTGATCACCAGCGATGGTCACACCATCCCGACCACGAGGCAGGGAGGTCTCTGGCTGGTGGGCCCAATGCAAAGGCCGGGCGGTATGCCGTTGCAAAGACCTGCTTGAGATCGGACGAACTTCTACTGTAAACAAGACCATGCCCCGGTTCATCACCGGGGCATTCTCATTTCCCTGCTGCTTTCTGCTTGGCCCATCGCTTTCGTTGAGCTGCGGCGATCTTCGCTCTGGCCTCGGCGCTCATCACGAAGTTCTTCCGGGCTGCAGATTTCTTGAGCGGCGACGGAATGTGCCCACCGCCGTTGCCACCTGCCAGCAATGCCTTTACGCGGGTGAGTGTGTCAATCTCTTGCTGAATCGCCTGGACAATCTCGTTCGTGTTCATGGATCTCCTTGGGAAACGGGGCTTCAATACAGCAAAGTAAGCATACGGGATTGCATAACGTCTCGCGCGGTGACATGATGCTGCATAACGCATTTGGGTGCTACATAAGCCCGTTGATTCTTTGTGGGGGTCAACGGGCTTTATCCTGCTAAAAGGTAGAGCCGATGGAACAAGATCCCGTCGATTTTGGTTCCCTCGCCAGACGGCCAAGCGCCTTTCTCCCAATCGCAATCTCATTCGCCGCCTTGGCTTTGTTGCTGGGGCATATCGGTTCAGACCTGATGCAAGCCGGTCATGTAATCCGCGAGGCTGATGAGGGTACAGATGCCCATGTCTGGCAGTTGCTGATGGTCGGACAGATTCCGCTGATGATCTTTTTCGCGGCAAAGTGGCTGCGTCAAACTCCTCGCCAGGCGATGATGGTCATTGCCCTGCAGGCCCGGGCATTCCTTGCCAATCTCGCCGCCCTCTTTATTTCGGGCCTCGCATAGGTCTCGGCAAAGTGATCCTCGCAGACCGAAACGTGCCTAGAAAATCACGCTGACCCGCTACCTCTTTTTCGCCTGTGATATCCGTTTCATCATGTTGGGCTAGACTCTTCGGCATGGCGGATGAGCGGAGATTTCTCTGGGCCGACACTGCTGCCTTCCGAGGATGGAAGTGCGGAGGATGCGGCTGGCGTATTCCCAAAACCAATGCCCACAACAGTCGATATTCTCCTGAGGTCTGGCGAGCGTTCAGTGTCCACAAGTGCTCGCTGCATCCAAGGCTGCTTTTCCTGATACGCAAACGAGGGCTGCCTGACGATGGCAAAACACAGATTCGCGATAGAAACACCCACTGAAACGCGTAACACCCAGTCAGGTGTGGAATGCGCCCGTTGCGCGTTTTGGGTGAGATTCGTGGATGGCAATGTGCCCGAGGACATTCGTGAGCAGGAGTGCCGCCTCCATGCAAACAGGGTTTCCGCACGCGTCACGGGAGAACCGACCGAGCCAGACCGCCGAAGACCCTGAATTTAACCGAATGCGCGTTGCAGACCCGCCGCTCACGTGGCATCATCCGGATACGCAATATGATTGCCTACCGCCCGCCGAATTTCCCCAAGGGGTCGGCGGGCTTTTTCTTTAGAGAATAGACTCCGGCTAATGGTAAGCGTCTGGTGTTCCCATCTGGACAGCGTGTGAGCGACAGCCCACGATAGGTCGCATGGATGCGGCGGTGATACCGGGGCGGAAGCGGCGGGTGTTTCGTCGGGTGGAAGAGAAGCTGAGGATTGTGAAGCTGACGCTGGAGCCGGGTGCCAGCGTGGCCGGCATTGCTCTGACCAACGGCGTGAACGCCAACCAGGTTTTTCGCTGGAAGCGGCAGCACGCGCGTGGCGAGCTAAAACCACGTAGGTCGAAGTCGGCTACGGCTCTGGTACCGGTGACGATCACTGCGGAACCCGAAGGAGCGAGATCAGTCGAGATTTGGAGAGCCTGGCGCGGTGATCGAGCTGCGGGCAGGCACGAGGATCTGGCTCGCCGCAGGGGTGACCGACATGCGACGCGGCTTTCATGGACTCAGCGCCCGGATACAGACCGTCCTGGAACAGGAGCCGTACTCCGGTCACGTCTTTGTTTTCCGGGGCAGGCGAGGTGACTTGATTAAGCTCCTTTGGTTCGATGGCGACGGTCTTTGCCTTTTTCAAATGTAGCGGCCTGCACGACTGGAGGCAACACCAGAGCGAGGGTGCTTGTCCTTGAATTCGTTGCAGGCGGCGGTGCGTATCGGATCAGGCACAATTTTTGGATAGAAGTATTTTGGACCACGCCCGACCCGTCTTTCAACGGGGGTGCCATCGCGACCTATATGCTGATAGATCCCTGCACCTCGCTAGTGATCAGGGCAAACACATTGCGCTATATGTATGGCTACGGAAAGCCGGAGAAGACATTAAAGCTCAAGAGCCGAGCGAATTTCACACCTAGCGTTGAGGCGCGGTAAGTGGGGGGGTATTGAGAGCGATGAAATTCAAGCCAGAGACCGAACTTGAAAAAATACTAAGCGGCCTTTTGGT
Source organism: Acidobacteriaceae bacterium (assembly GCA_036267295.1). Lineage (GTDB taxonomy): Bacteria > Acidobacteriota > Terriglobia > Terriglobales > Acidobacteriaceae > Palsa-343. The sequence goes on along the minus strand of DATAWI010000009.1, from coordinate 144,610 downwards.
CGCCCTGGTAGGTATCAGCGGATATCTATTCAGTCGCCAATCTAGCTCAATCGACGATATGCAAAAGCAGGAGGTTCAACTTCGCACCTTCGCCGCAAGTACTGTAAAGAAACAGGGGGACGCGGCGAGGTTTGTCCCCAACCAGTTGATCGTAGCGTTCAAGCCATCAGCGTCTCCGGCACAAAGGAAAAAGGCGCTCGATGCAATTGGAGTGATCGTGACTGAACCACTCCGTCCCGCGGCGTCGGGCAACGCCCTGACGTCAGGCCCTGAGGCGGGAGAAGTCTCTCTGGCCACACTCAACGCTGCGAAGCCGGTTACCGATTCGAAAGTGCTAACGGCGCTTGCGGCTGCTCAGCCCGCCTCCGATAGCGCTTCGAGTCTTGCCGATAGAGTCTCTCTAGGAAGTGCTATCGCGCAACTTGCTAGGAATCCTCAGGTTGAGTTTGTGCAGCCTAACTATATTTATTCACTTGCCGACGGTCCCAACGACGATCTGTTTGTGAAGGGCCTTCTGTGGAACATGTATGCCGCACAGGATGGTAATGGGCAGGCTCTATTAACTAGTCAATTTGGGATTCAGGCTCCTCCTATATGGACGCACGGCACGGTCGGATCGCGAATGGTCTATGTAGCCGTCATTGACAGCGGGATTGACGCGACGCATTCTGACCACATGGGGAATGTGGATGTCTCCCACAAGATTGATTTAGTCAGCAATGCCGGTCAACAGGGAGACAGTCCCTTCATCAATAAGGATGAGATTGGCCACGGTACACATGTGGCCGGAATTATTGGTGCGATTGGAAACAATGGTGTGGGTGTTGCGGGCGTGACGTGGGCTGTGCAAATGATTCCGGTTAAGGTCGCGAAGGCTGGTGTAAATGAAAATATCGATGAGGGCACGGCGATCAAAGCGATTGAGTATGTGACGACGCTGAAGCAGTCTGGAATAGACGTCGTGGCGGCTAACATATCGTGGGGTAGCAACGGGATATTCAACAACAACGGCGATCTAATTCCGGATAACGCTCTATTATCCGCGATCAAGCGCCTTGCCGCTCAGGGGGTCATTTGTGTCGCAGCAGCTGGCAATAATGATAATAACAACGATAATAAGCCGTTTTATCCGGCCAATTTCGACACAACCAGTGCCGCGGATGGCACCCCCGGAATGTCATTCAATGCCGTGGTCTCCGTCGCCGCGCTGAATCCAGATGGGACCCTGTGGCCGTATAGCAATTATGGGAGGAATTCTGTGCGGTTGGCGGGCCCTGGAGCTTCAATAGTTTCGACAATTCCGGCCGATAGTCAGTTTGCAAGAAGTGGAGTGCAAACGTTTCGCTCGTCGGATCGCTCTTTGTATGCGGTTGAGAGTGGCACCTCGGTGTCTGCTCCTCACGTCTCAGGCGCTATCGCTCTCTTCTACAGCATTCACCCCGGCGCCACGCCGTCGGAGACATTGAACGCCATTCTAGGCACGCTCACGCCTGCCGGCTCTCTGGCAGGGGTGACGATCTCTGGCGGACGATTGAACGTCAGCCGGTTTTGGCATCCGGGAAAATCCCGCCGGATCGAGATTCGCCATCTTTGAGATGATCTGGCCCTTGTGGAACATGCGGGCGTCGCGGCCGGCTTTGCCCGAGTCGACCTTTTTGCGAAACTCCCCGTCCCTTTCAAACGGCACACAAAGTCCGCCAGCGGCCTGCATTTGGAATTTCGTTGTTGAAACCGGTAGATAAGCGGGGATCGCGCGGCGACACTATCGACACATGAGAGATAAACTAGAACTCGTTGCGACGTCCTTTCAACAGCGTGCGGGGCGGGCCATCGGGTGTTGGACCAGGGGGTTCGAGACTCCAGAGGCAAGTTAACCGCACGAAGTGAAGATATGACCTGCGCCGGCCGTCGCTAGAGATGGTCAAGCGCGGATGGAGAAATGACTTGACATTCAACCTTATTGCTTGGTATAAGGGTCGCCAATCGTCGAGCAGACCACCTCAGGTGGCCGCCACAATTCACGCCACTGTCATCCTTTTCCCATATCTGAGCAAATCAAGGACCACAGTGTTCGCCGCGCCGACTTGTCGTGGCGACGGGCAGTATCTCTCAACTGTCGCCCATTCGCCGTTTCCTCATTGCTGGTGAGGTATCAGCGTGGCTCCAATTTGCAGTGAAATATTTATTATCCCGATCTGTTCCACGGTTATGATCTCGGCTGAGGGCGAGCCTCAGCAGTGTCGGGGTCTGCGGACGTGCAGTTTCGGGCCACGAGCCCAAGCGATTTCCGTAGCCGTGCAAGGATCGAAGGTTTTACTCTCCCCGGGGTCGAATTCGCGAAAAGTTACAAAAAGGTGGGCCTTGCTTCGCTGGCGGACGGGTAATCGCGTTTTTTCGCTCAGATTCCGAAGTTCCTGCATTCACCTTAATCGCAAGACCATGCCTAGGTCGGGTGCATCTGCGACCGGCCTTATTTCGTGCCAGCGGTGACAGATGCTCCGCCTAGGTCACTCGCCCGTCTCCCGAACATCGGGATGCAAACCTCTCTGGTGTGCCATGCAGAATTCCGCGAGGCGTTGCTCAATTGCCGAAGATGCGATCTAGAGATCGATCCGCACAATTCGAGGAAATATGAACGCGAACTCCCCCAGTTTGTACCAACCAGCAGGCCTCCTGCAGCGCCTGGGACGGCTGCTTCCTCTGGCATTTCTCCTTTTTGCGCCCCGTCATTCTGCGTCTCAGTCTATTCCGCCGGTCGTCGGGCCCGTCGGCGACAACATGCTGCACCCGGTTCCCGGTGCGGGTCACGACTATATCCACCTGCTTTCGGAGACCGTCAATCCCGCAAACGGCAGTCTTAGCATCACGATCCGCATGCCCGCGCCAGCCGGCCGGGGGATCGACCCTCCCGCTGTCTTCCGCTACAACTCGGGGGAACTGAGTGCCCTGACCGATGTCACCCAACTGGCGTGGGCGACGTCACAGCCTCCTTCTAATCCGCTCGGTCCGGCGAACGGGTGGGGCTCGGCTGACAGCACACCACTGACGGGAAGCGCTACGGCGTGGAATTTCACGTCCCCAGGACTTCACCCGGCGGTGAATTGCAGCTATGTGAGTGCCTACCACTTCTACGACATTAATGGCACCGCACACACACTCGCGAACGGTGCCCAGGCGCTCGGTCAGAACGCCGATATGGCTTCCACTTGTCCCTCGACGCAGGCGGTACCGTCGATACCAATTCTGCAGCCTGAACTGGAATGGAACTACTCTGATGGGGAGACAGTGGCGATACTGGATCCAAATGCCACCAGCGACCTAGCGGGAGGAAAAGCGGTCCCCATCTACGTGATGGATGCAGAGGGGAATGGCTACAGCTTCACCTCTCCGGAAATATCAACTCAGGGACCGAATCAGGTAGCGATATTTGCCACCGGGATGGAAGATCGCAATGGCAATTACCTGACACAGTCCGGACTCAGCGGCACAGACACCGCGGGCCGAGCAATGACTCTGCAGATCGTCCCCGGCGCGGTGCCCGGCACAGTGATCTATACCGTCGCCGGCATACCAAACTACAAAGTCACGACGATTCCCACGCCAGTACACTACAGTGTGACCCCGACTGCACAGTGGGTGATCGAGGACGCCTTCTACTGCGCCGCAGGTTCCAGCATCCCGTCCAATACGGCCACCATCAATGTGATCTCCGACATTGAACTTCCCAACAATCAACATTACCATTTTATTTACGATCAGACCTACGGAACCGTCAACGAAATTGATTATCCCGACGGCGGCAAGGTAACTTACACATGGGGATTCCCAGGCGGTATGTCACAGTTGTCTGCATTCGCGGCAACAACCACGCAGGGAACTTTGATAAGTAACGCCTGTTTTAAGGCATATCCAACTCCGGTGGTCCAGCAGCGGCAAGTGTACGACGGTATTAAGACCGGACCTGTACAAAGTCAAATATTCAGCTACTCAACGACATTCGATAGTCCTAGCGAGCCAACCGCGTGGCTACTGAAAACCACGACGGTAACGACTACGGACAATAAAATCAATTCAGTTAACAATAGTTTCAGCGTCACCTATACCTATGTGCCTGCCAATCAACTCACTCCGATTATCAGCAACGGCTGCGCTGGCACCTGTAACCCACCTGTCGAACAGACGGTTGAATATTTCGATTGGGGCCAGCCAACTACCGGAACTCCGCTCGATAAGGTCTCAAAGATCTGGAACAACGTGACGCAGTTGGCGTGTGAGGTTCACGTCCCAAATGGAAAGGCGACACTGGCTTATGGCCACTGGTACCAGTATCAGTATGGACAGACCTCCGACGAGCAGGACTTCGATCCGTCTTCCGGTGTCACGAATCTCGCGAGCTATTGCACGCCGTCAGACTCAAACCCTCCTGCGAATCCGACGCGTGAAACAAAAATTGCGAGCTTCACGCAATTCACAAGCCCATTGGGCTATCCTCCCCCTCCCGCAGTCCCTACAGGCCCAAGGCTTACGTTCTTTCGCCCTTTCATTCGCTATGTCTACGATCATGGAGTCATGATCGCGGAGAGTCAATACGGGTATGACGAAACAGCTCTCGACGACGCTCTTCTGACGACGGCGCTCACCAACCACGATGACACGAACTTCGGAGATTCATGGACGAGCCGTGGAAACCTCACAACCGTTACCAATTATTGTCTCACTTCTGGGGTAGGGTGCGCGGGAAACTCTGTGACCACCTACACGTATGACAGAACGGGACAGGTCACGTCCATGACGGACAGCTGCGGTCAGCCCCTGACCACCTGTCCAGATATGAACGTTCTTGACACGAACCACACCACGCATTATTCCCACTTTGACAATTACCCAAATGGAGGACCGAGCTCCGGAGCCAACACGAATGCCTACCTGACTATCGTCACGAACCCGAAGGGTGTTACGAATTCCTTCGCCTATACCTGGACGGCAGGCGAATTGGCTACTGCGATCGACGAAAATGGCAACCCTACTTACTATCAGTACGCAGATTCTCTGAAACGGCTGACCAGGATAACCTATCAGGACGGCGGGATAACTCTGATGGGATACAGCGATGCCGCGCCGAATCCCAGCGTCACGACCTGCAAACGACTGACCACGGCGGCATGGAGTGGAACCTGCGCGGCGAACCCGCCTCCGACGGGAGACTGGTCTGTAACGACGGCATACCGGGACGGCATCGGTCATGTGGTCCAGACAGACCTGAGTTCTGATCCGGTAAGCCCGGATTTGGTCAACACCAGCTATGACGGCGAGGGCAGGCAACTTGAGCAATCGAACCCAACTCGGTGTACCTCAACCCCGGGGACAATGCCAGCGTCCTGTTCGGAGACCACATGGGGGATCACGAGCTTTGCGTACGACGTGATGGGAAAGACCGTGGCGCAGACTCATCCGGATGGCAGCACCGTGCTTTCGTGTTACAACGGGCAGGCATCAAGCGGAGTTCCGTCTCCTTTGACTCCGACCTGCAATACCTGGGCCGGAAGCGTGGGCCCTGGCCAGTGGGTGGATGCTACAGACGAACTGGGCAACGACTGGCAGCGAACCACCGATTCTTTTGGAAATCTAATCGAGGTGCGAGAGCCGAACGGGACGACACAGTCTCCGTCCATGGAGACGGACTATCAATACGATGCGCTGAATGAACTCGTGGGTGTGACTCAGAAGGGCCAGGGGGCAGGGAATCGCGTGCGCACCTTCCTCTATGACAGCCTCTCGCAACTGGTCGGCTCCCTGAACCCAGAACAGGCATCAACAGCTACGCCTCCGGGGTTGACCTGCGCGGGTGGAACCACAGATTACACGACCTGCTATTTCTACGACCTCAACGGAAATCTCAGCAGAAAAACAGATAATCGAAATTATTCTGTCAACTACTCCTATGACAGTCTGAATCGTGTCGAGCAAAAGGCGTACGTCGACCAGTCGAACAACCCGACTGCCCCGACCGAAGGCTACGGCTACGACGGGAATGATCAGAATCGGAACCCAATAACCACCCCCGCCTTGAGAAACCCGACAGGACGCCTCACGCGATCTATCAACGAGGGGGACAATGTCGGCTCCGATTATTCGTACGATGTGATAGGGAGAGTTCTTCTCAAGGCCCAGTGTCTCCCGAACGAATGCTCTTATACAAATACGAAGACTGTCGCCACTTACACCGTGGCCGGAGATATTCAGACTATTAATCCGATATCGACGAATTCGTCAATCGTTGTGACCTATGCCTACGACGATGCGGAGCGGCTGGAGTCGCTCGTGAGCGGCTGGACGCCCGACGGAAACAGGCCAGCGACACTCTTTCTGGCAAATTCCACGAGTCCGAGCGCTCCTTCGTACGGCCCTGTGGGTCTGATGAATGCGCAGATGGGCATTGCGACTGGCCAGACGACGCCGTCCCTGACTGAGGTTCGTGCCTATGACGATCGAGGCCGGATCACGGCAGACGCCTACAACGCCTCGGTTATCAACGCAGGGTCAGCCACGCAGAGCTCGGGTGACATCGTCCTAACTCCGGCGACCGAGCCTGACTCGTCGACAGCCCAGCCGGGATCGGGATCCATTGCGGTCGCCGGAGCGGAGCAGCCGCCCGTGGTTATTGACCCCTGCCTGCCCCATAGCTCCTGTCCACTAACGATCTACGATGCCGGGTCAATCACCGCAATCATCAATGGCATACAGTATTCCGTTAATTACAGCGAAACCAGTACGGCGTCGACGCTCGCCTCGGCATTAGCCACGCAAATTAGTGGTGGGACTCTCGTAAATGCCGTAGCGAACGGCACGACCATTACGCTCACCGCGAAGTTGACGGGCGCCGCTACAAATTATTCTCTGTCGGTGTCTTCGTCTACGAATTACCCGGTGTATTTCAGCAATCCGTCTTTCACAATGAGCGCCTCGGGATCGGCCCTGACGGGAGGCCTAAATGGCGACTCCGGAACTATTACTGCGACTATTAATGGCTGCTCTGGTACATATAACTGGGGTGTCTCCGACACGGCGACGACCGTGGCGGTCGGGCTCAGGATCTCGCTTAATTCAAATTGCGGGGCCATTTTGTCCGCAACCGCGGCGAACAACGCCGTTAGCCTCGCCAGCGTTGGGACTGGGTCAGCCAAAAACTGGCCAATCTCAGTCACGGCAGTCGATGCGAATCCGCCCTCAATGCCGTTCTTCGCAGCAATCGCGAACGGCATGAGTGGCGGCTACACTTCCGGGCCGAACTCCGGGCCGGCGTATAGCTATACGATGCCTGCTGGTGGATACGACGCTGCCGGAAACGTCACGCTTGTCAATGACTCCGTCAACGGTGCCTGGAACTACAGCTACGACACCCTTAATCGGCTCTCGAGCGCCACTGTGGCGTCCGGTCCGTCGGCTGGCGATTACGGGTGCTGGACCTACGACGGTTTTGGAGATCGGACACTCGAGGCGGTTCCGAGTACGGCTTCATGTAGCAGTCCAACCAATCGCGTGTATGCGAATTTTAATACATCCAACCAAATCACCACGTCGAACAACTCCGGATCGCCGGCGACATACACGTACGATGCGGCCGGCAATATTAAATACGACGGCTCCAACTACTACATCTATGACGGCGCAGGACGCCAGTGCGCGGTATACAACCCCGCGTCGCCCCTCCCGAATATGACCCAATATATCTATGACGGGGAGGGAGCGCGAGCCGCGAAAGGAACGCTTAACTGGACGCCTCAGCAGTTCGAGGCAGCAACGACGTGCCCCGCGCCGACGCTCGCGAACGGCTTCACGCTCACGACTCAGTGGATCACAGGCCTCAGCGGCGAACAACTGTCGGAGACTTCTGCCACGAATGGCTGGAATCACACCAACGTGTTCGCTTCGGGTGGACTCCACGTCACGTATTCTGGAACCGATGCGCAGTTCGATTTGACAGACTGGTTGGGGACGAAGCAGGTAGTCAGTGGCGTGAGCGGATGCCTGACGGCATGGACAAATATGCCTTATGGCAATCAGATCACGCCTGCGCTGACTGGTACCATCGCATGCGCGGACGGGACCGAGCACCACTTCACTTCGAAAGAACGTGATTCTGAGACCGGATTCGCCAGCGGAAACGACTATTTTCTGGCACGATATTATGGGTCTCAGACGGGACGATTCCTGTCGCCGGACTGGAGTGCAAAGGAAGAACCAATACCATACTCGAGACTAGATGATCCACAGACCCTAAACCTATATGATTATGTGCGAGGAAACCCGCTTAGTGGGACAGACGCGGACGGGCACCTTCCAGTTCCGATTATCTGTCCGTGTTCGGGCCCATCTCAAATTCATCTTCCAACGGCATCCGAGATCAAGCAGGCCGTACTCAACAAAGCGATCTCCATCGCCAGCAAGGCATATGAAGCCGGGACCATTGCGGCCGCTGTGGTGGGTGCCGTCGCAACCATAGCCAAGGATGAAGTCACCGGAAACTCCGCAGCGCCTGCGGCGACACCAGCGTCTGCAAAAGCTCCGCTTCCAGATGATGCGAACGTTGTTCGCGGCGGAGCAGGTGCCCCGGGCGGCGGCAATAGTCCGGAAGGAATCGCGGCTGGAACTAGCACTCATCCCTCAGGAACGACTGGTTTCTCTGCGGAAAGCGCTCCTGGGGCGTCCGTCGAGGAGTTGGCTAAACGGGTGCCGAATGGGCAAGTGGGATGCTGTAAAGTTGGTCAAGTACGAGCCGCGGGCGGGGACGTAATCCCGACCGCCGGCCGAAGTCCAAATCATGCAACAGTTACAGGCCTGACACCGACAAAGGCAAGCGGATTACTGACGCCAACTGTTCCAAATCCAGCTCAGGTAAAACCTCAATGAAGAACCCAATGACCGAGCAGACACCATTACCCAAAGTGTTTGTCGATTTCAACAACAGTGATCGACAAGGCAGAGTCCGGTTGAACACTGTTGGAACAATAGAGGACTTGAGTAGCCTCGGAATCATACTGCACGAAGGCGCCAAGCTAATCCTATGCAGTTTTGAACTCGAATCTGTTGGAACAGTTACTTACTCTGCGGAAGAGGGACTATGGGTGGCGGGTGTCGAGTGGAATAACATTCGCAAATTGCCCGGCAATGACTTGCCGTAACCAATCTCTGGCCGCTCTTCGGGGCCGCCTCGGCGCTTCCGTGGCCTTCATATGCGCCCTCGGGGCAGCCCGCAAACGTGCTACGCGGCTAGTACTACTGTGTTATAAAGTACATTCCTGTGCGGTCGATTTTCCTGGCCCGCGGCCGTGCAGGCGGTTAACGTGGCTCCATGCAGCGTGGCCCACAACTTTCCGGCGATCCGGCGCAGCGTTTTGAGGAGTATCTGGAGCATCTCACGCGGTGCGCGGGACACGCCGACCGTGTCGTTCCGATGGGGAACTATGCGAAAGGGCTTCTGCTGCCCCTGGAACGCAAGAGCGTGGAGCCGATGGCCGCGCGTCTGGCGCCCGGTAACGTTCGCCAGATGCATCAGTCGCTGCATCACATTGTGGCCGAAGCAGCCTGGAGCGATGCCGCGCTGCTGAAACAAGTGCGTGAGCAGGTGCTGCCCGCGATGACGCGGCGGCATCGGCTGATCGCCTGGATCGTGGATGATACGGGTTTTCCGAAGAAGGGCAGGCATTCGGTTGGAGTTGCACGGCAGTATTGTGGGCAGGTGGGCAGGCAGGACAACTGCCGAATCGCGGTCAGCGTGTCGCTGGCCACTGAACAGGCCAGCCTGCCCGCGCGGTATCAGTTATATCTTCCCGAGAACTGGGCCGGCGATGCGGAGCTTCGCGGCAGGGCCGGCGTGCCGGAAGAGATCCGATTTCAGACCAAACAGGAGATTGCCCTGGATCAGATTCATTCGCTGCTCAGGGAAGGCGTCGAGCGCGGAGTCGTGCTGGGAGACGCGGCCTATGGCAACGATCATGATTTTCGGGAGCGGCTGGAGGCCCTTGAACTGCAGTACGTGGTGGGACTCCAGTCATCCACATCCGTATGGCCGCCGGGCACGGCTCCGCTGCCGCCCAAAGCACGGATGACGGCCGGACGCCCGGCGCAACTGCTGCGCAGGGACCAGCACCATCAACCGCTGTCGGTGAAAGAACTGGCTCTCTGTCTCAGTCCCGGCGATCTGCGCCGGGTCAGCTGGCGGGAAGGCACGCGCGGCACTATGCACTCGCGTTTTGCCCGCCTGCGTGTCCGTGTTGCCCATCGCGATGACTGGCGCAAAGAACCGCATCCGGAACAGTGGCTGCTGATCGAATGGTCGAGGGAGGAGATGGAGCCAACGAAGTACTGGCTGTCGAACCTGTCCGAATCCATCCCCCTGCGCGGTCTGGTTCTGCTGGCCAAACAGCGATGGATCATCGAGCGCGATTATCAGGAACTCAAACAGGAACTTGGCCTCGGTCATTTTGAAGGACGCGGCTGGCGCGGCTTTCATCACCATGCATCGCTGGCTGTTGCCGCATACGGCTTCCTGGTGCGGGAGCGGTTCCTTTTCCCCCCTCTGTCAGGGTCGTCGCCGCGGGCCGATCTCCGCCTTCACTTACCACGTTCCGCAACCGGCTACACGCCCCGCGGCGCTGCCCGCACGCACTGAACGCCACACCCCTTCCTCCATCGCCACCCTGCGCCTGCAGATTGCGGTACACCTGGCTCGCGCCCTGCCCCGATGCCCCTGTTGCCTGCGTGACTTCTTATAACACAGTAGTACTAGTAGGGTTTTGTTTCAATACGACCTAGTGGTTGGTGGCCGCGAATGTGGTGGGTATACGGATCCCAATGCCAAATGCGGCCGCCCCTCGCCAGAAAGTGGTGGTGGAGGGGGCGGGTGGCGAGCCGGCGCACAAAGGCGGAGTAGTGGTAGCGCTATAAGCGGAGCCGTAGCCGCACCAAACCTGATTCGGCATCTCTCCCTGAGTGAGGTGGGTGTTCTCGCCGATGTGGAACAACGGGCTGAACATAAGAAACCGCCACGAGAAGCTGAAGCCGGCGGCATACTCCACGGTGGTGTTGTAGGGGTTGAGACCTACGGCCAAGGTGCCATAGACCGCACCACGGCGTCCCGCGAAGCTGCGGAAGTCATGCCCGAGCCTGTAGTTGGCGGCAGCAAAGGGGATGATCTCCGGTGGGCTGGAGGTCGTCTCGTTGATGATGATCTCGCCCTGTGTGGGCGTCGTCCCGCCGACGATGGAGACGGTGGTGAAGTTGGCAAAGGTGCGATTGGGCATCCAGGAGAAGAAAGCACCCGTGGATACCTCGAATCTCGGATCCGCGTAAAGTGCGGTAATTGTGACGACTGCCTGTTTTTGTGTCGCCGCAGGAAGTTGCAACAATGAGTTCAGGATTCGGTTTTGGGCGTTGAGGGTGTACACGGTCTGGCGTCCGAGCATCCTTGAGGGGATGAGATGGAAGCCCGCATCCGCTGGGTCCGTGGATACGGGGTCTGGGATGTCGCCGACGAAAGTTGGAGGAACCGAAGGCGGTGGCGCGGACGGCGGAGGGACAACAATGATGTTCCCCTCCAATGTCTGCATGTCGGTTGTGATCTTTCCTATAGCGGTCGGAAGAATGAACGCGTACACACCGATTTCGTCCTGGACTCGATGGTAGCGCGCCTCGATATTCTCCATCTGGCCCGCGACGTCGTTTCTCGTCTGCTCGTCAGGATTGCTCGCGTTAAAGGTCGCGTAGTCTGCAAGGAGCTGGGCGAAGAGAGGCGCAGCGTTTGGGGGCAACCCAAATAGCACTGGCGGCGGAGCGGTCGTATCGCCAGCATGAAAACAGAGACGTGGGGGAGCGACCCAGGGACCCTGTGGCACCGGATCGGTCGGCTTCTGGCAAGTTCCCGGAAGTTCACCCAGCAAGTCGGATGTTGCTATTCCCAGGGCATGGAGTCGCCGCAGCATCTCGGTGCGCCAGTCGGCGTAGTTTTCCCAGGGATTGGGAATTGCGCTCGGGACTCCGGGGCCGCGATTGAGCGCCGTCGCGGTGGCGTCGCGCGGCTGGGGCGCGGCTGCCAGGATCTCGCGTGCGACCGCGTAAACCTCGTTGGCGTCGCGGAAGTAGTCCATAGCCGGTTTCATGGTTTGCGTGAGCAGGGTATTGAGGTTTTTTACGTCGCAAACCACTTGGTTAGTTGGGTCGGGTTGGTGAACGCCGCAGTCGATCACTGGGAGACGGGCAGCCGCCAGAGCGCTCAGCGGGGCCACTGAACTTGCTTCAGTGAAGCTCTGCGCTTGGCTCCACGTGGCTGATTTGAGCTGGGGAAGGAGCGCTGTGAGTAACCCGGCGCCTTGATCGGTTCCCTCGAAGGCCTGGGCTGTTCCCGCATCGAGAGTGAGAGTCTCAAAGGCGTACGGATAGTAGACCTTGACCACGATATGCGTGCCCTTGCGCATCTGGATGGTCGGCAGGGTTATGGGATAGCGGCGATCGACGTTGATGTAGCAGTTGCCATTTACGGTTTCCGTAGAGCAGGGTTTGAGGCCGTTGGCCGGATCCGGGGGCGGGGGCGGGGCCGCCGCGGGAGCCGGGGCGCCCTGACCGCGAGCGGAGGGTGTCGGCTGAAATAGGAGAGAAGCGAGAAAGATGCAAGCGACAAGACGTACCATTGCACGCTCCGAGGTTGAATTTGCTTTACGAGAAAACAGCATCAGGTGGTAGGAGTCTTTGTGATGGTGCGCTGGCAAGATAGAACCCGAGTCTGGCGACAAAGCAAACACGTTCTTCGATCCGAGTTCCGCTGGTTGTTAGCGCCCTTCTTTCGCGGGAGGAGACGAGCGGAGGAGACGGGGTGCATGAGGATGGCTACTGATAGCGCCTGGCTTTAGCAATGGAGATTTTATCCATAGCAGCAAGGCGTTTGGCCGAGTACTTGACGAGGGCCTTTTCTTTGGAGGTTTTGACCTTGCGGCTGACGGTGCCCATCTGCTTGGCACCTGCGAGGCCGTCGATCCATTCTCGAAGGCTTTTGTCGGCGTCCGGCATGGGGAGGGCCTGGATGGTGGGGGGCTTGGAGGGGTCGACCCACAGAAGTTGCTCCCAGTTGTTTTGCTGCAGGTCGACAAAGGAGATGTAGCCGCCGGGCAGAATCTGGCGTGGAGCCTGGATGGCGCCGGTGAAGCTGTAACGGGTACCGCTGGTGACGAGCGGATCGTAGAAGCGGGGCGTGATGAAGTCCGAGACGGCAATGCCGTTAACGGTGTAGGCGTATTGATTGTCTTCGCAGGGATCGCAAGCTTCGACGAGGTAGTTGAACTGGCCGGTCCCGTCTTGGATCTTTCCATCGACGATTTCGATGGCGACGGAGGACTGCATCCTGTTACCCCAGGGGTCGACGAGCATTTCGATGATCTCGTGGCTGGCGTCGATGGTCCAGGTGCTGTCGTTAGGTGAGGCAATGACTTGGGCGTAAGGTTGCTTGTGCTCGTCCGTATGATAGCCGCCTTCCCCGGCGGGGAGCGTGGAAACCAACTGAACGGGCCAGATACCTGCGGGAACTTTGTCTGGGCTAGGCAGGTAGATGACGGTGGCGGAGGTGGACCAGAACTGGGGCAGGTCGCGGGTGACCTGGAGGTTGATGGCCATGGTAGTGGATTGGACTAGGTTTGAATCGATCTGGCCCGTCGTGTCGACTAGGCCGATTTGAATTACAGACATGAAGAACTCCTTGCAAGACAAGAGATGGCTCCTTCTGGACACGCGGAACCGAACCCAGGGATGTTTAAGAGCAGAGCAATGCTCTTCTTGACAGCTTTTCAGTGTCAATGGTCGTTCCAAACCGTTGCTGCGCATCCGCAATTTAGAAGAACTGCGCCAACGGTCTTAGCAGAGCCCTATCTCGAAACTCCATGAATGCAGGAAAAAACCGGAAAGGAGAGGGCGCGTGGACCTCAACAAGGAAGCGCGCATTAAAGAACCTGATGCATAGGTGAATGGCCGGAGCGTACCACGCAATGCGCTCTGCGTAAATAAAAATACGTGATTGATGTTGAAATCTACCATTAGGAATGGACAACGTGTGGGGTAAGTACCCGGTAGTTACTAACTAGAAGATCACTAAAACCTGTCGCGCTAATTTCAAATTTCAGTGTTGGGTTGTTCAAGTGCTGGATGTCGAGTCGTAAATTCCGGGGAAAGGGCAGAATGGACCAACCTTCGATCTGTGCCTTTCCCCGAAAGTAGCCGAAAAGTCTTCACCGGATTCAGACTGGCAACGCCGACAGGGCCATGCAAGCTCTTAAAGACCCGGTTTGTGCGGACTTTCGGTTTGGCTGCGCCTGCCATAAGCCCCTCGCAGTGACTTGTGATTTGTGTGGGTGGTTGTGTTCTGAAGGGCGCACATCTAGACGCCCCAGAGCCAGGTAAGGACATTCACGGCGAGCACGGCAATTCCCGTGCCTGCCGCGACCCCTCCCAGCGCCTTTTTTGCGCCTGGCTCTCCGTGGGCGAAAGCGTACCCGCCAATGACGATCGCGATGATGCTCGCGACCTTGGCAATGGTCCCGGTGAAAAGGGTTTGAAGGGCCGTAAACCCGGTATCGAAGGGGGAACCCGCCGGCTTGTGCGAGGGCGACGGCGGAGGAGATGGCAAGAACGACTAGCAAAGTGGCGGTTGGGCGTGCCCATTACAATTGCGGAAGTGGCGCGCGCGGGATGGCGATGTGTATGCGGGGGAAAGCGGTCATGGGCACCTCGAACAACCGATGAAGCGGTTGTGATATGCGCCACGCTAGACAAGATGCAAGGCTGTGTCCAATTCGATTCGACAAGTCGGTTATTCGTAAGCTGAATAACCGACTTGGCACACCTCGCGGCCAATCCCTGACGGATCGTTTAACTGGAGGGCCGGACTTGCGGACTAACTAATTTCGACCGCAGGACATGATTCGACATACTCCTCGTCATTGCAGCGCGTTTGCAGGAACTAATCAGAAGACCCGTCCATTACAAGCACAAATTACCTCAGACCTCCTCCACATTTTCCCGCCCGCTGAAAAATCTGCAGAATGTTCCGTAATTCGCAGAGAGGTTCAACAATAAAGAGCAGGAAGCTCTCCACGTGGCAATTCGAGAGCGGCTCGTGCTAGCATTTTGATCACTCTAGGGGAACATTCGAATGCGAGGGCGTGAGTTCCTTGGATTCTCTATGCAACAGTTGAGGGCTTATGACGGGCAACGAACGTCGGTTCATGGAAGCTGCTATCGCGATCTCGAGAGAATCCCTGGCAGACCCGCTGGGAAAGGTTCCCAGAGTAGGAGCTGTCGCGGCTATTGGCGACCAAAAGATCCGCGAGGCATTCCGGGGAGAGACCGGGCCTGGTGATCACGCGGAATATATTTTGTTAGAAAAGCACCTGCCGGATCGCGATTTAACAGATGCAACAATTTATACGACATTGGAACCATGCACTAAACGAGGAAAGACCAAAGAAGGGCAAGACAAAATCCCGTGCGTTGAAAGACTAATCGACCGACGTGTGCGGCGTGTCGTAATCGGGATGCTCGATCCCAATCCAATTGTGCGTGGCCTCGGGTTTCGCAAACTGCGTCAGGCCAACATTCGGACAGATATGTTTCCGCATGATCTTATGTCGAAAGTTGAGGACATCAACAGGGACTTTGTTCGAGCAATTGAAGGAAATCCGATTCATCAGATTACGCAGGAAATTGCTGTGTTGGCGGTCAATGCTAAGCATGAACTCCAGAAAACATCAACAGAGCGGGCACTGTTCAAGACTGTTGAAAGGCTTCGTCGTATTCAGGAGGGACAAATTCCTATACCAGATCGAGAAGCAGGATACTTTCATCGTTGGCTCGAACTGGTTGAATCTTTTGGACAGACTGAGCGTGTAAGTGCCTATATTAGAATTGCGCCTTATGAGCCGAAGGATTTGCTGACGAGAAATTGGTTCACAGAGTTCTACGATAGATTGAGAGAACTTGTACGTTTAAAGGCGCTTAGCATTCGCTACGTATTTCTGCTTGGGGCAAAGTTGCCCGATGAAGGCACAAAGGCATTCCTCGATAGCTTTAAGGACTTCGCTGAAGAAATCAGGATTGTCGATCACAAGGGCGACACTCTTCACCCTGAGCAACTTCGGCCGAGCATTGTTTTATTCCACAATCAGCATAGGGCATTTACGCATGATCGTGGCGACAATACGATTCTGCTTGAGGCTGACGAATGGATATTTGAACATGACTTCAAAAGGCTCACGAAGCGCTACAAGACCATCGAACTCGCGAGTTCAGTTTATTTTAGTCGACAATCCAATGAGTAATTGGCAGGGTAAGCCTTCCAGTTTCAGCGCCACGAACGGTTGATTGGCATGATCAACCTGCCACCGGCCAGATCGCATTAGCGATGAAAAGTCGGCTTGTGTTCAGGAATCAGATCGGGGCTTTCTTGGGCTGTCGATCACACCCCGATATTCGGCGAAGCTCCGCCCACCAACCTTCGGTTTTGGCCCCTAGATTTCGCCAACAGATCGGGAAACCTTTTGGGTACTGCTTCGTAACGGCTGTCTCCCTATAGGCACTCGGTAACCGGGCGAAGGATTTGCCAGTACAAATCAAACAGCCATATAGACTTTGCTTTGCGAGGGCACCGTTTGGGGACCGTTGCCAAGCCGGCGTCAATGAGCGACTCGGCGATTTTGTGCCCGTTAAGATTCTTTGATATCTCATTGGGAGGCGTCAAGCTGTGTTCGCCCTGCCAGGATAATCCGCCGTGTTTGCTGCGTTTTGCTATCTGCGGATTTGCGTAACTTCGGGGGACAGTTGTTAAGCCAGTTGTCGACGCAAGCCGCCGGTTAGGTGTGGAATGCCCAGCGCCGTTGGACGGCGCGGATAGACCCTTGAGAGTATCGGGGGCCGTGGGTCCATCCTCGGCCCTTTTCGCCGAATTAAGGCTCCTGAACTGAAGACGAGGTCGAGCGCGTCCTCCAAGCCGAGATTTGGGCGGGATGAAAATCAAAACTCTCGGCCAGTTCTGATAGTGTCTTGTCGGCGCTACGAGCCGAGGCCGGGTCGGAACGAGGAGTTGCGCGAGGAACTCGTGAAGTTGGCTAAGCGGAAGCCGGGCTGTGGCTATCGGAGATTGCATGCGGTGCTGGAGCGCCTTCTGGGAGAGAAAATGAGCAATCCTTGGAACGGAAAGGCCGTCCTAGAAGTTTTCTGGTGGAACTGCTGGAACGGAAACTATCCTGCCGACTGGTACACATACGTCGCCAAGCTTGCACCCCGCATTGCTGCTCTTGGTTTCGACGGAATCTGGACACCGCCGCCCTGCAAGGACACCAATGCCATCAACAATATGGGCTACACCCCCTACGACTATTACGACATCGGGCAGAAAAACCAGAATGGAGCCGCCGGTACTCGCTTCGGAACTCAGGATGCCTTTTTGCGGCTCATCGCGGTGGCGCATGCCAACGGCCTCGACGTTTATCCCGATATTGTTATTGATCACTGTGGCGGCGGTAGCATAGATGCTTCAGCGCCTTGGCCGAATGACTTTGTTCAGTTTCATCCGGATGGCTTCGGAGGTCAGGGCGCAGGCCGCTGGCCTCGCAATTGGCTTGACTTCCACATGAATCCGGTTCATTGGAACGGCACGGGCGACTGGGTCGCGAACAATGGTGGACCGGACTTCTGCTACCAGGGCAGATGCAGCGACTCTGGAAATGCCAACCCAAACTGCGCTTCGCGCGAAAATGTTCGCGCATGGTTCGTCTGGTTCGTCCGCCAAACAGGCGTCGATGGTTTTCGATTCGATGACGCCAAGGGATATCCGTCAGAGGTGGTCGGTGACGTTCTCTACAACGCGATGGGACCTAGCCCCGACTATTTCTGCGTCGGCGAATTCGTCAGCGGCCAGTCCGCCGATCTGGACTCATGGGCCCAAGGTACGTCGGACCGCGCAGGAACCTTCGACTACCCTTTCCGGTTTGCTCTCGGCGATCTGGTGGCCTCGAACGGATTCTATAACGTTGGGAACCTTCCTTCGCTACAACAGGAAGATCGCTTCAAGACGGTACCGTTTGTCAACAATCACGACAACGAAGACAGCCAAGTTGGCACTTATATCGATCCCGACAATCCGCGCACTCCGCTTGCCTACGCCGTCGCCATCACCGTTGATGGAAGCCCTCAGTTCTATTACAGCGACTTATTCCAGAACCTCTTACCGTGGCGCAACAATACGACGGCCGACGCCATTCCAACCCGCTCCTGGGTAGAAAACCTAGTATGGTGCCATCAAAAGCTCGCGTTCAAGAGCGGCGATTACTTCGTCTGCTACCAAGGCTCGCAACAGCTTCTCATCCTCGAACGGGGGGCCCGCGCCATCGTGGCCATCAACAACGACGGGAGCGCGTGGCATGATGCCTGGATCTCAACCGCGTTTCCGCCGAACACTCAGCTTCACGACTACAGCGGCTCGCGCCCCGACGATATTTGGACCAACGCCGACGGCTGGGTCAACATCGCCGTGCCCCCGCTTTCCTATTCGATCTGGGGGCCGGCCGGCGTGGCCGGCGGATTCTCTCCCACGCCGCGCCAAACTGTACAGCAGTTCGAGATGGATGACGATCTGGGAGACAGCGATCCGGGAAGCCCGCAATACGCAGGAAAGGTTCTTTCAGGCAGCTGGCGCAACGCTGGAGCTATCTGGCCAGCCGCGGGATCACAGGTCAACATCTTCATCTACTCCGATACGCCGCAGCAGGTCGATCTGGCAGTCGAACCGCCTCCGGGGGCGCCTGTCATCATTCAGCGAAGTGGACAAAGCTCTCCGGACATCCCGTTTATCAATAGCTTCACCGTCGCCAATGAGGGACGTCATCTTCTTCAGGCGAGGCTGACGACAGCTGGAGCTGCACCGGCGCGAATCTATGTGAAGGTCGACTATCTCGGGCCTGCAAAATCCGCGCTTTTCTAGCTTAGCATTAGGAGGTCGTGAGGTCACGGGGAGAGGTAGCTGGAGTTTGACTGATACGGGTGTCCGTCCAGGAAAGTCGAGAAGGATGATGCCTGCGTGAATCGATGTTGAGGTCGAGCGGTTCGCAGGAGTTAATACTTCCAGATTGAAATCCTCTTGACCTGGTCTCTGCGGCACCTCTAGGCCACGATGTCGAGACGATACCGTCTGATGATGATCGGCTGAGAGCGAATCCGCCTACGGAACATCGATTGAGAGAATTCGTAATTTGATGATTTGAGAGCTCCGTTTGGAGCTCAAAGAGGAATTTCTGAACGGCGAATTCTTCCACGCGTTGAAGGAACCGCAGTATATCAACTCTTTTTCGATCCAAAAAGGTAGCCGAGCAGTAGCGTTAGCAAAGGCAAAATCGTCTTTGTGACCATGAGATCGAAAGCAAAGTTCAATGAATCGCGGAACTGATCGGTTGCCGTTTTCTGGAGTTCCAGGATTGCTTTGTAATCCTCGGGTTTCATCGTGGGTGTCTGGGCTGGCGGGAGTGAAAGGTGAGCCAGGTAATACCAGAGCATGGCGATGCAAACGCCGAGCATCCAGAGGCCGCCGACTGATACAAAGACAATCCCCCACTTTTCTAGAAAAGTGGGGGGTGTAATGGTAAGGTTGCCAATTCCGGCCGAACCACTGACCGGGATGGTTTCCTGTGGAGGGTTGGATAGAACTGCAGGTGGTGGTGCAGCCATGAATAACCTCCCGAAAGGCTATGGAAGAATCACATCTTTCACAACAACGTTGGCATTGTTGCTAATGGAGATCTTATTGTCAGGCTGTTGATCTTCGGTTTTCAAGTACTTGTATGTGGCAACCGCCTTCCGAAGCACATCCGCCTTTGTTCCGCCGGTCATGTTCACAAGATCGGTCAGGTTCTGATCGAATTGCTGATCGGTATCAATGGTAAAACGGGCCATAGGCACCTCCTCGTACACTGCATTTATACTGCAAAATTACTGCAAAAGCAACTACTGATCGGTTCGAAAGGGCGTATGCGGAGTGATTGTCCACGATGGATCTTTCAAAGTAATCGCTTTCTCGCCGAGGGGTTGAGTCGGTCGGGCCTAGCATGTTCGCCTAATATTCGTCTCTGCGAGTCACCTTTAAGCTTCCTTCTAGGGAGGTTCTGCCGCGACGAAACAGGGAACCGTTTTGGGGACCGTTGCGCGCCGAAAGTGCTCCAAAAACGACTTTATGCTCCGCTTAAGTCATTGAATGTAAAGGCACTCCGAGGTACATGGATCGCCTGTTAACCGAGAGGTTGGGGGTTCGAGTCCCTCCTGAGGAGCCAATCTCTATTGTTTTCAATTACTTCGAATCGCCCTCATTTCGACCTTCATCAAACTTCGCCGAACTTCGCCAAATTGCGCCGAATTCAATCACTCGACAACGGTAGGCGTGACTTGGAAGGCCGCGCCATTCCTTGAGCTTGACGAACGCGCATGATTGTACTTAGCGTCGAAATTCGGATTTGATCCGAATGCTTTTAGGCATACGCTCTCCCAACATCTTTGTCCGAGGACTTTCCGACATTGCCGGGAATTCCATTCCAGATGCGGTTCCGTGCGCGAAGCGCATCTACACATTCACTGCGGTCTCTGCCCACGACGTTTCAACGATTCTGGACACATTCTTAGAAGACGAGACTATCCAGAAGCCATTGATGTGATCACGTAGTGACCGGCATGGTGTGAGTTAGGCTCTGAGAACGACACATTATCAGCCATCGAGGAAGCCCGTTCAATTCCCGTCCTCAACAGAGGAGAATGCTGCTCGGGGCCGGGAGTCCGGCCCTCGTGCATGACCAGGTCCGTCCGAAGTCATCCGAACCGTAGAGATTGCCACCTTTGTCGGCAACGGCAACAGACGAACCATAGGTGGCGATACAAGCGGTGTCGACCATGCCCTCAGTCCAAGTGGGCATCCCTCCTTCCACTGCTTCGATGGACCCATTAGATCGAAGCGGCCTCCGATAGAGTCGTCCTGGAGCCGCAAAAGGATCCTTGGACGACGAGAAAAGAATGTCGTCTCCCAAAATTGCAACTGCATAACAGTGGGCGTCGTGGAGCCCCTCCCGCTCGATCGTCCAAGTCTTCCCGGAATCTCGACTCATGCAGAGACCAACGGCGGCCGCAGCGACGACGATCTCAGGATCTGCATGAGCCGCGCACACCTCATGGACGTCGCTGTTTATTTCGATTGTCGGGTGCCAACTTCTTCCGCCATCGTCGGAGCGCGGAATACCTCCCACGTGAACATTGGCGTAGAGGATGCTCCCGGTCGAATTGGCCGCAAGCGAACGGACACCCAGCGGGGGTCCAATCCTCTGCCCATCAACTATGGCAGAGCCGGCAAACCAGGCATCGCGCCCTTGGACGTGATAGAAAGCGTCGATCGGTTGGAGCACGCCTCCACCATCGCTCAGCCGCAGCATGCGCGCATCATCCGTTCCCACGTAGACAAGATCTCCAACCGCCACGCAGCACGAAAGCTCGAAGTCGCTCCTGACGAGCGTCTTCCACTCGCCGTCTGGTGCACGCCTCAACAGTGAATGGCCGTCGACAATCGCGAGTGCGCCGCCGCGTCCATCCGGCGCGAGCCCCCTGACGGATACATTCGCGATCTCGTGACTGCGCGCGTCGCCGCTGAATGCGAACAGGCCGTCCCTCCACGTCGCCAGAAGTACTGTTTGGCTTTTCATTGGTCACCTTCCCTGAATCGATTGCCCGGCCGGCCGTACCTTTAAGAGCCACGTCATTTGCGGCTAGCCGTGACACGGAGAAATTTTCGCAGAGGGTGGCTTGCATGGGCAATCAGCCGGGTAAGGGCGGCAACAGATTGTCGTGATAGCCCAAGTCGATCCAGGATGCCTCTTCTCAAGGCCGAAAGTGGTGGATATTCTCCGATGAGCGCTGCTCCACGGCCGGTTGCTGATGTGAAGGCATCTGCTAAAAAAGCCGTTGAATCAACAGTACCGCAGTCCCAGCTGCGACCTGAACAATCGATGCGAAAATGAGCTCGCGTAAAATCGTTTTCGCCTTCGGCTGTCGAAGCACAATCGGCAAATTTACGAGTGTGCTCGCGATCGACGTAAGGACCACCGCGATGCCGGCTTGAGACGAGGTCACTTTTCCGTGCATCGCCAAGTTGGCTGCTGCCGCAGTCGTACTCGCACTACTGAACAATCCGCCCAATAGGCTTGCAATTTGGAATCCCGCATTTCCCGTCCAACGTTGTCCGAGAGTTGCCACCACTTGCAACCCGAGAAACAAAAGCGCAAATCTCGCAACTTTCATGACCGAAACCGGAGAGCCGACATCCAGGGTCACTTCTCGGTCGAAATCAGACACGCGATGACGATCTCGATAGACCCAGTACGCAGCCACCATACTCATGGCTAGGAGAGGAAAGACCGCCGTCCAGAGTCCGCTACGGGCGAAGATCGCCAAAATGACGATGTTGCGCAGAAACATGGAAACGGACGTCAGGAGAACCACTGGCACGATCAGACCGACCAGCCCTGATCCCGCTAGTGTCGAGCCCAACTCCGCCGCGGTTGCTGTCGAATTGACAAGCCCGCCGAAAATCGCTGTGAGATAGATCCCTCGCGAACCGTAAACACGCAGGAGGAGGTAATTCAGGAATCCCAAACACGCGATCACGACAACAATGATCCAGTCCTCGCGCGGCTGAAACAGTTGCCATGGATCGACAAAGCGATCCGGCAAAATTGGCCAGATGACAAATCCGAGGAGTCCTAGCAGAAGAGCGCTGCGCACCTCTTGTTGCGTGAGCCCTCCCGCGAAAGCGCGAAGCTGGGGCTTGAGCGCCAGCAGCATCGTCACGATGATTGCGCATGCGACGGGGGTGAACAAATGTCCCTGGCCTACGAGGGCACCCAGCAGGAACACAATCACCAGCGCAGCGGAGGTAGTGGCTTCCAGTTTGTGGGCTGTTTGCAGGCCGCGCAAATTAGCAAAGACGATCAGCACCAGGATCGCCGCCCCACTTAACAGGAGCAGCGACGGTCCCAGCAGTGTGCCCAGCAGTCCCAGCAGCGCTGCCATAGCAAAGGTGCGAACGCCGATATCTTTATTGGACCATTCGCGTTCAAATCCCACGAGCAGTCCAACTGCCAGTGCGAGCGCCGTCTTGACTGCTATTTCGACGGCCGGAAAGACCGGATTCCCACCATGGAAGGCCTTCAGCCACTCCTGCATCCCTCCAGTTCCTCCTGGTTCGAGAACCCGAGGAAGCGTTGCCGGTCCGGAATACGCTGGCCCCGCTGCCTCGATACCTGGTTAAGATGCGCAGGAGCATTTACGAGAGCAAGCGGTGCGCATTCTCTGAAGCCCATTGCTCAAGAGAGATTGGCCTCCGTCGAAGGATCTTCTCAACTTCGTCGGTCATCGCGGCGAGCCGCCCTTCCCAAATCGCACGCCAGAGTGCGACGTGAGGGTGTTTCGCAGTTCTGCACGCTGGTGAGCAAGGCTGCGCAGGAGATGCCCTTTGAAGACGAAAGCTTCGACCTTGTGGTCTCCAATCTCTGTCTGCACAATATTTATGACCGCATCATACGAGGTCGCGCGATCGAGCAAATTGCCCGAGTGCTCAAACCAGGTGAGACTGCGATCCTATCGGATTACAAACTTACGGGAGAATACGGAAAGCAGTTTCGCGAACGTGGGTTTTTGATCGAGAAACGACGTGGCAGCTTTGTCACCACGTTCCCGCCACTCGCGGTCATCGTTGCGCGCAAACCGGTTTGACCTCAGAGCATCCGGGGCGCGATGATCCGATAGTGCTTCGAGCCAACCGGGCAATGCTCCGCGGCTTGTGGCCGATCGGAAGGAATTGAATGTAACCTCCGTTTGAACAACGGGACATTGCCGGAAGATCGGATTATCAACTCTTCTGCTGCCGTGATCTTTGTCGCCTAACAAAACGAGGAATGTATTTAGATATGCAAACCCGACGGGATTTTCTAAAACTTGCCGCCATGCTTTCCGGGGCTGCAGGCATATCAGGTTTTGTTCCAGATGCCATTCAACGCGCATATGCGATTGCCGCAGACCCGGGGTCGACATACTTGGACGCCGAATATGTTGTCATTCTGATGCAAGAGAACCGTTCATTCGACCACATGCTGGGTACGCTTCGAGGTGTTCGGGGCTTCAACGATCCGCGCGCAATTCGTCTGCCGAACGGCAATTCGGTGTTTGTGCAGACGGATGCCGCAGGCGCCTCCTATGCTCCCTGGCGGCTGGACATTAAGGATACGCGGATTACCTGGATGGGATCGATTCCGCATTCCCGCCAAAGCCAAGTGGATGCGTGGAACGAGGGCCGCCACGATGGATGGATCGAGGCAAAGCGCTCCGGCAATCATGAATATTCCTCCGTGCCGATGACCATGGGCCATTACACGCGAGAGGACCTTCCCTTCTACTATGCACTGGCTGATGCTTTCACAGTGTGCGATCAGAACTACTGTGCGGTGATGACAAGTACGACTCCCAATCGCAGCACCTTCTGGACGGGAACTATTCGTGACAGACAGGCAACGGATTCGAAGGTCTACATGCGGAACGATCAGTTCGAGAAGTTGCAGATGCCATGGAAGACCTATCCGGAGCGATTGCAGGAGGCAGGAATCAGCTGGAAGTTTTACCAGAATGAACTGACATATTCGGGACTTACCGGCGAACACGCCGCGTGGCTGGGCAACTTCGGCTGTAATGTGCTCGAATTTTTTGGCGCATACAACATCGAAGCGAATTCAGGTTTTCCGCTCGCCCTTGAAGCGGATAACGCGGTTCTGACGGAAGAGATTGCCCGGCTTCGGGATGAAGCCGCAAAGGAGATTGACGGGAAGGCTGCCGCTCGTCTTCATGCGCGGATTGAAAGTGCAAAACGTCGCATTGCAGAGATACAAGCGCAGGTTCCCGGAAGCGGCGCATCCCGATACAGCCAGCTCACAGAAGCGCAACGGGCTCTGCACCATGCAGCGTTCGTGACGAATTCCGCAAGCACCGATTTTCACGAACTGGAAGAGCTTTCGTTCACAGATGAAGGCAGGCCGCAGACGCTGATGGTCCCGAAAGGGGACATCTTTTACCAATTCCGCAAGGACGTGAATGAAGGCAGGCTGCCTGCGATCTCGTGGTTAAGCTCGCCGGAGCGGTTCTCGGACCATCCAACTTCGCCCTGGTTTGGGGCGTGGTATGTCTCGGAGGTAATGGACATCCTCACGAAGAATCCTGAGGTCTGGAGGAAGACGATCTTCATCCTCACTTACGACGAAAACGACGGTTACTTCGATCATGCTCCCTCTTTTGTCGCAGCCGACCCGAAACGGCCTGAGACGGGCGACGCGTCGGCGGGGATCGATACGGGCATCGAGTACACCTACGTGAAAGACGAACTGGCACAGGGCGTGACGCAAAGAGATGCTCGGTCAGGACCAATCGGCATGGGCTTCCGTGTGCCGATGATCATTGCTTCTCCTTGGACACGCGGCGGATGGGTGAACTCGCAGCTCTTCGACCACACCTCCACGCTTATGTTCCTAGAGAATTTCATCGCGAAGAAATATGGCAAGACCGTGAAAGAAGAAAACATCAGCGCCTGGAGGCGGGCGGTATCTGGCGACCTGACTTCAGCTTTTCGGCCCTACGACAGCAAAGAGCCACAACTCGATTTTCTGAATCGCGATCAGTTCGTCATCGGCATCGAGCAGGCGAGATACAAGGAGATCCCCGCGAACTATGGAGAACTGCCTGCGACCGCGATCGACGATATCAACCGCGACCACCGGCACTCTTCGTTCACTTCCCACCAGGAACTGGGCACGCGGCCGGCGTGCGCTCTTCCTTATGAACTCTATGCTGTGGGTGGCTTGACTTCGGACAGGACACAGTTTGAGTTGCGGTTGACAGCGGGAAACAGCGTATATGGAGACAAGGCTGCGGGGGCGCCGTTCAATGTCTACTTGCGGAACCTGATCGAAAACTCAGATGGAGGGTTCCGAGCTGCGACATTTGCCGTCAGGCCTGGCGACACTCTTCACCCGCAGTTTCCTCTTTCTCTTTTTCGAGACTCCAGGTACTCGGTCGAGGTGCATGCGCCAAACGGATTTTACCGCTCCTTTACCGGCTCTCTGAATTCCCGGCACGTACATGTGGAGACGGAGTTCGAGGAAAAGGCATCAAAACTGACGGGAAACCTGCTTGTTCATCTGCGCAATTCAAGCTCTGAGACTCTGACGGTGACGGTCGCTCATAACTCTTACAAGGCTGGCACAATTACCAAAGTCGTCGGTCCCGGCAGCGCTGTTTCAATCGTGTTGCATCTGAGAAAGAGTTATGGCTGGTATGACTTCGCAGTGAAAGCGAATGGATCCGACGGGGAAGCGCGTTTTGCCGGACGGGTCGAGACCGGAAGGGCGAGTATGAGCGATCCTGCAATGGGCAGCATTGCTTAGCAGGCCACAGGTGAAGAGCGAGATGGGTTCATAGATTGCCGGCCCCGAAAGGAATCGAGGACACTAAAGACGTGTCCAGCTGATCTGGCGGAGGCAGAGGATCTTTGGCTTAGTCTTCTTCTGTCTGCGTAATCAGATAACGTTCGTAGCCGATCTCTTTGATCTGGTGGACCTGAGACTCCAGCCAGTCGACGTGCCCTTCTTCGTCCCTCAACAGCTTAACGAAGAGATCACGGGAACCGTTGTCTCCATTTTCGACGCACACCTTGATCGACTCGTTATAAGAAGCCACAGCTTCATGCTCGAGTCCGAGATCAGACTCGATCATCTCTTTTACCGACTTGCCGATGGTCAGGGACATCGGCTCCATCTTCGGTATGCCGTCCAGGAACAGAATTCGTTCCATCAGCAGTTCAGCATGCTTCATCTCGTCGATCGATTGCCTTTTGATGTATTTCGAGTACTTCTTGTAGCCCCAGTTCTCCGCCATTTCTGCGTGCAGGAAGTACTGATTGATCGCCGTTAATTCGTCCTTGAGAGCCTGGTTCAGTTGGTCGAGAACTCTCGGATTTCCTTTCATGGAGCCCTCCCTCAAAGACCATCGTCGAAATCCAACTGTGTTCGCTGCCTCACAGGCTATCATCGTGGGCCGGCAAAGCGACTTCGCGTCGGCGCTCAATTCCCTCCCTTCCTGACAGAAAAATGAATTTTCCATGACGGCCTTGTAATCACGACCGTAATTGTCGTATATAGATATAGGACTGAATTGGTCGTATATCGGTTTGCCCTAGAATTTGCGACACAGTCGCAACTGGAGACATAGGTGTTCGAGCGCTGTGCATTGTTGAGCGAGGTGGAGGCCAGAGGGGTGCGGTTGACCGCGCAGCGCCGCGTTCTCATCGAGACCATCCAAGAGGCGACGTCACATCTCGACGCGGCGGGCCTCTTGAAACAGGCTCGTCAGCGCGATCCCAATATCGACCGCGCCACCGTATATCGAACGATTGAGTTGCTCAAGAAGCTGGGCATGATTGATGAGCTTGACCTGATGCACCTCAATGGCGAGAAGCATTACTACGAGCTCAAGACCCGGCAAGACCATCTGCATCTTGCCTGCTTTGAATGCGGCGGGATTCTCGAATTTGCGACTCCTGCGTTTGAGCGACTGAAAGAGGAGATCGCGGCAGAAAACCAGTTTGAAATTCAGGTTATACGCCTGGAAGTAGGAGGGCTTTGCGGCGCATGCGCCGCAAAGAAAAAGAAACGTTTGCAGTAGAACCAGTCGAACCAGATCCCCGCGGCCAGCTCTTGGCGGAGGGCCGCGAGGATCTGTAAACCACAGCCGGGTAGGCTGCGGGCTGCCTTCACTATAGGGACCTGCCCGCCAGCTTTCAACTTTCATCTACGTTGGTGGCTTTCCGCCCAAGCGCGTGAATTGTGTTCTTTGTGAGGCAAGGAAAATGATGGATATAGCTGTCCCTTCGTCGTGGCGCCTTCTTCGTTTGGTCTTTCCAATCGCCCTGGTTCTTTTGGTGCTCACCGCAACAACCCAGGGCCAGACGGAGCGCAAGTATCCCGGCCGTGGCGCGGTTTCTGCTCAGGATCTCTCTAAGCTGACCTCGCCCGCGGCAGTTGGCACAACTGCCGCCGACCAGGTCTGTCCTAGATACACGACGGGTTCGACGATTTCGGATCCGCCGATCCTTCAGAGCCAGAACGGCACACTTGAGGTCACGATCGGCTTCTACACCGTAACCGACTCGCAGGGGCTGGTGCGCTACTGCTATGTCTCAAATAACGGGATAAGTAACGGAGGAGTTGAGGCGCCGACGCTTGTTGTCAATCCCGGCGATAACCTGATCATCCACTTCACGAACGAGCTTCCCCCGGTCACCGCATCGAGCGTGCGCGACAACATGGCGGGCATGAACATGACACTCGGGAACAGTGCCGTCACGAGCACAAGTCCCGCCTGCAATGGGGCAATGGGGACAAACGTCACCAACATCCACTTCCATGGTACAAACATCGCTCCAGTGTGCGGGCAGGATGAGGTCGTGCATACTCTCGTTCAGCCGGGTGAGAGCTTCGACTACAACGTCACCATTCCGACCACTGAACCACCCGGCCTCTACTGGTATCATCCGCATCCGCACGGCATCTCGGAGGGTCAGGTGCAGGGCGGCGCGACCGGCGCGCTGATCGTTCAGGGCCTCCAGAATGTCTTCCCGTCGCTGGCCAACATGCCTACACGGACCCTGGTGATTCGCGACCAACTTCTGCCTGCATCCGAAGCCAACGATGCCAACATCCCGGCATGGGATCTATCGCTCAACTACGTTCCTGTCACCTACCCAAGCTACACTCCTGTGGTCATTGCGACCGTCCCGGGAGAGCAGGAACTATGGCGCGTTGTGAACAGCGCCGCCGACACAATCCTCAATCTGCAATACATCGTCAATGGAACAGCTCAGCCAATGCAGGTGTACGCAATCGACGGGTATCCGCTCTCTTCGGGAACCGCCAGCAGCATGACAACGATTCAGATGGGACCTGGCGCGCGGGCGGAGTTTGTCGTAACGACACCGAATGTCGGCGACACGGCGCAGCTCGTCACCCAGTACCAGAACACGGGCCCAGATGGAGATTTCGATCCGGCGCGGCCGATCGCGAACGTCGTGAGCGAGAGTGGCGCCCCAACTCCGGCGACGATGCCAGCCGTGAATGGCACCCTGAACACGACGCTGAATAGCAGCCTTGCTAACCTCACGCCTGCGGCGCAACGGAACCTCTATTTCTCCGAGGTGCTCCAAAATCCGGCGGACCCGAATAGCCCGACCAATTTCTACATCACCGAAGAAGGGCAAACGCCGGCGCTCTTCACGATGGGCCAGGCGCCGAACATCGTCGTCCACGCCGGTACCGTGGAGGACTGGACGATTGAGAACCGCGCTGGGGAAGACCACATCTTCCATATTCATCAACTTCATTTCCAGGTGCTGGCGGTTGACGGCCAACCTGTAAATGACCCGGCGCTTCGCGATACCTACGATATTCCCTACTGGAGTGGCTCGGGAGCCTATCACAGCATCAAGGTCCGCATGGACTTCAGCGATCCAAACATCGTCGGAATCTTCGTCTACCACTGCCACATCCTGGAACACGAAGACGGCGGCATGATGGGCGAGATTGAAGTGCTGCCTCCGGGCTCGGCTGCGACAGCATCGGTGGCTGCATCGGCGTCTAGCATCGCACCCAATCAGAACGTGACGCTGACGGCGAATGTCGTGGATGCGAGCACCGGAAGTCCGACGCCGACCGGTCTTGTGCAGTTCCAGCTAAATGGAGAAAACGTCGGCGATCCGGCAACCATCGCAAACGGCGTGACGACACTGACCACAGAAGTGGATGGAAACGTTGGCAGCAACAATCTCGTGGCCTTCTATGAAGGCGATACGACCTATACCGAAGTGACCTCGCCTTCGATTCCCATTACGCTCTCTCCATTCGGCCTGACCTCTTCCGGGGTGACGGCAGCGGTCGGAGCAGCGGCGAACGCCACGGTCAACGTCAATGTAGCAAACAACTACACGACCCTTATCAATCTCAGCTGCACTTTGCCCTCGAACCTGACCGAAAGCGCGTGCTTCGTCAACCCAAACTCCATTACCGGAACTGGAACCGTGCAACTTACGGTCAACACCACGCCAGCGCATCCGACGTCCAGCAAATTGAATGGCCGTCCAGGCTGGCTCGTCGCCGGAGGTGGAGCGAGCCTCGCTTGTGTCGTCCTTCTGATTGTGCCTCGCCGCAGAGGTCGTAACACTGCCTTATGTGTATTGGCGCTCGTGGCGGCGACTTTCATCGTGATCGGATGCGGGGGTTCCTCCAAGACCGATCCGGGTACGGCAGCAGGAACATATACAGTCATCGTCGCCGGCACGGCAGGCAGCGGGTCTTCTCAATACCAGACCAGCGTGAAGGTCCCGATCACCATCCAGTAAGGGCTTCTGCCCCCAAGACAAAGAGGAGAAGAATCATGTCAAGCAGAGCTCTTCGTTTCGTCATCAGGTTCGCAAGTGTCCTTCTGGTGCTGCCGTCCTTGTCCGCCACCATGCTCTGGGCGAGCGTCAGCGGCAGCATCTCTGGTACGGTGAAGGACCCATCCGGAAGCGTGATTGCCAACGCCCATGTCGCCGCCAGGGAATCGAATACCGGCCTGACCTACGAAACCCATACGGATAGTAAGGGCTACTACACATTCCCCGTACTGCCCGTTGGCCATTATGTGCTCGATGTCGAATCTGCCGGATTCGGAAAGTACGAGCGCAAAGAGATTGTCCTCGACACGAACGCAGCACTCACGCTCAATGCTTCGCTCGCGGTCGGCGGCGTCTCCCAGAGCGTGACGGTTGACGACAACACGCTGCACGTCGAAACCACCAGCACACAACTGGGCCAGGTCATCACCGGGCGGCAGATGACCTCGGTTCCCCTCGATGGCCGCAGTTTTACGGATCTTCTGTCTCTCCAGCCGGGCGTCGCGCCCTTGACCGCGATCACGGAGACTACCGTTCAGGATGTCGGCGCCACCGTCCTTAATCCCTCCGGAACGCTCAATCCCGGCAATCTCTCTGTGAACGGCCAGAGGGAGACAGCCAACTACTTTGCCGTGAACGGCAGCGATGTGGAAGAGGATGTCAATGCCGGTACTGCCGTGATCCCCAATCTCGATGCTATCGCTGAGTTCCGCATCATCACCAGCAACTTCGACGCCGAGTATGGCGAATACAGCGGCGGCCAGATCAGTGTTGTTACGAAATCGGGGAGCAATGAATTCCACGGCAACGCGTTCGATTTTCTGCGTAACACGGATCTCGATGCGCGCAACTATTTCTCGCCGACCCGTGGCGCTTTCCGGCAGAACCAGTTCGGCGGAACCTTTGGCGGGCCGATCCGCAAAGACAAGCTCTTCTTCTTTCTCGATTACCAGGGCACCCGGCAGACCGAAGGCGTCGACACCGGCATTATCGCAGTTCCTTCCAACGCCGATCGTACCGGCAATCTCTCCGATCTCACGACCGGCTCGGCCGGCAACCAGTTGAGTGGTCTCGTGAGCGGACCCTATTTCGCGAACGTCCTGACGCAGGACCTCGGCTATCAGGTCGTGTCAGGGGAGCCCTATTACCTTCCCGGCTGCACATCGTCCTCAACGTGCGTCTTCCCGAATGCTGTGATTCCCGAGAGAGCGTGGTCGGTCCCGGCGCAGCGGATGCTCCAGTACATTCCCGCTCCCAACACGGCTTCGGGAACGTTCGCCACTTCCGCCTATAACCAGACAGTGCGCGACGACAAGGCCGGCTCACGGGTCGACTGGAACACGCGCTGGGGGCTGATGTCAGCCTACTACTTCATCGATGACTTCAATCTCGTGAACCCCTATCCCGTGGCCCAGAGCGGCGCCAGCGTGCCGGGTTTCTCCGCGGCGACCAGCGGTCGTGCGCAGCTCCTTTCTCTCGGAGACACAAAAAGTTTTGGCGCGACGATGGTTAATGAATTTCACTTGAGCTTCATGCGCGACAATACGAACCTCGGACAACCGATCGGCGGCCGCGGCGTCAGCCTTGCATCACAGGGATTTGTGAATGTCGATGGAACCGACAGCATCGTTGCCCTCGACCCTAAGGGACAAAGTGTCGAGAACCTGAACTTCAATGCCTATTCGACAGGTGCCGCGGCCAACCAGCTCATCCAGGTGAACAACACCTCTCAGGTGGCGGACTCCTTCTCCAAAGTTCTGGGCAAGCACACCATGAAGTTCGGCGCGGAGTTTCACGCCGATCAGGTCAATGCAACCCCCATCGCTCAATTCAACGGCAGCTTCGTCTTTGCCGGTCAGGAAACCGGTGTCGACTTCGCCGACTTTCTGGTCGGCGTACCAAGCCAGTACAACCAGAGCCAGCTGAACCCGTTCTTCGATCGCAACAAGTATGTTGGCGTCTTTGCCCAAGACAGCTGGCATGCTCTTCAGAACCTGACGTTGAACTATGGGTTGCGCTGGGACCGCATCGCGCCCTGGTCGGAGAAATACAACCAAATTTCGACCTTCGTGCCCGGTGCCCAGTCGGTCGTTTTCCCCGGCGCTCCTCCGGGCATCCTCTACCCAGGCGATCCAGGCATTCCTAATACGCTGGCGCCGATCGATGCGCTCGACTTCTCCCCCCGCGTCGGCATTGCGTGGACGCCCCAAGACGAAGAGAACACTGTTCTCGGGAAGATTCTGGGGCCGAAGGGCGCGACCAGTGTGCGCGCCAGCTTCGGCGACTTCTATACGGCGATCGATGCGACCTCGATCGGTGTGCTGGCGGCCAACGCACCTTACGGAACAACCTACTCGAGCCCTGAGCCTCCGCTGTTCGCTACGCCCTTCATCGGCGCCGCGGATGGCGCCAACAATGGACAGCCATTCCCTTACACCTTTGCTCCGCTCAACTCTTCGCGCAACCACCCTGATCGGAACATCAACTGGCCTTCATACGAACCGATCAGCGGCATCCCCGGATATGACATTCACAACCACACTCCTTACACCGAGGAATGGTCGCTGTCGATCGAGCGCCAGGCCGGACCGAAGACCGTCTTTGATGTGACCTACATCGGCTCTTCCACACACCGCCAGCGAGTGTTGATTGCCGAGAATTACGGGAATCCCGCTCTCTGCCTGAGTCTGAGCCAGCCCAGTGACGTGATGTTTGGGACAGTCACCTGCGGTGCATTCGGTGAAGATACGGAGTACTACCCCTTGTCAGGCGGTGTCGTGAACGGGACGCGCCAGCAGCTTGGGCCGAACTTCGGCAGTAATGCAGACCAGGCGAACATCGGCCACGCAAACTATAACGCGCTCGAGTTGAGCGCGCGGCACACGGCTGGCCGGTTGGAATTTGACGCTTCTTACACTTACAGTAAATCGCTTGACCAGTCTTCGAACATCGGCGAAGAAGTAAACCCCATCAACCCCGCTCTGAGCTACGCGATCTCCGCATTCGACGTGAAGCATAATTTCGTCGCCAGCTATGACTACCAACTGCCTTTCGACCAATTCTTCACGCCCAACCGGCTGACCAAGGGCTGGTCGCTCTCGGGCATTACACATATCGCCAGCGGATTCCCGGTGACGATGATCAACAACGGAGACAACTCCCTGCTCGGGACGAATCCGAACGGCGTGAATAACAGCGGCATCGATGAACCGGATTACAACGGCGGTCCAATTCACTTCGGCAGGGATCCACGCTCGAACCGCAATAAGTTTTTTAACACTAGCTCATTCAGCATGAATGGGCTCGGAGAAGTTGGAACCTCGAAACGCCGCTTCTTCTATGGTCCTGGCGCCCAGAACTGGGACATGGCCGTTGCCAAGAGTCTGCCTATCACGGAATCGAAGGTCCTGCTATTCCGTGTGGGAGCTTTCAACGTCTTTAACCACACACAGTTCAACGGTCCACAGGCAGTGGATGGCAATATCGGTGATACAACATTCGGCCAGGTAATCAACGCCGCGTCACCGCGCATTCTGCAGGGAGCGTTGAAATTCAATTTCTGACCGGACGGCCAGGCGACGGGAGCGGCAGTGTACGACAAGGCGCTTTGTGAACTGATCGAGGAGATGGTGCGCCTGCTGATCACGTATGAGATCGAACTGACGAGCTATCAGACGGTCTACGACGCCATAAGCAGGAGGCTCGCCGACGCAGGAATGGATATTGATGTTCGCAAGATGCTGCGACTCGTCGCCGAGTCCAGTTCCTTACAGGCCGAAGCGGAGGCCGAGTACGCCGCGTTTTTCGGGCTCACGCGAGAGATTACGCCTGCCGCCATCGAAGGCGCACTTCGGTCGATCCGCCAAACGATCGAGAACAGGAACAGTTGCGGCGGGCAGACGAATCTATGAATGATTAACAGGCCTGGGGACTTTCTTTATCCGCGAATCGCCTGCTACTCCGGATGATGCTGTTTCCTTATGCCTGACGACGCTGGGTTCTGCGGCAACGGAAAGCGCTTGTAAAAGAGCGTTGAGTAGCGCTTTGTGTGGTACCACGGAGAACCCTTCATCCCACTCTCGTTGCAACACGAGACCGTGAAAAGCGGCAATAAGAAAACATGCGAGCGCATCTGTATCGACTCCATCTGCAATCGCGCCTCTCGTCCGCGCTGCGGCGAGAACTTCGGATATTAGCTTGCGCGGCTCTTCAAAACTGCGCCGAACCAGCCGCCGGATATTCGGATCACGTTGCGCTTCAACCCACAACTGCACGCTGACGCGGCGGCGGAGTCGTTCCTTAGGGTTGTCAAGTTCATCGAGGAAGGCGTCTCGCAGGCGCTCCAGCGCCTGATCTGCTGGGCCCATCTCGATTACATCTGTTATAAGGCGCTTCTCTTTCAGTTGGCGCCGGTTTGCGACAGCTTCGATGATTTCTTCTTTGCTCTTGAAGTAGTTGTAGATGGCGCCCGGGCTTAGCCCGGACTGGCGGACAATGTCCTGCATTGTCGTCCGATGAAACCCATCTCTTGAGAAGCACACAAGCGCCGCATCCAGAATCTCTGAACGCCGTGAAGCGAGGTACTCATTACTGACTTTAGGCAAAGAGCGCCTCCCGGGCCAGGTTGGCTCTGAAATACGCGCCCCTCTTGGGGATATGAGCCAGAACGACGTGATAAAACTCATACCCTCTGATCCGGTCCGCCGTTTGGTAATACTGCTTTCGGTACTCGGCAGCCGAGAGATCGTAGTCCAGATCAAGCCCGCAGTCCTGGAAAAATTCGGACGCCCGATCAGGCCAAATTCCAAAAATCCACGGCTCTTCGAGGCGCGCAAAGGCTTTCTGGACTTCACTGCCGCCGGCGAAATGTGCGGGATGATGAAGAACAGATTCATCGACATAGGTAAATGCGAGAGCAGTGCCCTGAGCAACGCTGCCGATAAACGTGAGCGTCGATCGGACCGCGTCTTCTGTCAGGTAGTTCGAGACACCTTCCCAGACGAACAGACTTCGTTGAAGCGGGTTGAAGCCGGCGGCTTCCAGAGACTCTCGGACTCCATCTCGCTGAAAATCTATCGGGACGAACTTTACGTGCTCAGGTAATGCCCCGAGCGCCCGTGCAATGTGCGCCATTTTGACTGCAGAGGTATTCGGATGATCGACTTCGAAGAACCGCGTGCGTTCGGCACCGGCAATTCTGTAGGCACGGGAATCAAAACCGGCGCCCAGCAGCACGATTTGCGGAATTCCATTCGCTATTGCCGAACTGACGTAATCGTCGATCAATCGGGTTCGGGCAATGAGCGAAGTTCTCGACCCCGGCCACCGGTAATCGATGTAGCGGCACAGGATCGTGGCACAGGCGGAGTTGCGCGCCAGCATGGCGAGCAGCTTAAATGGGGCGCTAAGAAAACTCTGAGCGATCCCGTCACTGACGATGCGTCCGCCAGGTCGGCGGGCGTATTCGATCGCTCGGAAGAGTGCGTTGTGTTCAGCAGTGCGGCTGGGGAGTTTTGCCTTCATCGCAGGATCACCTCGACTTGAAGAATAATAAATCGAATGACCGTTCTATTATAACAAGAACTGAGCTGACGGACAAGATCGTCCGGTGTCCTCATCTGGGGTAAGCGTCCTGCAACCGGATTTCGCGTGTTTCATCAAACAGAGGGGTTGATGTGACGCAAGCGTGCCGTTTCTGCCACGCAAAACGCTATCCGATTAGCTGGAAAGGAGTTATCGATGATGCGAGCAGTTCAGGTTCGGGGACTCGATGTCATGAACCAGAAGAGTAGTCAACGTCCGTGGGGATTTCAAACATGGATGGCGAATCGAGCAGTGTCAAAGAGTTCACTGGCGCTTGCGCGGATGATTCTCGCGCCCGGACAGTCCGGAGAATCCCACCGCCATCCGAATGCGGATGAGGTCCTCTATCTAATCAAAGGGCGAATTGCAGTGCGCGCAGGCTCTGAAACATTTCAACTTGAAGCAGCTGATGCTTTGACGATTCCCGGCGCATTGGCACATCAAATCGAAAATGTTGGGGATGAAGATGCTGAGATGGTCCTCGCGTATTCCACCGGAGAAAGAGACTACGTAGCTGAGTCCCCAGACGGCAGATCGAGTCCGCAATCTTACTGACTAAATCCGCCTGTCTCCAGATTTCGGACAGCTTGCCCGATGACGAGTTCGGAATCATCTTCAGCAATATCGCGCAAGCACCAAGATGGAAGCCCTCGCAGCGTTATGGCCGCTCAGATGCGCAGAGCTTAGGCCGGTGAGTCAGGCGCGGACTGCGATGACTTCCAGATATTCAGCGGGAACAAAGGTAAGGTCGCTGCCTGCCCGATTGTGTGTTGACCACAATGCTTCCAGTTCTTCCCGGAGCTTGTTGGACGAAGGCTCATCTAGGGAATCGAAAGCGCGGTTGGTGGGCCCGTAATATTGCCTAAACAACTCGACAGTTTCGGCCGGCGAAAAAGGGTAGTCGAGATAGTAATGGCGGCGTGCCATTTTCAGATCCGAAGCCCCGCCCCCGAGCCTCTCACGCACAACTGTCTCATCGCCCCAAAGGACGGGAGACGGCATTCCTGACGGTGCGATAAACTTCGCAAACGTTTTGAACATCTGCCCCACGAATCCTTCCGGCGTCCAGCTGCCCATGGCGATCATGCCCCCTGGGCTGCACACCCGGAGCAATTCGCGCGCGACCAGTTCCGGACGAGGGGCGAACATGGCTCCGATCAGGCTTGTCACCACGTCAAAGCTGCCATCTTCAAAGGGTAGACCCTCGGCGTCGCCTTCGAGGAAATGGGCATTGAGCCCTTCCGCCTGCGCTCGCGCTCCGGCTCGCCGGATAAGGTTCGGGGCGATGTCGATGCCCGTTACCTCGATTCCGTCGCGAGCGGCCCAAAGGGCGAGCTGACCGGACCCACAAGCTACATCCAGCAGTTGGCAGCCGGGCGGAATGTCCAATCGTTCATAAAAGAGTTGCGCACCCCACTCCATATAGCGTGAAAAACGATCGTAGTCTCCAGCAGACCACGTTTTTTTCAGCCGTGCCTTAAGGTCGTCCGTTTCCGATACGCTCATCGTAGTCATATTTCCTCCTCGATCTTGTCGGTTTCTTACTATCGCGCGAAATGCAACTGCATACTTGTCTGCGCGTCCGCCTTTCTTGCTCGCGGCACCGTTGCCGTATGATGAGTTGCTCAGGAGCCTGACGAGGTTTGCCTGAGGTCCTATGGATGTGCTTTCCGAAGTGTTGAGGATGGTTAGGCTTCAGGGAGCGCTGTTTTACAACGGCGAGTTCTCATCCCCGTGGAGTGTTTATGCCGCCGGTTCGCACGCACTGGCGCGCTACTTTGGAACTGAAAGCAAGCGTATGATCGTCTATCACCTGCTCATCGACGGACGCGCCTCGGTGCGGCTGGACAGTGGTGAGCGCTTGAACCTTGCAGCGGGTGACATCGTGATGATCCCTCACGGGGATCGCCACATCGTGGAGAACGGATCCGCGACTTGCACGATTGACGATGAAGCGCACCTGGCCGACATCCTTTCCCAGGGATTGAAGCGATGGCGTGTGGGAGGCGGTGGAGAGGTCACCCGATTTGTTTGTGGTTATATGGCCTGCGACCCGCGCTTGGGGCAGGCTTTTCTCAGCGGTTTGCCTCCGCTATTCAAGGTCAGTATTCGCACCCATCCCTCAGGTGCGTGGCTGGAGAATTCGATCCGCTTTTTCGTCGACCAGGAAGACCGGGTTCAACCCGGGAGAGAAGCCGTGTTGGCCAAACTGGCCGAGGTCTTGTTTGTGGAGACCCTACGCGCTTGGATCGCGCAGTTGCCCGCTCACCAAACAGGCTGGCTAGCGGGTGCCCGTGATCCGGAGATTGGAAAGGTCTTGGCCTTGATGCACCGAAAGCCAGCGCACTCTTGGACGATTGCTTCGCTGGCAAGAGAAGCGGGAATGTCACGTTCGGTTCTGGCGGAACGCTTTCGACATTATCTTGATCAAACTCCCATGGCCTACCTTACGCACTGGCGGATTCAACTGGGAGCGCAAATGCTTACTTCCACCAATAAATCGGTATTACAAATCGCTGCGGAAGTGGGCTATGAGTCGGAAGCCGCTTTCAACCGGGCGTTCAAGCGTGAATTCGAGCTTCCCCCGGCGCGCTTTCGGAGTCAATCAAGATCGGAGGAGGAACGCCCGAATAAGAGATCCACAGGGGATGGGCCGTGAATTGGTTCACCGATTGTCAAAGCGCAATCACTACGATCGAATCGGCCATTGTCGCGCAAACTGTGATGACCGGTCCTCAACTGTTGCGTACAGTGCGATAACCGGCCAATGTTGATTTCAGTGAACATCGCGAAAGCATGATCTGGCGCGGGTGACAGGCGCGTTGTATTATCTTTCAGCTGGATTTCTTATGCCTTCTGGCCCCGTAGGCAGAGCATGATTGCATTCAGCAGAGGAGTCGCGTCAAGCGCAAGGCTGGTGCAGTTCCGAACGCGACCACGGCCACGAATTCGACCGTTATGAGCCCTAAGCCAAAATGGGCACCGATTGGCCGGTTAACAGGCGAATGCGCTCACCTACGTAGCTGCATCGCGAAGATCGAATTCCAATCCACAATCCGATCCACAAAAAGCTTGGTCTTATACGACTTCGGTGGTTTTAGCCGTTCCCCACGGGTTTGTAAGTCGTTGAAAAACCTGAAACGGCAAGATTGTCACGGCAGAGATTGAAAGCAAGAGCGTTCAAAACGCGGTGCCATCACTTCATTCAGCAAACTTTCCGACGTCAAGCCGTTCTGTCCACGACCAGGTTTCCAGAAACGGTTGGGCCAAGTGCACAATCGCAATAGCCGAGTTGTCAGTTTTCAAAACTTCGCCGAATTCTTCGCCGAATTGTGTGCCGCAGAGGCTCCGATCCGTCCTCTTCGCTCCTCTCTACTCCGTTGATTACATTGATACTCCATGCTTCACGACTCGGCTGTTAACCGAATCGTTGTTGTATTGCGAGTCATGCCAGTACCTTACATCTAGAAATGAGCAACTGAGGGTGCTGAAAAGGGTGCTGAAATCGATTTTTGGGTGCCGATGGGTGCTTTTGAGTGCTTTTCTTCGCCATCGATGCTCATGTTTTCAATAAGTTACAAGTTTTGACGCGAATGGCATGGAAGAGGTCGTCGGTTCGATCCCGACCAGGTCCACCAAATCATTTCAGCAAGTTAGCGAGCGCAGTCCGGGAGCATTATGGCCTCCGAGGGAGCGATAAGGGAGCAAACCGCTTTTCCCTTACCCTCCCCTCCCCTTGCTGCCTCTGAATCACGGTTAAACCACGCATCGACGGCCTTCCGCTGCGCGGCACGCTGCTTCGACATGCCCGCCTGCGTGTCACCACTTATTTGATCGTGTAGCGCGCGCCACGCCCTTTGCCAACCGGTAAGGTCTTCAAGAATCAATAAGATACTCTAGTTCAACGAAATGGCGTGGAAGAGGTTGCCGGGTACTCCAACCTACCGCTGCGCTTCGACCCATCCAAAGGCGTTGTCGAATAGCTCGAACTCAGGCGCTTTGCCCCCCTCCCTATAGATGGAGAGGATGTCGAAGCGCGTCGCCACGTCGCGATTGGGAAGCTGCCGCAAATAATGCCGGGCCAGGCGGCGCAGCGTCCGGCGCTTGCCCCGATCGACGGCCAGCTCCGCCGGAGCGACCGCGTGCGTGGTGCGTGTCTTCACCTCAATGAAGCACAGCGTCTCGCCCTGCCACGCGATCAGATCCAGATCGCCAGGGGCCCGCGAGGAACGCCAGCCACGCGCAACCACAAGGTAGCCGTTCCGCCGCAGCCAGAAGAACGCTGCGCGCTCGCCGCGCACACCGGTTGCCAGATGAGGCGCAGTGGCCGGTTCGTGGCGCGTTGATGCGCGATGGAGCGCCTCGACGGCGGATTCCATCAAATTCACACGCAGCTTGAAAAACATGGACACCGCAACGATTGTCAGACCGGAGAGGGCTAGCGGCAAGGCACGAAGGTCATCGTCCGGGCCGGCAACGGGTCAGCGCAGGAAAAGCAGGTAAATCCCCATGCCGATGCCGACCACGGCAAGAAGCCCGGCGAGCCCTACCGCCTGCGTCGAGATCTGGCCCGGAACCCAGGTGCCGGTGCGCAGTTCCCGGGTCGTCCGGACGTGGTGCAGGATGGCCGCAATATTGACGACGACGCCCAGCGCGACCAGGGCCACGCCCGTGTCCACGGAAAGTCCGGTGTGATGCGGAACGGTCGGCTGTCCCGATTGAAACTCGCGCAGAAAGAGCCCGAAGCGCGCGAGCGCAAAGCCGACGCCCATGAGGCCGAGGCCGGTGCGAATCCAGGCAAGAAAGGTGCGCTCAGAGGCAAAGTAGATGCGGGGATCGTCGACTGCGGCGGCCATTCCGCGATTGTAGATGGGCGCGCGACCTTTGCCGGACGATCACGGCAACCTTCGGCAGCGATTTCACCTTCACGTCGAAGAATGTCGAAACGCCCGGAATTTGGCCTGAGACTCAGGCAGCTAGACCGAAACCGTGGTAACGCGCGCCACCCGAGAGGCGCAGCCTGTGGCGGGGGATGATCGGACGGTTACCCGGCGGGTAAAGGATGGGAGGTGGCGGATCGTCGAGCAGCTGTGGACGGCGGCGAAGTGAAGCCATGTGCCGCACGCACCCTCCGCAATGGCAAAAGGCGAACCCGAGGGCTCGCCTTTTGCGTGTGTTAACTTTTGAAATTGTTTTGCGTCTTACAGAGGCTGGACGTCAGCTGCCTGCCAGCCCTTCGGCCCCTTCACGACGTTAAATTGCACGGCCTGACCTTCCTGCAGACTCTTAAAGCCATTGGCGGTAATGGCAGAGTAGTGCACGAAGACATCCTCGCCGTTCTGGCGCGAGATAAAGCCATAGCCTTTCGCGTCGTTAAACCACTTCACAGTACCTTGTTCCATTTTGTTGCATTTTCCTGACTGATTAAATTGCGCTGGAGTGAATCGGAGCGAACGGGCAGACCCTGCTCGGTTCGGCGAGGCGAAAGACTGCTCTGGCCCGGTTCGATTCTAACGCTGCTGAGAGTGTATCAGATTCGCAAGGGGTTGGCGTTACGTCAGTCACTTGCGACGCGCCCCAGCCCACCCCGTACCGTGCACGTGCGGGGTCGCAGGGGTATCCTGAATGTTCTTTTGCGATGAACGATCCCACCCTCCAACTGCTCTCCTCCGGCCTCGAACGGCTCCGCGAAAACTTCGCGGATCTGCCGGACGCGCACCTCGCCCCCCCCGGCATGGAGCGCGCCGCTGAGGTCCTGGACGAAGCTGCCCGTCGGATGGGCGACAATTTCCCCTACTTTCACCCGCTGTACGCCGGGCAGATGCTCAAGCCGCCGCATCCCGCAGCCCGCGCGGCCTATGCCATGGCCATGGAGATCAATCCCAACAACCATGCCCTCGACGGCGGCCGGGCCAGCTCGCGCATGGAAGTGGAAGCGGTGCGCGCCATCGCCGCCATGTTTGGCTGGCAGGAATTTCTGGGCCACCTCACCAGCGGCGGCACCTTTGCGAACCTCGAAGCGCTCTGGATCGCCGGGCACATGTCTCCGGGCCAGCGAGTCGTTGCCTCGGAGCAGGCGCACTACACCCACAACCGCATCAGCGCCGTCCTGCAGTTGCCGTTTTCCTCGGTGGCCGCCGACGATCGCGGACGCATGGATTTGGCCGCGCTCGAAGCGGCGCTCGCTTGCGGAGAGGTCGGCACCGTCGTCGCGACCCTCGGCACCACCGCGGTCGGCGCCGTCGATCCGCTCGACAAAATTCTCGAACTGCGCCAGCGCTACGGCTTCCGCCTCCACGTGGACGCGGCCTATGGCGGCTACTTTCGCCTCGCGTCGAATCTCGACGCCGACGCTGCGCGCGCCTTCGCCTGCATCGACCAGGCTGACTCCATCGTTGTCGATCCGCACAAGCATGGCCTGCAGCCCTACGGATGCGGCTGCATCCTGTTGCGCGACCCATCGATGGGCCGGTGGTACAAGCACGACTCGCCGTATACGTACTTCACCTCGAACGAGTTGCATCTCGGCGAGATCAGCCTGGAGTGCTCGCGCGCCGGAGCTTCGGCGGTCGCCCTCTGGACGACCCAGCGCCTGCTGCCCCTCGTCCGCGGCGGCGAATTTGCCGATGGAGTGGAACAGGGGCGCGCAGCGGCGCTGCGGCTGCATGCGCTGCTGGCCGCCGATCCGCGCTTCGCCGTGGGCCCATCGCCTGCACTCGACATCGTCGTTTGGTTGGTGCGCGCGCCGACACTGGCCGCATCCACCCAAAGGGCGCAGCAGGTTTTCGACCGAGCCGCAGAAGGCGGACTACATTTAGCTTTGGCGCACCTGCCGGCGCGCTTCTTTCCTGATGCGGGGTGGAGCGACGCGGGCGAGGACAGCGTCGTCACCTGCCTCCGTTCCGTGCTGATGAAGCCGGAACACCTGGCGTGGATCGAGGAAATCGGCGGCCGCGTGCGGCAGGCAGCCGACAAACTGTAGTAATTCGACAGCAGAGGGAGCCGACGTGGCCGGACCGGAATTAACGATGCAAACGGATACACTGCGAGTGACGGTTCTGCCGGAACTGGGCGGCAAGATCGCCTCGCTGCGCTGGCTGCCCGGGGATCTGGAGCTTTTGCAGCAGCCGCTGGCCCCGTACGCTCCGCGCACTATGACCATGGGATTTGAAGAAAGCGACGCCAGCGGATTCGACGAGTGCCTCCCGTCGGTGGCTGCCTGTTCCGTGCCTCTGGCCAACCGGGTGGCGCACGTGCCCGACCACGGAGATTTCTGGCGGCTGCCCTGCGCCTACGGTCAGGATGGCAACTCCATCCGCATGATCGCGACGGGCGACAGCCTGCCGCTGCGGTTTGAACGCACGGTCAGCCTCGAGAAGTCCACACTTTCCGTCGCGTATCGGCTTACGAATGTGGGCGACACGCCCCTGCCGTGGGCGTGGTCGGCGCATCCGTTATTTGCCGTCGACCGCGGCGATCTCATCGTGCTGCCCGGCTCCGCGAAGCAAGTCACGGTGGAAGGGTCGGCCCGCGAACGACTCGGCAGGAAGCATGCACAACACTCCTGGCCGCGGACCACGGTCGGCGGGGGGGTGCCCATCGATCTCAGCGTGGCCGGCGGAATAGCAGACGGAATCGGCGACAAGCTCTTCACGCCGGCCCCCGTCCGGGGCTGGGCAGCCATCGAGCGCCTCAGCCGCAAAGTTCGCATCGAGTTGCAATTCGACCCGCAGAAGATTCCGTGGCTCGGTCTCTGGCTCTGCTACGGCGGGTGGCCGGAGGGCAAGCCGAATCGCCAGCAATGCGTGGCCATCGAGCCGTGCACCGCGCCGGTCGATTCGCTGGCCGAGGCGATGGCGGCCGGATCGGCGCGCACGCTGGCGCCGGGCGCCTCCGCCGAGTGGGGATTGCGCATCGCCGCCGCCCGTGTATCGTGACGTGTGGATCACTATCGACTGGGGCAAAACGAGGGTCAAAGATGCTGGATGTCAGTCTTCATGAAGAGGTTCACGAGAAACATTTTGGGGGCGATCCCAGGGTCTTCCTCGCGCCGGGGCGCGTCAATCTGATCGGCGAACATACCGACTACGCCGGAGGATTCGTGATGCCGGCGGCCATCGACTTCGGCACGCTCGCCTCCATTGCCCCGCGCAGCGACGGCCGGATCGAAATCTGGTCGGAGAATTTTGCCGAGGGCGTCTCGTTCGGCCCCGGCGAGTTTCCCGCTACCCGCCGAAAGCACTGGTCGGACTATCCGCTGGGCGTCGTGTGG
Source organism: Acidobacteriaceae bacterium (assembly GCA_036267295.1). GTDB lineage: Bacteria > Acidobacteriota > Terriglobia > Terriglobales > Acidobacteriaceae > Palsa-343. The sequence goes on along the minus strand of DATAWI010000009.1, from coordinate 100,166 downwards.
TCGCTGCGCGAGGCCGGCATCGAGGTCCCGCCCTTCAGCATGACGCTCTACGGAGACGTTCCCCTCGGCGCGGGCTTAAGTTCCTCCGCGTCCATTGAGGTCGCCACCGCGCTGGCTGCACTCAGCCTGACCGCAGCGGATCTGGAGCGCGGGGCACTGGCGAAGCTCTGCCAGCGCGCCGAAAACGTCTATGTGGGCGCCTCCTGCGGCATCATGGACCAGTTCATCGCCTGCAATGGTGCTGCGGACCACGCCCTGCTGCTCGACTGCCGCTCGCTGGCCTTTCGCCTCGCGCCCATTCCCGCCCATTTGAGCCTGGTCATCGCGAACACGATGGTGAAGCACTCCATCGCCGGCGGCGAGTACGGCATTCGCCGCGCCGAAGTGGAACGCGGGACGGAGATTTTGCGCAGCCATCGCCCGGAGATTGCGCTGCTCCGCGACGCGACACCGGACGACCTCGAACGCTGGGGCAAGGAAATGCCCGACAATGTCCTGCGCCGCTGCCGCCACGTGATCACCGAAAACCTGCGCACAGTGGCCGCGGCGGACGCCCTCGCGGCCGGCAACCTGAAAAAACTGGGCAATCTGATGGCCGCCGCCCATGTCAGCTATCGCGACGATTTTGAGGCCAGTTGTGTCGAGGCGGACACCATGGTCGAGGCAGCCCAGCGTCTGCCTGGCCTGGTGGGCGCGCGCCTGACCGGCGGCGGATTTGGCGGCTGCACCGTCAATTTGGTGGAAACCAGCCACGCAATCGACTTTGCCGCGGCCCTCCACGACGAATACAAGGCAGCCACCGGCATCCATCCGGACATCTATCGCTGTCATGCCTCCGCAGCGGCGCGGGAGGTCAAGCGTTCCTGAATTCCCGACGTGGTCCGGGCCCTCAATTCGCTCGCCCGGCCATTACACAGACGGGTGATTTCGACCGGCCGTATGCCGATGTAAGAATCACAGTGCTGGGCATCCACGCCGGATCAGCGGTTTAGCTTATTCTGATAATCGGCGCTCACAGAGCCTGGAGAATACGAAGCAAAGATGCGCTTTATTAATCGAACGCAGTTTTTTTCCCCCGAAGAAGCAACGGAACGCGGCATTGTCGCGTACTTTTCGATGGAAATCGCCGTCATTCCGGCGATTCCCAGCTACAGCGGCGGGTTGGGCGTGCTGGCCGGCGATACGCTGCGCGCCGCGGCGGATATGGGCCTGCCCCTGGCCGCGGTCACCCTGGCGCACCGCAAGGGCTATTTCCGCCAGCATCTGGACGCAAACGGCATCCAGACGGAGGAGTCGCAGCCCTGGAGCCCGGAATCGATGCTGGTGGCCGAAGAACCCATCGTCACCATCACCATCGAGGGCCGTCCCGTGGCGCTGCGCGCCTGGCGCTATGAAATGGAAGGGGTCGCGGGTCATCGCATTCCCATCTATTTCCTCGATACCAATCTGGAACAAAATGATCCAGCCGACCGCGGCCTGACCGACTACCTCTACGGCGGCGACACCAACTACCGCCTCCGCCAGGAAGTGCTGCTCGGCATCGGCGGCGCCCGCATGCTGCGCGCTCTCGAATACGATCCCGCGGTCTATCACATGAACGAGGGTCACGCCGCGCTGCTCACCATCCCGGTGCTCGAGCAGGTGCTGCACGGCGCGGGATTGCAGTCGGCGACCGAACGCAATGTCGAGGCGGTGCGCAAGCGCTGCGTCTTCACCACCCATACCCCGGTGCCTGCCGGCCACGACCGCTTCTCCGGCGAACAGGCCTACCGCATCCTCGGCTCCGAGCGCGCCAGCCTGCTGGAACGCTTTGGCTGCTTCCACGACGGCCTGCTGAACCTCACCTACGTCGCGCTGCGCTTCTCGCGCTTCGTCAACGGCGTGGCCATGCAGCACGGCAAAGTCTCGCGGCAGATGTTTCCCGAGTACACCATCGACGCCATCACCAACGGCGTCCACGCCGGCACGTGGACCTCGCCCGCGGTTTGCGCGGTCTTCGACAAGCACCTGCCTCGCTGGCGCCAGGACAATGTGACCCTGCGCTACGCCATCGACATTCCTGAAAACGAAATCGTCGAGGCGCATTCCGCCTCGAAGCAGGCTCTCCTCGCCGAAGTCAAAGCAGCCTCCGGCGTGGAATTGCGTCCGGACATTTTCACCCTCGGATTCGCGCGCCGCGCCGCCACCTACAAGCGCGCCGACCTCCTCTTCACCGATCCCGAGCGCCTCATCCGCCTGGCGGAGAAACATGGCGGCATGCAGATTCTCTACGCGGGCAAGGCGCATCCCGCCGACGAGCCAGGCAAAGCCAAGATTCGCCGGGTCATCGAACTGTCGAAGGAATTGAGCGCCAGCGCCCTGCAGATCGTTTATCTCGAAAACTACGAGTGGAAACTGGGCGCGCTCATGACCGGCGGCGTCGATCTGTGGCTCAACACGCCGCGGCGTCCTTATGAGGCCTCCGGAACCAGCGGCATGAAGGCCGCTCTCAACGGGGTTCCCAGCCTCAGCATTCTCGACGGGTGGTGGATCGAGGGCTGGATTGAAGGCGTCACCGGCTGGGCGATCGAGGACTTCGACGAAGAGTCGCGCGAAGCCAATTCGCTCTACGAACACCTGGAGCAGACGATTCTGCCGCTGTACTACATCGATTCCGCGCAATGGCGGCGCATCATGCGTTCCACCATCGCGTTGAACGGCTCCTTCTTCAACACCCAGCGCATGCTCGAGCAGTACGTCATCAACGCGTATTTCCCTGAGAAGCGTGTCGAGAAGAGCCCGGACCGGAGCGCGCCGGAGATTGTCCACACCGTCGCTCAGTAGCCGCCGGAGAGCATGGAAAGCCTGTTGCCAGTGCGTGTCGAGCGAGGTATCTCGCTGGATGCTCGCCGCTCTGGAGAGGCGCTTTCCGGTGCTATACTTGCGCTGAAATTCAGCAATTCTTCTCATCCACGGCGGCTTTCGTCCGGCATGGGCCGCCTTCTTCCGGATTTGTTCACGCCCTCCTGTGTGCTGAACTATGGGTGAGGTTTTCTTGAGCCAGACGCCGCTGCAGCCCGCAGGAACGAGCGCGTCCCTGCGGCCTCTGTGCGTCGACCTCGACGGCACCCTGGTCAAGAGCGACACGCTCATGGATTCGCTCATGGTGCTGGCGCGCACGCGTCCGCTGGCGCTGCTGCGTTTCCCCCAGTGGCTGCTGCGCGGCCGCGCCGCTGTCAAGGCGGAGGTGGGCCGGCGCGTCTCCCTCGACGTCAGCCATCTTCCCTACAACCGGGGACTTCTCGAGTTCCTCGAAGCGGAGCACGGCGAGGGCCGCCGCCTGTATCTGGCCACCGGCGCGGACCGCCCGCTGGCGCAGCGCATCGCCGATCATCTGGGCATCTTCGACGGCGTGCTGGCCAGCGACGGCAGGACGAACCTGACCGCCCACAACAAACTCGACGGCCTGCGCCAGACCTTCGGCGACGAGGGATACGACTACATCGGCAACGCCGCTCCCGATCTGCCGCTGCTCGAGCACGCGGGCGCGGCGATGACCGCCAATCCCACCTCCGGCCTGCAGTCGCGGCTGCGCTCCAGCGGCGTGAACATCGGCAAGACCTTCGAGGAGCGATCCGCGCAATCCAAAGCCCTGCTGAAGGCCATCCGCCTGCACCAGTGGGCCAAGAACATTCTCATCTTCCTGCCCCTGGTGCTGGCGCATTCTCTCCGGCTGCCGGTCGTCGGCCAGGCCATCGTCGCCTTCTTCAGCTTCAGCCTGTGCGCGTCGGCCACCTACATCGTCAACGACCTGCTGGATATCGAATCCGACCGGCGTCACCCTCGCAAGCGTCTGCGCCCGTTTGCCGCCGGCGATCTGCAGGTGACCACCGGCGTCGCGCTCGCTGCCGTATTTCTGGCGACGTCCATCGTTCTGGCCCTGACGCTGCTGCGCACCGAATTCCTGCTCTGGCTGCTGCTCTATCTGGTCACGACGCTCTCCTATTCGCTCTATCTCAAGCGCGTAGTCCTCGCCGACGTGATCCTGTTGTCGGGGCTCTACGTCCTGCGCATGCTGGCCGGCGCGTCGGCCACGCACGTGCCCATTTCCCCGTGGCTGGGCGCGTTTTCGCTTTTTCTGTTCCTGAGTCTGGCGATTGTGAAGCGCTTCAGCGAACTGCAAAATATGCGCGCGCGCGGGCAATCTGTCACCAATGGCCGCGGCTACCTGCTCGCCGACATTGAGCAGCTGCGCAGCTTTGGCACCGCCAGCGCCTTTGCCTCGGTCATCGTGTTTACCATCTACATCGGCGGCCACGATGTGACCGAGCTCTACCGGCATCCGGAGCGGCTCTGGCTCATTACGCCGCTCATGGCTCTGTGGATTATGCGCGTGTGGCTGCTGGCCTCGCGCGGCGAACTGGATGAAGACCCTGTGATTTTTGCCGTCACCGACCGCATCAGTCTGCTGATGGGCGCGGCGGTTGCTGTGATTGCGGCGTTAGCCGCGTTTTAGGCGGAGAACTGAGTAGACCCATGGGCAAATCAAAAGAGCGGCCGCGCTTCGAATCGTGGGGCCGCTATCCCCAAATGCAGGCCGATGTCATTCCCCTTCACTGGACCACGGATTATCCCCCCGCCCATCCTCCTGCGGGGAAACAGTTGCCCGTCGGTCTCGGCCGCAGCTATGGCGACGTTTGCCTGCTGGACCACGGCACGCTGCTCACGACCACGGGCATGGACCGGCTGCTGGGCTTCGATCCCGCGTCCGGCGTGCTGCGCTGCGAATCCGGCATTTCGCTGCAGCAGATCCTCGACTTCGCCGTGCCCCGGGGATTTTTCCTGCCGGTCACTCCGGGCACGAAATTCGTGACGGTCGGCGGAGCCATCGCGAACGATATTCACGGGAAGAATCACCATGTCGCCGGCTCGTTCGGACGCCACGTGCTGCGCTTTGAACTGGTGCGCTCCGACGGCAGCCGCTTCGTCTGCAGTCCCATTGAGAATCCCGAATGGTTCGCCGCCACCATCGGCGGCATGGGCCTGACCGGGCTGATCGCCTGGGCGGAGATTCGCCTGCGCCCCATCGTCTCGCGCAAAATCGATTATCGCGGCGACAAATTCCACGGCCTCGATGAATTTTTCGCCCTGTCCCAGGCGGCGAACACCGAATACACCGTTGCGTGGATCGACTGCGTGTCCACCGGTCGCAACTTCGCCCGCGGCATCTTCATGCAGGGCGAGCACACGCAGATTCCCGGGCCGCTCCACCGCAGCAAAAAAGCCAAACTGGTCTTCCCCTTCGATCTGCCGGAGATCGCGCTCAACCGCTTTTCCATGGCGGCCTTCAATTCGCTCTATTTCCATAAGCAGATCGGGCCAACCAAAATCGGCCCGGTGGACTACGAGCCGTTCTTCTATCCCCTCGACGCGGTGCTCCATTGGAATCGCATGTATGGCAAAAAAGGCCTGCTGCAGTTTCAGAATGTGCTGCCGCATGCCACTGGGCGCGAAGGCATGCTGGAAATCCTGAAGGCGATCGCCAAATCCGGCCTGGCCTCCTTCCTCGCGGTCATCAAGTTCTTCGGCGACGTGCCGTCGGCCGGGATGATGTCCTTCCCGGCGCCGGGCGTCATGCTGGCGCTTGATTTTCCCATCCGCAAAGACGTCAGCTTCGAACTGGTCGACCGCCTCGCCCGCATCACACTGGAGCACGGCGGCCGGATGTACTCCGCCAAAGACGCAAGAATGACCGCCGAGCAGTTTCAGGCTTTCTACCCACAGTGGCAGGACTTTTCCCGCTTCGTCGATCCTGGCTTTGATTCCGCCTTCTGGCAGCGCGTCACCGGACGGAGGCCGCTCGATGGCTAACGGCGCCGGCCAATCTCTGCCGAAGAACGTTCTCGCCCTCGGCGCAACCTCGGCCATCGCCGAGGCTACGCTGCGTCTGCTGGCCGAGCAGGGAGCCCGTTTTTTCCTGGTGGCTCGCAATGCGGACAAGCTGGCTGCGGTGCGCGACGACCTGCTCACCCGGGGCGCAGCTCAGGCCACCGCGGTGGTCGCAGACCTCGACGACACCGCCGCCCATCCCACGCTGCTGGCGGAGGCCGTGACGCAGCTTGGGCGCGTCGATCTCGCCCTGCTGGCGCATGGCGTCCTCGGCGATCAGGCCGAAGCCGAGCGCAGCTACGCCGCCACCGAGCCGATCCTGCGCACCAATTTCCTGTCGGCGGTGTCGCTGATTACCTGGCTGGCGAATTATTTTGAGGTCGAGCGCGGCGGCGTTCTCGCCGTTATCTCCTCCGTCGCCGGCGACCGCGGACGAAAGAGCAACTACGTCTACGGCGCCACCAAGGGCGGACTCAACATCTTCCTCGACGGCGTCCGCAACCGCATCGATCGTGCCGGCGTCCACGTGCTCACCATCAAGCCGGGATTCGTCGCCACGCCCATGACCGCGCACCTGCCGCCGAACGCGCTCTTCGCGCAGCCGAGCCAGGTCGCGCAGCACATCCTGCGCGCCATCCGGCAGCGTAAAGATGTGGCCTATGTTCCGCCTTTCTGGGGTCTCATCATGTTCGTGGTGCGCAGCGTTCCGCGGCGAATCTTCAAAAAAATGAATATGTGACCGCTTCCCGGCAAGTCCGGCTGAATCGGCTCCACCCCTGCGCTCATCTATTGCTGTAGCCGGAATGCCCGGCGCATGGCGTCTTTTCCACGAGACCAAACGTCTCCAGAAGACATAGGGCGGTTTCCAGGCCTGCTTTTCATCCCTGCCCAATCAGGGTTGATTCTGGAGTCAACGCAGTTGCAGCATCGTTCGGCCCGCATTGACTTCCGACATTGAACCAGAGCTCAGCAGTCGAGTACCCCTGGCCGCCCGCAGAGGCGCGCACCGCAGGAGAAGCTGAAACGATATGTGGATAGTCCGCCTCGCGCTGCGACGGCCGTATACCTTTGCCGTGGTTGCGCTTCTGCTGATGATTTTGGGGCCGCTGGCGATCTACAACATGCCGGTGGACATCTTCCCCAATATCAACATCCCCGTGATCACGATGATCTGGAACTACCAGGGCTTCTCGCCGGAGCAGATGGCGAGCCGCATCGTGACGCTGAGCGAACGCTCCCTCACCACCACCGTCAACGACATCGAGCACATCGAGTCGAATTCGCTCAACGGCATCGCCGTCATCAAAATCTATTTCCAGCCCGGCGTCAATATCGCCAACTCCGTCGCCCAGGTCACGGCCATCGCGCAGACGCAGTTGCGTCAGATGCCCCAGGGCACCACGCCGCCACTGGTCATCCAGTACAACGCCTCCAGCGTGCCCATCATTCAGCTCGGCCTCTCCGGCCAGGGCCTCTCGGAAATGCAGCTCAACGACGTCGGGCTGAATTTCATCCGCACCCAGCTGGTCACCGTCCCCGGCGCCGGCATCCCTTACCCCTACGGCGGCAAGCAGCGCCAGGTGCAGGTCGATCTCAACCTTCCCGCGCTGCAATCGAAGGGCATGTCGCCGGCCGACGTGGTCAGCACCATCGGTGCGCAGAACCTCATTCTTCCCTCCGGCACCATCAAGATGGGGCCCTTCGAATACGAGGTGGAGACCAACAGCGCGCCCACCGAGATTGCGCAGCTCAACGATCTGCCCATCCGCCAGGTCAACGGCGCCATGGTCTATATCCACGATGTAGCCCACGTCCGCAACGGCTTCCCGCCGCAGACCAACATCGTCCGCGTCGACGGCCAGCGCGCTGCCCTGCTCTCCATCATCAAGACCGGCACCACTTCGACGCTGAGCATCGTGAAAGGCGTTCTGGCCAAGGCCGACAGCCTCAAGCCGCAATTGCCTCCGCAACTCCGCATCACCCCGCTCGCCGATCAGTCGATCTTCGTCAAGGCGTCCATCGACGGCGTCGTCCACGAGGCCATCATCGCCGCCTGCCTCACCGCCCTCATGATCCTGGTGTTCCTCGGCAGCTGGCGCTCCACGCTCATCATCGCCGTCTCCATTCCGCTCTCCATTCTGACCTCGCTGCTGGTGCTCAGCGCGCTCGGCGAAACCATCAACATCATGACCCTCGGCGGCCTGGCGCTCGCGGTCGGCATTCTCGTCGACGACGCCACCGTCGAAATCGAAAACATCAATCGCAATCTCGAACAGGGCAAGGCCATCGAGCAGGCCATCCTCGATGGCGCCGCGCAGATTGCCGTCCCCGCTCTGGTCGCCACCATCTCCATCTGCATCGTCTTCGTGCCCATGTTCTTCCTCAGCGGCGTGGCGAAATACCTCTTCGTCCCGCTCGCCGAGGCGGTCGTCTTCGCCATGCTGGCGTCCTACCTGCTCTCCCGCACCGTGGTGCCGACCATGGCCAAATACCTGCTGCGCGAGCACGATGTGGAAGAAACCGCTCAGCGCAGCCGCCGCCGCAACCCCTTCATCCGCTTTCAGGTCGCCTTTGAGCACCGCTTTGAGAGGATTCGCTCCGGCTACCGTCGCATTCTCGAACTCTGCGTCCAGCACGCCGCCGTCTTCATGATCATCTTCTTCCTCTTCACGGTGGGCTCGGCGGCGCTGCTTTACCCCTATCTCGGCGAAGATTTCTTTCCCACCGTCGACAGCGGCCAGTTCAAGCTCCACGTGCGCGCCCGCACCGGCACGCGCATTGAAGACACCGCGGCCCTCTGCGACCGCATCGACGCCTCCATTCGCGAGCTGATACCCAAAGACGAAGTCTCGACGATCATCGACAACATCGGCCTGCCTTACTCCGGCATCAATCTTTCCTACACGAACTCCGCGCCCGTGGGACCCGCCGACGCCGACATCCAGGTCTCGCTGAACGAACATCACCATCCCACCGACGAGTACGTCGAGAAGCTGCGCGAAGAACTCCCCCGCCGCTTTCCCGGCACGGAGTTCTACACGCTGCCCGTCGACATGGTGACGCAGATTCTCAACTTCGGCCTGCCCGCGCCCATTGACATCCAGATCGTCGGCCCCAACCAGGCCGGCAACCGCGCGTTCGCGGAGAAGCTCCTGCAGCTCGTCAGCACCGTGCCGGGCACCGCGGACATGCGCATCCAGCAGCCCTTCAACGACCCGAAGCTGCAGATTGACGTCAACCGCACCATGGCGCAAAGTACGGGCATCCAGCAGCGCGACGTGATGTCCAGCCTGCTGGTCGCCACCAGCGGCAGCTTCCAGACCTCGCCCAGCTACTACCTCGATCCCAAAAACGGCGTCGAATACGACATCGCCGCCGAGGCCCCGCAATACTCCCTGGACACGCTCCAGGACCTCAGAAATATTCCCATCACGCCCGCCGGCGGCGCCGTCTCCACCGGCGGTACCGGGTCCGCTCCGGTCTCCAGCGCCTCGTATGGAGCCGGGTCGCCGCCTGGCGCCGGCCCGGTCGGCGGGCATCCGATTCAGATTCTCGGCAACCTGGCCACCGTCCAGCCCGGCGAAGAACAGGCCACCGTCACCCACTACAACATCACCCCGGTGATCGACATCTTCGGCAACGTCGCCGGCACCGATCTTGCCAGCGTCAGTAAGCGCATCGATCAGAAAATCGCGCAGATAAAGGGCCAGCTCCCCGCCGGCTCGCGCATTGAGGTCCGCGGTCAGGTGCAGACCATGCGCTCCTCGTTTGAAGGCCTGCTGGCCGGCCTCATCTTCTCCATCCTGCTGGTTTACCTGCTGATCGTCGTCAATTTCCAGTCGTGGCTCGATCCCTTCATCATCGTCTCCGCGCTCCCGGCCGCGATTTCCGGCATCGTCTGGTTTCTCTTCCTCACCCACACGCGGCTCAGCGTGCCCGCGCTCACCGGCGCCATCATGTGCATGGGCGTGGCCACCTCCAACTCGATCCTCGTCGTCAGTTTTGCCCGCGAGCAGTTGGAGGAGACCGTCGGCGACGCCATGCAGTCGGCGCTCAATGCCGGCTATGTGCGCTTCCGTCCCGTGCTCATGACCGCGCTCGCCATGATCCTCGGCATGTTGCCCATGTCGCTCGGCCTCGGCAGCGGCGGCGAACAGAACGCCCCGCTGGGACGCGCCGTGATCGGCGGCCTGCTGTTTGCCACTATTTCGACTTTGTTCTTTGTTCCAACCGTCTTCAGCGTCCTGCATGGGCGCCGGGAGCGGCGCCGGCGCGAGCGTGAAGCGCGCCGCCATGGCCACAGGCCGCTGCCTGTGGCGGGAGATTGACTATGACCGAAGCGCACTCGTCGCAGCACCAGCAGGGCGGCCCGCATCTGAGCGAGCCCCCTCCGCTTTCCGGACGCAAGGCGCTTGTCGCGCTCGGCGTCTTCATCCTGCTCGCGGCGGTGCTGGCCATCGCGCTCATCGTGCCGCGGCTTCGCGCGCAGAAGACACTCACGCAACGCACCAACGAACTGGCCATCGCCGATGTCACCGTCGCGAAGCCGCAGCTCGGCTCGCCCAGCCAGGAAATCGTTCTGCCCGGCAACCTCTTCGCCTACGTCGACTCGCCCATCTATGCCCGCACCGACGGCTATCTCGAGAAGTGGTACTTCGACATCGGCGCGCGCGTAAAGAAGGGACAGTTGCTCGCCACCATCGCCAGCCCTGAAGTCGATCAGCAACTTGAGCAGGCCAAAGCCGACCTCGCCACCGCCGTCGCCAATTCCACCTACGCGAAGCAGCAGGCGCAGCGCTACACCGATCTGCTGGCCAGCAACGCCGTGGCGAAGCAGGACACGGAAAACTTCGTGACCCAGGCTGCCTCCACGAATACCCAGGTCAAAGCCGCGCAGGCCAACGTCGACCGCCTGATGCAACTCACCGGATTTGAAAAGGTCTATGCTCCCTTCGACGGCGTCGTGACCGCGCGCGACGTGGACACCGGGACCCTCATCAACGCCGGTGCTGGTACCTCCGGTGGCCGTGAGATGTTCCACATGGACGACGAGCACATCATGCGCGTCTACGTGAACGTGCCACAGGTGGACGCGCCCTCCACGACCCCGGGCACGCCCGCCGATCTCACGCTCAATGAGTACCCCGGCCGCCGCTTCGAAGGGAAAGTCGTGCGCACCTCGCGCTCCATCGATCCCGCCTCGCGCACCCTGCTGGTTGAAGTCGACGTGCCCAATCGGGATGGATCGCTGGAGCCCGGTGCGTATGCCCAGGTGCACTTCCGCGTGAATGTGGCGCACCAGACGCTGATTGTGCCGGTCTCCACCCTCATGTTTCGCGAAGAAGGTCTGCGCGTAGTGACCGTTGGCAAGGATAAAGACGGGAAGGACATCGCCAGGCTGGTCCCCATCACGATCGGTCAGGACGATGGCCGCGTGGTCCAGGTGATCGCGGGTCTCGGACCGAGCGATCTGGTCGTGCAAAATCCTCCCGACTCCATCATCGATGGCGAAATCGTGCGCGTCGTGAATCCCCAACAGGACGGCGTTCCTGGATCGTCCGGCCTGCCGGAGGAAAATCACAACCCGCAGGGATCGGCCGGTCCCGAGGGGGGCAGTGAATGATCCGCGCTTCCGCGAGGCTGGCAGTTGCAGCGACCGCCCTGCTTCTGGCGCTGGCCGGATGCACGGTCGGGCCGAATTATCGCCGCCCGTCCGTGCCGGATGCACCCGCATGGAAAGAGAATGCCGTGCCGCCGCCCAACCCGCCCGACGGAACCTGGAAGCAGGCTCAGCCCAGCGATCAGGTCCTGCGCGGAAGCTGGTGGCAGATCTACGGCGACGCTCAACTGAACGCGCTCGAAGACAAAGTCGCCGTCTCCAACCAGACGCTGCTCGCCGCCACGCAGCAGTATTTTGAGGCGCGCGATCAGGTGCAGGTGGCGCGCTCGCAGTATTATCCGACCCTCGCCGCCGGGCCGTCGATCGAGCGTACCCGTGAGTCGTACAACCAGGCCAACACCGTGCCCGGCGTCACGAAGTATCAGTACAACACCTTCAGCCTTGCCGGCCAGGCGCAGTGGCAGCCCGACTTCTGGGGCCAGGTCCGCCGCACCGTGCAGCAGGCGCGCGCCAGCGCACAGGCCTCGGCCGCGCAACGGGCCAACGTGGAGTTGAGCGTCCGCGCGGAGCTGGCCACCGACTATTTCCAGCTCCGCGGCCTCGATGCCCAGAAAAAGCTGCTCGACGACACCGTCTCCTCGTACGAAGAATTTTTGAAACTGACACAGATACGTTTTAAGGGCGGCGTGGCGACCGAGTCCGACGTCGCCCAGGCGCAGACCCAGTTGGAGCAGACCCGCGCCCAGGATATCGACACAGGGGTCGCGCGCGCACAGTACGAGCACGCCATCGCTACCCTCATCGGCGTGCCGCCGGCGCAGTTCGGCCTGCCGCCCGATCCGCTGGCGGGCAAAGTTCCTTCCATCCCCGTGGGCTTGCCGTCGCAATTGCTGGAGCGCCGCCCGGACATCGCCGAGGCCGAGCGCCAGACCGACGCAGCCAACGCCCAGATCGGCATCGCCATCGCCGCCTACTACCCCAACATCGCGCTCACTGGCTCCGGCGGCATGCTCAGCGGCAACCCCGGCACGTGGATTCAGGGCCCCAGCGAGATGTGGTCCCTGGGCGCTTCGGCGACGGAACTGCTCTTCGACGCCGGCCGCCGCCACACCATCACTCGCCAGGCCCAGGAAGCATATGACTCGCAGGTGGCGACGTACCGCCAGAGCGTGCTCAATGCCTTCCAGGAAGTGGAGGATAATCTCGCCGCGCTGCGCATCCTCGACCAGGAATCCGGCGTGCAGCAGGAAGCCGTGGCCGCGGCCCAGCGCTCGCTCCAGCTCAGCACCAACCGCTACAAGGGCGGCGTGACCACGTATCTCGAAGTCCTGACCGCGCAGACCACGCAACTCAGCAACGAACGCACCCAGACCGACATCGAGACTCGCCGGTTCGTCTCCAGCGTGCAGCTCATCCTCGCGCTGGGCGGCGGATGGGATACCAGCCAGCTGCCGCAATTGTAACCGTCACGGTTTCAGAGCGCCGTGGCCTGCGTGACGAACACCGGCGTCGCCGCCGCTCCCGCGATCCGATAGATGGCGAATTGCCGGAAGGTCTGCCCGCGCAGCTCAAACAGCAGATCGCCGCGCCCGCTCCCCTGGGTGTCCACCGCATCCACCAGACGCATGCGCGGCGTCACATCCAGGCTGTCGGCGCGCGCCACCTGCTTCAGCAGAATCTGCGCCTTGCCGTAGAAGTCGGGCTGCGCCACGATGGTCACGTATTCTTCCGGCGTCGTGGCCGTGTGCGCCGAATACACCATCGTCGCGCCGCCGCCAAACGTGAGGCCGAAGACGTGAAACTCCACGTCCTCGAGCATCGGCAGCGCCGGAGGAGCCGGCTTTGCGGCTTTGTGATGCGCGGAGTGCGTCGTCTTCGTGACTGCGGCCGGGCTGGCCGCCGGCGGAGCCGTCACCGACTGTTCGGCCACCGCTTCCAGCGCCGCCTCCATTTTCACGGCATCCTCAGGATTCGACCACGAGAATCCGAACGTCTGCGTGTCCACCGGGTTGCTGTCGGAGATGGCGGCCATCTGCCGCAGGTCCGCCGGCACTCCAAACAGTGCATCGGGCTTGTCGAGTTTCTGTTGCGACTCAGGCGTCGCGTAGCTCAGATGCGGCCGGTTCGGGTCGATCGCTGCCTCGCTCGTTGCAGCCGGCGGCGCTTCGTGGCGATGGAACGTGGGCCGATCGGGATCGACCTCCACCGGTGCCGGTGCCGCTGCGCCTGCGTCCGCCGACGACCCGGCGCTGGTGCGCGGATGCAGCGTCGGCCGGTCCGGATCAATCGCAGGCGCACTCTTCGCTGTCCCGCTCTGGCTCGAATCGCCGCTCTGGCCGTTGTCGTCCGTCGGTACGTGCGCGAAATGCGGCTTGTTCGGATCCACTTCTTTGATCACGTAAGCGTGCCCGCTCTGCGCTGGCGGACGCTTCGCGGCGGGCGGCGGCGGCGCCTGAAAACTCCCCACCCCGATCCACAAGCCGGCCAGGTCTTCCGCGTCCTTCACGTTGAAGAAGCCCTTCGACCGGCCGTCTGACTCCAGCTCATACTGCGTCCCCGCCAGCACCGCCAGGGGCGCCGGCTGCGCCAGATACAGTCCGCCCGGCTGGTATTGCACCCCGTCCCAGACGACGATCGGCAGCAGCCGGCTGGCCTTGATGTCGTTCAGCTCCCCTGTGTATTCGAGCACCGCCGTCGCGCGCAGATGCGTCGCGTTGGCCTGCTCCGTGGTATCGACGTGGCCGGGATACTGCGCGTACAGGGGCAGCGCACCCGCCGCCGCCACGCCCAGCCCCGCCAAAAATCTGTTTCGCACCCGTGACATAATCCTCACTGCTAAGAAACAATCTTAATAGCGCGCACCCGCGCCTGCGCTGCTCAGGGGAAAACGATGAAGGTCAACGACAAAGTCGCCGATTTCGCGCTCCAGGACGACCAGGAGAAAACCGTACACCTGAAGGACTTTGCCGGAAAGCCGGTGGTGCTCTTCTTTTATCCGCGCGCCGATACGCCGGGCTGCACCATTGAAGCCTGCGGCTTCCGCGATCAGTTCAAAAAGATCCAGAACACCGGCGCCGTGGTCCTCGGTATCTCCCGCGACACGCCCAAGGCCCAGAAGAAGTTCCGCGAAAAGTACGACCTGCCGTATTCCCTCCTTGCTGATGTAGACGAAATCGTCTGCAAACAGTTTGATGTGCTCAAGGAAAAGAACATGTACGGGAAAAAGGTGATGGGCATCGAGCGGACCACGTTCCTCATCGGCCCCGACCAGCGCCTGCTCAAAATCTTCCCCAAAGTCACTCCGGAAGGCCACGCGGAAGAGGTGCTGGCCACGCTCAGGGAGCGGCCGTGAGCGGATCGGAAAGACCGCCGGCACCATGAAGACGCCCGAAGAACAGGCTCGCCACGCCGCCACCCAGTTGCTGAACGCCTCCATGACCTACGCGCGCCTCATCCTGCGCAAGTACGGCGAACTGGGGCCGTTTGGCTATGCCATGGACGCCGAGGGCCAGGTCTTCCGCGAAACCGTCGAGGTGCCGCGGCTGCCGTCAGACCCCAAACGTCTGTGGAAACTGCTCGGCGACCACATGGCCCAGCGCGTCCGCCGCGGCGCCATCCAGGCCCTGGCCATGTCCGCCAACGTCAGCCTCCGCGAGCCTTCCGCCGAAGGCTATGTCGACGCGGTCGTGGTCAGCATTGAGGAAGCCAGCGGCTACGCCGTCGAGGTGACCGTCCCTTACCGCATCTATGGCGGACATCTGCGCAACCTGCTGCCCCGGCGCATCGCTGTCGGCAAGCCAGTCGCGGAAGACGCGGATTGCCACATCTTCTCCGCGCGCCGCGCTTCGGGATTGTCATAGTCTTTGCGGCAGCGACCGTGCATAATGTGAATCGGATATGCCCACCAAACGCAAATCCAAAGGCGCGTACATGATCTCGGCAGTCGCCGAAATGTACGACATCCACCCGCAGACGCTGCGTCTCTACGAGCGCGAAGGCCTGCTCAAACCCTCGCGCACCGAGGGCAACACCCGCCTTTACACCGACGAAGACCTGGAGCGGCTGGAGTTCATCCTCAACCTCGCTCGCGACCTCGGCGTCAACATTGCCGGCATCGCCATCATCCTGCAGATGCGCGAGCGCATGGAAGAGATGAACCGCCAGATGCAGGACTTTGTCGAGTACGTCCGCTCCGAGATGCTCTCGCGCATGCAGCACATGAACCAGCAGCCGGGCGCGGCCATGGTCCCGCTGCGCCGCCCGGTGATCGTGCCGACCGACAAGACTCGCCGCTGAAGACGCGCCGTCTCACGGTCCCCTCATATACTGAAAACTGACACATCAGTACCTGACAAATTCATGACCAGCTTTCTTCCCGTCGATGAGCAGCTCGACCTGCTCCAGAAAGGCGCGGCCGAAATCATCCGCGTCGAAGACCTGCGCGCCCGCCTCGAAAAGTCGCGCCAGACCGGCGTGCCCCTGCGCGTCAAGGCGGGATTCGATCCCACCGCCCCCGACCTGCACCTCGGCCACACCGTGCTGATGCGCAAGCTCAAGCACTTTCAGGATCTCGGCCACCAGGTCATCTTCCTGGTCGGCGACTACACCTCGCTCATCGGCGACCCCACCGGCCGCAACGTCACGCGCAAGCCGCTCACCCGCGAGCAAATCGATCAGAACGCGAAGACCTACACCGACCAGGTCTTCCGCATCCTCGACCGCGACAAGACCGAGGTCCGCTTCAACTCCGAGTGGCTGGGCAGGCTCACCTTCGAGGACATCATCCGCCTCGCCGCCAAATTCACCGTCTCGCAGATGCTGGAGCGCGCCGAGTTCCACGCGCGTTTCCAGAACGAGCAGCCCATCTCGCTCCACGAACTGCTTTACCCGCTCGCCCAGGGCTACGACTCGGTCGCGCTCAAGGCGGACGTCGAACTGGGCGGCACCGACCAGAAATTCAACCTCATTGCCGGACGCGAGTTGCAGCGCGACTACGGCCAGCCGCCGCAGATCGTCCTGATGACGCCCATCATCGAGGGCCTCGACGGCGTGCAGAAAATGTCGAAGTCGCTGAACAACGCCATCGGCATCCACGAGCCGCCACAGGAAATGTACGGCAAGCTGATGTCGATCTCGGACGAGATCATGCCCCGCTACTGGACGCTGCTGACTGACCTGCGCCAGTCGGAAATCGACCAAATGAACGCCGACATCGCTTCCGGCGCGCTGCACCCGATGCAGGCCAAAAAGAACCTGGCCCGCACCATCGTCGCCGGCTTCTACGGCGCAGAAGCGGCACAGCAAGCCGACGAGAATTGGGCGCGGCAATTCCAGCAGAAGAGCGACGACGTCGAAGGCCTCGAAGAAGTCCTGGTCAAGGCGGCCCACGTTTGGCCACGTCCTGGAGCGCGTGGCCGCGTCGCGAAGCTTCTGTCGCTCGCAGGCCTCGCCGAATCCGCAACTGAGGCGGATCGAAAGCTCAGAGAAGGTGCCGTGAGGATTGACGGCGAGGTCATCCGTCAACCTAACATGGTCATGCCATCGGGCAAGAGAGCGATAATCCGAGTCGGCAGACGAACCAAGCTCGTCCACCTCTATTTTCCCAGTGTCGGCGATCGCGTGCGAATCGATTCGGAGTTCAAGAGAGATATCTTTGAGGTGGTTTCCGTCGATCCAGCCGGCACGGCTACCCTTCGCCGGCTCGACCCTCAGGGAAATCCGACGGACTTCACCGAATCTGCTCCCATCGGCATGTTATCGCCTGCCTGAAACCCAGGGAGACATTGGCCTGAAGAACGGTTGATCTCAACGTCTACCCGGCGGCGCAAGGCTGCGATGAGGTGGCACATCCGGCGGCCAAAGGCCGCGACCAGGTAGGCGCGGCATTCATGCCGCGCACTTCCGAGGCCCAAAGGGAAGCGGCTTCAGCCCGCGCCGCAGCAAGGCAGGCGCACCATGCATAGCCCGCGCCGCGACCAGGTAGGCGCGGCATTCATGCCGCGCACTTCTGAGGCCCAAAGGGAAGCGGCTTCAGCCCGCGCCGCAACCAGGCAGGCGCACCATGCATAGCCCGCGCCGCGACCAGGTAGGCGCGGCATTCATGCCGCGCACTTCCGAGGCCCAAAGGGAGTGCGCCTTCAGCCGCTGAGGCCCATCTCCCCCCGGAGCAAACTTTCGTGATCTAACGAAAATCCGGCGAAATCCCTAACCTGATTGCGGTGCGCCAATCATCCCCCACCTACTTCGTCACCATCGTCACCGCTGATCGAAAGCGCGTCTTTCAGGTGCGTGACAATGCATTGCTCCTGCGCGAGACTCTCTTCCACTACCGCGATGAAAAGCGTTTTTCGCTGCATCCATTTGTCATCATGCCGGACCATCTGCATGCGCTGATCACGCCATCCGCAGAACAATCCCTGGAGCGGTGTGTGCAATGCATCAAGGGCGGGTTCTCTCATTCGATGCGGGCGAAGACAGGCTACAAGGGCGACCTTTGGCAGAGAGGCTTCCACGAGCACCGCATCCGCGACGGCGACGACTTTCTCCAGCACTGCACCTACATCGCGGACAATCCGACGGCTCCCGACTATGAGTTTCTTGAGATGGAGGGACCCGCGCTCGACCCGATGCCCGTTGCCCTCAGCGGCTGAAGCCGCCCACAGGTAAGCACATCAGGGAGCGCGGCATGAATGCCGCGCCTACCCGGTCGAGAACCGGGCGCTGGGCCCTCCACGCCACATGCGGCAGCACGGGCAGCCGGTTATGAGGCGACCAGGCTGCGGCGGGGGCCTAAGCGTTTTGAGGCAGACGGAGTCCCGCGAGAGGCAGGCGTCCCGAGCCAGCTGGAAGGCGTCAGCGAGCCGGGTGTTTTGAGGTAGCTGGGAGACCGCGTCAACGCGTTTTGCAGAGAACCGACAAACGCGCCGCAGCAAGGTAGGCGCGACATTCATGTCGTGCACGCTAGACCGTCTCAGGAGGGCGGCAGGGCAACCAGGGAGAGCAACCAGGCAGGGCAACAAGGCAGGGCAACAAGGCAGGGCAACAAGGCAGGCGCGACAAGGCAGGGCAACAAGGTAGGCGCGACAAGGCAAGGCAACAAGGTAGGCGCGACAAGGCAGGGCAACAAGGTAGGCGCGACAAGGCAAGGCAACAAGGTAGGCGCGACAAGGCAAGGCGACAAGGTAGGCGCGACAAGGCAGGGCAACAAGGTAGGCGCGACAAGGCAAGGCGACAAGGTAGGCACGACAAGGCAGGGCAACAAGGTAGGCGCGACAAGGTAGGGCAACAAGGTAGGCGCGACAAGGCAGGGCAACAAGGTAGGCGCGACAAGGCAAGGCAACAAGGTAGGCGCGACAAGGTAGGCGCGACAAGGTAGGCGCGACATTCATGTCGCGCACTTCCGAGGCCCAAAGGGAGTGCGGCTTCAGCCGCTGAGGCTCATGCGCCGTCCTACCGAATCACCTTCAACGCCGCCCGGAACAGCTCGTCGAAATTTTCCCCCGCCGCCTTGTCCTTCGCCACCGCCGTCTCAATCGCCTTCTGCGCTGCGGACCGCTGATATCCCAAATTCACCAGCGCCGACAACACATCCTCCGCCGCCGGAGCCGCCACCCCCGCCGCCACCGGAGCCGCCGCCAGGTCGTCGAGCTTTTCCTTCAACTCCACCACCAACCGCTCCGCCAACTTCTTTCCCACGCCCGGAATCAGCGTCAACGTCGCATGGTCCTGCGCGCGAATCGCCGCCACCGTCCGTTCCGGATTCAGCCCACTCAGGATCGTCACCGCCAGCTTCGGTCCCACGCCCGAGACCGTGATCAGCCGCTCGAACAGCCGCTTCTCGTCGCGCTCCAGAAACCCGTACAGAGCCAGCGTGTCCTCACGCACCTGCGTGTGGATGTGCAGCGCCACCTCGGCGCCCTCCGCCGGCAGCGCCGTAAACGTCGGCACGCTGATGGTCACGTCGTAGCCCACGCCCCCGGCGTCGACAATCGCCTGCCCCGGTCGTTTCGCAAACAGCCGCCCTCGCAGATGCGCAATCATGCCCGCCCGCTCTCTGTGTTTTCTGGTCGCCCGCCGCTCACTGCCCGCCGCCCGTCGCCGTTGCGTCAGGATAAATCGCAATCCGATGCTGCCGCAGATGCGCCCGCAGCAACTTCCCTTCCGACTGCGACGTCAGCGCCTGCGACCGTCCCAGCGGCATGTGGCACTCGATGCACTTCGTCCGGATCGCCTCGCCCATCTGCTTGAACCGCGGACAGGTCTGCACCGTGTGGCACGTCAGGCAATGCGACGAAAACGAATCCGCCGTCTCCTGCTTCGCGTGCACGTTGTGGCAGGTCGCGCAGGTCAGCTTGCCGCTGGTGAAACACTTGCTGTGCTCCAGCGCCTGCACCTGATTGCCGTGGACGTCCACCGGAGCATCCGGAGGCGGCATCGTCACCGTCAGATACTTCGCCAGGTCGTCGCCCGGCCGGAACGACTGCGACGCCGTCAGCGGCATGCCCGCGCCCGCATGGCACAGCGCGCACACGTCCATCTGCCGGTCGTGCGGCAGCCGCGCCGGGTTCACAATCGCAATCTGCGCCGATCCCGCCGCCGGCGGATGCGCCGACTTTTCCCGCTCCACGTGCTCCGCGCCCGGCCCATGGCATTTCTCGCAGCCGATCCCCAGCACCAGGCTGTCTTTTTGATATTTGTTGGCGGGCGGCGGCGCGGTCTGGAACGTGGTCGCGTGACACTCCAGGCAGCGCGGATAAATCGGCCGGTCGAAATGCACGCCGCCATCGATGTAGCCCGGGCTGTTGATCCACTCGTTGGTCTCCGTCCAGTACGTCACCGGCAGCTCGTACAGCTCATCGCCCTTCCAGTAGAGATAGGTCTGTCCCCGGCGTCCCGACCCAATCACGATGTCGAACTTCTGCGCCTCGCCGGTCAGATGCTCCGGGTTCGCAATATCCACGGCGCTCTGGTAGAAGCCGTCCGGCGCCTGGATCATGGCGAAAATCAGATCCGGATTCGGCGTCTTCAGCACGTTCTTCCCCGGCGTAAAGTCGCCGAGGATGGTCTTGCGAGTGGCCGCGCTCGAGTCGTGATAATGCGGCGTCGTGAAATAGCCCCGCGCCTCCACCGCATGGCACTCGGCGCACGCCGCGTCGCCCGCGTAGGCACTGGCTGGCGGAGGCGTATGCAGGTCCTGGCTCGCCGCCTGCGGACCTACCGGCTGCGGATTCCCCATCTCCTGCGCCCTGCCCGGCAGCGTCCACGCCGCGGCGCACAGCACAACCGCGACTGCACACCCGGGGATTCTCAGACCCCACCAGCGACCCCGCGTTACTGCTTCGTCCACTGATCCACCCAGTCGTTGACGGTTTTATACCAAAGCTGCGAGTTCTGCGGCTTGTTGACCCAGTGCCCCTCATCCGGAAAATACAGCATCTTCGAGGGCACGCCCATCCGCTGCAGCGTGTCGAAAAGCTGGTATCCCTCCGAGACATCGAGCCGGTAGTCGAGCTGCGAGTGCACCACCAGTGTCGGCGTCTTGAAGTGCGTCTCCGCGCCCATCGGCGACCACCGCTTGTACAGCGCCGGATTCGTCCAGGGCGTTCCCTTGAACTCCCATTCGTTGAACCACAGCTCGTCCGTCGTTCCGTACGCGGACTCGGCGTTGAACATGCCGTCGTGGCTCACAATGCACTTGAAGCGGTCGGTGTGTCCCAGAATCCAGTCGGCCATGTAGCCGCCATAGCTCGCGCCCAGCGCGCACTCGCGATTCCTGTCGATGAAGGGATAATGCTGCTCGGCATAATCGAGCCCGCGCATCAGGTCAATGAACGGCCGCCCGCCCCAGTCCCCATTCACGCGATCGACAAACGCCTGCCCGTAGCCGACCGATCCCCCTGGATTGATCATGACAACGACGTACCCGTTCGCGGCAAACAATTCCGGATTCCATCGGTAGCTCCACGAGTCGCCCCACTCCCCCTGCGGTCCGCCGTGAATCAGAAACTTCACCGGGTACTTTTTGGTGGCATCGAAGTTGGGCGGCCGAACGAGGAACCCCTCGACCTTCACGTTGCCAATCGAAGGAAACCAGAACGACTCCAGCTCGCCTAGATCGAGCGGTGCCAGAAGCGAGGAATTGAGGTGGGTCAGCTGTCTCCTGGCCTTGGGGTAAGGACTTCCATTCGCCCGCAAGAGAGCTGTCCCCTTTTTGCTAACCTGAGGATCAATGATTGCAGGTGACGGCCCCAGGGTGATGACCTCTCCCGGCTGAGCAGCCGTAACACGCGTGGCAACCACCGTCTGGTTGTCACCCAGCACATGCAGGTCACCGTAGACGCCTGCCCCTTGATTCAACGTTGCGAAGCGGGAAAGGTTTCCGTCCTTAATTCCGATCTCGAAAACCGGCTCTTCGCCCTCATCCCCCGCAGCAAAATAAATCGTCTTCGAATCCGGCCCCCAAGCCTCCTCATCCACCCAGCGATCGAAATTCGGCAACACCTCCCGAATCGCCGAGCCGCCCGCCGGCCCGCTAACTCGCTGACCCGCTAACTTGCTCCCCGCCACCCGGTCATACACCACCAATCTGAACCGATCACTCTCATACCCCGCCCGCGCCTGCGACCGCCAGGCAATCCACTGCCCGTCCGGCGAATACCGCGGCGTAAAATTCCCGCCCGCGCTGGTCGAAATCTTCACCGGCTGCGCGTCCTTCACCGCATTCCCATCCGCGTCGAAAAGCTGCAGCGTGTACAGCGCCACGCTCGTGCTCAGCGCCGGATCGTCGACCTTCTTCTCCTCGTACGTGATTTCGCGCCCATCGGGCGAAAAATCCCACCCATCCGGCTCTCCCAAAGAAAACGGCGGCACATCGTGCGGGTCGCCCGGATTCAAATCGCGCCACGATCCATCCGCCACCGACGCCAGAAACAAATGGCTCCGCTTATCGTCCGTAAAGTGGTTCCAGTGCCGGTACAGCAAGTGCGTGAAGATCTTCGCCTTCACCTTGCTGGCGGCCAGCTCGTCATCCTTCCGCTTGTCGCAGGCATCCTCATCCGCAGCCGCCGGCGCAATCCCCGGCCCCGTCCCAGCGCTGCATTCCGGATAAACCGCCGACGTGAACAAAATATATTTCCCGTCCGGCGACCACGTCGCGTTGTCGGCCTCGGTGCTGACGTGCGTCAGCTCGCGCGGCTCGCCGATCGTCCCTGCGTTCCCATCGAAATCCGCCAGCCAAATCTGCTGTCCGTCATCGCGCGCCGTCTCGAACAAAATCTGCTTCCCGTCCGGCGAAAATCGCCCCCGGCTTTCGCCCGCCAGCGCGCTGGTCAGCGCCGTCTCGGGCGCGCTGCCGTTTACTCGAACCACCCACAGATGCGGCGTGCGCGTGTTCTTCGCAAGGTCCACATCGGTCGCGCTGAAGAGCACCCACTGCCCGTCCTTTGAGACGTCGATGTCCCCCAGCCGCCGCATCTTCATCATGTCGTCGAAGGTCATCGGCCGCTTGCCCGAGGCCGCCGCGTCCGCGGTCCCCGTGCCGCCCGCCTGCGCGCCGGCTCCCAGCGCGATCATCAACCCGGCGCCCGCCAGCAGCGCTGCCTTCCCCATGCATCCCCTCATGCCGGACCCCATTTCGTCGCTTCCAGTTTGGCCACGGACCATCCTATATCGCTGCACGCGGGCCGGCCTCCCGCGTCATGCCCCATGGCCGTTCGGAGCGGGACCGGCCGTCGCTGCGCTCTCCGGCGCGCTCGCGCTCTCGTCTTCCCAAAGCGGCAGTTCGATCACCACCGCTGCGCCCTTCGGATGCAGATTCACCGCGGCAATCGCGCCGCCGTGCTCCTGGACGATCGCGTAGCAGATGCTAAGTCCCAGGCCCACGCCCTCGCCCGGATGCCGCGTCGTAAAAAATGGATCGAAGGCCCGCGCCGGCTCGGCGAACCCCGGCCCGGTGTCGGCAATCGTGATCTCCACCGCCTTCGGAATCGCCGCCGCCTCGACCGTCAGCCGGCGTTCCGCGCCCTCCGGCTCCTCCCCCAGCGACGTCATCGCGTTCTTCATCACCTGCAGAAAGACCTGGCGGATCTGCTCGCCGTCGGCCCGCACCCGGGGCAGGGTTTCGGGAGCGTGCATCCGCAGATCGATGCGCGCACTTTCGAGATCGTACTTCAGCAGCTTCTCGATGTCCGCCAGCAGCAAATCCACCGCCACCGGCGCGCGCCCGGTCGAGGCCGGATTGCGAAAACGCAGCAGGCTCTCGATGATCTGCTTCATACGCCGCGCCTCCGACAGGATCACCGCCGCATGCTCCTGGGACGATTCTCCCGCGTCGTCCACCAGCAGTTCGGCAAAGCCGGTCACCGCCTGCAGAGGATTGTTCAGCTCGTGCGCCACGCCGCCCGCCAGTTGTCCCAGGCCCGCCAGCCGCTCTGACTGCATCAGCCTCCGCAGCAGGCTCACATGCTCGCGCGCCGCGCCGATGCGCGAAACCAGCAGCTCCAGCGGCAGCACATCCTCCAGCACCAGCGGCTCCTCCGGAAACCTGCGTCCCGCCAGCACCAGCGCGCCCTGCAGCCGCCCATCGCGCGTCCGGATGCCCATGATGTGCACGCGGCGGAAATTCATCTGTGCCAGCTCATCCCCCGGCTCCATCAGCGGAGCCAGGTCCATCAGCGTCAGATTCCCAACCACCTGCGTAAAGAAATTCCCCTTGGCGATCTCGATCGTCTTCGCGACCGTCGTTCGCCGCGCCAGCGACTCCAGCGCGCCTTCCAGCGCCCCGCTCATCCCGGCACGGCCCGCCAGCCGAAACGTTCCATCCGGACTGTGCGCAAAAATCGCCGCCTGCCCAAAGCGGCTCACATCCGCGATCGTCTCGCACACCCGGTTGTACTGCCCCCCTTCCTCGTCAAATGGCATATCCGCCAGATACAGGGCCGTGTACTTTTCCATCTCCAGCCGCACCCGGCGGTCGCGCTGCTGCGAGGCCAGGTTCAGGGCAATTTCCTCCTCCAGAACCAGCACCACCATCCCCATCGCGGTGATCACCCTCGCCAGGTTGCGCGCCCGTTCCAGATCCACCGGCATCCCCGGCCACGAGAACAGCGGTTCCAGCAGCGAGGGGAGCGACCATACCACCATCCCGCCCACCGTGAACACCAGGCCCGGGCTGACCCTGCGAAACGCGGAAATAAACAGCAGCGCCGTCATCAGCAGCACGCCGCTGTGCACCAGTACCCCAACCTCCTGGTAGTCCTGGCGCAGCGTCATCCAGATGACCCCGCCGCCCACGCCGGCCACAACCAGCAGGCTCAGCCAGATCGGCAGCAGGTATTTGTGCATGCTCCAGCGCGCGGCCACGGCGATGGTTACGCCCGCGCACGCCAGCAGGGTCACCTTGCCCACTTCTCCCGGATGGGGCTGAAAGCCCACGACGGCGCAGTACACCATCACCGGCAGCCCAAACGCCACCACGTACAGGATGGGCGGCTTTCTCGTCAGGTATTGCGGAGCCAGCGAGCCCAGAAACATCAGCGGAGCCATCTCCATCGCCATGACCGAGAGGGTGAGCTGCCATCCCGGCTGCGACCATCCCGCCACCTGCAGCGACAGACGCACCACAACGCACACCCACCCCAGTAGCCACAGCATCTGCCGCCGCCGCGCGGTGGGCGCTTCCCCGGCCGGCCCTCCCCGAATCGGCCTCGACCGGCCCTCCAGCCAAAGCGCGCCGAAGACCGCCATCAGGATGGCCAGTAACGCCAGCGTCGGCACCTGGTAGAGTTCCGTATTCATCTGAATCCTGGATCGAATCGCCCGGAGGAATTCCCCCGAAAGTGTACCTGCTCGCTGCGTCCCCGGATATAGAACTCAGCGTCTCCCCCATCCGCGGACGCCGCCGGCCGATCTTCCTCCCGCAGCGCCCTCTTTCTTTCCGGTCGCCGGATGCGTCTATTCTCTAAGAACAGGAGCCGCTTCGTGTCCTTGCCCTCGCCGGTCCAGCTCATCCGCTTTCTCGCCCGCGCCGCTGCGCCCGCCGCGCTTCTCCTCGGCGCTCCTCTGCTGCTCGCCCAGGCCTCGCAAAGCTCCATGCCTCTCGATTCCGGCTTCGGGCCTATGGACGCCACGCCGCCCTCCGAGCCGGTCGCCCAGATCATCCAGGAAATGACCGCCAAAGAGACGCTCTTCGACCAGGCCCTCAACGACTACACCTGGACGCGCAGCACCAAAGTTCAGACCCTCGACGACGACGGCCACCCCAACGGCCAGTATTACGAGGTGGTCGACATCTACTACAACGCCCAAAATGAGCGCATGGAGCGCGTCACCGATGCCCCCATGGGCAAGCTGCTCGACACCTCCGGCAGCGGCGAGATCATGATGTCGGAGAAGGACTTTTCCGACATCGAACACCGCCTCCCCTTCGTCCTCACCAGCCAGGATGCCAGCCAGTACGACATTACCTACCTGGGCAAGCAGAACGTCGACGAAGTGGCGACCTACGTCTTCGACGTCAAGCCGAAAGTGCTGGAGAAAAACAAACGCTATTTCCAGGGACACATCTGGGTCGATCAGAAGGACCACCAGATCGTCGTCACCAACGGCAAGAACGTCCCCGACGACCTGCGCCCCGGCCATGAGGATCTAACCATCCCCTTCGTCACCTACCGCCAGTTGGTCGACGGCAAATACTGGTTCCCCGTCTACACGGTGGGCGAGGCCGTCCTGCATTTCTCCGGCGGTCACGGCTACCTGAGCCAGAATGCGCACATGCGCGAGATGCTGAAGTACACCAACTACCACCAGTTCCGCACCAGCGTCCGCATCCTGTTCAATGGCCAGGAAATCCCGAATAACGCCCCAAAACAGGCGCAGCCGCCGGCGAAAGCGCCGCCCGCGCAGCAGCCACCCGCCACGCCGCCCCAGTAGCTCCCGCGCGTCCGTTCAGGATGCAATCAGCGCGGCGAGGTTCCTGCCGCCGCCGTCACACCCGCCAGTCGTCCGCGCGCCAGGTGCGTATGCGTTCCTTGATCTGCTTCCGGTTCAGATTCTCCGCGAGCGCCTGGTGCGCCAGCGCTACCACCTCGTCGTCGGCAGCGAAGCGCAGCCCGATCAGCTGATCCACGCTCAGCTGATCCACGCTCAGCCGATCGATCTGCGCGCGCCCTTCCGCCGGAGCCAGAGCCTGCAGCCGCAGCCGCTCCTCCAGCCGGATCAGCCGATCCTGTGCCTTCAGCGGATATTGCCGGATGCGCAGCGCCAGCACCGCCAGCGCCAGGGAGAGAACCAGGATCCACGCACGATCGAGATTCGGCGCTCTGACCAGGCTGACAATCGCCACCACAACGTTGGCGTAAACCACCACGCCGGCCGCCATGAACCAGGCGTCCGTCCGCGCATGATGCTTCAAGTCCTGCGGTATCTTTTCGCTCATAGAGGTATCTACCGGATTCTACGCTGCCCCCTCAGCGCCTCTGTCCGGCGCCCGGCAACCGCTCCTTTCCACCCCCCGCTTTTCCCCGCTGAACCGCCTCCGCTGCCCGTTCGATAAATCCCTGTGCTCTGCCCCGCTGCCCCGTTTACCATAGGTGTACGACCCCACCGGATTCCGCCGCCCATTTGCCTGGCGATCCGTATTCTCTGGAGGACACCTTTGCCCGCATCAGAAAAGTTCCTTTTTACTTCGGAATCCGTCACCGAAGGCCATCCCGACAAGATCGCCGACCAGGTCTCCGACGCCATTCTTGACGCCTGCCTTGAGCAGGACCCCTACAGCCGCGTCGCCTGCGAAACGCTCACCGCCACCGGTCTGGTGGTCATCGCCGGCGAAATCACCACCCGCGCTTACGTGGATTTCCAGGCGCTGGTCCGCGGCGTCATCGCCTCCATCGGGTATGACAACGCGGCTTATGGATTCGACTCGAACACCTGCGCCGTCATCTCCACCATCAACAAGCAATCCGGCGACATCGCCATGGGCGTGGACACCGGCGGCGCCGGCGACCAGGGCATGATGTTCGGCTATGCCACCAACGAGACCCCCGAACTGATGCCGACGGCCATCTCGCTGGCCCACAAGCTCACCCGCAAGCTTTCTGAAGTTCGCAAGTCCGGCAAGCTTGGCTACCTCCGCCCCGATGGCAAATCGCAGGTGACGGTCGAGTACGACGCCAACCACAAGCCCGTCCGCATCGACGCTGTGGTCATCTCCACCCAGCATGCCGAAAACATCTCCACCGAAGAGCTCCGCGCCGACATCCTGAAGCACGTCATTCAGGCCACGCTGCCCGCCGATCTCCTCGACGAGAACACCAAGTACCACATCAATCCCACTGGCCGCTTCGTCATCGGCGGACCCATGGGCGATACCGGCCTGACCGGCCGCAAGATCATCGTCGACACCTACGGCGGCATGGGCCGTCACGGCGGCGGCGCCTTCTCCGGCAAGGACCCGACGAAGGTCGACCGCTCCGCTGCCTACCTGGCCCGCTACATCGCGAAGAACATCGTGGCCGCCGGCCTGGCCGACCGCTGCGAAGTCCAGCTTGCCTACGCCATCGGCGTCGCCGATCCGGTCAGCGTGCTGGTGGATACCTTCGGCACCGGCAAGATCGACGAATCCAAACTCGTCGCCCTCGTCCGCAAGAACTTCGCGCTGACACCCAAGGGCATCATGGAAAGCCTCAACCTCCGCCGCCCCATCTATCAGAAGACCGCGGCCTACGGCCACTTCGGACGCACCAACGAGCCCGACTTCACCTGGGAAGCCACCGACAAGGCCGCAACCCTGCGCGAGCAGGCCGGCCTCAAGGCCGAAGCCCTCGCCTCGAAATAAGAGGCGGGCGCAGGTTTTAATCCGCGCTGGCGAACCGGACGGGTAGGCGCGGGTTTAGCCCCGCTGGCCGACCGGACAGGCAGGCGCGAGTTTCAACCACGCCGGCCGACCGGAGAGGTAGGCGCGGGTTTTAACCCCGCTGGCGGACCGGACAGGCAGGCGCGGGTTTAGCCCACGTCGGCGAACCGGACAGGCAGGCGCGGGTTTAGCCCACGTCGGCGGACCGGACGGGTAGGCGCAGGTTTTAACCCCGCTGGCCGACCGGAGAGGTAGGCGCGGGTTTTAACCCGCGCACTACCGGAAAGAAAATCACGGCGGCTTCAGCCGCTGAGGCAAAAAGGGCAGGTCCACCGGACCTGCCCTTTCGCGTGCCCCCTCCACAGCCCCTCTCGATCCAAAGTCTCGCGTCGGCGAGACGGCGGTAGAAGCCA
This sequence comes from Acidobacteriaceae bacterium, assembly GCA_036267295.1. Classification (GTDB taxonomy): domain Bacteria; phylum Acidobacteriota; class Terriglobia; order Terriglobales; family Acidobacteriaceae; genus Palsa-343. The sequence goes on along the minus strand of DATAWI010000009.1, from coordinate 71,413 downwards.
CGGCCTTCAGGCCGTGGAATTCTGCTCTTCAAAAACGAGGGCTTCAGCCCCGGCGGGTAGACCTTCGAGCCTGCCATTTCGCTTTGCCCTCCGCCGGCCCTCACACCGTCGGCACCCCCGTCGAGATTCGCCCTTGAGGCGTCACTCCGGCTTCTCATCCTCATCCTCGGCCGCGAACTCCACCATCGGGCGTCGCGCCTCGCGCGCTCGCGCAAACCGTCCTTTCTGCGGCTGCCGCACAAACAAATCCCACAACAGCACAGGCAGAGCCAGCAGGCATGCAGGCATCAGGGCCCCCCTCAGATCGAACACCAGGCCAAACGCGATGAGCGCCGGCAGCAATCCCACCATCACGCCGAGTCCGATCCCCAGGCTCCGGGTCAGCAGGGTTCCGCCCACCCAGCGCCATCCCCGCCACAGAACCCCGAGGCTCAGGAGGATCGCGGGCAACGAGGCGGGTTTTACCCGGAACCCCACGGCCAGCATTCCGACCACCAGCGCCAGCGGCCCAGCGCCCCGCACCAGCCGCATCCACCAGGCCGCCCTGGAATCTTCGCCGCTCACCGTCGTAACCCTGCCCCCTACACCCTAAACCCTGTGGCTGGCCGTATCATGGTCCGTCACCCCAACAAGGCAGGCACTATGCGCCGCATCGGCACTCTACTGGCACTCCTCGCTTCCGGCATGCTTCCCGTTATGGCGCAACCCGCTCCCGCTCTCAGCCCGCAGCAGGCCCTCCAGCGCCTGCTCACCCAGAACCCCGTCGAGGCCGACTGGTTCGATACCTCGTTCCTCACCCAGGTGCCGCTCCCGCAGGTGCAGCAGATCGTCGCCCAGTACACCACGCAGTACGGCAAGTTCCAGCGCATTGAAGGCGCCGGCATCAGCTTCACCGTTTTTATGGAGCGCGCCAGCTTCCCCTCCAAAGCCTACGTCAACGCCCACGGCCAGTTCACCGGCCTCTGGTTCGGCCTCGCGCAGCCGTTGCAGCCGGTCGCGCTGGAAGACAGTGTCAAACAATTCAGCCAGCTTCCCGGCAAGGTTTCGCTGCTGGTCGTCGACAACGGCAAACCCCGCGTCTCCCTCAACCCCGACCAGCCTCTCGCCGTCGGCTCCTCATTCAAGCTCGCGGTGCTCACCGCCCTCAACCATCAGGTCGCCGCGGGTCAGCATCGCTGGGACGAGGTCATCCCCCTCAACCCCGCCTGGAAAACCCTGCCTTCCGGGGTCATCCGCACCTGGCCGGATAACACGCCCCTCACCCTCGCCACCTACGCCAACCAGATGATCTCCATCAGCGACAACACCGCCGCCGACGCCCTGCTCGCCATCGCCGGCCGCGACAAGGTGGAAGCCGTCTCTCCGCGCAACACGCCCTTCCTCTCCACGCGCGAGGCCTTCGTCCTCAAAGATCCGGCCAACGCCGCGCTGCTCGCCCGCTATCGTGCCGCCGATGTCGCCGGCAAGCGCGCGCTGCTCCCCGCAATCGACAAGCTCCCCCTCCCGGACGCCGGCATCTTCACCGCGCCGCTCGCCACCGACATCGAGTGGTATTTCACGCCAGCGGAACTCTGCACGCTCATCGACGGCGTCCGCGACCTCGGCGCCATGCAGATCAATCCCGGCGTCGCCGAAAAGAAGGACTGGCAGCAGGTCGCCTACAAGGGTGGATCCGAACCCGGCGTCCTGAACCTCACCACCGCGCTGACCGGCAAAAATGGCCACCACTACTGCGTCACCGCCACGTGGAATAACGACGCAGCGCTCGACGAGACCAAATTCTTTACGCTCTACAGCGGAGTTCTCGCGTCGCTGGCCGCCGAGTCGCCCAAATAGCTCAGCCCGCGCCCCTGCAGCCGCCCGCGCGCCGCCGGCTTACCTGCCCGTGTAATTCAAATAGAGAATCACGCACCCGGCAGCCCATAGAAAGACATACGACAGCCGGTTCGCCATCCAAACTTCCGCCCGGGTGCTGGTCAGCCTGTGCTTCATCGGGTCGTACCACTCCACCAGCCCCACCTTCACCAGTCCCGACAAATAGTAGCCCGGCACCAGCAGCACCACAAACATGCCCAGAGTCGCCCAGATCGAATCGCGCAGATTCGATTGATCGGGGAGCAGATTCATGCAAAGCCACGAAGGCAGCCATCCGAAGTGCGTAAACACTTCGTCCATCCCCTGGGGAAAATGCAGCACGGAATTCAGCCCCATGTAGACGCCATACGCCAGCGGATATCCCAGCGCCGTCGTCACCAGGTTCGACCCCGTCACCGCCACCAGCGTGCGCCGCCAGTTGGTCGCCAACTGGCTGTGCAGATAGCCGGCCTCGATCGCAATCACCGGCAGCAGATACAGCAGAATGACCGGATAGCGCACCGGCATCATCGGGATTCCGGCATCGGCTCGGGCCCGGGCGGGAAAACTAATCAGAATCGCGGCGATAAACAGACTGCCAGCAAGTCCGCTCCTGATCTTCGGCATGGCGGGACTATAGCACCTGGACTCTCTCGAGGTATCCCCCGTTGGTGCGCTCTTTGGTATCCAGGCGCCGGCCGCGGATACAATGCCTGTGACGGAGCGACGCCATGCGATCCCTCGCGCTATCGGTAACCCTGGCGGTGACATTCTTCGCGGCTGCATCGAGCGCCCAGTCCATCCAGGTCGACAAGAACAATCGCACCATCGCCATCACCGCGACCGACAAAGCCTCCGCCGAAGCTGACATTGCTGTCATCTCGGTTGGCTTCCGCATCTACGCGCCCGACGCGCCGTCGGCTTATCGCCAGGGCTCCCAGCTCTCGAATTCCATCATGGATGCGCTGAAGAAAGCGGCCGTGCTCGACAAGGCGATCGAGAGCAAAGACCAGAGCCTCACCCGCACGGAATTTCCGGACGGCGACAAAAGCACGCCTGCGCAGCGATCCGAAAGAATGTTCAACCTGTCGCAGAACTGGACGGTGCGGGCCGGAGCCGGCGACGCGGCCAAAATTCTGCATGTCGCGATCGAGGCTGGCGCGAACGACAGCGGCAATATCGACTGGGATCTCAGCACGCGCGACGCTTTGCAGGCCAGGGCTGCCGCGCTGGCTCTCGAACGCGCTCGCTCCATCGCGACCCACATGGCCGAGGGCTTGAACACTCATCTCGGAGCGCTCATCTATGCCAGCAACCAGGCGCCCCTCTCATCGATCCAGCGGCTCCTGTCCTATTCGACTGCCAGCGTCTCAGTCTCTGCTGGAGTAGCGCCCGCCCCCCTCGCCATCCGCCCGCAGCAAGTCGCGGAATCCGCCACCGTCTACGCTGTCTTTGCAATTGAGTAAGACCGGAATCGCGGCCACGACGCCTGCGCCCGGCCCCTATTCCTTCACGCGCTTCTTGATCTCGATGTTCAGCCGCTTGATCTTCTGGTTCAGCGTCGACAGCGGGATGCGAAACGCCTCCGCCGCCTCCGTCTGATTCCAGTTCGACCGCTCCAGTTTGTCCACGATGATCCGCCGCTCGATGTCTTCCATGATGTCGAAGAGCGAGGCATCCGGGCTGTGCTCCAGCAGGCTGCTCGAGTAGCTCGCGCCCGTCAAATGTCCCGGCAGCAGATCGGCGCCAATCGTGGTGCCCGACGACAGCACCACCCCGCGCTCCACCACGTTCTCCAGTTCCCGCACATTGCCCGGCCATTCATAGTCCACCAGCGAGCGCATCGCGTCCGGCGAAAACACCCGCAGCGGCAGCCCGTTCTCTTCTGAGAACCGGCGCAAAAAATGCGCCGCCAGCGGCGGAATGTCTTCCCGCCGGCTACGCAGCGGCGGCAGATCGATGGCGATCACGTTCAGCCGGTAGAACAAATCTTCGCGGAACTTCCCATCCCGCACCGCCTGGTGCAGATCCACATTGGTGGCCGCGATAATCCGCACATCCACCTGGATTTCCTGCACGCCGCCCAAATGCATGAAGCGCCGGTCCTGCAGCACGCGCAGGATTTTCGCCTGCGTGTCCATCCCCATCGTGCCGATCTCGTCCAGGAACAGCGTGCCGCCATTGGCGACCTCGAACAGCCCCTTCTTCGCCGCAATCGCCGACGTGAACGCGCCCTTCACATGCCCGAACAACGTCGATTCCAGCAGGTCCGTCGGCATCGCCCCGGTGTTCACCGGCACGAACGCCTTGTCCTTGCGCGGCGAGTTGGAGTGCAGCGCCTTGGCGATCAGTTCCTTGCCCGTGCCGCTCTCGCCCTGGATCAGCACCGTCGACCGCGTCGGCGCCACCTGCGCCACCAGATCGAAGATGCGCAGCATCGGATCGCTCTTGCCGACGATGTTGGGGAAGTTGTACCGCTGCCGCAGCGCCCGCTTCAGCTGGACATTCTCTTCCTCGGCGCGATACCGCGCAATCGACGCGCGAATGTCCGCCAGCAGCTTTTCGTTGTCCCAGGGTTTCTGGACAAAGTTCTGCGCCCCGCCGCGAATCGCATCCACTACGTTGCCCACAGTCCCGAAGGCCGTGATCATGATCACCGGCAGCGATGTGTGCCGATCGCGAATCGTCCCCAGAATTTCAATCCCGTTGCGCCCCGGCAGCGCCAGGTCCAGCAGCACCAGATCGAATGGCTGCTCGCCGATGCGCTCCAGCCCCTGCTCGCCGTTCTCCGCCGTCTCGATCGCGTAGCCTTCCAGAGACAGCAGCGTCTCCAGCGACTCGCGAATCGCGGCCTCGTCGTCGATGATCAGAATGCGGGGCGCGTTCTCCCCGGGCCCGTGCAGATTGTGGGGCATGGCGACGGTCGCTTCAGACATGCGCGGGTTTCCTCAGCATCGGAAACTCAAGATAAAAAGTCGTTCCCTGGCCCACCTGGCTCTCCACGTGGATCTTGCCCGAATGTTCCTGGATGATCCCGTAGGTAACGGCCAGCCCCAGGCCTGTGCCGCGCGGCTGCCCATCCTTCCGCGCAGTCTTGGTGGTGAAAAACGGATCGTAAATCCGCCGCAGATGCTCCGGCGCAATCCCCGAGCCGCTGTCGGTAATGGACACGCTCACGTGCCCGTTCACTTCCGTGGCCACGCGCAACGCACGCCGCTCGCCATCCACCGCCGCAGCGCCGGCCATCGCGTCCTTGGCGTTCAGAAACAAATTCAGAAACACCTGCTGCAGCTTGCCCGCGTTCCCCAGAATCGGCGGCAGCTCCGGCATCAGGCTCATGTCCACGTGAATCTGCGCTGTCCGGAACTGGTGATCCAGCAGCGTCAGCGTCTCCCGAATGATCGCGTTCACATCCGTTTCGCGATACTCCGCGCCGCTGGTCCGCGAGAAATTCAGCAGCCCGTTCACGATCTCCGACGCGCGGAACGTCTGCTGCGTGATCTTTTCCAGCAGCGGCCCCAGCCGCTCATCGCCGCGCAGTTGCCGCGACATCATCTGCGTGTACGACGAAATCACCGCCAGCGGCGTGTTCACCTCATGCGCCACGCCCGCGGCCAGCAGCCCGATCGACGACAGCTTCTCCGCCTGCGCCAGTTGCCCCTCCATCAGCGTCTGATCGGTAATATCGTCGATCAGAATGATCCGCCCCAGCGTCTTGAAATCCCGCGACACCAGCGGCGCAATCGCGATATTCGCGATGCGGCTCTCTTCCGCCCGCGTCTCCAGCCGGTACTTGTAGAGGTTGTGCACCCCCGGCTGATCCTTCACGCGATGGAATTCCTCCACCAGATCCGCGGGAAACACCGCCGCCAGCGGCTGCCGCAGCGCTTCCTGCCGCGAAAGCGCGAACAGCACTTCCATCTGCGAATTCCAGCTCTCAACCCGCTCCTCCGGATCGACCGCCAGAATTCCCACGTTGATCGACTCCACAATGTTCTCGTTGAATTCCTTCAGCCGCTCGAACTCCGTGATCTTCTCTTCGAGGCTCGCGTACAGCCGCGCATTTTGCAGCGCAATGCCGATGTACCCCGCCAGCGATTCCAGCAGCTCCATGTCTTCGCTCGACAGGAATTCGCCGCCCGCGCGCCGTCCCAGCCCGATCACCGCGATCGTCCGGTCCTGCATCTGCCATTCCTTCGCGCCCGGAACCCCAACGCGGCACGGCAGGAAGTAGTTCATATCCAGGCGCGCCGCCGTCCGCTGCTGCGCTGCTTTCAAATGCCACGCCTGCTGCGGATTCTCCAGAAACAAATGCGTGCCCGCCTCCGGTTCGTCGAAGTCCAGGAATCCCATATCCAGCTCAGCATCCGCCGTGGCCGGGAATCCATGGTGCGCCGCCAGCCGGTAGCGTCCCGGCGCGTCGGCCAGAAAGACCCCCACCCGCTCCACCAGCAGCGTGCGCGGCAGCCGGTCCACAATCGCGTGCAGCAACTCTTCCAGGTTCGTGAACGAGCTCAGCCCCCGGCCAAAGTCGATCAGCGTTGTCCGGTAGTCGTAGCTCTGCCGGTCGAAGACCTTGTCCACCTGCCCCTGAATCGTCTTCTTCAGCGGATCGAACAGCAGCGCGACCACGATAATCGCCGCAATCAATCCCCAGACGCCGGTGCTCGGCAGCCTGGTGTGCACCACTTCGGCGGCCACCGCCACCAGCGCAAAATAAACGCCCACCAGCGTCGCCGTCGCCAGCGTGTAGGTCACGCCGCGCTTGAAGATCAGGTCGACGTCCATCATCCGGTAGCGCACGATCGCCCAGCTGAACGTCAGCGGCAGAATCACCATGCAGATGCCGGCCAGCTTGGTCACCATATCCGGCATGGCGATATCCGCCATAAACGGAATCGCCGACAGCAGCGTAAACGGCGCCACTGCCAGCACCGTGCCGCGGACCAGCCACTTCAGTTGCTGCCGTGCCAGCGGCGCTTCAGCCCGCTTGTAATGCAGATAGAAGACCGACGCCGCCAGGACATAAAACAGCGCCTGGTACCCCGTCGCCACCTGGTCCAGCCGGTGGTTCAACTGCTCCGTCGCGGCCCACGAAGTAATCGCCAGCAGCTGCACGGCCACCAGCGCGGCTCCCGGCAGATACGTCAGAGCCACCAGCCACGCGCGCCGCTGCTTGCGATCCCGCGAAAAGGCCTGGGCGAAATGCAGAAACAGCGCAGGCTGAAGGGCATTCGCCCCAATCCCGCCCCAGTACACAATCCAGTCGAACTCGTTCAGCTTGCCCGTGTACCAGAACGAGTACAGGACAAACGACACCAGGCAAAAAATGTAGAAATGGGTCGAATGCGGCGCCGTCCAGCGTCGCAACAGCACGTACAGCCCAATGCCCAGGTAGATCAGCGCGATCAGCCGGAATCCCTGGTTGATGCTCCGGTCCTGCCTGTCCAGCACCACCGGCACATCCGGCAGCCGGAATCCATTCCGCACCAGCGTGTAGTGGATGGTGTTGAACGCCGTGGTGCGCCACATCTGCTGCACCAGCGATCCCCATCGCGGCACCGGCTTTTCGTTCGCCGCCACCAGCAGATCGCCGGTCTTGACCCCGGCGCGCTCCCCCGGCGTATCGGCTGGAACCCGCTGCGCCAGCAGCCCCCCCGGCGCTTCTACCCACCACACCCCATCGGTCGGCTTCTGGTAGGTGTTCTCCTGAGCAAGATTGAACCCGGCGCACAGCACCGCCGCTCCCGTAAAGAGAGCCAGCAGAACGGCCGTGATGCGAGTTTGGAAAGATCTTTCCATGACAGCGGCGTGCACCCGGGGAAACTGGGAATCTGATCTCGGCGGTGAGAATTACCGTGGTTCGCGCCGAGGGCGCGGATTCCCCGTGAAGTGGCTATGGAGCAAATCGACTGCCACGGGCCATCCGATTTCCAGTATTTTTCACTTCGCTTCCAGATGCTTGTATTTCAACAACATGGCCATTCTCGCCTGGCCTCGATGCGCAACCTGTCGCGCCGCCGACGATTCTCGCATCCAGAATTCCGTTGCGAAATATGAAAAATCATATCACGCTGTCCCCAAGAAACTTAGCTCGACGAACCCGTGTCCACCACTTTTTAGTGGTGCTCGTCAGCCTTCCGGCTCGTCGCCCAAAGGATCGTGACCAGGAAGATCACCGTAAACGCCCCTACCACCAGAAAAGTCAAGATTGCTCTCCTTCTGCGTCAGATTGTGCGACAGCCCGTTGTCCCACAGCATATCGCGCTCGTGCACCGCGCGTCTTGCCCCCGGGGAATGCGCAACCTTCCCCCAGCCGAGTTCCTCCGGCGCGCTACAGTAAGGCTGGACCACCTATGCAACCACTCACCCTCGCCGCCTCGGCCCTTACGTTGCTGTGCTTCCTGCCGCCGGCCACGCCTGCCCAGACCGCGCTTCCAGCGCCCGCCGCGCAACCGTCGTCCACGGTGGCCGACGGCCTCGCGGCGCTCCAGGCCGGCCAGCCCGCGCAGGCCCTCGCCGATTTCCAGCGCATCATCGCCGCCGACCCCAACAACGCCGTCGCCACCCTGTATGCCGCCACCGCCGCGCTGGAGCAATACAACGGACCCCTCGCCGTCCAGTACGCCGAAAAGGCGCGCGCACTTGATCCCCAAAGCTGGAAGGTCCACACCACCCTCGTCGCCGCCTACACCGCCGCCGGCATGAAGCAGCAGCGCGATGACGAGCGCGCCCTCCTCGCCAACCTCCACGCCACCGGCGCGCCCGACGCCCGCAAGGCCAGCGGCTTTCTGCTCGAGATGTTCCAGACCCCCGCTGCACACAGCGTTCCGGATGAGGTCAACGCCATCCAGTATTTCGAGCCGATGGGCAAATTTCACACGTACTACCGCTTCCTCGTGCGCCAGGCGGCCACCGGCAGCGCAGCCGCGCGCAACCTCGGAGAGATCGACGTCGAAAGCAACGAATTCGATCAGAAGTCCTGGGCGCAGGCCCACCCTGCCCAGGCCGCAGAGGGCGAACGCCAGTTCCAGATCACCGGCCGCAGCGCAGACGGCGAGAAGGACTACCGCATGTTCTCCGGCAAGCCCGACTACGACGCGATCCGCGCCATGGTGGTCGCCATCCTGGCCTCGTCCAATGCGCCCACCGCAACCCAGCCATAAATTCCCGGCGCCGTCCGTCAATTCCACCAGTGACCGCACGGCAACGACGCGGGCTTGGAGTTCTGAGCGGATCACCGGCTACAAACAAGTTTTGCGAGCTGGAGTGTAATGCCCGCATTGCCGACAATCCGCCCGCAGCCGGCTCGATGAGTGCATTGGCCCCTACGCAGGAGTTGAAGAGTAAAGGCTGTCAATTCTGCTTTGCCGGACTGGGATTGAACACGTCACGGGCTCAATTGTCGGCTGATTCGGTCCCTGTTCAAGTTCAGCCTCTGTCGATTGTCCTGTCTCTTGGTCTTCCTGCATCTGCTACGCTCTGAGCCATGCTATCGACGGCGCAGCGCACAATCGGCTTCTTAATCGCCGCACCCATTGTTGCGGTCGGGCCCTTCCTGCTGGCGCTGGCGCTTGTTTCAGTAGTGCGCACTGAGACTTTCATCCACCACAGTATCGCGGTTGGCGGTAAGGTTGTCGCGCTGAGGCGGGTGCACGGTGGTGGCAGCCGGGGCGGATGGTTGTTCGCGCCAGTCTTCGAGTTCACTGCGCAGAATGGGTTGACTTACATGCAGGTTTCGCGCGCGCCCACGGCCCCGCCGGAATTCAAAGTCGGCGACCGCGTCAAGGTGCTCTATGAGACGGGTCAACCCGAGACCGCGCGGATCGACTCATTCGGGGAGTTCTTTCGGTTTCCCACGGTGGCCGGTTTCATCGGCGGCGTTTTGAGCGCATTAACCATCGCCCTTATTCGCGGCAGACGAAGGCAACGGATAATCCCGAGTCTCTGGTCAGACCCGATGGCCCGCAATCAAAGCGAGCAGTCCACGCGCAGTTATCCTGAATGATTGCATAATCGCCAAGTCACTCATCGACCGTGCGAGCAGCCAACTTCGGCAATTCGTCGCGTTTGGGATTTATTACCGGCTACACGGAAGTAAACCGGTTCCGGGGGGCGGATCGGGCCGGGCAACAGCGTAATGTCCGTGTTGCCGACATTACGGTCAGAGCGGACTGTGCGAGGTGTTGCGTCAGTTTTGGAAGTGTCACAAATGGGCCAAATTGCCGATCGGGCAGGCAGTAGGATTACCGCATGAAAATCATGAAAACAGGCGCACCATGCCTGATTGCTCTGATCCTTCCAGCAACCGTCGCCATGCTCGCCGACGCTCAATCCTCGACGGAGAATCGAGGTCGGTGTCAGGAGACCCAAATATGTGGGTATTGGGTCGATCCATCCACCGGACTGATGTGGCCTGTGAAAGACAATGGTAAAGCGGTGACTTGGCACACCGCGATGAAGTACTGTCGAAACCTGCGGCTGGCTGGCTACAGCGACTGGAGGCAACCAACGCTCGATGAGTTGGCGACTCTGGTTGACAAAGTCTCTTCAACCCCGGAGCGGGTTGGTGGTGCGGAGACCATGGACATTGGCCCGCACGTGAAAGGAAACTTATCGCTGACAGGGGATGCCTGGAGCGCGAATCGGGAGATCAATCGCTTCGGAAAACCTTATGGCCCCGGCTGGTTCTTCAATTTCACAACCTCGAAGCCCTCATATGATCTTCAGCTCTTTCGCAATACGAAGTATGCGCTATGCGTGCGTCGTGCGGAAAAATAGGCACATCATGTTTGCCGTATTACCGGCAAACCGGAAGTTTGGCGCCCGGCGGGGCTGTAATGTCCGTGTTGCCGACGATGAGGCCGGAACGACGATTCGAACTCGCCCGCGTGTGATACTGGGTAGCGAAATGGGCAAACAAAGCCGTGCAAAACGCGACCGAATGGCCGCACCTGCGCCGCGCTTCTCGATAAGGTCTTTCTTCCTCTATAGGTCAACATGGATGTTCATGATCGGCGTCTGTGTCCTATCGTACGGAACAGCAGCCATGCAATACAGCCGCTGGAATCATGCTGAGAATGCTCACGTCCATCCAGTTTTCCATCCGTGGGCGATTATCGTTGGCATCGCGCTCATCGTGCTGTCTTACAACACGCCGAAGCGCGACTGACTGTCTCCGATCCACAGCGTATCTTGGGCGCAAGTGGCGAGCTGTCTGTATCACCGGCAAACCGGAAGAAACCGAGCCGCGCGCTTGCCGGTGGCCCCCAGGCGAAACCGAACCCCCCGCCGCCGCATTTCCCTGAAACGGAATCCCTGCGTTATTCATCTAGTAACGCAGCGGCCCGCGAAGGTTGAGGCGAAAACGGGTTGGCCCGAGGAGAAGCGCAGATGCTGGAAATCGTAGCGGTCGTTGGCTTCGTGGTGATCCTGGCCGCGGTGCAGGTCAAGCGCACGCGCAACCGGAATGAGCTGGAGCGGCACAGCATCTCACCCGAAGATCTCCATAACTTATTGGCTTCCCATCAGGATGTGGCACTCTTCGACGTTCGCCTTCCCCTGGACATGCTCAGCCGTTCGGTGGTCATCCCCGGCGCAATGCGGCTCGCCCCGGAAGAAGTCGTCGCGAATCCTTCACTCATTCCGAGCGACCGGGATTCGATCGTGTACTGTACCTGCCCGAGCGACAAAACCAGCCGCACCGTGCTGCTTCGGGCGCGTTCAAAGGGAATCCTGCGTATCCGGTTTCTCAAGGGTGGGCTGGCCGGCTGGATATCCAGCGGATTCCCGGTTGAGCCTTATGACAAGCCCTTCCATCTGAGCCAGAGCAAGGACGCCCTCGCGACCTGAGATTCTGTCCGGTGCCTTCAGGCGCTTCGCGGGCAGCGACCGCTCAGATCCCCTCCCCCATGCTGACGTACCCGTCCGCCGCCTGCTCGCTCCTGTAGAGCTCCCGCTCTTCGTCCTCGCTCGCCAGCGACTTCACCTCATCCAGATCGCGCGTCGCCTGCTCCAGTTGCCCGTCGAGCGAATCCACGCGCACCCGCAGCCGCTTCACTTCTTCGCCCAGCGCAATAATCACGTGCGACAGCGGGTCCTTCACCTGTTTTGGATCGGTGATCAGCACCCGCTCGCCATTCTGGTAGACGATGTGCGCCGGCACGCCCACCACGGTCGAGTTCGGCGGCACATCCTGCAGCACCACGCTGCCTGCGCCCACCCGCGAGTTCTCGCCAATGCAGATATTCCCCAGAATCTGCGCGCTCGACCCTACAAACACGCCATCGCGCAGCGTCGGATGCCGCTTGCCCTTTTCGTGCCCCGTCCCGCCCAGCGTTACGCCCTGGTAGAGGGTCACATCGTCGCCCACAATTGCGGTCTCGCCAATCACCACGCCCGAGCCGTGATCGATAAAGAAACGCCGCCCGATCTCCGCCCCCGGATGAATCTCAATCCCCGTCGAGAAACGCGCCACCTGCGACAGCCAGCGCGCCGCCAGCTTCACCTTGGCTCGCCACAGCCGCGCGGTGACCCGGTGCATCCACACCGCATGCAGCCCCGGATAGCACAGCACCACCATCAGCCGCGACGTCGCCGCCGGGTCGCGCTCCAGCACCGAATTGATGTCTTCGCGTATCTGCTCGAAGAAGCCCATCTCTATCGCCCACCCCTGCGAATGCCGGTACCCAAAACTCCTGAGCCGTAAATCTGAGCTGGCTGACGGCCTTTTGTGTTATATTGAAATATAACTTGGTGTGGGGTATTCACATGCATTCGACCAATCTGCGCAAAGTCGGGGGGTCCATCATGCTCGCTGTTCCTCCGGCAATCCTCGACCTGCTTCGTCTCAAAGCCGGCGCCAGGGTCGGCATCCGCGTCGAAGATGGCCGATTGGTGATTGAGCCCGCTGCCCGTCCGCATTACACGCTCTCCGAACTTCTTGACGCCTCAGAAGGAACCCAGCCCCTGTCTGCCGAAGAGCGAGAGTGGATCGAGTCTCCCCCGGTCGGCGGCGAAATCCTGTGAAACGCGGCGATATCTATCTCGTGTCTCTCGATCCCACCGCGGGTCACGAACAACAGGGCCGTCGTCCCGTCCTCATCGTCTCGCCCACCGTTTTCAATGAGGCTACGCGCCTTCCCATCGTATTGCCCATCACCAGCGGTGGCGAGTTTGCTCGCCGCATCGGATTTGCCGTCCCCATTGCCGGTATTCGCACGACCGGCATCATCCGCTGCGACCAGCCGCGCGTTCTCGACCTCCACGCACGCAACGGCAAAAAGGTCGACGCTCTGCCGCCGGAAATCCTCGAAGACGTGCTGGCGCGCATGATCACGCTCTTCCAATAGCTACAGCGCCGCCGCCTTCAGCCCCTGCGCCTCATTCCGCACGCTCTCAAACAGCACCGACGAAATATATCGCTCTCCGAAGTCCGGCACCACCACCACAATCAGCTTGCCCGCATTCTCCGGCCGCTGCGCCACCTGCACCGCCGCATGCACCGCCGCGCCCGACGAAATCCCCACCAGCAGCCCTTCTTCCAGAGGCAGCCGTTTCGCCATCGCGATGGCTTCGTCGTTCGTCACCTGAACCACTTCGTCGATCAGGCTGGTGTTCAGCACCTTCGGCACGAACCCCGCCCCAATCCCCTGAATCTTGTGCGGCCCCGGCTTCCCGCCGCTCAGCACCGGGCTGTCCGTCGGCTCCACGGCAATCGCTCGGAACGACGGCTTCTTCGCCTTGATGAACTCCGCCACCCCGGTCAGCGTACCGCCGGTGCCAATGCCCGACACCAGAATGTCCGCCTCCCCATCCGTGTCCTCCCAGATCTCCGGTCCGGTCGTCTCGAAATGAATCTTCGGGTTCGCCGGATTCTCGAACTGCTGCAGCATGTACCCGTGCGGCGTCTCCGCCAGAATCTGCTTCGCCCTGGCAATCGCGCCGTTCATCCCGTTCGGCCCCGGCGTCAGCACAATCTGCGCGCCAAACGCCAGCAGCACCACCCGCCGCTCCTGGCTCATCGTCTCCGGCATGGTCAGGATCAGCTTGTACCCCTTCACCGCCGCCGCAAACGCCAGCCCAATCCCGGTGTTGCCGCTCGTCGGCTCCACCAGCACCGTCTCGCCCGGCTTGATCTTCCCTTCCTTCTCGGCCGCCTCAATCATCGCCAGTCCGATGCGATCCTTCACGCTGTTGGCCGGGTTCGCGCTTTCCAGCTTCGCCACCACCCGCGCCTGTGCTCCCGCCGTCACGCGATTCAGCTGCACCAACGGGGTCTTCCCAATCAGTTCCGCAACGCTCGCTGCAATCTTCATAATTCCCTTTCTTTTCATTTCGCTGGGGCGGCGCGCTTGTCAGCAGCCGCGCGCTGCCATGGAAAAGGCACCCTTGCCGGATGTGCTGCTCATAGGTGCCTGATGAAATAAATGGAGCGGAGAGGTCTTACGCGCGGAGTCGACAGCTCTCGTCCGTGCCTTCGGACTGCTGGCGCAGCCGGTTGGAAATGCTCTTCACGATTTTCATCCTACTCCTCCCGCGGCCCCGCGCTGGATTGCGCGCCCGCCTGCCGGCCCAGTTTCTCCAGCGCCGCCGCCGCGCGCAGCTTTCTTTCCAGATGCCGCTCCAGCGCCTGGGTCGCAAATCTCCGCAAATCCGCCGCCCGGCTCGCTGGCCATTCCTCCGCCGCCAGCGCCGCAATCGGCGACTCGAAGACCCGCCGCGCCAGCGCCAGCGACTCCGCCGTCAGCACCCGCGCACCCGCCCGCTTATGTTGCCCGCATACCAGCCCGTCCGCGTCCGCGTGGAACCACGCCGCTTCCCCGCCAAACGCCTCGCCGCACGCCGTGCAGTGGGTCACCGACGGCATCCACCCCAGCAGCCGCGTCATCCACAGCGAGAAATACGTCACCGGCATCCAGATGCTCTGCGTCCGCGTCTGCCCCAGCACCGCCAGCAGCAGCCGGAAGACCGCGTCGTGCGGATCATGATCCGGCAGCGTTTCTTCGAGCACCTCCGCATAGAACGCCAGCGCCGCCGCCCGCGCATAATCCACCGGATCGGCCAGCGGCGACAGCAGCACCTCGCACGCATCCAGCCGCACCAGATCCTGCTTTTCCTTTTCCACGTAACTGGCCAGCACCCACGTCATCGGCTCCAGCGCGCCCCCGAAGCGCCGCCGCGATTTCGCCGCCGCCTTCGCCACGCCTTTGATCCGCCCCTGCGCGCGCGTGAATAAAGACACGATCTGGTCCGCCTCGTGCATCGGCCACGTCCGCAAAACAATCGCCTCTCCCTGGTGCGCGCTCACTCGAACAGACTAGACCACGACCCGAGGTTCTTCGGAACGAACGACGGAGGCAACGAGAAAACCGCCGCAGCATGAGGGGTTTTCGCGCTTGTGTTGTACTTCAGGCCCGATCGCGAGCCACGACGAAAGTGGACCCGCGGCTATGCCTCGGCTTCTTTGGTACGTCGAGTTCGCAAAAATAAGATCGGAATCTGAATTAGAACGAAGATCGCCAGAGATCCGTATCCATCGACCCAGCGAAATGCGAGCGGCATGAGGGACGTGACTGAGACGACAAGACAGAATTGAGACGTACGCCATTCGAGGTTCCAACCTGCATCTTTAAATCGACCGGTTAGAATCACGACCCACGCACAGGCCAGCACGAAGTAGCCAGTGCTTACAAACCACTGGCCCGCTCCGCCTCGCGCCAGGAGCCGAATGTGGATTAGTAAAGCCCCGAGCGCGGCAATCAGCAGGAGACCCCACAGAAAGGGGAGAGGGCCAACGACTGTTGACTCCTCAGCGTCCGGATTGCGTTGCAGAACGCGTTGTCGGTAGGCGTCTCCCCAGCGTCGAACCGGGGCCGAGCGTTTGACTTCGGTGTTGCCTTTCAACAGGGCTAGCGGCACCTGAAGAATCAGAAAAATGGCAACGGCTTCGTACAAATTGGCGAGCTTGTACCACAGCGGCAGGGCGGCGGCCATGGTCGAACCAAGACAGTAGGGAAACCAATACCGGTCCCCCGATCGCCCGGAGCCCGCAAACCGGCCAACCGCCTTGATCGTCCAGACAAGGTACAAGGCACCCAGGCCGAGGTCGGCAATCAGCGCCACGATGCCACGAGTATGCGAGCTTTTCAACCAAATGAGTGGGAGGCCAACAAACCAAAATGTCACAAGGGTGCGTACAAAGCCGATCGGGCTGATGAGCAGCCTTGGCGGGAGAGGTTTGTTGTTCCCTGAATTCAGACGGCCCCCCGGTCTCCCGAGAGACCGAAGAGCAGTTCGAACCACCCAGCGACCATCATCGCTTTCCTTAGATACCTTGCAATCGCAGGCAGCGTACTCACTCGGCAAGCCGAGTCCTCGTTCGCAACGCCGATACCCTCGCATTACAGGCAACCGAAAGTATTACACGGGTCGGCACCAAGCCGTCCGCCCACGATGATCCATCGGGCGATGCCGCAGCAAGCGCGACATAACAACAATCAATCTCCCCCATCACGTTTATTTATAGGAAGACACGCCCCACCCCTGCGCGATACCCTGAAGACAACGCCGAACCTTCTCCGCACTGCCAATCGCTGCAACGGGATTTCGTCTTCTGGCGAGGCATGCGGTGCGTTCCCTGCGGGCCCCGTCGGGCCGCTGCGGATGAGGCGGTCGCGGCAGCAAAATCTCAAAATATTCGCTTCAGAGGAGAGGCATGTCGACTGATTACCGGAATTTCCTGGCGCTCTCGTACGAAGAGCTGGAAGAACTCAATCTCGCAGCCAAAGATCAGCGCCGGAAGCGCGTTCCCTTCGACCAGATTCAGGAGGAGCGGCTCAAGTTCCTCACCGACAACAAGGGCATCAAGGCGGTCACCGTCCTCTTCTGCGATCTCGAAGGCCGCCTCCACATGCTCGACTACGACAAGAAATTCCTCCTCGGCGCCTACGAAAACCTCACCTTCGACGGATCCTCCATCCGCGGCTTTACCGCGCAGAAAGAGAGCGACCTCCGCCTCTATCTCGACTGGAATTCCTTCTACTACGCCCCCGCCGACATCTTCGGCGCCGGCAAGGTCCTCGTCTTCGGCGACGTCATCGACAAGGACGGCTCCTCCTACGCTGGCGACACCCGCGGCCTGCTCAAGACCTTCGCGAAGGAACAGTTTGAGAAGAGCGGCTACACCCTGAACGCCGCCAATGAGATCGAAGGCTTCCTCTTTGCCGGTGTCGACGCCGAGCGCAACTTCCCCACCACGGGCCACTTTGACTACGTCAACACCGGCGGCTACTACCACTCCCTGCCCGGCGATCCGCTCCGCACCTTCATCGACACCACCGCCGAAGTGCAGCGCGCCATGGGCTTTCAGAACGAGAAGGACCACCCCGAAGTCGCGCCCTCGCAGTTCGAAATCAATTATGGATACGGCGAAGTCGTCGCCGCCGCCGATCAGATCCAGCTTTACAAGCTCATCTGCCGCCAGGTGGCCACGCGTCTCGGCATGACCTCATCCTTCCTGCCTAAACCCGTCGTGGGCGTCAATGGCAGCGGCATGCACACCAACGTCTCCGTCAGCAAAGGCGGCAAAAACATCTTCTGGGATCCGAAGGGGCAGGAAAAGCTCTCCCCCTTTGCCTGGAAATTTGTCGATCGCATCCTCACCCACGGCAACGACATCTGCCTGCTGCTCAATCCCAGCGTCAATGCCTATCGCCGTCTCGATCCGCATTTCGAAGCGCCCAATCAGATCAAGGCCTCGGCCGTCGATCGCGGCTCCATGGTGCGCATCCCCATCGGCAACGAGCGCTCCTCGCGCGTTGAAGTCCGCTCCGTCGCCCCTGACGCGAACCCCTACCTCGTCATGCTCGCCGTCTTCAAATCCGGCCTGCAGGGCGAGTTGTCGAAGATCAAGAACCTGCGCCAGGCCGAGCGCTATCTGCCCGACAACATCTACACCGCTCTCGAGAATTTCCGCGGGGCCGCCTGGACCTCCACGCTCCTCGGCGACGATGTGAAGGGACGCTACGCCGACCTCAAACAGGCCTCAGCCGATCGCTGCCCGCGCCTCCTCGGCACCTTCGTCAAGCCGGAAGAAGTCCAGTTCCACCACGAGGTCTACAACCAGTTCCTCTGGAACCAGTTCTGAGGACTGGCCGTCCAGGCTGTTGCGCGCTTCGCGCGCTAAAGCAAAAACAAAAACGCCCCGGTGATGAGCCGGGGCGTTGTCTTTTCCATTGTGGGACGTCCGAAACTCTGCCGCGCGGCCGGACTCGATCCGCAGGTCCAGCCTCCGCAAGCGCCGTTCGCCCGCGCTACTTTTTGGGCTGTGCTGAGGGCGGCAGCATCCCGTTCAGCCGCAGGTAGGCAGCCATCTGGGAGTAGTGGTCCGCCAGGTCAACCGGCAACGCGACCAGGGCCGTCGCCCTCGGCATGGTGCGGTGGAACAGGGTGACCGGCTCCCCAAGCTTCGCATCCGTCAGGCCGTCGAGCACCGGGCCGCAGAAGTCGAACGAAGCCTTCAGTGCCGCAACCAGATCGGCTTTCGACGCCGTGTCGCTCACCGTCAGCGCCGCCGGCGCAGGGGTGCCCGACAGCGCCCCGCACAATCCTCCATTCGACTGCGCAATGTGCGCAACCACCTTCCCGAAGGTCCACTGGTCGGGTGTCGGGTGGTAGCTGTACTTGTCTGCGGGCATCTCTTCTGCGGCAGCGATCATGTTTTTTGAGCTGCGCTCGTAGAACAACTTCGCGCTCCACACCACCGGGTTCGCAGTCGCTTCGGCGGGCAGCGGCGTGGTCTGCGCCTGCGCCCACACTGCCGGCCACGGCGTCAGCGCGACCACAGCAACTACCAGCAAAAACCTCATCGAGACTCGCACAGTGTCCTCACCTCATCCTTGATCTTGACTTCGTTGTGCCGCGAACAGCGATCCATGAAAATGGCTCGACGGCGTCAGGGGCCAATTATATAGAGCCTGCTTGTTCAACTCGTCAACAGTGCGGTTGGCCTTCGGCAGCCAACGCCTGTCGGAGGATGCGGTGGGCGGGGTGAGGAACCTGGTCCTTCCCATTCCCCCAATGAATGTTCCGTAACGCCGGTGACTCGCCCAGGAACCCTGCCCCTCGGCCATGAGCTGTATATTTGATCGCGAATGAATCCACGATCCAGAGCAGCGGTCCTCATCGGAAGTGCCGTTGCGCTGACAGTCCCCTATGTCGTGTTCGTGGTGTATTTTTCCTTCAAACTACCTAAGAACCACTGGCCAGTGTGGTTTACAGACGTGCTCCTGGTCTGGTTCCTCGCCAATTTTGTCGCGGTCTCCCTCATCGCCAGAAGGATGGCAAAAAAGACGCCACCGCCGACCGCGAAGTCACAGGAGCAGTTCCCAAAAAGCACGCCTCGCCTTTGGATTCTGAGGGCAGTTTGTTCCTACCTTGTGATTGTCTGGATCGTCCTTTTCGTTAATGGCGCGAAAGGAACGATTCGGGGGGAATACCCGCTCGATCGCGCGATCCCAGCGGGGGCGGTCCTATTGTTCTTTATCTCGCTGTTTGGCTTCATTGTTTATCGATCCTTTCGCCCAGGGGCATCGACGGTGACGACCCCCAAATCCACTTGAACGAAATGTCGGCATTCCGGAACCTCCACGTGGAATCTCCAGTTCCCGTTCGCACGACGCAGCCCGCAGGCAGACTCTGAAAATGATCACCCGCCGCCGGACCAGTTCGTCGCGCTCCCTCTACGACCCCACAAACCGCGCATAAAACGTCCGCGCCACCGCCACATCGCTCGTCCCCTGCAGGATCGCCCGCCCGTCCCCAAACAGCGTCATCGTCATCCCCGCGCGCTCGAACCGCAGCAGCATCTCGTTGCGTCGCACCGCGCCATGCGGAGAAAGCCGCTGCTCCATCTCCGCCAAATCCACCATCCGCGCTCGCTCGTGAATCTGCACCGAGTTCCGCCCGCACAACGTGATGTGCGGCCGCCCTTCCCCGCGCAGATGCGCGAAGTCCCGCGCCCCGCACACCGCGCACTCCGGACGCGGCGTTCCCGTGGCAATCTCGCTCCACGCATTCGTCCACACATCGCAGCTGAGCAGCGTCCGCCGCATCGTCTCCCGCGCGCCCACCAGCCACTTCAGCGCCTCGGTCACCTCCAGCGACGCCGCCAGATTCACAGCCGTATTCAGAATCCCTGCCGTGTCGCACGTCTCCACCGCGCCCCCCGGCGGCTCCGGGAAAATACACGCCAGGCAAGCCGTCTCCCCGGGCACAATATTCATGGTCACCGCATAGGACCCGACCGCCGCCGCATAAATCCACGGTTTCCCCTGCTCCACGGCATAATCGTTCAGCAAATAGCGCGTTTCGAAATTGTCCGTGGCGTCCAGCACCATCTCCGCGCCGCCCAGCAATTCGTGGATATTCCCGGGAACCAAATCCGCCACCCGCGCCCGCACCTCGATCGCGCTGTTGAAGGCCGCAATCTTCCGCCGTGCCGCCTCCGCCTTGGGCAGCGCCTCGCGCGCATCCGCCTCGTCGAAGAGCACCTGCCGCTGCAGATTGCTCTCTTCCACAAAGTCCCGGTCGATCAGCGTCAGCGTTCCCACCCCGGCCCGCGCCAGCAGGCTGGCCGCCGCCGCCCCCGTCGCCCCCACGCCCACCAGGGCCACCTGCGCCCGCAGCAACTTTTCCTGCCCCAGGGGTCCAATCCCCTGGAAGAGTACCTGCCGCGAGTACCGCTCCGCTAACGTTTGGGACGAAGCCGCCATCTCTCAGTAGTATAGAAACTTATTGCTGCGCTGTTGGCGCGCGGATCAGGCATTGCGCAGACCGCGGACGCGCATCTCACCTCGAAAGAGCGCAATCAGCGGGACCGGCGCAGCTTTGCCGCGGTGAACAGAATCCGGAGCTGGACGCTTCGCTGGTTTTGTCGCCAGGGTTCAGGATCGGTACGAGGGGCGGTTTGGGTTCGAGACTTTGTTCTGCATCGGGAAACGGGAAACGCCGCAGCCGAGCCGCCAACGCTCCGGCTCTGCTGCCCCTTTTTGTCTTCTGCCTCCTCCTCCCGTTCGCCAGTTCTGCGCCCGCCCTCGCCCAGCAGCCCATGAACCCCGCTCCCCAGGCTCCAGCCGCATCCTCCCCATCGCCGAATCCGCAGAAGAAAGAAAAGCAGAACGAATCCAGCATCCCCCCCGGCTCCGTCCTGCCCTCCTATAACGCCGTCCAGAGCGAAGGCCCCCACACCGCAGGCCCCGTCCCCACCTCCCAAAGCCTCCGCGGATGGGCCGGCCTCGAGGTCCTCGAGATTCGCTACGCCGGCGTCACTCGCGATAACCTCGACCCTCTTCCCGACCGGCTCGAGCAGCAACCCAACACCCCCCTCGACCCCGTCAAGGTGCGCGACAGTCTCCGCCGCCTCTTCGCCACCGGCCTCTACCAGACCATCGCCGTCGATGGACAACGGCAGGGCGACGGCGTCATCCTCACCTACTCCGGCAAGCCCACCGTCTTCCTCGGCCGCGTCCTCGTGCGCGGCGTCAAAAACAATCAGCTCACCAATCAGCTCAACTACTCCACGCGCCTCACGCCCGGCACGCCCTTTACGCAGCAAAAAATCGACCACGCCACCGATCTCCTCCTGCAGGCCATGCAGGAGAACGGCTACTACCAGGGCTCCGTCGTCCACCACACCAAAATGGATCCGGCCCATGCCCAGGAGGACGTGCAGTTCAACGTCACCACCGGCGCGCCCGCCCGCGTCGGCGACGTCGCCGTCCAGGGCGACAGCGGCCTGGCTCTGCCCGACTTCCGCAAGAGAGCGAAGCTCAAGGCGGGCTCCAAAGTCAACCGCGATACCGTCAGCCGGGCACTGGCGGATATCCGCAAGCACTACCAGAAAGAGCAGCGCCTCGAGCCCAACGTCCGCCTCACCTCAAAACACTACCAGGCCCCCGTCAATCACCTCAACTTCAACTTCCAGGACGATCGCGGCCCCGTCGTCAAAGTCGTCGTCGAAGGCGCCAAACTCAGCAAAGGCAAAATCAAATCCCTGGTCCCCATCTACGCTGAAGGCGCACTCGACGAAGACCTGATCAACTCCGGCAGCAAGCGCATCCGCGATTACCTGCAGCGCGCCGGCTACTTCGACGCCAAAGTCACCTACCTCACCGATCGCCAAACCGGCCTCACCCGCGTCACCTACGACGTCCATCCCGGCCCGCGCGACCGCATCCAGTCCGTCGCCGTCTCCGGCAACCGCTACTTCGGCAACTGGACCCTGATGCAGCGCCTCGGCGTCCAGCCCTCCTCCCTCTTCGTCCCCCACGGCATGTACTCCCTCGCCCTGCAGCAGGCCGACGCCAATACCATCACCGCCCTCTATCAGAACAACGGCTTTACCAACGTCAAGGTCACCCCCGAAGTCCGCGACCGCGGCATCAATCCCAAAAACCACGAGCGCATTCTCGCCGTCACCTACCGCATCGAAGAAGGCGTCCAGCAAAAAGTCGGCCTCTATCAAATTGAGGGTGTCACCGCCGCCCAGCAAAAAGACCTTCAGAACACCCTGCGCCTCGAATCCGGCCAGCCTTACTCCGGCAACAACCTCGCCGCCGACCGCGACGCCATCGTCAGCTACTTCCTCGATCACGGCTACGATCAGGCCAAAGTCACCGTGCGCCAGGCGCCCTCCGCGCACGACCCCAACCTCATCGATGTGCACGTCGCCGTCACCCCCGGCGACCAGATCTTCATCCGCAATGTCCTCATCAGCGGCCTGCACTACACCCGACCGGGAACCGTGAAGCATCAGATTCTGGTCGCTCCGGGCCAGCCTCTCGACCAGTCAAAACTCCTCGACACTCAGCGCCAGCTCTACAACCTCACCCTCTTCAACCAGGTCAACACCGACGTCCAGAACCCGGGCGGCGATGAGCTGCGCAAAAATGTCCTCCTCCAGTTCGACGAGGCCCGCCGCTGGGATGTGATTTACGGCGTCGGCCTGCAGGCCCAGACCGGAACCCCCAGCACCAACTGCCCCAACGCCGTCAGCCTCATCCAGCTGGGCATCAACCCGGCCACGTATTCCTGCTCGCCCAACGGCCACATCGGCGCCAGCGCCCTCGTCCAGCTTGACGTTTCCCGCATCAACCTCTTCGGCCGCAATCAGACCATCACTTTCCGCTCCGAATACGGCACCCTCGAGCAGCAGATCACCGCGCAGTACACCACCCCCCGTTTCCTCAACCACCGCACCCTCGATTTCTCCTCCGACGTCGGCTACATCAATGCGCAAAACGTCATCACCTTCGCCTCCTCCACCGAAGAAGGCGATATCCGCGTCACCCATCATCCCGACCTCATCAATACCCTCATTTATCAGCTCTCGTACCGTCGCGTGAAGGTCGACCCCAACACCATCCAGGTCGCGCCCAATCTCATCCCGCTGCTCTCCGAGCCGGTCCGCGTCGGCGGCCCCGAACTCACCTGGATCCGCGACACCCGCCGTCCCGAGCCCCTCGACGCGCAGTCCGGCATGTACAACAGCATCCAGGAGTTCGCCTCCGACAACGCTTTCCTCACCTCGCAGGCCAACTTCAATCACTTCGACTGGACCAACTCCACCTACTACACCCTCGGCAGGCACAAGAACTTCGTCCTCGCCCGCAACACCCGCTTCGGCCAGGAGCGCGTCTTCGGCGAGGCCCGCTTCGAGTCCATTCCCCTCCCCGAGCGCCTCTACGCCGGAGGCCCCGAATCCCTCCGCGGCTTCCCCCTCAATGCCGCCGGCCCGCGCGATTCCCTCACCGGCTTCCCCATCGGCGGCGCCGGCGTCTTCGTCAATCAGGCCGAGTTGCGGCTGCCCAACCCCCAGCTCCCGTACTTCGGCAAATCGCTCGGCTTTGTCCTCTTCCACGACATGGGCAACGTCTTCAACAACTCCTCGGATATCTGGCCCGCCGCCCTCCGCATCAAGCAGCCCCACAGCTACACCTGCACCGCGCCGCAATACCTCAACGTCAAGGCGCAGGAGGCCGTCTCCCGCTCCTCCAGCACCAATCCCACCGGCACCTGCGACTTCAACGACTTCTCCCACTCCGTCGGCATCGGCGCCCGCTATCACACCCCCATCGGACCCATCCGCTTCGACACCAGCTACAACCTCAACCCGCCGGTCTATCCTGTCCTCATCACCTATGGCACCCCCGGCACGGAGAATGTGACCTGTTACCCCAACCAGCCGACCGAGTGCTACAGCCGCTCCGGCCACTTTAATTTCTTCTTCAGCATCGGGCAGGCTTTCTGATGAGACGCCCCCTCCTCATCGCCGTCCTCGCACTCGGACTCGCCGCGGCCGCGCCGCTGGGCGCGCAAACCTCCGCTTCCGGGCCGCCCCAGCCCCCGCCGCCCCCCGTGCCCGATTCCGTCGAGCTTGACCACGTCGTCGCGATTGTCGGCTCCAACGTCGTCCTCGAGAGCGACATCACCCAGGAAATGCGCCTCTCCGCCCTCGAACCGCTCCAGATCCTCCCCGGCAAAAACACCCCCGACGCCGCCCTGCGCCGCCTCATCGACCGCATCCTCATCCTGCAGCAGATGAAAGAGCAGCAGCAGCCCTTCACCACCCCTGAACCCGAAGTCCGCAAGGCCCTCGAAGAGCTGCGCCGGCAAATCCCCGCCTGCGAAAAGAATCTCTGCGTCACCGACGCCGGATGGAACCAATTCCTCCGCTCCAGCGATCTCACTCCCGAAATGGTCGACGAGCGCTGGAGCCAGCGCATGGCCATCCTCCGCTTCGTCGATCTCCGCTTCCGCAGCGGCATCCGCATCGCCCCGGAAGAGATCTCCGCCTATTACGAAAAGACGCTGGTCCCCGCGCTGGCCAAAGACCACGAATCCGCTCCCCCGCTCGCTGAAGTCACCACCCGCATCGAGGAAATTCTCCTCGAACAGCAGGTCACCGGCCTTTTCCAGGACTGGCTCAACAGCCTGCGCGATCAGGGCAACGTGCGCATCGTCGACCTGGCCTTCAGCGGCGACCTCGACACCAGTGACGCCCAGAGGAATCCCGCCCAATGAGCATCACGCCCATGCCCGAGCCCGAGCAGACGCCGCGCCCCCGCCGCCGCCTGGCGCGCCTGGTGCTCCTTCTGTTCCTGTGGGGCCTCGGTCTGCTGGTGATCCTCGCCATCGGCCTCACGTGGTACGCCTCCACCCAGTCCTTTGAAAATCGCGTCCGCCGTCAGGTCATCGCCCAGGTCGAGAACGCCACCGGTGGCCGCGTCGAATTACAGCACTTCGGATGGCGCTTCACCCACCTCGAATTCGAAGCCGACAACCTCACCATCCACGGCCTCGAAGCTCCCGGCCAAATTCCCTACGCCCACCTCGACCGCCTCTTCGTCCGCCTGCAGATCATCTCCTTCTTCCGCCCCAAAGTTTCTCTCAACTACCTCGAGGCCGACCACCCCGTCCTCCACCTCATCGTTTATCCCGACGGCACCACCAATCAGCCGCAGCCGAAACATCCCTCTTCCGGATCGACCAAAGATCAGATCTTCGACCTCGCCATCGGCCGCACCATCCTCAGCAACGGCCTCGCCATCGTCAACCAGCGCGCCATCCCCTTCAACCTCACCGCCAGCAACCTCGGTGCGCAGGTCAGCTACGTTCCGGCCACCGGCCGCTACGTCGGCACGCTCCACATCGAAGACATCTCCGCGCAGCGCGGCCTCGAAACGCCCGTTCACTCCACCCTCGATGCCTCGCTCGACCTCGGCCGCGATGCCGCTCGCCTCGTCAGCCTCACCCTGCAGAGCGGTCCCCAGGGCAAAAACAAGAAGACCATCGTCCGCGTCGCCGGCGGCCTCACCAATTTCGCCGACCCGCACTTTCAGTTCACGATGAAAGGCGCCATCGACGCCCTTGAGGTCCGCGCCTTCATCGGCGATCCCGGCATTGCCGGCGGCACCGCGCAGCTCAACCTCACCGGCCGCGGCACCCTTCCCCGCTTCAATATCGACGGCACCGTCGCCGTCACCGGCGGAGTCTACAGCATCGGCACTGTCAATGCCACCGGCGCTGCCGCCAGCGCCAACGTGCATGTCACCCAGGATCTGGTCGCCCTCACCGGCATCCATGCCCTCGCCGCCGGCGGTGTCGTCGATGGCTACCTCAACCTCGTCAACTGGCAGGCCCCTGCGCCGCCCCCCGGCCGCTCCGCATCGCCCAAAGGCCCGGTCCGCAGGGGCATCATCCGCACCCACGTCTCCGGCTTCTCGCTCGACCGCATTCTCGACGTGGTGGCTCCTGACGGCTATCGCCGCTTCGGCTTCGACACCATCGCCTCCGGCACCGCCGACGTTGACTGGACCGGCTCCGCCAACGACCTCGTCGGCGCCGCCGATGTCACCCTCGCCCCCGCGCCCAACCCCATCTCCGGCGAGGTTCCCGTCACCGGCGTGGTCCACGCGAAATATGTCCACCACATCGGCAGCGTCGCCATCGGCAGCCTCGACGTCCGCACTCCCGCCTCGGTCATCCACATCGGCGGAACCCTCGGCGTCTACCCCCTCTCCCGCCCCACCAGCCTCACCGCCACTCTGGTCACCCGTAATGTGGCGGAATTCAATCCCGCCCTCGCTGTCTTCGGCATCTCCGCGCCCGGCCAGCCCACGCCCATCCCCGCCGCCCTGCACGGCGAAGCCCAGTTCAACGGCGACGTCACCGGCACGCTCCTCAACCCCGACTTCCACGGCCATCTCCAGGCCAGCAACTTCGACGTCACCCCGCGCGCGCTCACCCCCGCCGCCACCGAGGCCATCCGCAACATCCACTTCGACACGCTCGTCGCCGACGCCGACTACTCCGCCGGCTCCCTCGGCGTCACCGCCGCCACCCTCGTCCAGGGAAAAACCACCATCCAGTTCAGCGGACAGGTCCACGGCGACCCCAAAGCTCCCACCGAGCTCTTCGCGGAAACTTCCGCCATCCAGGCCAGCGTGCAGGTCAGGAACGCCGACCTCGCGCAGTGGATCGCCCTCACCGGCAAAAGCTATCCCGTCTCCGGCACCGTCAATCTCCACGCTCAAACCACCGGCACCATCGGCAACCTGGACGGCAGCGGCCAGATCAGCCTCGCCGTCGGCTCCATCGCGAACGAGCCCTACCATTCCCTCACGTCAAACATTGCCTTCAAAGGGAAGAACCTCAGCGCCTCCGACCTCGTCTTCTCGCTCGACGGCGGCCACATCACCGGCGATGGCAGCTACAATTTCGGCGACCAGTCCATCCAGTTCGATGCCCGCGGAAGCGGCTTCGAGCTGGCCCACATCCGCCGCATCCAGAACGACCAGTACCCGGTCACCGGTTCCTTTGCCTTCGACGCCCGCGGTGGCGGCACCCTCGCCTCACCCACCCTCGAAGCCAGCTTGCACATCGCCAAACTCACCCTCGCCCGCGAGTCCACCGGCGACGTCGATGCCGAGGCGCACACCGAAGGCCGCACCCTGCGCCTCCACGTCGCCGGCCATCTCAATACCGCCTCCCTCGACATGAACGCGGAAACGGAGCTCTCCGGCGACTACCCGACCCACGCCACTCTCACCGTCGCCAAATTCAATATCGATCCCCTGCTCCGCACCTTCTCCGTCACCGGCGTCCGCGGCAGTTCCTCCATCGCCGCCGCCGTCACTGTTTCCGGTCCGCTCCGCTATCCCAAAAAACTCAGCGGCGACGCCCACATCAGCGAGCTCTCCGTCACCCTCGAAGACGTGCCCATCCACAGCGACGGCATGCTCCACGCGACGCTTGCCGGCGGCGTCCTGCATCTCGACCCGGTCCACATCATGGGTCCCGACACCGACCTCCATGCCCAGGGCACCCTCGGCGTCTTCGATAATCCCCGCCCCATCCAGGCCACCGCCAGCGGCTCCGTCAACATGTCCCTCGCCGAAACCCTCGACACCGACATCGTCTCCTCCGGCCACGTCGACTTCACCCTCCACGCCCAGGGAACCACTCTCAAGCCCGACCTCACCGGCAACGTAAAATTCACCAACGTCAACCTCGCTCTCGAGGACTACATCAACGGCCTCAGCCGCATGAACGGCGAGTTGGTCTTCGACCAGGATCGTCTCGACTTCAAAAACGTCACCGCCTACTCCGGCGGCGGCCTCATCAAAGTCGGCGGCTTCGTCACCTACCATCGCGGCCTCTACGCCGACCTCACCGCTCAGGCCCGCGGCGTCCGCATCCGCTATCCCCAGGGCGTCACCTCCACCGCCGACGCCGATCTCCGCTTCCAGGGCACGCGCACCAGCATGCTTTTCAGCGGAGATGTCACCGTCACCGCCTTCTCCGTCAGCCAGGACGTCGACTTCGCCGCCGTCGCCGCTTCCGGCAACGGCGTCACCCTGCCCCCCGATCCCAACGCCCCCGCCAACCGTGTCCGCCTCGACATCCGCGTCAACTCCGCTCCCTCGCTCGACTTTCAGAACTCCTTCGCCCGCCTCGCCGGCAATGTCGACCTCGTTGTCCGCGGCACGCTCGCCCAGCCCACCATCCTCGGCCGCGTCACCGTCACTGAAGGCAGCGCCACCTTCAATGGCGAAAAATTCCAGCTCCAGCACGGCGAAATCTATTTCAGCAATCCCGTCCGCATCCAGCCGACGGTCGACATCACCGCCACCACCACCGTCGAGGACTACAACATCACCATCGGCCTGCAGGGCACCACCGCCAATCTCAGCCCCACCTTCCGCTCCGAACCGCCGCTCTCCGAGCAGGACATCTTCTCCCTCCTCGCCATGGGTCGCACCCAGGAGGAACAGCAGATCTACTCCACCGAGGAGCAGCAGGCCGGCGTCAACTCCACCGCCGACTCCCTCCTCGGCGGCGCGCTCAACGCCACCATCAGCAGCCGCATCCAGAAGCTCTTCGGCGGCGGCTCCGTCCGCATCGATCCCACCTTCATCTCCGGCGTCGGCAATGCCACCGCCCGCATCACCGTCGAGGAGCCCATCTCCAAACAGGCCACCCTCACCTACGCCACCAACGTCAACTCCACCGCCGAGCAGCTCATCCAGGGCGAATGGCACCTCACCCAGGACTTTTCCATCCTCGCCGTCCGCGACGAATCCGGCGTCTTCTCGCTGCTCTTCCGCCTCCACCGCCGCAACCACTAAAGTTTTACCCGCCGCCCTGCAACTTCCTGCAAAATCAAACGTCTGGCGTCCAAAAAGCCGTCTCCATCCTGCAAAATTCCTCGCTTTTACGCGCATCCAAACCACCCTGGCCCGTGTCTGATTAGGTGAAAGGGCCTTCTCCCCCGGCCTGCCAACCGACGCACCGCCCCACGCGGCCCGCCGTTGCCGGCCGGTAAATCAAAACCCCAGGGAGTGGGCCGGGAGCCTAATCAGATGAAAGCAATTGCAGCATTTGCTCTTGCCGCGGTCCTTGCTGTTCCCGCGGCGTTTGCGCAGAACAACGATCCCCAAACGCAGGCCGCGGTGCAGAAAGCCCTCAACGCCTCGCGTTTCAAAAGCGTCCAAACCTCGGTACAGAACGGCGTCGTTACCCTCACCGGCAGCGTCGACCTGCTCTCCACCAAGCTCAACGCCGACTCCAAAGTCCGCCACGTCCACGGCATCGGCGCCATTCGCGACGAGATCCAGGTCAATACCACGCCGGTTCCGGACGAACAACTCCAGCCGAAGCTGCTCAAGGCCATCACCTACGATCTCTGGGGCGAAGTGCCCGTGCAGTTCCAGGCCATCTCCGTCGACGTGAATCACGGTGTTGTCACCCTCGCGGGTCACGCCGCCGGTCCGGTCGCCGCTGCTGACGCGGTCGCTGTTGTCGCCAACACCAAAGGCGTCCGCGATGTCGTCGACAACATCCAGGTTGATCCCGTCTCCGACTTCGACAACGAGATTCGCGCGCGCGAATTTCGCGCTATCTACGGCTACCCGCTCCTGAATCAATACGTGATGGATCCCCAGAAGCCCATCCGCATCCAGGTAGCGAACGGCCACGTCACGCTCTACGGACAGGTCGACACCCAGGCACAGAAGAACGCCGCCGGCCTCCAGGCCAACACAGTCTCCGGCGTCTTCAGCGTCACCAACAATCTGCAGGTCGCCAACGCGCCCGCGGAGAAACCCGCAAAGTAATCGCGCCTCCAGCGGCACAAACAACGCGGGGCCTGTCGAGCTCAACTCGACAGGCCCCGCGCTTTTTCCCTGCCTAACTCCCCGCGTGCGCCTTGATCAGCTCATCCAGATAATCCGGCTTCGCATCGTCCCGCACCAGGTGCGGATACTTGTCGCCGCCGCGATAGTCCACGTTGAACGTGTGGTAGTAGTCGTCGATCACCACCATCAGCGCGATCGGCGTCCCCGCCTCCTTCGCTGACGCCATCGCGTCTTCCAGCAGGTCGTGCGTGTACACCCGCCCGTTCACGCCCACTACTTTCATCCCCGACGTGATCCCCGCGTTGTACGCCGGGCTGCCCACAATCGAATCCCCCACCGTCCCGTCTTCTCCCAGTTGCAACCCCAGCGAGTACACGTCGCCGGAATTCCCGCGCCGCCCCGACAGCCGCATCGGCTGATCGGTCAGCACCACCTTCCACCCGCCGTTCTCGATGCCCCCGGTGGGCGCATCCGGCGACTTTGAATCCAGCCGCTTGTGCAGAAAGCCCGCCCAGTCATACGGAGCCACCTGGTTCAGCGTGCTCACCAGATCGTCGAAGGTGTACGGCTTCACTTCCGGCCCGTTGTTCGCTCCGCCGTGAAACAGATGGCAGAAATCGTCAATCGATTTTTGCCCGTTCGTCGACTGATGAATGATCGTCGCCACTTCCAGCCACAGCAGATCGCCTTCGTCGTAGTAGTCGGTGCCGCGCCGCCAGTTCATCCATCCGCGATCGCGTCCCGGCATCGGCTCGCCCGTCGCCGTATCCACCAGCGGACGCCACGTACGCCCCGGCCGTCCTGGCCCCAGCATCGCCGAGATGCTCGCCAGATACTCGTGATATTGCTCCGGCGTCCACAATCCGCTGCGTGCGGCCAGCATCGGTCCCAGATAATCCGTCAGCCCTTCATAGCCCCACAGCAGATCGGTCTCCATCGGCTTCTCGTAGTCCGGAGTGGTCAAATCCGCGGGCCTGCGAAACTTCCCGTTCCATGAGTGAACAAATTCATGCGGCAGCAGGCCGCCCACCGTCATGCCCGCATTCGGCGTCAGCAGTGCGCGCTCCGGCAAACGGCTGTCGTTCGACTCGTGATGCTCCAGCCCGAAGTGCGCCACGTGATCGCTCAGCGTCAGCAGGAAATGGTAGTCGCGATAATGCCGCGCGCCAAACAACACGCCCGACTCCGCCACCACATTCGTCAGCCCTTTCTGAATCGCCGGCGGAATCGCCAGCGCCGCTTCGCTGTCCGCCACCAGATCCAGCTCATGATGGATCGGCTCGCCCGGCGGCGTCAGGTCCACCACCCGGTAGTACTGCCCTTCAATTACCGGCGAATCCACCAGCAGCTCCAGCGAAATCGGCTTGAACGAAACTGTGTTCCCCTTCTCGGACGCCACCGGCAGCGAGGTCCCGAACTTCCACCCGTCCGGACGAATCAGCTTCGCTGCGTACATGATCTTGTCGTACGTCATGCCCGCGGGATACAAAATCGCCGCGTTCCACTCCAGCACCAGCAGCTTGTCGCTGGAGTTCGCGCCCGCCGGCTCAATATAGTCGTACGCCGCATCCAGTTCGCTCGCCCCCGCCGGCACGTCCACGTGAAACGTGAAGACGTCCAGCAGATCGCGCTGCCACGGAATTTCCCTGCCCCTCACCGTGAAATGCAGCCCCGTCAGTCCGTTGATCGGACCATCCGGCCCATGCTCGCCCGGAATCCACTTCGGATAGTAGAGCGTCACCGCTCCCGGCTCGACCGGGATCGCCTCTTTCACATGCAGGATCTTCTGCGGCGTTTGCGTTGTGTCGACGGTGAGAGCGATGGGCTGCCCCGCCTGGCCGCGAGCGATATTTGTGAAGCTTGCGGCGAAGACCAGGACAGATACGGCGAAAAGTGGCAGACGGCGGCGAACCTGCGGCATACAGAGGCTCCTGAGCTTGATGAGAATCCAGCCCGGCCAGAATACCGCGTAGCCGATGGTCGCGCCATCGAGCTTCGCGAGGGAACAAAGTATCGATGCGCACCGTATCCTCCTGTGGCACGACCACAGGTTTCTGTGCCATACTGCTGTGGTCATCGCACAGGAGACCCGCATGCCCGAAGAAAAACTCGATTTGCTCCAGGGAACGCTCGACCTCATGGTCCTGCAAACCCTCGCCGCCATCGGCACGCAACACGGCTACGGCATCGCCCGCCGCATCGAGCAGGTCAGCGGCCACGAAGTTCTCCTCAATCAGGGCACCATCTACGCCTCGCTCGTCCGCCTGCAGCAGCGCGGCTGGATCGACGCGGCCTGGGGCACCTCCGACAACAATCGCAAGGCCAAGTTCTACTCCATCACCCGCCGCGGCCGAAAACGCCTGGTCGAAGATGCCGCCTACTGGCAGCGCCTCTCCGCCGTCATGGGCCGTGTGCTCGCCATGCAGCCCGAAGGAGGCGAGTGATGCCCGATCTCCTCCGCCAAAGCTGGAATCGCATGCGCGCCTTCTTCCACAAAGCGCCCCTCGATCACGATCTCGACGCCGAAATGGCGTCCCACCTCGACCTCGCCATCGACGAGAACCTCCGCAGTGGCCTGTCGCCGGAAGAAGCGCGCCGCCAGGCCCTCGTCCGCTTCGGCGGCGTCCAGCAGGCTCGCGAACAGCAGCGCGCCGCCCGCGGCCTGCCCTTCCTCGATGTGCTCGCGCAGGACCTGCGCTTTGCCCTCCGCACCATGCGCCGCGATCTCGGATTCTCCATTGTCGCCGTACTCATGCTCGGCCTCGGCATTGGCGCCAACGTCGCCGCCTTCAGCGTGGTCAACACCATTCTGCTGCGCCCGCTGCCCATGGCCAATTCCGATCGCCTGGTCTGGATCGCGCCGCCCCCGCAGAAATGCGGCCTCTCCTGCGCCACCTATTCCGCCGACGCCTACGACGAATTCAAAGCGCAGAGCCGCTCCTACCAGGACATTACCGGCTACATGGCCTTCTCCACGCCCGACAATCTGCGCCTCACCGGACGCGGTGAGCCGGTGCCCGTCACCGGCATCGAAGTCATGGCCAATTTCTTTCAGACGCTCGGCGTGCAGCCCATGCTCGGACGCCTCTTTACTCCGGCCGACGCACGCCACGGCTCGCACCCTGTGGTGCTGCTGCAACATGCCTATTGGAAGCGGCAGTTTGCCGCCGACCCCGCCATCGTCGGGAAAGAAATCGATCTGAACGGATCGCCCGCAACCGTCGTCGGCGTCCTCCCGGCCAGCTTCGACTTCGGCGCGGTCTTCTCCCCCGGCGCGCGCATCGATCTGCTCTCGGCCGAGGTCCTCGACGACGAGCGCCAGTGGGGCAACATCGTCACCCTCATCGGACGTCTCAAGCCCGGCGTCACTCTCGCCCAGGCGCAGGCCGATGCCAACCTGGTCGTGCCCCACCTCTGCTGGAGCGAAAAATATCCGCAGTCCTGCGGATCGTATGCGGGCAAAGATGGCGGCGGCATGGAACTGCGCACCCTCAAGAACTACGTCAGCGGCCGCATCCGTCGCTCCCTCGAGTTGCTCTGGGGCGCCGTGGGCCTGATCCTGTTGATCGTCTGCGTCAACATGTCGAATCTGCTGCTCGCCCGTTCCGCTGCCCGCGGCAAAGAATTCGCCATGCGCAGCGCACTCGGCGCCCAGCGCGGCCGCATCGTCCGCCAGCTTCTCACCGAAAGCCTCCTCCTCTCCGCCGGCGGCGCGGCGCTGGGCCTGGCCATCGCCTGGGCAGTCACCTTCTACCTCACGCGCGCCGGCTCCATCGCCCTGCCGCTGCTCTCCAGTATTCGCCTCGATGGCGCGGCCATGGGATGGACGCTGCTCGTCACTCTCGCTACCGCGTTTCTCTTCGGTCTGATGCCTGGGCTGAAAATGGCCAGCGGTTCGCTCCAGGAAACGCTGAAAGATTCCGGCGCCGGCTCCGGCAAAGGTCTCCGTCACGGCAAGATTCGGGCCGCCCTGGTCATCAGCGAAGTCGCCCTCGCCTGCGTGCTGGTGGTCGGCGCCGGCCTGCTGCTGCGCAGTTTCCTGCGCGTGCTGGACGTCGATCTGGGCTTCGCACCCGATCACGCCGCCTCCATCAAAGTGGACTACGACGACAGCGCGCCCACAAATGAAGCCTCCGTCGCGAAGCGGGCGGAGATTTTCGGTCAGGTCATTGCCCGCGTCAGCGCGCTGCCCGGCGTCGAGGCCGCAGGCATCGTGGATTTTTTGCCCCTGGAGCAGAACCGCGCCTGGGGTGCCCCCACGCCCCAGGGCAAAATCTTTCCGGAAGGAGCGCTGCCCTCGCCGCTTGTCTATGTCTGCTCACCGGGATATTTCCGCGCCATGGGCATGCGCGTGCACGGGCGCGGCTTTACCTGGGATGACAACCTGAAGAGCCAGGAGGTTGTACTCATCAACGCAGCGGCAGCGCGGACCTACTGGCCCGGCGAAGACGCCGTGGGCAAAGTGCTGATGAGCGGCAAAGAGCAGATGCATGTCATTGGCGTCGTCGACGATGTGCACGCCTCCAGCGTCGAAGATGAGCGGGGATGGCAAATCTACTATTCGGCGCTGCAAAAAGGTCCATCCAGCGCGCAGTTGGTGATTCGCAGCAAGGTGCCCCCCGCGTCGATGGCAGGCAGCGTGCTCCGTGCGCTGCGCGAGCTGAATCCGAACCAGCCGGCCGCGGAGTTCCAGCCCATCCGCACCATCGTCGACCGCGCAGTCTCCCCGCGCCGCTTCTTTGTGCTGCTCGTCGGCATCTTTGCCGCGCTCGGCCTTACCCTCGCCGCGCTCGGCATCTATGGCGTCATCGCTTATGGCGTCACCCAACAGACTCAGGAGATCGGCATCCGCATCGCCCTCGGCGCCAGCCGCGCCCGCGTGCAACTCGGCGTGCTGGGCAAGACCTTCAGCCTGGTCGTCGTCGGGCTCATCGCCGGAACCCTGGCCTCTCTGGCGACCGCGCGGCTCATGGCCTCCATGCTCTTTGGCACCCAGCCCACCGACGCCCTCACTTACGTCGCCATGGCCGCCGTATTGCTGGTCGTCGCGCTTACAGCCGGCTACTTGCCCGCCTGGCGCGCCTCCCGCATCAACCCCATCATCGCCCTGCGCTCCAATTAGCAGCTGCACACCGGCCTCGCGCAGCGGCGCCGGAGTGCACGGCCCCGCCCTTCACGTTCGCGTCACAGAAGCGCAGATACTGCTCCCAGTCGAAATCCGTCACGCTGTGCGCGCCGCTGCGCACGTGATAGCTCACCCGGCCCCGCAGCGGCTGATTCACGCCGGGCCATGCATCGCTCTGCAATCCTGAACTTCCCAGAAACCGATACGCCTGCGTCACCGCCAGCGCCCCCAAAAACTCCCCCTGGGGATCGGCGTTTTCGTCCTCAATCGCGCTCGCAATGTACAGCGGCCGTGGAGCAATCAGCGCCAGCGTCTCGTTCTGGTCAAAGCTCATCTCCGCGTCCCGCCCGTTGTACTGTTTGAAATTCCGGCAGAACCAGTAGGGGAAGCGCGTATTCAGCAGTTCGACGGTCTCCCCGTGCACGTCGTGAAACACCTTCGCTCCGCCCGCGCCGGACTCGTTGCTGATCACCGCCGCAAACCGCGGGTCGGTAGCCCCCGCCCAGATCGCCGCCTTCCCCAGCCGCGACCATCCAAACGCAACCACGCGTTGTCCATCCACCCGAGGATCCTGCTCGAGATAATCCAGCGCGCGGCTCATCGCCCACGACCAAGCCGCAATCGTCGAAAAATTGTCGCCCCCCTGCGCCAGTTCCGGCCATGCGCTGCGAATGCTTTCCGCGAATCCGTCCACCCGGTCCGGGTCCACATCCCGGCGATACGCCGTCGCCAGCGCATAACCCGCGTCCAGAATCTTCTCCACCGGCCAGCGCGACGCGTCGATCCCCCGGCACCCTTCCGTGGCGCGGTGGTCCTGCACGCACGACAAGTCCAGGTCGGAACTCGGCCCGGACTCCATCCATCGATCCGAAATGCGAATTCCCGGATCAGCGTTCACCGTTTCATTGCCCCAGAAATTGAACCCCAGGATCACCGGCGGCCGCTTCGCCGCATGCGGCGTCCCGCCGGGAGTCGAGTTGGGCACGTAAATCAGCAGGTCCATGCGCGGCCCATCCTCTCGCCCGCGAAACAGAATCGAAACCTGCTCGCGCGTCGCTTTGCCGCCCAGCGCGTGCCGGTCGAGATCGTAGACGTGAAAGCGCATCTCCGCCGGCCGTCCCGGCATCCGCCCGTACATCTGCTCCGTCAGCAGGTGCAGCAATTCCTCCCTGCGCCGCGGCCACTGCGCCGGAGCAGCCACCGGCGTCCCATTGGCAAGCGCCAGCGGGTCCGGCAGGTGCGCGGGCATCACCGGCTGCCGGTCCCGATCGGGATTGCCCTGCGCCGCTGCCCCGGACGCCAGCATCAGCATGCCCACCGCACACAACAGCGCCTTCGCGACTTCCGCCCTCCGCCTCTTCGCCATGTTCTCCGCAGCCCGGCCTCTGCCTGTATCTCCTGCCGTCATCCAACCCTCCGTTCAGCCCACCATCATAGCCCGGCGCCTCGCACCACAACCGATTCGTCCCCATGCCGTTGACACCCTATGCATAGATTGTCTATGGTTGTGCATGGCCAAGAACCCCGACCTCCTTCCCGGCACCCTCGACATGCTGATCCTCAGGACCCTCGCCCGTGCCCCCCTGCACGGCTACGGGATCGCCCAGTCGATCAAACGCATTTCCGACGACGTGCTCACCGTGGAAGAAGGATCGCTCTATCCCGCGCTCCAGCGGCTGCTGCTCCAGGGCTGGGTCAAAGCCGAGTGGAAAAAAACCGACACCAACCGCCGCGCTCGCTTCTACACGCTCACCGCGGCGGGCCGTAAACAACTGGGCCTCGAAGTCTCCCAATTCCAGCAGATGATGGCCGCCATTGGCCGCGTCCTCGCGGACGCAGAGGAGACAGGATGAGCGCTCTGACAAAATTCTTCCGCAAGCTCGCAGTTCTTTTTTCCCGCAATCGCTTCGCCAGCGACCTGGACGAAGAAATGTCCTTCCACCGCGAGCAATTGGCCCGCGACCTCGAAGCTGGCGGCCTCTCCCCCGAAGACGCACGCTATGCCGCCCTGCGCCACTTCGGCAACGCCACCCGCCTGCACGAGCGCAGCCACGACGTGATGGGCTTCCGCGCAGAGACCGTCGCCCAGGACGCGCGCTTCGCCATCCGCCAGATCCGCCGCTATCCCGGCTTCGCCGTCACCGCCATCCTCATGCTCGCTCTCGGCATCGGCGCCAGCACCGCCATCTTCGCCTTTGTGGACGCGGCCCTGATCCAGCCCCTCCCCTACGCCCAGCCCAACCGCATCGTCGACGTCGCCGAAGACTCCACTGCCTTGCCCCGCTCCGACCTCTCCCGCGCCGACTTCGAAGACTGGCAGCGCATGAACAAATCCCTCAGCTCCCTCGATGCCTATGTCGGGAGCGGCTTTCTCCTGCGCGTCGGCAACGCCTCCGTCCCCGTGCCCGGCGCGCGTGTCAGCGACGGCTTCTTCCGCACCCTCGGCGTTCGCCCTTTCCTCGGCCGCGATTTCCGCCCCGGTGAAGATCAGCCCGGCGCTGCGCCGGTCGCCATCCTCGCATACGCAACGTGGCTGCAGCGTTTCGGCGGACGCCGCGACGTCATCGGTCAAACCGTCAGCCTCAGCGGCCAGCCCTACACCCTCATCGGAGTGCTGCCCGCTGATTTCACCTTTCAACCACGCGCCACAGCCGAGATCTGGGCTCCCCTCGGCGATAAAGTCGGTTGCGAGAGCCGCCGGGGCTGCCACGATCTTTACGGCGTCGGCCGCCTCCGCGACGGTGTCTCCGTCGCGGCCGCGCTCGCCGACTTCCAGCGCATCGCCGCGCAGCTGGCCGCTCAGTATCCCGGCTCCAATCAGGGCCAGGGCGCGGCCGTGCAGCCTCTCTCCAAGCTGATCATCGGCAAGACTCGCCCCATGCTGCTTACGTTGCTCGCCGGCGCCGGACTCCTCCTGCTCATCGCCTGCGTCAACGTCGCCAGCCTGCTGCTCGTGCGGTCAGAATCCCGCCGCCGCGAGGTCGCGGTCCGCGGCGCTCTCGGAGCCACGCCCGCCCGCCTCGTCCGTCAGTTCGTCACCGAGGGTCTTCTGCTTGCCCTCGCCGGATGCGGAGCAGGCCTCGCGACCGCGGCCGGCCTCATCGCCCTCATCAAAGCGCTGCTGCCTGCCATCATCGCTCAGGGAGCCAGCTTCGTCGGCAACGCCGGCATCAACGCCCACACTGCCGGATTTGCCGCCGCGGTCGCCCTCCTCGCCGCCGCCATCCTCGCGCTTACGCCCGTGCTGCGCCTCGCTTTCCGCGACGTGCACGCCGCCCTCAGCGAAGGCGGCCGCGGATCGGCCTCGCGCTTCTGGAGCCGGATGGGCGCCAACCTCGTCGTCGTCGAGCTCACCATCGCGGTCGTGCTCCTCGCCGGAGCCGGCCTGCTCGGCAAGAGCCTCTACCGTCTCCTCCACGTCGAGCTTGGCTTCCAGCCCGATCACATCGCCACCGTCCAGGTCATGCTCCCCGACAAAAGCTATCCCAAACCGGAGAACTGGCTCCGTCTCTACCCCGTTGTCGAAGCCAAAGTCGCGGCCTTGCCTGGCGTGCAGGCCGTCGCCCTCACCAGCGATCTGCCCGTCCAGTGCGACTGCGACACGGACTGGATTCGCATCCCCGGCCGCCCCTTCCATGGCGAGCACAACGAGGTGCTCGAGCGCGACGTCAGCCCCGAGTATTTCTCCAGCGTCCTCCAGGCACGCCTCCTGCGCGGCCGCCTCTTCACCGATGCCGACGACCAGCAGCATCCCCAGGTCACCGTCATCAACCAGACCCTGGCAAAGCGCTATTTCCCCGGCGAAGACCCCATCGGCAAAATGATCGGCAACGGCGGCCTCGATGCCCCATCGATGCGCCAGGTCGTCGGCGTCGTCGCCGACGTCCGCGAAAACGGCCTCGACGACACTCCCTGGCCCGCCGAATATTTCTCCATTTACCACGGCCCCGACAACTACTTCGCGCTCGCCGTCCGCACCGCCGGGGACGACACTGCCCTGCTGCCGGAGTTGGTGCGCACCGTCCGCTCCATCGATCCCACCCTCGGCGTCTTTCAGGAAGTCACCATGGACGGCCAGGTTGCCGGCTCGCCCGCCGCCGTGCTGCATCGCTTCCTCACCATCCTGGTGGGCGGATTCGCCGCCATGGCCCTCATCCTCAGCGTCATTGGCCTCTACGGTGTCATCGCGTATTCGGTCAGCCAGCGGACCCGCGAGATCGGCGTGCGTATGGCTCTCGGCGCGCAGCGCGGCGCGGTCCACCGGCTCATTCTGAAAGAGGCGGGATGGCTCGTCGGCATCGGCATCGCCGCCGGACTCGCCTGTTCCCTCCTCACCGGTCACTGGATGGAAAGCATCCTCTTCAGCGTGCAGTCCTGGGATGTGCCCACCCTGGCCAGCGTCGCGGCCCTGCTCGGCATCGCCGCCCTCGTCGCCAGCTACATCCCCGCGCGCCGCGCCGCCCGCGTCAATCCCGTCGAAGCCCTGCGCGCCGAATAACGCCCCTCACTCGATCCGCAGCGCCTGCTGCGGATCGAGCCGCGAGGCCCGCGCCGCCGGCATCCACACCGCCGCCATCGCGACCAGCGATAAAAGCACCGGCACGGTGACAAATACCATCGGATCCCACGTCTTCACCCCGAAAAGAAAGCTCGCGATAAACCGCGTCAATCCAAACGCCGCGCCGATGCCGATCACCACCCCCACCAGCGCCAGCCGCATGCCGTGCCACACCACCAGGTTGCGGATGCGCGACCGATCCGCGCCCAGCGCCATGCGAATGCCCATCTCCTGCGTCCGCTGCTGCACGGAATACGCCATCAGCCCATAAATCCCAATCGCCGCCAAAATCAGCGCCGACGCTCCAAAAATGGTCAGCAGCAGCATGTTGAAATCCTGCCGCGCCGTCGACTGCGCCACCACTTCCGTCATCGGCCGCACCCGCGCCACCGGAAAGCCTCCGCTCGCCTGCCGCAGTTGCTCGGTCACCTGCGCGGCATACTGCTCCGGATCGCCGCGCGTCCGCACCAGCCACACCACCGGCCCAATCGTCGCGTTCAGCGCCGTCATGCCATCGGTCACCTGCGCCTCGGGAACCATCATCAGCGGCCGCGGATCGCGATTCAGCCCTCCATCGTGAATATCGTTCGCCACGCCGATAATCTGCCGCGCCGCCTCCGTGAACTGCGGCCCCACATTCTTCCCAATCAAAATCTGCTGCCCGATCGGGTCCTGATTCGGCCAGTACTTCTTCGCCATGCTTTCGTTGATGATCACCACGCCCGGCGCCGCGCCGTTGTCGCGATCCGTAAAATCGCGCCCCCGCAGCGGAATATGAAACACCGCGAAAAATCCCGGCGCGGCGTTGGTCCACCCGGCCCCGCCGGTGTTCGGATCCTTGCCCGGTGCCCGCCCCACAATATCGAACGGCAAGCCGAATCCGCCTTCCAGCGGCAGGCAGCACGTCGAGGTCGCCGCTTCCACTCCCGGAATCGCGTTCAGCCGCTCCCGCCCATCCAGCGAAAGCTGCGCCACCGCCGCCGTCTTCGCAAAGCGGTCTCCGGTCAGCGACATCTCCATCGTCAGCACGTGATGCGGATCGAATCCCGGATTCACCGCCCGCAGCGCCACAAAGGTTCGAATCAGCAGCGCCGCGCCAATCAGCAGCACCAGCGCCAGCGACACTTCGCTGATCACCAGCAGCGACCGCGCCTTGCTCTGCCGGAATCCCGTGCCTGAGCGGTTACTGCTCTCCTTCAAGGTCGTGTTCAGATCCGGCCGCGCCGCGCCAATCGCCGGGAACACGCCGAACAGAATCCCCGTCACCAGCGACACGCCCAGCGTAAACAGCAGCACGCGCCAATCCATCCCCACCAGCGAGCCGTTCTCGCCCACCCGCGGCAAATCCGCAGGGCTCACCGCCAGCAGCGCGCGCACGCCTGCATAGCCGAGAATCAGCCCGAGAATTCCTCCCGTCATCGCCAGCACAATACTTTCCGTCAGCAGTTGGCGGATGATGCGCGCCCGCCCCGCCCCCATCGCCGCGCGAATCGCAAACTCCCGCTTGCGTCCCGTCGCCCGCACCAGCAGCAGATTAGCCACGTTGGCGCACGCGATCAGCAGCACAAAGCCCACCGCGCCCAGCAGCACCAGCAGCGAAGACCGCGCGTCCCCGATGATCGAATCGCGCAGCGGCTGCACCGCGAAACTCGACTTCGCATCCGAGAGCGGCCAGCGCCGCTTGAATTCGTTGTACGCCAGCTTCATCTGCGCGTTCGCCTGCGCCAGCGTCACCCCTGGCTTCAGCCGCGCCGCCGCCAGAAAATAATGTCCCTGGTTCGTGCTGTTCGGATCGATCTGGAACGGCAGCCACAGATCAGCCTCCGGATCGGACTGAAACGTCGGCCCAATCACCCCCACAATGGTGTACGGCTCGTTGCCCAGCGACAACGCCGTGCCCACGACCTTCGGATTGCCGCCGAATTTCCGCTGCCACAGCCCATAGCTGATCACCGCCACATGGCCGCCGTTGGGCGAATCCTCCTGCGGCGTGAACGTGCGCCCCATCAGCACCGGTGCGCCAAACAGCCGGAAGTACGCCTCGCTCACGTGCAGCCCGTGCACCTGCTCCGGCACCGCGCCCGTCAGATTGAACCCCGGGCCGCCGTTGTCGTAGGCCGCTACGTCTTCGAGCACGCTGGTCTGCGCGCGCCAATTATTGAATTTGGTTGGCGATGCGCCCGCCCATGTTCCATCGGGCTCGACATTCATCATCTGCACCATGCGGTCCGGGTCCGGATAGCTCAGCGGCTTCAGCAACACGGTATTCACCACCGTGAAGATCGCCGTATTCGCTCCGACGCCGATGGCCAGCGCCGCAATCGCCGTGAACGTGAAGGCCGGATTAGCCCACAGCATCCGGAACGAGTAGCGAAGGTCCTGCCAGAATTCGCCCATGACGGTACCGCCTTCAGCGTCGGGAATTGGGGAGTGCGAAGCGGCCCGCGTACGACCGAGAATACGTCAGCCGCGCACCCGCCGTTCCCGGTTGGACGCACCCCACCCCTGCCTGGGAATCCAGCAATCCCAGGGAAGTCGCCGCGATCGGCAATCAGCGAAGAACCCTACCGCGGCCCCAGCCCATCGCTCTTGTGAAAGTTCGGATACGCCGGGATCGGCGGCATCGTCACCGGATGCTCCTTCAGTTGCTCCATCACCACCGCCACCGCCTTCTCCAGTTGCAGATCGTGGCCCGCCGCCATGTCCTTCGGCAGCTCTTCCACTTCCACGTCCGGCGGAATCCCATGCCCTTCCACTTCCCACTCGCCGTGCAGCCCGTAAATGGCATACCGCGGCGCCGTCACGCTGCCGCCGTCCATCAGCGAAGGATACCCGCCGATCCCGATCAGCCCGCCCCACGTCCGCACCCCCACCAGCGTGCCCAGTCCAGCTTTGTGGAAGTACCACGGCATCGCATCGCCGCCCGAGCCCGCGCTCTGGTTGATGATCATCGCCTTCGGTCCAAAGATCGCGCCTTCCGGATCGTGCACCGGCTTTCCGTCGCGCTCGATCGCCCCCGACAAAATCTTCTGCCCCAGCACGTTCACGATGTAGTCCGCAATCAGCCCGCCCTCGTTGTAGCGCTCGTCCAGCACCACGCCCTGCCTGTCGATCTGCGCATAGAAGTAGCGATTGAAATTGTCGTACCCCGAGCCGCCCGTATTCGGCATATAGATGTACGCAATCTTCCCATCGGAAAGCTTGTCCACCAGCCGCCGGTTGCCCTCGATCCAGTCGATATTGCGCAGCCCGTGTTCGGAATCCGTCGGCACCACCGTCACATCGCGCCCATCGCTCCCGTCCGCCCTGGTCCCCACCCGCAGCACCGTCTGCTGGCCCGCTGTCCCGTCAAAAAAGCTGTACAGATTGTCCGTCGCGTGCAGTTCGCGCCCATTCACCGCCAACAGATAATCGCCCACATTCACGTTAATCCCCGGCAGCGTCAGCGGCGCGGCCAGCCCCGGCGTCCAGTTCTGCCCGTTGTAAATCTTCGCGAACTTGTAGCGGTCGTTCTCCACTGTGTAGTCCGCGCCCAGCAGCCCTGGCCTCGGCCCCGGTCCGCCCGCACGCGGTCCGCGCACAAACATATGCCCTACTTCAATCTCGCCCAGCATCTCGTCGCACAGATACGTAAACTCCGTGCGCGACGCCAGCCCCGCCAGATACGGCTCGTACTTCGTCTCGATGGTGTGCAGGTCCAGCCCATGCAGATGCGGATCGTAGAAGAAATCCCGCTCGATCCTCCACGTCTCGCGATACATCTGCGCGTATTCCGCCCGCGGATCGATGGTCGCGAACATGCCGTGGTTGTTCACCGGCTTGCCTTCCGAGCCGCCCGGCTTCAGTTCCGCCGTGTTCGCCAGGAACCATCCCTCGCCATGCGCGAAAAACATCTTCTCGCCATTGAACGACACATCGAAATCCGTCAGATCGCTCAGCACTTCTTCGGTCTTGCGCTTCTCCGTCGTAAAGCGCCACAGCGACCGGATCGGCGGACCGCTGCCTTCCGAGGCGCGCCCAAACGGCGATCCCTCCGCCAGATAAATCACGCCCGTCTTCCCCACCGCCAGCGCCACATAATGGCGCGC
Source organism: Acidobacteriaceae bacterium (assembly GCA_036267295.1). GTDB lineage: Bacteria > Acidobacteriota > Terriglobia > Terriglobales > Acidobacteriaceae > Palsa-343. The sequence goes on along the minus strand of DATAWI010000009.1, from coordinate 27,592 downwards.
CGGAATCGGCAGCGCGAGTATCCGATTCCCAATCCCCGCCAGATCGATCACTGTCGGCTTCGGCTTCTCTGCATCCTTCTTCGCTGCCGCGTCCTTCTCTCCGGACTTGTCTCCCGCCTTCTCTCCCGACTTGTCTCCAGCAGCCTTGTCCCCGGCACCCTGATCCTCGGTCTTCGTTCCAGCCTTGTCTTTGTCCTTGTCTTTATCGGCGTCGTCGTCCTTCTTCACCTTCTCGTCGTCGCTCTCCGGCGGAATCGGCGAAGCCCCGTCTTTGGCCAGCACCACCACATACGCGCTGTCGCTGATCCCCCGATCGAGCGACGACAAATCGATGCCCGCGTCCGACGGCCCGTTGTTCGTCGACGCCGTGAAATACAAATACTTCCCGTTCGGATCGAATGCCGGATGCGCCGCGTCGCTCATCCCGTCCGTAATCTGCGTCGCCGTATGCGTCGCCAGCGAGTAGAAGAACACCGCGTGCAGTTGATTCTCCAGGTCCCGCGTGTACGCAATCCACTGCGAATCCGGCGACCACGCAATCTCCATCGCCGCGCCAAACGAGCCGCGAATCCCGGTGTCCACCTTCACCGGCTTGCCCCCCGCGGCCTCCACGTACCAAAGGTGCAGATGCTTATCGAGAAACGCAATGTACTTCGAGTCCGGCGACCACCGCGGACTGTAGTAGTACGACGGATCCGGCCCCAGATCGATCCTCTTCGCCGGCGTCAACCCTTCCTGATCGCGGACGTAGAGCGCATACTCCCCCGTTGCGTCTCCGAAATACGCAATCGACTTCCCATCCGGCGACCATGCCGGATCGCGCTCCTCCGCCTTCGGCGTCTTCGTCAAATTCCGAATATCGCCCTTCTCCGCGGGCAGCGTGAAAATCTCGCCGTGCGCTTCCACCACCAGCCGCGCCCCGGTCGGCGATATCGCGATGTTCTGCGTTTCCCGCGCCGGAATATTTTCGAGATGCGGCGCCAGCGACGGCAGATCTCCATGGATCGTCACCGCCACCGCATGCTCCTGCTTCGTCGCCAGATCGTAAAGGTGCAGCGACCCGAACTGCTCGTACACCAGCGCGCCCGGCCCCGCCGCCACCGTCTTCAGATCGTAGCCGTGATTGTCGATCACCTGCGCCACGGCCTTCGTGCCCGTGTCATAGCTGAACAGCGTCACCGGCCCATTCCGGTCCGACAGGAAATACACCGTGTGCCCTTCCCACACCGGGCTCCGGTCGTTCGAATTCGTATCCCGCGGCACCTTCACCAGGTCCAGCGTCTTCAGATTCACCAGCCACACCGGCGTCGTCTGCCCGCCGCGATAGTGCTTCCACGCCGGCTCCCACTGTTCCACGGGAACATACGCAATCGTCCCGCCATCCGGCGAAAGATTGCCGTACGCCGCCGTCGGCAGCGGCAGCACCGTGGGCGACCCCGCCCCATCGGCGTGCGTCTCGTAAAGCTGCAGAAAATCCGAGTAGCTGTCGCGCGACGATGCGAACAGCACATCCTTCCCGTCCGGTGTCCAGCCCACCGCCATATCCCCCGCTGGATCCCACGTCAGCCGCCGCGGCACGCCCCCGTCGGCGTCGATCGCGTACACCTCCACCACCCCGTTCTGCCGCGTCGAGTACGCAATCTGCGTCCCGTCGGGCGAGTAGTACGGTCCCGCCACCACCGCAGCCACTGACGTCAGCCGCTCCGCATCGCCGCCCGCGCGCGCCACCGTCCAGATGTCATCGGCATACACAAACGCAATCTTGTCCCGGCTCAGCGAAGGATTGCGCAGCAGCAAAGGATGAGCGTCTTGTGCAGCGGCGATCCCACCGAAAACAGCGCAGCAGGTCATCACAAATAACGGGCGAAGGGTTGCAGAACGGAGCATGCAGAGAACCTCGAACGCAGCTTGGGATTTCAATCCGTGCGCGGCAGTCGCGGATTTTTTGAATCCGGCGGACGCCTGTCGCAGGAGTGGCATAACAATATCACGGCGAAGCACGCGGATTGGCGCAGCCATCGGCGCCAATGACCGTCCCCCCAGGCTCGCGGAGCGCCCTTCAGACCTCCAGCCCGAAGCGAGCCTGCAACTCGCGCCGCCCCAGGCGCGTCACCCGCAGTGCGCGGCTGTCCAGCTCCCGCGCCACCCACTGTTTCCTCAGCGCCAGGCCCAGCAGCGCCGCTCCCAGCGCGCCGCCCACATGCGGCCGGCGCTCCGACCAGTCGAGACACGCGAACGCAAACTTCCGCCGCTGCCCGCGCGCCGCTTCCACGTCGAGCCCCAGCCCAGCCAGCGCCTTCACCCCCTCCGCCGTCACCAGGTAACCATCGCTGCCGCGCATGTTGCGGATCCACCGCGCCGCCGCCAGCCGGTCGTGCAGCCCGACCGCCACCGCCCCCGCCATGTGGTCGTAGCACGTCCGCGCCGCCCGCAGGTGCACCGGCGTCTTCGGCGCAAAGCGGCTCCGCGCACCGCCAGCCAGCACGCTCAGCCCCTCCAGCGCCCGCGCCACCGCCGGCGACGCCAGCGAGTAATACCGATGCCGCCCCTGCACCAGCACCCGCACCAGTTCATCGTCTTTCAGCCGGTTCAGGTGGACGCTCGCCGTCGACGCCGTCACCCCCGCCACCATCGCCAGTTCCGTGCTGGTGCGCGCCTGCCCCTCCATCAGGCAGTACAGCATCCGCGTCCGCGCCGGCTCCCCAATCGCCGCGGCAATGCGCGAAACTTCCCCGTCCACATCCCGCTCTGCATCCATACTTTCACCGTAAACGAAGTATCGCGGCACAGCAACCCGCACACTGAACCCATGACGGCCCAGGGGATCTCGCGCCGCGGATTGCTCAGCGGCGCGGCCGCAGCAGCTCTGACCCGCGGGGTCCTCACTCCGCTCCAACTCGCCCCCAAAGGAACACCCATGCTCGTCACCTGTTTCATTCGCTACCAGATCGATCCCTTCCAGAAAGAAGCCTTCCGCCGATACGCTGAGAACTGGGGACGCATCATCCCCCGCTGCGGAGGCCATCTCCTCGGCTACTTCCTGCCCTGGGAAGGCACCAACGACGTCGCCTGGGGCCTCATCGGCTTCGCAAGCCTCGCCGCCTACGAGGCCTATCGCGCCCGCCTGCGCACCGACCCCGAAGCGCGCGACAATTTTGCCATGGCCGAGAAGCTCCGCTTCATCCTGCGCGAAGAGCGCAATTTTGTCGAAGCCGTCGATGTGACCCTCGCCGGGTCATCCCCGTCCAAAGCCCATGGGTGATACCGCCATGGCGACCCAACATCAGAAGGCAACCGCATTCCGCGCGCTGCATGCAGGCCCCGGCGCGTTCCTCATCCCCAACCCCTGGGACATCGGCACCGCGCGCCTGCTCGCGCACCTCGGCTTCGAGGCCCTCGCCACTACCAGCGCCGGCAGCGCCTTCGCGCTCGGCCAACCGGACGGCGCCATCGGCCGCGCAGCGACCCTCGACCACGTCGCTGCCATCGCCGCCGCGACGGACCTTCCCGTCAGCGGCGATCTCGAAAATGGTTTTGGCGACGATCCCGCCACGGTTGCTGACACCATCCGCCTCGCCGCGGCGGCCGGCCTCGTCGGCGGCTCCATCGAGGACGCCACTGGCCGCACCGATCGCCCCATCTATGAAATTGAGCTCGCCATCGAGCGCGTCCACGCCGCTGCCGAAGCCGCCCACGCTCTGCCCTTCCCCTTCACCCTCACCGCCCGCGCGGAAAATTATCTCTACGGCCGCGCCGACCTCAAAGACACCATCCACCGCCTGCGCACTTACCAGGAAGCCGGCGCCGACGTCCTCTACGCCCCCGGCCTCACCGCCCGCGAAGACATCGCCGCCGTCGTCCGCTCCGTCGATCGCCCCGTCAACGTCCTCATGGGCCTCAGCGGCGCGCAGTTCTCTCTCGCCGAACTCTCCGACCTCGGCGTCCGCCGCGTCAGCGTCGGCAGCGCCCTCGCCCGCGCCGCCATCACCTCCTTCCTCGCCGCCGCGCGCGAAATGCGCGATCACGGAACTTTCACCTTTGCCGCGCAGGCATCCTCTTTACGCGATCTCAACACGATCTTCAGAAAATAAGAGGCGCACCCAGCGAATCTGCGCCCCAGCATCATCCTTTCGAGGCCACCGCAATGAAGAAAATCGGGATGATCGGCGGGTTGAGCTGGCGATCGACCGTCGACTACTACACGGAAATCTGCCGCCGCAGCGAAGAGCAGTACATCGCCCGCGGCAAACCCGGCGCTTCAGGCACTCCGGAAATCGTCATCGAATCGCTCGACCTCGCCAAAGCTTTCTCCCTCATCGGAACCGATGGCGACGAGCCTTCCTGGGCGCTCTTTGACGAATATCATCGCGCCGCGCTGCGCCGTCTCGTCGTCAGCGGCGCGCAGGTCGCGCTCCTCGCCTCCAACCTGCCCCATCACCGCCTCAAAGAAATCGTGCGCGGCGTCGGCATCCCCGTCGTCAGCATCTTCGACGCCGCCGCCGAAGAAGCGGCGCGGATTCGCGCCCGCATCGGCGCATCGCAGGTCCTCATCCTCGGCACCGCGCTCATCATGCAGTCCCCTGTGTTGCGCAAGGCGTTCGTGAAGCGCGGCCTCGAGGCCGCCGGTCCCGCACACGCCGTGGAACGCGCCGCCACCGTCGAAGCCATCCAGGAGCTCCAGCGCGGGCGCGTCGACGGCATGGCCGAGCGCGTCGGCATCATCGCCAGAACCGCCTTCACCGGCCTCTTTCGCGGAGCACCGGTCGTCGCCCTCGCCTGCACCGAATTGCCCCTCGCCTTCCCCGGCGCCTCCGCCCAGCCTTCCTTCGAGGCCGCCGGCGTCGTCTACATCAACACCGCCGCCGCCCACGTCTCCGCCCTCCTCGCCGCCGCCGCATCGTAAGCCAAAACCGGAACCCCTGCCGCCCATCCTGCGTACACCCTGCTGAACCCGCGAGGACGCCGCTCTGCAAATGTCGATTCAAAACGCCGGGAAATGTTACCGCGGCAAAGTCTGGGCGCTGCGTGGATTTTCCCTCGACCTCAAGCCCGGCGTCCTCGGCCTGCTCGGCCCCAACGGCGCCGGCAAAACCACCCTCATGAGCATCCTCGCCACCATCACCCGCGCCTCCGAAGGCCTCGTGCTCTGGAATGGCGTCGACGTCGCGAAAGATCCAGACGCCCTCCGCTCCGTCCTCGGCTATCTGCCTCAGGACTTCGGCGTCTATCCCAACCTCAACGCCGTCGAGTTCCTCGAATATCTCGCCGCCGTCAAGGGTCTCGATGCCGCCGCCGCGCGCCGTCGTATCGAGGAGCTGCTCAACCTCGTCAATCTCAGCGATGTCCGCAAGCGCCCCCTCGGCGGATTCTCCGGCGGCATGAAGCAGCGCGTCGGCATCGCCCAGGCCCTGCTCAACGACCCCCGGCTCCTCATCGTCGATGAGCCCACCGCCGGCCTCGATCCTGAAGAACGCGTCCGCTTCCGCAATCTCCTCTCCGATCTCTCCGGCGAGCGCATCGTCATCCTCTCCACCCACATCGTCTCCGACGTCGAAGCCACCGCCACCGACATCGCCCTCATCTCCGCCGGCCATCTCGTCGCCCACGCCGCTCCCGAAGAATTGCTGCGCCGCGTCGAAGGCCGCGTCTGGGAGTGGGTCGTCCCCAGCGCCGACCTGGCGCGCGTGAAGGAAGCCTTCCGCGTCAGCAGCACCGTCCGCCGCAGCGACGGCGTTCGCGTCCGCGTGCTCACCGACCATCCGCCCCCGGCCGCGCAGCCCGCCATCCCCACCCTCGAAGACGCCTATCTCGACGCCCTCGCCCTGCACCGCGCCGGAGTCTCCGCGTGAACGCTCCGCGCGTCCTGCTGCACATGGTCAAGGCCGATTTCCTCGAGCGCGCCCGCCGCACCAGTTTCCTGCTCACCCTCGCCTTTACTGTTTTTCTCGGATACGAGGCGTTTTCCGGCACCATTGTGCTCCGCCTCGACAACGATCGCGGCCTCTATAACTCCGCATGGGTCGGCGCCCTCATGGGTGTCGTCACCAGCTCCTTCGTCACCCTGGTCGGCTTCTACATCGTCAAAGGCTCGGTCCTGCGCGACCAGTCCACCCGCGTCGGGCAAATCCTCGCTGCCACGCCCATGTCGAAGAGCTTCTACACCCTGGCCAAAGCGCTCGGCAACTTCGCCGTCCTCGCCGCCATGGTCGCGGTCATGGGCCTGGCCGCGCTGCTCATGCAGATGCTCCGCGGAGAAGACCGCACCCTCCACCCCGTCGCGCTGCTTGGACCTCTTTTGTTTCTCGCGCTGCCCGCCATGGCCGTCGTCGCGTCCATGGCCGTATTGTTTGAAACGCTGCCGGTTCTCCGCGGCGGCGTCGGCAATGTCGCCTGGTTTTTTCTTTGGACCACGCTCCTCGTCGCCGGCATGCCTGCCCTCAATGGCCACGCGTCTGCACTCTCTCCCGCAGAAATGCTCCACGACTTCACCGGCCTCGGCTCCGTCTTCCTGTCCACGCGCTCGGCCCTGGTCAAAATCAATCCCGGCTTTCCCAACGACTTCTCGCTGAGCATCGGCGGAGCAAAGCCCTCAGCCACTTTCCTCTGGACCGGCATTGACTGGACAGCCGCGCAACTCGCCGCCCGCCTCGCCTGGGCGGGGATGGCTGTCCTCCTCGCGCTGCTGGCGTCCCTCTTCTTCCACCGCTTCGATCCCGCCCGCGAATTCTTCGTCAAGCGCCAGCGCCAACCCGCAACGCAAGCCGGTACCGGAATGCAGTTGCCTGCCGAAACGCGCGCAGCTACCCAGGCGCACGCCGCTGCCCAGACGCACGCTTCTGCCCAGGCGCACGCTTCTGCCCAGACGCTTGCTTTGAAGGGGCACGGCTTCAGCCGTGCCGATCAACTCCCCCCGCAGGAAGGGGCTTCAGCCCCTGAGGTACCCCAGGCAACCGAATACGCACCAACGACAGTTACAAATACAACCATCCCCCTGCGCCAGCCAGCCCTGTCCGCCCTGCCGCGCACCGCCGCGCATGCAAACTTCCTCCCACTCGCCATCGCCGAGCTGCGCCTCATGCTCAAAGGCTGGAAATGGTGGTGGTACGCCGGCGCCGCCGGCCTCTTCATCGCCTGTCTCGCCTCGCCGCTCGCTGCCGGCCGCGGCGGCGTCATTCTCGCCGCCTGGCTCTGGCCCCTGCTTCTCTGGTCGCAGATGGGCAGCCGCGAGTCGCGCTTCTCGACCCGGTCGCTGCTGTTCTCAGCCCCCCGCACCCTCACCCGGCAACTGCCCGCCGCGTGGCTCGCCGGCGTGGTGGTCACAGCCGCTACCGGAGGCGGCCTCGCCATCCGCCTGCTCTTCGCGCGCGATGTTTCCGGCCTCGCAACCTGGACCGCCGCCGTCCTCTTCATCCCCTCGCTCGCCCTCGCCCTCGGCCTCTGGACCGGCGGCAGCAAGTTCTTCGAGGCCCTCTACACCGTCTGGTGGTACGTCGGCCCCCTGCATCACACCCGCGGCCTCGACTTCATCGGCACTGCACCCGCCAGCAGCACGCCCGCCCTCTTCGCGCTGCTCGCCGCCCTCCTGCTCGCCGCTTGCTGGACCCGCCGCCGCACCCAACTCGGCTACGCTTAGCGGGAACCCGTCGCCGCCCCACCGCGTAGTACCCTACGAGGAGTTTTATGCCCCATCCCATCGTCCCCTGCCTCTCCGCCGCCGCTCTGCTCGCGGCCTGGTCTCTCACCCTCCCCGCGCGCGCGCAGGATTCCGACTTCAAACTCGACCTCCACGCCAACGCCCACGCCACCGCCAAAGACATCGGCCTCCCCGAATATCCCGGCGCCGCTCCCTGGCGTGACAAAGACAGCGACTCCTCCTCTGCCGATCTCGGCTTCGCGCTCAACGGCTTCCGCATCAGTATCCAGGCGGCCCAGTACATCACCGCCGACTCGCCCGCGCAGGTGGTCGCCTTTTATCGCAAGCCCCTGGCGAAGTACGGCGAGGTTCTCGAGTGCGACCACGGCAAGCCCGTCGGTTCGCTCACCCAAACCAAAAGCGGGCTCACCTGTGGCGGCAACGATCACGGCCATCTGGACGTGAATGGCAGCGGCGACGCCGACCATGAGCTCCGCGCCGGGTCCCCCGAGCACTTCCGCATCGTCGGCATCGACACCACCGCCGCCGGCAAGACGAAATTCGGCCTCGTCTCCCTCGTGCTTCCTAAAGAGGATGCGAAATAGCGCTATTTCGGCGGATCGCTGGTAGCGTTCTGCACGATCACCAGCGGCGCAATCGTCTGCGGCCTCAAATATTCGTTCACCAGAAATCGCTGCCCGTCGCGCGTCACGTCATAGGTAAAGAGGTCGGTCGAAGAGATCGGCGCGCGTCCCCGCACCTGAAACAGCGGCGCCGGCGGTCCGGACGAAAACGTCGCGCCTAAATCCAGTGCCACCGCCATCAACATCCCCGTGGGCGACAAATAAAACATCTCCTTGCCATCGCCCCGCCACCGCGGCTCGCTGCCGCCGCCCCGCGACACCTGCCATTTGCCCGCCGCTCCGGGAAATGTCGTGACATAGATTTCCCACGCCCCCGATTCGTTCGAGGCGTACGCCACCCACTTCCCGTCCGGTGAAATTTGCCCATTAGTCTCGCTGGCGTTGTCCTTCAGCAAAGGAACGCCCACCCCGCCCGACGCAGGCGCGACCACCAGTTCCGATCCCCGCGAACCGCCCGAGAAATTCTGCAGCGAGCACAGGAGTTGTTGATCGTCGGCAGACCAGGAGTTCGGGACGATATCCGCGCCGATGTTCGTCACCATCGTGCTGGCCGTTCCCGGGAGTCCGATGCGAATGATGGACCGGGCTGCCGTTAGTCCCGCGGCATCTTTTACATCGATGCCCGTCGCGGTGTTCTCTCCGGCGAGCGAACGGTAAGCGATCGTCTTGCCGTCGCGCGACCAGACAGGGTCAGTCTCCTCCGCAGGATCGAATGTAAAGCGCGTGTTCGTCCCGCCCTGCGTCGCCTCGATCCATACGTCCAGGTTATTCGCCTTAAGGTCCGTGATGTCGAGCGCGACGCGGCTGCCATCCGGCGAAAGTGCGGGATTGGCCTGCAGCGCCGGCGCGCCCACCGTTCCCTGCGGTTTCCCTCCGCGATCGAACCACGTCAGTTGGGACGACGTATAGTTCGTCTGCGCACTGTAGACCAGGGTGCCATTCAGCGCGACCGTAAAGGCTCCCGCATAGACCGACGGCTGAAAGCCGACAACATCGGCGATCACCTGAGAGTCGCCGCGAATGGTTCCGCTGGAAGAATCGAACGGAGCGGCGACGAGCGATTCTTTGTTGTCCACGTAAAAAAGATGACCCGCCCCGTACCCGGCGTTGGATTTCGCGCGGGCCACGATCTTTTTCTCTGAGCCGTCAAGCGAACTGAAGACAATGGAGGAGACCGCGGCGACATCACCCGACCCAAACTTGGCGCCCAGGAACACGAAGTGATTGCCGTCGGGCAGAAACAGCGGCCAGCGATGCGAGTCGACGCTCGAGTCGAAAATCTTCCCGGTGAGGTTGCCCCCATGGGAGCCGTCGGCATTCACTCTCCACAGCGGGCCGGCGGGATCAGGCGAGTAAATGATCACGTTCCGGCTGCCCCAACTGCCGCCTCGCGGGAACGAGACCAGCGCCAGCATCTGCGCCGGCCCTCCCCCCGCAGGAATCTTCTGTAGCTTCCCGTTGGCGAAAAAAGCAATCCATTGGTCGTCCGGAGAGAAAAACGGATAGCTAGCCCCTTCCGTTCCCGCTAACTCGGTCGCCGAAGCCGTTCCGATGCGCTGGACAAACAGCATCGCTGCGCCCGTAGTGTCATCCGGCGAGACATAGGCCAGAAACCGGCCGTCGGCGGAGAGCATCGGATTGCTGGTTTCCCCGCCCACCGGGATCGCAAACTCCAGCCGCGCCGCCGCCGGACCGGTTCCGTGCAGCAACCACGCCGCCGCGCCCACCGCGATCAGCGCCACACCGAACAATCCCATCCGCAGCCAGGACCGGCGCGGTCCAGCCGCCGCCACCGCCGCCGCCCGCTGGCTTCCGCTCGCCTCGCCGCCCGACAACACCCCCATCGCAAACGACAAATCCCGCGCCGACTGAAACCGGTGCGCCGGATCCTTTTCAAGGCACCGCCGCACAATGCGATCCAGCGCCGGCGGAATCTGCACCGCCGTCCCGCTAAACTCCGGCGCATCCTCGCGCAGCACCGCCGTCATCGTCTCCGCTGCCGTCTCGCGGCGAAACACCCGCTGCCCGGAGATCATCTCAAACAGCACCGCGCCCAGCGCGAAGATGTCCGTCCGCGCATCCACCGCCTCGCCCCGCACCTGCTCCGGAGCCATGTAGCCCGCGGTCCCCATCACCATCCCCGCCGACGTCGCCGAACTCGTCAGATCGGGATCGGCCGCCAGCACATCCGCTGCAACCGCAACCTTCGCCAGCCCAAAATCCAGAATCTTCGCTCGCCCGTCCCGCGTGATGAACAGGTTCTCCGGCTTCAGATCGCGATGAATGATCCCCTTCTCATGCGCGGCTGCCAGCCCTTCGGCAATCTGCACGCCGTACTGGATCACCTTCCGCTGCGCCAGCGGTCCGCGATCCAGCACCTCGCGCAGCGACTCGCCTTCCAGCAGCTCCGTCACCAGATACGGTGAGCCGTCGCTCTGCCCAACGTCGTAGATCGCAAGAATGTTCGGATGGTTCAGCGCCGCGACCGCGCGCGACTCCTGCTCGAAACGCCGCAACCGTTCCGGATCCCGCGCCAGCGAAGCAGGAAGTATTTTCAGCGCAACATCGCGCCCCAGCCGGGTATCGTGCGCGCGATACACCTCGCCCATACCGCCCGCGCCCAGTGGAGCGTGGATTTCATAGGGGCCGAGTCGGGTCCCGGAAATAAGTGTCATGAGTGGTGGCAATTATACAGAGCAGCAGAGGGAGTTCGGATCAGCCCCGCCGCACCAGCAAATCCGCCGCCACAAACGCGAAGAAGATCACCGAAATCACTCCGTTCATGGTGAAGAACGCGGCATTCATCCGGCTGAGATCGCGCGGCGAAACCATCGTGTGCTCCCACCCCAGCAGCAGCGCCACCGCGGCAATGCCCACAAACGCAATCGCTCCCAGGTGGAACAGCACCGCCAGCCACACCAGCAGCGCCAGCATCGCCAGGTGCATCGCGCGCGCCACCAGAAACGCCGTCGCCGTCCCCAGCGTGGCGGGCACGCTCCGCAGTCCCACCACGCGATCGTGCGCCTCGTCCTGGCACGCGTACAGCACATCGAACCCCGCTACCCAGAACAGCACCGCCGCCGTCAGCACCAGAATCCGCGCATCCAGCGATCCGCGAATCGCGATCCACGCCCCCGTCGGCGCCAGCCCCAGCGCCAGCCCCAGAAACAAATGCGACCACCGCGTAAACCGCTTCGTGTACGAGTAGAGAAACAGCACCGCCAGCACCACCGGCGCCAGCAGCAGCGTCAGCCGGTTCAGCCGCCACGCGCCCAGCAAAAACACCGCCGCCATCGCCACCGTGAATCCCGCGGCAAACCGCCGCGTCAGCAGCCCCGCGGGAATCGCCCGCATCTTCGTGCGTGGATTGGCCGCATCCAGATCCGCATCGGCCCAGCGATTGAACGCCATCGCCGCCGACCGCGCCGACACCATGCACACCACAATCCAGCCCAGCTTCGCCCACGGCGGCCATCCGCCCGCAGCCAGCATCGCCCCGGTCAGCGCAAACGGCAGCGCAAACACGGAGTGCTCCCACTTGATCATCTCCAGCGTCACGCGCACCGACCGCAACAGACCCATATCCACAGTGTAGAAGAACGGTAAGCCAGGCCGCGCCCTGCGCCCTGCACCCTGCGCCCTGTACGCTGCGCCCTGCGCGCTGCTCCCTGCACGCTGTTCCCTGCTCTCATTCCTCCCGCAACAGCACCAGCGGATTCACCGCCAGCGCCCGCATCGCCGGAATCCACGTCGCCACCGCCCCTACCAGCATCATCGTCACCACCACGCCGCCCAGCACCAGCGGATCGCGCGGCGTCGCCTGATACACAATCGACGCCAGTACCCGGCTTGCGAGGATGCCCAGAACCAGCCCCGCCCCCGATCCCCACGCCAGCAGCTTCAACGCGCGTCCCAGCGCCGCCAGCAGCACCTCCCGCCGCTGCGCGCCCAGCGCCATGCGAATGCCCAGCTCCCGCAGCCGCCGGCTCACCGAGTACGCCGCCATCCCAAAAATCCCAACCACCGACAGCATCGCGCCCATCAGCCCCATCACGCCCAGCGCCACCGCGGCTACCCGTCCAGGAAACAGCGCAATCCCCAGGTAGCTGTTCCAGCTATCCACATCCACGTCAATTCCGGGATCGATTCGCCCCAGTTCACCGCGAATCGCTCGAATCATCTGCTGCGGATCGCGGTACGACCGCACCACCAGCACCGTCGAGCGCAGCGGCGACTGCAGGAACGGCAGAAACATCGCCGCTTCCTGATCCTCCGTCACGCCAAAATATTTCCCGTCTTCCACCACGCCCACAATCTCTACGCGCGTGCCATCCTGCAACTGCAGCGAGCGCCCCACTGCGCCTGCATCGCTCCCGAACAATTTCCTCGCCAGTTCCTCATTCACCAGCGCCACATGGGGAGCGTGCGCGTCGTCCTGCCACGCGAGGTCCCGTCCCGCCAGCAATTCCGTTCCCGCCGCGCCAAGGTATCCAGGAGACACGTCGTACCGGTACGGAACCGCCGCGGCATTCTCCGTGCGCAGGTCCCGCGCCTCGGCGCGAAAGACATGCGTCGACGTCGCCGCCGCGTAAATCAGCGGCGGAAAACTCGTCGCCAGCCCCGCCGCCTGCACCCCCGGAATCGCCTGCATCGCTTCCACCAGCCGCTTCTCCGTCGCCGGCACGCGATCGCCCTGATAGCCCGCGGCGGCCAGATCCACGTCCACAATCATCGCGTTGTGCGGTTCGAAGCCGAAATGGCTGTGCAGCGCGCGCACCAATCCCCGCACCGCCACCAGCGACGCCGTCACCAGCACCGCGCAGATGGCCACCTGCAGCGCCAGCAGCCCATCGCGCACCGTGACCCGCCGCCCCCTGCCTCCCGTCGGCCCCGCCTTCACCACTTCATACGGATTCGCCCGTATCACCTGCCGCACCGGCACGATGCCAAACAACAGCGCGCTCACCAGCGCCAGCCCCACCGCCACGACATAAATCTTCACATCCGGAGTCACCGGAATCTGAATCGGCGCGGTGGGAAACGGCTTCCACACGCTCAGCCTCTCGAGCAGCACGATCCCCGTTGCCAGGCCCACGGCCCCGCCTGCCAGCGAAACCAACCCCGCCTCCGTCAGCAGTTGGCGCATGATCCGCCTGCGGCTCGACCCCAGCGCCAGCCGCAACGCCACTTCCCGTCCCCGGTCCGACGCCCGCGCCGCAAACAAGCTCCCCAGGTTCGCGCACGCCGCCAGCAGAATCAGCCCCGCCAGCAACATCAACCCCGCCAGAAACGCCTTCGCCGGCCCGCCAAATACATACAGCCCCGGATGCGCCAGCGAGTAGTCGCGACGCGGCACTTCTTTCGGATACGTCTTCTCGAGATACGCCGCGATGCCGTTCAAATCCGCAGCCGCCTGCGTCGGCGAGACCCCTGGCTTCAGCCGCCCCAGCATCTCGAAAATCCCCTGCGCATTGCCGCGCGCGCGCAGCAGGTCCATGCCATCGATCTGCTCCTGATTCACAATCGGCATGAAGAATTGCGGCGAGCCAAACAACAGCGTCCCGCCAAACTCCCGCGGAGCCACGCCGATGATCGTGAACGGATGCCGCCCCAGGAAGACCGTCCGCCCCACCACGCCCCCGTCTTCGTGAAAACGGCTGTGCCAGTACGCCCACGTCAGCACAACGTAGGGTGCGCTGTTCGGCCCGCGCTCGTCTTTGCTGTCGAAAAACCGCCCCAGGCTGGGTTTCAGCCCCAGCACATCGAAGTAATTCCCGCTCGCCGCATACCCGGTCACGCCTTCCGGATCGTTCCCCGTATCCATCGTCGTGAACACCATCTTCCACGCAGCCAGCTCTGCGAAGCTGCGGTTGCGGTCCCGCAAATCCACATAGTTTGGATAGGACTCGAAATCCTCCAGCGCCCACAATCCCTTCGCGTCCGGTACCGGCAGCGGCCGCAGCACCAATGCGTTCAGGATGCCGAACACCACTGCGTTCGCCCCAATCGCCATCGCCAGCGTCAGCACCGCCGCCGCCACAAATCCCGGCGCCTTGCGCAGCCCGCGCAGGCTGGTCCGCACATCCTGCACGAACGTCTCCACAAAATTCCCGCCCATCGCCTCATGACTCTCGGCGCGAAATCTCTCCACGCCCCCAAACTCGATCCGCGCCCGCCGCTCCGCCTCCGCCCGCGTCAGCCCGCCCCGCTCCAGATCATCGGCGCGCAGCGCGATATGCTCGCGCAGTTCTTCGCGAATCTCCGCCCCCACATCGTCCCGCCGCACGAACTTCCGGCTCGCCGACCGCCACCACGCCAACACGCTCATCGCATCACCCTGATCCCTGTTCCCTGTTCCCTGTGTTCATTCCTCCCGCAGCAGCATCATCGGATCCACCCCCAGCGCCCGCTGCGCCGGAATCCACGTCGCCACCAGCCCCAGCCCCACCATCGTCAGCACCACGCCGCCCACCACAAGCGGATCGCGCGGCGTCGCCTCATACACAATGTGCGCCAGCAACCGGCTCGCCAGAATCCCCAGAATCAGCCCTGCCGTTGAGCCAATCGCCAGCAAGCGCAACGCGCGTCCCAGCGCCGCCTGCAGCACCTCTTTGCGTTGCGCGCCCAGCGCCATGCGAATCCCCAGTTCCCGCAGCCGCCGGCTCACCGAGTACGCCGCCATCCCAAAGATCCCCGTAATCGACAGCATCGCCCCCATCACCCCCAGCACCCCCAGCGTGACCGTCGCCATCCGCGGACCAAACAGCAGCGTGTCGATTCCGGCAACCCGCGTGTGGATGTCCACTGGCAGCCCCGCATCCAGCCCCCGGATGGCGCTGCGCAGCGCCGCCCCCAGCGCCTGTGCATCGCGCCCCGAGCGCACGATCAGCACCGTCGCCGTTGACGGAGCCTGCAAAATGGGCAGAAACATCGCCGGGCGCGGCGTTTCCGTCAGGCTCTGGTACTTTCCATCGATGGCAAACCCCACCACCTCGACGCGCGCCCCATCCGGCATCCGAAAATACCCGCCCAGCGCCCTGGCCTCCGTTCCAAACACCTCCCGCGCGAACTGCCCGTTCACAATCGCCACGCGAGGTGACGACCGGTCGTCTGCCCAGGTGAACTGCCGCCCGGCCAGCAACGCCGTCCCCGCGGCCTGCAGGTATTCAGGAGAAACCTTAAACACAAACGATTTGGCCGCTATATGCGAAGGCGTCAGGTCCGGTGCATTGTCGGCAAATACAGCGGAGTCCGGGGTTCCAGCGCCCAGCGGCAAGGCGTCCGCCAGCCCCACCCGCTCCACGCCCGGCACGCGCTCCGCTGCCTCAAGGATGCGCTTCTGCATCGGCGCCACCCGGTCCCCGCTGTAGCCGCTCATGCTCAGGTCCGTCTCCACCTCCAGCGTGTTCTGCGTATCGAAGCCGAAGTTGGCATGCATCGAGCGCGCCAGGCTCCGCATCGCCACCATCGACGACGTCACCAGCACCCCGCAGATCGCAATCTGCACCACCAGCAGCACGTCGCGCACCGTCACGCGCCGCCCCAGGCGCCCCGCCGTTCCCGCCTTCACCACTTCGTATGGATTGGTGCGCAGCACCTGCCGCACCGGCACCACGCCGAATAACAATCCGCTGGCCACCGTCAGCAGCACCGCCACCAGATAAACATGCGCATCCGGGTTGACCTCCAGATGGATCGGCCACTGCGGAAAGGGCGCCCACGCGCTCAGCTCGCGCAGCAGCGCCACGCTGGCCGCCAATCCAACCGCGCCCCCGGCCAGCGCGATCAGCATCGCCTCGGTAAACAGTCCCCGCAAAATCCGCGTGCGGCTCGATCCCAGCGCCAGCCGCAGCGCCACTTCCCGCGACCGGTCCGCCGCCCGCGCCGCAAACAGGCTGCCCAGGTTCGCGCACGCCGCCAGCAGAATCAGACCCGCCAGCAGCATCAGCCCGGTCATGAACCCGCGCACCGGCCGGCCCAGATAATCGCCATAAAGACTTGGCCGCGCCAGCGAGAATCCCAGCTTCCCATCGTCCTTCGGATAGCTCTTCGCCAGCGACGCCGCAATCGACTGCAAATCCGCCGTCGCCTGCGCAGGCGTCACGCCGGGCTTCAGGTGCCCCAGCGTCATAAAAATGAAGCGCTCTCCCCGCGCCTGCAGATCGTCCTGTCCAAACACGGCGTGCTCCACCAACGGCACGTAGAAGTCGGGATTAAAGAACAGCAGCGTCCCATGAAAATCCCTCGGCGCGACCCCGAGGATCGTGAACGGCTGCTTGTTCACCCGCACCACCCGCCCCACCACGCTGCGATCGTCCTGAAAATGCGTGTGCCAGTACGCATAGCTCAGCACCACGTAGGGGGCGCTGTTTGGTCCGTGCTCATCGGCAGCGTGGAAAAATCGCCCCAGCACCGGCCGCTGCCCCAGCACATCGAAATAGTTCCCACTCGTCTCGTACACCCACGCGGTCGACGGATCTTTGCCCGTATCCATCGCCGCGGTCGCCGCATTGAAAGCCGCCAGCCCCGTCAGGGTGCGGTTCCGGTCGCGCAGATCCAGGTAGTCGGGATACGACTGGTACGCGCCGCCCGAGTCCGGCCGCCAAATTCCATACAGGCTCTCCGCCTGCGGCACGTTCAGTGGACGAATAATCAGCGCATTCATCACGCTGAACACCACCGCATTCGCCCCAATCGCCAGCGCCAGCGTCCCCATCGCGGCCAGTGCAAAGCCCGGCGACTTGCGCAGCCCGCGCAGGCTGAAGCGCAGATCCTGCATCAGGATCTCGAAGAACCGTCCGCCCATCGCATCGCGGCTCTGATCCTTAAATTTCTCCACTCCCCCAAACTCGATCCGCGCCCGCCGCTCCGCTTCCATCCGCGTTAGCCCGCCCCGCTCCAGATCGTCGGCGCGCAATTGGAGATGCGAGCGCAGCTCTTCGTCCATCTCTTCGTGAACCTGCGCTCCTCCCAGATACCGACGGATCACCGAGCCCAACCACGCCACCATCCGCATAGCCTCACCCCTGCTTCACTGACCGCTTCTGACCTGACCGCCTCTTACCTGACCGTCTCTCACCGGACCGCTCCTGACCTGACCGCCTCTGACCTGACCGCCTCTCACCCGACCGCTCCTGCCCTGACCGCTTGTTCCCTGGCCGTTTCTGCCCTGCCCTCAGGCTTTCTCCGGCTGCGCCCCCAGCGCCGTGCCGATCGCCGCCACCAGCCGATTCCAGTTATCGGTCTCCACCTGCAGCCGCTTCCGTCCTGTCGCCGTCAATTCGTAAAACTTCGCGCGCCGGTTGTTCTCCGACGTCCCCCAACTCGCCTTCAGCAGTCCCTGCCGCACCAGCCGAAACAGCCCGGGATACAGCGCCCCCTGCTCAATCAGCAGCGCGTCGCCCGAAATCTGTCCGATCCGCAGAAGAATCCCATACCCATGCAGCGGCCCCAGCGAAACCGCCCGCAGGATGAGCAAATCGAGTGTGCCGGGAAGAATTTGTGCCTGCTCGCCCACCAGCCCTCCTAAGATGCTAAGGAGAGTACCGCCTCTCTCCTAAGCTGTCAAGGAGAAAACCAGCCAGCCGTGCACTGTGGACTGAGCTCTGCGCTCTGAAAAGACTGCGCCCAGAAAAACTGTCAAGCCCCCTACCTCTTCACCAAAGTAACGACCGCAGAAAACAAACAACTTATCCACCCAGGTTACGCAAAATAATTGGCAGTCTAATTATTCAAAGTTGGTATTCTAAGAATAGAGAGAGAAATTGAGAAGGCTCGCCATCCGGCGGGCCTTTTCTTTTGCCCCCTCATCCTGCAATTGCAAAGGAACACCATGAACTTGTTTCAGAAAATGGGTCTCAAAGTTGCCGACTTCGCCAAATGGTTCGCCTCCGCGGTCGCGTCCGTTATCGGCCTCGCGGTCCGCGTTGAGACGATCCTGAAGTCCGAGAAGCCGCTCGAGAAGCCCTTCGTCGCCGGCCTCTCCACGGTCGTCGCCGACGTCGAGGCCCTCATCGCCGCCTCCGAAGGCGCCCTCACCGCCGACGGCCTCAACCTCTCCGCCGACTCACGGGTCTACACGAGCCTCGTCGCCCTCATCGAGGACTTCAAAAAGCTCGCCCCGGTCGTCGAGCAGGCCATCGCCGTGCTCGAAGGCAAGCCCGCCCCCGCCGCCCACTAACCGGCGCAATCCCCGAACCCTGAAAGGGGATCCCGCACAATCACAAACCAGCGAGAACAAGGGAAAGGGGCCGGCCCCAGCCAGCCCCAACTCCCCAGGTGAGCCAGACTGAAGCCCCCTGCAAAGCCCCATCCCGCGGATAACCCTCAGAAGCGACGGACGCGTATCGGCGCATGCGTTCACAGCGTGCGAAAAAATTCGCGGGCAGCAATAGTTTTGCAAGGGCCAAGCCCCCCTCAATGCGGCTTGAACGTCTTCCCCGTCTCCACCAGCGTCTTCAGCCGCGACAGAATCCGCGGCCACCCATCCACGCAGGACGCATACCCCGCGTCGCCCTCCGTCCACTGGTCGTGCGTCACCGCAACCCGCGTCGCCTCGCTCTCCGGCGTCAGCTCCACCGTCACCCGCGAAGCCTTGCCCGCCGCCCCCAGCGCAAAGGTGTACTGCAAACGCCGCGGCGGATCCACCGCCACCACGTCCCCGCGCACATAAATCGTTCGCGGACCATCGGCCCCCGGCCCCACCCAATTCATCTTCCCGCCCGGCGTCAACTCCGCTTCAAAATCGGCCCCCGCAAAAATAATCCGGTTCGACTCAGCAGAAACAAACCCCTCCCAAACCTTCTCCGCAGGAGCGGCAAAATAGAAGACGAAATGCAAAGAATCCAATTCCACCACAAACCCTCCCATGAGAATTTGCCAGCAACCAGCCACCAGCAACCAGCCTTCTGCACGCAGCACCCTGCACGCTGATCCCTATCCCCTGTTCCCTCCCCTACCGCGCCCTCCACCCAATATCCCGCCGATACACCATGCCCTCGAACGAAATCCGCCCCATCCCCGCATACGCCGCATCCAGAGCCTCGCGCAGCGTCGCGCCCGTCGCCGCCACGCCCAGCACCCGTCCGCCCGCCGTCCGGTACGTGCTCCCGTCCAGCGTCGTCCCGGCGTGGAAAATCTCCACCCCCGGCGCCTCCGCCGCCGCCTCCAGCCCGCGGATCGCATGCCCCACCGTGTAGCTCCCCGGATACCCCGCCGACGCCGCCACCACGCACGCCGATGCGCCCGGCTTCCAGCGAAATTCCGTCTCGCTCAGCCGTCCCTCCACGCACGCCTCCAGCCCTTCCAACAGATCGCTTTCCAGGCGCGGCAAAATCGCCTGCGTCTCCGGATCGCCGAATCGCGCGTTGAACTCCAGCACCATCGGACCCTTCGCCGTCATCATCAGCCCGCAATACAGCACCCCCACAAAGGGAGTTTCCTCCGCCGCCATCCCGTCCACGGCCTTCTGCGCGACATGCTGCAAAATCCACGCCTTCATCTTGTCGTCGATCATCGAGTCGGTCGTGTAGACGCCCATCCCCCCGGTATTCGGCCCGGTGTCGCCTTCTCCAATCCGCTTATGATCCTGCGCGGGCACCAGCGGCACCGCATGCTTGCCATCGCTCAGCACCAGGAACGAAATCTCTTCCCCGCTGAGGAACTCCTCCACAATCACGCTCGTCTCGACGCTCCCCAGCAACTGCCCGCTGAACAACCCGGCAATCGCCTTCTGCGCCTCGTCTTTCGTCTCGCAGATCAGCACACCCTTGCCCGCCGCCAGCCCATCCGCCTTCACCACCACCGGCAAATGAAACAGCTCCAGCGCCGCCAGCGCCTCGTCTTTCGAGGTGCTCACCGCATAATTGGCCGTCGGAATCCCATGCCGCTGCATAAAGCGTTTCGCGTAGCCCTTGCTCGTCTCCAGCATCGCTGCTTCGCGTGTCGGTCCAAAGACCGCCATCCCGCGCCGCTGCATCTCGTCCACCAGGCCCAGCGCCAGCGGCACCTCCGGCCCCACCACGGTCAGCTCCGGACGCTCCGCCGCCACCACCCGCAGCAGATCGCCCAGGTCCTTCTGGCTCGCCGCCACGCACCGCGCCACCTGCGCAATGCCGCCATTGCCAGGCGCGCACACCAGTTCGCTCACCCGCGCCGAACGCGCCATCGCCGCGCACAGCGCATGCTCGCGCCCACCCCCGCCAATTACCAGTACTTTCATTCCGAGTTCGAGCCTATCAGGTAGCCGCCGGATGCCCCATGCGAGCGAGGGTCGCTCGAGGGTGCGGGCCGCACCGCGCCCCTCGGGAAAAAATCCCGGCCTCCAGCCCCCGGGGGCCACCTCATCGCCGCTCATCCCCAGGACCCTGCTTCCGCCCCTTCCGCTTCGCCGCCAACCGCGGCCAATACTGAAATTCATCCGAATACAAATCGCCGCTCAGGTCGCTCACAATCTGTCCCAGGCGCGCCTGCACGTCGTGGATCGCGCGGTTGTAAATCGCCGGCCCCGCCTCTTCCACAAAAAAATCCAGCAGCAACCCCGCCGCCAGCTCCCCCAGCGGCTCCGGCATATTCTCTTCAAAATATTTCCGCAGCGACGCAATCGCTTCCGTCCGCGCCGCCTTCGGCAAATCGATCGAAATCATCGGCATCCTCCCTTCGTGCTCATCGCCCCTCCGCGCCTTCCCACGACCATCGGCAACGCGCCAACCCGCATCTGACTGCAAGAGGAACCCATGCGCAAAGGACCCCTGTCGTCATCCGGCAATGACCGTCGCTCGCCCCTCGATACGTGGCTCGACATCGAAGACCTTGCCGCCGTCGAAATTTCTTCTGAAGATCCCGGCCACCCCTTCGAGTGCGCTCTCCACGGAGGCCGCGGCCAGGGCTGGCGCGCCGCCGCCCCCGGACCGCAAATCATTCGCCTCAAATTCGACAAGCCCACCGTGATCCGCCGCATCCGCCTCGAATTTCGCGAGCCGCAGCGCGAGCGCTCCCAGGAATTCCGCCTCACCACCACATCCACCGGCGGCCAAAAAAGGGAAATTGCCCGCCAGCAGTGGAACTTCAGTCCCGATGGTTCGACCGTTGAGGTCGAGGATTATGCGGTCGATCTCCCCGATGCCGCCGAAGTCGAACTCGCCATCGATCCCGGCCGCCACGACCGCCAGGCCGTCGCCACCTTGCAATCCATCGCCATCGCCTGACGCCCGCAACTCACTGCGCCGCGTAGAACGTATAAGTCGCGGTATAGGGAACCCGCACCGTCTTCCCCGCATCCGACGCTGTCGCGCACTGGGTCTTCGACGCGACGCCGCCATGGGTCTCCGTCCGTCGAATAAACGCAATCTCCGCCATCGATCCCGTCGCCGTTCCCGCCTTGGCCCGCAGCAACAACCACGCCACCGAACCCGCATCCGGCGAAGCCTCACTCGCGATCAGCGCTCCCTGCACCTGGCCGCCGTCGTTCAGCTTCCACGTCGGACCCGCGAAATGCGTGCCAATCTGCTTTCCCACAGCATCCAGCAAGCGCGCATCCGGACCCTGCAGCGCCCACGCAAATCCATTCGCTCCACTCGCGCAGCCGTAAACCTGCACACCCTCGCCCTTCGCCTGCAACACCACCCGCGCCCCCGCCGGCGGCTCAACAGAACCCGCACCTTGTTGCGCGGAGAGCGATGGAATGGCGACCGTGGCAGCAAGAAAAATCGACAGGACAAATCGCATCCCGCGAGCATACCAAACCAACCCGCGCCGCCGCGGGCAAGCCGGGCAAGCCATCCAATTCGCCGATTCCCTGCCACGCGGCGAACCCAAACGCGCCCGCGAACAATTCAGGGCAAATGCCCTTCGTCCATCAGACCGGCAACTTCGCGCTGCAGCAACGGTAACTTTGCTTCGAGCACGCCCCACACGATGCGATCGTCGATTTGTGCGTAAGCGTGGACCAGTATGTTCCTGAAGGCGACGATACTGCGGTACTCGCTGATCCGCGATGCGCATGCTTCATCGAGTTGGCCCAGGCGTGTGAGAGCTTCACCGATGATCAGGAATGCTCTCTCCACTGCAAAGCGAAGCATCGGATCCGCCTGGTAATCGGCGAAATTTTTGCCGGCAACAAAACCTGCCGCTAAACCGGCCGCCTCCTGGATATCGAACAGGTACTTGCGCGTCTCAAGCCGCATACAGCAGCGCCTTGCTGCGCTCAACGCTCTGGCGGAAATACGGATTCCGAATCGCGGATCCCACCACAACATCCACCGATCTTCCAAAAAGCGCTTCCAGTGCCTCTTTCAGGTCGAAAAAAGCTGCCGCATACTCGACTGCCCCCAGCGGCTCGAATTCCACCAGAAAATCCAGATCGCTGCTGGCCGCATCGAAACCGTCCCCCGCAGCCGAACCGAAAAGCTCCAGCCGGCGCACGTGATATCGCCGGCATAAATCCATGAGTTCTGATTGGCTCTTCGTGATTTCGGCATGCATCGCTGCAGTTCCTCGCGTCTGCGAAATCGGACGCATCCATATTCTCTCAAATTCGCCGTCCCTCACCGCGCCTGCGATACCTCCGCCCCCGGCGCCCCCTCCTCCGCCGCCACCACCGTTCCCTGGTGATACAGAATCTGCCACCCCGCATCGCCCCTTCGCCACAGCGTCGACCGCCGCGTCACCCGTTCCCCCTGCCGCAGCGTGTAAGTCAGCAGATACGTTTCCGCTCCCACCGCCCGCAGCGCAAACTCGCCGCACCGCCATCCCGCCGTGGCCGCATCCACCGGCGCACGCTCCGCCAGTGTTCGCAGAATGAATTCCCGGCTGTACCGCCGCCCCGACGCGCCCACCTCGAAATACTCCGCGTCCATCCGCCGCTCGAAGTCATCGCCCGTCGTCCCAAATTCCGCTGTGTGAAAGATCGGCTCCAGCCGGCGCAGCTCCTCCATCACCGCCGCGAGTTCAGGCGCATTCCGCGTAATCGGCTCCATCCTTCCGCCATCTTAAAGCGGCCCGGACAAGGACCCCGCCGCACGGCGATGCTGCGGATCTACTCCTCTTGCCGGATCCCGGCCTCAATGGCTTCCACGCGCTCCGCCGCTTCCGCGGCTCCTAGGCTCTCGGTGGAACGCGCCAGCGCGATGGCCTCCGTCCTGTGCCCTTCCCGCAGCAGCGCCCGCAGGCGGGCCTCTTCGGCTTCGGCAGCCGCCCCTTCCAGACGCGGCGTCGCGCTCTGCGATCCCGGCCGGACAAATTCCAGAATCTGTCTCCGCAGCGCGGAATAGCGGTCGCCGCGTCCGCTGTAGTTGTAGCTCATCGGAACCGTCGCTCGTGACGTCTCAATCGCGAGCCGATACACCGGGACCGAGAAGTTCCTGTCCGTGGCGGTCGTCTCCTGCGTGCCGATGTTGTTGATCTCGTCGAACGCTATCTCGCCCGATTCCGCCTTCAAAATCGTCCGCCCCGTCCATCGGACCGTGCGCCGCGTATTGTCGAAGATGAACGTCTTGCGCAGAAAAAAAATCAGCGCGAACATCACCAGCAGGGCAAACGCAATCCACTCGGCCGTCTTGTGGTGACTGCTGGCCGCGCGCAGGGCCATCAACGCGCCGGCTGCGCACAGCGCTGAAACCCAGCGGCTGCTGTCCACCACCACAAGTTCCTGCGGCGTCTGGCGTGCGATATGCATGGATGCGGTCTTCCCCAAAATATGACAGCAAGGGACGAAAATAAAAAGCAAAATGTGCGGCTCCCCTGCGCAAACCCCCTGCGCAAACCCATTGCGCAATCGTCGTTGTGTTCAGGGCGACGTGCTCTCCGGAAGCACGCGCCGATGGTCATGGAGCCCTCGAACGGAGGCAGGGATGCGTCCCACAACGGCTACCCGCTACCTGCTTATCCCCTGATTGACTTTCCCCGCCCGCCCGCCTTACTGTGAACCCAGCGCGAAGGGCGCATCCAGTCCGCGGAAAGGGCCGTGCCCACCTTAGCTGTTCCACAATTCAGCGAATCTTCTTTCAGCCTGATCGCATGCGGACATTCCAGGCGCCTCCCGCGTACGCGGGTCCGCTTCGGCGGATAACGAAAGGAGCTTCGTATGCCCGAACTGCCCGCCCATCCGTCCCTCCAGCAATACAAAAAACAAGCCAAAGAACTCGTCCGCGCCGTCGCCGCCCGCAACCTCGCCGCGCTGGACAGTATCCGTCGCTGGCATCCCCGCTTCCGCAAAGCCACCGACGATCAGCTCGTCACCATCACCCTGTCGGACGCACAACTCGTTCTCGCTCGCGCCCACGCCTTCCCGTCCTGGCCCAAATTCGCCGCCCACCTTGAAACTCTCGCAACCCTGCGCGCCCTTGAAGACGCCTCCAATCCCGCCGCCCTCCGCGATCCCGAGTCTCTGTTCCTCGAGTTCGCCTCCGTCGAGCGCCATGGATGGCACGGCTCCGGCTCTCTCCAACAAGCCGAGCTCATCCGCGCCCGCTATCCCCACGTCGCAACCGCCAGCATCTACACCGCCGCCGTCCTCGCCGACGAAGCCGCCGTTCGCGCCTTCCTCGCCAGCGACCCCGCGCTCGCCACCACTCCCGGCGGCCCGCACAACTGGGACGCCCTCAGCTGGCTCGCCTTCTCCCGCTATCTTCGCCTCGACCCCAGCCGTTCCGACGCCTTCACCGCCACCGCCCGCCTGCTCCTCGATGCCGGCGCCAACCCCAACACCGGCTGGATGGAAACCACCGACGACGACCCGCCCCGCGAGTTCATCGAGTCCGTCCTCTACGCCGCCGCCGGTCTCGCCAAACATCCCGGCCTCACCCAGCTTCTTCTCGATCGCGGCGCCGATCCCAACGACGAAGAGACCTGCTACCACGCTCCCGAAACCTACGACAATGCCTGCGTCAAAATCCTTCTCTCCTCCGGCCGCTGCAACCAGCGCTCCCTCGCCTGGCTCGCCGCCCGCAAAGCCGACTGGCACGATGAGAAAGGCCTGCTCCTCGCCCTCGACGGCGGCGCCAACCCCAATTACCGCACCCAGTGGAGCCACACGCCTTTTCAGCATTCCATCCGCCGCGACAACGGCCTCGTCATGATCCAGATGTTCCTCGATCACGGCGCCGACCCGTACCTCGCCAACGAAGACAACCATCGCAACGCCTTCCAGATGGCCGCGTATCACGGACGCGCCGACATCCTCGCTGAACTTGAACGCCGCGGCTTCACCCCCAGCTACGAACCGGGTGCCCCACCCAGGCCCGGTGTTGGCTTGAATGGGTCCACAAGCGCCCTCGACACCCTCGTCGCCGCCTGCGCCCTCGGCGACCTCGCCCGCGCCCAGGCCCTGCTCGCCGCCGACTCCACTCTGCAACCGCAGTTGTTACAAATAGGAGGCGCGCTCCTCGCCCGCTTCTCCGGCGCCAACAACCTCGCCGGCGTCCGCACCCTCCTCGACCTCGGCATCCCCGTCGACGCCCTCTGGCCCGAGGGCGACCCCTACTTCGACATGGTCCGCAACTCCACCGCCCTGCAGAACGCCGCCTGGCGCGCCTGGCACGACGTCGTCCGCGAGCTCATCGCCCGCGGCGCCAACGTCAACGCCGCCGACGCCCGCGGCCGCACCCCTCTCCAGCTCGCCGTCAAAGCCTGCGTCGATGCTTACTGGATGCGCCGCCGCCAGCCCGACTCCGTCGCCGCCCTCCTCGCCGCCGGCGCGACGGCCCACGGCATCAAACTCCCCACCGGCTACGACGCCATCGACGCCCTCCTCAAGCCATCCTGAGCCGGATGCCCATCCTGCCTGCCGTTGGCAGGGTGGGCCTCGCGCGCCAGCGCGACGCTCCCCTCCGCTAAAATCATCCCCACCATGCGCCTCAAGCTCCTCGCCGTCCTGACACTCGCCCTCCCGCTAGCCGCCCAGCAACCCTACCCCACCCGCGACCCGCACACCCCCGGCTACGTCCGCGCCACAACCTTCCCCGACGGCACCATCCCCACCCCCACGCAGGACGGCAACTTCATCCTCGGCCCCACCCACCCCGCCGCTCCTGAAATGACCCCCAACCCCAGCGTCCCCCAGGGCGTCGTCACCGAATTCACCCTCACCTCCGACGCCGATTCGTACTACCCCGGCATCGCCCGCGACCCTGGCACCAACGTCGTCGCCGACCCCGCCCACCCCGAGCGCCCCATCGTCACCACCTCGCACCCGCATCCGTGGACCCGCACCGTCGCCGTCTACGTCCCCGCGCAATACGTCCCCGGCACCGCCGCGCCCTTCATCGTCGGCGCCGACGGACCCGACCGCGCCCTCTTCACCGCCCTCAACAACCTCATCGCCGCCCACCGCGTCCCCGTCCAGATCGCCATCTCCATCGCTAACGGAGGCGGCGACGCCCAGGGTTCCGAGCGCGGCCTCGAGTACGACACCATGTCCCCCCGCTACGCCGAGTGGATCGAGCACGTCGTCCTCCCCCAGGTCGAACTCCGCTGCCACGTCCAGCTCACCCACGATCCCAACGGACGCGCCGCCACCGGCGGCAGCTCCGGCGGAGCCGTCTCGCTCATCATGGCCTGGTATCATCCCGAGCTTTACCACCGCGTCCTCGCCTACAGCGGCACGTGGATCAACCAGCAGTGGCCCTGGAACCCCGCCACACCCCACGGCGCCTGGGGATTCGTCGACGGCCTCATCGCCCACGCCCGCCGCAAGCCCATCCGCATCTGGATGGAGGTAGGCGACCGCGACCTCTACAACCCCAACGCCATGCGCGACAACATGCACGACTGGGTCCTGGCCAACGAAAAGATGGCCGCCGTCTTAGCGCAGAAGCACTACCACTATCAATTCCTGTTCTCCGAAAACGCCGGCCACGTAGACCACGCCACCAAACAACAAACGTTGCCCGAGGCGCTCGAATACCTATGGCAAGGCTACCCAAAGAAGTAAGCTTCACCCCACCACAATCCGAATCCAGCGAAAGAACTGTCATCCAGAGCGAAGCATCCGAATAAGTTGCGCGCACTTCGCGCAACATCAATTCCAGACGCAAGTCGAAGGACCTGCATTTCCTCCGGAACACGATCAATTCCCCGCTACCGCCCCACCGCCACAACGCCAACAAGAGAAAAGAAGTGTCATCCAGAGCGAAGCATCCGAATTCGCTGCGCGCACTTTGCGCAGCACAAGTTAAAACGCAAGTCGAAGATTCTCTGTTGAAGGTCAAGAGCAAGAGCAAAAGCTTTCCTAAGAAAAGGGGAGGTATGTATTTCTCTTTCTCAAGCGATTTTGATGGCCTGGAAGAGCTTTGCCCCGTCGTAGCGGGTGTTGGTTTTG